>OZ242361.1:4800000-6581315 GCA_965208845.1 Candidatus Latescibacterota bacterium | reverse complement strand
GGTTGACGAAGTTCAGGACTTCATCGAACAACAGCAGCACGGGCGCATCCGCAGCGGCGAATACATTGGCCAGTGCCCCGGTTCCCGGTGGCGTGGTTTTCGCGGCATCACCGAGTGCAGCGACGCCCTTATCACCCGCCAGTTGGCGGGCTAGGTCGATCCAAGGCGTCTCGCGGCCTTCCGCAGGGTCCCAAGCATTGCCGACGAAGACGCCGACGCGGGCGGGAGGAGCTTCTGCGATCCCTGCCTCGTCTAGGAGATCCGACACACCGGGGAACTTGGCGGCATCCGAGCCAGCGTTGGCGATATGGTACAAAGAAGCGAGTGTATGCGTCTTGCCGCCGCCGAATTGGGTGACGAGCGTGAGGACCGGCGCTGTGTTCTCGGTCTTGCCGGAAAGACGCCGGAGAACCATGCCGGCGTGTTCCTTCAGTGCGCGGGTGAAGCAGGTGCGCGAGAAGAACTGCGCTGGATCGCGGTAATCTACGGGGGCGGTTTGAGCTACGATCTGCTCAAGGGCGATGGCGAACTCGTCCGGGCTGAACGAGCGGCCTTCGCGGACTTCTTTACGGAGTGTTACGACTTTGTACCAAGGGTCGAGGGCCATGCTGTATCTCTCTTTGGTCGGTATCGGGAGAGCATTAGTTGTTTCCTTGCTCTCACGGATTGAGCGACTTTGCGATTTGGTCGAGCTTATCGTGGGTCTCCGGGTGGATCTCGTCTTTTTTCATAACGGCTGCCAGCAGATATAGCTCTCTCTTAGGGGTATTCCGGCCGAGCTTTTCCAATAGCGGCACTAGGAACTCGTCGCTTGCCTTAATGCGTACGAGCGAGACGTGATCTCCAAAGAGGTCGGTCCCTTGGGGCACATGCCTCCAGAATTCGTCATCGATCTTGGGTTGCATCAGCGGAAAATCGGCGAATCGAAAGCGCTTGATGGCCTCCGGATGCAGAAGGTAATTCTCGATTTCGTAGCGACGCCAGCGCAGAACGACCAAGCCCGCTTGCTGCATCTCGATGTCCGGTTCGTCGAGATTGTCTCCATCGAGTAGGCAAAGAGCACGCAAGTTTGGACAAACCGCCCGCATGGCAAAAAAATGTGCCCTCGCTTCGCGAAGGCTCCTGCTACCGAGCAAGTGGACAAAAGGTCGTTCAAAGAAGCGTTGAGCTGGATGATTGAGTATGCGGACCCACTCGCTCAAGATGCGTTCGTCGGCCTCGCTTTCAACATAGAGCACCCCCCCGACCTCTTGGCCCAATAGCAGGTCTGTAGTGGTAATGCGCTTGAGTGCTTCGCGGAGTTGGTCGCGCTCGGTTTTGTTAGCAAGGGGACGAGGTGCTTGGCTGAAGAAGCCGAGTACCCGGTCTGGCTCCGTTGAATCGAGGATTACTTCGGAGTGGGTTGCAACAATGACTTGCCCCTTGCGCTCGTGGGCGACCTTGCGAATGAGATCGTACACTTGCCGTTGTAGAATGATGTGCTGGTGGGCATCCGGCTCGTCGAGCAGAATCACCGTGGCGGGGCGTGCGTACAAGAAGGCGAGCAGCAGAATCACTTGCAGCGTTCCGCTGCCAGCGTTTGACAAATCCAGTGGTCGCGTGTGTCCCGGCTCGTTGTATTCGCATACTATGTATGGTTGGGCCGGTGAGTAATTCGGCTTAATTAGTTCGATGCGTAAGAGGTCATTGATGTGTCCCGCAAGTGTCTGCCAGTTGCTCTCATTGCTGCTTTCGGCAACTTCTAGCAGAAGGTTTCGCAGAATATCGCCCGGTCGTCCTTGGCCGATGAGCAGGTCTTGCATGCCCCGATCGCGGCGCGGCTCGTCGTGCTCAATGCCCGAGAGAGGAGGTACGTGGACGATGGAGAGTTCCTTGGCTTCTGTTGGCGGGAAGGCACGTATAGCCTCGCGGTCAAGGCTCTTTGCATTTTGGGGCCGCGCATGAATCAACTCGGGGTTGCTGTACTGGAACTCGAGTCCACATGTCCACGTTTTATCGTTCGTTTGTCCTTCCACGACGATCTCGATCAACCGCCGCGCTCCGGACATCCCACGAGGACCGGTTACCTTTCGGTCTTCCCAAAGGAGATTCATCTCGCGGAGCGGGACCGCGGTGATGTCAGTACGCGGAATAGCGACCCCCGAACGCTCGAGAGCTCTTCCGCCCGCCCGTTGAACAACCCAGCGGTCGAGCACGAACTTCCAGAGCGCAACTGATTGGAGCAACGTCGATTTGCCAGCGTTGTTCGGCCCGGCGAGGACGACTGATTCCGCAAGCTCAAATTCCTGTTTACGGAAGCGCTTGAAGTTTTTGATTGTCACACGTCGGATCATGATTGGCTCGGTGTTGCTTATTTAGACTGCATGTGCGTAGGCAGTACAGGCTCGAATGTCTTCTGGCTCCAGAATCGGATATTCTTGGAGAATCGTCTCTGCGGTATCCCCTGCCGCAAGCATTCCTAGGACATGTTCCACCGCGATGCGCATGTCGCGAATGATGGGCTTGCCGCCAAAGACATTCGGGCGCACGGTAATGCGCTTGAGTAGGTCGGGATTAGTGGTCATGTCTCTCTCCGTGGTTATCACGTCCGGCTACCTCTGCAATGCCAAGAGCATGGCGTCGAGGAGGCGTTTTTCGTTGCAGCCTTGAGGATAGAGGGTCAGCAGCGCGTCGGCAAGCCACAGGAACTCGGGGTCGCGATCTTGCTCGGCGTTGATTAGCGTCCGCAGCCTCTAAGGCGACGGCGGATGGGAGATGCGGATACGACCGTCGCGGATCGTGACAATCGCCTGTATTTCCAGCGCTTGGCGATGCCGCTCGAGTACCTCGGCGATCAAGGCAATGCGTCGCTCCGCCGACACGTCTGGGAGGCGCACCAAGCCCGCATGCGGGACCCTTCGCACGTAAACAAGCTCTCCGAAGTCGGTATCGATCGTTACCAAAATTCTGCCGTCGGCGGCAGCGAGTTCCAGTAGCGCCCGATCTCCCGGATCGGCCCCAAGCTCACGAGCCTCGACCACGTCATGCCCCTGATCGCGCAGCCATTCTGCTATACGGCGGCCCGCACATCGATCTACTAGAAATCTCACGAATCCGCAATCGATACGGCGGCCAGTGTGTCTTTAGCGATAACTGCGTGCGCGTAAGCAGTACAGGCGCGAATGTCGTCCGGTTCCAGTTCGGGGTAATCCTCCAAAATGGCTTCCGTCTTTACGCCCTGTGTCATCAGGCTCAGGATGAGTTCCACCGAAATTCGCATATCGCGAATGATGGGCTTGCCACCAAAGACATCCGGGCGCGCGGTGATGCGCTTGAGCAGTTCTGAATTAGTGGACATGGTCGCCTGCCAGCGAACGGTGGGCAAAAAGCAGGCACGCTCGGATGTCTTCTGGCTCCAGAATCGGGTATTCTTGGAGAATCGTCTCTGCGGTATCCCCTGCCGCAAGCATTCCTAGAACGTGTTCCACCGCGATGCGCATGTCGCGAATGATGGGCTTGCCGCCAAAGACATCCGGGCGCACGGTAATGCGCTTGAGTAGGTCGGGATTAGTGGTCATGTCTCTCTCCGTGGTTATCACGTCCGGCTACCTCGGCACCGCCAAGAGCATGGCGTCGAGGAGGCGTTTTTCGTTGCAGCCTTGAGGATAGAGGGCGGATAGGGCGTTGGCAAGGCGGAGGAAGTCGGGGCCGCGATCTTGCTCGGCGTCGATTAGCGTCCGCAGGGCGTTGGCGTGGCCGCTGGACTGGAGCAGCATGGCGGTGTGGACGCGGTCGAGGGTGGTATCGCCAAGCGTCGCGGCGAGTTGGTCGTCGGAGGATTCGCCGTAGCGCGGGCGCGGCTCTCGGACGAGCGTGGGTGCGCCGTCCTGCAAGTCGGGGAAGAGGGTCTGCTGCAAGCTGCCGTGTGGGTCGCTTTCGATGTAATTGGCTGCGGCAGCAGCGGCGTCCTCGCCGAAGAGCTTTTTGGCGCGCTCGGACACTGGTAGTAGGCGTACGACGCCCTTTTCTTGGCCGATGATGCGGTCGGTCCAGGTGTCGAGGTCAATGCCCATGGGCTGGGCGAAGCGACGCACTACGTCGAAGGGGAGCGCAAATCCCGTGGCTGCTGCTTTGGCGACGGCTTCTTCGTCGGCCTCGTCGTCTTGTTCCCCTGCGTTCGCAGGGGCAGGACTCTGATTTTCTGCAACAGGGGTCGTGCTTTGGAGCGTCCACAGGAAGAGCGCGGTCAGGCGGGCGTCCTCTTCCAGTGCGCCGGACAGACCGTTGTGCGCTCGCGCCTCTGCGGTGCCGAGCACCTGTTGCAGTGCGGCGCGACCGACTACCTCCCAGACCTTCTCCAAGTAATCGGGCAGGCCGATTATATCGCCCTCGGCAGTTTCGACGGCGCGGTAGCGGCTGAAAATTTCGAGCGCGGGGCCGATGCAGGCGAAGACCAGATCGGCACCACGGATGCCTTCACCCTGCAAGCGCTCGATCCAGTCAGCGACGCGGGTCGGCAGTTCGTGCAGGACATCGGCCCAGTCGCCGATGGGGGCGTCCTCGGGACGTGGGCGGCAGATTAGGTGGACGCTGGTGGCAAGGGCGGCGGTGTCACGTGCGTTGAGTCTGGAACCCATCTCGGTTGCTACCGGCCAGGAGCCGGTGATAGTCCAGCCGCCTTGGATCATGCCAGAGAGCAGCGCCTCCCATCCCTCGGTGGTTTTGTGGGCGAAGACGACGGAGCCTACGCCATCTTCGCTCAGCACCCGACGTCCCTCGGCGAAGGCCCGGGCCATAGCTCCTTCGTAGAATTCTTTATCCTTGGGTGCTCCATTGGCGTCTTTGACCCTCTCACACTGTACTGCTTCGCGGCTCTTGGGCGAAAGTACATTGTCTGCATCGAACGGATCCCTCAGTAGCGGGTGGCCCGGTAGTGTGCGCTTGAGCCAGACGAGGAAGAAGTCCGAGAGGTCAGCATAGGGTACGGCATCGTAGTAAGGAGGATCGGTGAACCAGACACTAGAGGATTGATCTGGTAATGGGTGGTCGGTGGCGTCAGCCGTTTGAACTTGGCCGCTTCCACGGTTGACTGATGCCTCAACTACGTCGGCAATTAGCGCGAAGCCACTTTTCCAATTGCCTGGAGCTTCGGCTGTGATCACGACCTCTGCAAAATCCCATACCATGGGGAGTGCCTGCCTGCCAAATGTATGCTGCATTTTTTCCGCTACGGCATTCCATCGAGTACACGACATATTGCTCATCGACACACGATTGAAAGCACAGGCCAACACCGATACCAATCCGGCCGCGGTTCTGTTACGTACTGTGTCGAGCAACTCCACCAACGCCACTTTCTGCCGCGCCGTGAACAAGTCGCCGAATATCGCAATGCCGTACAAAGGAAGCTGACTCCCGACAGCACGATGCGTGTCTTTTGTTGGAGCTGGCTCATCCGGCACCGGGCAAAGCCCCTGTTTCCCACCCTGCTCCCACTCGCCGAGGATGTCCGCTATCCGCGCTTGCGATCTGTACACCGCCGCGTAGTCCGCGACGGTGGGCAGCCGATAGTGCCGTCCCGCCTGCCTAGATTTTATCGTCACCACCGCCGTCATCCGTGCCCCGCC
The DNA here is from genome assembly GCA_965208845.1 of Candidatus Latescibacterota bacterium. Lineage (GTDB taxonomy): Bacteria > Latescibacterota > UBA2968 > UBA8231 > UBA8231. The sequence continues at coordinate 6,575,709 of OZ242361.1, read as the reverse complement.
CGTCCGCCGTCCTTCTGCGTCGAAAATTACATCCGCACCACCCCGCTCGGCTGCAAGCTGCGCCCGCACTCGCTCCGGTGTCAGCACCGCGCCACAGCACAGACAGGTCGCCCGCGCCCGCGCCACCGTGCCGCCTCGCACCTCTTTATCCGTCTTTGGCTCGAACACCTCAAACTCGACCCCCGGTGGCTCCCCCTCGTGCCGCTCGACTCGATGCCGTAGCGCCCGCTTGCGCTTGGCCTTCTTGCACAACCAGAACGAACGCATCAGCGGGATCTCCGCGCCGCAGTTGGGCGCTTCGCAGCGCACCGTACGCGCCCACAAATAGGCGATAGGCGTCGCCCCGTCCGGGTCCTTGGGATACAGATCGGCCAACTCCTGCTCGGCCTGCTGCTTAATCTCGCCGCCGACCCGGCGCAGTTCCTCTGCTAGCCCCGGCCCGTGGCGCGGAATGTCCTCCAGCATCACCTTGAGAATTAGGCACGCCACCGGATTCAGATCGCTGGCGAACGCCTCGCAGCCCAGCCGCAACGCCTCCAGCGGAATCGAACCTCCACCCGCAAACGGGTCCACCACCAGCGGCGGCTCCTCTCCATGCGCCGCCTTCACCAACGCCCGGCTCACGTCGAGATGGGTGCGATCCGCAGCATTTTTCCAGTTGGCGAAGTTGGCAATGAACGACAGCAACCCCTGTCGCAATTCCGCGTCACTCGCCGGCGGTTGCCGCACCTTACGCAGAATCTTCCGCGCCTGCTGCTTAAAATCCTCTGGGCAGTGCTCGTCACACGGGTCCGGTAGCAGCAACGCCAGCAACACCGCCCGCGACGAGGCCAACGGCCGCCGCGCCCACCACAGATGCAGCGTACTCGGATGCCCGTGCCGAATCGACTTCTCCCGCGCCGCGTGCCGCGACACTTCGGCGATGGGGAAATCGACTTCGGCGAGACGCTTGCATTCGCGGGGGATCACAGTATGCGTTCCTCAGCCCAGCGGACGACGGCTTCGGCGATGGCTAGCGCTTCCTGATAATGCTGTTCGGTGAGTGGCCGCTCTATACCGGGATAGCGTGCCGTTGTTGCATAGCGGGTCAGCTCTTCTGCCCGGTGAATCTCGTCAGGCACCTGTTGTCCGGCTGATTTGATCAAGGTCAACAGCCGGTCCAAGTCGTGTACATACGGAAACTCGATGCCGACCGCGATCAGGAGGGCCTTGATTGCCTTCTCCGCCGCTTGTTGGGCCTCGAAACACAGGTCTTCGAGATAGGCACCGGGAATCCGGTTCTTCGCTATCGCCAGATTGCTTCGGGCGCGGTTTATCCATTCCCTTGGGTCGTCGGGCGGAAAGCGTTCAGGGGGCTTCATAGACGATCCTTCCTTCGCGCAGGGCTGGCTTGATGACCAGTGCGTGAGTGTCCTTGTAACGCTCCACCTGCGCCGGCGTCACCACGATTGCGTCCACCGCCGCGCCAACACCGCGCAGGTTCCCGTAGATGTCTCCCATGACGGTCCACGGATCGCCGCCGTCCTTGACGACGAGCAGATCGACGTCGCTGTGGCGGTTCATGTCGTCGCGAGCAGCAGACCCGAAGAGGATGATCTTCTCCGGTCGAGCCACCTCTACAATACGCCGGACGATGTCGTCCAGTATTTGCTGATCGAGCATCCCCTCTTTCATGGCTTCTCTCCTAGCAGCAACGCCAGCAACACCGCCCGCGACGAGGCCAACGGTCTCCGCGCCCACCACAGATGCAGTGTACTCGGATGCCCGTGCCGAATCGACTTCTCCCGCGCCGCGTGCCGCGACACCTCGGCTATGGGAAAATCGACTTCGGCGAGACGCTTGCATTCTCTCGGAATCATTGCGAACAACACACTTCTCTACACATAACTCGTAAAAATCGCCAAGTATTGTCCATGATCTACTTGAACGTTAGCCTTTCGAAGTATTCGTGTAATTTGTCTAGTTTGCCGTACTTCTCAACATCTGGGTCCGTGAGCAATCTGAGAATCACAACTCTGGCAGCAATTCGAATCTCATCGCGCTCATCTTCTGTTACCTCGTAATGACCGCTGTGAACGATCTTCGACCGGACGTCATATAGCTTTTTTGTTCTCTTAGCCAATTCCAGTCTCTGATCCATATCCTCTCCACATAACCGCGCAACACGCTGAGACAGGCGATACCTTAGCTCATCTTTCTCCGTCGGCAAGACCAAGCATTCTAAAGCAATGGCAAACAGCAGAAATGCTTCTTCCCGTGTCGTTGCTACAGTTGCTCTTCCTGCCCAACGGACAGCCGTCAGCAGTAGTTCATCCACGTCATTCCTACTTTTTTCGAGTAAGGATTCCACGCGGTCAAACGCACAGCGAGCCATCTCCTCAGCATTTTCGCGAACCTCAGCAATAGAAAAAACTCCTACTGGCCTGTCGTCAGAATAGTCGTTGTACATATTTCCACTGTCAGCGACGGCCAAACGCACAACCCCACTAGGCGATTCTTGATTGGTGGGCAAGAAGAGCGATCCATGATAGCTAGGGATCGTGTCCGAGAAGAAGTTCAGACATTCGATTATGGCGCGGACCTTGCGCTCGGCTAGTGATAGGGCCGCCTTCGCATCGCGTGCGTTGACTTTCGAGACTGCAGTTGGGCGATCTAATAGACGGTCTGTTAATAGATCGATGAATCCCTCTAATTGCCCGATAATGTGTTTCCTTTGGCCTGCTTCCTTGAGGTTCTGAAGCTGCTCTGTTCCAAATACAACGAAGCGAACGCCCCCAAAACAGGCCGGGAGAGAATCAACATCCAAACCACCAACCTCAATCCAAAACTCGTACTCCTCAGATGGACTCACTAGAAATGTCCGCAATTTCTCTATGGCGTGGTCCAACCGTACAGACGGATTCTGATCGCGGCGCTTCGGAATGTCGACAGACTCGAAAACGGCAGTCCTAAGCGCCAAATCAATGGCTGCCTCTGAGAGATCTTCATTAGGGGCGAACTTTTTCAATAGTTTCTGGCGAACGTCCCTGTATTCTGCCAGTGTCTCAGGCTCCAGGAACATCAATCCCTCGTCCTTTTGCCACCATGAAGAGCCAAGTATATTGGGGATGACTCGAAAAGGAGATACATTATCCAAGAGGTCGCTTAGGAAGCACCTGACGAACGTTAAGAAGCTGTTGAGTTATTCAGACACATTTAGCGACGGTAATGTTTATCATGGCGATACGAATCATGTTTTCGGCGGATCGAGTGCGTATTTCAAAGTCCTTGGCCAAGCGCCGAAATCCCCCCAACCAAGCAAAGGTTCGTTCGATGATCCAGCGTTTGGGCACCACCTGGAACCCTTGGGTTGGCTTATCGGTTATATCCAGCCGCAATCCCAACAGGTTTTCGACGAATTCGACGGTGGTGCCTCGGTATCCTTGGTCGCCGCAGAACGCTTGTATCGAATCGTACTTTTCGGCGACTTGGTCGCAGACATCCCATCCTTGGCTGGTATCGGCGAGATTGGCCGCATGGACTTGGACTGTTAGCATATTACCTAGCGTATCGGTGGCGATGTGGCGTTTACGACCTTTGATCTTTTTTTCCCCCGTCGATGCCTCGATCCTGACTGGCATATTGGGTCTTAACCGATTGCGAATCGACCAAGGCGTAGGTCGGATGCTTGTGTTTGCCCTGCTTGTGTCGTGCGCGCTCGTTCAGCGCATCCAAGGCTTGTTCCCACACCTCGCGCTGATTCCAGCGCCGGTAATGGTTATATACGGTGTCCCACGGCGGAAAATCCAACGGAAGCATCCGCCAGGGGATGCCGCCTTTGACCACATAGAAAATAGCATTGACCACATCCCGTTTGGCATACTTGCCCGGGTTGCCCCGCGGATCGGGGCGGGCAAAAAAAGGAGCCAGCAAAGCCCATTCTGCATCGGTTACGTCACTGGGATACCCAAGCATAATACAACCCTCCTAAACCCTAGACGAAAAAAGCGGTTACGACAAAATAACAGACAAAATAACTTTAACTCAACAGCTTCTAAGTCTTGGTTCTTTGACGAGCCGCTCTGCATCCTGAGTTGCTTTGTCACGTCTTCTCTCCTAGCAGCAAGCCGCGCCTGCTCAACACCTGCCGCGTGCGGTCAATTTCTGCCGCCAAGGTCGCCTCGTCCGGCAAAGCAGTCTTGTATTCAGCAGCCATCACTTGGTTCGGCAATCCGTCGAGTGCGTACCGGGCAACGGCCTCATCCTTCTGCGAACACAGGATCAGCCCGACTGGCGGGTTCTCATCCTCGTGCATCCAGTGTTCGCGGGCGTAGTTGAGATAGAGGTGCATCTGTCCGGCGTCGGCGTGGGTGAATTTGCCTATCTTCAGGTCAATGACCACCAAGGAGCGCAGCCGCCGGTGGAAGAATAGCAGATCCACCCGGTACCACTCATCGCCGATGCGAAGCCGCCTCTGCCGGCCCATGAAACAGAAATCCCCACCTAGCTCTAGGAGGAATGTCTCCAAGTGGTCAATCAGCGCTTCTTCAAGGTCGCTTTCAGAGTACTCGTCCTTGAGATCGAGGAATTCGAGGACGAACGGGTCCTTGATCTCCTCTTCAGGAAGGACGCGATCTTCGGGCCGCGCTTTCTGTCCCCGAGTGAGCATGGCGGCCTTGTTTTTTGAAAGAGCAGTGCGCTCGTAGAACTGAGAATTAATTTGCCGGTCGAGTTGGCGGACCGACCAACCTCCACGCAGGGCCTCGGTTTCGTAGAATTCACGAGCGTGCGTGTTCTTTACTGAAATCAGCCGCACGTAGGCGGACCAAGGGAGCGGAAATGCCTCAAGGAGCTGGCCCAAGCGAACTTCAGTGAAAGTGGTATCGGATTTGCCAGACGGCGTCTGGCAAATCGCTTGTTGAGGGAATTGATCAGATTCGCCAGACAGTGTCTGCTTAATCTGATCGGATGGATACGATAGGTAAAACAGGCGCATCTGCTGGATATTCTGACGAGAAAATCCGCGCCCAAACCGCTGCGTCAAATCCGCCGCCAGTCTCTCAAGGAGCGCGGTTCCGTATTCAGCCCGCTTTTCTCCTGATTGTTCAAACTCAACGATACGACGCCCGATCATCCAATACGCGGCAGTCATAACGGCATTCACCGAGCGAGCGGCCGATTGCCTAGCGGAGTCAACAATCCTCGACACATCGCCAAAGATGGCTTGGTACTGAGCATCTAGCTTGTCGTCTTTGAGTATCGACTTTTTAATGATCTGCTCTGCTCCCCGTAGAGGGTTTCGGCCAGACGCTTGCATTCGCGGGGGATCACGAGGGCTTTGTTTTCTTCCACAAGCGCACGGTGAAGCGGTACTCCTCGGCGATCAGGTCCGGCTCGGTGCCGTTGTGGGCCAACATGCCGGGAATGATTTTGTTCCGAATGCCCATGCCACGCGCATCCACATAGCCGTAGTCGCGCATCACGTTGACTAAGGTCTGATTGCGGGCGTAGCGCAGCCCCAATCGCATCCCAGCGGGCGTCACCGTGTTGGGCAGGCGGCCCGGGCTGACCACTTCGAGGCGATCCGAGTAGATGACGAGCATGATGTCGGTCCCCACGATGCTGTAATCGCGGTGTACAAGGGCATTGACCACGGCCTCGCGCACCACGCTTTCGGGAAATTCCCAGCGGTCAATCCGACGCGCTCCTTCCAAATAGGCGGAGGGCGTCGTATTGCGCCGCACGAAATCCCACGCCTTATCTACAAGACCCAGCTTGACAAGCTCCCCGTCCTCGGGGTCGCAGAGTGGAACCATAGGGCCTTTGAGGTCCTCGTCCGCACGGGTTGCATAATCCGGCTCCGGGCCTAAGTAGCAAATAGCTCGAATGCCCGATTGCGGAAGAAACCGCTTGGGATTCTTGCCAAACAGAAGCATTCCGTCGATGGTTGCGACCATCCGGCCCGCTGCTGGGGTCGCAAGTTCGAGGCTTTGCAGCAGCCTTTGCCACTGATCGACATCGTTTGTCGGCGGAACGCTGCCGCCTAGAACGCGGCCAAAATAATCGCGCAAATGCCGCTGGTTGAGCGAGTCGAGCGCCGTGCCGGGGACGGGCTTTAAGCCGTAACGGAACAATCCCCCCTGTAGGTAGAGTCGTTCTTCTTCCTCGCGGCCTGCGGTACGCGTAGTCGTCCCGACGCGCACCTGAGTAACCCAATTTTCTCCGCGCTTAGCCTTGTAGGGCTTATCCGGCGCATCTCTGGGAAGAGATATAACGCCGACCGTTTTTCCGTTTCCCCAGTCCACGGTCTCCCAAAAGGGAATCGTCGCCGGCAAGACGTGGGTACGCGCTGTTTCCATCACCCATTCCTCCACTTTGCGCGGCTCTCGCGTGAGACCGGCAACCGAGCCATTGTCCTCGACGCCGAGGAAAATGTACCCGCCTTCCAGATTGAGCAGAGCTGCAATTTCCGTGGCCAGTCGTTCCGGGCGAAGGTCAGCGCGTTTGAATTCCACGCCAGAGTTCTCGCCGCTGCGGATCAGTTCGATCAAATCGGCTTTGTTCATGGTTGCCTCAGAAGCCGTACTACCAGCGGCACCCCACATTCCATTTTGGCCTTCTCATTCATCGCGTGTCTTCCATCTTTCGGATGTCTTCTGACCCTCCCGAATTTCCATCGGCTGCTTGAGAGTGTCAACGCTCAGATAGTAGTGGGCAACCTTGATGACCTCGTGCCACGGAAACCGAGCTGGGTCTTTGATCGGCTCCTGAAGCTCTGGGGTACTGGCGCAGTTGGTCACCACGTAGAGCCAGTAGCATTCGCGGCGATCCTCAGCGACGCGACGCTCATTGGGCGTCAGCAGGATGCTGCCGGTGGCAGCGGCGAGACCTTTTATCTCGATCAGACGCAACTCGCCGGACGTTGGATCGAGGCTGGTTATATCGTAGCCAAGATTTTTCTCGTGGACATCTTTGACCGGACGACCTTGAGCGGCCTCGTACTCCATGACCACCCGCATCGCCGTCATCTCGGTTTCAGGATGTGGACTCAAGCGCCGAACATCGAGGGTCTCGCGTTCGGGATGGGGTAGAATCAAGACGCTGGCGAGCCGCTCGACTCCCTGCAAGGTCAGTGCCCGCTGCCGATTGAACTCATCGCGCCGACGGTCTCGGCGCGCCATCACCTCGGCATGGCGGGTTTCGGCCTGAGCCAAGCGACCCTCAGCACCGATTACGTTGTTCTCCCTCTCCTCGGCGGCGCGGCCAATCTCCTCATCGGCCCGCTGTATAACTTCCGTCAAGGACAGTTCGACGTGCTTGGCAATGCGCTCGACTTCGGCCAGACGCTCGGCGCGAACCTCGTTGATAAAAGGCACCAAGGCGTTTCCGTTAAGCCAAGCGGTCGCCTCTGGGAGAGCAGCTACTGGCGGCAGGTCGCCTGGAACAGTAGTGGGGCTGAGATTGCCAAGGATATCCGGCTCGCGAAGGCAGGGAGAGCCATCATCCGTCAGCTCCACGGTGAACAACCGTTCGTGAATCACCTTTCCGAGACCATCCACGACCCGCGCCCGATAGAAGTCGAGGCGCGCCGGTTCTGCGTGCGCCAGGGAATGGAAACAGGCCCCCTTGGCAAAGGTGTCTTGGCCGAGATTGAGACTGTGCCGACGCAGAGCCTCAAATAGGGGATGCCCTGGGGTCACCCATTCGAGGTTGTGCTTCTCTGCTGTGTCGCGGTCCGTTGACAAGCGCGGATAGCGCATTGTTAGCTCCGGAAGTTTCCAGTCCGAGTTGTGCTCGTATTCCTTCAACTTGGACGGCGTGCGCCCTGGATCGAAGGTATGCGCCAAGTGGCCCACCGGTTTCAGAGTTAGGGCCGCATGTTGAGCGCACTCCGCGATGAAGCGCGCAATGGTCTCGGGCACGACGCGCCGCTCTTGGGCTTTGGCCCGGCGCTCAACGAGCATGTCGAGGTTGAGCTTCTTGGAGGCCAGGCCTTCTAGCGCCGTCTGGCAGATGGCGCGGAAGTGGCCTTCATCTACGTCCTTCAAGAGCCGCTCTTCAAGGTCAGAGTCCCCCAACTTCCCCGCGTAGTAGTCCCTCAGTACGCTTTCCACGTGAGCGGACGGCAAGACTTCGCCGACTACGTTGAACACTGCGTCGTCGTCGAGAGCGTCGCGAATCTCTTGGAGCTTGTCCAACAATCGCTGGAGCACCCGCCCCTCAATGGTGTTGGTCGCCACGAAGTTGAAAATTAGGCAATCGTGCCGCTGGCCGTAGCGGTGGATGCGACCCATGCGTTGTTCGAGCCGATTCGGATTCCAAGGGATGTCGTAGTTGAAGAGGATGTGGCAGCACTGAAGGTTGATGCCTTCTCCAGCCGCCTCGGTGGCCACTAAGACCTGGATAGCACCTTCGCGGAACTGCTGTTCGGTGTAGAGTCGGCTCCCCGGTTCGTCGCGCGAGCCGGGCTTCATGCCGCCGTGGATGCAGCCGACGCGGAAGCCCCAGGCTTGCAAGCGCTCCATCAAGTGGTCGAGGGTGTCCTTGAATTCGGTGAAGAGCAGCAGTTGCTGATCGGGCCGATCGAAGAACCCCTCCTCTTGCATAATTTTGCGAAGATGTCCGAGTTTCGCTTGGCTGCCCGAGCCTTCGATGGTCTTGGCCTCTTTGGCAAACTGGAGAAGTTCGCCGATCTCTTCGCGTATCTGCTCGGCGTTGCCCGCTAGCGTGATGGCCTCTAGCATTTCCTCCAGACGCTCGCGCTCGGCATCTTCCAATTCCTCCAGTTCTTCTAGGTCGGGAAGGTCCGGCGGTGCGGTCTTCACTAGGTCTTGGGCGCGTTTGAGGCTATCCTCTAGACGCCGGGCGCGATTTTCGAGCGACCGCCGCATGGCGTAGGTGCTAGAGGCGAGACGCCGCTGGTACAGCGACATCAGGAAACCGACCGCCCGAGCACGCGGGTTGTCGCCCTGCGCGGCGGCGCGGGCACTCTGCCGTTTCACAAATCGCGTGATCTTTTGGTAAAGCTCGAACTCAGCGCCCTCAATAGCGAACTCGGCGGTGCGCGGGATGCGTTTCGTAAAAACCGGCTTCGCAGTCCACGTTCCGTCCGCTTGGCGCTCCGGGAAGTACACCATCGCTTCCTTGGTGCGCCGCAGGTAGAAGGGCGCTCGCCTCCGTTCCATAGCCTCGCGAATCGAACTCACATCGGCGTAAGCGTCGCGGTCGAGCAATTGCAGGAATAGCGTGAGTGAGCGTGACTTGACGGAACTGCTCGGACCGTTGGCCGACGAGGCCCGCTTCTAGGTAATCAGTACCGTTTGCACGAACGGTTACTACTCGCATCGGCTCGCTGAACAGCGGGCCAGTTAGGACTTGTCCTTCGCAGATGGCCGATTCAGCTATCATTTCACCACGCAAAAAGCTCACCCGCTTCCATCGTCAGCTCTCGGCCCTGACCGCCATCCTCGCGCACCACGAGCTGGCCCTCGGCGTATTCGACATCGGCGACGCCGGCGAAGTCCGAGGGAATCTCCATGAGAAAATTGGCGTAGGTGAAAACTTGGGTCTCGTCGGCGTCGATGTAGTGAAAGAGGTAGCGGCCGAAAATCTGGCCCTTTTCCAAAAGCACAGGGCTAGGTTGGTGCAGGCCCGTAGTGCCAAACTCTAAGCCGCGGGCAAAGGGCTTGCCGTCGCGGACGTGCCGCCAAGCGTCGAACCAGGGGTATTCCTCCTCCGGCCAGATGTAGCCAATCAGCAGCCCTTTGCTGGCGTTGATGGCCGTGGTCCAGCCGTATTCTTCTTCGATTATGTACGAAACGACCGCTGGAGAGGCGTCATCCGTCAGATGGCGAATATCGACCTCGGTGCCGTCCTTTTTGAGTGCGGAGGGCCAGTGTACCTCGGGGTTCTCGGGCGTCGGCATGGGCGTTTCCTGCATAAAGCCGCGCGTGCCGTTGGCATCAACGCGGGTGCTCTCGTCCAAAAAGGGCGGCCCAATGGTCGGGTGCTGGACGATGTTGTACACGCGGCCCAAATGGCGAGTATTGGTAACGGCCTCGGCGACCGCAAAGATGGCCTGATCCTGAGCCATGCGGATCGAACGCGAGACCTTGAGGCCGGCCAAGGGCAGCTCGGCCGACATTTGGGCCACGAGGTCGCCGTTCTCTGCGCGGACATCTTCATCTACGGCCCACCACACGCGCGTGGCCTCGCCGTGCCAGCCCATGCCGTGAGCTTGCTCAGCTTCAGTGGCTGGCCCCCAGCGGTCGAGGCAGAGGAAGTGCCCCATGGAGCGCGGCTCTATGGGCGGGGCTTGATCGGGAGTGTCGCCGAAGGACCAAGAGTCCCATTGCAGGGGGTTGAGCGGGTTGCTTTTGAGGTGGAAGTCGGCAATGGAGCCGCCGCCTAAATCGACGACTAGCATGGCTGCTTGGCCGTCGAGCACGAGGCGGGGGCGGTCTGCGGCCGCGCTATGCGAGGCCGTCCAGAGGAACGCGACGAGGAAGAGGGTCCATCTCATTATGGGTGCTCCTTCTATTGGTGAGGGATGGCAAAAGAGACGTAACAACGTACTAGAAATTGACAGCAGGCAAAAGACGGCGGATGTTGTTTCTAGTATGAGAATTCTTCTGGTCATTACCCTTTCTATCGTCGTCCTAAGCGGCTGCCAAGAACCGGCCGGCCGCTCCGAGGCGTTTCTCCAGTCGTACTACCAGGGCTTGGACTTGCTAGAGCGCTACCGGCTCAGGGCGGCCGAGCGCGCCTTTGCGCATTGCGTTCGGTTGGAACCCGAGGCCGCCGAGGGCTACTGGCAGCTAGGAAGGGTGCGGCTCGTGCAGGGGCGGATAGAGGAAGGCGTGGGGTTGCTGGAACAGGCCGCGGCGCTAGATCCTGAATTGACGGCAGCGCGGTCTTTGGTGTTGGAGACGTTTTTGGGGCGGGGGAAAGAGGCGCTGGAAGAGGGACGGTTCACTGAGGCGGAAAGTTATTTGCAGCGGGCACTGGCTGTCGATCCCGAGGGATATGAATCGCTCTATTGGGCGGCGATTGCCGCGCTGTGGCGGGAGGAGTACGCCCGCGCCGATTCGATTTTGCAGCAGGCCGTGGCGCTGCATCCCGAGCCGCTGGAGTTGCGCTGGCATCAGAAGTGGTTGCAGGAGGCTTTGGGGCGACCGGCGACTGAGGCGTTTGCCGATGCCGTGCCGCAGGGAGCCATCAGTGGGCGGTTTAGCGAGATCAGTGTCGAGGTAGGAGTCGATAAGTTCGACGGCGGTCGCGCTAGCGCCTGGGCCGACTACGACGAGGACGGCGATCTCGACTTGGTAGTAATCGGCCATCCAGCGCTGGCGTACTTCCGCAACGATGGCGCGCGCTTTGCCGAGCGAACGCAGGCCGCCGGATTGGTGCTGCCCGAGGGCGGGATCGGGGTGCAGACGGCCGACTACGACAACGATGGGGACGCCGATGTGTACGTGACGCGCGACGGGTGGTTTGGCGGCGGCGTGAATGTGCTCTTCCAAAACGATGGCCGGGGCGTCTTTGCCGATGTGACGGAAGCGTCGGGCACGGGCGATCCGGGGTCGAGCTTCTGTGCCGCGTGGAGCGATTTCGACCGCGATGGCTATCTCGATATCTACGTGGCCAACGGCACGGGCGCGACCGGGGACTCGACCAATGTGCTTTTTCGCAATCGGGGTGACGGTACCTTCGTCGATGTGGCAGAAGCCGCCGGAGTGGCGCACAGGGGGCAGACGTTGAGTACGGCGTGGGGCGACTTTGACGGCGACGGCTGGCCCGATCTGTACGCGTGCAATTTTACCGAGCCGAATGTGCTTTTTCGCAATCGGGGCGACGGTGCGTTTGTCGATCAGACGGCAGCTGCCGGTGTAGGTGCCGAGTACATCGATGGCTTTATAACATTCGTTCTAGACTACGACAACGACGGTGCGCTGGACATTTTCGTCGGTAACTGGAGCCAGTACCCGGTGGTGCTGGCCGATCGGGTCGCGGGAAAATCGACGAGCGAGCGCGACCGGCCGGTGCTTTTTCGCAATCGGGGTGACGGCACCTTTGCCGATGTGACGGACACAGCCGGACTGAGGCGAGCGCTGGGCACGATGAGCGGTGTTCCCGGCGATGTGGATAACGACGGCTGGGTAGATATCTACCTCGGCAACGGCGGGCCGCAGATGGGCCGGCGCGAGCCGGATGTGCTTTTCCGCAATCGGGGCGACGGCACCTTTGTCGATGCGACAGAAGCCGCCGGGCTGGGGCACTTGGGCAAATCGCACGGCGTGACCTTTGCCGACTACGACCGCGACGGCGATCTCGACTTGTACGCGCCAGTGGGTGGTGCCCAGCCGGGCGACCAATGGCCCAATGCGTTCTACCGCAGCGAGGGCTTTGGCAATCGCTACTTGGTGCTGGAGTTGGAAGGGGTCGAGAGCAATCGCGACGGAATCGGTGCCAAAGTGTGGGTGTATGCTGGCGACCTGATGCAATACCAGGAAGTGGCTTCTGGATACAGCTTTGGCAACAGCAACAGCTTGGAGTTGGAATTTGGTTTGGGGCAACGGGTGCGGGCCGACCGCATTGAGGTGGCGTGGCCCAGCGGGCAGGTCGATGTGTATCGGGACATTGAGGCCGACCAGCACTTGTTGCTCAGGGAAGGGGAGACGCGGTGAAGGGGCTGGCTGCAATCGCACTGTTGTTGGCTGGCTGCGCCGAGCCGGATGCGCCGACTGCGCACCGCCAAGCGCAGGAGCTGATTGGCGACCGGCCGCTGCGGAGCTTGAGCCAGGCCGAGTTGGCGCAGGCCGAACGCCTAGCAGCGCAGGCGCGGGCACTCGACCCCGAACTGCACGAGGCGACCTTTACGTTGGCCGCGCTCTACACGGCGCGCGGTGCGTACGAAGACGCGACTGCGCTTTACCGCAGCCTAGTGGAGGCGCGTCCCGACGACGGGCGGGCATACTCCGAACTAGGGCTTAGTCTAGCCGCTCAAGGACGCTATAGCGGGGCACTGCGCGCCTATCAAGACGCCGCGCGTCGGGGCGAGAAGTCGGCGCTGATTTACGCGCGGTTGGGCCACGCCTATCAGGCGCTTGGCCACTTGCAAGAAAATCTCCAGGCGGCGCAGGCGGCCTATCGCGCATCCCTACAGCTTGCGTCCGCACAGGCAGAGGTGCGTTACCAGCTAGCGCGAGTAGAGGCGCGGTTGGGGCGGGACGCGGAGGCGCGTACGCTGATGGAGCAGGCGCTCGCTGGTGCGCCCAACGACACGGGGATCCGGGCCGACCTCGCCGCGCTCTACAGAGAGGCAGGACAACGGGAATTGGCCCGCGCCGCGCTCGTCGAGGGTTTGGCCGCACGCGATGGGGGTGGCGAGGAAGCTGTCTTGCACTACGAGCTGGGGCGGCTGCTGTGGGAGGAAGGGGATGGCGCGGGGGCACTGGCGCAGTTTGAACAGGCGCGGACCGGCGATCCCGACCTGTACCCGGTTTATCGCTATCTCGGTTTGATCCACAGCGCGGAGGGACGACTGGACTCGGCACTCGCCGCATTTGCCGAGTTGGCCAACCGACAGCCCGGCAATGCTGCTGCCCAAGTAAGTATCGGCATCGTCCACAGCCGCATGGGCGCGCTCGATGCGGCGGAAGAGGCGTTTAAGGCCGCGATCGCGCTGGGCGGCGCGGAAGGAGACGCGGCCTTGAAGTTAGGCGGGCTGTACGTGCATCAGCGGCGGCTGCGCGCGGCCGTACAGATGTTCAAAGAAGGCACGGTAGCGCATCCGCACCACGCCGAGTTGTTCGCGTCCTTGGGCGATGTCTATCGGCAGTTGGGTTTGCTTGCCGCGGCTGTGCAGGCCGGCGAGGAGGCCGTGCGGCTCGAACCCGAGCGGGCGCTGTGGCGCTTCCATCTCGCTTCGACCTACGAGCGATTAGACCCCGACCAAGCGCGGGCCGAGTGGCGCGCGTACGCATCTTTGGCAGAAGGCGACGCGAGCGAGGCGCAGCGGTTGGCTTATGTGAAATTAAAAAAAATTAAAAATTAAAAATTAGGAATTATCCCCCCGTCCCTTCCATCGTTTGGGAGCGGTTGGAGAGTGTAATTCCTAATTCCTAATTCCTAATTCAAAGGTGATATTCTATGATCGACTTAGTGGCTTTTGACCTCGACGGTACAATACTCGACGCAGAAGGGCGGCTGGCGGCTTCGGCTGCGGCGACGCTCGAGGAACTGATTGAGAGCGGCATCCCCATAGCCAGCGTCACTGGGCGCAGCATCCTGCGCATCCAACACCCTTTTGAGTCTCATCCAACACTGGCGCGAGCACTTTACCTGGCTGGCTATAATGGCTCGGTGATTCTCGGGCCGGGAGAAGGAGCGGAGCGAGAGGTGCTGCACGAGGAGCGATTGGACGAGGAGTCCTTTGCCCAAATAGTCGAATACGGGCGCGCCGAGGGGCTAAACCTGATGTACTGTCTATTCGAACGCACGGACGCGGGGATCGCCGAGGAGTACCGGCACGTCCGGCCCATAGATCACCTCGAAGCGCTCAGAGGACCGGGCATGGTGCTCGACGTCGATTTGTACGCGCGTTGTCAAAGCGGCGAATTGGGCGTACCGCCCAAGCTCATGCTGGAGGTAGATCCGGCGCGGCGGGAGCAGCACATCGCCGATATCAAAGCACTGTGCGGAGATCGGGTCTATATTGCGTGGGCGATTCCCGATCGGGTGGAATTTATGCGTCGGGGCGTGAATAAGGGCGTGGCCTTGCGAACGCTAACCGAGCGGATAGGGGGGAGTACGGATCGCGTCTTAGCGGTAGGGGATGCGGACAACGACTTGCCCATGTTGCGAGCGGCGGGGACTGGGGTGTTGCTGGGGAATGCAAAGGACGAGGTAAAGGCCGCCGTGGCCGGGGATGGGGTGCGGATTGGACCGAGTTTTGCCGAAGATGGATTTGCCAAAATGGTGCGGGAATACGCGCTGGATGGACAGGAGCAAAGATGATGCAGGTGTTTTGCGGGATTGTGCTATGCGTTGCCGTTGCGGTCTCGGCTTTGGCCCAAGAGGAGCAAGCTGCGGCCGACTCCCTCAAGGGTGGGGAGATGGTAAAGATCGAGACGGAAAATCACGGGTTCTACATAGATAAGTACGAGGTGACCAACGAGGAGTACGCCGCGTTTCTGACCGAAAAGGGAAACGCCAAGGTGGAAGGCATGTACTGGGTGGAGATGGGGAGTCGATATACGGCGCTAGTGGAGGAGAAAGGCGTGTACAAGGTCAAAGAAGGGTTTGCGCGGCATCCGGTCATTGAGGTGTCGTGGTACGGGGCGATGGCCTATTGCCAGTGGGCGGGCAAGCGCCTGCCGACGCAGGAGGAATGGTACTTCGCTTGTGCCGGTACCGAAAAGCTAAAGTACCCGTGGGGAGGGGAGTTTGAAGAAGGACGCGCGAATGTCTTTGGGGACAAGGACGGGTACGGACGGACCGCGCCGGTGGGGTCTTTCCCGAGTGGAGCCAGCCCCTTTGGACTCTTGGATATGGGCGGCAATGTGTGGGAGTGGACGCAAGGAGGCGAGAAAATGCAGTACCTGCACGGGGGATCGTGGATCAACGGCCCCACCTTGACCCAGTGCAACAAGCGGGCCAACACCAAGGATTCGCATTCGTACGTCAAAGGCAACACCATAGGCTTCCGCTGCGCTCGTTGAGAAGCATAGAATTACGAACTGATGTTATGTACAGGCCCCTAGGTATGGGATGCTTCGCTGCGCTCAGCATGACAAGTGCTGGTTTGCTGCTTCACCGTGTCATGCTGAGCGTAGCAAAGCGGAGTCGAAGCATCCCATACCCCTATCTGTGCGTAACGTCAGTTCCTAATTCGTAATTCGTAATTCTATGCTTCTCGTCCTGTTATTGCTCGCCGCCAGCGCCGAGGCCGATCCCTTCTTCGTGGATGCGACGCGGGAAGCTGGTTTAGAGCAGCCCACCATCAGCGGCGGCCCGGACAAGCGCTTCATCCTCGAATCTACCGGCAGCGGCGCGGCTTTTTTCGACTACGACGGCGACGGCGATCTCGATCTCTATGTGGTGGATGGCTCGACCTATGCCAACTATGGTGCGGGGCCGGGTAATGTGCTTTACCGCAACGATGGCGATGGGACTTTCGCGGTGACCGCAGCCGATGTCGAAGATCGCGGCTGGGGCATGGGAGTGACTGTGGGAGATTACGACGGCGACGGGCAGCGCGATTTGTATGTGACCAACTACGGGGCCAACGCGCTCTATCGCAATCGCGGCGATGGCACCTTTGCCTCGGTCACAGCGCAAGCTGGGGTTGCCGGCGATGACTTCAGCGCGAGCGCGGCGTTTTTCGACTACGATCAAGACGGTGATCTCGACCTCTACGTTGCCAACTACGTAGTTTTCGACATCGAGCCGGTGTTGCAAGACCCAGAGTTGGACGATCCCTGCGTTTATTTGGGCGGGCTGCGAGTTTTTTGCGGCCCGCAAGGTATGGAAGGCGGACGGGACCGGCTCTACCGCAACGACGGTGGAGTCTTTGCCGATGTTACAGTCGCATCCGGCGTGGCCACGGCTAATTTTTACTACGGCTTGGGCGTGGTGCCCGCAGACTTTGACCGCGATGGAGACTTGGACTTGTTCGTGGCCAACGATGAGACGCCCAATGTGCTGTTTCGCAACGAGGGTGGTCGCTTGGCCGACATCGGCTTAGAAGCTGGCGTGGCGTACAACGGCGACGGCGAGCTTGAGGCGAGCATGGGCGTGGATGCGGGCGATTGCGACGGCGACGGCGATCTCGACCTCTACGTGACGAACTTCTACGGCGAGACCAACACGCTCTATTTGAACTCGGGCGGTGGAACCTTCATTGACGCTACAAGCGAGCGCGGCTTGGCCGCCCCGACCGTGGGTTATCTCGGGTGGGGCACGCGCTTTTTCGACTTTGACTTCGACGGCGACCTGGACCTGTTCGTGGCCAACGGCCACGTCTATCCCCAAGTAGATGACGCCAGTGCCGGAGGCACGTACGCCCAGCGCAACCAGCTTTTCGCCAACGAGGGATGGGGCGCGTTCGTTGCGGTGGAAGAAGCTGGACCTGGATTGCTGGTGCAAAAGTCGAGCCGCGCAACTATCAGCGGCGACTACGACCAAGACGGCGATGTCGATCTGTTCACGACCAATATCGACGATAGCCCGACGCTCTTGCGCAATAAGACGCACGCCGGTCGCTATCTCGTGGTGCAAATCGATCCAGAAGTAGTAGGCACTTGGGTGCGGCTGGTAGCGGGAGGGCGGACGCAGGTGCGGTCGGTTGGCGGGGCGGCGAGCTATTTGGGCCACAGCGATGTGCGCCTTCACTTTGGCTTGGGCCGGGCCGAGCGCGTGGAACGCTTGGAGGTGCGGTGGCCCGATGGAGCGGTGACGCGACTGGAGGATTTGCCGGTGGATGAGGTAGTGGTGGTAAGGGGCGGGGGCAATTGACGCGGCGATCTTTATTCCCTAGCTTTAACGCCTTTGCCAATTCACCTGTATATAATTCATGTCTTGGAATTTTGTCGTCAAAAGGGTCGCCCTTTTCCTGATCGTGGTGTGGGCAGCGGCGAGCGTGAACTTCTTTGTGCCTCGACTGGGTACGGGCCGCGATCCCATCCGCGAGAAGCTCGGTCAGCTAGCCGCCAGTGGGGGATTGCGCCAAGACGGCATTGAGGCCATGGTAAAGGCCTATCAAGCCAAGTTCGGCCTCGACAAACCGCTCCACGTCCAATACTTCAACTTTCTCGGCGACACCTTTACGCTCGACTTGGGCTATTCGCTGGCCAACTATCCGGCCCGCGTCGGGCAGATCATCGGCAATGCCATTCCTTGGACTATTGGGCTGATGATCGTTTCAGTGCTGATCGGGTTTGCCTTGGGCACGCTCATGGGAGCGCTGTCGGCTTGGCCATCGGCCCCGCGCTTTATGCGCAACTTGGCGGTGCCGCTGATGACCATGTCGGCGATTCCGCCCTATTTGTTAGGGCTAATTGTGCTCTACATATTGGGCCTCAAGCTGGATCTCTTCCCGCTTTCGGGCGGGTACTCGCCCGGCATGTTGGCGATCTTCAATCTCACCTTTGTGCTCGATGTGTTGCACCATTCGATTTTGCCGGCGCTGGCCATTGTCTTGCAGCAGGTCGGCTTTTGGGCGCTGGGGATGCGGGGGATGATGGTCACCACCTCGGGCGAGGATTACATCACGCTGGCCGAGGCCAACGGCTTGCGCAATCGCACGATCTTCTTCCGCTTCGGCCTGCGCAACGCCCTGCTGCCGCAGCTTACGGCGCTGGGGCTGTCGCTGGCCAACGTGGTCGCCGGTCAAGTTATCGTCGAGGTAATTTTCGCCTATCCGGGGATCGGCACGGTGCTCTTTCAGGCCATTCAAGCCTCGGATTATACGGTCATCAACGGCGTAGTACTGATTCTCATCATGTCCATTGGCTTGGTGACCATGCTGATGGACTTCTTCTATCCGCTGCTCGACCCGCGGATTTCCCATAGCCGCCACCACTAGCCATGCACCGCTTAGACCAAATTCTCTACTATTTGCGCGAAAGCCCGATGCTTGCGGCCGGTCTGTGCATGATCCTGTTGGTGGTGCTGTTTGGGATCTTGGGGTCGATCTTCGTCGATACCTCGCTGGCTCAGCCGTTGGCCGCGACGCCGCGGCAAGAGCCCTCGCTGGAGCATCCCTTTGGCACTGACGACTCCGGCCGCGACCTGCTCGCCGTAATGGTGGTAGGAGTGCCGCTGACCATGCGGATTGGTCTGTTGGCCGGTACGGTAGGGCTCGGGCTGGGCATCTTCCTCGGCTTTACGAGCGGCTATATGGGCGGCAAGATCGACACGGTCATCCGCGGCCTCGTGGACACGCTGCTGACGGTGCCCGGCCTCGTGGTGCTGGTCTCCATTGCCTCGACGATCCGCGAGGAAATCAGCGTCAACATCATGGCCTTGGTGGTGGCTTCGCTGGCGTGGATGTGGCCGACGCGGACGATTCGCTCGCAGGTTTTGACTATGCGCGAGCGGGCGTACGTGCAGATGGCCAAACTCAACGGCATGAGCAACGGCGAGATCATCTGGAAAGAGCTTTTCCCCAATCTGCTGCCCTATCTCGCGGCCAATTTTACCAATGCCGTCAACTGGGCCATTCTCTCGTCGATCGGGCTGGAGGCGCTCGGCTTGGGGCCGCAGAACGATCCAACGGTCGGCATGACCATTTATTGGGCCATTACGTTCAGCGCACTCATTCGCGGCATGTGGTGGTGGTGGGCGATTCCAATCCTCTTTATCGGCGTGATCTTCGTCGGCTTGTTGATGACTGCGGCTGGCTTGGACGAGCTAGCCAACCCCAAACAGCGCAAGGCCGTATGAGCAGGGCCGACAAAGAGGTCCTACTGGACATCCGCGACTTGGAGGTCCACTTCGAGACCCGGCGCGGCATCGCCCGTGCCGTCAACAAGGTCGATCTGATCCTGTACAAAGGCGAACGCTTTGGTCTCGTCGGCGAATCCGGCAGCGGCAAGACTACGCTGATTTTGGCACTGTTGCGGATGATTAAGACGCCGGGCCTCATCGCCGGTGGTAGCGCGACGCTAGACGACGGTACTGACTTGATCCAACTCAACCGCGAGCAAGTGCGGCAGGCCCGGCTCAAGCGGGTCGCCATGGTGCCACAGGGCGCGATGAACTCGCTCAATCCGGTGATGCGGATCGGGGATCAACTGATGCTGACGATGCGCGAGCACGCGGTCGAGGAATCCCCGCCGCCCAAGGCCGCGCAGTTGGAGCAGGCGATCGAGCTGTTGGCTAGGGTTGGGCTGAAGCCGGAAGTGGCCCGTCTTTACCCTCACGAATTGAGCGGCGGTATGAAACAGCGGGCCTGTATTGCCCAAGCCATCTCGCTCAATCCGCAGCTCATCTTGGCCGACGAACCGACCTCCGCGCTCGACGTGGTCGTGCAGCGGCAAATCATGCAGACCTTGCGCCAGCTACAGCACCAGCTCAACGCCACCGTACTCTTGGTGGGTCACGACATGGGCTTGATGGCGCAGTTCGCCGAGCGCGTGGGCATCATGTACGGCGGCAAATTGGTCGAGGTGGGCCAGGTCGAGGAGATTTTTCACAATCCGCAACACCCCTACACCCAGCTCTTGATTTCTAGTATTCCCTCGTTTGAGATCAAGGGCGAATTCAAGGGCATTCCCGGGGTCGGACTGTCGTTGTTGGAGCCGCCATCGGGCTGTCTCTTCCACCCGCGCTGCCCCCAAGCCATGCCCCAATGCAGCCAGCGCGCACCTACTCTGCAAACGGTCGCCCCCGACCACTTAGCGTCGTGTTTGTTGCACGAGGAGGACGCAGATGCCCCCGCTTCTTGAGGCGCGCCACCTGCGCAAGGTCTTCCGCAGCGGCGGTCAGCGCTTTGGCCCCAGCACCGAGACCATAGCCGTCAGCGACTTTTCCCTGTCGATTGACGCCGATAGCCCCTCCTTTACCACGATTGCCGGCGAGTCCGGCAGCGGCAAGACCACGATCGCCCGCATGTTGCTCGGGGTGCTCAATCCCAGTGCCGGCGAGGTGCGCTACCAAGGCCGCGATGTCCACGATCTGCAAAAGGAGGAGCGGCAGCAATTCCGCAAGGATGTACAGGCGATTTTTCAAGATCCCTTTGAGGTGTACAACCCTTTCTACAAGATCGATCACATCCTGACGACGCCGGTGCGGAAGTTCGGATTGGCCGCGTCTAAGGCCGAGGCCTACGACAAGATACGCGAGGCCCTGCGCACGGTCGGGCTGCGGCCCGAGGAAACGCTGGGGCGCTATCCACACCAGCTTTCGGGCGGGCAGCGCCAGCGCATTACCATTGCGCGCGCGCTGTTGTTAAAGCCCAAGCTGATCATCGCCGACGAGCCTGTGTCCATGGTCGATGCTTCGCTCCGCGCGACCATTCTCTCCACCCTGCACGCGCTGTATCGCAACTTTGGCATCTCCTTCATCTACATTACTCACGATCTGACGACCGCGTACCAAGTTAGCGAGAACATCGTCATCCTGTTCCACGGAGCCGTGGCCGAGGCCGGCCACACCGAGAAGGTGATCAAGGATCCGCAGCATCCTTATACGCGCGAGCTAATTCACTCGATTCCAGTGCCCGAGCCGGGGCGCGAGTGGATCAACGAAGCGGTGGAAGAGAAGGAAGTGGTCGATATAGAGGCTATAGAGGCCGAAGAGGCGGCTGCTGGCTGCCGCTATGTGCTGCGCTGCCCTCAAGCCATGTCCCAGTGTGCGGCTGCGCCGCCGTTTTACCGACCGGAGGCCGAGCGGGCGGTGGCTTGTTTTCTGCACGCTGAATCGCCGGTGTTGGAAAGCGGCGATCTAAACGAAGTGTTTTCGGCAGCAGCCGACGCGCAAAAATAATTTTCCGGAGAAATGTCATGCAGGGCCTGTTGTTGTGCTTAGTGGGCGTACTATTGGTCGGCTGTGGAGACGAGGGGCACAAGAATGTGCCTCGGAGCCGCACCTTGGTCATGGATTGTTCCAGCTTGCAGGACTGTAGCGGGCAGATCAAGGACTACAACTCGTTTAACCCGTTTTTGCTGACCGGCGTCTCCAAGACGGGTTGGAACTTCCAGTACGAGCCGCTGTACTTCTACAACGCCTACAGCCCACAAGCCGACAATATCATCCCTTGGATCGCCACTGGGCACGAGTACAACGAAGACTACACCGAGGTTACCATCCACATCCGCGCGGGGGTCGAGTGGAGCGATGGGCAGCCGTGGACGGCGCACGACTTGGTCTTTACGATCAACATGCTCAAGGACAACGCGCCGCATCTGTCTTTTTCTACGGATATGCAAGTTTGGGTAAAGAGCGCTGTGGCGACCGACGATCACACGGCTAAAATTGCGCTGACTAAGCCCAATCCGCGCTTTGTCTTCAGTTACTTCACCAACAACTTTGACAACGGCATACCCATTGTACCCAAGCACATTTGGGAGGGCCAAGACCCGCAGACGTTTAACAACTTCGACCAAGAAAAGGGCTGGCCGGTGGCCAGCGGCCCGTACGAGATCTTCATTTCCGTGCCCGCGCAACGGGTGTGGGATTTGCGCCCGGGGTGGTGGGCGCAGAAGACGGGCTTTCACCAGCCGCCGGCCGTGGAGCGCATCATCTACCTGACGCACATGGAGGAGACCAAGCGGGTGCAGAACTTGATCTCCAACGATATGGATACCTGCCTCGACATCCGGCCGCCGAACATCCAGTCAATTCTCGACGCCAATCCCAACGTCTCTACTTGGACCGGGCGCGAGCTGCCGCTCGGGTATCTCGACTGGTGGCCGGTGTGCTTGGGGTTCAACAATTTGGAGCCGCCGTTTGACGATCCAGAAATCCGCCGCGCCATTAACTACGCCATTGACCGCGACCAATTGGTGGCCATTGGCTGGCAGGGGGCCGGGACCAAATCGCATCTGCCGCTGCCGGATTTCCCGCCCATCCGCCAATACACCGACACGATTCAAGACTTGGTGGAAAAGTACGAGATCGGCGTCCACGACCCGGCCAAGGCTGCGGCGATTATGGAGCGCAAGGGGTGGAGCAAGGACGCCGAGGGCTTCTGGACCAAAGAAGGCGAGCGGCTCAAGATCGTCATCGACATTTTCGATATTTTTACGGATTTAGCACCGGTCTTAGTGGCGCAGTTGGAACAGGCGGGTTTTGACGCTGACTTCCGCATGACGCCCGATGCGTTTTCGCGCATGGCGCAGGGCTCGGCGCGGGCTTTCTTGATGGGCAATGGCGCGAGCGTGCGCGATCCGTATTTCACCTTGCGGCTCTACCACAGCCGCTTTGTCCAGCCTACCGGCACGCACTCCGAGCGGTTCTGGCGCTGGTCGAATCCGGAGTTTGACGCGCTGGTCGATCAGATGGGACAGACCGCGCCCGACGACCCGGCGCTAAAAATGCTCTTTCGCGAGGCCATGGAAATCTGGCTGGCCGAGCTGCCGTCCATCCCCATCGTGCAGTGGTATCACCGCATCCCGCACAACCAGACCTATTGGAAAAACTGGCCGTCGGCGGAAAACCCCTATATCAACAGCGCCTACTGGCACAATACTTGGCTTTTGGTGCTGCTCGGGCTGGAGCCGGTGGAGGGATAACTCTTCTTCCAGATGGGGACTCAGGAAATCTGAATCATAGAGGTTGAACCATGAACGAAAGAAGATGCTTTGTTATTCAGCCTTTCGGAGAGGAAACGTATGAGAAACGATATAGAGATATTTTTGAACCGGCTATAAGAGACGCAGAGGTTGAACCATATAGGGTGGATGGAGACCCCAGTGCTGACGTCATTATCTCTGCCATTGAGGAAGGCATCAAAGAATCTGATTTGTGCTTCGCTGAAATAACGACAGATAATCCCAATGTCTGGTATGAATTGGGTTATGCTAGGGCTCTTGGAAGGCATGTGACGATGGCTTGTGAAGAGGGCCGTAAGCTCCCCTTTGATATACAACATCGGCGTGTTATTCTATACAAGCAGACTTCTACTAGCGATTTTGATGATCTAAAGAAGAAAATCACTGATTCTATAAAGACAGCTTTAGACAAAGAAGATAATATCAAAAAACTTGCGGCTTCTGTTTCGGTCTCTTCGGATTATAAAATGCCTCCTCATATTTTGACAGCTTTGGTAATAGTCGCATCTAATGAAGATTTAGGTAAAGGCGTGGTTATGGATCATATAAAGAGAGAAATGAATCAGGCCGGATTCAACGATTTGGCTTCGAACCTTGCAATTAGACAGCTAATTCATGACGGATTTCTTACAGAGAAGGATGGAGAAGACGAAGGGTATGTTTATAGCGTTGTAATTCCCACAGAGAAAGCCTTAAAATGGCTTTTTCAAAATCAGAATGATCTTAATTTGCGTTTGCCAGGGAGCAATACTAGTGAAGATGATGATCTTCCATTTTGAGTACTGAAATCCGCAAATTTTACCAAAAAACTTAAAGAATTATCCCTTTGCAATTAAGAATCGAAAGAAAGAGTCATCTGCATATCGCAGAGGTAGATTGATACAGTGCCAGCCATGAAGGAGGTAAGGTTCGTTGGCTCCTCTTTAGACGATCTCCGAGCCTTTCCAAAAGGTCCACGCCAAGATATGGGCCGACAGATCAATCGGGTTCAGCAGGGGTTTGACCCGTATGACTGGAGGCCCATGCGGAGTGTGGGCCGGGGTGTTCGCGAGATTCGTATTCTCGATGAGGGTAACAACTACCGCTGCATGTACGTGACGAACATTGGCGATGCCGTCTGTGTGTTGCACGTGTTTATAAAAAAATCGCAGAAAACGTCAACGAAGGACATCGATACGGCGAAGGCCCGGCTGAAGGTGCTTCGAGCACAGTTTAGATAGAGGAGATAGCCAATGGAGATTCATACCTACCAGAGCGTCTGGGATGCTATTGCGGACAGCCCCGAAGAAGCGGCTAACCTCAAACTCCGTTCTCTGCTAATGGATGCCATAAAGGCGTACATTGACCAAGAAAAACTCACTCAGGAAGAGGCAGCCAAACGGCTTGGTGTGACGCAATCGCGTGTGAGTGAACTCGTCAACGGCCGAATCAGCAGATTCACCATCGACAAGCTAGTGAATATGGCCGCACGGGTTGGGCTGACTACTCGGATTACTGTCAGAAGAGAGGAAGCCGTAGAGGTAGGATAAAAGGAGAAACACCATGCGCTATCGGCGATTTGGGCGCACCCAATTGCAGGTGAGCGCGGTCAGCTTGGGTGGGGCCTACTTGGGAGGCAAGGAGCCAGAGCGAGCCGAGGAAAACGCCCGGGCGATTGTGCAGCGCGCTCTGGATTTGGGCTGCAATTACATCGATACAGCACCGCTCTACGGGCCGAGCGAAGAACTGCTAGGCAAGGCCCTGGTAGGGGAGCGCCGTCCCTTTTACTTGGCGACCAAGGTGGGGTTTAAGCCGGAAGGCTTTGACTACCGGCGCGATTCGGTCTTGCAGAGTTTGGAGCGCAGTTTGGAATTACTGGGCCTACCTAAGCTGACGGTGGCGCAAATCCACGAGGTGAATATGGCGGGCTGGGAGCGGATCGTGGAAAAGGGCGGGACTTTGGAAGGCTTGCGCGCCGCACAAAAACAGGGGTTGTGCGATTTTATCGGCGTGACGGGCCGGGCCATCCCCTTGCTGGCGCGGCTGGCGGCGACCGGAGAATTTGATACGGTGCTGTGCTACCACGACTACCATCCCTGTGTGCAATTAGCGGCCAAGGAAGTCTTGCCGGCCGCTGCGCAAAGCGATATGGGCGTGGTGCTGGCGACAGTGTTGGCTGGGGGTATGTACGTCGCTGGCGAGAACCAGCGTGCGGCAGTGGAGCGTCGGTTTGAGGGCGAGGAAGAGCGGGAACGCGCTTGGGCGACGATTGCTCGGCTGGAGCAGGAGGAGTCAACGCTGCCGCAGAGCGCGTTTCGCTGGGTCTTGGCCGACGAGCGGGTCTCAACCGTGTCCAGCGGCGCGGCGAGCGGAGCGGAATTGGAGGAAGTGGCGCAGGCCGGGGATATGAGGCCGCTGGCGCATTAGAACCATCTGGGATGAAGGGAGATGCTTCGACTCCGCTCCGCTCAGCATGACAGGACGCATACCACCAACGCTGAGCATGCGGAGCGAATACTCCCAGACAGCTTCTTAAATCCAGCCGTGCTGAGTGGTCACGGGTGCGCCGGAAGTCTGGGTTTGCCAATGCGGCCGGCGGCCGATTTTTACCTCGCGCCGGGTGAGGGACGAGGCTTCGGCGGCGAAGAGGATTTCCATGATGTGCCGCCCGTATTGGCCGTGGGTCGGCGGCTCGATGTCGAGCGCGATGGCCTCGGCAAAGCGCTGCCACTCGTGGTACATCTCGGTCGGTGCGTCCTCAAACGGGACGTCTTCCCACGTATCTCCTTGGCCTACTTTGACGTATTTCTCGCCGTGCTGGCTGAAGCGCAGCGAGCCGTTGGCGCAAATCACTTGGCATTCAAAATTCGGCGCACCGTCCGCGAACCCCACGGCTACGGCCGTGCCGGCGAGGCCGTTTTTGTAGCGGATAAAGGCCGTGGCTGAATCGTCGCTGGCTTGGTAGTGAGCGCGGGTGCCGATGGAGGCCGAGACCGACGCGGCTTGCGAAGCCATCACCCACGTGAGCCGATCGACGACGTGGACTCCGTTGGTCAACCACATGCCACCGCCGTGAAAGCGACTGCGGTATTGGGGCCGCCGTCCGGCGAAATTCCAGTTTTTCGACATGTAGCTGACAGCCGTAATCACGGGGCCGAGCTGGCCGGAGTCGAGGATTTCCTTGGCCTTGAGGCTGGTGCTGTAAAAGTGCTGCGACAGCCCGACCATCAGCTTGACGTTGTTTTCCGCGGCTGCGGCGACCATGGCGTCGCATTGCTCTAGGCTGATGGCCATGGGCTTTTCGACGAGCACGTGCTTGCCGGCGCGGCAGGCGTCGATGGTGAGTTGGTGGTGCAACTGGTGGCCGAGCACGACAGCGACTGCATCGACGTCGGCATCTTCTAAGAGTTCGTGATGCGTTGAGTAGCCCTTGGGGATGTGGTACTTGTCCATGTACTCGCGTCGCTTTTCCTCGAATAGATCGGCGACTGCTACTACTTCTACTTGGTCGAGATGGGCGATTGAATCGCAGTGGGAGCGGGCGATGCCGCCGAGGCCAATGATGCCGACTTTGAGCGCTGCCATTATGGTATCCTTTGCTGTGAATTGAGGTGCGCTAAGTATAGAATGCGGCTTGCTCGGCCACAAATCGCCGCGCGTTTGCGGAAAAATAGATTATGTCCTAAGAACTAGTGGCCGGTGGCCAGTGGTCAGTGGTTAGTCCCCACACCACTGGGCCGAAGGGGGTTGGGACAGGCCACTGACCACTGACCACTAACCACTAATCTAATGCCCGGTAATTTTACCTATCGCTCGTTCGCCGTGGGTGCGTTGCTCTCGCTGGCGATCAACATGTTTTTCGCCTATGCCCGGCTGGCGATGGCCACTGCGGGCATGTCCTCCGATTACATCACTGCCGGCGCGGTGTTCCTGTTTTTTCTGGTAGTGGCGTTTTTCAATCCCGCGCTCAAGCTGATTCGCCGTGCTTGGGGTTTTAACCGCTCCGAGTTGATCGTCATTTACGCGATGATGATCATTGGTTCGGCCATCCCTACGTGGGGTTTTACGGGCAATTTGATCGCCATGTTGCCTAATATCTACTACTATGCCACGCCCGAGAACAATTGGTCGGAACTGCTGCATCCCTACGTCCGCGAGTGGCTGGTGCCGCAAGACCCAGACGCGATCAAGTATTTCTTTGAGGGCTTGCCCAAGGGGCAGCCCATTCCCTGGGAACACTGGCTGGTGCCGCTTGCGGCTTGGGTCTCGTTTATTCTGGCGATCTATCTGATGATGATCTGCATCGCGTCGATCGTCCGCCGCCAGTGGGTTGACTACGACCGCTTGACCTTTCCGCTGTTGCAGCTACCTATCGATTTGACTGAAGAAGGCAAGAGCGGGTCCATCGTCGTTCCGCTGTTCAAAAGGCCACTGTTGTGGATCGGATTCGCGCTACCCTTTTTGCTGTACAGCACCAACGCCTTAAACCACTATTTCCCCTTTATCCCCGAAGTACAGTTGCGCAATAGCGTCTCGCTGTTTAACCACGCGCTGACGCTGACGACCAACGTGAACTTTGTCGCGCTGGGGCTGGCGTACTTTTTGAGCTTAGACGTGGGGTTGAGCATCTGGCTCTTCCACTTGTTGACCAAAGCGCAGATCACCACCGAGAACGTCCTCGGCTATTCGCTGCCCGGCCGCCGCGACCTGTTTATGGAAGGCTCGATGTCGGTGTCCTACGAGGGGATGGGGGCCATGCTGGTGCTGGTGCTCTACGGGCTGTGGAACAGCCGCGGCTATCTGCGGCAAGTCTGGCGCAAGGCTCTGTACAACGAGGGGGGACTGGACGATTCGCAGGAGATTCTCTCGTATCGGGCGGCGCTCATTGTCTTGGTCCTATCCAGCGCGTATGCCACCGTTTGGCTGACTTTATCGGGCGTGCCGTGGTGGGTCTCGCTGTTTTTTCTTTTCATCGCCTTTTGCATTTTTTACGGGTTGACGCGGATTGTCGCCGAGGGTGGGTTGGGGTTTGCGCGGGCGCAGATGACGGCGCAGCCGTTTGTGATCGACGCAGTGGGCACAGAGGCAATTGGTCCATCGGGGCTGGTGAGCTTGGGGATGACCTTTAGCTGGGCGGGCGATTTGCGCACAATGGTGATGGCCTCGGCGATCAATGGTCTCAAGCTGGCCGATATTGGCCAAGTGCGGGGACGGCCGCTGTTTTGGGCGCTGATGCTCTCGATTGTGGTTGGCTTGGTTGGTTCGATATGGATGGTGGTGTGGATGGGGTACCAGTACGGGGGCATCAATTTAGACTGGTGGTTCTACAACCGCTTCGGCGAGATTGTTCACGGCGACTCGGCCTACAAGATCGCCAATCCGAGACACCCCTTAAACGACTTTGGCGAGATCGGACCGCGCTTCATGTTCGCGGGAATCGGCGCGGCGGTCATGGGGCTGTTGATGTACGCTCGGCACCATTTCCTCTGGTGGCCAGTGCATTACCTCGGCTTCCCGATCGGTGCGACGCTGACGATTATCTGGACGTGGTTCAGCATTTTCATCGGCTGGGTCTTGAAGGCGCTGGTGCTTAAATACGGCGGGGTGACGCTCTATCGGCAGCTACGGCCTTTGTTTTTGGGGTTGATTTTGGGGCACATTTTTGTCTCGGGATTCTGGGTACTCTTCGACTATATCACCGGGGAGACCGGCAACCGGATTCCGATTTTTTGAGGAGGAAAGATCAATGCGAGCAGGCGATAGAGAAAAAATTGGGCCGCATGGCTTGGAGGTGACGCGCTTGGGGTTGGGCGGCACGACCTTTGGCAACATGTACTCAGTGCTAAGCGAGCAGGAGGGCCTGGACGTGCTAGACGCGGCTTTTGCGGCTGGAGTGCGCTACTTCGACACTGCGCCGCTGTACGGCTACGGCTTGAGCGAGACGCGCTTGGGGCCGGGGCTGGCGCGCTACAACCGCGACGAGATCGTCCTTTCCTCGAAAGTGGGCTATACGCTGGTGGAGCGAAAGCCCGGCGACGACTACGTCGATCTGTTCGTCGATGCGCCCGAGCTGACCAGCTATTTCGATTTCTCGCGCGACGCAGTGCTGCGCTCGATTGAGGGGAGTTTGGAGCGGCTCAAAATGGATCGCCTCGATATGGTGCTGATCCACGACCCGGACGAGGGGAAGAGCATTGAGCCGGATTGGACGCCGGGCGAGCGGGGGTACTTCGATCAAGTGATGGCTGAAACGTATCCAGTGCTCGACGAACTGCGTCAGCAAAAGGTGATCAAGGCGCTCGGCTTGGGGATGAACCAGTGGCAGATGCTGGCCGACTTTGCCCGCGCTGGGGACTTTGATGCCTTTTTGCTGGCTGGCCGCTATACGCTGCTGGAGCAGGAATCGCTGCGCGAGTTGTTGCCGCTGTGCTCGGAGAAGGGGGTGCGGATTGTGATCGGCGGGCCGTACAACTCGGGGATTTTGGCTACCGGAGCGGTGGAAGGGGCGTATTACAACTACGCGCCCGCACCGGAAGATGTGCTGGAGAAGGTGCGCCGCATCGAGGCGGTCTGCGCGCGGCACGAGGTGCCCTTGTCGGCCGCGGCGCTGCAATTTCCCTTTGGACATCCGGCGGTGGCAACCGTCATTCCCGGAGCGCGGACCGTCGGGGAAGTTGCCGCCAATGTGGATTGCTTAGAGCACGCGATTCCCGCTGACTACTGGGCCGAGCTTAAACGGGAAGGGCTGATTGACGCGGAGGCTCCGACGCCTTAGATCCGCAGATAGACGCAGATAGACGCAGCAACAAGACGATCTGCCTCTCGAATCGTTCAATCATTCACTGATGTTACGCACGGCACCTAGGTATGGGATGCTTCGACTCCGCTTCGCTCCGCTCAGCATGACACCGAGAAGCAGGGCACCAGCCCTGTCATGCTGAGCGAAGCGAAGCATCTCCTACCCAAGAAGTTTCTGCGTAACGTCATTCATTCATTTAGGATTGCTGTAGGGGCGCTGCAAACTATCCCTTTTGGCTCAATCTACATTCACGACGAGGAGTAACCACAATGTCCAATTGGCCGATGCTCAAGCACTACGATCGGGATCATCTCGCCCGCATTGCCATGCCCATTGGCGGCATTGGCACGGGCACAGTTTCACTGGGAGGACGCGGGGATTTGCGCGACTGGGAACTGATGAACCGCCCGGCCAAGGGATTTGTCCCAAGGGGCGATGGGGGCCGAGGAGGGGGGGCGTTTTTTGCCCTGTACGCCAAACCCGCTGGCGGCCCAGCCGTCACCCGGGCGCTCGAAGGGCCGGTGGATGTATCCGAATACCAAGGTGCGAGCGGCAGTGTGGCGGTCAATCACGGCTTGCCGCGCTTTGCACAATGTGCTTTTGCCGCGGCCTATCCACTTGCCCAGGTCCAACTGTCCGATCCACAAGTTCCGGTCGCGGTTTGTCTCGAAGCGTTTAACCCGCTTATTCCCGCCAACGCCGATGACAGCGGCATCCCCATCGCGGTGCTGCGCTATACGCTGACCAATCGGACCAACAAGCGCGTCACGGCTTCGGTGTGCGGCTCGCTGCCCAATTTCATTGGCAACGATGGCGTGGAAGAGTTGGCCCAGGCCAATCGCAATCGCTTTCGCAAGGCAACGCACTGTCAGGGCATTTTCATGGACAGCAAGGGGGTTGATCCCGCCGCTATCAGCTATGGCACGATGGCCCTGACCACCACGGCCAAAACGGGTATTACCTATCGCACGGCGTGGAAAAAAGCCGGGTGGGGCACGTCGCTGCTCGACTTTTGGGACGACTTTGCCGCCGATGGCCGGGTGGAAAAGCGCCCCGGTGAAGAGGCCGACATGCCGAGTGCCTCGCTCGTGGTGCGCACCAACATTTTGCCCAAGGCACACAAGACCATCACCTTTTTGCTGACGTGGCACTTTCCCAATCGGCACACGTGGTCGCCGGGCGACGACCCGCACCTTGGCAACTACTATGCGACGCACTATGGCGATGCGTGGGATGTGGCCGGCAAAACCGCGCCGAGGCTCAAAAAGCTCGAACAACAGACCGTGCGCTTTGTCTCAGCCTTCGCGGCCAGCGACCTGCCCGAGGTCGTAAAGGAAGCCGCCCTTTTCAATCTCAGCACCCTGCGGACGCAAACGTGCTTCCGCACCCCCGATGGACGTTTGTTTGGCTGGGAGGGATACAACGATCACAGCGGCTGCTGCATGGGCTCCTGTACGCATGTGTGGAATTACGAACAAAGTACGGCGTTTCTCTTTGGCGACCTGGCCCGTACGATGCGCGATACCGAATTCAATCACGCCACCGACGACCAAGGCATGATGAACTTTCGCGTCCATCTGCCCCTCAGTCGCGCCCGTGAATTTGGCAAAGCCGCGGCCGACGGTCAGATGGGCTGTATTATGAAAGCCTATCGCGACTGGCAACTTTGCGGCGACGACGCCTTCCTACAAGCGATTTGGCCCAAGGTCAAAAAGGCCCTTGAGTTTTGCTGGATCGAAGGGGGGTGGGACGGCGATGGCGATGGTGTTATGGAAGGCTGTCAGCACAATACCATGGATGTCGAATACTACGGCCCTAATCCACAAATGGGGATCTGGTATCTGGGTGCTCTGCGCGCCGGCGAGGAAATGGCGGCCCATCTGGGCGAAGCTGACTTTGCGCAAACCTGTCGGCGGCTCTACGAGAGTGGCCGCGCCTACATCGACGAGCAATTGTTCAATGGCGAATACTACGAGCATCGCATTGAGCCAGCCAAAAAAGTGGCCGCAGCGCTGCGGCTGAGTATGGGTGCGGCCGAACTCTCCGATCCAGATTACCAACTCGGCCGCGGTTGCTTGGTGGATCAGCTCGTTGGCCAGTTTTTCGCCCACGTCTGCGGCTTGGGCTATCTGACCAAGCGCGCCCACGTGCGCCAAACCCTCAGGAGCATCCGCAAGTACAACCACCGCAAAAAGCTGACGGATCACTTCAACTGCATGCGCTCGTATGCCTTGGGCGATGAATCGGCCTTGCTCATGGCGAGCTATCCCCGCGAGCGGCCCGACAACCCATTTCCCTATTTCACGGAAGTGATGACCGGGTTTGAATACACCGCGGCCATTGGCATGCTCTACGAGGGGCAGCGCAAAAACGGCCTGCAAACCATGCGCGACATTCGCAATCGCTACGATGGGGCCAAACGCAGTCCCTTTGACGAAGCCGAATGCGGCCATCACTACGCCCGCGCCATGGTTGCTTGGGCCGGGGTGCTGGCGCTGACGGGATTTAATTATTCGGGGGTTACAAAGTCTATCGCCTTTGCCGCAGAGACAGGGACCTTTTTCTGGTCCAATGGTGCCGCTTGGGGCACGGTGCACATTGCCCAACGGCAATCGGGCTATCGCATTGTCTTGGATGTTTTGTATGGGCAGATCAAAATTAAGCACTTTCGGCTGACCGGCGCGGGCGAGCACACCTTTGACCGGGAGCTCGTGCTGCGCGAGCATAGCCAACGGACTTTTGTCGTCGGCTAAGTACACGAAAGTGGTCTGAGATGCTTCGCTCCGCTCAGCATGACACTGGGAAACAGCGCACCAGCACTTGTCATGCTGAGCGAAGCGAAGCGGAGTCGAAGCATCTTATACCTAGATGCCTAAAGGAGCATACAACATGACGCGCTATACCCGCATTGGCCTGACCGGGGCCAACGGCACCATTGGCCGCGTGCTGCTGGCCGGCTTGGGAGCCGAATACGAATTCAAGGCGTTCACGCGCCGCCCGGTAGATTTTCCCGCCACCATCGTCAATTTTGACCGCGCCGCCGAAGTCGAAGGGGCCTTTGAGGGCTTGGAGGCCGTAATTCACCTAGCGGCCGATCCTAGCCCAAGCGCCCCTTGGGAGAGCGTGCGGGATCACAACCTCGAGGGCATGTACCAGGTGCTGGAAGAGTGCCGCCGAGCTGGGGTTAGACGCTTGGTCTTTGCCTCGACCAATCACACGCAGCACGGCAATACTATTTTGACCACGCCTGAGACTTTGGATCCGTCCAAGCGCCTCCGCATGCGTTTGGACGAGCCGCCCAATCCCGACTCCATGTACGCGGTCTCCAAGCTCTTTGGCGAAAACATGGGCAAGCTGTACAGTCAGCGCTACGGCCTCGAATTCGTCGGTCTGCGCATCGGCTGGATCATTACTGAGGACGATCCGACGACCATGCGCGGCACTCCGGCCGAGGACTATATGCGCGCTATGTTTCTCAGCCACCGCGACTGCATTGAAGCGCATCGTCGCGCTTTGGAAGTGGACGCTCAATACGTGTACGTGCTGGCCTATGTGATCAGCGGCAACCAACGGCGCGTCTTTGATATAGAAGCGACTGAGAAGGACCTCGGTTATGTGCCGCAAGACGACGCCGAGGATTACTTTCGCCGCGTGGAGGGTTAAAGCTACAAAGCGAACGACATCGCCAGCAGCAATGGTGTGGCTGGATCGCACTGACCTCCTCCAAGCCCTGATCAACGCCAAAGGATGGAGATGGACCAAATACGCGCTAAATCAGCGGTGTATCTCCTTACCTAGCGGGCTCCTCCACCTTCTGCGGTACAAGTCGGTATCCCATCGCCCGCATTATCGAGTTGATGTTGTCGAGGCGTGGGTTTCCTCTGGCAGAAAGCGCTTTCTGCAATCCATGACGAGTCATCCCGATTTCATCTGCTATCGCAGATACGCTTTTGACGCGGGCAACGATTCGCAACGCAGACAATAACGCCGCAGAATCACCATCCTCAGCGTATTCCGCAAAATTTTCCATCAGAAAGTCCTCTATCTCCTCGGGGTGCTCTCTGAAATAGTCTGCCGTTACTTGTCCCAGCGTCCTGTACTTAGACATGACTCAAATACTCCTTCCAATATGCTTTTGCTCTCGCAATGTCCTGAACCTGACTGCTCTTGTCTCCACCGCATAGTAGCACAACTATCGTGTCTCCATCTTCCCCAAAATACACGCGGTAACCGGGACCAAAGACAAAACGCAACTCAAAGACGCCGTACTTGAGCGATCTACAATCCCCGTAGTTGCCACTTTCAACACGCAACAGCCGGCTCAGAATTCGGCGCCTTGCTCGTGCGTCGCGCAAGCTCCTCAACCAGTCGTTGAACGGCTCCTTACCGGTGGCATCTTGGTAGAAAACGACACGTCTTTCTGTAGCCATCCTCCGGCCCTCTAATGATGCTATCACGCATGATTAGAGGTAGAATATAGAAGTGCCAACTATAGTTGGCAATCCATCGGAGCGCAACTTGCATTTCCTCGACTTGAGGACCGCCGTGCTGAATACCCCAGCACCAACCTGGAACGCTGCCGCACGGGCTTGGAGGTAACAATGAATCGCCTCGATATAGTGCTGATCCACGATCCAGATGAGGCGAGGAGCATCGAACCCGATCTCGCCGCCGCGGTTGAGCAATAGATTGTTTGGACGTATTTTAAGGTTGATTATCAGCTCCTTGTACTTCCTCTCAACCTCGTCCTCGGCGTTTTTCAAGCGCGAGGACTCAATCAGAAAGGAGTGGAATGACTCATTCCCCCCGCACCCCGCATTCGCGCTTGGCGCTTCTGCACCAGAAACTCACCTCGTGCGCGACTTTCTTGCTCATCACGGCCCTCACCGTGCTGCTGCCGCAGATGGCCGCAGCCGGTGCTTGGACGCTTGGAAAGGGCCGCGTATGGAGCAAAATCACTGCCATGTCGCTATCGACCAACGAGCAGTATGATAATGACGGAAATGTCGGTGAGATTCCCGCCCGCTATAAGTCCCAGCAGATCTATTTCGACGTTTACTACGGTTTGAATGACCGGATCGACGTCGGCATAAAAATTCCGTATATCAGCAATGAGTTTGTCGATGTTAGTCCCGAGCACCCTTTCTATGGAGCACCAGATAAAAAGGACTCGGGCGTGGGCGATATACGCGGATTTGCCAAAATCAACCTCGTCAACAGCGCGGATCTGGTGGGCACGCTGAAGTTGGAATTCAAAGCCCCGATGGGCGAATATCGGGAAGTGCCCGAGGCCCTTTCCATAACCGGCGGCCAGTGGGACTTCGACATTGTGGCGCAAGTCGGCCGCTCCTTTTGGCCGGTCCCGGTGTACGGCAATGTCGATCTGGGGTATCGCCTGCGCGGCGAATACACAGATTCCAATCCCAGCGACGCCGGCGGAGTTGATCGCACGTACACCCCGGGTGCCGAGTTTGTTTTTAACGCCGAGGCAGGCTATAGCCCGATGGACAAACTCCTCGTCGCCCTCAAGTACGAAAGCATCATAGGAGCGGAGTACTACACCATAAATAACCCCCCAGCAGGCAGCCAGCTAGAAACGCTCAACCAAAGCGTTTCCTACCTAGCGCCGACGCTCTTGGTTGGCCTCCATCCCAACGTGAGTCTTGAAGCTCAGGCGCGCATGACGGTCAGCGGCAACAGGTATTTTGCCGGTTCGACCTATGGGGTGGGGCTTTCTTTTACGGGCAGCCTGATCGAGAAGGTGATTCATCAGGGGACGCCGTAGTTTGCTTCTATTGCTGTAGGGTAAAGCAATCAGGGGAAGGGGCTTTGGGTCCCTTCCCCGTTTTATTTTTGACAGCAGATAACAGCTATCCACACGAGGAGAAATCGACATGAGTACGCCAGACATTACCTTGGCCTCGGGCCACGCCATTCCGCCATTGGGACTGGGCACTTGGATGTTGCGCGGCCAGCAGTGCAAAGACGTGGTCAAAGAGGCCCTCGAACTGGGCTATACGCATTTGGATTCGGCCTGGATGTACGAGAATCAGGACGCCATCGGCCAAGTCCTCAAGGAGGTTGGGGCCGATCGCGAGAGCCTCTTCATCACCTCCAAAATTTGGCATTCGCACTTGGAGTACGAGGCGACCTTGGAGCAAATGGAGGAGATTCTGCGCGATTTGCAAACCGAATACGTTGATCTCCTGCTCATTCACCATCCCGGTCAGGGCGTGCCGGTAGAGCGCACCTTGGCCGCTTTTGAAAAGATCTACGAGGCCAGCCAAGCCAAGAGCATTGGCATTAGCAATTTCAGCATTGAGCAGACGGATCGGGCTAGGGCCGCCACCAGCTTGCCGATATGCACCAATCAGGTGGAGTACCATTTGCGCCACAATCGCGAGAAGCTGCGGCGTCATTGCCACGCCCACAACGTGGTGCTGACGGCGCACCGCCCGCTGGCCCAGGGTGATCTAGCTCAGGATGAAGCCCTAAAACAGGTGGCCGCCGACCACGGCAAAACCCCAGCGCAGGTGGCCTTAAAATGGCTTTTGCAAAAGGATATGATCGTCATCCCCAAGGCCAGCTCAACAGCCCATTTGCGCGACAACCTAAATTTGTTCGACTGGCAGCTAGGAGACGAGGAGATGGCGCGTCTTGAAGGGGTGGGAGCCGACCCCGATTAAATTTTGCAGCGGTTGTCTCAGTAATAGTAAAACGCATAGACCAGCGCAGCGCCTCCGACGCCGACGCAGGTGCCCAAGATCAGGCCGATGAAGAAGGGCAGCAAGGTGCGGTAGAGCCGGATGCCGCCGTAGCGCAGGGCTATGAGTTTGATCAGCCAAGCTAAGAAAATCCCAAACCAGTCAATGGAGACAGTGTTGGTCAGGGCGATGCCCAGCCCCACTGGATGCAAGGGCCAGCCGGCGAAGCGGTACTGGGCCAGCGCGAGCAGCCCGGTGAGGCCCGCGCCAATGGCGAGAAACACGGCTACCAGCGGCTCGGCGGGGTTGGGATTGTTGATCGAATTGGCGACCCAAGACCAGTGGTATTGCGGCGACATGACGAAGTACCAGCGGTAGCCGTGGATCAGTCCGTGGCGGTAGCCCAGCCATATATAGCAGACCATGGTGGTTATGAGGCCGACGATCATGGCGGCGGACAAAAAGAACACCAGCTTGCGTCCGCTGATCTTGAGCCGGGCTGGCTCGCAGACCTTGAAGGCGTGGGCGAGGGTACCCATTAAAAAGAGCTGCAGGTCGGCGGTCCAGACCATACTCAGCCCCATCGCGCTCAGCCCTTGGGCACCAAAAGGGGTGGTGCCCACGAGATTGGTCAGGATCGGCGGCACGGATGCCGGAGCGCGCAGGCGACCGATCCCGGTCTGGGCCAACAGGCGGGCGATGCCGAAGAAGATCACCAGCGCGACCAGCAGGAAGACGATGCTCCAGATCAAACTCAGGCCGCTGGCCCAGAGGAAGCCGCTCATGTACGTCAGCCCGACAAGCCCGAGCAAAGCGGCGGTGCGCGGAGAGATCGGGCTATCACTATCTGGAGCACCGCTGATGATCAGCCGCCACTGGCGACGCAGGAAGTGGCGCGACATCCACAGCGAGATTCCGACAATGCACGCGAGCGAGCCAATCTGCTGATGGGCGAGCAGCACGTTGGGTGCGTGGGGCTGGGCCGGCAGCGATAGGGAAATGCCCAGCCAGTTCAGCAGGGCACCCTCGGCAGCGATGAGTAGGTGAAAAAACCAGACGCTGAACAGCACGTTGAGGCCGACCAAATAGCTCAAGCCCACGACCAGTAGGTCGGTGTTAAGCCCGTAACTAAGCCCGAATTGACGAATCTCGATGCGGCCGCCGGGGATGCCAAAGCCGTGGATGATCTCGATGTCTAATACTTGGTCGAGCATATTGACGGTTGGCAGGACCCAAGCGATGAGAAACCCCAGCCACAATAGCTTGCTTTTGAGAATGGACGCGGCGGGGTTTTCCAAGCTCTCAAGGAGCATGTTGGGGACGGCGGCGAGGGGATACACCAAGCGCTCTTGGCGCGACCACTGGTGGTGGACGAGGCTGATCAGCGCGATGCTGACCAAGAAAAAGGCCAACATGAAAAGGCCCCACCACAACAGCGGCCCGGCCCACAAGGCCCAAGGCACGGGCGCGGCAGCATCCGTTCCTTCAAAAAGTTGGCGAATCGCTTCGAGGTCGCGGGGGACGGCCCAGTGGGGAATGTGTGGCCAGAGCAGGTCGGACCAGTTGTTTTCTGGGGTGGCGTAGTAAAAGACGCCGGCAAGAAGCGGGATGAAGTAGCCGCCAAAGCCCATTGAAGGCAGGACCACGGCGACCATGAGCGCAGCATAGACCAAGGCGAAATTGGCTGGCGAGAGGCGCAAGAGCGGGTGGAGCAGGCGCAGCGTAAGGGCGACGACCACGATCCAGAAGATCAGAAAGATGACGCCGACGGTGTTGAAGTGATCGGTCAGCCCGGTGTAGTTGCCATAGAGAACGTAGGTCCGCACACTGATAAAGGTCATGCAGACGGTAAAGACTAAGACGAGGACGAAGGAGAAACAGGTGCCGGGGAAGGATGAG
Source organism: Candidatus Latescibacterota bacterium (assembly GCA_965208845.1). Classification (GTDB taxonomy): domain Bacteria; phylum Latescibacterota; class UBA2968; order UBA8231; family UBA8231. The sequence continues at coordinate 6,537,073 of OZ242361.1, read as the reverse complement.
CGCATAGTTGTCTGTTGGTTGATGGCCACTAACGATATCATTCAGCGGATATATTCGCAATGATCGCTGGACTACAGGCTCGGCGCTTAGGTTGGCTCGTCTTCGCCCTCGCCCTCGCAGTGCGGGTCGCCTATATCCTCGAAGCAGATGCGAGTCCGCTTTTTGCACATCCGGCGGTCGATGCCAAGACGTACACCTACCACGCTCAGCGCTTGGCTGCGGGCAACTGGTTGGGTGTCGGCGAGGGGCCGTTTTGGCAGCCGCCGCTGTACCCGTACTTCCTCGGGGCGGTAAAGGTCCTTTTTTCAGAGTCATTTTTTTATGCCGTGCGCTTTGTGCAGGCCCTGCTAGGGGCGCTGGTCTGCGCGATGAGTTGGTGGATCGGGCGCGCTTTGTTCAATCCGGCGGTGGGGTTGCTGGCGGGGATCGGCGCGGCGTTGTGCGGGCCGCTGATCTTTTTTGACGGCGAGCTGTTGCCGGCTTCATTGGCCGCCTTCGTCGATCTGCTGGCTCTAGTGGTGCTTTTGCGCGTCTGGCGTCGCCCGAGCCGTTGGGGATTTTTGGGTGCTGGGGTGGCCTTCGGCATCGGTGCGTTGGCCGTGCCGACGGTGCTGACTTTTGCGGTCGTCGTGCCCATCGTCCTCTTGTGGGTTACCCCCCGTCGGCAGGGGTTGATCTGGGCCGGTGCGTTCTCGCTCGGCGTGGTCTTGGCTATCGCGCCGGTGGCTTGGCGCAACTGGGCCATCGGCGGCGACGGGGTGGGGATTTCCTACAACGCGGGGATCAACCTGTACATCGGCAATAATCCCGACTATGCAGAGACCGTGGCCATCCGTCCGGGGTGGGAGTGGGACGATTTAGTTACCCAACCGGCGCGGGAGGGGATTGAACGGCCCTCGGCTAAGTCGGCTTATTTTGCCGCTCGGGCTTGGGACTACATACGGGGCGATCCGATTGGGTGGCTGGGGTTGATGGGGCATAAGTTAGGGGCGTTTTGGCACGGCGATGAGCGGGGGCGCAACCAGCCGATCTACTTCTGGCGCACGTACTCAACGGTGCTGTCGGCGACCCTGTGGAAAGCGGGTATTGCCTTCCCCTTTGGCTTGGTGGCCCCCTTGGTGCTGTGGGGAATGTTGCTGAGTCTGCGGCGGACCGGGCCGACGTGGCCGCTGCTGTACGTGCTGAGCTATTGTCTGGGGGTGGTCGCGTTTTTTGTCGCGGCGCGCTACCGGGTACCGGTGCTGCCGGTGCTCATGGTCTTTGCCGCCTACGGGGTGTGGGTGCTGTGGGACTGGGGACGGATGGGCTGTTGGCGCAACTTGGGGCTGGGGTTGGCCGTTTGTTTGGCCTTTGCGTTTGCGGCCAACAGCCGCCTAGCGCCGATGGACATGGAGGGGGATGCGGCCATCCACTACAATCTGGGCAACGCCTATGCCGAGGTCAGAGACAAAGAGCGGGCACTGGCGGCGTTTGAGCGGGCGGTGGCCGAGGATCCCGAGTACTGGCAGGCGTGGTTAAATCTGGGTGGGGTCAAGGCGGCGTTGGGTGATCTCGCGGGCGGCGAAGAAATTTTTGCGCGGGTGGCGCAAAAGGCCCCTCGGCAAGTCGAGCCGTGGATGAACTTGGCGCACGTGCGGATCATGCAGCGAGATATAGAGGGAGCCTTTAGCTACTACGAGTCCGCGCTCGAGGCTAATCCCAAGCTGCTACCAGCCTACGTGGAGATGATCCGCCTCTACGGGCAGATGGGCGATCTAGCCCGAGCGGCGCACGTCCTCCAACGAGCGGTTGATCATTTGCCCGCCGAGCGCGAGCGCTTGCGTCGGTTCTACGAAGAGGTACAGACGCGGACGTTGGGTCGCTAGGGGTCCGGCTGTGCTACCTTGAGTACTTGGTTGGCGGCGACCTTTTCTAAGGTCTGCTGCGTCCCGTCTGGCCAGTGGATTTCCACTTGGGCGCTCGTGGCCGCGCCCAACCCGAAGTGCAGGCGGGGGTCGTGGCTGGACAGATAGCTGCCGCCCGATTGGCGCTCCTGCACTTGACGTATTCCGTCGGCCACAACCTCCACCCGCGTGCCGAGGGCGTCGGGGTGAATTTTTCCTACTAACAGAATTTGTAGCCAGTGATAGGCGTTGCCGCCGTCGTTGCGCAACAGCCGTGGCTGGGCCGCTACTGTGGTGACTAGGAGATCGAGGTCGCCGTCGTCGTCGTAGTCGGCGACCGCGGTGGCGCGACCGGCGTTGGCTCTTTGGAAATCCGGTCCCAATGTGGCCGAGACGTCGGCAAAGCGGCGACCCGCGTCGTTGCGGAACATCTGGTTGGGTTGCCGATAGGTTTGGCTCGAATCCACTTCTGCAATGCGGTCGATGACGTGGCCGTTGGCGGCGAAGAGGTCGAGGTCGCCGTCGTTGTCGTAGTCGAAAAACTTGGTGCCGAAGCCGAGGAGTCGGTACGAGGGATCGGCCAATCCCAAGCGCTGGGTGGCGACGGCGAATTGGCCTTGGTCGTCGTTGCGGTAGAGGGCGTTGGTTTCAAAGGCGAAGTTGGTGACGAAGAGGTCGGTATCGCCATCGCGGTCGTAGTCGCCAAAATCGACGCCCATGCCGGCGTCGGCGTGCCCGTGTTCGTTGTAGCGAGTACCGGCAACCAAGCCCACTTCGGCGAAGGTGCTGTGCTGGTTGGCGTAGAGGAAGTTCATGGTGCCGTCGTTGGCCACGTAGATGTCGGTGTCGCCGTCGCGGTCGTAGTCGGCCAGTGCGACGCCCAGCCCCTTGCCCTTGAGCGCGATGCCAGTCGCCTCGGTGACGTCGGCGAAGGTGTTGCCGTCGTTGCGGTAGAGGAGGTCGCCGGTGGGGTCGTACACACTGGGCTCGCAGTACGAGCGTACTTGGCCTTGTTGGCAAACGGCCTCGTCGTCGAGGGCGTAGCGCACGTAATTGGCGACGAAGAGGTCGAGATCGCCGTCGAGATCGTAGTCGAGGAAGCCAGCACTGGAGCCCCAGCGCGGGTCTGCTAGGCCGGCCCGCGTTTTGGCAAAGGTGCCTTGGTCGTTGCGGTAGAGGGCGTTGGGGCCGTAGTTGGCGACGAAGAGGTCTGGGTCGCCGTCGGCGTCGTAGTCTGCGGCCGCGACGCCAAAGCCGTAGCCGGGGTCGGCGCTGCCGCTGTGGGCGGTGACGTCGGCGAAGGTGCCCGCACCCGCATTGCGGTAGAGTCGGTTGACCGGCGGTGAGTCTGGGGGATGACCGGTCAGGTAGGTGCCGTTGGCGAGGTAGAGGTCGAGGCGGCCATCGCCGTCGTAGTCGAGGAAGGCCGCTCCGGCACCGAAGGTTTCGACGTAGTAGTAGGATCCGGAAAAGCCGTTGTAGTGGACGAAGTCGATGCCAGCGGCGGCTCCAGCGTCAGCGAAATGCACTGGCGGTGCTGGGGGGGCTTGGGGAGCGCAGGCGCAGAGGATGCTGGCGAGGGCGAGACCCCATATCTTGTAGTACTCGATCAGACGAACTCGATGACGTCGAGGGTTTGGGGCCGAGCCAGTTCCCTGCGCTGCTGGACGAGTTGATCCAGCGTCTTAGCAGTTTGGGCCGTCATATAGGTCTGATGACAATGAGGACAGCGGACCACCGGCACTTTATCCACTAGAAACTTATCGTTCTTGGGGCCGCACACTTGCGTCTTGTAGCGCAGCTTTGCGCCGTCTTTACCGCAGTAGTCGCAAATCATGAGGTTTCTCTCCAAGCCGTGATGAAAACCAGTTTGCCGGTTGGGCTAATTTTGGCGACGACAACAGCCAAATTGCCTGCGTTTGTCTCGCCTAGGATGACGTATTTGTGTTCGCCCGAGGTCAAATCTTGTTGGCGCTCAACAATGCGCCCCGTGAGGATTATGTGTTCGCCGTCCAAAATGCTCAGATCGTCGTCCTGTAATTCCTCGTACGCATGATCGGGAACAATATACTCATTGGCGCGGATTTTGTCGCGCATCTGGTGGAGGATGTGATCGTACATCGTATGAGGTTCCTTTGAGCGGTACCAATATAGAGACCACCACGTTTCCTTGCTGTGCGGTGATCGCCGCGTTGGCAGTCGAATAAGTCCTCCCTCTTGCGTGATGCAGTTGCGGACGATTTAATGATAGTGTCACTAACCACTAAACAGGAGGATGGACGATGCCATTTATCAACGTGAAAATGCTCGCGGGGCGTTCCACCGAGCAGAAGCGGGCCTTAGTCGAAGCGCTGACCCAAGCCATAGTGGATACCTGCGATGCGCCCCGGGAGGGGACGACGGTAGTGCTCGAAGAATGCGAGCGCGAGAACTGGGCAAGGGGCGGGGTGCTGGTGGCGGATCGCCAGCAATAAGGTGGCAGAGACCAAGTCACAGTACGTGAGTCAAAGCTGCGGCGATGAGCAGGCCGAAGGAGACCCAGCCTAGCAGGGCCTCGGCGACAGCGAGGAGTTTGAGCTTGCCCGTCGCGTCATAGGCGCGGGAGTTGACGTGGATGAAGGTGTAGAGGCTGAAGACGATGCAGTCGGTGAGGGAGGGTTGGTTTGCGCCGGAGGCGGAGCGCATGGAGTTGGAAGCTGTGCGGTACGCCAAGCCGCAGAGGAGGATAATGGCGAGCATGAAGGCGATTACTCGCTGGGGGGCCGTGCCGTAATTCGAACTTAGTCGCCACAGTTCTAGGCCCCAACGCGCTGGTTCGTTATAGGCGCGTGCGAGGCGTTGGTGGTCCATGCGTTCGGCGTGGCAGGCTGCGGCATCGCCGTTTAAGCCTTGGGCTAGGAATTGGTGGTACAGGGCGGCGTAGGTTGGGTCGAGGGCGGCGGTGTGGGTTGAGTCGGTTGTGGCGAGATGGCCGGCTAGCTGGGGCCAGCGCACTTGGATGCGGCCGAAGCGCGGCTGGTGCAAGTAGAGGCGGCTGTTCGCCGCGAAGGTCGAATCTGCTCCGGCAGGCCGCAGGTCGATTAGGGCGAAGGCGGCGCGGCTCAGGTCGAGGGAGCGGTTGAAGAATGCACTGAGGCGGATGACGCGGCCCTCGCTCTCGCTGAAGTCGGCCTCTTGGCGGAAATAAGCTCCATCAAAGTGGGCTTGGCCAAAGGTCGCACTGCGGAAGCTCGCCTCTCGCGCAAAGGTGAAATCGGCAAAGGATGCCTCGCCGCTGAACCACGCTCGGTCGAAGGCGACTTCCCCGTCGGCCCGCCCGCTGTCGAAGGACACTTCCTCGGAGAAACGCGCGTCCCAAAACAACGCCCGGTCGGCGAAGCGGACTCCAGCGAAAGATAAGGGCTGCGCCCAAGTGGTCTCCTTGAAGGAGGCGATTCCGGCGAAGGCGGCGTCGGTGAAGGAGGCTGGCGCGGCAAAGGCGGCCTGCTCGAAATAGGCGGCGTTGTCGAATTGGGTCTGGGCGAAGTGGGCGCGCTGGCCGACAAAGCGAGCACCGACGAAGGAGGCGACACCGGCGAAGCGACTCGCGGTTAGGTCGGCGTCGCCGAGGAAGTGGGTCTTTTGGAAAGTTGCGTGCTTGGATAGATGGCTTGCGCGCAGGGAGAAGTCGTCGGTAAAGCGCGCTTCGGCAAAGGAGAGGCCACCGGCGAAGTGAGCGCGTTCCAAGCGCACTGGGGCGAGGAACGCGACTTGGCTGAAGGATACCTCGTCGAGAAAGTACACTTCCTCCAAGTCGAGGGGGACGCGCAGGGTGTCGAGTCCTGAAGTGGGCGCAAACAGGCGTCCGCGAAAGGCGACTTGCCGGTGGACGACGGCTGGGCCGTTGGCCGGGCGTTGTAGCTGGGCAATTAGCGTCTCAATGGGAAGCAGGGGCAGGGTTTGGCCGGCGATAGTGGTATCGGCCGCGGGCGTCTGGGCGCTTGAGGCGGTGCTCCAGAAGAGCAAGGCAGCAAATGAGAGTTTTGGTAGCATACGGGCTGTTGACTTTCAAAAGCGCAGCGTGGCGACGGCGGATAGGCGTCCCTTGGGGGCTGGAACCAGACCGACGGAGATGTGGCGGGCTTGAGGGGGCTTGCTCGGAGTCTCGGCTTGATCGGGAGGGTCAGCCGCCAAGCCCAAACCGATTATTACTCCGACCACAAAGCCGACGCCACCGCCAAGTAGACTGTCGTCACTACATGTAAAGCCATCTGCATAATATGATGAGCAGTCCTTCGTTGCTTTAGCTACTATAGTCCCCGTCCAAGTACCGATCATGGTACCCACAACGACACTGAACCCGAACCTAGCCAAGCGTTCGCTAGCTGTCCTGCTCTTGTTCTTCTTTTTCATTCCCTTATTTTCCATGGCTTCCTTCTGTGCCGAGAGGCTATCGTTGATCGCGGCTGAGAGCGGGTCGTTTGTCGGCAAGGGTTCGGCCAAAACTTGCACCATTAGGGTGTCCCTGCCCACGACTATGGTCTGGTAGCCTGTCGGCAGGGATTCGGCCATTTGTACGACCAAGGTATCGCCGTTCACGACCAAGGTCTGGTAGCCGTCTGGCGCGGCCATCGCCGACTGGGCCAACAGCTCGCACAGGGCGAGTAGGGCCATGAAGCGGTTCAGTTGGTCGAACATGCTCGTTCCTCTCATGTAGCTTACAACCTGACGTTACGCAGCTTTTGTCATGCCTGCGGAAGCAGGCATCCAGAAATGCCCATTGAGACCAAGGTGCAAACTGGATTCCCGCTTGCGCGGGAATGACGACCGGTCGGGGCCGGAAGCGTCAGACCCATATTAAGACGGCGAAACATCAGTTACAACGTTCAAAAGTGCAGGGTGGCGACGGCGGATAGGCTTCCTTTGGGGTTCGGAAGCAAATCGACCGAGACGCGGCGGGATTCAGGGGCTTTGCGCGATCTTTCAGACCAAGCGGTCGCCATGGCGAGGTCTGACGCCAAAATTATGCCGATACAACCTCCAGCCAGAAAGCCCAATAGGCCGCCCTCAAGAGCCCTGAGGTCACATTCCAAAAAACTATCATCTGGACAGTCTTCCGGCTCTTTGAGTAATACAGGCCCCAATTCAGCTCCGATTAGGGTTCCCCCAATGACACTGATCCCAAACAGGGCTAATCGGTCAACCGTTCGCTTTCTTTTTTTTCGATCCGTACTATCGCTGACCGCCAAGGCAGCTTGAGCCGGGCCGACTTTTTCGGTTTTCCCGGTTCTCATGATCCCCGTCTGTGTCGAAAGACTATCGGCGCTCGCGGCCATCGCCGGCCGGAGCAATAGCCCGCACAGGACTAGTAGAGCCATGAAGCGGTTCAGTTGGGCAGACATGCTCGTTCCCTCCCTATATGAATTTACAGCGCAACGTGGAGACGGCATGACCAGCTAAAAGTAGCGGCAATATGTACCAATGCCCTCGCTGTCGCCCGGACCGCCCAATATAGAAACCCCAAAGGAGGCCTATAAGAGCACCGGCCCCAACTTTTCGGCGGTTCGCTGGCCTTCCTCCCTCGCCGCCAGCGCGGCGGATTCTTGACAAGTCCGGCGGAAAAGCGTAACAAACAGCCATGAAAAATCCCCTTCTTTGCGCCGTTTTCATCGCCGCTGTTAGCGTCCTGCCCGCCGCTGCTGACACCATCGTCGTCGGTGCGAGTGGACTGAGTTGGCGCGATGGGGGCGGCGATATCCAAGCCAAGGTCATTCGCAGTGCCCAAAGCGTTGAGAACACCAACGCGCCCGGCGGCGTTATCGACTTTGCAGCCGCTAATTTTGCGGACTGGATTTTTCCCCAGCGTGCTGATACCACGCTAAACATCGCCCTCGGAGCCAACAGCGAGTCGCGCGGTGGCTCGATCACCTCGCCCAACAACCTCAACGTCCGCGGCGAACTGGCCAAGCTCATCGACAACGACGGCCAGAGTGGACTCGATCTGCGCTTGAGTGCCGGGGCCAAAAGCGCCCAGGTTTTGGGGCTGATCATCGACTTGGACTTGGGTGCGCGCTTTGGCGTCGATCGCTTCCGCTTTTTTCCGCGCAATGCCGCGCCCGAATTCCCCGCGCCGAATTTCCCCTTCCAGAACGACTTCATGCGCAGCTTTGAAATTTTCATCAACGACGGCACGCCGGACACCCAGCGCGAAGGGGTGCCCATCCGCACGAGCGTGGCGCTGGAGGGCCAAAACGAAGAGGCGGTCGTCGATATCCGCATCCCGCCGCAATACGTGCGCTTCGTGCGGCTCAAGTCCCTGACGGCACTCGGTTTTGACATTGCCGAGTTTCAGGTCTTTGGCACGGGCTTTGTGCCCGAGGCCGTCTATATCTCCAACATCTTCGACTTTGGCGATCTGGCGCTGTTGGGCCATGTGCGCTGGGTGCAGGAGCAGGTCGGCGACCCGCAGCTCTCGCGGATTGCGGTGCGCACGCGCACGGGCATTGATCCCGAGCCGGTGGAATTCAACAAGGTGCGGCCCGGCGAGCAGATTTTCCGCGTCGGCGGAGGCAATGTTGGGTTGCAATCGGATGGGGCAGGGGTCAGCAGCGGCACTGGGATCAGCAGCGGTTTGCGCACAAACGAGGTTGGGGTGCCGTGGAAATTCGCCAAAGATGTGGAGAACGAGGCGCTGCAAACGCTGGTCGCGGAGATCCTCGACAACGAGGAAGTGGATTTGCGCGACGCCGTGCAGGCGTTTAATGAACTCTCGCAGGAGGAACGCGAGCAGGTGGCTTTGAGCGAGGCCGACTACAAGAAACTTGCGCGCGGTGCCCGGGCGACGATCCGCAACGACGTGAGCAACTGGAGCGCGTGGTCGCCGCCCTATCCGGCGAGCAGCATCGTCTCCTTGGCAGACTTAGGAACTGAGGGCGCGGGCGGGCCTATCGTCTCGCCAAGCCCGAGGCGCTACTTCCAGTTTATGATCGAGTTTTTCAGCGACGACTTTGAGGCGGCCACGGGCGTTGGGGGCCTTTCCTTTGACGTGCTGCCATCGCCCTTTGCCGAGGAATTGATCGCTGAGATCGGCCCCCGCCGCGCGGCCTTGGGCGAGCAGACAGACTTTACTTACGCGGTGCGGAGTAAGTTCCGCAGCGGTCAGGATCGGGGTTTTAACCGCTTGCGGATCGCCACTCCGCTCCGGGTGGAACGAGTCGGCGCAGTGCGGATACAGCCACCCGAGGGCGATGTGTTGGAAGCCGATTTTAGCGGCGCGGTACTTGACGAATTGCCCGTGGTGCGCGGCGACTTTGCGGTCGTAGAGGTGGCCGACGATGCCTTTGTTCTTGAGTTCCCGACCGTGGCCGACGACGACACCGAGTTGCGGGTGAGTTTTGAAAATGCAGTCCTGCGCTTTGGCACCACGTTTAGCGGCCAAGTGTTTAATACTGCATCCGAAGGCCAGTTAGGGCAGAGCGTAGTGGCTGGCAATGCAGCCGATTTGGGGGCGGGCGACCCGGACACACAGGCGCTGGGGACGCCTTTTGAGGGCAATCTGTCGGTGCAAGTACCCATCTCCGGTGAACTGCTAATCAACGTGCGCGCCCAGCCGTCGGTCTTTACTCCCAACGGGGACGGCGTCAACGACCAAGCCGAACTGCAATACGACTTGACCAATGTGGGTCGCCCGACGCCGCTGCAGGTTGCGATTTTCGATCTGGCTGGCCGGCCGGTGCGGAATCTGTACGACGCGCTGGATCAGAGTGGGCGCTTTGTTCGGCTTTGGGATGGGCGCGACGACGCGGGTCGGCTGGTGCCGCCGGGTAACTATGTATTCAGCGTTGCGCTGGACGCCAAGACGGGACAAGCTAGAGCGGTTGCGGTGGTTGGGGTGGCCTACTGAACGGATTACTACACGCCAGTAATTCAATGGCCGTTACGCATGGGCATCTAGGTATGAGATGCTTCGACTCCGCTCCGCTGCGCTCAGCATGACATAGGGAACAGCGCACCAGCACTTGTCATGCTGAGCGTAGCGAAGCATCTCATACCACTTCTATGGTTCGTATAGTTATGTTCAACGGGAAATATGTGCTATGAAGAAATACTTTGTCATCTTGGGGCTGGTGCTGCTAGTGGGCGTCCCGGCCTGGGGCCAGACCGACGTCCAGCGCGGTGGGGCTGTTACTTTTGAGCCGACTGGTCCGGGCGTGCTGTTCGGTGCGCTCGATCCATCGGTCAAAAAGTGGTACGTGCCGCAGGAACTTTTCATGGACTACGGCTGGCGTCAGTGGGAGTACTCCAACTACGCCCGCACTCCGTACGAGCGCTACGTCAACACCACCCGCGAGGGCGACTACTTCTACGATGTGTACGGCAATTTTACCACGCGCGGTTGGCTGATCTACGACTGGCGTCAGTTCCAGCCGCAGCCCTTGGGTAGCGGCATCTTCCAGAGCACGCGCTTCAATCGTTGGTTTAACGCGGTGACCATCAGCGGCGATTCGCAGGGGCAGTACAACTACGCGATCACGGTCGGCGACCGGATTCGCACGACGCTGACGCCGATGACGTTTTCCAAGCCGGATTTCAATGGGGTGCAGATCGACTTTGCCTCGGATAAGTACCAAGCGACGATCCTCGCCTCGCGCATCAGCGAGCCGATTCGCGGCTCCACCCAGCTTTCGGGCGGGATTACCGAGCCGGTGACGCAGACCAATATCACCTCGTTATTCGGCGGACGGGCGACGTTCCAAGTAGGTGATTTCGTCGAGATTGGTGCCCAAGTGATGGACGCCAGCAATGGCAATACGCTGCTCGACATGTTCAACGGCGATTTGGTCGCTGGCAGCCTCACCGCTGGGCAGAGCACGGCACCGCTGACGGCGATTGCAGTGATTCTGAGCGACGATTCGCCCGATGACAACGAAGGGGGCGCGGCGCTGTTCAGCCACGACGTGCGGATTACCAGTCGCGACTTCGACACCGGCAAGGAGACGGTTTCTACCTTGCAGGAGGTGGTCCGGCCCGGCTCGCAGTGGCCGGTCATCTTCGGCGGGTTCCGGCGTCCGGGCTTTTTGGCGGCGGACGGCCCGGAGCGGATCATCGTCAACTATGACTTCAACGATCCGGGTTATGTTGGTCCAGACCCGACGACGATTGTTGGGGTGGATTTCAACTACGTGCTGGCCAACGACTTCAAGGTAGAGATATGGTCTGACCGCCAGACGGGCTTGCGCGGCGCACCGCCCCCGCCGCTGACCGCCGAGGTGATTGACGCGGCGCAACCAGCGTTAATTGCGGTGCGGCGGGCCGAGGGCAATGTCGCGGACATTACCAACTTGCAGCGGATTGAGTTTTCCTACGGCCTGCCGACGGCCAATCTAGTCGGTGGCTTCACCATTGAGGGCACTGGGGTTCTCGGCTTCGACTTCTACGGCGAGTGGGACCGCAACAAGCGCTATTTCCAGTTTCCCAATGCCGCGCTGTTCAACGAGGGGGAAGAGCACGCGGTCTCCTCTGAGGGGTCCGATGCTTGGTATTTCAATGTCTCGCGCAATGTGTTTCCCTACTTTTTCTACGGCGAAGTCTATGCCATTGACGAAGCCTATTCGACGACCGCCTTCTTGGTCAGTGCCACGGGCGACGTGCAATACGACAATACCCAGCGGCACTTGTACGAGTTCGTCGATGATAATGACGATCAAGACCGCTTTCCCGACTGGATTCGCTTTGGCTCGACCAACGACCGGTCGATTTTTCCCGGCTGGGACCAGAACAACGACTTCATCTCCGACTTCAACCAGAACGACAACGCCACTGCGGCCAATATCATTCCCGACTACGACGAGCCGTTCCTGCGCTACAACGTCGATCGGCCGGAGTTTCTCTTTGGCATTGATTTGAACAACAACAATTGGATCGACCGCTTCGAAGACGACGATCTGCCCGATTACCCGTACAAGCCGGATCGGCGGGGCTACAATGTTTTCGGCGGCATCCACCTCGCGCCGGATATGCGGCTGACCCTCGGGCGCACGGACGAGCAATCGCAGGCGACCGACGCCTTTAACGAGACCAATTACGCGATGTTCACGCTGGATCGGGACTACGCGGACTTGGGGCGCTTGCGGGTCTTCAACATGCTCAAGCAAGCCAAAGACACCATTCCCGACGCCCGGCGCGAGCCGACCCCCTTCGTCGGTGCGCCGATCCAGCCGGTGGTGCGCGACATCTTGGCGGCGCAGGACACTTGGGTCAATACCGCGTACGCGCAGTTCGATTATCAGGGCATCGAGGGGCTGAACGTGGTCAACAAGCTCAAGTGGGAGCATTTCCAGCAAAACGCCGAGGATCCGCGCGACAGTATTGGCCGCCCGCTGGAAAGTACCGCGAGTTTCCTCGGGCTAATCAACAAGGTGGACTACAGCTACGGCCTTGGCCGCTTTGACTTGCAGCCGAGGTGCAAGAGCGAGTTTTTGCGGCAGACGCCCTTTGTCACCGACGAGGAGCGGCGCGAGGAATGGGCGCTGACCGTGCAGTTGATCGCCCGCTTGCCGGTCATGCGGCGCACGGTGTTAGAATCCGGCGTGGAGCAGTTGTGGTTTAGCGACCGGGTGCAGGACGAGGACGCGCTGCGGGCGGCGGGGCTTTTGCAGGATACAGGGGATTGGCGCTCGACTCATGTAGCGGTGCAGCTCTCTACTACTTCCGATTACCAGGGATACCGGCTGACCACGCAAGCGGGCCTGCGCTTTGGCCGCATCCTGAGTGAGCGGGTGATTGAGGACAGCGACCGACCGGGCGTTTTCAAAACTGACGACAAGGGCAAGAATGAGACTACGACTTTTATTACGGTGTTTGCTGGACTGGAGTGAGGAGCGGTCTGACACCTCTGGGTACCGGCGCTGGATTCCCGCTTGCGGAGCGCGGGAATGACAGGTGCGACGGGATGCAGTTCTACGCGACCCAAGGTGGGTTTTCAGACCTTTTGCTTGCTAGCGATCATAGCCTTGGGTTGTGCCCAAGAGCCTGTGGAATTGGTGCTAGCCCAAGTGGCTGGCGAGCCGATTACCGTGTCGGAGTTCAGGGATTTCGACGCGCGGATTCCCGCCGGGATGAAAGAGGGAGGCCAGCGCCAAGTGCTCGAAAGCCTGATCGACAAAAAGCTGCTGCTGCGCGAAGCGGACGCCGCCAATATGGCTGAAGACAGTTGGTTCAAAGGTGAACTAGCCCGCTTCAAGCGCGCGCGGCTGATGGCGCTGTACATGGAGCGCGAGGTCGTCGCCAAGATCGAGATTACCCCCGAGGAGATAGAGCGGTACTACCGGGAGAGCGGCCGACACCGCGCCCTGCGCTTGGGCGGCATCATGGTCGAGAGCTTGGAGGAAGCAGGCGCAATTACCGACCAGCTCGCTGCGGGGGCTGATTTTCACGAACTGGCCAGTGCGCACTCGGTTCACGAGCGGACTGCCGTGAGGGGTGGGGACACCGGCATATACCAGACGCGGGACCAGATGTCGGCGGAGACGGTCGAGCAGGTGCTTAAGCTGGCGATAGGGGACGTTTCTGCGCCGGTGCGCGAAGTGTTCAGCCACGAGGATTTTTACGTGATCTACAAAGTCCTCGACGAGATTCCAGCGCCGCTGAGCGCGTCGGAGCGGATCATCGTTGAGGAGCTGACGGTGCAAAAGCGCGAGGAGCGGTTGCAGGCACTCCGCGATTCGCTCGTGCAAGCGTACGCGCCGGTACCGCGCTCGGCGGCGATTCAACGGCTCGTGGAGAACGGGGTCATGGCGGACCAAGCCGAAGTGCTCTGCTCGTATCGGGGCGGCGAACTCACCGTCAGCGGTTTTTTGGCGGCGTACGAGCTTCTCACTGGCAGGAGTTTACAGACGGCTGACAGCGCGCACGTGGCCGAGTTTTTGCACCGCCGGGTGCTGCCCGACCTGTTCGTGAGTGCCGAGATTGAGGCGGCTGGCTTGGCAGAGGACGAGCGTTTCAAGGAGACCGTGGCGTTTAAGAGTGAGGAATTGATGCTCAGCGCGTTGCGCCGGCGGGAGATTGATCAGTACGTGAGTGTAACCGAAGAAGAGGCGCGCGACTTCTACGACGCGCATCCCAAAAAATTCGCTCGACCCGAGACTACGACCATCGTCGAGATTTTGGTGGCGTCGGATTCGCTAGCTCAGCGGTTGGGGAACGAGTTGCGTGCAGGGGGCGATGCCGCAGCGCTGGCCCAGCGCCATACTCGGCGCGAGGGCAGCTTGCACCACGGCGGTCAGATGCAGCTCAATGCCTATACCCAAGGGTTGTTTCCCGTGTTGTCTGCTGCTGTGCAGGAAGTCGCTGTCGGCGAGGTGGGCGGTCCGTTGAAGACCGAGCGGGGCTATTCGGTCTTCAAGGTGCTGGAGCGCACGCGCGAGCAGGTCCCGTACAACGCCGAATCGCAGCGCCGCGCCCGCGCCTACGTGCGAATCGACAAGTCGAAAAGGGATTACGTGCGGTTTGTGCGCAATTTGCGGAATAAGTACCCAGTGGAAATTGTCGAGGGTAGTTTGGAGAAACTCTAAACCGTGCGTTGGGCAGCTAACATAGCGTTGGTCTTGGCACTGGCTTTGCAAGCCGGAGCGCAGACGGATTACGGCTACCGCTTGGGGCGGCAGGAAAGGGGCGAAGTCCGCTTCAATGCCCAAGGGCCAAGCGTGCTGATGGGGGCTTTGGATCCCACGGTTATGCGCTGGTACATGCCGCAGGAGTTGTTCGACGAGTACGGCCGCCGCCAGTGGCGCTACACCAACTACGCCACCGAGCCGTACCGGCGCTACATCGACCGCAACCAAGAGGGTTCGTATTTCTACGACACCTACGGCAAGCTGATCTCGCGCGGCTGGCTGGTGTACGACTGGCGACAGACCCAGGCGCGCACGGTCGAGAGCAGCCAGTTGACCAAAGAGCGGCGCTACGCCAATTGGTTCAACCGGCTGATTATCTCCTCGGATGCGAGCGGCGACTACAACTACTCGCTGATGATCGGCGACGAGATCTTCGCTACCCTGACGCCGATGACCTTCCGCAAGGTCGGCTTCAATGGGGTTGTGACGAGCTTTGCCGCGCGGCATTTGCGCTTCACTGGCTTGTTTTCGCGTCCGAGCCTGCCCATCGTCGAGATCGACCCGGATATTCCGACCGCTTCGCAGGACAACTTTACCAGTTTGATCGCCGGGCGTATAGAGGCCGATTTGGGAGCCAACGCGACTTTGGGCCTGACGTTGGTCAATGCCCACAACGGGGCCGGCAATCGCGAGAGCTTTGAGGGCAATCCGCTCAAAGGAGTGTTGACGACCGGACAGCTAGGTAGAAGGCTCAACAAGCTGATCGTGCGGCTGTCCGACGATTCACCTGCCGACGGCGAGGGTGGGCCGGTGTTGTTCAGCACGGAGGTGGAGATCACCACGGCACTCAGGCGCGAGGTGCCGGTCGAAGGCGGCGTGCGGATGGTCTTTAAGGACACCACGTTTACGGGCGGCAGCATTGGCTTTGCGCCAGTGATAGAGGGTGGGGAGGAGCGCGGTGGATTTTTGCGGGCCGATGGGGCGGAGAGCATTGTGCTGCAGTACGCGTTGGCCGCCGAAGAGGGCGAAAGCGAGGAGGGCACCTTGCGCTTGGCCTTGCAGCGTCGGTTAGATCTGGGGCTGGACGAGGCCGACGACGCCATCACCCGCGTCAAAAACGTGCGCTTCCGCTTCGTGCTGGCCAATGACTACCGGATCGAAGTGGCCTCTGACCGGCAGAACAGCCGCATCGGCATCCCGGAGTTTTTGCTGGTGACGCGGGCCGCTGGCAATGTCGTGAACCAGCTCAATCCGCGCGAAGTTGTCTTTGACTACGGCCTGCCGACGGCCTCGCAGATCGCCGGTATTACTGCCGAGGTGCGCGACTGGTGGGGCTTCGACTTGTACGGCGAATTCAACGTCAGCACCCAGTACCGCCAATTCCCCTCGACGACGCGCGAATCGCATCGCTCGTTTTCGGGTATTCAAGGCGACGAGCACGCTGTCGGCTGGCTGTTCAATCTCGTGCGGCATGCAGACCCTTGGCGCTTCTCGCTCGAAGGCTTTGGCATGGACGACGCCTACGCGACCAGCTTCAAGCCGGTCGATAGCCGCGGCTTAGTTGACTACTCGCCCGAAGCCACTGACAAGCTCTACGATTTCGTCGAAGACAACGACGATCAGGATCGCCACCCCGATCAGAAGCGATTTTTCCAGGGCGGATTGGTGCCGCCGCAATCGACCGCGCTGGGCGGATTTCAGGTGCGCTCAGATGGCGTGCCCGATCCAGCGGTTTTCCCCGGGTACGACGAAAACGGCGACTTCATCTCCGACTTCAATCAGAATAGCAACGGCGACCGGGAGAATTTCTTCCCCGATTACGAGGAGCCTTTTCTGCGCCACCACTCGGATCGGCCGGAGTTTCTCTTTGGCATTGACCTCAACAACAACGGTTGGGCCGAGCGCTTTGAAAACGACGATTTGCCCGACTATCCCTACAAGAAGGACCACTGGGGTTACAACGCCTACGCCAGCGTGGAGATCAACCCCGAAATCCGCCTCTCGGCCGGCTACCTGCGTCAGGATATGCGGCAGGTTGACCGCAAAAATCACACTGCTTACGGTCTCTTTACCTTTGAACGCGATTGGCCCGGTCGCGGTCGGGTGCGGGTTTTCGACATGCTGAAGAAGGCCGCAGACACCATCGCCGATCCGCTGTCGCAGTGGATTGTGCCGACGCTCGAATTCGGGGCCGCTGGGCAGACGAGCGGGCAGCATATCGCCGTGCCCGATCTGCTGGCGGCCGAGGACACTTGGATCAATACGTTTTACGCCGAGTGGCAGTACGCTAGTCTGCGGCACTGGAAGACTAAGCACCGCTTTAAATGGGACTGGTGGCACCAGCGCGACGCGCAACTTGGTGCGCTGGTGCCGTTGGGTCGCAATGGCCGCGAGACTTCTGGTTTTGTGGGGTTGATTGACAAAATCGACGGCATTTTTGCATGGGGGGCGGTGACGCTTTTGCCTCGCTTCAAAAGTGAATTTCTTAGTCAATCTCCCTTTTCTTTGGCCGAGCGTCGCCGCCGCTCTTGGGATGGGATTGGGTCGCTGTTGATCCGCTTTCCCGTGATGCGGGATTCAGAGCTTGAACTGGGGTTTGAGCAGCGGCTGTTCTTCGAGTTGTTACAGGACGAGAAGGTCTTGGTGGAAAACGTGCTGACGGGCGATTTCCGCGGCACGGTGTGGGCGGCGCAATTGAGCAATCAGCGAGAGTATCTAGGCTACGGATTGACGACGCAACTTGGGTTGCGCTTTGATAGGCGTTCGTTGGAAGTGACCGGGCGGGAGCGCGAGACGCGGGTCGCGGGATTGGCGTTTCTGTCGATATTTGCGAGTCTGTGAGGGGGACAGTAGTGGAACTGGAGGTAAATGAATTATGAGCGAGAAGATTACGTTTGAAAAGAGTTCGGGCAATGTGTTTGAAGATCTCGGCTTGCCAGATGCGGAGGAATTGTTTCTCAGGGCGACTCTTGGGTTCAAAGTGTTTCAGATGATAGAAAATCGGAAGCTGACCCAAGCAGAGGCCGCGAAAATTTTAGGGGTGAAGCAACCCGAAATATCCCGGTTGAAGAAGGGCAAGTTTAACCATTACAGCGTTGAGCGATTAGAAGCGGTTTCATAACTTGATAGGGGGTTGTGTTTTTTCTTTTTTGCTTCTACTCGTTTTGCTTCGCCCCAAGGAGTCCCGATTATGTCGCGCCATACGTCTGAATTGACCGATGCCCAATGGGCGCATATAGCGCCGTTGTTACCTGCACCCAAAGCGTCGCCCAAAGGCGGTCCCAAACCCATTGCCAACCGTCCGGTGTTTGAGGGTATTTTATGGGTGTTACGCAGTGGTGCGCGGTGGAAAGACCTGCCCGAACGATACCCCTCGCCGAGTACCTGCTGGCGTCGGCTACGCCGTTGGGAAGAGCAAGACATCTGGCTGAAGGCATGGCGAGCGTTGTTAGGCCAACTGGATGAGCAAGGCCAACTCGACTGGGCCGAGACGTTTGCCGATGGTAGTTTTGCCCCGGCCAAAAAAGGGGGGCCTGTGTCGGGCCGACCAAACGCGGAAAGGGTACGAAGTGGATGGTGGTGGCAGACGGCCAAGGGCTGCCTTTGGGAAACTACCTGGACTCGGCGTCCCCAGCCGAAGTCGGGTTGATCGAGCCGACGCTGGAGCGGGTGGCCGTGCCGCGCCCCGGCCGGGGCCGGCCGCGGAAAAATCCGACGCGCTTGATCTACGACAAGGCCGCCGATTCTGACCCGCTGCGCGCTCGATTGGCACGACGGGGCATTGAGTTGATCTGTCCGCATCGCAAAAACCGGAAGAAACCGCCCACCCAAGATGGACGCCCCTTGCGCCGCTACAAGAGGCGATGGAAGGTCGAACGCACCTTGGCATGGTGGGGCAATTTTCGACGGCTGGTCGTGCGATGGGAATATCATATCCAAATGTATCAAGCCTTTGTCAATGTCGCCTGTCTGATGATTACACTCAGACGGTTATAAAACCACTTCTACGGCCGGGGCCATCGCCTACCGCACCCGCGATCACCTCGACGGCAACACCATTCACCTCGAAGGGGGTGGGTTCAATACGGCCGAGTACACCATGCTCTACCAGATTCCGCTGGCCGATACTAGGCAAAGCGCCTATTTCGCGGGCAAGTACTACCGCACCAATGGCCCGGTCAAGCGGCCCCAGGGCCTGCAGCGCCTCAATCTCTTCGGCAAGTACCACAACCACCTCTCCGACCGCTCCACCCTTACCTTGACCACCAGCGGGTTTAGTTCGGCTTGGGACGCCTCTGGGCAGATCCCACAACGGGCCGTAGAACAGGGCCTCATTGACCGCTGGGGTGCCATTGATGATCTGGAAGGAGGCACTACCGGCCGCCAAGATTTCCACGTCAATTTCCACGTTCGGGAGGCCGGCACGAGCACCTTTGATCTGCAGGCCTACTTGGTTAGCTATCAGTTTAAGCTGTTTTCCAACTTCACCTTCTTCCTCGACGACCCCGAGCGCGGCGACACCATCGAGCAGACCGATGATCGCCAAGTTACCGGGATCAACAGCCGCTATTCCTTCTTCCACAACTGGGGCCCGTACTTGGCTCATACCTCGATAGGAGGCGGCCTGCGCGCAGATAATGCGGTCGTAGGTTTGTGGAAAAGCCCCGACCGCCAACGCCTAGCGTCGCTGGTCAATGCCGATGTGGTCGAGCGCAACCTGTTCCTGTGGGTCCAAGAGGAATTTGCTTTCACCCCGCGCTTGAAAGTGATCCTAGGGCTGCGCGGCGATTATTTTACCTTCAATGTTGACGACCACCGCGAAGGGTATCCCAGCGAATTGCCCCACGCTTCGGGCTTTGCCCAAGCCTCCATACTCAGCCCGAAGGCAACCTTGGTGTATAGCCCTAGCCGCGTCGTGGATCTTTTTGCCAATGTCGGCACCGGCTTCCATTCCAACGACTCCCGCAACAACGTCATTGACGCCCGGGCCTCGCAAATTCGTCGGGTCATGCGGCGCGATGGGCACAGCGAGGCCGACATTGCCGTCGAGTTAGCGGGGCGCTATATCGACCCGGGCCACCTCGAAGAAGGGACCTTGCCGCGGGCGGTAGGGGCCGAAACCGGCCTGCGGACTCGGTTGTTTGAGCGGTTGAACGTGGGAGCGGCTCTGTGGTGGCTGGACCTAGAGAGCGAGTTCGTTTTTGTCGGCGATGCCGGCACTACCGAGGCCAGCGGAAGAACCCGGCGGGCGGGGCTGGATCTGGAAGCCCGTCTGCAACTGCATCCGTGGCTGTGGGCTGATGTGGACCTCAATCTCGCCCGTGGTGAGGCCGTGGACGAACCCGACGACGCCAATGAGATCCCGCTGGCCCCCCAACGGACCTCTACCGGAGGCTTGACTTGGTACCATCCCAATGGCGTAGAAGGCGGCTTGCGCTACCGCCACATCGGCGACCGGCCCGCCAATGAGAACGGCAGTATCACGGCCGAGGGCTATACTGTCGTCGATTTCAACGGAGCCTATCGCCTCGGGGCTTGGCGGTTCAATTTGGGCGTAGAGAACGTGCTGAATACAACGTGGAACGAGGCGCAGTTCGACACTGAATCGCGGCTGCGGGACGAAGAGGAACCTGTTTCGGAGATCCACTTCACCCCAGGGAATCCCGTCAATTTGTGGTTGGGGGCGAGTTTTTCGTTCTAAGTGCGGAATCCCGTAGATTCGGGGATTGTTACAATCCGTAAGGCAAACGGGGCGATGCAAGATCGCTTGAGAACTACCGGCCAACGGTATAGAGAATATTATGAGCAAGATCAACACAGCGGTGATAACCGGCCAACATGCCTTTGATGTGCCGGGGTTTCACAGGTTGTTCAGGAGCATTCCCGAGATTGATTTTTATCTCCAGGATTTGGAGAACTTTGCGGCAGATGCTGGCAAAGTCCGGGAGGATTTAAGGGCGGAATGCGGACGTTGAGTATTCAAGGCTTATCTGATAAGAGAAGGCAGAAAGTCCTCGTCCACGATTGGCCTGAGCCGGAGGGACCAACCGGCAACGAAGTCAAAACTGAGACGATCTACTCCGGGATAACAAACGGCACCGAACGCAATCAACTGATTGGCGGCAACTACGCTACCAAAGATGAACAACTGCCCACCGGCGGCAACGGCTACCAAAATGTGGGACGGGTGATTGAGGTGGGCCCCGATGTCTGCGAATTACAGATTGGGGATGTGCTGTATATGAGTGCCGTCCATGCCGAGTACGTCGTGATGCCAGAAGATGGCTTGCTCATCAAGCTGCCCGACTCGGTTGACCCCAAGGAAGCGGCGCTTTTCGGGATGACCAGTGTTGCTATGCGCACCTGCCGCAACGCCGAGTTGCAGATGGGAGAACGGGTATTGATCGTGGGGGCTGGCATCATTGGTCAGGTCGCCGCACAAATTGCTACTGGCTTGGGAGCGCGCGCCACGCTTTGCGACATCAATGCCAACCGGCTGGAGATTGCCGAGCAGATTGGTGCGGCTGAGACCGTTGTGAATGTTGCAGGGGACGGATGGGAAAAAGAGATCGCTGACGGGACGTTCGATGTGGTGATTGATTTTGCTGGCGTGCCGGGCATGGAGGATCAACTTATCAGTGCTGTGCGCCAGCGCGGCCGGGTGGTATTCATCGCGGGACGGGACAAAGTGACCTATACCTTTAATCTTGGTCAGGGACGCGAGATCCAGCTAAAACAAAACAGTCATTTTGATCGCGATGACCTGCAGAATCTGTGTCGTCTGGTCGATAGCGGCTTGGTGAAAATTGCGCCCTTAATCCGCGACGTCGTCCCGGTGAGCGAAGCCAAGCGCATTTATGACATATTGCGGGATACACCCGATGAATTGTTGGGGACGGTGTTTGTATGGTAGGCGGATTTGGAACCCGTAACGTTATGGTTGACCCACCTTCTCACAAGCCGGTCGGTTATCGCTGCCCATTCTGCGCCATAGCAGGCGGCGCGGAATCCGATTACTAATTTTGTCAAAATTAGTAATTAGCACAAGCGACGGTGCTGTGCGAGCGCATCGTGTCGGGGGAGGAGTTGGAGTTGCTTGGGTTACTCGAAGAGCTTAACGTGGAATTGATGTTGCAGCGTAAGAAAATGCCGTTGTCCAGATAGGACGAATGCAGACGAGCCAACATGAAGTCGCATAAATTCATTGACTATACATATCTGGAGATTAAATCCCTTATTGACGCTGGATGTTCGGCGATCGTCCCCACTGGATGCACGGAGCAGCAGGGGCCACATTTGGCGGTGGATTTCGACACTTGGTTTGCGGAGACGGTTGCCTTGGAAGCTGCGGAGTATATGGCGCACTGTTATAACGTCCGTGCTTTGGTTTTGCCGGCTATGCCATTTGGACCCACGCCCGAACATCGGGGCTTCGGCTCAGGCTACGTCAACATCCCGCACTCGGTGCACGAACAGTGCGTCTATTTCGTCCTTGAATCACTTGCAGAGCAAGGCTTCGATACCATCGTTGTCTGGCGCGGCTGCGGCGAGCATCGACTAAAGGAGGCAATAGACAGGTTCAACGCGAAATTTCGCTCTTCATGCGTGGCCTATCTTCCCCCTTTGCCGTACCATGACATTTGGTGCCGTGTAGCTGATCCAAGTGTCTTAGGTGGACACGCCGACAGCTTCACGACCTCAATCGCCCTGCATCGGCGTCCAGACACAGTCCGACTCGACAGGATTCCGTCAACTAGCTCAAGGAAAGTGGATTGGAACGATCCGCATCTCGATTTCACGAAATATTCAGATACAGGTGTTATAGGCGACGCGACCCAAGCGAGCGCCGAGTTGGGACGCAGACTGTGGCAAGAAGTGGTATCGACCACGGCAGCGATATTCAGAGATTGTGGCTTGGACAGATGAGTCAATAGCTCTTTGTGGAGAATCGCACACCGCCTAATAGCACGGTTTGCGCTACGTCGCTGCGCTCCTTAGCCCTGTTGGGCACCTGCGCTATTTCGATGAATTCAAAGCCTACAGAGGCATGTCCAACTCACCCCACTCCCACCAAAGCCTCGCCCAATACCCGCACCTGCCTCTCGTCCTCGGCATCAACCGTAAACAAACACCCGTCGCACCCGTGCCCAGCCACCGCCTCGCCCAAAGCCCGCACCAACTCGGGGGCCGCTCCCGCTGAAAGGGGCGGATACAGCGGCACAGCCCCACTAGTCTGCGCTTTTAAGCGAGCCACTTCCCGCTCGTACAGGGCGGCGATGGGCAAAGGCTCTTCCGCCACTCCCGCCGCAGTATCCGGCAAGTCCAGATCCTCCACCCCGAACATGCGCCACACCAGCGCCAATACCTCGCTTTCGTCCAGCCCTTGAGCATGACGGCACAAAGCCGCCGTCCACTCCCGCGCCAAGTTGGTCACCCCGGTCGCCCAACCCACCACGCCTCCGTGCGAACTGCCCCCCGTGAGAAAATCCGTCGCCTCTTCCCACTTGCCGTACCAATGCCCGCCCAACAGTCCTGTGGAAGCGGGAAATACATCGCTGCCAAAGACCTTATCTCGACCCCCTGCTGCTTGGACGGCGGCGCGAAATTCTCCCATGCGCTCGGCTAGTATATGGGCGCGGAACTGCACCCAATCGAGCACGGCTCCATCTTCGGCCAATAATCCCAGAAAATCCATCAGACCCGGATGCCCCGCAGCCAAGGCCCGCATGTCGCCCATAGTCAATTGCTGTAAACGCTGACGCAGGGCCAGTACGCCGCGCCGCATAGCCGCAAAATCGTAGCCCAAGCGAGCGGCTTCTTCCTCACAGCTAGCACAGCCGCAGGCCATCAGGCTGTGTACATTGGCCGGGGCCGGATAGCGGGCGTGGTCCACGTCAAAGCCGTCGATAGCGTAGCGCTGAATCGCTTCGACCAAGCAGTCACGCGTCCACTCGTTGACCGCCTTGCGGCTCGGACACAGGCCAATGCCCCATTCCTCATAGCGCCGATCCAATGGCCTCCCCTCCAGATCGCGCAGGGCAAATTCGGGATAGACCTCGCCGCCGTAGCTCCACAAGCCGATGTGCCCCCACACCTCAATCCCCGTGCTTTTGCACGCTTCGATGACGCGCTGCAAAGGCGCATCGTCAAAGCCGCTGATAATCCCGGCCACTGGTGGATAGATGCCCTCCGCTCCGCGCGGCCAAGCGTCGAGACGCTCGCGCCAGTCCTCAAAAGGCCCGCGCTGGGCCAGCTCCGCCGAGGCGCTGAAACCCGAGGTATGGCACACTGGACTTTCGGGCATAATCGTCGTCAGGCCGACGGCGTCCTTGAGCTTTTGCAGGGATTCGGGATGCTCGGCCACGTATTCTGTCTGGCAGAACCAGATGCGGCGCGATTTATGCGTGGGTGTCATACGTTGTCTGGCTCCATCCAGGCGACTAATTGGCGCACAATGCGAAAGGTTATTCCCCACAACAGCGGACGGTTCGGCCCCAACAGGTCGAGTGCTGGAAATGCCTGTTCTTTGCCGCGACGTCGCAGTCGGTACTGGGTCCGCTTACCGGGATCGCGCAATTGTTTGGCTCCTACCCAAAAGGCCGACTCGATCTCGTGGTTGAGGGTCAAGGCCGCTGGCGTCGCCAAGCGATAGACGAAACCAGATACCACCACCGGCAGCATGTGTCCGGTCAGATCATCGACTCGGCCCCAATACTCAGCCGTGGACAGGTCGAGCCCGACCTCTTCCAAGGTCTCGCGCTCGGCTGCGGCTCGCGGCGACGGGTCGTCTGCCTCAATGCGCCCGCCGGGAAAGGCGATGTGCCCCGACCAAGGGTCGTCCGGGTGCTGGGCGCGTTCGATAAAGAGCAACTGCAAGCCCTCTGGCGTTGGCCCCAAGACCACGGCCACCGCGGCCCGCGTCTTGTCCGTAGAGCCGACCAAAAGGGGCTGGTGCTTGGCGAGCCCGACCTGTACCGCAGCCCAAACGCCTAGATCCACGACCGCTTCCAATCGCTAAATGTCGTCAAAGGGATACAGTTTACGGCCCAGCCGCTTAAAGGCCAGCTTGGCATCGGCTGGGTCGTGTACCGACGGTTCGGAGATCACTTGGATCTGGCCAGCCCATGGCTCAAAACCAGCGCGGAAGTGGGCTGCGGACTTGACGCCGACATAGCGCATCTGCTTTGGGTCCAAACCCAAGGTGCGGGAAAACGCCGTGCAAAACGGTTGCTCGCGCTTGTTCACCAACAGCACGTGTACGCCGCCTTGGCGGATGTGGGCTGAGGGGCCCATGGTGCCGTCTAGGCCGGCGTACATCGGCCCGTCGTAGCGAAAGCTGCCGTCGCTCAAGGCCACCACCTCGGCCCGCATAGAGCAAGGCTCGCCTTGCAACGAGGGCGCCTTGCCGCCCACCTCTAAATCGAGCACCGCACCGACGCCCGCTTGGTGGCAAGCGGCCACGGCTGCGGGATCGACGATGTACAGGACGCAGGCGTCTTGCAGGTCAGCTTCTAAAAAAGTCCGCAACAGCCCGGTGCTGTCGCCGGGCGAACCGCCGCCAGTATTGTCGTTGCGGTCGGCCAAGACCACGGGGTAGCGACCCGTCTTGTCGGCCTCTTGCAGTGCCTCTGCGGTAGAAGGCATGGGTGCCTGCCAATCGGCCCGGCGCTCCCAGATCCAAGCGGCTAACTCATCGGCGCAGGATTGGGCTAGGGCGGGGTCGTTGTCGGTGGCTACGTACACGGAAGCGCCCATGTCGGGGATGTCGGCTAGGGGGAAGCAGGTGGCTATGGAGCCGCAGATTACGCCGGGCCGCGCCTCAATGCGGTGCAGGTATTCGATGGCTTGGCGCATGGGTGGATGGGCCGTCACTTGGTTCATGCCCCAGACTAGCGGCAGTTGGTGCAAGGCCATGGTCGGCCGCACGCCTTCGCACACCATGCGCACCAGCACATCGGCGCACTCGCGGCCCCTCGGTGCCATGTCGATCTCTGGATAAGTCTCTCGCCCAATCAGGACATCGGCGGTTTCAATCATGCCCTGGGAGACATTGGAGTGGATGTCCAATTGCCCGACGATGGGCATGTCCGGGCCGACTAAACGGCGCACTGCGGCGAGGATATGCCCATCGGCGTCGTCAATGCCCTCGGCCACCATGGCTCCGTGCAATTCCAATAGAACCCCGTCGATAGCACCTGCTGCCTCGATGCCGTCGATCAGTTCGCCTACGAGCCTGTCGAAAATGGGGCGGGGCGTTGGGGCGCTGGGATGGGCTTCGGCTAACATCGTGGGCACTGCTTCAAAGCCGTGCGCCTCGGCTCCTTCGATGAAACCGCCGATGGGCGTATTGACCCCGGTAAAGCGCTCGACGATTGCCGCTCCGTGGAGATAGCTGCGCTCCCGGAAACTGTCCAGCGTGGTGGCTACGTTCGTGAAGGTGCTGCTCTCGTGGGAAATGCCTCCGATTGCTACGCGCATCTGCTACTCCTTTCGGTTTTCTTCGATTCCGCTAGGCGGGCGAAGACTTCGTTTGCTGTCATGTCCGCAATGTGCAGCCGCTTGTTCCGCGCCTTGTGCCCCCGCACAATGTGTACCCTGCCCTTGGCAACCTTGAGCCGCTTCGCCAGCAGAGCCACTACTGCGTCGTTGGCCTTGCCGCTTTCCGGGGCCGCTGTTACCCGCGCTGTTATTGTGTCGCCGTTGACTTCGACGCTGTTGCGCCCGGCCTTGGGCTGCACTTTGATGTCGAATTCCATGTGCTGTGCCCGCTAAATCGACGCGAACCAGTCCTTGTTCACTTCCACTAGGGATGACTGAACCAAGTAGTTACCGTTTCATATAACTCACTTGGACTATCATTCGACGCGAATAGCGAGAAATCACGTATAGCTTTGTGTTTTGATTCTGGAGTACTATGTGCGTGAGGAGTATCTTCGCTAAGTGAATCGAATAGCGTTTGTTGACTATAATTATCTTGGCGGTGTGCATCTTTGTTTACGAAATCGCCCATAGCCTGAAGTCCGCTATCAAAGCGCTTTAGTATAGTCTTTATCGCTTCAATGCTATTATCTGCACCTATCCAGTTGCGTTGCATTTCGTCCGCAACAGCAAGGGTTGTCCCAGAACCGGCAAAACAATCAAGCACTAGATCTCCGGGATTAGAAGAAGCAGCAATAATTCTTCCAATTAATTCTGGATTCTTTTCAGTTGGGTAGCCAGTAATTTTTATATTCTGATTATGTGCATCACGGAATTCCAACCATATGTCCTGAACACTAACTCCAGGATGTTCATCGAGGTAAACCTTTCTTCTTGGATTTCCGTTCTTTGACCAGAATATTTCTCCCCTCGCGTCCATTTCATCTAGCCTTTTAGGCGTGTACTGCCAGTGTTTGCCCGGGGGAGGCATTTTCCCCCTCCATGATTTACCAGTTTCCCCCTTGCGTGTTCCTGGAGCATGAACAGGGACTTTCATATACTTCCGTCCAGTACCCTCTTCAACGTACTGATATTCTTTTTTTCTTTCTTCAGATAAAGGAACAGTTTGTTTATTCCAGATATACGTATCTGTTTTGGTATAAAAAAGTATGAAATCTGCGATATTGCCGTATGTTTTTCGCGTATAGTTTTTAGGATTACATTTCTTCCGAACAATCATATTTCTGTAGTTTTCTGGTCCAAATACTTCATCCATGATGATTTTCATTTCGAAAATCATTTTTTCGTCTAAGTGTAGGTAGATCGATCCTTTATTCGACAACAATTTATGAAGCAAAACAATTCTTTTACGTAAAAATTCAACGAATGAAGCACCACTCAAGGTGTCTGCATATGCTCGTGATTGCTTTCGGGAAACAAATTGACTTTGAGTGGCAAATGGAGGGTCTATGTATATGAGAGCTACCTTTCCGCATATATTAGGATCTGTTACAAGGACGCGAAGGACATCGAGATTATCGCCAAAATACAATCGCTTATGAGATGGATTAGAATGGAGCTCATCAAAAGGAACTATGGAACCATTGAATATTTCTTTCTCAGGCGCTTTACCTCTATAATCGAGATGCACTCCACTATCTAAGAGAGTATTATTTTTTTGGGGAATACCGATTGCCATATCTAATACCCTTCCTTTCAAGAATGTAACCAGTCCATAGTGATGCGTTTAGAGAACATCCTGAGTGTTACGACTTTCACTTTTCCATGCCATGAATTTTCAATATGGGCATAATCACTCCACATTGAACCAAGAAGTAATCCTGGACCATCGTTTAAGAATATCACTTTTACGTTTATGCCTTTTGATTCAGCATACCCAAGAATTTCGCTTGCACAATCTCGATACTGACCCGTTCTATCGTCCTCTTGTGCACCACCTCTATCAGAATCATAACGAGCCAGACCTATGGCGAGCGGGGTGCTATCACTGAGTAATACAAAATCGACTGGACGCTTTGGGTTGGGGTAATCTTCAAAAACTTTGCTAAGATTTACGTCTTTTCCTGCACGCTCAGGCCCAATAATCTCAAGTTCAGAATATTCTTTTCGGATGATTGTGAATAAACGCTCTGTCAGATCATAACCCTTCTTGCCACGATCCTTATATTCCCAAAGAACGGCGCATAATGCCTCATCGGGCATGGGGCGTGATTGGAATGCCGACTGCACTTCATTAACTGCGCGAAATCCTTTGCCAAACTGATCGCATATATCTTGAGCAGCAGATTTCTTCTTTAGCATTTCTACTGGGGTTTCTGGACTTACATATTTCCTGAATACTCGGCATAACTGTACTCGCATCCATTGCGGCGTGGTTTCAGCTATTGCAAGAAAGAGGTCGGTTGAGGAATGTGAAGACTGCAACAAATATTCAAATGTAACCAATACAGGCTCATACAGCTTGCACGCTAGCGGAAGTACATCAGGATAATACTCACCGGTTGATAACGTAATCCATAGATGACCATCCTCTTGATAGTCAGCGAATGATAATTCTCTTCGTTTAGCCAATTTTCTCTCTCTTTGTTAAAAAATATCTAATTGGGCCATAAGGAAGTCAAATATACCTCTATACATACGCAAAGCCTACGTACAGGCGAGAGATCCGTGCCCTAACTGCGCCGCGAGGCCCCGCGCTGTTACCCTGTCGCCGTTGACTTCGACGCTGTTGCGCCCGGCTTTCGGCTGTACTCTAATGTCGAATTCCATGTGCTGTGTCCGCTAAATCGACGCGAACCAGTCCTTGTCCACTTCCACGACCTCGACCATCTTCGCAGACACGCCGAGTTCGAGTTCCTTCATTTTGTCCATTAGCAATTCGCCGTCAATCAGGTCTATCGCCGTCGCGCCGTCCCGGGTGGCTTCTCGTTGCGCCTCTATTGTGAAGCGGCCCGTCGTCAAGATAAGGCCCTTTTCCGCTCGTCCCACCATCGCGCCGCGAAAGTCCCTGACCACGCTTGCGCCAACGCTGCCGCTGTAGCGCTTGCACTGGAACAGTACGGGAAAGCTGATCAGCCCTGCGAGGCGGATTATTCCATGCCCGTCGATTCCGCCGTCGCTCGATTTCCTCGTGACCTCAACCTCGATGCAGCCCGATTCCCGCAACAGCCTTTGGCACAAGCGTTCGAATGCGTCGGGAGGAATGTTCTGGAGGGTGTCGAGCAAATCCTCGCGCCAAGAAGCGGTTTCATCTGTGGGGTCTTCGGCTGAGTTTTTAACCTTCTCGGTTGGAGCGGCTTCCTCCATATTGTTTTCTATTGTCTCAGCTTGGGCTTGTTTGCGAGCTTGCCTCTCTTGCCTCTGCTGACGGACCAATTTCTCAATTTCTTTGGGGTCAACATGTTGTGTCTCCCGCCCTTTAGCAGTAAGAGACCACACGCCTCTCTCTGAATTATCAATCAAACCCAACTGTTTGAGTCTGCTTATCGAAAAACCCACGTTGTATTCTAGCTTTGTTTGGTCAAGGGACAGTCCCATATCTTCGATTATATCTTTAATTGCCTTACGTGATGTGTGACTTTTTTTCGTCGATGGCGATCCCTCGCCTATCTTATTTGTGCGATCAAACAGATAGGGATCATCCCGGAGGGATCACCATCATGTATAAAGTAGAAGATTTTGTCATTACCATCTATTGCTTGCTTGAGGACGAATTGTATCCGGCCTTCTTAAAGCAGCATGGCCATCCTCGTCGGGCGGGTTTCCCCCCGGCGTTAAGCGACAGCGAATGTCTGACCATCGAATTGGTCGGTCAGTATCTGGGCTATACCAGCCAAAAGCAACTCTACGAGCAGATGCACGACCGCTGGGGCCCTTGGTTCCCGGCCCTGCAAGACCGGGTTGCCTTCACCCGGCAGTGCGCCAACCTCTGGCAGGTCAAAGCCTGGATGCATCAGCACCTGGTTGCGCGGTTAGGCGGCGATCAAGCGCCCTATCAAATCATTGATACCCTCCCCGTACCCATCTGCCACACCGCCCGTCGGTTTCAACGGCGGATTTTCCAGACCGAGTCCGTCGGGGGGTTCCCCGCGCCGACGTTGGGCTATTGTGCGGCTAAGGACGAATACTACTTTGGCTTTAAGGGCGGGCTGCGCATCACCGACTATGGTCTGATTGTTCACGCGCCGATTTTGCCAGCCTATGGCCATGACAGCACCGTATGCGACCCGCTATTAGCGGGCCTGCAGGCCCCCACCCACGTGATCGGCGATGCGGCCTTTATCGGACTAGACCGACAACAGCACCTCCAACAGCACCACATCCACCTGCTAACGCCCCTCAAACGCAATATGCGGCCCTCCGAGGCGCGAAAACCCTTTGTCGCCCCGCGCTGGGCGCACCGACTCCGGCGACGCATCGCTCCGCAACCGTCTATGCCCAATTGGTCCAACGCTTCCACGTACAAGCCATCAAAGTCCGCGATGCGTGGCATCTACAAAGCCTATGGACCACCAAAATACTCACCCATTCCATCTGCGTATGGCTCAATATACGACTGAAAAGAGAGCCGCTCGACTTGGACGGACTCGTACAATTTTAAAAGTCACACATCACGTTTGCCTTATTTTTAAGTTCACCTCTAGAAGCACTACCTCCAAGCTCGCGAAGCGTAGCAAGGATCGGATCTAGGAAATCATCACGTCTTGGAACGCCATCTATATTGACATTCTCAGTCATCGCAAAAACTCCTTTTCAGAACTACCCGCGTCGTTTTACCGCCTAATATGCGGCGCTTCCATCACGGCCCGCTCCTCCTCGGTCATGTCCTCGATGTACTCGGAATACGCCGTCTCGTGCGCGCCCGAGCCATAGGACAGGGTACCTGGGCTGAACTTGTACAGCAGCGCCCGCCGCTCGTGCGCGGCCGTCCACGGCAGCGTCCCGTGCGTCAAGGTCTCGGTGAAGATGATCGCGTCGCCGGCCTTGCCGTTTACTTCGAGCACGTGCTCTTGGTGCTTTTCCCACTTAATCATGCTCTTCGGACAGGCGAGGTTGGCCTTGTGGCTACCAGGGATCACCGCCACGCCCCCATCGCCCGGCCCCTCGTCGGCCAGCAGATACTCGACCACGGTCAGCCCGGTGAAGATGCGGTCGTTCTTAAAGAAGTACACTTCCGATATATCCTTGCGCTCCACCCCGCCGCCGTGCAAAAGCCCGCCCTCGCAGCCGGCGTCCATGGCGATCAGCCCTGGCCCGTGGTCGAGGCGATACCCCCGCCCCAAAATTTCTTCGAGATAGGGCTTGATACGAGGGTGTACCAGCAACTTGCGGAACGGCTCGCAATAGGGTTGCTCCCAGGCCAACATGCCGCCTAAGTCCTTGCGCCGCGAGGTGCCTTGCATCGTCTGCGAGTCGCCGGACAGTGGGCGGTCGATTTCGCTCATAAGGTCGTGGTGGCGGTCGATGCCGGCGTTGAGCTGGGCTACTTCCTCGGCGGTCAGCACGTCTTTGAGGACCAAATAGCCCGTCAGGTCAAAGAGATATTTGTCGTCTTCGTTCATGGAGGACTCCTTTGGAGACAAGTAGGCTGAGAAGATGGCAAATTAGCGCGCGGCAGAGTAGCCCATAATCGCCAATTTTCCGTAATTATGGCAAGTTATGATTACGCTATCCAATGTTGGCAAGTTCTACGGCGAGCAGACGCTCTTCGCCAAGGTCTCCCTCCAACTCAACGCCGGTGAGCGCTACGGCTTGGTGGGAGCCAACGGGTCCGGCAAGACCACGCTCCTCAACATGCTCTCCGGTGATATTGAAGTCAGCGAAGGCGCGATCACGGTTCCGCAGCGCCTGCGCTTGGGGGTATTGCAACAGGATCAGTTCCTCTACGAGGACGAGTCGATTCTCAATGTTGCGCTGATGGGCAATGCCGCGCTGTGGGAGGCGACAGTCGCCAAAGAGCGGCTCCTCGCCGCGTCCGCCGAGGAGTTCGACGCCGACAAGTTCGCCCAGCTCGAAGAGACCTTTCTCCACTGCGATGGGTACACCGCGCAAGCCCGCGCCGGGACGATTTTAGAGGGTCTCGGACTGCCAGCCCACATTCACGACGACCCGCTCTCAACGCTGTCCGGCGGCTTCAAGCTGCGGGTCTTGCTCGCGCAGGTGTTGGCCAGTGCCCCGGATGTGCTGCTGCTCGACGAGCCGACCAACCACCTCGACATCCTCTCGATCCGCTGGTTAGAGACCTTCCTGTGCGACTTTGCCGGGCCGGTGGTGATCATCTCGCACGACCACCGCTTCCTCGACAACATTAGCACCTGTATCCTCGACATTGACTACGAGACGGTCCAGCTCTATCGGGGCGATTACACGGCCTTCCTAGCAGCCAAGCAGGCCGAGCGCACGCGGCGAGAAAAGGAAATTGCCAACCGCGAACGCGAAATCGCCCATCACCAGCAGTTTGTGGATCGCTTCCGCGCCAAGGCGACCAAAGCCCGCCAAGCCCAGAGCAAGCTGCGGCTGATCGAGAAGCGGGAAGAGGAAATGGTCGAGCTGCCGCGCAGCTCGCGCCGCTATCCGGTTTTTCGCTTTGAGCAGCGGCGCGCTAGTGGGCGCGATGTGCTCACACTCAAAGACGTCAAAAAGGCTTTCGGCGACAACGAGGTGCTGCACGGGGTCGATTTGCTCGTGCAGAAGGGGGATCGCTTGGCGATTATGGGGCCGAATGGCATTGGCAAATCAACGTTGCTCAAGATCGCGATGGGCGAGCTGGCCGCCGATGCTGGGGAAGTCGAGTGGGGGTACGAGGCTCATCCCGGATACTTTGCCCAAGACCACCGCGAAAAGCTCAGCCCTGCTAACCAAACGGCTGAGGCGTGGGTCTGGGAGTGCTGTCAGGATCAGGGCCTCGGCTTCGTGCGCGGGCAGATGGGGCGGATGCTCTTTTCCGGCGATGAAGGCGAGAAGCGCTTGGGTGCGCTTTCGGGTGGCGAGGCGGCGCGGCTCGTCTTCTGCCGACTGGCCATTGCTCAACCCAACGTGCTGGTTTTAGACGAGCCGACCAACCATCTCGACCTCGAATCGATCGAGGCATTAGTCGAGGCGCTCAAGAACTATCCGGGCACGCTGCTCATCGTCTCGCACGATCGCTGGTTCATCAGCCAGCTAGCCACGCGCATTGTCGAGATCAAACCCGAAGAAATCCTCGACTTCCGCGGCACGTACGAGGAGTACGTCCACTTCTGCGGCGACGACCATCTCGACGCGGATCAAGTCATCCTCAAGGCCAAACAGGCGAAAAAGAAAAAAGAGGCACCGACCCGAGAACCGCGATCTAACCGCAAGGGAAAAAACAAGCAGCGTCGCACTGCGGCCCAGCAAGAAAAGCGCCTAGCGCGCATCGAGAAAGCAGAAGCCCGGCTAGCGGAAATCGACGCCCTGCGCTGCGAGCCAACGTATTACGCAAAGACCCCGCCCGACCAGATCAAGGCCCTCGAATGCGAACACGCGGATATCGAGCGCGAGTTGGCGGCCCTGTTGGAGGAATGGGCGAAGGTCGAAGAAACCATAGATAAAGGGGACCCATGAAACGCAAAAACATACCGACTAGCAGCCCGTTTGGCGCGGAGTTTGGTTATTCGCGCGCCGTGCGCGTGGACCGTCACGTCCACGTCGCTGGCACCTGCGCCCAACCGCCGCACGATCAGGGCGATGCCTACGAGCAGGCCAAGGGCGCGTTGGGGATCATCGCCACAGCACTCGACGAGACCGGAGCTAGTCTTGAGGACGTGGTGCGGACGGTCGTGTACATCACGGATGTGGACCATGCCGCTGGCGTCACCCGCGCTCACCGCGAGGCGTTTGGCGAGATTTTGCCGGCCTCGACCTTGATCGTCATAGCCGCGCTGCTCAAGCCGCATCTGGTCGTCGAGATCGAAGCGTACGCCATTTTGCCCAGCGCGTGAACAAGGATAGTCAACTCCTTTCTATCGGCGTGTTGGGCTGCGGCCCCATTGCCCAATTTGCCCACTTTGAGTCGTGCATAAAGGCCCGCAATACGCGCCTGTACGCGCTCTGCGACCAAGCGCCGGACTTGGTTGAGCGCATGGCGGCCATTCACCAGCCGGAAAAGACCTACGCCGACTTTGCCGCCATGCTCGCGGATCCGCAGGTGGAAGCGGTCGTCATCGCCACGGCCGATGCGTTCCACGTCCCGCTCAGCTTGCAGGCGCTGGCCGCGGGCAAACACGTCTTCGTGGAAAAGCCGCTGGGCACGAGCGTGGAGGAATGCGAGGAATTGCGCCGGGCTGTCGCCGACTCGGGCTGTACGCTCCAGGTCGGCCACATGAAGCGCTTCGATCCCGGCATTGCTTTTGCCCGGCAGTTTATCCGCGAGGAGATGGGGTCGCTATTGGCTCTGAAGGCTTGGTATTGCGATTCGACCTATCGCTATACTATGACTGACAACCTTCAGCCCCTGCCCTTGCACAGCGATCAGGCGCGCAAACCAGCGGGTGATCCCAAGGGCGACAAGCGGCGCTACTTCATGCTGACGCACGGCTCGCATCTCATCGACCTAGCCCGCTTTTTGGGCGGCCCGCTCGCGGCTGTGCGCGGCCGGTGCAAGGAGCTGTTCGGGGCGTATTCTTGGTTTGTCGAAGTGGAGTTCGCCACCGGTGGCCAGGGACATCTCGACTTGACGGTCGCTGTGCGCATGGACTACCACGAGGGCTTTCACATCTACGGGGAGCACGGCAGCGTGGTCGGCAAAACCTACCTGCCGTGGTTTTTGAAATCCAGCGATGTCGAGTGCTTCTCCACGCGCGATGGCCAGTATCGCCGGCCGCTAGGGGCTGACGCGCATTTTTACCGGCTGCAACTCGAAGGTTTTGCCGACGTCGTCCTGCACGGCGCGCCCCAGATGGGGGCCGATGTGGAGGACGGAACTCAAACGATGCGGGCCATGGCCGCCATTGCCCGCTCGGTCGCCAGCGGCGATTGGGTCCGCTTGGAGACCGTCACCGGCGGCGTATAACACATATGTCTTCGATTGGTCCTCGCTTATGGCCCCTCTATCTGCTCGGCGGCATCGTCGTCCTGGCACTCCTGTGGATCTGGTTGCCCGAAGCACCCCATCGCCAGCGACAGACGATGAGCACTATGGCCATCGTCATGCTCGCCATTTTCTTTGCGTTGCTCTGGTTGCTCTTTGCGTCGCGGCTGGCTTGGGGACGGCGCTTCCGCTATTTCGGCGGCATTGTCCTCGTCATTGCGCTTAGTATTGGACTTTTTCGCATTAAGGGTATGAGCGGCGACTTCGTCCCGGTCCTCGAATGGCGTTGGAGTACTGAGGGCGATGCCACCGCGGTCGAAGGAGGGGACGCCACCGCGCTCGACGCCCGCGATTGGCCGCAATTTCTCGGCCCCGAACGCAACAACCGCCTCCGCGGCGTCCACCTCGAGCGCGACTGGGCCAAGCACCCGCCGCGCGAAATCTGGCGTCGCCCCGTTGGTGCCGCTTGGTCCTCCTTTGCCATTGTAGGTGGCCGGGCTGTAACTCAGGAGCAACACGGCCCCGAGGAGCAGGTCGTCTGCTACGACTTGGCCACGGGTCGCAAGCTCTGGCAACACGCCGATTCGACTCGCTACGAGACCGCCGTAGCTGGCATCGGTCCGCGCGCTACGCCCACCATCGCTGGCGACCGGGTTTTCACGCTGGGCGCTACTGGCATTCTCAACTGCTTGGAGCTGGACAGTGGGAAGTTGGTTTGGTCGCGGGACATTATCGCCAGCAACCAAGGGCAGGCCCCTATGTGGGGCATTAGCTGTTCGCCGCTGGTCCTCGACAGCTTGGTCGTGGTCAGTGCCGGAGGCCCGGATGAGCGCTCGCTAGTGGCCTATCACCGCCAAACCGGCGCGTTTGTCTGGGGCGGGGGCACGGACAAGGCCGGCTTCAGTTCGCCGCGTCTGGTTACTTTAGCTGGACGCGAGCAGATCCTGATCTTCAACAGCTACAGCGTCGTCGCGCACGATCCGCAGAGCGGAGCTCCCCTCTGGCGCCAGCCTTGGGATCAGGCCGAATGCGTTGCCAACCCCCTGCCCTTGCCTGGGGACCGGGTTTTGGTCTCTACGGGCTACGGCATTGGCGCCAAGCTGTATCAGGTGAACGCCGCATCTGACGGCGGCTTGACGAGCGATATGGTCTGGAAAAGCCCCCGGCTCAAGGCCAAATTTGCCAACATGGTCTATCGCGATGGTTTTGTCTATGGCCTCGACGATGGGGTGCTGGTCTGCCTCGACCCGCAAGACGGCAAGCGCCGCTGGAAGCGCGGGCGCTACGGCCACGGCCAGCTCATCCTGATGGACGATATTCTGCTGATAATGAGCGAAAAGGGCGATGTGGTACTGGTCGAGGCGCGCCCCGACCGCCACGTCGAACTAGCGCGCATGACGGCCTTCGATGGCAAAACTTGGAATCCCCCGGCCTTTGCCACCCCCTATCTATTAGTGCGCACCGACAGCGAGGCCGCCTGCTACGAGCTGGCGCTTGAAGATGGTGCCATGTAGGGGACGGTTTGAAACCGTCCCCTACAACATCAATATATTTAATTTTGGCTCATTATGGATTCCGGGGAGTTGTCTTGAAAGGGTAATCCCACCGGCTTATCTTGGTGCTGTGCGCCCTTTTTCCTTGTCTTCCAATCTGGCTTTTCACCATGGTCAATATCCAACATCTCATCGATGATGCCAAATGCTTTGAAACGGTTCGCGCGCTCCGCTGGTCCGATGGTATTTTCTGTCCGCACTGTGGTTCGACTCGGCTTATCAAGCGGGGTTTTGATGACACGCAGCCGCATCGCCAACGCTACCGATGCCCCGGCTGTGCTCGGGACTTTGATGATTTGACCGGCACCGTGTTAGCCGGTCACCACCAACCGTTACGGGTTTGGATTTTGTGTCTGTATTTCATGGGCTTACATCGGTCCAACCGGCAAATTGCCCAGGAACTGGGATTGAATAAAGATGATGCGCAGCACATGACCACGCACCTGCGGCAAGGCTTGGTTGCCCAGCAGGAGCCCGCTTGGCTTGATGGGGTAGTCGAGTGCGATGAAGTCTATCTTGTGGCCGGTCATAAAGGGCATCCTACGGCGGTGAAAAAAAAGGCCGAACAGGACGACGCAATCGACTCAAAGGCCGTCGAGGACGGGGCACCTTAGCTGGGGAAAAACCGCCGATCTTAGGCATGATTCAACGCGGGGGGGATGTGTGCATTCAGATGCTGGAGAATGTCCAGCAACAAACCATTGAGCCGCTGATTAAAAAGGCGATTGCCCCGGGCACACTCATTTATACCGACGAGTACAACATTTACGGGCGGCTGGAGGCTTGGGGCTATGCCCATGCGGTGGTGCATCATGGGCAAGGGGAATTCGCCCGGGATGACGATCAAGATGGCTTTTGTGAAGTGCATGTCAATACCATAGAAGGGCTCTGGTCTTTGTTACGCTCTTGGTTGAGACCGCATCGAGGGATCTCGCAGGAAAAACTCCCACTCTATCTGGGCTTCTTTCAATTCGTTCATAACATGAGAAAAAGGGGCAAAGCGCTCCTGGAAAGCCTCATTAAAGGCATTCTGGGAATAGCTCCCTGCAATCCATAATGAGCCTTAATTTTTTTGTGCCTGTAGGGGCGTTTGCAAACCGCCCCCTACCTCGCAAGGAGGAAATCATGAAAGACTATTCGCACATTCAGAAGCCGGATTTGGGCTACCGCTATGAGTTCGCCACCGACGAGCTCGACGCGATGGACGAATGCTTGGAGGCGCACGGTTTCGCGATAATCAAAAACGCGCTGCCGTCGGAGATCGTCGCCAAGCTCAAGCAGGCGGTGTGGGATGGCACAGACCCGGAGCGCACGTTGCAGCCGGGCGAGAGCCGCACGCGGCACGCTTGGATCGAGTCCGGCCCGGGTGCTTGGGAGGTGCTCGACTACGAGCCTTTCATGGACATTCACCGGCACCTAATCGGCACGGATGAACTAACGCTCCACCGCTCGGCCGCCATCATCCGCCGGACTGGCTCTGCTCCCGTGGGGTGGCATACCGATTGGTGTGGCTATTCGACCGAGATCAAAAATTCGGGTGATGTGCTCAATCGCGGGCTGTGGCCGTCGGGCAAGTGGTTCTACCTGACCGGCTCGCGGCCCGAGCACGGCGGTTTGTGCGTGATTGAGGATTCCCACGTTGAAAATTGGGAGGGGCCGGAGGGATTCAGCATGACGGCCGATCGGCGCTCCTTTTACCCAGAGGGCACGGAGGAACGCGGGTACAACGGCTTCGACATCCCCGGCCTCGTCCCCCTCTTTACCAACGGCGGCGACATGATCGTCTTCGCCCATCGCACGTATCACGGCGCGTTCCCCAACCGCATTGAAGAAACGCGCCTTTCTTGCGGCATCGGCTTCCGCCCCCGCAACCACCGCATCGACATCCCCTGGGAAATCCCCGAGGAAGGCCAGTGGTTTTTAGCCAACCTACCCGAGCATTTGCGCCGCTATACGGATGGGTACACGAGCATCAATTTGGCGTGGCAGGGCTGATCGGAGTTTTTCGCGGCGCGGGACTGTTCCCATAACCTCCGAACAAAACTCCTCGGAACAGTACTACCCTTTGTAGTGAATTAACTGGGGCTAATCCTCGCGGCGCGGACGGACCACGGTTTCGCCGTCCGGTTCGATGAGGGGATGGTGGTAGATGTAGGGCGGTTCGAGTACCGCCTGCTGTGCTTCAGTCAACTCTGACACCCATTTTGGCTGCGTGACCTCGTACGTGCCGCCGTCGTAGTGCAGGTACTTCGGCGTGTACCGGTAGAGCAGGGCGCGACGGTCGTGGTTCGCCTGCCACGGCAGAGCACCGTGCAAGGTGTTCTCGCTGAAGATGACCATGTCGCCGGCCTTCAGGGGCACTTGGTACACGACCTCTTGGTGCTCTTCCCAAGTCGTGATCTTCGGAGGACAGGAAAAGTTTGCCTTGTGGCTGCCTGGGATGACGCAGAGGCCGCCGTCGCCGGGGTTTTGGTCGTGCAAAGTGTACTGGACGACGAGCAGGCCGCAGCGCATCTGGCCGTTGG
The DNA here is from genome assembly GCA_965208845.1 of Candidatus Latescibacterota bacterium. GTDB lineage: Bacteria > Latescibacterota > UBA2968 > UBA8231 > UBA8231. Next base: position 6,498,031 of record OZ242361.1, on the reverse strand, counting down.
TGTACGCGTAGAAACGGGAGCCATTGAAGAGGACGTTGGTGGTGCCGTGGATGCACAGGCCTTCGATCCCCTTGGAACCGGTGATCATAAACGGCTCGTGGTCGAGCTTCCAGCCGCGTCCGTGCAGGGTGTCGAGGTAGGGCAGGAGCTTGTGGTGCGCGAGTAGGTCGCGGAAGGGCTGGCAATGGGGCTGCTCATAGGTGAGCATGCCGGTAAAAATGCTGCGCTTATGCAGCCCAGCCATGTTGCCGCTGGGGTCGCCAATTGGGTCTTCGCGGCGCTGGTCCCAGTTGGCGTCGAAAGCGTCATTGAGGGCTTTGACTTCGCCCGGCGAGAGGAACTCGCGGACGACGATGAAGCCCTGCAGGTCGAAGAGAAATTTTTCAGTGTCGTTCATGGTGATCGTGCCCTCCCATAGCAATCCTGAATGTCGTCTTGTCAGTAGTATTCTGCGCCCATCTGCGCCCATCTGCGGATCACCCACTCCGCCCCAAGCGCACGTCCTCTGCCGTCAGCCACTCGGCGTAGGGACGCGGCATGGGATCGGGTGGGGGTAGGCCGTTTTCGCGCCGCCAGCGCAGGAGGGGATGGGCGCGGTCCTGCTGGGGTAAATCTACTCGTTTGCCGTACGCGGCAGATTCGAAGATGCCCATCATAATTTCCACGATGTGATGGCCGGCTTGGCCGCTGCATTCGTGCTCGCGGCCCTCGTCGAGTGCTGCGACGTATTCCTCTACATAGGCGTAATCGTCTGGGTGGGCGGAACTCTGCGGATCGTAACTCTCGCAGTAGATGGGTGGAAGCACTTCCCAAGGTTCTCTTTGGTCGTTGAGGGCGTAGTGGGGCTGCGGCAGCAGGAACGCGCCGAGGTCCCTTTTCCAGACGAGCTGCGAGAGCACTAAGCGGCCTTCGCTGCCGCAGAATTCTATCACTGGATTGACCGGGGTGGGGAAGCGGTGTTGCAGGAGGGTTGCGGTGACGCCGTCGGCAAAACTGAGCGTCGCGGTGATGTGTTCGCCGGCGATGGTGCCCATGCCCTGCGGCGAGGGCACCACATCCGTCGGGGTGATGGGGTGGCCATCGGTGGTGGCGGTGGCCACGACGCTGTGGCACGGGCCGGCGACCTTGAGCATGTTGTTGATCATGTGGGTGCCGATGTTCATTAGGTTGTAGCCGCCGTAGTAGGTCTTGCCGTGGCCGTGGATGTGGCGCAACGGGCCGATGCGCCCCTCGGCAAGGGCTTTGGCCACGGCTTTCATATAGACGCCGACGCGCCCTTGGTGATGCACGGCGATGCGCGCGTTTTTTTCGCCAGCCTTGGCCAGCACCTCGTCGGCCTGCTGGCAATCGACGCACAGCGGCTTTTCAATATCGATGTGGGCACCGTATTCGAGGACGCGCAGCGCCAGCGAGTGGTGGAATTCTGTGCCGGTGGGAATGGCGACGATGTCGGGTTGGTGCTGGCCGATCATCGCGTCTAGATCGGTGTAGCGGGCTGCGACCCCGAGTTCGTCGCCTAGGGTGTCGAGCAGGTCTTGCACGAGGTCGCAGAGAGCGACGATTTCCGTGCGAGGGTGGGCGTGGTACGCGCGTGCGGCGGCCGTGCCGCGGCCCCGGCAGCCTAGTATGGCCACGCGATAGGTTTTCATACCATCCTCCTAGTCTGAGTGTTGGAAGCGGAGAAAGCGACGCCTATATTGAGACGCTGTCGAAGTATTATAACAAAATGTGGTACTAAGGAGGAAAACATGGGACAATTCCACGGGGTGGTACCGGCGATTATTAGTCCGAAAAATGAGGATGACACGCTAAACGAAGAGGCCTTCCGCGCCACCATGGAGTTCAATATACAAGCCGGCGTCCACGGCTTTTGGGTCGCTGGCGGCACCGGCGAGAGCGTCCTGCTCGACGACGAGGAGAATCAGCGCATCGCCGAAATCTCCGCCGACCAGAACGCGGGACGCACTCAAGTCATCATGCACGTGGGGGCCAATACTACGGCGCGGGCTGAAAAACTGGCGGCTCACGCAGCGCAAGCCGGAGTGGAAGCTGTCTGTGCGGTGCCGCCCTTTTTCTACCAGGGCGACGACGATGGCGTAGTAGAATACTATCGGGCCGTGGGGGCCGCGGCTGATCGGCCGTTGTTCATCTACAATTTGCCCGGCTGTACCGGCCTCGATGTCAGGCCGGCCCTGATGCAGCGCCTAGTGGATGAAGTACCGCAGACTACCGGTTTGAAACACTCGTCGCCGGTATTCGCCAACCTGATAGAATTCGTCGGCATGGGGCTAGACGCCTTTATCGGCAGCGGCAAGCTGATGTTGCCAGCTATGACCGTCGGGGCCGTCGGGTCGGTCGATGGTCCTTTGTGCGCGGCCCCGGAACTGTGGATGGCTATTTGGAATGCCTATCAGGAGGGCGATCTGGCCGCCGCAAAACAGGCTCAGGAACGGGCTAGCGCCTTTCACCGCACAGTGGCGCAATTTGGCTATTTCGGCAGCATCTTGGCCGTGGTCGGTCAGCGCATAGGGATGGAGTGTGGGGATCCTCGGCGTCCGTTGCGACCCGTGCGTCCCGACGAACGCGAGACACTGTTGGCGCAGGTGGAGACTCTTGGGCTTAACGTATGAAACCCGTAACTCTCGGATTCTATAGGTGCCTGACTAGTCTTGATCAAGAGCGCGACTACAGAAAAGAGCATGATTATGACTACTAACGACCGCATTCTCGATATAGTTGATAAGCTGGGAGACGTTCCAGACGACATGCAGCGCGATTTGGCTCGCGGGGTATCTATCCTCAAAGAAGCGGGCTGTCAGCAGGTGTATGTTTTCGGCTCAATCGCTGAGGGCCACGTCCGACCCGATTCCGACATTGACTTTGCCGTCCGCGGCTGCCCGGCGAAACTGTTCTTCAAACTGCAGGGGAGGCTGCTCGTAGAACTGCGTCGTTCCGCCGACTTGATCGACTTGGATGCCGATCCAGATCTGGCGGCCTTTCTCGAACGCGAAGCGGCGATGATTCATGTTGACTGAGCGTACTCTAGCCCATATTGAGCGAGAGCTACAGCAGATTGAGAACCTTTTAGCGGCGTATCGTGAGTTGCATGGAAGATCTGGTGCTTGAGTTGGGCGAAGTCTGGATAGCATTTCGACAAGATGTCAAAATGTGGCTGGATTCAGAACCGGAGAGATCCGTTGATCTCGATCCAGACTCTCCGAAGCGAATAGAGTGAAAATAGCCCGCCCTAGCGAACTGCTGCCGAGCATACTTTTTACACAGAAAGGAACGCCGATGTTTAAAGCAAGGATTGTCATGCTGATCAGTGTGCTGCTAGCGCTAAGTCCGGTCGTCGCGGATCAAGCCGAGGCCAAGACCTTTTACTGGATTTCGCACGGCTCGCCTGCCGACCCGGTGTGGACCTACTTTCTAGCCGGGGCGCAACAGTGGAGCCAAGATACCGGCCACGAGGTCAACACGTCTTTCCACAATGGCGACGTGGCTTCCCATCAGGAGGCCGTGCGCGCCGCCATTGCCGCTGGAGCCGACGGCATTGTCTCCAGCAGCCCCGACCCAGGCAGTTTGGTGCAGGTAGCTAAGGAGGCCAACGAGGCCAACATTCCGATCATCAACATGAATACGCCCGACCCCACCGCTAGTTTTGACGCCTATGTCGGGGGCGACTTGGTGGCGGTCGGCCAGCAGTGGGCGCAGTACTTGGTTGACAAGGGCCACGTCAAATCCGGCGACTTCGTGTGGATGCCGGTGGAAGTGCCTGGCGCGACCTATGGCGTCCAAGAGGAACAGGGCGTCGCCAGCGTTTTTGAGCCGTTGGGGATCACGTGGGAAGTCACCGACGCGACCCTCGACCAAGCCGAAGTCATCTCCCGCATGGTTGACTACATGACGGCCAACGGCGACGAAATCGACGCGATCATCGGACTCGGAGATCTGGTCACTGGCAGCATCAAACGCGTCTTTGACCAAGCCGGTTTTGCCCCCGGCGACATTCCCGTCGTCGGCTGGGGCAACTCGCTCGACACCACTCGGGAAGTCCTCAGCGGCTACGTCAACGCAGCCATGTGGCAAGATCCGCTGGCGATCAGTTATATGGCCCTGTCGTTGGCGTCCATGGCGGCTAGCGGCATTCCGCCCGGTTTTGACGTCATCACCGGTGCGCTCTACGAGGCCGACAAGGCCCAGATCTACGACGACATTCTGTCGAGCGAGTAGATGAACTCAGTCGTACAGCGTTTCCTTTCGCGGCCAGAATTCGGTCCGTTTGTCCTGCTGGTCGTCATGGTTTTTGTCTTTTGGCAGATCAATCCGGCGTTTCTATCGTCGCGCAACATCGGCAACATGCTGGCCTTCACGGTGGAGTTAGGGCTGATCGCGCTGGCCATGACCTTGCTGATGACGTCCGGCGAATTCGACCTGTCGGTCGGCTCGTTGTTCGGGTTCTGCCCGGTGCTCATGTGGACTCTGTACAACACCGGGGCTGCGTCCATTGAGGTCGGCTTTGTCCTCGCCTTGGGCATGGCTGCGGCTATCGGCCTGTGCAGCGGCCTGTTCGTCACGCGCTTGCGGATTCCCTCGTTCTTGGTGACGCTCGGCATGTTGTTGGTCGTGCGGGGCAGTGCGCTGGTGGTGACGAGAGGGTTTCCACAGCGGACTTGGAACGCCGAGGATCTCTTGCTCGCCGAGGTGCTGGTCGGGGATTTTAACGTGGTTGGCCTGCGCTTATACATGTCGCTGTTTTGGTTTGTGGCGGCGGCGCTGTTGCTCGGCTATTTGCTGACGCAGACCAAGATGGGGAACTGGCTGCAAGCGGCGGGCGGCAATGCCGAAGCCGCACGCGCTCGCGGCGTGGCCGTGGAGCGCACCAAGGTCAAGCTGTTTGTGCTCTCGGCCGTCATGGCGGGTTTCGCTGGTATCATCAGCTCCATTCGCACGGCTGCGGCCAATCCCAACAGCGGCACGGGCTACGAGTTGGAAGTCATCGCCATGGTTGTGATTGGGGGGACGGCCCTGACGGGCGGACGCGGCACCATTATCGGCACGGTGCTCGGCGTGTTCATCTTGCGCTTGATGCGCAACGGCATTGTGCTCATCGGCGTGCCCGGACTGGCGTACAACATTTTCATCGGCGCGATCATTCTGGGCATGATGGCTCTGCATTCGTGGGTTGATCGCCGACGACAGGAAAGGTACTAGGCGATGACAGTGGCTCTGGTGCAATGGAGCACATCGGCAAACATAAACAAGGAGTTACGCCGTTTTTCAAGAGATTTTGGGTACTGTATGTCTGACAAAATTGACTTCTTCAACTCCATCTTTTATACTGCAAGGTAGAAGTCTTAACCCTTCGGTGAGGACGTTGCAAAGGAGGAAGGAAGAGGTTCATGGAGTCCACGGATCCTTTACTGGTAAGCCATGCTGAACGTCTCAGCAAGTTGGAGGGAATTGCTGAACAGCTTAATAAGATGCTGGAAACTTTCGGAGCGGAGATAAGAGACCAACGAGCGGAGGTGCGAGACCAACGAGCGCGAGCCGACAAGCAATTTTATACGCTGATAACGCTTATGTTTACGATGATGCTTTCTATGGCTGGTTTGGCCGTGGCTGTATTGACGAAATCGTAGGTCTTTTGGAGGAGAAACCAAAGGCTACCGCCATATTGAAAGCGCCCGGGCTCAAAGAAAAAGCTCGGGCGCTTCTGATTGGGTCGTTAGAAGGCACGGGAAAAGCACATGAAGACAATAGATACCTTCAAAATGGATAAGAGCGTCCTTTCAGTTGCATCCCTTTCAGAATCGGACGAAAAGGAATACTGGCACTCGAAAACGCCTTATGAACGCTTGGAATCCGTTGAGTTGATGCGGCAGATTAACTATGGCTATGATCCAACTACCACCCGACTTCAAAGAGTTCTTGAAGTTGCTCAACTCACATCGAGTTGAATATCTACTCGTCGGTGGCTACGCCGTTGGTTAGAAACAGGGCTAGGCGATGACAGTGGCACTAGTCCAGATGAAAAACATCAGCAAGTCCTACGGACGAGTGCGCGCCCTCGAAAATGTCGATCTGACGGTCGGTGAACGCGAGATCGTCGGCTTGCTCGGCGACAATGGGGCCGGTAAATCTACGCTGATCAAAATTCTCTCCGGGGCCGTTCCCGCCAGCGGCGGCGACATCTTCATACACGGCGAAAAAGCTGATATAAAGAGCACAGCCGACGCCATTAGCTACGGCATTGAAACCATCTATCAGGATTCTGCCCTCGTAGCGGAGTTGTCCATTGCGCGGAATTTTTTCTTGGGTCGCGAGCCCCTGAAAGGCCCGGCGTTTTTAGGGCGCATGGATCAAGAGGCCATGGCGAATGTGGCCCGCACCTTGCTCAAGCAGGTGGGCATTGAAAAGGACATTCCCGCGACGACGCCCATCGGCGCGTTGTCGGGCGGCGAGCGTCAGTCCGTGGCCATTGCGCGGGCCATGCACTTCGATAGCGAGCTAATCATTCTCGACGAGCCGACCAACAACTTGGGCGTTGCTGAAACGCAAGGCGTCTTGCGCTTTGTCCGCAATGCCCGCGACTCGGGCCACTCCTGCATATTCATCGCGCACAATATCCACCACGTCTTCCAGGTCGTGGACCGGATCGTGGTGCTGCGCCAAGGCCGCGTCGTCGCCGATGACATCGATCCCAAGGAGACGACCGTGGCCGAGGTGGAGCAGGTTATTACGGGGATGGCTAGAAGCTAATCCGCGTTGTCGGCGATGGATACCTCGCCCGTCGCTGCGCGATCGGCCAAGGCTTGGGCTTCGCTCGTCGGCAAGTTGCCGTTTTCGACGATGAGCACGTTGCCTCCAATGCCGACGAGATTGGCTAGCCCGGCGAGGCTAGTCAGTTTTTCGTTTTCGTAGATGTTGAGGTCTTGGGCGACCTGCGCAAGGCTTTCCAATCCCGCCAGCGTGGTCAGTTTTTCGTTGTTGTAGATGTTGAGGTTGCCGCCGACGCGGCTGAGATTCGCCAGCCCGACGATGCTCGTCAGTCGCGGATTGCTGTAGATGCTCAGGTCTTGGCCGACGTCCGTTAGGCTGGATACGTCCTCAACCATGTCCAACGCGGCATTGCGTCCAAGGCGCAAGCTGCCGCCAATCTCCCTTAGAGACGAAACATCTTCTATCGTGGTGAGGGCCAAGTTGTCCTCGATGACGAAATCGCCGCCGACGCGGCTGAGATTCGAAAGGTCCTCTATGAGTTCAAGGGAAGGGTTAAACGCGATGGTGAAGCTGCCACTGACCGTGGTGAGGCCGAACAGGCCGTCGATATTGGCCAATTGGTTGTTGTTGTCGATGCGCGCGTTGCCGGCGACCGCTTTGAGTTTGATTAGACCATCTACGGCGGTCAGCTTGTCGTTGTGAGAGACGCTGAAGTGGCCGCCGATTGCGCTGAGGAAGGATAGCCCCTCGATATCGACGAGCTCGTCGTTGTCGCGGATGGTGACGTCTCCGCCCACAGAGGCGAGGTCGTTCAGACCCTCAAAGTTTTTGAGCTCGTCGTTGTCGTAGATGGTGAGGTTGCCATCTACGGCGCTGAGTTGGTTCAAGCCCTCAAAAAGGGCAAGGTCTAGGCGCGTAATCTCGAGGTCGCCAGCAATGGTGTAATTGCATTTCCCTTCCTTCTCCAGCGCATCCGCGTCTTCGCGCGAGCGCACGATGTGGCTACCTGGCAGAACGTTGCCTGCACAGTCGCCTAGGGTACTATCCAAGCCAGCGTCCTCGCCGCACCCGGCCAAGACGAGCAACAAGACGAATAGGTTAGCCACGGCGGTCAATCTAGGTACCCGAGGGCGCGCAGGCGTTCTTGGAGAATCTCGGCCTCGCCAGCCGTTGCTCCTTGAGCCTGCATCTGTTGGTATGCGGAGCGATCCCGCAGGTTGCGATATTGCGCGCGGTAGTGCGATGGGTCCGCGCAAACCAAATCGTCGTCGCCGTGGCGTAGGTCGCGCAGGACGTATGCGCCCGTCTGTTCGTCCTCGCGGTAGAAATGCCGCCCGTCGCACAGGCACCATTCGCGGATGCCCTCGGCATAGCGCGCTATTTCCTCGCCGTCGATAGCCGTAGGCGACGTGACGCGCTCGGCGGGCAGGCGCAGATTGTCGGGGCTGAGAAAACCGATGCCGTATAGACTGTCTAGCTCAGATAATACCCAACGATCGGCCAACGCCGCGCTCGGCTCCAACCAGTTCTGTCCGAACCCTTGGTAGTCAACGGGTAGATCGGCTAACGCCGCGATGGTCGGAAAGAGGTCGATGGCGGAGACGGCCCCGTCGCGCGGAAAGGAGAAGCCGCCCGGCACGTGCGCCAGCATGGGGACGTGCACCACGTTGGGATGCAGCCGGTCACCATGCGCCATAACCTCCCCGCAAAATCCCTCACCGTGATCGCCGCAGATAAAGACCGCCCATTCGTCGAGGTCGATGCGCTTGAGCAACTCGACGAGGGAAAATTCCAGCACGTGGGTCACAGCCGCTTGGTAGTAGCGCAGTGCTTCTTCTACCTGACCAGATGCCACTAACTGACTTAGATTGGGCGGATGGGGTATGTCGCCCAAGCCGTAGCCGCCATGCGTGTACCAAAAGTGGAGGAACTTAAACTGTGGCCCACGCGGCTCGATCAGCTCGGCGCACAGGCGTTCGAGCGACCCCAAGTGCTGCTGGGTGACTGCTGGATCAACTGGCCCGATAAAAGGCGCGAAGTCGAGGAAGCGGAATACGTCCGGCCGCTCGGAAAAACCCCGAACGCTGTACCCGGCTGTGGCAAAAAGGTCGAACAGGTTGGCCACGTCCGCGAACATCTTCAGATAGGTCTGCCCAAAAAGCCCGTGTTCAAAAGGATACAACCCGGTGAACAGCGAGGTGTGCGAAGGGCGGGTCGCCGGCGCGGTGACAAAGTAGCGCTCGGCAAAGGCGTAATCCCTCGTCAGCAGATCGAATTTGGGCGTGTTAAACCGAGAATTCGTCCGGCTAAGGGCGTCGTAGCGCCAGCAGTCGATGGAGATGATTAGGAATTTTGACATGGATTTATGGGATGAGGAGGAGGTAGGGGAACAGGATTTATGGGATGGACAGGATTCATGTTAAATCAACTTGTTAATCGAGCAGCCGGGCGTTGTACTGGCGCGGCGTATGTCGATAGCCGCCAAACCGTCCTTCGTCGAGTGGCGCGGGCGTGTAGATGTACACGGCGTCGCTGTATGGATCGTAGAGTACCACTTCCTCGCGCTCGTCGCCGCAGACATCGGCTGGAAAGCAGTGATACCAGCCCATCTTGCCGCCGGTCGGCGCGGGTAACTCGGGGAAGGTTGCGACCTTGTGGCCGTGGCCGTTGAAGAGGGCGGCCGGACTGTACAGCAGATCTCCGTGCTCTGGCCCGTTCCAGCGCACGATTTCCATGCCCGTGTTGTTGGGCGATTCATCTACCTGGAAGCGGTTGAGAACAACACCGTCTTGCGCGACGATCATCACGTCCGCGTGGTGCCCGTTGTAGCGGATGGCCAATTCGCGGCCGGGTAGCTCGGGCCGCAAGTTGCCGCAGCGCACCTCTTGTCCGTGTGGCACCACATCCGCCCCCAAGTGCAGCAGGCGTCGTCCGCTGCCGTCGAGTACTTGGCCGCCGCCCGAGACAATGGCCGCTGGTTCCGTTCCCCACCTATCGACCAACACGCTGTCTGCATGGTCGCCTAAAAAGGTTTCCCACAACACGCTTCCATCGTGATCGAGGCCAAAGTGCCCGCCGTTGACCTCGTCGCGCCCATCGCCGTCCAAGTCGCCGACGGCCGGAATGTACGCCGCGTGCTCCGGGTAGCGATGCCACTTGCTGCGATAGTGCCACAGCACTTCGAGCCGGTCGTTGAATGCGAGGACATCGCAGCCTAGCTTGACGACAAAATCGCGCGGCTGGTCGTGCCCGGAGAAGTTGGCGATCAGCAGCCGCTGATGCACGTAGTTGGGGACGTGCATTTCTCCGTCTGCGTAGGCGTTGCAGCGCGTTAGTTCCTCGGGCGCAGCGCAGTGTTTGATCGCACCCGTGCATCCGTCGAGGATGGCGATGTGGACGTCTGCGAGGTTCCATTTGCTGGTGCGTTTCACGCAGGGATCGACGAGGAAGCAGAGGACTTCTTGCCGCCCGTCTTGGTCTATGTCGCAGATGGCCACTGGCCCTGGGCGGTCGGGAGAAATCGTCGCGAGGCGTCCCGGCTCATCCGCGTCGAGCGCGGTAAAATCCCGATCTCCCACTGTCCACAGTGGCTCGCCGGCGAGCGAAAAGGCTCCTAGAAAGCAGGGCTTGATGCCCCCGAGGGCATTGTACACGAGGAAATCGACCTGTCCGTCTCCAGTCAGGTCGCCGATGCGAATGTCCCCGCCGATGCGCTCGCGGACGAACTCGTCGGGTAAGGCGACCTTCTTGTAGAGCAGGGCCGCTGCGGCGCATGTTGGATTTTTCACGGGATGCAAACCTTTTCGCCACCACCGCAACCCTAGGGGCGTGTTAGTCGGCGTCGGCTAATCCTGCGAGAAAGTCGATAAAGACGACCTCCTCTATGTTTTCCAATTCGCTGCGGATGCGCTCGGCACTGACGATGTGGCGAGAGATCATAGATCAATTCCTTCGCGCTCGATAACCGCTCTTAGGGCGGGACGGCAACAGGCCATATCGACCAAGTTCACTTCGATATCTGGGTCGAGGTCCATGACCGCTCCGAGTGCTCGCCAAGTGTCTTCGGGCCGGAGGCCCCAAGCGGCGATATCCACGTCGGACCAGGGGTTGAACCTGTCTTCGTGCGCCAGTGAGCCGAAGAGCACCACCCGCTTGGCGTTGAAGTGTTCCTCTAGTAGGCGGGCCGCCTGCCGCGCTAGACCCCAAGCGCGCTGACGGCGTTCGCACAGACGCTCCTTTTCGGCGCTGTGGCGTTGGCGGGCCGCCTTTCGGTAGGCATCCATTTCAGCGGGTGTTATTGGAAAATAGGTAGGCATGGCCAAAGCCGTTGATCAAGGGTCTAGTAGCAATGCTGCGTCTAGCGAGAAATATACGCATGATGCCGACAAAAGTGAACGGTTTGGCAGGAGCGGGAGAGATTGCGTCTCAGGTGTCTTGCGATATATTCCTCGCCAGAGTTGCCCTAGCACTGTGCAAATTAGCGAAAGGAGCCACATGTCTTTCAAGTTCGTCTTTCTGTCACCCGCTGGCGAGCTAGCCGCGGCCATGTCTGAAGCAGTACCCACGATGGAGATCGTTCAATGCGAGAGCCGTGCCGAAGCTCTAGCCGCTCTGCCCACGGCGCAGGCCTGTTTCGGCACCTTGGACTCAGAGCTGTTGGCCGCAGCTGTCCAACTCAAGTGGTTGGCCGCCCCAGCCGCCGGCCCGCCCAAGGGGTATTACTTCCCGGAACTCATCGCCAGCGACGTGGTAGTGACCAATTTTCGCGGCATCTTCAACGACCACATCTCGGCCCATATCATGGCCTTTGTGCTGGCGCTTTCGCGCGGTATGCACCGCTACTTCCGCGATCAGTTCGATGGCCAATGGCGCAAAGGCGGCGAGTCAAGCCCTTCGACCTACCTGCCCGAGGCTACCGCGCTGATCGTCGGCGTCGGCGGGATTGGCGCAGAGACTGCGCGCCAGTGTAAGAACTGGGGCATGACGACTGTTGGCATCGATCCTCGCGTTGAGTCGCCGCCTGCGGGCGTTGACGAATTATACCGCCCGAACGAGCTCGACCAACTTTTGCCGAGAGCGGATTTCGTCATAATCACTGTGCCGCAGACGCCGCAGACCGAGGGCTTTTTCACCAGCGCCCGGTTCGAGCAGATGAAGACCAGCGCGTACTTCATCAACATTGGTCGCGGCGCGAACGTCAAGTTGGACGACCTCGACCAAGCCCTGCGCGAAGGCCAGATCGCCGGTGCTGCCCTAGACGTGTTTGAGCAGGAGCCGCTGCCGCCGGAACACCCGCTGTGGACGGCCCCGCACTTCCTGATGACCCCGCACGTGGCTGCGGCCGGCCCTTATCTGAACGAGCGCCGACGCGACCTGATGGTGGAGAACTGCAAGCGCTTTGCCTGCGGCGAGGAGTTGGTGAATGTGGTGGATAAGGAGAACTGGTTCTGAGTAAGGGGTTCAAAACCTCTATTGGCTGTCGCTCGACGGCAATGTATCCGCAGATGAACGCAGATGTGAAATGGCGTTGAGCGGAGCGCACTTAGAATTTTGAGACGGCTTCTGAGCAAGCTCTAAGGCAACGTGCCCGCGATGAGTAGGTACGCGTCGGCTGTGACCTCGCCGTCAATTTCCCACTCCTTGAGCTCGCCGCCGAGCTTCTCTATGACCTTTTCGCTCAGCGAGTGAAAGGGCGGGCGGCCTGGGTCGGCGATGATGATCTGCCCGACCTCGACCTCGATCGCCTTTTTGATCAGCTTGTAGAGCGGCGAGACCATTTCGTCCCAGAAGCAAATATCGGCCCCGATGATCAAGTTGGTTTGCCGCAGGTGTTTCTTTTTTACGCTCTCGAACTTGCAGCGCCAAGTCTCTATCTCGACGTCGTTGATCTCGGCGTGTAGCTGCAAGTAGGGAAATACCGCTGCATCCGCGTCCATTCCCGTGACGCGGGCACCGTGGTTTTTGGCACAGTATATCCCGGCGAGGCCCCAGCCGCAGCCGATATCCAAAACCCGCGCCTTTGGCGGCAGGCCCTGATGCGAGAGAAAGTCCATCACGCACCAACTCGAATTCCAGAATTTGTTGCCGTGGATGCCGGGTTCGTGCTTCTTTTTTTTGGCGCGCACTTGAGGGTGAGTGGCTTTGAGCACTGTGATGCCGTACGCTTGGCGCGAGGTTTTCTTTTTTTCTTTAGCCATGTCGCTCTATTATTTCCTACCGGAAAGTTAGATTTTCTCGTTAGAATCCCCACACGCGCGCTGCGGTTTTTCCCATGACCCATTCGATATCGTCGCCGTCGGCGAAAGCTGGATGCTCGATGACCCCGCGCAGCGTATTGGCGTAGCCCTCTCTGCCAGCGCTGGGCGGGAAGTCGCTGCCCCACATCATGCGTTGCACGCCGAATGCGTCCTTGGCCATCTCAAAGAGTGGCGGTACGCGGTCGAATTCGAGTTCGGGCAGCAGGCGCGGCGGGCGGGCGCAGATTTCGCCCAAGCCGGGGACTTTGATGCTGGTGTTGTCGCGTGCGCCGTGTTGTAGGGCTTTGGCGTAATCGGCGTAGGGCGGCTCGGCAATGCCCACGCCTGCGAGGTGTTCGAGGTTGACGTGCGTGTCGGGGCACGCATCGAGCACGCGCGCGAAGTCGTCGGCCGCGAACTGGGATGCATTGCCGATGCTGGAGACTACGAGGCCGAGTTCACCGGCTCTGCGCCACATGTCGTAAGGACCAGCATTGGCGAACTGGCTGCTCGGGGCAATGCGCACACCGGCGGCCCCTTGCTCTGCGAGTCGCGCAAGATCGCCGAGTGGATCGCGCGATTCGGGATTGACGAGGACAGCAACTTTGAACCGGCCCGATCGCTTGGCGGCTTCTTGGAGGAGGTAGGTGTTGTCGTACGTGCCGCCGTGTTGGACGAGAACGGCTTGGTCAACGCCGTTGCGGTCCATCTCGAATTCGAGCGTCTCGATAGGCTCGAACCAGCTATTCCCGGCGTGGCAGTGCGTGTCGATTATCAGCATTTGAAGCGGCCTTTCAAGCGGAGATAGTTGTCAATCGCGCAGCTCTTGAAATGATTCAACTTGCTGCGAATACTCGACCGTGTCAAAGGCATGCCGTTCCCTGACACACACTCAGCGGGGTGGCATAGCCGCCTTCTCTCAGCTTCCAGTACCTGGTTGCGTCCTGTTCGTAATGGGCGAAAATGTGTTCGCGGTTCATTTTTTCATTCTCTTCTTCCCTCACCGCAGCCAGTGGAGAAAGTCTTTTGGGTTTATCCGAACTTTGCCGCATGGTTCAACGGGGCTATATGATACCCACTGCTCATCGTCGAGCTGCTCGAAAGAGGCCGACGGTACGGTATACAGGAATCCAGGTTTGGACGTGTCGAGGGAACCGGCTGCTAAGTGAATCTCAGGTTCGTCCGCTTGAAATGATACTTGAAAGCTAAGGTTATTATTTTCGTTGGGGATGAACGGCAGGGAAAATACTATAGCAAGATTTTGAATATGGGTAGCATAGACGGCGTTCAAACGGTCTTTTTCTAGTCCCACTCCTCGCGCCGGCCTAGGCTCGATACGATCAAGTTTTTCAGGACTTCCGTGATAGAGGTAACGTGGCTTAGTGATCTTCATTTCCGGTAAGCACTCTACTGTGACTGTCGGGATCGGAACTACTGCTGACTACTGAAATTTTCATCTGAATTTCCTAAAGTGTGCCGGGTTGCGAACTTCCCCACGTCGAATATCGGGGAAATTTATCTAGGCCGTCGGGAATCTTGGACCATGGGACTGCCATTTCAGTCCAAATTTCTCGGGTGGGTCGCAGATCTTCGGAATGATCTAGGGTGCCCGCCTTGATAAACACTAGGTCCGGGTAACGTGTGAACAATTGTGAACCACATTCTGGGCAGAATTCGCGAATCTTTGTGTGGCCTTCGTCGTTCGTAGATTCGTATCCCTTGGTTTTACCGCTCAGTTGAAATGTGGACGCTGGTACGCCGACTCCAACGTTGAAAGCACTGCCCGTGACCCTACGGCAGTCGTCACAGTGGCAATAGGTCACAGATTGGGGCTCCGCGTCGCTTGTATAGCGGACCGCCTCGCAAAGACATTGACCTGTTAGCGGCATTGGTAGTCCTTTTCAGATAAATGAGTACGCCGATTGTGGCGAATGTGTTCAATTCACAACGCTTGCTAGTCTACAAGCTCTCTCTTTTGACGGCGAAGAAAAATGGGTGAACCTCCTCCGGTGCATCAGCGCTTCCAAATCCTCCTCCTACGATACCTTCCCGTTCGATCTGGAACCCAGTCTCAGTAAGAAACTTCTTGTACGTCGAGGGGCCGAAGTTGCTCCAGTACATGGTTTCGCCGAAGAAGTCATCTTCAGTATATCCAAGTCCGTCGTCTTTCCTCGCAACCGTAAACAGAAGTAGGCCACCGGGCCGAAGCCACTGTGCAAATCGACGAAAGAGATTTAGATGTTCCTGTCTTGGGATGTGGAAGATGGCGTAAAAGCTGACAATTGCATCGAAGCTACCTGCGGGGAATTCGGTCTCCATTACGTCGGCGATGACGAATTTGGCCGTGGGGACGTTTTCCTTCGCTAGAGCTATCATGTTCGAGGAGATGTCGATTCCGGTGAGGCTAAACGTCCCTGCAAGATGTTGGGCGACTGGGATACCAGCGCCACATCCAACGTCGAGGACTTTTGAATCAGGTGCCAGACGCTCGGTTATCAAGTTGAGCTCCGCTCCAGGCGTAGTACGTTTTTGCCCCGCGTAATTCGTCGCACATCGGTTATAGGCGGTTCTTACCAACTCCCGATAATCGGTCTGCGGATCGTCGGCAATTTTGAATGGCATGTATCCCTTTCCTAACGTGTTACGGACGATTCGAAAAATCGCTCTTGGAATTCCGTCAGGGCGAGAATCTGCTCGTCGGAGTAATCCTTGCCGTCAGGTGCGACAACGAGCTTGTCATCATCGTCGTCAGATCGTTGAATGACGGCGATACACCTGCCCGTGAACGTCTCTAGCGGTTTGAAAACGCCGATTACATAAGCGTCCATATCTTCTCCGTCGGGTGCCGGTACATTCGGGAGAAATCCGTAGTTGACTGGATATATGAAGCCCGCTTCAGGATGCTTGGAGCCAAGAGGTCGATCTATGGTAACATCGACAGTTTTGCCGATGAACGTCCTTACATCTACAAAGTCACTTGTCATGGTCGTTTAGTTAATGGCCGTTATTTGACGCGAAGGTACTTACTCGTGTGAACAGTCGCAATCGGTTCCACGGGGCTGAAATATTCCGCGTTCGCCTATTCAGCAGCGAGGGTGGCGTGAGCGTAGAACAGACGTATCCGATTATCCCGTGATCCTGCCGTAGAGCGGTCTGGCGCGTGAGTTCCTTTTTCCTTTTCTTGCCCATTTCACGCCGCTGTATAAAAGCTATCAACAAAGGATTCTCTTCATGCTCGTAAATAATCGCCCGGTGCGCGTCGGCATCTATGGCACTGGCCGTTTCGCCAACCAAACGCACCTGCCCAATCTGAGTAAGCTAGGCGACGTCGAGTTGGTCGCTGCGAGTGACCCTAACCCGGACAACCTCGCCGCCACCGCGCAAAAATACTCCATCGCCCGCACCTATGCAGACCCTCACCAGATGCTCGCGGAAGAGCAACTCGATGCACTCTATTCGGTCGTGCCAGCCTTTGCGCGCACGGATGTGGAAGCCACGGCCGCAGCGCAGGGCATCCACCTCTTCAGCGAGAAACCGCAAGCGACTAGCATGGCTGTTGCGCGGCGCATTGCCGATGCGGTCGCCGAGGGAGACGCGATCTCAACAGTCTGTTTCCGCGAGCGCTATCGCCCGCTCTTTCAGGAGGCCCGCCGCCTGCTCGCGGATAAGGCCGTCACCCACATCCGCTTCCAGAGCACGGCTGGTCTGCCGCTGCTCGAAGCCGAGGTTCCCGATCTGGACAATTGGGACTATCAGATGGACAAGAGCGGCGGCTCGGCCTTTGACTGGGGGGTACACGCCGTTGACTATGCGCGCTTTATGAGCGGCCTCGATATTACCCAAGCCCAAGCGTTTTACCACCATCCTCCTCGGTACAACACGCCGCTGTCGTGTTCGTTTAACTTTTTGTTGGCAAACGGGGCGACCATGACTTCGACGTTCCTCGCCACCACGCCCACCGCTCCGAGCGACGAGCCGCGCTTCACTATTTTTTACGAGGGGGGATATTTGGCGCTGTGGATGTACGACCGGATCGAGGTCAATGGCGAGGTGGTGTACGCGCCAGAGGAATTCGACCCGTGGTTTGAGCAAGACCGCATCTTCATTGAGGCCGTGCGCACCGGCAACCGCGCCCTGCTGCTCAACGACTATGCCGACGGCCTCTATTCGCTGGCTCCGGTACTGGCGGGGTGGGAGTCGGCGCGGCGCGGTGGGGAATTGATTGCGGTAGCCGAATTTATGGCGAGCTAAGCGTGGGCCGCATCGCTAGGCGGTGGGGGGCCGCAGGCGGGTACCGGGAGTTTTTAGGGCTTGCCCTGCCGCTAATTCTGAGTACGGCTAGCTGGAGCATCCAGCACTTTGTGGACCGGGTTTTTCTCTCTTGGTATTCCACCGAGGCGTTAGCGGCTGCGCTGCCGGCGGGCATGGCCAACTTCACCTTCATCAGCCTCTTCATGGGCACGGCCCAATACGCCAACACGTTTGTCGCCCAATACATGGGGGCGCGGCGGTTGACGCGGGTGGGGCCGGCCGTGTGGCAAGGGGCGTACGTGGCCCTGTTCAGCGGCGTCTTGGCCTTGCTGCCGGCCGCCTTTGCCGGAGAACTCTTCGCGTTCATCGGCCACGACCCGGAGATCCGCGCCGCTGAGACCCAGTACTTCCGCATCCTTTGCTACGGCACTGGGCCGCAGGTCTTGTCCACGGCCTTCTCGTGCTTTTTTAGCGGGCGGGGCCAGACGTGGGTGGTGCTGGCGGTCAACGTCGTGGCCATCAGTGTCAACATCATCTGCGACTACGCCTTGATCTTCGGGCACTGGGGGCTGCCTGAGCTGGGGATCGTCGGGGCGGCGTGGGCCACCAATATCGGCTTGGTGGTCTCGGCTTTGTGTTTTGCGGTGCTGTTTTTGGGGCCACGGTATCGCAGCGAATACGCCACCTTGCGTGGCTGGAAGCCCGACCTCAAACTGCTGCGACGCCTGCTGCGCTTTGGCGGCCCCAATGGCGTCAATTTCATGCTCGACATCATGGCCTTTACCTTCTTTTTGTTCATCGTGGGCCGGTTGGGGCCGATCCCGTTGGCGGCGACGAACTTGGCCTTTCACATCAACAGCCTCGCCTTTATGCCGCTCATTGGTTGCGGCATTGCCGTCTCGACGATGGTCGGCCAGCGCTTGGGGCGCGATCAGCCCGAAGCCGCTGAGTACTGCACGTGGTCGGGTTTGCACTTGGCCATGCTGTACATGGGGACGATGTCCTTGGGCTACATCGTGGTGCCGGAGTTTTTTCTCGCGCCCTTTGGCGAGGAAAAAGACGCCGACTTTGCGGCGGCGCATCAGATTGCCGTGGTCTTGCTGCGCTTCGTGGCTCTGTACGGGGTCTCCGACGCTGCCTATATGGTTTTCACGGCGACTCTGAAAGGCGCGGGCGACACTCGCTTCGTCATGTGGATGTCGATCTCGCTGGCTTGGGCAATCATGGTCGTGCCGTCTTTCGTGGCGCTAACTTATTTCGATGGGGGGCTGTACCTGATATGGAGCTTTGGCTGCGCGTATATATGCATCTTGGGCGTGGTGTTCTACTTGCGCTTTCGCACGGGGCGCTGGAAGAGTATGCGGGTTATTGAGCGGGCCGATGAGCGTGAGTGAGGGGCAACCACAAGTGTGGGGACAATCACAAGGGTTGCTAGGATAGGTGCCGCCGCAACCCCCGGGCGGCCCGCGCCTTCGACAAGCTCATAGGTCACTACCGCCGGTCATGCGAGATACCGCTAGCGAGCGCCAATTGTCGTAGTAGCGACGGGTGCGTTCCGGCAGATTGTCGCGGATATTGTCGGCCAGCAGCCACTGATGATCGCCCTTTTCGCCCTTGTAGTCGTACTCCGAGCGATGGTCAATCAGGGCACCCATCAAGGTCCAGCGCTCCTTAAGCTCCTCCGGCTTCAGACCCCGGTGAATGGTATTGCTATTCCAAAATACCGTCTGCCCCCGCTGCAAGGAGATCTGCAAGGCACCTGGAATCTCTCCTTGCCGGTCGTTGAGCAGGCACTCGCGCTCGCGCTCCGTGCGGTAGCGTCGCTGGCTGCCGGGAACGATCCATAGACAGGGATCGTCGGCTAGGGCCAGATGCCATTTGACGAAGTGCTTGCGGTGGCGTCTGAGAATCTCCATCTCTACCTCGTAGCTGCCGTCTCGTTCATTGCCGCCGGTATCTCGGTGCCAGCCGATTTCATAGTCGTCCCCAACAGCGCAAAGATGTACCCATCCCAAGCGCAATTCCTCGCCGATAAATGGCCGCACATAGCGGGCGATGGGTGCCGAACCCAAATAGTCGGCAAACACTGGCGCATCAAATTCCGGTGCCATTAGCCCGCAGATAAAATGGGGGTCTGCATCTGTTGCATCCGGCCCATCGGTGCGCACCCCCGCTGAGTCATCGATGACCTCTCCAGAGCGCACCTTGGCCACTACCTCGTGCGCCGCCGCCGTCAGTTCTTCTAGCATCTCTAGCTCCACTGCGTCGTCGGCAATGAAGTAACCCTGATTGCGGTACTGGTCGATCTGTTGCTGACTGGCCATAATTGCTCCGTCTGCGTTAGTGGGGCCCTGGTGCCAAATCGTGCGCCTTGAAACACCAAGCAGTGCCTGTAAATGTAACTGCCGATCGAGGCGCTGGGGAAACTCTCGACGCCTCGATCCGCGATTCTATTCGCTCTTTGGCTTGGCTACAGCTAAGCCCGTCCCGACTGCTGACACGCGATTCCATCCCGATCCCTTGAGACCGGCATAGATCATGTAATAGGTCCCATTTATTGCGAACACTTGTGGGGTCAGGAGGCCATCGCAATCCCAAGCATCGGCATCGGTTGCAGGCGTGAAGATTGGGTTGTGTGGGTTGGGTTCGAAGGTGCGGAAGTCGCGGGTGCGGACGTGACCAATGGTCCAGACCTTGCCGTCGTAGCCGCCGTAGAACAGATGGAAGTAACTTGGCCCTTTGAGGATTTCGGCTTCGCGCACGCCATAGCGGTCCCACGCCTGCCCCGATCCGCTGAACACGGGATTGGCGGGATTTTTTGTGACTTGCGCCGGGTCGCTGGTTGGTGCGGTGGCGTGACAAATGGTCGGTACGTTGTAGAGAATATCGCGCCGTTCAGGAGGGGCTGGCGACTCGCCGGTATAGACCATGTGAATGACATCGCCCACCACGGCCACGGATGGATGGGAAGAGCCGTGTTGTTCGTGGATGCCACCGACTGCAACTACCGGTTCATTGCCAATCCGCGTCCACGCTCCGAAATCGCCGTCGCTGACCAGCAGGCCGGTCTGTTTGCGGCGGGGCTTGTCCTTGCCTTGGGTGCCGAGATAATAGGCGTAGTAGCGCTGGTCGGCGGGATTCCAAAACGGGAATGGGTATTCCACGCCGTGATTGTCGAAGCCGTTGGCGGAAGGTAGCAGTATGGGATTGCGCCGGTCGTGCGTCACTGCCGTAGGATCGGCGACTGGCGCGGAGCTGTGCATGTGTACCCAGCTAGCGTCCCCTCCCTTTTTGGCCCATAGATAATGCACAGTGTCGTCCACGACAATGGCGTGACTGGCAGCCGCCCACGCGGGTGGTTCGCAGTACAGCAGCGGTTTCTCGGCGGTGAGCCGCTCGAAGCGGGCGAATGCTGCGAATGGGATTGGGTTGTTGGGATTCATCGCGGCCTGCTAGGTGAGCATCAACTCCTCGTCAAGTTGATGTAGCCTGATGCCCTCGAAAAGCCTCTGCTTCCATAGGGCACCCGGTAAGTCTCCCTCTGCGACAAGAGCGCGCAGCAGTTCGCTGTCGGACGCTCGGCGCACAATCGTGAAGCCGTTTTTTTTGACCAACCAGAAGATCTCGTTAATTCCCGCTCCGTTCAGGAAGTCGGGAGAGTGGGTCGAAACGAACACTTGGCCACCGCGCCGGGCGTAGTCCCGAAATTCCTCGAACAGAGTCGATTTATCCGATCCGTTCGTGTTCACGTCTACGACCATCAGGAGTAGATCCCCAACAAGGCGTGGCGCAAGGAACGGTAGTAAGTCTTAGCACAGGTGGCCCCCGAGCAAGGCAAGCACTCGGCTCAGGTGATCTTGAAGTAGCTTTTGCAAAAGTATATGGTGGTCATCCCCAAGGCCAGTTCAACGGCCCATTTGTGCGCCAATTCGGATTTATTCGACCGGTAGCTAGGGGCTGAAGATACGAGCACGTCTCGACGAAGTGGAATAGATACAGATTGGATCTCGTCTTCTTTAGAAGCGTTCTTAAAACTACGGACAGCCCCGCAAAATCAAAAAAATGTTGACTTCCAAGCGGGAGTTGTGTATTTTGGCCCAAAATTCAAAAAAATCCAACTATTTTAGCTAGATAAGGAAATTATGCTCCAAGCTCAGCCCCAAGCTCAGCCCCAAGCTCAGCCCCAAGCTCAGCCCCAGAATGAATCCGTTAAGCAACAGGAGCCTCAAACCATATTTCTTGGTACTCCTCAACCTGAAGACTTGACTCCTCAAGAGAAACAGGCGCTTGATGATCTTTTAGCTTGGGAAAAAAGGTCCGCAAAGATGCATTGGATATTAGGACAGCCCGTGGGAAAATGATCTTCTGTTCACTACTTAGCTAAAGGTAAGAAAGCCTCGTAATTATTTACGAGGCTTTTTGTATGTAAGTAAGACAAGCCAATGAAAGATGCCTTCGCAAAAGAACTAAGACCCCTGGAATCATGTCAAACTCCCTTCTCGTTTTACCAACTAGTAGAGGATCTCTGGCATCCGGAAAGCAATCCACATCCCATGCGTCGCCTGTGTACGCTAATGAGAAAGATGAAGGTCAAGTCGTTTATTAGGGAAGAATTGATATTAGACGAGGAATTATTAGAGGAACAGAATATGGCCACCGTACGCTGCAAGAAAACGGTTGGTCTCACTGCTATACGCCTAACTTTCTTTCGATCACTGCCCTCTTCCTCAAAATGGGATGATTCAGAGCTACTGAACGATCATCTCTTGGGTTATGCTGTTATAGTAACACTTGAACTACCCAACGATGAATATAGAACGTACCTGCTAGAATCCGTGATTCGTCCTCCCTCCATTTGGATGCAAGATGCTGGAGGGCATCTTTCCATTGAGCCTATTATGAATTACTATGTACATAACAAAAGAAAGTTTGAAACAAACATCGGAACAAAAGAGAAATCGAGAACCTTCACGCTGACCGGCAGCTTTTTTACACAGCAAAATGACCTCACCCATGTCTGTGCCCATGCCGCCCTGAGAATGGCTATAAATAGCTCATCTACCCTTACCTCTGAAAAACTCACAAACCAAAGGATCAATGAGGTTCTTGGAATTGATTTCAGCCGTCCTGAAAAATGTGTAGGTCATCTGAATGGGGATCTATCAGGAACCAAAGAAGGGTTGAGCATTCAAGAGTTAGAAAAAGTAGTTCTCCATTTGGGAGGGAAAACGATATCAGCAAATTTTGCGGAAAATACCTCGGTGGAATATGATCAATTTATCTACCCATTTATCGAGTCTGTATGTCCCTTAATACTGGGGGTAGAAGGTTGGAATTTTAATAGCCGTTCAAGAATTAGTCATGTTGTTTCCGTTTTGGGACATACACTCAATTCAGATAGATGGGAACCGGAAGCCCAATCCGGATATGGCAGGTTTCCAGAGGAGCATTATATACCAGCTCCTAGCTGGATTGGACACTATATCATCAATGATGATAACTTTGGTATGTACGTAACATTGCCGTCAGATATGCTGAGAAACTACCTTATTCCGTCAAAAAATCCCAACTTACACGCTACAAGGGCAGTTGCCATAGTGCCTAGTGATGTGCGGATCTCCGGCCTTTTGGCAGAAAGGATGGCAGTCTGGATTGCTCAATTCCTTATTCCAGAAGTACTGACTCTTATTTCACAACAAGGAGAATCCCCTGCTATTTGGCTCGAAAGATTAGCTCAACAGTCTAGCAGTATAGTAAGCCGGACTTTGCTTCAGACAAAAGAATCCTATAGACAATATGTTGATGATTTGGCTCAAAATGGACAAGTAACCGTAACTCCAGAAGTTAGCCAGAGGTTAGATGATATGCCAAAGCACATCTGGGTATCTGAAATTACCTTGCCTCATCTTTACACTGGCAATAAACACAAACTTGGAGACGTGATCATTCGAGCAAACGCTACAAACGAGGAACATCTTGAACGTAAAAGTTTTGAATTGGCTTGGTTCCCAGGTGCTATATGTTTTGGACCAAATTACGAAACTTTTTCTTGGAGTGTGTGTAATCACGTTCCACTTATAAGAGAAGAAACCGTTCCGCTACTAGAATGGTAAAATGGTCTTGAGCAGATCTGCCAACTTCATCCGATTTAGCTTCGTTTTATGTTCGTTGCTAGAAGGCCGGCCAGTGCTTCGTCCTCCGAAATATCGCCGTCCCACCCATAAGCCTCCGCCACAGCCGCGTCGAGAGTTGCATGAGCATTGTCGAGCCATTGCGGACGGTCGTTGTAGAGGTTGGTCAGCGTCCGTTTCTTGAGCTCCTTTGCCGTTGCCTTGTCGCGGGGCACTGGGTGCTTGGGATAGCCTGGGACTGGCTCGTCCTCCCATTCCACCCATTCGGGCGGGTTAAGCCAGCGGTCGCGCAGTTCGATTAGTCGCCGCGCTGCTTCGGCGATAGCAATGGCACGCGGATCATTCGCGTAATCCGAAGCCGGAATATCAGGCGATAGCCCTTTGGGGAAGGGGAAGGTCTCAAAGGTGGTGGTCGGCGTGTAGCGCGGACGATCTTCCAGACTCGTGCCGAGCCGCAGCGACCACGCCTCGTGAAAGCGGCTGTGCAGGATACCGAAGGTCGTGTCGTCATCGCGTGCGATGACGATTAGCTGATGATCAGGGCAGATGCGGGCGTCGAGCCACGCAAACAAGCGATGCTTGGCGACGGTGGGCGTAGCTATGTAGCGCGATAGGCTGTCGAGCGCCTCCCACATCCCCGGCCTCGGCTCGACATGTCGCCACCAATGGGTGCGGTAGGCTTCTCGGCGGTTCCGTTGCCGCATTGGATAAACGTACTCCTTTGCATGTTGAAACGGTGCCTCGTAGAGCGCTGCTTCCTCTTGCCCCATGCTCCAGCCAAAATCGACGATCCATTTGTCAGCCGGTCGGCGGGTCAAGTCCATGCCATTTACCCACGGCTTAAGAGCGTCGGAATTGGGCCGTCCGTTCGGGTTAGTAGGCTCGCGGAGCCATTCCCGGGCCTGATCTCCGGGCACATCGAAGGGGCCTCCCTTAGTATCTCCCATGAACGCAATGCCGATGTTCCGGCATTGCCGTTGTGTCTTGGTCAGATCAACGTTCCCCGTCAGATCGGGATGGATCGCATCCACAAGCTGGCCATCGAGCCGATGCTCCAGCGCCGCTCCATCATCCGGTCGTGAGAAGCACACCAAAGAGACGCGCACCGCCGCCCCATTAATCACCCACGGCTCATCGCTCCACGCCTCAAAGATCGGACGGTCCTCAGTCGCGGTTTGCAACGCCCGCCGATTCGCCCCGCCGCGAATGGAGTTGGTTGAGACGAGACCTGCGCGCTTTGCCTTGCCCGATCCTATGTGCTCGCCGGCCTTCACAAACCAGTAGCAGACGAGGTCGGCCTCCGCTGGTACGCGGCCTTCATACACCGTGAAAATTCTCGAAACGTAATCCTCGCCAAGATTAGCGTTGAGAAGTTTTCCTCCGATAAACGGCGGGTTTCCGATCACCACATCGGCTGCCTGCCATTCCGGTTCCTCACCACCCAAGGTCAGGATCGCATCGCGGCATTCGATGGTATCGAGCGGCTTGAGGACTGGATTGTTCGTCCCAGGATAGCCGTTGCGCCGCATCCACTGGATGTGTCCGATCCACACCGACACGCGCGCTAATTCGGCGGCGTAGGCGTTGATTTCGATCCCCTTGACGTTGGCCGGGCTGACTTCGGGAAACGAGCGCTGGAAGTCAAAGGCTTCGGCCTCCAGTTGCACCCGATGCTCCAAGTCCTTGAGCGCGTGCAAGGCGACGTAGAGGAAGTTGCCCGAGCCGCAAGCCGGGTCGAGGATGGTGAAAGAGCGGAGGCGCTGTAAGAAAGCGTCCTTGCGCTGCTCGGCCCGACTGCGTTGGCGCGTCCGGGCAGCAGCAGATCGGGCAGTTCCGGCTCGTTTCAGGGCGGCGGCAATCTCCTCTTTTTCCTTTTCCCACTCAGTAAGCCATGGCCGAATCACCACTGGCTCGACGATCCGCATAATTTTATCGCGATCCGTGTAGTGCGCCCCCAATTGCGCCCGCTTATCCGGGTCGAGGCCGCGCTCGAATAGCGTGCCTAGGATGGAAGGATCAATCTCCGACCATTCTAGGGTCGCCGCTTGGAGTACCGTGTCGATCTCGGCCTTTTTTAGTGGAAGGGCGGCATTGTCGTCGAACAGCCCGCCATTAAACCAAGCCACCGGCTCAAAGCCAACCCGCCCGCCGGTGGCCATGGCAGCGAATAGATCGCGGGCCATGGCGGCGAACTCCTCTGGCTGCTGCCGCGCCTGCTCCAACATCCGCGTGAACAGATTATTCGGCAAAAGGCCCACATCCTCGGCGAACATGCAGAACACCAGCCGGTTGATGAAATGCGCCACCGCCTGCGGGTCATGGCCTCGCTCCCGCAAGGTTTGCGCCAGCAGCGCAAAGGCCGTGGCCGCCCGCTCGGTGAGCGCCTGCCGGGTCTCGTCCGGCCGCAGCCGCTCAGGATCGGCGAGCGCCCACTTGAGCTTATCGCGGATGGCGGCATCGGCTAAATCGTTGATCTCGAATTCGTGGGTCTTGCTGACGCTGTTGGTCCAATTGGTGCGGATGCGGAACTGCCGCATGTCGGAGACGATCAAAAGCGGCGGGTTTTCCAAAGCCAGCGCGTATTGCCTAAGTTGGTCAAAGGCCGCGTCTAAGTTGGCACGCGGTCCCTTGTACTCCCAAGCGAAGCAGTGTCGCTTCCACACGTCGGCCCAACCATCGCCGCCGGTTTCCTTGTGAGCACCCTTCTCAAAGCAGTACGTCTCGCCAGTAGGGTCGGCCTCGGCCGGGGTTGGCTCGCCGAGCAGTCGGCACAGGTCGATAAAGTGCTCCTGAGCAGCCGAGCGTTCCTTGAGTTCGGCGGCACGCCACTTGGTGATGAATACCTCTGGGGTCATGGTGCTACGGTCACTAGCTGCTTGAAGCGGGCGAATGCTGCGAATGGGATTGGGTCGTTGGTATTCATAGTGGCTGCATCATGTTCCGGTTTGCATGGATGTCCACAACTTTTCGACCCCTTCAACGAAGACTCGGAAGCTATTTGAACTGTTCTCGCGTGATAGGAAAGCAGCCATACGTCTCGCACCCGACCGCTTCTGAAACTCGGGGATCAGTTTGGCAACGATATCGGAAGGCCGAACCACAGTATCGGGGTTTTGGTATCGACTCTTGCCTAGTTCGCGTAGCGAGCTTGGTCGAGTTTCGGGAAATGCTTGTTTAAGCGCTTGCGGCTCGCCGATATACCAAGCTTCCAGTTCACGACAAGCTACTCGGACAAGCACGTCGCGCCGCCCGGTACTTTGGCATAGTTGGACGAGATTGGTCTTCACTTGGTGGCAATCCGCACTGTCCTGATCCCGTATCACGACGAAACGCACGCCTGGTTCGCGCCAAGCCTTCAACTTGCGTAGGATGCTCTTCTCTAGGTCATGTTTTCCCTCGTGGGGCACACACTGAAATAACAAGCCGGGAAATAATCTCGGTAGCAGGCCTTCCAGCAATATTCTCATTGAGTCTTCCTCTAGCAGGAATACAATACGATTCATTGTAGCCCAGCATCCTCGAAAAGCCTCTGCTTCCAGAGAGCACCCGGTAAGTCTCCCTCTGCGACAAGGTTGCGCAGCAGTTCGCTGTCGGACGCCCGGCGCACAATCGTGAAGCCGTTTTTCTTGACCAACCAGAAGATCTCGTTAATTCCCGCTCCGTTCAGGAAGTCGGGAGAGTGGGTCGAAACGAACACTTGGCCACCGCGCTGGGCGTAGTTCCGAAACTCCTCAGCTAACTCTATTAGCAATTCGGGATAGAGCTGGTTTTCAGGCTCTTCGACCGCCAGCAACGGATGGGGCTTTGGGTCATACAGCAAGACGAGGTAGGCAAACATCTTGATAGTACCATCGGAGACGTAGCGGGCAATGAATGGGTCCTTAAAACTGCCATCTTGGAAACGCAGGACAAGACGCCCGTCCTCCGTCGGTTTGGCGTCAACGCCGTTCACGCCTGGGACACGCTGGCTCATAGCCTTCAGCACTCGGTCGAAGCACTCGCGGTGATTCTCGTAGAGGTACTGGGCCACTTGGGCGACGTTATCGCCACGATTAGACAGATGCTCGGCATAGCCGGCCTCACTGCTTGGTCGGGCGTCGGCAATGTGGAAGTCCGAGACGTGCCAGTTCTCGATCAGGCTGCGGAATTCCGAGACGACTTGGAACTCGCGGAACTGGCCCAAGCCCTTGATCGCGAGGATGCTCGGGTCGTCGAGCTTGTACTCTTCTCTTTCCTCCTCAGCGCCCTCCTCACCATAGACCGATTCATTGGTAATTGCGCTTCCGACACCCCGACTGAAGTCCACAAAGTGCCAAGGCTTGCCGTACTGGCCTCGACGGTAGCGCAGAATCTCGCGTTCTACTACTATGCGTCCATGGTCCTCGGCCACTTGGAGTACATAGGTGGCCAGACGTCCGCCGCTCTCGCGGAACTTGATGGTGATCCCAATTGGCCCCTTTTCTCCCCGGCTGACTAATTCACGGAACCCGCCGCGTCGCGCCACCGCCATGGCGACGTTCTGGGTCAGCGCGTCTTTGAGAAAGCTAAACACATCGAAGAGCGTTGACTTGCCCGTGCCATTCGCACCCACGACGACGACCATCGGGGGTAAATCATCAAACACGGCGTGACGAAAGGAACGGTAGTTCCTGATTTCAATCTGCTCAATCCTCATAGGTTGTTCCTCCATATTGTCGAACATCACCGTTGGGTTGGACCGGACCGGCTGCTCCGTTGGCGGCTATCACGATTCATCGAGCGACCGGCGAAGGGTTGCGGTCAATTTCTGACGGAAATCCTCGTCTTTATCCCTAGACTTAGACCAAACAACGGTCGTGCAATGATTCGTATCGAAGTGGGTTCCATTTTTGCTCTCGAATTTTTCCTTTTCGCAAATTATAGATAACAGGCTTGCCTAGACCCTCTGCATAGCCAGCCTCCCAATACGCGCCATTGTTGCCGTGAGTAAGATCAGCAATGACGAACTTCGCGTCTCTGATTCGGACGCGCATGATGTTGTCGATGATACCCGCCTCTGGAACATCGCGCATGTCGAAGAGATCGTAATCAGTAGTTTCTTTCACTGTCGGTTTCACAACGTCCCGAACAAAGGATTCGAATTCGGGTTTGTTGAACTGCATGGCAATGAAGCCGTAATTTCCAGCGAACCGCCCGCGTTTTTCTGCTTCATACTGCTCCCATCCGTCGAGACTGAGATTGATGTTGGTGAACGAAGGACGGGGAGGTCCAACCGGATTTGACTCAACGGCAGTGCCTTTTAGAGCAGCTTTAAGTATTTTACTCTCCACTAATTCCTCCGTCAGTCGGATGGCTTCATCGTGGTTTCGCGCTCCGATGATTGCATGAAAACCTAGGGGTAGCTGGCCAACAGCTTCATATGAACGAGATACCTCATCGCCAATGAACCGAATGATGTTCGTCGCCTGTACGGCGGGATTGGGTAGCCTTCCGTTGGAACGGAATGAATCCAACACCTCAGACGTAATTTCAAGAGGATCGCTACCCGTCTCCGAAGATTCATCCGACCTCTTGCGTATGCTATGGGAAAGACCTGCACGCTGTAACGAGTTTAGACTCCACTGACTGCTCTCAAAGGAACCATCGCGTTTTTGTCCCTCAATCTTGTCATTGTCAATTTTGTAAATACCACAAATATCACATTCGAAAACGCCACGAAACGGCCTTCGACAAGAACCTCCTTCAACGTTCAAGCAAACAGGGCATTTGATTCCGTTTTTCATAATATTTCTCCTCACTTTCGTGTTTTATCATGCTCACCATCGGCCAAATTCATTCCCCGTAGTTCCCGTAGCGCCTCGTCCTCCGATATCCGCATCCCAACCATAAGCCGCTGCCATAGCTATATCGAGACTCGTGTGTGTATGTATCTCTGCCTTCGGCGTTCCAGTACGGGGCGTTCCAGCACGCGGGATGCGGCAATTCGAGGGTCTTCTATCGTTTATCAAAGTCGGGCCATGTCCGGCCGAAAGATTCAAGACGCCTGCAGCAGGAAATGACAGTAAGGCGGCACCCCAGTTCGTGTTTGCGAACTCTGGTTAGGGCCGTATAGAGTACGGCTTTATCCTTCGGAGAACTAATCGAGTTTACAAACAGCACCAACAGTCTCGCTTCCCACCCCTTGAAACTGTACGGCGTTGTCGCTTTAATTTGAGCGTTGCCTTGGAAGAAGGCTCTTTTTTGCCGTCGCCCCTCCCTGTTGTCTTCACTGAAGGTATGCAAGACATGGACATTCGACTCCTTGAGACACTCGACAACCTCACGGCCCATCTTTTTGTCGGAGAGGAATACGATGTCTGCAAAGGCAGTATCGGTTGGTATTCGTTGCATCATTTGCTTTAGTTCATTCTCGCACACATTAATAGCCTGTCTCTGGTCTCGAACTTGGACCCAACGAAGCTCGTCTAAGGAAAAGTCAAACTCTTGCTGAGGTGGCAGGGGGAGATCGACTTCTTCCTCCGTAAGAAAATCTTTCGCAAACCGTGATACAAGCGGAATAATCGATGGGGAAAGTCTATAGCTTGTTTTGAGTTCAGACCAACGGCCGTGGAAGCCGGCTTCCTTCATGGCTTTTTCCGTCCATTCCTTGGCGGTCCCATAGATATTCTGAGTCTTATCGGCGACCAGCATCATCTCACCGTTATCCACGAGTGCGCGTCGAAGTGTCTGCCACCAGTAGGAGTCAAAATCTTGGCCTTCATCGACCAAGATCGCATCGTACCTAGGCAATTCGGCGTGTTTTGTATAGAGGTCCTGTACGAGCACCGCCACCTGTTCCAGTGCTGGTGCCACATCGGGATCCTCATCTGCTAATTCTCCGTCGGATTTGTTGTGCTCGAAAAATGAATGCCAAATGCGTTCGTACTGCTCACGATAGCCACTTTCCATACAAACACGCTTGCACCAAAGATGAAAGTTGAGGAATTCGACTCCGCGGCGGATCTCTTTTCGTGAGGTTTCATGCCGTACTGCCAAGTCTCGAAGATAGTTCAGCAGAGTAATGTTGTAGCACACAACTAGAACGCGCTTTCTCGAATCGACAAGTTCTGCTGCTCGGGCGGACAGAACGACGCTCTTTCCAGAACCAGCCGGTCCTTTGACTCTCCGATAACCCGTATTGGTTCGTGTTCGGACTAGATCTTTCTGTTGTGGACTGAGTGGGAGAGGATTCCGCTGCTCTTGGGCGAAAGCAGGTTCTCTGAGCCACCCTCGAAGATCGCACGCTGTATCTTTGCTCATATATTTTGATGAAGATCGCTGATGTTCCGGGAAGATGCGGTCCAACGATCTCGCCTCTAAATCATCGGAACCGGCGATTGGGTAATATCTTGGATACTTGCACATCCCTGCGTCGAGGAATGAGTCGAATACTTCCATAATCTCGGCACTAGAGGACTTTGTGAACACGAGACCCGCTGTGATTACAGCCCGGCCCGCTTTGTTATCAAGTCGTGGGCAGTACAAATTGAATAACTCGTCTTCGTATAACTGAATTTTTTTGATTGGATTTTCTGACTCTTTCGAGAAAATCTTTCCATGCTTATCTCGGGCCATTAATCGAGGTGGATTTCCGTCGCCGAAGTACTCTATCGCATTCAGATTCCAATCTTTGACCTCGAAAACGGCGATTCCAACGGAGGGATTGAGCAGAACAAGGTCAGGCCGCAACCCATTGAGATGGGGTTGAACATACATTTCCCAATCTGGCGACAGTTCCTCGTCGAAGAGATCAATTAGCTGTCGTTCGCCGGACGTAAGTTGCGTAGGCAGTCGTTCAAACTGAGATCTCGGCGGATCGATAATACGGTGTTCCACGTAGAAGCTCCCTCCTTTGCCGATCGTTTGGCCTCAACTGGGGTTGGATCGACGCGCAGCCGGCACAGGTCGGTATCGTTGGTTTTCATAGTGGTCTGCTAGGTGATCCTCAACTCGCTCCAAGCTGAATGAAGTTACCTATTCAGCACCTTCTCCTGAAACTGCTCGTACGCCTCGTACACGTCCTCTGGATCGGGAACAACCGGCATTGTGCGAATCCGACCGTGAGCATACCAATTCCGAAACTTGAAGTATCCCTTGGTTGCCGAGCAATCCCTCTGAAACGCCTCGTCGATACCGCTGAAACAGTCTCGTAACTCGTCGAAGATCTGATCGAGGGGAATCCGCCTACACGCCTGAGTAGCCTGTTTGCCAACTTGACGAGTCTCACGGCGATATTCCTCACACAGATCGCGATACGCTCTGCTTACTCTATCGCGCTTTCTCCGTTTTAGAGATACGAGAAAATCCTCTCGGATACCTGCCTCCAAGAGCGTGAGGAGCTTGAATGCGTAGTCCTTGCGTATCTCCTCAAGTAGGTCGGCACGAAACTCATCGCGCTCAGTCGGTGTGAAAGATTCGAAATACTCGTCGCCGAGGTCGCGTACATTTTGTTGGAGCAAGGCGTACCATTCGAGGAGCGAATCACAAGTGAACTCGCGCATGTTACTCTTCTAGGAACCCAGCTAGAAATTCCTCTAAGGCACTTTTATTGAATTCCCACCGCGTAGGTTTCCCGTATCTACCCTCTCTCTTCGCAAAGTCCCACTCGTCGTTTCCTTTATGCAGCAGCATTGCGAGAAGGGTGCTGCCCGAGACCACATCGACTCGCCCTTGAGTCCCTATAATGAAACGCCCGACCGGTCTGAAGGTGAGAATCTGGCTGTCTAAAAAGATAAGTCGTAGAGATCGAGCTTCGTAATCCCCAAGCTGGTCTTCCCGAATCGGAATATTCTCTGACTGGATCTCCAGCCAGTTTTTGTCTTCGAGAGGCTGTAACCACTCAGCTATCTTCGACATAAGCTTTTCGCAGTTGGCTATCCATTCCTGGCGAACTTCTACATGTTTAAATTCTGACGCTTTCTGTTGCTTTTGTTTCTGCTTCAGTATCTCTTCAAGTTGTTTGGCCATTTATATCTCTCCTTCACTGCAATCTGAACTAGATATTGTCTGCCGTCCAAAACCGCACGGGAAGCGGTAAGGCAGTACGCCCCTTCAATATCCAACCGACTGGATCGCCGCGCAATGATCGGGGCGACCGCTCGACTATTCACTCCGATAGGTCAAAATCAACGCACTTCTACGCTGCCGCCCTTGAAGCGAGACAGGCGACTGGATAGATTGGGCCAACATATCGCAGTCCCGCGCTCATTTAAGCTACGAGACGCCCATCACAACGCCAAGGAACCCTTCAATGCCTCGTCCCAATATCCTCTTCATCATGGATGATCAGCACCGCCACGACTATCTCGGCGCAGCCGGTGCCGACTTCCTGCGGACGCCTAACCTCGACCGCCTCGCCGCCGCTGGCGTGCGCTTCACCCAATGCACCACCAACGCACCCGTCTGCGCACCAGCGCGGATCGGCTTGGCCTCTGGCCTGCAACCGAGCCGTCTCGGCTGTTTGGACAATTCGGGGCGGCTACCCTTGGGCACCACCACCTACTATCAGCGGCTGCGCGACGCCGGCTATCGCGTCGGTTGCGTCGGCAAGCTCGACCTGCGCAAATCCGATGGCTACAATGGCCGCTACGGCGACCGGCCCTACGCCTATAGCTGGGGTTTCACCGATCCAGAGGAATGCGAAGGCAAAATGCACGCTGGCTCCTCGCCCACGCCGATTGGCCCCTATACGCACTACCTAGCCGCCAAAGGGCAGTTGGCGACGTTTCATCAGGACTATCGCCGCCGCGCTGCCACCAGTTGGATTACCGACTGCCGCGACTCGCCGCTGGACAGCGCGGACTTTGAGGACGCCTATATCGGTCGTCGCGCCGCCGAGTGGATCGCCAATGTGCCCGACGATTTCCCTTGGCACTACTTCGTCAGCTTCGTCGGCCCGCACGACCCTTTCGACCCGCCGACCGAATATGGCGACCGCTACCGCGACGCGGCGATGCCTCCGGCCATCAGCGACTCTCTCACCGGCAAACCCGAGTGGATCAAAAAACGCGCCGCAGAATTCACGCCCGACCAAATCGACCAAACCCGCCGCCAATACTGCGCCGCCACCGAACTCATCGACGACCAGATCGGCCAGATCCTCGACGCGCTCGAAAAACGCGGCCAGCTCGACAACACCTATATCATCTTCTCCTCCGA
This sequence comes from Candidatus Latescibacterota bacterium, assembly GCA_965208845.1. Classification (GTDB taxonomy): domain Bacteria; phylum Latescibacterota; class UBA2968; order UBA8231; family UBA8231. The sequence goes on along the minus strand of OZ242361.1, from coordinate 6,464,514 downwards.
CCACGGCGAACTGCTCGGCGACCACGGGCTGTACACCAAGGGCGCCGCGTACGAGGCCAGTCTGCGCGTACCGCTGATCATCGCCGGGCCAAATATCGCTGGAGGCCGCGTCTGTGACGCGCTGTGCGAACTCATTGACCTCAATGCCACGATATGCGATTTTGCCCAACTCTCGCCGCAGCAAGACATCGACGCTCGCTCGCTGCAACCGGTCCTCGACGGCCAGATCGACACCCATCGCCAAGCGACTGTTGCCGCCCTGCGCAACTTCTGCTGCATTCGCACGGGTACGCACAAATACATCCAGAATTACAACGACTGCGACGAACTCTACGACCTTGAGCAGGATCCCGACGAGTTGGACAACATCGCTGCTGCCGCTCCCGCTGTGGTTGGCGATCTCGTGCGCCGCTTGCGTCGTCGTTTGGGCTGAGGTGGCCACAAGGGGGAAACATGCAAAGGGCACCCACGAGGGGTGCCCCTACATTTTCCTAGGACATTGGTAGGGCGAATCGCGAATCGCCCCTACGATTGCTTTGCTTTCCAGGCTTGGTACTCGGCCAAGGTCTGCTCGTCCGGGGGATAGGTGCCGACGATACTGGCTCCGGCGCGGATTTTCTCGGTGATGAAGCGCTCTTTTTGCTCCATCTCCTCGGCTTCGATGGCAACCTCCTCGGCCAGATGCGCGGGTATGACCACGACCCCTTCGCCGTCGCCGACGAGGATGTCGCCGGGGAATACCGCCACGCCGCCGCAGGCGATGGGCACCTGGATTTCGCTGGGGTGGTGGATGGTTTTGTTGGTGTGGGCGTTCATGGCTGAGGCGTAGGCGGGCAATCCCGATGCGACAATGGTCGGCGAGTCGCGGTAGGCTCCATCGGTGACGATCCCTGCGCAACCCCGCACTTGCAGCCGAGCCGCTAAGATGGACCCCATAGTCCCGGCGCGGGTATCGCCGCGTGCATCAATGACGAATAGGTCGCCTGCGGTTACCTGCTCAATGCCGACTCGCTGCACGTCTTTCAGGTTGTCGAGTGGGACCTCGTCGAGGTCTTCGCGCGCGGGGATGTAGCGCAGGGTAAAGGCCCGGCCGACCATCTGCATGTCGGGCGCGAGGGGCGCGACTTGGTGCATAAAGGTGTTGTGCAGTCCCTTGTTGCGGAGCACGGACGTTAAGGTCGCCGTGCTAGCCACCTTTAGTTTTTCGCTCAATTCGGCAAAATCCACAATTCGCTCCTTTCAGCGTATCTGCCCGCGGGCGTCAACCGGCCAGACGGCTTCCACGCGGCCGCCGCGCACGGCAAAGATCTGGTCGTGTTCGTTGAAACAGGGGCAGGGATGAACCGGCAATACTTGCACCTGTTCGCCGATTTGGGGCTTGTCGTCGCAGGATGACAGATCGACCTGCCCGTGTTCCTCCGAGGCTCCGGAGAAGATGGCTTGGGGGTACTCGACGATGTGGCCCATGATGGACGCGCCATCCTCCTTGCGATGAACTGCGGCGCTGAGCGACTTGCTGCCCCCGTCGAGGATGGCGCGATCCTCGGTTGGCCGACTGACCACGGTCATCAGCACCCGACCTGCACATTGTTCGACGCTGTGGGTTCCCCGGCGGAGATGGCCGACGCCGCCAACTGGGTACTCGCCGGCCCGGTACTCGGTCAGTTCGGGAATCTCATGCGCCATAAACGCGCCCGGCGTGCTACCGCCGCTGACGATGGGATGCGGTAGGCCCTTGCGGTCGAAATGCGCGAGCGTCTCTTGGATGAGCGGTCGCATGTCTGGAGTCGCTGGCATGGACATGATGCCCCGGAGTTCGATGTTGGGGGCCTGATCGATTTTTTCGCCTAGGGCTGCCGCCGCCTCAGGCGAGCCTACGCCCGTGCGGCCGCGATCGAGTTCGACGACCACGCCCACGGTGACATCCGCTTCCGAGGCAGCCTCGGACAGCCCCTGCACGGTGTATTCGGAATCGGCCGCCACGGTTAGCCGGGTGTCCCGCGCCAGCGCGACTAGCCGCGCCAGTTTTTGCGCGCCGATGATGTTGTAGGGAATCAGGATGTCGCGATCGACCCCGCCCGCGGCCATGACCTCGGCTTCCCCTAACTTCTGGCAGGTGATGCCGATCGCCCCGCGCCGCATTTGCAGATGGGCGATGGCCACGCACTTGTGGGTCTTTATGTGGGGCCGCAGGCCAATGCCGTGCTCGTCAAAGTAGCGCTGGTAGCGGTCGAGGTTGTCCTCCAAGCCGTCGAGATCGACGAGGAGGGCGGGTGTGTCGAGGTTTTCTACTCGCATAGTGGTCTTTCCTGAATGAAAGTGAGAGACGCGGCGATAAAATAGCAAACCAATCCCGCCGCAGAAATTGACGCGATTGTATCCCCTGCCTTTTGTTGCAAGCCTAAATCATTTCTAAGATGATCCGCAGATGGACGCAGAATAGTAGAAACAAGACGGTCCGTAGCTTGAATCCAAGTCATGCAGGTTGCTATATAAGATGCCCATCGATCTCCAACCCTCCACGCCCGTCGCACTAGTCTGCGCGATATTGGCCGACTCCGCAGAGACGCTTGCCGACGCCAAAGAACATCTCGCCGAATGCTTCGGTCCCCTGCGCGCGGCCAGTGCGACCTATGATTTTGATTTTACCTCGTACTACGAAGCGGAAATGGGCGCGGGGCTGTGCAAACAGCTCGTGTGTTTTGCCGAGCGGATAGACCCCGCTGAGTTGGCGGCCTGCAAGCGCCAGACGATCGAACTAGAAAAAGCACTGGGAAGAGCAACAGGAGGGACATTGCGTCGCCGCGCCAACATCGACTCAGGACTGCTGTCGATCGAGAGCTTGGTGTTGGCCACGACTAAGTGCGCTGGCCACCGCATCTGCATTGCCCCGCAGCTCTACGCCGAGGTGACCCTGCTCTATCAGCGGGGACGCTACCGGCCTCTGGAGTGGACGTATCCCGACTACCAAGGCGATGTAGTGCAGCGTTTCTTGCTCGATGTGCGGCCTTGGTTGCTAAGAGTGCGCGGATAAAATTAGTGGCCGGTGGTCAGTGATCAGTGATCAGTTCCCCACCCCTCGCATCCTTGGGTGTGGAGCGAGGACTGGTCACCGGCCACTGACCACTAAGTCAGCCCCGCTCGCCGAGCGCGACAAATGGGCGGTGTTCTGGCCCGGTGTAGATGTGGTTGGGGCGGATGAGCCGATTGGCGTCGTGCTGTTCGATCACGTGTGCTGCCCAGCCCACCACGCGGCTGGCCACGAAGATGGGGGTGTAGAGCGGGATCGGAATGCCCATCATGTAGTAAGTGTACGCGCAGGGGAAATCGACGTTGGGAAAGATTCCTTTTTCGCGCATCATCGTCGCTTCGACCACGTCGGCTAGATCCGGCCACTTGGTGTCGCCGATGGCGGCGGCGATCTGACGGCCAACCTTCTTCATGGTCGGCACCCGCGAGTCGCCGCTTTTGTATTCCCGGTGCCCAAAGCCCATGATCTTCTTCTTTTGCGCCAGCGCGTCGAGGACCCACTGCTCGGCCGCCGCGGGCGAATCTACCCCCAAGAGCATGTGCATGGCCGCCTCGTTGGCACCGCCGTGCAAGGGGCCGTGCAGGGCACCAATGGCCGCAGTTATGGCCGCGTACATGTCGGCGAGGGTTGAGGCTACGACCCGCGCGGTAAACGTGGAGGCGTTGTACCCGTGCTCGGCGTAGAGGATCAGCGAAGTGTTCATGGCCTCTACTTCGTACGCAGGCGGTTTTTCTCCGCGCAGCATGTAGAGCAGATTGGCCGCGTGGTCTAGCTCGGCGTCGGGGGCTACCGGCTTTAGGCCCTGCGAGAAGCGATAGCCATAGGCGAGGGCAGTGGGAATTTTGGCCAGCAAGCGCACGGATTTGCGCACATTGGCCTCGTGGCTGTTGTCGGGGGTCTCGGCGTCGAAAAACGCTAGGGATGATACGGCCGTGCGCAATAGGTCCATGGGGTGGGCGTCCGCTGGTGCGGAGCGTAACAGGTCAACCACCGGGCCGGGCAGGTCGCGCTGCGAGCGCAGTTGTTGGTTGAATTCTGCCAACTCGGCAACTGTTGGCAACTCGCCGTAGAGTAGCAAGTAGGCGACCTCTTCGTAGGAGGCGTTCTCGGTCAGTTCGACTAGGTCGTAGCCGTGCAGGATCAGGCGGTTGATATCGATATCAATGCGCGAAAGAGCGGACTCGCCGGCGATGACGCCTTCGAGGCCGGGGCTGTAGGATTTGTCAGTCATTCTGTATGTCTCTCTATGGAAAGTGTTGGTCGTGGGTGAATTTGATATGGTAGGGGCGACTCTCAGAGTAGGGGCGACTCTCAGAGTAGGGGCGACTCTCAGAGTCGCCCCTACTGCGTAAGGTCGTTAGTAATTCAGCGGTTTTCTCCGTTTGCTGGAAAGCGGGCGGCCAATGCTGCGTCTAGTTTGGTGTACTCGTCGTAGCCGAGCAGTTCGTAGAGTTCGTCTCGCGTCTGCATTTGTTCGAGGGCGTCCTTGAGAGTGCCCTTTTCCTTCAGTTCGTGGAACAGCCCTTCGACGGCTTTCATCATCGCGCGGAACGCGCTCATTGGGAAAATCACGAGGCAGTATCCCATGGCGGCGAACTCCGCGACTGATAGGTACGGCGACTTGCCGAATTCGGTCATGTTGGCGAGGAGCGGGCCTTTGACTTGCTCGGCGTAGCGGGCGAATTCCTCGGCGCTCTGCATGGCTTCGGGGAAGACGGCATCCGCGCCTGCTGCTAGGTAGCGCAGGCCGCGCTCGACGCTTTGTTCAAAGCCCTCAACGGCGCGGGCGTCGCAGCGGGCGATGATCACAAAGTCCGGGTCTTGCCGCGCCGCGCAGGCCGCGGCGATCTTGCGCTCCATTTCTTCCGTTCCGATCAGGGCCTTGCCGTCGAGGTGGCCGCAGCGCTTGGGCATGACTTGGTCTTCTAAGTGCAGCCCGGCTAAACCCTCGCGCTCGTACGCGCGCACCGTGCGCATCACCTGCCAGACCTCGCCAAACCCGGTGTCTGCATCGCAAATGCAGGGCACTTGCACTGCGTTGGCAATGTAGCCGGCTTGGCGCGCCATTTCGTCCATGCCCAACAGGCCGACGTCTGGGTAGCCAGCCGTGCCGTTGGCCAGACCAGCCCCGGAAATGTACACGGCCTCAAACCCGGTGCGTTCGGCCAGCATGGCCACGGGCGCATTGAAGGCCCCGGGCAAGGTCAGGGTCTTCGCGGCCATTAGGCGGCGCAAAACGTGCGGCTTGGACTCAGCGGATGCGGGGTTGAGTAGCATGGCTCAGGCGAGGGGGATGGTGGCTTCGCGCTCCGGCCCTACGGAAATCAGCGAGACTGGCGCTCGGCTCAGTTCGGCGACCCGTTCTACGTAAGCCTGCGCCTTTGGCGGTAGGTCGTCGAAGCGGCGCGCATGGGTGGTTGGAGTGCACCAGCCCTCGACCTCCTCGTAGATTGGTTCGCACAGCTCTAGGACTTGCGGGTCTGCGGGGAATTCCTCCAACACTTGGTCGCCGCAGCGATAGCCAACGCCCAGTTTGAGGTGCTCGCATTGGTCGAGTACATCGAGCCGGGTCAGGGCGATGCTGGTCAAGCCGTTGATGCGCGTTGAAACCCGTAAAATGGCGGCGTCGAACCAGCCGCAGCGCCGCGGCCGGCCGGTAGTGGCTCCGAACTCGCGGCCCAAGGCGCGCAAACGCTCGCCTTCTTCCCCCAACAACTCAGTGGGAAAAGGCCCGTTGCCCACTCGCGTAGTGTACGCTTTGGTCACGCCTACTACCTCGTCGATCCGCGTGGGACCGATACCAGTGCCGGTGCAGGCTCCGCCCGCAGTGGTATTAGAGGAGGTGACATAGGGATAGGTGCCGTGGTCGATGTCGAGCAAGGTTCCTTGCGCCCCCTCGCAGAGGACTGTTTTGCCTTGGTCGAGGGCTTGGTTGAGCAGGAGTGAGGTGTCGGCGACGTATGGGGCGAGCCGTTCGCCATAGCCGATGTACGCGTCGATGATGGGGCCGGCTTCTAGCGGCTCTTGGCCGAAGACCTTGGTCAGGATTTCGTTTTTGGCGGAAATGCTGGCGCGGAGTTTGTCGCGCAAGCGCACCGGATTGCACAAGTCCATGACGCGCACCCCGTGACTGCGCTCGACTTTGTCGCGGTACGCCGGGCCGATGCCGCGGCCAGTCGTGCCGATGGCGACGCTGTTTTCGCTCTCTTCTCCGGCCTTTTCCAAGACCTTGTGATAGGGCATTACGACGTGGGCAACTTGGCTGAGGAAGAAGCGGTCGGCCACTGAAAAGCCCTTGGCCTCCAGCTCGGCGATCTCATCGAGCATGACGGCTGGATCGACGACCACCCCATTGCCCACCACGCAGATTTTGCCCTCGTGCATGATGCCCGAGGGAATGGCGTGGAAGATGAACTCAGTGTCGCCGGTGACGACCGTGTGGCCGGCGTTGGCCCCTCCTTGATAGCGCACCACCACGTCGGCGGCGGACGTGAGGTAATCTACTACTTTGGCCTTGCCCTCGTCGCCCCACTGCGCTCCTAATACTATGTTTGCGGGCATTGTGTACTCCCGTGCTTAAAGACTGACTTGTTTGGCCCAGGAGATGTACTCCCGGGAGAGAATATCGTCAACTACGTCGGTGGTGATCGGGTCATCGACGTTGAGGATGGTCAGGGCTTGGCCACCCATTTGGCGGCGTCCGCACGACATTTGGGCGATGTTGACCTCGTGGCTGCCCATGACTGTGCCGATTTGGCCGATGATGCCCGGGACGTCGTCGTTGATGTAAAAGAGCATGTGGCCCTCGGGGACGGCGTCGAAAATGTACTCGTCGAGATGGACGAGGCGCGGGTCGCTCTTGCCGAAGATCGTGCCGGCGAGTAGGCGTTGTCCCTTGTTGGTGTGATACACCACGGTGATGAGACTGGCGTAGTCCTCGTGCTCGCTGCTGAGCCGCTCATCGACTTGCACGCCGCGCTCCTGCGCGAAAAGCAGCGCATTGACCACGTTGACTGCCGCATCCGAGACGGTCTCCATGATGCCCTTGAGTACGGCCGAGGTCAGCGGCGAGGTCGGGTAGGCGGTGACGTCGCCTTGGTATTCGATGGTGATGCGCTCTAGCTGTCCCGCGCCGAGTTGGGCTTGCAGGCGCCCTAGCCGCTCGGCTAGCACGAGGTAGGGCTGTAGTTTGCCGTGGATTTCGGGATCGACCGAGGGGGCGTTGACTGCGTTGCGAATGACGCGGCCCATCAGCACGTCGCCGACCTGCTCGGCCACCTGCAAGGCGACGTTGGCTTGGGCTTCCTTGGTGGAGGCGGCCAAGTGCGGCGTGCAGATCACGCGGTCGTCAACCAAGAGGTCCACGAGGGTCGGTGGCTCCTCCTCGAAGACGTCTAAGGCGGCACCGGCGATCTTGCCCGAGTTCAAGCCGCGCAGGAGGGCGGCTTCGTCCATGATGCCGCCGCGGGCGCAGTTGATTAGATAGACCCCGTCTTTGCACTGCGCGATCTGGGTGTCGGAAATCAGGTGCCGGGTTTGGTCGCTGAGATGGGTGTGGACCGTGATGAAATCTGCGGTAGCGTAGATTTCGTCGAGGGATGCGAGATGTGCGCCGTAGGAAAGGGCCATCTCTTGGCCAATATAGGGATCGTAACCGAGGACCTTCATGCGAAAGGCCGTAGCGCGCGCGGCCACCTCCCTCCCCACTCGGCCCAAGCCGATCACGGCGAGAATTTTACCGGCTAGCTCGACGCCGACGAATTGGCTTCGTTCCCACAGCCCCTTTTTAAGCGAAGCCGTCGCCTGCGGGATGTGCCGCGCCAAGGAGGCTATGAGCGCGAAGGTGTGCTCGGCGGTCGATAGGGAATTGCCGCCCGGAGTGTTCATGACGATGACGCCGTGGCGCGTTGCCGCCTCTACGTCGATGTTGTCGAAGCCCGTGCCAGCGCGGCCAATGACCCGGAGGCGCGGCGCGGCGGCGAGCACCTCGGCCGTCACCGTGGTCGCGCTGCGCACGACTAGTCCTTCGTAGTCGCCGATGCAGTCTAGGAGCGCACTCGGCGACAATCCACTGCGCACATCTACTGCGACCCCGTCGTTGGCTTCGAGAATCTCGACGCAGCGGGAATCCATCTTATCGCTGATCAGTACCTTCAAATGGTCCTCTTTAGGTTGCGTTGCCAGCTAGCGCCTCGGCGATCCATCCTGTAATGTCGTCCTGCCCGCGGCCATCGACTGTCGAGAACGGCACAAAGGAAAGGCCGGCGAGCGATCCTTGGGTATCGAGTTGGTCGAATAGATGTTGCAACTTATTGCGCGACAGTTTGTCCGCTTTGGTAAAGACCAGTAGGAAGGGCTTGTCGAGGGCGCGCAAATAGTCAATCATCTGCTGGTCCAAATCGGTGGGACCGCGCCGGGCATCAACGAGTTGCAACACCGCGCACAATGCTTCGCGGTTGGCCATGTAGCTGCGGATGAGCTGGCCGAGTTGTAAGCGCAAGCCCACGCCGCCGCGCACGTACCCGTAGCCAGGCAGATCAACCAAGTAGAACTGTTCGTTGACTAGGTAGTAGTTCAACTGCTGGGTCTTGCCGGGTACGGTGCTGGTGCGCGCCAGCTTCTTGCGCTGCACCAACCTGTTGATCAGCGAGGACTTGCCGACGTTGGAGCGCCCCACTAAGGCGATTTCGGGCAAGCCGTCCACGGGCAAATCGGCCGTGCGGACAGCACCAATTTTGAATTCGACAGAGGAAAAGCGCATCGCCGGGGCTTGGAGATTAGGCGCGTTTGCGCCGCATCTCTTCGTCTTCGCTGCTGTACTGCTCGATCCCTCTCTCGATCATATCACCCGTAACTTGCAGGCGCGTCACGCCCTCCTGAGAGGGAATGTCGAACATGATGTCCATCATGGCTTGCTCTAGGACGGAGCGCAAGCCGCGGGCCCCCGTGCCCTTGTGAACGGTCAAGGCCACTATCTTGCGCAGGGCTTCCTCGGTGAACTCGACCTCGACTCCGTCCATGGCGAAGAGCCGTTGCGACTGCTTGATGATGGCGTCGTGCGGCTCGGTGAGGATGCGGAGCAAGTCGCCCTCGACCAGCTCGTCCATGGTGGTGATTACTGGTGCGCGGCCGACGAATTCGGGGATCATGCCGTAGGCGAGCAGATCTTCGGGCTGCACTAACGGCAATACGTCTGGGGTGTCGGAGTTGTGCTCGTCGTCGCTGTCGGCTCCAAAGCCCATGGTGCGCTTGCCTACCCGTTGGCTGATGACCTTGTCTAGTCCCTCGAAGGCTCCGCCGCAGACGAAGAGGATGTTGCGAGTATCCATTTGGATCATTGGCTGCTCAGGGTGCTTGCGGCCTCCCTTGGGCGGTATGTTGGCAGTGGTGCCCTCTAAAATTTTGAGCAGTGCTTGCTGCACTCCCTCGCCCGATACGTCGCGGCCGACCGAAGGCGTGGCACTCTTGCGGGCAATTTTGTCAACCTCGTCGAGATAGAGGATGCCCTTTTCAGCACGCGGCACGTCGTAGTCGGCCGCTTGCAAAAGGCCCACGAGAATGTTTTCCACGTCTTCGCCCACGTAGCCAGCTTCGGTGAGAATGGTGGCGTCGGCAATGGAGAAGGGGACCTGCAGAAACTTTGCGAGGGTTTTGGCCAGTTCGGTCTTGCCGGTGCCGGTGGGGCCGATGAGCATTACGTTGCTTTTTTCGAGCTCCACCTCGTCTAAGTCAACCTTGGTGCGAATGCGCTTGTAGTGGTTGTACACGGCGACCGAGAGGATTTTCTTGGCCCGCTCTTGGGCGATCACGTATTCGTCGAGAAAATCCTTGATTTGGGTCGGCTTGGGCATCTCTGCGGTTTCCCAGGGAAGGGTCTTTTGCCGCTCCTCGACTAGGACATCGTTGCACAGCTTGACGCACTCATTGCAGATGTGGACCTGAGGGCCGGTTATGATTCTGTCAACTTGGTTGTGGCTGCGCCCGCAGAACGAGCAGCGCGGATCGCTTTGGGGGGGCCGACGGCGCAAAACAAGCTCCTTATACTGGGGAAGGGGCTACCTCGACGTGCGATGGAGCGATGATCTCGTCGATGATGCCGTATTCGACGGCTTCTGCGGCCGACATGAAAAAGTCGCGCTCGGTGTCGCGCTCGATGCGCTCCAGCGGCTGCCCGGTACAATCGACTAATACCTCATTGATCTGCTGGCGCATGGCGATGATCTCGCGGGCGTGGATCTCCATGTCGGCTGCTTGGCCGCCAATTCCGCCCATGGGCTGGTGCAGCAAGACGCGGGCGTTGGGCAGGGCTTGGCGCTTGCCCTTGGTGCCGCCGGCCAATAGCACGGCTCCCATGCTGGATGCTTGGCCGATGCAGATCGTGGATATGTCGGCGGCTACGTATTGCATGGTGTCGTAGATAGCCATGCCTGCCGAAATCAGCCCGCCAGGGGTATTGAGATAGAGCGCAATGTCCTTTTTGGGATCTTCAGAAGCGAGAAAGAGCATCTGGGCGATGATGAGATTGGCGATCGCGTCATTGATCGGAGTGCCGGCGAAGATGATGCGGTCCTTGAGCAGCCGCGAGTAGATGTCGTATGAGCGCTCTCCGCGGCCGGTCTGTTCGATGACCATTGGAATCAGCGACATGATTTATACCTTTTCCTCTTTGATTTCAGCTTTGGCAATGAGCAACTCGATGACCTTTTGATCTTCTAACTCGCGTCGCAGTCCCTCCGCGTTCTGCAAGTCGGCAGGTTGGGTGCCAGCGCGCTCGGCGGCGAATTGGGCAAATTCTTCGTCCGTTACTTCGACCCCGGCTTGTTGGCGCACGCTGTCGAGCAGCAGATAGCTCTTGAGTTGGCGCGTGGCTTGGGCACGCTCTTCGTCGCTGTGGCTGTGGTCGTGATCGTGGTCGTGATCGTGGTCGTGATCGTGATTGGCGTGTTCCCGCTCAAGCGAGTCGAGGTAGTTATCGACCATGCTCTCGGGCAGTTCAAAGTCGTTTTTTAAGATGAGCTGGTTGATCAACTCGCTGCGCAGGCGCTGTTGGGCCATATATTCCCAGCGCTGTTGGATCTGCCCGCTGAGGTGCTCGCGCAAGTCGGAGAGGGTCTGGAACTGTTCGCCGAGGTCTTTGGCGAACTCGTCGTCGAGCTCGGGCAGGGTGCGCTCGCGCACCTCGTGGGCTGCTACTGCGAAATGCGCGGTCTGGCCGGCGAGCTGTTCGTTGGGCAGATCCTCGCGATAGGCGAAGCGGACCTTGCGCTCTTCGCCAGCGCTCATGCCAACGAGGGCCTCTTCAAACTCGGGGCTGAGGGCGTTTTCGTCGCCGATGAGGATATGGCGCTTCTCGTACTTGTCGCCAATGACGGGCAGGCCGCTGTCGTCGAGGCGCTGCAAATCTGCGACGAGCACGTCGCCGTTGGCCAACGGCCGCTCGGCGACTTGTTCGGTGGCGTGGTGGCGGCGCAATTCCTCTAGGTGCTCGCTGACTTCCTCGTCGGCCACGTCGTGAACCATGCGGGTGGCGGCGAGCTTTTCGTAGTGCTCAGCGGTGATCTCAGGCCAGATGTCGATATCCGCCGTGAATGTGAGGTTGCCCCCTGGCTCGTGGTCGAGTTGGGAGATCTTGGGCGGCGCGGCCGGCCGCAGGCCCGCCTCGCGCGTGGCTTCTTCTAGTAGCGAGGGGAGGAGCTCGCCGAGGACTTCGCCGCGGATGGAACTGCCAAAGCGTGCCTCGACGATCCTGAGCGGCACTTTGCCCTTGCGGAAGCCTGGGATTTCCAGCCGCTTTTGGTACCGACGCAGGGCCTTATTGACGGCGTCGTCAACGCGCACAGCTTCGACTTCAACGGCCAGCTCGCGTGCCCACTGACCCTTTTCTGTGACCTGTGTCTTCACGAAATGCAATCCTACAAGGCTAGGGCACACCACCTGCTCGCAGGCAGTGCGCTCGTTTATTCATGGTGCGAAAGGGGGGACTCGAACCCCCAAGCCCTTTCGGGCACTAGATCCTAAGTCTAGCGCGTCTGCCAGTTCCGCCACTTTCGCTGTACCGGATACTACATCGCAATGCGAAAATCTGCGCCTAAGGAGGGTTACAGCCCAAGCGCGAAGGATAATATCAGGATTTATACTACTGGGTCAAGGGACTTGCCAAGCGTCCATGCGGCTCTCAAGGTGGGTGCGCAGCTCGGCTATGGGCACCCGCTCTTGGGCCATGGTGTCGCGAGCGCGCATGGTGACAGTCTGGTCCGCTAGGGTGTCCGAATCGACCGTTAGGCAAAACGGCGTCCCCACCTCGTCCATGCGCCGATAGCGGCGACCGATCGCGCCGCCCTCGTCGTAAGAAACCCGCATGTAAGGTCGGAGGTCCTCGGCGATTTGCCGGGCGATGGCGGGCATGCCGTCGCGCTTGACGAGGGGCAATACCGCCGCTTTGAGCGGCGCGATACGCGGGTGAAAGCGCATTACCACCCGGGTTTCGCCCCGGACCTCTTCCTCGTGGTATGCTTCGACTAGGCAGGCCATTAGCGTGCGGCTGGCCCCTATTGAGGTCTCTACAACGTAGGGCACGAACTTGGTGCGCTGCTCCTCGTCGAAGTACTTGAGTTGTTTGCCCGAGAATTTTTCGTGCTGCGACAGGTCGTAGTCGCCGCGATTGTGGATGCCTTCGATCTCGCCCGGACCAAAGGGAAACTCGTACTGGATGTCGAAGGCGGCGCGGGCATAGTGAGCCAGTTCGTCGCCTTGGTGTTCGTGCCAGCTCAGCTTGCGCTCGGGCAGGCCGATTTGCGCGAACCACTTCCAGCGCTCTTCGCGCCAATAGTCGAACCACTCGTCTTGAGTGCCCGGTGCGACGAAGTACTGCATCTCCATCTGCTCGAATTCCCGCGTGCGGAAAAGGAAATTCTTGGTGTTGATCTCGTTGCGGAATGCCTTGCCGATCTGGGCGATGCCAAAGGGCAGCTTCTGGCGCGTCGCTGCCTGCACGTTGAGGTAGTTGACGAAGATGCCCTGTGCTGTCTCGGGGCGGAGAAAGACCCGCGCACTGTCGTCTTCGAGCGGGCCGACGAAGGTTTTGAACATCAGGTTGAATTGCCGCGGGTCGCTCAGTTCGTTGCCCTTGGGACTTTTGATGTTGCGCTCGCGGAGCAGCGCGCCCATCTCCTCGGCGCTCAGGCCCGTTACGTCGATGCCGTTTTCTTCGAGAAGTTGGTCGAGCCGAAAGCGCTCGTTGGTCTTGCGATCTTCGACCATCGGGTCGGTAAAGCTATCGACGTGGCCCGATGCTTCCCACACGCGCTGATTCATGAGGATGCTGGCGTCGATGCCCTCCACATCCTCTCGGTAGGTCATGGCCTTCCACCAGACCTCTTTGATGTTGCGCAACAGCTCGACGCCCAAAGGGCCGTAATCCCAGCAGCCGTTGAGGCCGCCGTAGATTTCCGAGCTTTGGTAGATAAAGCCTTTGCGCTTGCACAGGGATACTAGTTTTTCCATTGCGTCGTCGGACATGAAAATCTCCAGTAAGTTAGACGGGTAAAGCGGCCTTGTTAAGGCCATCGAGAAAGTCGAGCGATTTGAGCCGGCTGTGCTCGCCCCCGTGGTACTCTAGGAAGCTACGCAAGGCCATGCGGATCTCGCCGCGCTGGGAAGGGGCTTGGGGTAGAGCCTCCTTGCTGTAGGTCCTAAGACCCTGAAGAGCGGCGAGAAAGCGCAAGCTGTGCTGTGCTAAACGCACTCCGTTCCCTGGGCCGCAAGCAGCGCACAGGCCGCCTCCAAGGGCCGCGCTGAACCACAACGAGGGACCGGCCAATTCACGTTGACAGGTAATGCACTGGCGCAGTTCCGGGCGGTAGCCGAGGGCCGCGGCGGCGCGGAGTTGGAAGTACCAGAACAGCGATTCGGCCTGCTCTGGCTCCACTTCGGCAAGCCCGTGCAACATCCCGGCTAGGCACTGATAGAGCCGGGGGTTGCTCTCGCCCTCGATCGTCAGGCGATCAACTAGCTCACAGGCGGCGCTGCCAAAGGAAAGTCGCTCTAGGCTTTGCGATAAGTCAGGCGCTGGTTTGAGCAGGGTGCATTCGCTTAGGGTTTGCAGGTCGCGGGTTTCTTTGACGTAGCAGACGGCTTGGACTTCACTCATCAAGCCGAGCGCGGCACCGAACCGGCTCTTGGGCTTGCGGGCACCCCGGGCCATAGCCTTGAGCTTGCCGCACTCCTGAGCGTAGAACGTCACTAGGCTGCTGGTCTCGCCCATGCGCATGGTGCGCAGCACGATGGCGCGCGTTTTGACGATAGTGCGCGGCACAGGTCAATCGCCCTCTTCCGCAGGCAGGGGGATGACCACCTCGCCCGGCTTGACCAAGCCGAGATCTTCGCGCGCGACCCTTTCGATGAAGTCGATGTCGCTTTCGAGCAATTTCAGCACTTGGCGCAAGCTGTCAGTTTCGGTTTCTAGTTGGTTCACCTGCACTTCAAGCTCCGTTAGGGTTTTCTCTTCCTGCCACACCTTGTAGAACAGCCCATTGCCAAAGGCCACATAAGCCACCAAAGCGAGGAAGGCGATCAGCAAAATTTTGGCCGTTTTAGTCACGTCGATTTTAGAATAAGACGAGGTCGTCGCGGTGGATGACTTCGCGGGCGGGGCGACCCAGTGCGCTTGCGACTTCGGGCGAACTCATGCCTAATATGCGGCGCAGCTCAGAAGACGAGTAACGGCACAAGCCCCGCCCTAACTTCTCGCCGCGCTCGCCAATCACCTGTACCACGTCGCCCGCGTCAAACTCGCCCTCGCAGGAGACGACTCCCACCGGAAGCAGGCTCTTGTCCTGCTCGGCGATGGCGCGTTGGGCACCGTGGTCGATCACTGTGCTGCCGCGACATTGGCTGGCAAAGCCGATCCAGCGATGCCGACTGTTGAGCTTGCGGCCGGTCGGCAGAAAGAGCGTTCCCTGCTCGCGACCGGCGAGGATGTGGAGCAATCGATGTTTGCGCCCGTGCGCGATAACCGCTATTTCGCCGCAGGCCATTAAGAGCCGAGCAGCCCGTAGTTTAGTCGCCATGCCGCCGCGGCCGCGACCGTCAAGCGAGCGGCCGATCATCCCCTCTAGGTCGGCGCTGTCTTGGGTTATTTGGTTCACTAGTTTGCCCTCGGGACCGCGCGAGCCAAAGGCGTCGTAAAGCCCCTCGACATCCGAGAAAATGACCAGCATATCCGCCCGGATCAGGTTCGTCACATAAGCGGCGAGCATGTCGTTTTCTCCGAGTTGACGCCGGAGTTCGGCAACGGCAACGCTGTCGTTTTCATTGATTAGGGGCACGGCCCCATAGGCAAAGAGATTGCGAAAGGTGTTTTCGAGATTTACGTAGCGATGGCGATCGCCGAGGATATCCTCGGCGGTTAAGAGCACTTGGCCGATGGGCACGCCGTGGCGGTGGAACTTGTCCTTGTAAACATCCATCAACAGGACCTGGCCGATGGCTGCGAGGGCTTGTAGCTGGACGATGTTATCAGGGCGTTTGTCTAGGCCCAACTGCCCCATGCCCGCGGCCACCGCTCCCGAGGTGACGATCGCCACCTCCAAGCCCTGTGAGCGCAGTTCGACCACGTCTTCGACGAGTTGGGTGACGACCTTGTCGTCGAGCTTGTGGCTCTGCGTGGTCAGGGTGCTGCTGCCGATCTTGACCACCAGTCGCTGAACTTGGCCCATCAGTGCCTGTCGCGGCACTTCGCTTGCTTCGGTCACTGGCGCACCATTACCCCGCGCTCGCGCAGAAAGCTCTTGACTTCGGGAATCGAGTAGTGCTGGAAGTGGAAGATGGAGGCCGCTAGCGCGGCGCTGGCCTCGCCCGTAGTCAGCACCTCGTGGATGTGGTCGAGGTTGCCGGCGCCGCCCGAGGCGACGATGGGTACATCCACGCGGCGCGCCACTGCTTGGTTTAATGCGAGGTCGTACCCGGCGCGCGTCCCGTCGGCGTCGATGCTGTTGAGCACCAATTCGCCCGCTCCGCGATCGACGAGGGCTTCTACCCACTCTAGGGCGTCGATGCCGGTAGCTTTGCGTCCGCCGTTGATGTACAACTCCCACGACGGTGGCTCGCCAGGCGCAGTCGGACGCCTGAGCGCGTCGATAGCTGCGACAATGCACTGCGAGCCGAAGCTCTCCGCGCTTTGGTTGATGATTTCCGGCGAATGCACATGGGCCGAGTTGATCGAGACCTTATCGGCACCGGTCTTGAGAATGTGGCGCACGTCCGCAAAGGTGCGAATACCGCCGCCGACCATCAGGGGAATAAAGACTCGCTCGGAGACTTGGCGCACGAGGTCCATGACAATGGCGCGGCCATCGGCCGAAGCCGTGATGTCGTAGAAGACGAGTTCGTCTGCGCCTTCGGCGTCGTAGCGCGCGGCTAGCTCAACGGGGTCGCCAGCATCGAGGTCGGCCGAAAAGCGCACTCCGCGCACGTTGCGGCCATTTTTGACATCTAGACAGGGAATGATTCGCTTGGCGAGCATATTTCTTCAGCGCAAGCGCGCGAAGTTGTCGAGAAGGCGCAAGCCGTGAACTTGGCTCTTTTCTGGGTGAAATTGCACGCCAAAAACGCGACCGTTGCCGGCGACTGAGGTGTAGTCAATCCCATAGTCGGTCGTGGCGACGCAATCGTCTTTGTTGTCGTTTGCCACGTAGTACGAATGGACAAAATAAAAAAAACTTCCTTCGGGTACGCCCTCTAAAAGCGACACCTCGCGCTCGATGGCGATTTGGTTCCAGCCGATGTGCGGCACTCGTTCGGTAGGAGGAAACCGCACGCATTTGCCCGGCAGGATTCCGAGGCCGCGATGGGTCCCCATTTCCTCACTTTCCTCGAACATGAGTTGTAGCCCTACGCAGATACCCAAGAAGGGCTTGTCGGCCGCGAGCCCCTCGGCGATGGCCGCATCCCAACCGGCGGCCTGCAAGTTGTGCATGGCATCGCCAAAGGCCGCGTCGCCGGGCAATACGAGATGCGTGGCTGCGCTTAGGCACTCGGGGTCTTCGACGATCTCGGCTTCGTAGCCAAGGAATTCGAAGGCTTTCTGCACGCTGCGCAAATTGCCCATGCCGTAGTCGATGACTGCAATCACGATTGCCCCAGCTCAGCGGAGCGTTCGGCTGCGGCTAGCACGGCGCTGATCAGAGCGTCGCGCAGGCCCTTTTCTTCTAGCTTATGTAGGCCAGCAGCCGTAGTGCCGCCCGGCGAAGTAACTTGGTCTCTGAGCACGGCCGGATGCTCACCGCTTTCGAGTACGAGGTGCGCGGCACCGAGCAGAGTTTGTGCGGCGAGTGTTAATGCGGTCTCGCGCGGCAGCCCGGCGCGTACGCCGCCGTCGGCGAGAGCTTCGATGACGGTGTACGCCCAAGCCGGGCCGCTGCCGGAAAGCCCTGTAACGGCGTCCATGAGACTTTCGGCGACCTCGACTGTAGTGCCGACTAAGTCAAAGAGAGACCGCACTTGCGCCACCTGCTCTGCGTTGGTAGCGCGACCGGCACAGAGAGCGCACGCCGCACCCCTGACTCTCACTAGCGTCTGCGGCATGACGCGCACCACGGGCATTTGCGCGGGCAGTAGTTCTTCGAGCCGGGCGGTCGATACGCCGGCCATGAGCGAGACGACGATCTGCTGGGTGCTAAAATGCGCGGCTAGCGCCTTCAATACGGGAGCGGCCACTTGTGGCTTGAGCACCAACACGACCAAGTCCTGACCGCGGACTGCATCTACAGTGTTGGTGCTGGTGTGAACGCCCAATGCCGACAAGCCTTCGAGGGCTTCTGGCCTGATGTCGGTCGCGGTTACCTGAGCCGCAGGAAATTGGCTAACCAAACCTTCAATCAGCGCCCGCCCCATGTTGCCGGTGCCCACAAATCCCAATTTGTTCTTTTCGATCATTAATTTTTAGATCCGATAAAATACGACAAGTCCCAAGCGCAAAATTAAAATGGCCGTTTTAGCGAATTATGTCAAACGCCCGTAATGAGAGCGTTCCCCCTATGAAAAAGCTACATTTTTGCTTGACTTATACGGCACTTGTACTATATTGAACAGATAAGGTGTGTCGCTTCACAAAACGGGTAAATCGGCCTTAAATTTCATGAGGCGGGAAAGGCCGAGGAACCGAATTCCTAAATTCTCAGACCCCTTTTGCGGGTTTTATTCCTATCAAGCAAAGGAGAATTTCGCATGGCTAAGAAGAAAGCCGCCGCTAAGAAGAAGGCTGCTCCAAAGAAGAAAGCCGCTGCCAAGAAGAAGGCTGCTCCAAAGAAGAAAGCCGCCGCCAAGAAGAAGGCTGCTCCAAAGAAGAAAGTCGCCGCTAAGAAGAAGGCTGCTCCGAAGAAGAAAGCCGCTGCCAAGAAGGCTGCTCCAAAGAAGAAAGCCGCTGCTAAGAAGAAGGCTGCTCCAAAGAAGAAAGCCGCCGCCAAGAAGAAGGCTGCTCCGAAGAAGAAAGTCGCCGCCAAGAAGAAGGCTGCTCCGAAGAAGAAAGTCGCCGCCAAGAAGAAGGCTGCTCCAAAGAAGAAAGCCGCTGCCAAGAAGAAGGCGAAGCGCAAGCCCAATCCCGCCTTCATGAGGCCCTTGCAGCCCGACGCCGCTCTTGGAGCCATAGTCGGCAACAAGCCATTGCCGCGCACTCAGATCACCAAGAAAATCTGGGCGTACATCAGGAAGAATGGTCTGCAAGACCAAGAGGACAAGCGCATGATCAATGCCGACGATAAGCTTCGGGCCGTCGTAGGCGGCGCGAAGAAAGTGAGCATGTTTGACCTGACCAAGCATGTTAGTGAGCACGTGGAATAGTTACTCCTGAGCAAGACATCATAGTCCAGTGCCATTGGAGAGGGATTCCCAGCGGGGAGTCCCTCTCTTTGTTACATTACCCTCGTGTCTATGACCCCTGAATTCGAGCTGATCCTAGCCGTTAGTATCGTACTCGTCGTATCCTGCGTTTGTTCGCTCTTGGAAGCTGCGCTCTATTCGCTGCCTGCCAGTCAGATCGAAATGCTGGCCGGACAAGGGCGCACTTCGGGTAAGATCCTCAAGAAACTGCACGCGGATATCCAGCGTCCCATCTCGGCTATCCTCACGCTGAATACCTTGGCCAATACTGGCGGTGCCGCCGTCGCGGGTGCCGCCTTTATCGGCGTGTTTCCACAGACGCCGGAGACGTACTTTACTATCGCTATCTCGCTGGCAGTACTCATTTTTTCGGAGATCATTCCCAAGACGGTAGGCGTGGTGCATGCACGATCTCTGGCCCGGTTGATCGCCCGCCCTATCCAATGGCTGGTATGGCTATTTGCGCCCTTTATTTGGCTCAACAAATTCATCGTTCGGCTCATCACCGCTGGGGCACCCGACGTGCCAGAGGTCGTGGCGGAAGAGATTGAGATTATCGCGCGGATGAGCCGTCACTCCGGTGCTATTTCTCACGACCAAGAGCGCGTCATCCAAAACATCCTCAAGCTCGACGAGTTGCGGGCACGCGATATTATGACCCCGCGCACAGTAGTACACTGCCTCGACCGCGACTTGACCTTGGCTGAGGCCCGCGAGCAGTCCGGTAGCTGGGACCACAGCCGGGTGCCCCTCTATCAGGGAGAGCGGGAAAACATCGTCGGTTTGGTGCTGCGGCGCGATGCGTTCAGCGCCTTGGCCGATGGCCGCGATCAAGCCAAGCTCTCCGAGGTAGGCCGCTCTATCCATTCGGTGCCTGAGTCGGCGCGGGCTAGCCGACTGCTCGAAGAATTCATCCAGCGGCGCGAGCACCTTTTTGCCGTCGTCGATGAGTACGGTGGTTTTGCCGGCATTGTTACCTTGGAGGACGTGATTGAAGAAATCGTTGGCCAGGAAATCGTCGGCGAATTCGATCCGGCCGTCGATATGCAGGAGCGTGCGCGGCAGGAGCGCCAAGACCTGACTGACTCGGCGCCGGAATGAGGCCGCCTGTTTTCACCGCGTCTTTTTTTGCCTAAGTTTTTACCTGCTGTTAAAACCCTCTCAAAAAGGAGTATCTACGGAAGATGAAAGCGCTCGTTGCGCTCGCGGACGGTACCGTCTTTGCGGGCCGTGCCCTTGGCCACGGGGGTGAGTGCCTCGGCGAAATGGTCTTCAATACCAGCATGACCGGCTATCAGGAAATTCTCACAGACCCCTCCTATGCCGGCCAGATCGTCACCATGACGTACCCACTTATAGGCAACTACGGGGTCACACCCGAAGACGACGAATCGGCGCGGCCTCAAGTCCGCGGCTTCCTGATGAAAGAGTGCTCTCGCCTACCGAGTAGCTGGCGTGCACGCCAGAGCTTACCCGATTATCTCGAAGAGCACGGTGTGCTCGGCATCGAGGGCATCGACACCCGCGAATTGACTCGCAGAGTGCGCATTGAGGGCGTAATGGACGCCGCCATTTCTACCACAGATCTAGACCCGGACAGTTTAGTCGAAAAGGCACGCGCTTGGCCGGGGCTTGTCGGGGTGGACATGGTAGCCGCCGTTAGCTGCTCTGCGCCCTATGTCGAAAGCCCCGAAGCCCCGCGCTTTCACGTCGTCGCCCTAGACTACGGAATCAAGCGCAATATCGTCCGCTGCTTGGTTGCCGCAGGATGCAAGGTGACGGTCGTGCCGGCTAAAACCACGGCCGACGAGGTCTTGGCCTTGGAGCCGGACGGCGTTTTTCTCTCCAACGGTCCGGGCGACCCCCGACCCCTCGACTATGCGATCGAGACTTGTAAGGGTCTCATCGGCAAAAAGCCAATTTTCGGTATCTGTTTGGGCCACGAGATTCTCGGCTTGGCCTTTGGCGCGGAAATCTACCGCCTCAAATTCGGGCACCGTGGGGCCAACCAGCCGATCAAGGAACGCGCCAGCGACCGGATCCTGATCACCTCTGAAAATCACGGCTGGGGCATTGCGGCCGACTCGTTGCCCGATTGCCTCGAAATCACTCGCCTCAACCTCAACGACAATTGCGTCGAGGGCCTGCACCACAAGGAGCTACCCATTTTTTCCATCCAGTGCCACCCGGAGGCCTCGCCAGGCCCGCACGACAGCTTCCACTTATTCAGCTACTTCGCCGAGTTAATGGAAGCACACGCCTCCTAGGAAAGCACCAGCTAAAGGACTCCTCATGCCCGTAGTCCAACACGATGTCCTCAAAGATCTCTGCTATCGCGTTTTTGCCGCTACTGGCATTCCCGCAGATGACGCCCGTATCGTCGCCGACCACGTCGTCGAAAGCCACCTTCACGGTCACGATTCGCACGGCACTTGGCTAGTCTCCGGCTACGCCCGTGGTATGCGAGATAATTACGTTCGCTGGGAAGAGACCGAAGTCGTGCGCGACACCCCCGTGCTCAGGGTCATCAACGGCAAGGGAGCTAACGGCATCGTCGCCGTTAATCGCGCCCTCGACATTGCCGTTGAAAAAGCCCAAAATTCCACCTTTGGCTTTGTCGGCCTCAACCACATTACCCATATCTGCCGCCTCGGCGACTATCCGCCGCGCATCGCCGCGAAGGGCATGATTGGCATGGTTTGGCTCAATGGCGGAGGCTTATTCCTCGCGCCCTTCGGCTCGGCCGATCGCCGCCTGCGTCCTGAGCCGATCGCCTTTTCCGCCCCGCGCCAGAATGGTCCGCCGTTCATGCTCGATATGACCATGACCGTCGTGGCCGGTGGCAAAATCGTGCAGAAAAACATTCGTCAGGAGCCGATGCCCGAGGGGTGGGTTATAGATAAGGAAGGCCAGCCCGTCACCGATGCCCAGCGCTATTTAGACGACGCCGAAGGCACCGGCGTCTTGCCATTGGGCGGCCTGCAGTTTGGCCACAAGGGCAGCGGACTGGCGATGATGGTGGAAATGTTGGTGGGACCGCTCTCTCATGCTGGCTGCACCAAAGAAGGCGGCAAAGGCGGTAACGGGACCATGGTCCTAGCGATCAATATTGAGGACTTTATTGACTTGGATTCGTACGAGCGCGAAGTCGAAGAGATGGCCAAGTGGGTGTGCTCGGCTCGTCCCTTGCCCGGGTTTGAAAAAGTCTATGCGCCCGGCGAAATCGAACAGCAGACTAGGGCGCGGCTGCTAGTCGAAGGCATTGATTTGCCCCAACCCACTTGGGATGAAATCGGCAAGGTGGCGGCGGAGTTGGGTGTGGAGATGCCCACGCTGTGAAGCTCTAGAAAAGTTTGAAATTTTCCGCATCCATGCAGTGCGCTTGGTGCATGAGTACGGCGTTCATCAGCTCGATGGCCAGCCGCGACTCTAGGGTTGCGCCGGCGCGTACTCCCACGCAGGGATCGTGGCGGCCCTTGGCGAGTTGGAACTCAATTTCTTCTAGATCCTTGCGCACGGAATCTTGCGACCGAGCAATGGTGGCCGTGGGCTTGAAACTCAAGCGACATACGAGCGGCATACCCGTGGTCACGCCGCCGAGCAGGCCGCCGTGGCTGTTGCTCTGGTAGCCGCTGGTGCGGATGGGATCGTTGTGCTCGCTGCCTCGGCGCGCCGACGAAGCGCTGCCCACACCTATTTCGCAGGCTTGCACGGCGTGCAAGCCGCCGAGACTACCCATCAGGCGCAACTTCAGGCTTTGGTACAGTGGTTCGCCAACGAGAGGAGGCACGTTGACGGCCACTACTTCGAGCGCCGCGCCGACGGAGTCTTGCTCTTTGCGGGTTTTGGCAATCAACTCGGCTGCTTGCTGAGCGAAATCCGCATCCACCGCACGGAGCGGTCCGCGTTCCAACTCGCTTTCGAGGGCGGTACACGTCGTGGGCGACAGGGGCTGCCCCTCGGCTGCGGTTAGTTCGGCGACTCGTGCCGCTAGGGAAATGCCCGTCTCCAGCGGCCCGACTTGGCAGATCGAAGAGAAAATGGCGGTGCCGAAGTGCTCGGCTAGATAGAGGCGGGCAATGGTGCCGCCGATGACATCGGAGATGGTCGAGCGATAGCTGGAGCGTCCGCCGCCGCGCACATCGACAAAGCCCCGCGATTTGTAGTGCTTGACTAAGTCGGTATGCCCGGGCCGGACGTGGCCTTGCGGCCCGGCGAACTGCTTGTAGTCGCCCGAGCGCTTGGCAGCCG
This sequence comes from Candidatus Latescibacterota bacterium, assembly GCA_965208845.1. Classification (GTDB taxonomy): domain Bacteria; phylum Latescibacterota; class UBA2968; order UBA8231; family UBA8231. The sequence goes on along the minus strand of OZ242361.1, from coordinate 6,441,356 downwards.
AGAGCACGGTTGCGGCGATCGGCTCGCCCGTAGTGAAGCCCGCTTGGTATGTGTGCACCGGCGTCGCGTCTTCGGCTAGGTGCAAGTGCAGCGCCGGGCCGGATAGGAGCTGGTCGTGATCGTCTGAGTAGAGGCCGGATAGCAGGGCCACCTGGTCGTCTTCTCGCCGAGGGGTGCCCAGCTTATTGCTACCGGGGCGGCGGCGGTCGAGATAGTGCTGGATCTGGGCGCGCTCCACCCACAGGCCGGGGGGACAACCGAAGACCGTGGTGACAATTGCCGGCCCGTGCGATTCTCCTGCTCCGGCAACGCCAAAAAGCGGTCCGCCGAGTACTTCCATGCCAAAGGCTCCTTTGCCAAAGGGTGCAAAAATTTACGGTTTTGCCCTGTAGTCGGCAATCAGCGCGTTACAAGTTATGGGTTATACACAAGAAGCGAAAAAGCGATTTTTTTCTTATTTTTTAGCAACGCAAAGAGGCGATTAATGGCAACCAACGAGAAGGAGCGCGGCGTTCCGAACGGCCGATACAAGAAGCTTGAAGCCGAGTTGCGCACGGAACTGATCGCGGCTCAAGAGCAGTTGCAGCAAGCTCGATTTCCAACTCTCGTCGTCTTGGGTGGTTTCGCTGGCGCAGGTACGAGCGAGGCCAGTAACGCGCTCAGGCAGTGGATGGACTCTCGCGGCATTGCGGTTTGCTCCTTTGAGCCGCCGTCCGCAGAGGAGCGCGAGCGCCCGGAATACTGGCGCTATTGGCTCTCCCTGCCGCCGAAGGGAACAATCGGCATATACTTAAATGGTTGGTACGACCGCCCGCTGCGCGACTTGGCGCATGGGCGCAGCGATGAGGAGGCCTTTGCTCGCGACGTTAGCCGCATCACGGCCTTTGAGAATGAGCTCGTCGTCGATGGTGCGCTGCTGATCAAGTTGTGGATTCACTTGGACAAAGAGGCGCGGCAGCAACGCATTGCAGACTTGGAACTGAACCCGCGGACCCGCTGGCGGGTGAACGCGGATGCGCGAGAGGGCTTGAAGTACTACGACGAGTTTAAACGAGCCGGTGACCGCTTACTGCAAGAGACCGACAACCGCGGTGCTCGTTGGCAGGTTGTCGAAGGCAGTGCCCCTCACTACGCGTTGGCGGTGGGCCATGCCGTGCGCGACGCCATCGGCCAGCGCCTAGCCCCAAAAAAGACCTGTCCCAAGCTCGTTAGCGCAGACTGGTCGCCCGCACCCAACGTGCTGACCGAGTTGGACATGGAACAGCGGGTAGCCAAGAAGGAGTATCAAGCCCTGCTTGAGCTATACCAAGGTCGGCTCTACCGATTGACTCAGCAGGCGCGCCGCAAAGGCGTTTCGACCGTCTTGGTTTTCGAGGGGGCCGATGCCGCGGGCAAGGGCGGGATCATCCAGCGGCTGACGGACCCCCTCGACCCCAGTATCTATCAGATCATCCAAGTCGCCGCCCCCACGGAAGAGGAACACGCCCAACACTACCTCTGGCGCTTTTGGCATCCCCTGCCGCGCGCAGGTCGGATGGTGATTTTCGACCGCAGTTGGTATGGCCGGGTGCTAGTCGAGCGCGTCGAAGGCTTTGCCGACGAAGCGGCTTGGAAGCGGGCGTACGGCGAGATTAACGATTTTGAGGCGCAGCTAACAGATCACGGCGTAGTGGTAGCCAAGTACTGGATTCACATAGACAAGGACGAGCAACTGCGGCGCTTCAAGGCGCGGCAGGTGACGCCGCACAAGCGCTGGAAGATCACCGACGAAGACTGGCGCAACCGAGAGAAATGGGACGAGTACGAGGTCGCGGTTGACGACATGGTAGCTCGCACCCACATGCCCACCGCTCCTTGGACCTTGGTGGAGGGCAATGACAAACGCTTCGCCCGCCTCAAGGTCATCGAGACGTTTTGCCAGCAGCTAGAGCAAGCGCTGGCTAGTGGTTAGTGGGTTTGGTCGTGGATTGCCGGGAGGAGAGACTTGAGGAAATGGCTATGGTGCAATTTCAGCGCAACAAACGCATTTCTGGCCCGGTGAGCGAGAGTTGAAGACTTGCGCGTTCAATCGAACTATTGCCAGAGCGCATCCGCAACTGTTCATGCAGCGTTCGATTCAAGATCGGGGAGTTACCGCTATCTAGGGCAAGTCCTTGAAATTCCCAAGGATCAGTACGAAGCCTGCGTGCAGCAGATGCGCGACCGCATTGCACGGGGCAAGGTTCCGGGTGTTGCGAACCCCGCGGCCGTGCTGGTCAAGCAGGGCACGGTGACCTATACGCAGGCGCGGAACATAGCTCGTGCGGGGAATGTTGATTGCCTAGTCTTTGATGCAAAAACGCAACGCGTGACCGCTACGGGTGCGTCGTCGGTCTCGTCTATTATTACCTATGCCCAAGATCTCCACGGCGGCACGAGTAGCCCAGCAGCGGTCAGAGCGGCGTTCCGATCCGCACTCGATTCTCGAAATAATGGCAGCAATGCGCTCATAAAAAGCATTGTTAACGCCCAGTGGTTGCCTCCTTTCGCTAGCATCCAGTTGTTGCGTTCTAAGAATGCTGCTATCGGAGTAGCAGCAGTGCGTAATGGGGTAAGGGCCTTATGGCGCACCTTAAATACTGAGGGCGGGCGCGAGATTATCCAGCGCATTCCCGTCTTACTCAAGGTGAGCAGCACCGCCCGCTTGGCCGCTGACAGTGGGCGAGAGGTGGTCCAGCGCATCGCCGCTGGGTCCCTTGGGAGAGCGGTCTCTGGGGCTGGCGCATTAAGTAACGTATCCAGACTCCTCCGTTCCAATGCTATAACCGCGGTCATAACAACCGTAGTGACCAGTGCTCCAGACTTCTACCGAGTCGCTTTCGTCGGTTCCATTTCTTGGCAGCAGTTTGCCAAGAACACCACAGTGAATGCGGCCGCGGTTGCCGGGGGGGTTGGCGGCTGGATGGGCGGCATGATCGTAGGCGACGCCGTTGGCAGTGCAGTGCCTTTTATCAGCACGACTATAGGCAGTTTTATCGGTGGCGTCGTAGGTGGGTTGGCAGGTGGCACCGGAGCGCAGTTTGCGGCCAAGGCTATTGCCGATCGCTTGGTTGACGACGACGCAAAGGATCTGATTGCAGCAATGGAAGATGAGGTACAGTTGCTGGCTAGCGAGTACATGCTCACGGAAAACGAGGTTGAACAAATCGCGGCGACAGTTGGAGAGACCGTGAATCCGAAGTGGCTGCGCAGCATGTACAAGGCGACGAACAAACCCGCTAAGGATTATGCCCGTCACAGCTTTGTCCGCACTAGGTTTGAACCAAAATTTGCAGCAATCATTCAAAAGCGGCCAAGAGTTGCGCCTCCTTCAGTTGAAGAACTAGGTTTAGACGATGTTGACTAGGGCGTCCACAAAAGTCGCCCTACTTCTCCTGCATCCGCACCGGCGACGCGGCTAGCCCGTCGGTCTTTATCACCTCGTCGTTTTTGTCAACCTGACCAAATTCCAGCACGCCCGTCGGACAAGACTGCACGCACGCACTACAGCGCACGCATTCGGGGTCGGCCATGGGTAGCCCCTTGTTGGCGAAGTTCATAATGTCGATGCCTTGGTGACACACCGAGGTGCAGACATTGCAGGAGATGCACTTTTTCTTGTCGGCGAGGATGCGGAAGCGGCTGAAACGCGCGTACACGTGCATCAAGGCCGCCAGCGGACAGGCGAAGCGACACCACATCCGGCCACTGAAATGCCAGTACAGCCCGACGCCTAAGATGCCGGCTAGCAGTAGATCGACCGACCACACGTAGTTGAGAAAAGTCAGCGGGAAGGGCAGGTTGCTCCAGTTTGTACCCTTGCCCATAAACAGCCCCATGTAGGCCCCGTTGATCCAGTGATCATGCGGCAAAGCCCAGCCGACTAGGCGCAAGACGAGCAGCACGCTGGCTAGCAGCAGTACGACTTGCCCCACGATGTTCACCTTGTTCCACACCATGCCGTGCGGCATCTTGTGCCGGTGATTGTCGCCCATGGTTTCGGCCAGTGCGCCGCACGAGCAAATCCAGCCGCAGTAAGCTCCCTTGCCCCAGAAGTAGATGATCAGCGGTATGATGACGAAGGTCTGCACTAGGCTAATGGCCAGCCACCACCACAGCGGCTCGCTGGTGAAGACGTTCCAAAAGAACAGCGGCCAAGCGAGGATCAGCCCGAGAGATCGCCAGTATTCGCGCCCGTGTTCGGCCCATTGCGACTCTGGAAACAGGCCATCGGCCAGCGGCTTGAGCCAAGCACCCTCGTCGAACCAGCCATTGTACCCCGCCCAAGGCAAAAACACATAGGGCAGCAGAAAGAGCGGAATGCACTGGACCACCATCAGCGTCAGCGTCTGCACCTTGATGTACGGCGTGCGCCGCTGCTTGATGCGCTGCAAGCCGAATAGGACGACGCACAGACAATAGGCCAGCGAGTAGTAGAAACTCGGCTGGGTCATCGATACTTGCACTGTATCCCACAGGGTATGGGCTTCCGATGGTGCCGCTAGGCTGAAGGGGAAGAGATTGGCTTCTTGGAACCAGTGCTTGATGGGAATGCCTGCGTCGGTCTTCCAGTGGTAGATGAAGACTGCTGCCAGCATGATAAATCCCAGAGACAGCCAACGGCCCGGCCGCCATTCGCCGTTGATCTCCACGCCGCTGCGTCTGAAAAAGTCGAGCGGTGCCTCGCGCCCAATCATGGAAAACACCGCGTCATTGGGCATGCTCAGTTCCTGGCCTTCGGCATCTTTGAGCGCGACCGCGTCTTCCTCGATGTTCAGCACTTGACTGGCCATCAGCAGGCGGATCGAACCCGCTTGGCGGCCCTTTTCCATGAAGGCACCGCTGCTGGTCGTCACCCGCTCGGAAGAAGGAGTATCGACGGCCACGTCGGCCATTGGATCGGCCGCGAGCATGCTCAGCTTCTCGACGTTTTCGGGCTTGGGGCGAGAAAATTCGGGTTTGCGGTAGGAGACGGTCACGCGCCCGCCGCATTGGGCGATGGCAATGGCCGCTTCTAAGGCGCTGTCGCCGCCGCCAACGACCAGCACGTCTTTGTCGCAGAAGTCAACGGGATCGTGCAAGCGGTTGAAGACTTTGTCCAATTGTTCGCCCGGCACTCCTAGCTTGCGAAAGTTGCCCGAGCGCCCGATCCCGACGATCACGCGGCGGGCTTTGATATTCTCTTGGCGCGGGATCTCCAGTTCAAAGAGGTCACCCCGCTTTTTGACCTGCTCGACGCGCGCTATAGTCGGCTCGATGCCTTGGGCGAGCGTCTGCTCATTCAACTCCTCGATCAGCGGCTCCTTGACCTCGGCACCAAAGCGGATCTGCCCGGCTGGCTCCATCTCGGTGGGATAGGTGTAAATGGGTTTGCCCTTGGGAAAATTGACCAGCGTGGAAAACGGCTCGGTCGCCTCCAAAAGCACAAACGACAACCCGGCCTCCCGCGCCTCCAAGGCCGCGGACATGCCGGAAACGCCCGCGCCGATAATCGCCAGGTCCAAGACATCCTCCTGCCCCTTGCCGCGCTGGAATGCCTCGTCGGCCGCGATGTGCTGCACGGCCCGCGCGCCCGTATCGGCCGAAAACTTCAACAGCGGGATCCCGGTCAAGTCGCCGACGATGTACAGCCCGGAGACATTGCTTTGCCCGTGCTCATCCACCCGCGGCAACTTTTCCACCACGCCGGCGGGCCACCGCAGGTGCAACCAGCGCAGATAGCGACTGAGAAAATTGCTCATGTAATCTCTCCCTAAGTTTGGTTGTGCAGATCAGCGCACTAAAGCCATGCCCCGCGCTTGGACAAACCCGGCTGCCGATGCTTCTAGCCGGTAGAGGTAAGCGCCGCTAGCCACTTGCTGCCCGGCGTCGTCGCGCCCGTCCCAAGGGTGCAAGTATAGCCCGGCCGCTTGGTGCTCTTCCACCAGCAAGCGCACTCGCTGCCCAGCCGCGTTGAACACGCTGAGCCGCACTGGCCCGGCGGCTGGAAGTTCGTACTGGATCAGCGTCTGCGCGTTGAATGGGTTGGGAAAATTTTGCCGCAGGGCAAAGCTCGTAGGCGCGGCATCAAAGGATTCGACGGCCGTTGCGGCTTGCTCGATCTGCTCGATATCCTCTTGGCTGAGAATTCCCTCGCCCGGCTGCCAGACCTCGGTATCGGGCCAGTAGGCGGTCCAAGCAAACCACATGGCATTGTAGGCCGGGACTTGCGCCAACCGCCGCCCGGCGAGCGGCCCGGCGATGGCTTCGCCGAGCATGTTCCAGCGCGAACCCGTCTCCGCATCCATGAATTCCACCGGCAGCGGCCCCTCGGATTCCACGCCGTAAAAGCTCAACGGCCTGTCGTCGAGTTGGCTGAAATAGGCCAAGGCTGTATGCGATGCGTAGTTGAATAGGACTACTACGGGATCGTCGCCGATGAGATCGTTGATTACCACGCCATCGGGCATCAGCGCAAAGGGGTATGCCTTGGTCTGGTCGTTGCGACACAACCCCAGCACTAGGTCCTTGGTCTCAAAGCGCTGGTCGAATGCGCCGCCGTTGGTCGTGGGTGGGAAAAGCAGGAGCCTATGGCTGGTGCGGTAATCGCCGTAAGGATAGAAGGTGTATTGATTTTCGTTGTAAGCGGGGCGCGAGTTGTAGTATTCCCAGCCCGTAGTGGCCTGTACCACGGTGGTGCTTGGGTACATCCGCTGCCACAGCGCCCACGTCGTCTCCACCACGGGCATTAGCTCTAGGCGGTCGCCAGCTCGAGTGCCGTTGATGGCCGTGTAGATCATCTGCGGGTAGAGCGTTTCACCGTCGCGCCGGTCGTACATGACCAAGTTGCTGTTGATCAGCAGACCGGAGACCCCGAACTCGATTTGCGAGCCGTCGCCATCCGTGGCGTTGAAGACTTGGCCGGTACCTGTAAGCGGACACAGGGACACGACGACCGATTGATCGCCGACGCGGTCGTTGATGATCTCGTTCCACCAGCCGATGTTGTGCGGGTACGCTCGCGGTTCGCCGTTGATGACGATCCCCATGACCACGTCGTTTTCCTGTACGTAATTTACTTCGTTCGGTGCCACGAAAGTGGGATTGGTCAGGGCCGGGATGCCGTCTTTGGGCACCCCACCTGAGACGAGGTGGCTGGTGAGAAATCCCGGCTCGTCGTAGCGGCCAGCTTCAGCCGGATAGATTGCCACTAACAGCATTAAAGCAGACAGATAGCCATGTCGCATCGGATGCTCCTTTCGCTCAGCTCTGCGAGCTAGCGCGTTGATGTTCGTGCGGTTTCCTTGCATAGCGCTGCCGCAAGACGCGCCGCATCACCTTGTTCGACGCGGTCCGCGGCAGCGATTCTACCCCTACTACCTCGTGAATCTTGAAGAGTGGGTTGAGTTCCCGGCGGATCGTTTGCTGCATCGCGTCCCTTCGACTTTGCTCAGGACAGGATTGCAAGTGGTCGCCGGCGTCTTCCAGCACCGCGAAAATCACCAGTAGGCTCGGCCCACCCCCCGGCGGCGGCGCTGCAATCGCCGCGGTCTCGACCACGCCCGGTAGTGCATTCAAGACGCGCTCGATCTCGGCGGAACTTACCTTAATTCCGCCTAGGTTCATCGCGTCGTCAGCCCGGCCGTGGACGCGATAGATGCCCGGGGCCAGCCGCTCGATTTGGTCGCCGTGGCGGCGCAGTGGCACCCCGTCCCGCTTGGGCACACCCGCGTAGTACACCTCGCGGTGGTCGCGGTTGAGTACGCGAGTGGACATGCCAATAGCGGGCGGCACCAGAAAGACCTCGCCGCTTGCGCACTCCTGCCCGTCTTCGTCCAAAATCGCCAAGTCCGTTCCCAGTGTCGCTGAATTAAAGGTCGCGGGTGCGACCGGCTCGACTAGCGTGCTGAGCAAGTAGCCGCCCGCCAGCTCGGTGCCGCCGCAGTATTCGAGGATGGGCCGATACCCGGCCAGCGCCATCAGATAGTGCATGTCCTCGGCATTGGAGCACTCTCCGGTGGTACTGAAAGCCCGAATCGCCGAAAAGTCGATTCCCTCCATGCAGCCCGTGCTGCGCCAGGTGCGCACCATGCTCGGAATGACGCCGAGCATGGTAATGCCAGCCGCCTGCACAAACTCCCCAAAACTCCGCTCCGTCGCCTTGCCATAGTAGAGCGCCATGGTCGCCTGGTTCAAAAAGGCGGCGTAGATCAGCCACGGCCCCATCATCCAGCCCAAATTAGTCGGCCAAGCGACCACATCGCCCGGGTGGACATCTTGGTGATAATGCGCGTCTGATCCGCATTTGATCGGATTGACATGGGTCCAGGGCAGGGCCTTGGGGTCGCCGGTAGTCCCCGATGAAAACAGGACATTGGTCGTCTCGTCGGGATGGCAGGCCACGGCCGCGGGCACAGCGTCGGCCGGCAAGAATTCGTCCCAGCGCAGGTCTCCGGGACGTAGCGTTTCTGTCAATCCCTCTCCGCGCCCCGGCAATACAATCGCCAACGGAGCCTCCGCGGCAACTAAGCGCGGGTACAGCGGCAACTCGCGCCCTCCGCGCAAAATCACGTCCTGCGTAAAAACGGCCTTGGCCTCCCCGATCCGCAGCCGGGCGGCGATCTGGGGGGCGGCGAAGCTGTCGGCGATGGCCACCACCGCGCAACCAGCCTTGATGATCCCCAGATAGATCGCCACCGACTCGGCCGTCATCGGCATGTCCACGGCAATCCGGTCGCCGGGGCCAAATCCCAACGCGCACAACCCGCCGGCGACCCGGTCGCACAGGGCTTCTAGGTCACCGAAACTCATCCGCCCAAGCTCGCCACCCTCGCGCTGGAAGACAATGGCCGTCTGATCGGCAGGGGCCTGAAAGCAACTCTCGGCGATGTTCATCTCGGCCCCGACAAACCACTTGGGTGCTTCGACGCCTTGGGACAAATCGAGAAGCTGCGTGTACGGCTTGCGGAAGCGGATTCCCAAGCGGGCGACCGTCTGCTGCCAAAACGCCTCTCGCTCTGCAACCGACCACGCAAAGAGCGCGGCGTGCGAATCCAGCCCAAGCTCGCGCCGCAGCGCCGTTATATGCGCGTGCTCAATATCTGCTGGCTCGGGGAAAAATACTGGGCCACCCGCGCTGCCATAGATTGCCCGATAGAGCAACTGGTGCAGCGCAAAGGGATGATCTGGTCTCAGAATGCAGCGGGCCGCTTCTCGCCAGCGCGCTTCCGGCGAGCCGGAGAGAGCTTCGACTTGGGCGAAGAGCTTGGCGGCCTCTGGCTCGCCGACTCCGCAGCCGATGATGTCAGCGCGTTGGATCATGGTGCCACAGCCACTCGCACGCTCTGGCTCAATTCCGTCGGCGGGAGGCAACGGGTCTCGTCACAGGCCTGATACTGGACCAAAAACCGCACATCGCCTACCGTGCCCGCCGAACTTTTGGGCAGCGACAAATCCGCCCACAGCGCGACCTGATCCTCGTACACCGAGAGCGTCTCCGCTAGGGCTGGAAAGGCCCGCGAGCGGCCGGTGGGATAGCGCACGTGGGCAAAATCCAGCGGCCAGTCCGCATTGAGCGTCAGCGAGGTGGGAATGAGCAAGTCGCCCGAGGGCGGGTTGGCGTTGATGTGCCAGCCCGGGCGAATGCTTAGATGCACGGCCACGGCAAACGTCTCACCCGCCACGGGCTGTTGCGCGGGTAGCTCGACCCGCATGGAGACTAGGGAATCCGCTGGGGTGGCAACAGACGCGGCTGCGGACAGCGACGTTTGTAGATGGCGCTCGACCGCAGCCGCCAAATGCACCGAGGCCGAGGGCTGCGCCCGCATGGCCCCGCCAAAAGCGGATAGGATTTGCGCTACCCGGCTGCGATAGTGCGCTTGGCCCGTCAGTTCGGCCAAGTCTAGTAGCGCGTGGGCGGCCACCGCATTGCCCGAAGGCAGGGCCGAGTCTTGGGCGAATTTGCTGCGCACGATGAGTGCGTTGCTAGCTTCCGTAAAGAAAAATCCCCCGACTTCTTGGTCCCAAAACCGGGCCACCATCTCGGCACTCAGCTCGTGCGCAGCCTGCAACCACCGCGCCTCGCCAGTGGCCCGGTACAATGCCGTCAGCCCGCGCGCCAAAAACGCATAGTCGTCTAGGTACGCCGCCTGCTGCGAAACCCCCAGCCGATGGACCCGCCACAATCCCCCGTCCTCGCGCCGCAGGTTCTGCAGAGCGAAATCGGCCGCTCGCTCGGCTGCCCGGCGATATTTGGGATCGCCCAAGACTGCAAAACCCCGTGCGTACGCTTCGATCATCATCCCGTTCCAAGCGGTTAGTACCTTGTCGTCGAGGAGGGGATAGAGCCGCTCGGCTCGCGCCGCAAGGACGCGCTGTCGCAGGGGTTCCATTTGCGCTCGCAACTCGGCCTCGGCAGACGGCGCTTTCACATAGAGGACGCCCCCCCCGCCCTCGGGCATGGAGGCCAACCCATAGACGCTCCAGAACAATTCTATTTCGCGCCCCAACACGTTCTCCAGGTCTCTCGCAGTCCACAGGTAGTACTTGCCCTCTTCGGCCTCGGTCTCGGCGTCCAAGGCCGAGTAAAAAGCCCCCTCTGGCCCGGTCATTTCCCGCGCGACAAAGCGAAAAATATCCTCTGCCACCCATCGCCAGCGGTCGTCGCCCGTCAGTTCGTACGCACGCAAGTAGAGCCGCGACAAATGCGCTTGGTTGTAGAGCATCTTCTCGAAGTGCGGCACGCGCCACTCGGCGTCCGTGGCATAGCGGTGAAAGCCGCCGCCGATTTGGTCGTAGATGCCGCCGGCCGCCATCCGCTCCAGCGAGTGCAAAACGATGCGCTGCACCTGGGGATCGGCAAAGCGCTCGGCTGAGGCCATCAGCATCTCCAAGCGCAGGCTCGGGGGAAATTTGGGCGCGCCTCCGAAGCCGCCGTTAATCGCGTCGTAGCGGACCTGAATAGCCGCTAGCACCCGCGCTACTAGCAGAGAATCTGGCGGCACGGCCGCCATCTGCTGGCCGGATTCCAAGTCGCGGATGGCCGCGGTCAAGCGGGCCGCGATTTGGAGCACCTGCTCGCGCTGGTCCTGCCAGCGCTGGCGAGTGAAGTCCAAGACTTGGGGAAAGGAAGGCCGCCCGGGCAAGGGCTCGGGCGGAAAGTACGTGCCGGCGAAAAACGGCTCTTGGTCTGGCGTCAAAAACACCGAATTGGGCCAACCCCCGTGCCGGGTGGTTAGCTGGGTCGCCAGCATGTAAATGCGGTCGATGTCGGGCCGCTCCTCGCGATCGACCTTGATGTTGATAAAGCTAACATTCATCTGCGCGGCGATCTCGGGATCGGAAAAGACCAGCCGCTCCATGACGTGGCACCAATAGCAGGTCGAGTAGCCGACCGACAGAAAGATCGGCTTGTCCTCGGCCTTGGCTCGCGCCAGTGCTTCTTCCCTCCAAGGGTACCACTCGACCGGATTGTGCGCGTGCAGCAGTAAATACGGACTCGTCTCCCCCAGCAGATGATTGCTGTACTTCCACGAGCCATCTGCGTTTTTTGGCGCATCCCCTCCGGCGGCACCCGCGCCCAAAGCCGTGGCAAAGACGCCGAGCCAAAAGCACCGGGATATGGACGAAGGACGCGCCAAGTAGCCTCCTACCCGACCATTTCCCGGGTCGCCTTCACCACATAATTCACGTCCTCTAGCGCTACGTGCCGATTCGCCACCAGCCGCGCCCCGTGCGGCGGACGCGGATTGCACAACACCCCTCGCGCCTTCCACTTGGCAACCAGATCGGCAGCCGACCAGCCCAAGGCCGCAAAATCCACCTTGAGGATGTTGGTCGGTCGCGGCGGAAAAATCACCTCAACGCCCTCGATTGCTCCCAGCCCGGCGGCTAGTTTCTGCGCTACCGCGTGATCCTCGGCCAGCCGATCTACCATTTGCTCTAGAGCCACGATTCCAGCCGCGGCCACTATTCCGGCTTGGCGCATGGCACCGCCGAGCCGCTTGCGCATCCGATAGGCCCGATCGACGAAGTCTCTGCTGCCGCACAGCAGCGAGCCGACTGGTGCGCTCAGCCCCTTGGAGATGCAGAACATCACGGAGTCAACGTGCTGAGTGTATTCTGGCACCGTCGTCCCGGTGGCTATGGCGGCGTTAAAAATGCGCGCTCCATCTACGTGCAGTTTCAGCCCGTGTTCGCGGCATGCGGCACTCACCGCGGCCACCTCGGCGACGGACCAAGCGTGGCCAGCGTGGTTGTTGTGGGTGTTTTCGATGCAGACGACCTTGAGCGGGGCAAAGTGCGGGTTGTCGGCGCGGACCGTCTCGCGTACTTGGTCGGCGGTGAGGACGCCGTGCTCACCAGCAGCGATGCGTGCGGACAGCCCGGCGAGCGAGGCGTAGGTCCCGGCCTCCCAGTAATACATGTGAGCTTGCTCCTCAAAGAGTACCTCGTCTCCCCAGTTAGTGTGGGTCATCAAGGCGCAGGCATTGCCCATCGTGCCCGAAGGCACGTAGAGCGCGGCTTCCATGCCCACTTTTTCGGCGGCCAATTCTTGTAGGCGGTTGACCGATGGGTCTTCGCCGTACACATCGTCGCCCAATGGCGCGCAGGCCATGGCCTCCCGCATGGCCTCGGTCGGCAGGGTAATCGTGTCGCTGCGCAGGTCTATTGTCTTGTCGCTCATATAGGTAGGCTCCTCGATTGACGCTATAATGTACGCGCCCTATTTTAGGCGGTCGCAAAATCTACAAATCACAAGGAGTTGCGTCCAATGGCCTTTTCTTCCAAGGGCACCACGCACCGCAGCACCGCCACGGGCCGCCGCGGCATGATCGCCTCAGCCCATCCCCTCGCTTCTCTCGCTGGTATGCGCGTCCTGATGGAGGGCGGCAATGCCATTGATGCGGCCATTGCTACGGCCGCCGCGCTCAATGTGGTCGAGCCGTATATGTCGGGCATTGGCGGCGTCGGCTATCTGCACATCTACAGCGCCCGCAAAAAAGAGCACAAGATCGTCGATTACGTCGGCCTCACTCCACGGGCCGCGACGCTGAGCCTGTACGACAGCAACGACAAACAGGGGCTTGGTCCCCTCACGCCGTTAGTCCCGGGTGCTTGTGGCGGCTGGCTGGCCGCGCTGGATCGCTACGGCTCGCTAGACGCTGCCCGCGTCTTCGCTCCGGCCATTGAGTACGCCGAGCAGGGCTACGCCCTCACGGTCAAGAACGCCTATTTCTACGGAGGTGCGGCCCCAAGCCTGCGCCGCTTCAAGACTGGTGCCGACACCTATCTGCTCGACGGCGCGGCCCCTAAGCCGGGCGAAGTAGTGGTGCAAAAGGCCCTCGCCGAGACCTTCCGCCAAGTTGCTGCCGAGGGCGCGGATGCCTTTTACAAGGGTGCGATTGCCGACCGCATGGTTCGCTATATGGAGGAGACTGGCGGCCTAATTACAAAAGAGGACCTTGCCGACTTTGCCCCGGCATTCGTCAACCCAGTCTCCATCAACTATCGCGGCTATGAGGTCTTTGCGCCGCCGCCGCCCTGCCAAGCCGTCCAGTACTTGGAGACGCTGGCCATCATGGAGGGTTTTGACGTAGCCGGCCTCGGCCACAACACCGCCCCGACCTTGCACCGCTTTATCGAAACGACCAAGCTGGCCATGGCCGACCGCATTGCCTACGCGGCCATCGACAATCCACCGACCGCGGGTCTGCTGTCGAAGGAATACGCAACCGAGCGGCGTGCGCTCATCGGCGACAAGGCCCAGTTTACCGCGGGCGATCACCTCGTGCCCGGCGGTCCGGCTGGAGAGGTCAAAGTGGGTGACCCACGCGCGTGGATGAGCGAATGTACGACCCATTTCGACACTATTGACGCCGATGGCAACGCCGTCGCCTGCACCCAGAGCTTGGGCGGTGCCTTTGGCTCGTCGATGGTGGTGCCGGAGACCGGCATTGCCCTCAACAACTTCATGCGCTGGTTCGACCGCGAGCCTACCAGCCCCAATGTCATTGGTCCGGCCAAGAAAAACGAGATGTGCGTCTCACCGGCCCAGATTTGGGACGCCGACGGCCTGCGCCTGCTCATCGGCACCCCGGGGAGCTACGGCATCCTCCAGACTACTCCGCAGATGATTATGAACATTCTCGATCACCAGATGAACGTCCAAGCCGCCATTGAGGCCCCCCGCGTCAAGACCGGAACTCCTGGCTTTGTCGTCGATGCTGAAAACCGCATTGACCGCGAGGTCTTCGCCGAGCTGGAGCGCCGCGGGCACCAGTTTAATTTTCTCGGCGACTGGTCGCCCGGGGTCGGCGGTGGCCAGGGCATCATGGTCGATGCCGATACCGGATCCTTTATGGGCGGGGCCGACCCGCGCCGCGACGGCTATGCCCTCGGTTGGTAAGTGGTGAGCAACGACGGGACCCCCCACGTCGAATTTTCCGACGTCAGCAAAAGCTACGACGGTCGCAATTGGGTCGTGCGCGACCTCGACCTTGTGGTACACAAGGGCGAATTCCTCACCATGCTGGGGCCGTCTGGCTCTGGCAAGACGACCTGCTTGATGATGCTCGCTGGGTTTGAGACGCCCGCTGCTGGGACCATCCACATCAATGGCGTGCCGGTCGGCGATTTACCCCCCCACAAGCGCGAGATCGGCGTCGTATTTCAAAACTACGCGCTCTTTCCGCACATGACGGTCGGCGGCAACTTGGCGTTTCCACTCGAAGTGCGCGGCATGGACCCCAGCGAGCGGCGGGAGCGAGTGGCCCGCACCCTGCGCTTGGTGCGCCTCGAAGGCTTGGAGGATCGTCGCCCAGGGCAGCTATCCGGTGGTCAGCAACAGCGCGTTGCCATTGCCCGCGCTTTGGTCTTCGACCCGGAACTCGTGTTGATGGACGAGCCGCTCGGCGCGCTCGACCGACGCTTGCGTGAGGAAATGCAATACGAAATCCGCCGCATTCAGCACACCTTGGGCATAACGGTCGTCTATGTTACGCACGATCAGCAGGAGGCCATGGTCATGTCGGATCGGGTCGCCGTCTTTCGCGGCGGCGCGATCGAGCAGATTGCGTCCCCGGAGGTACTATACGAAGAGCCGGAGCGCGCTTTCGTAGCCCATTTCATCGGCGAGAACAACCGCCTACACGGCGTGGTGAGCACGGTCGGCGACGGCGTCTGCGAAGTGGAGGTCGGCGATGCGCTCATCAAGGCCGTGAGCTTGGGGCAATGCCCGCCGGGGGCTGCGGCGACGGTTGTCGTTCGCCCGGAGCGAGTGAAGTTGTCGCCGAGTGAGGGCGAGCACTCGTACGCCAACGAGTTTGACGCAGAGATCGAGGATATAGCATTTCTCGGCGATCATATACGTCTGCGCCTAAAGCTGTGCGGGCACTCGGGCTTCATCGTCAAGATCCCCAACATCGTGGGTCAGGGAGGTGTGTTGGAGGGAGATCGGATCCGCGTTGGCTGGACCGCGCTGGACTGCCGCGCGCTGAAGCCTGATGCTGCGGATGACGAGGACTAGAATCGTGGTTGACCAACTGATGTTACACACGGGCTCCTTAGGAATGAGATACTTCGTTTCGCTCAGTATGACAGGTGCTAGCTCTTGGCTTCTCGGTTATGCTGAGAGAAGCACAGAGGAGTTGAAGCATCTCTATGGCGGCCAGTGCCTAGCGGCCCACAGGCCGGACAATGCCTAACGCACAGACGGGTTTAGACGCGTCCAAGCAGCAGGCGCGGCAGCGGCGGCGCGCGATCGGATTGGCCCTGCCGCTGATCGCCTTTGTCTTGGCGACCTTTGTCGCGCCGCTCGGCACGTTGCTCGTGCGCAGCGCGTACGATCCTCTAGTCGCGGATGCGTTGCCGGAAACGCTCTCCCTATTGTGCGCATGGGACGGGACTAGCGCCTTGGAAGAGCCGGTGTATGCCGCGGCCGCACGCGAGTTGCTACAGGCGCGGGAGGAGCGCACCCTCGGCCAAATCGCCACGCGCGTCAACCGCATCACAAGCGGCTTGCGCAGCGTCGTCACGCGCAGTGTGCGCAAGTTGCGCAACGCCAGCGGCGACTCTTGGCGCGAGACTATGGTCGGTATCGACGCCACTTGGGGTAAGCCGGAAGTGTGGCTGGCGATTCGCAGCGCTGGGGAGCGGTTCACGTTCCGCCACTATATCAATGCGCTCGACTTCATGCGCCAACCCGATGGTAGCATCGCCCGGCAGCCGGAAGAACGCCGCATCTACTTGCCGCTTTTGTGGCGCACGCTGGCCGTTAGTGCTGGCATTGCCGCGCTGTGCTTGGTCATTGGCTACCCGATTGCCCACCTGATCGCCCACGCGCCGCCGCGCCGCGCCAGTCTGCTGTTGTTGCTGGTATTGGTGCCGTTCTGGACGTCTCTGCTGGTGCGGACGACGGCTTGGATCGTGTTGCTCCAGACTCAAGGCGTAATCAATAGCTTGTTGGTAGCGGTCGGACTGATCGCGGACGACGGCCGCATCGCCATGATATACAACATGACCGGCACGTTTGTGGCGATGACCCACGTGCTGCTGCCCTTTATGGTGCTGCCGCTGTACTCGGTGATGCGGTCGATTCCGCCGTCGCACGTCCGGGCTGCGGCTTCCCTCGGCGCGACCCCCTTTCAGGCGTTCTGGCGCGTCTATTGGCCGCAGACCTTGCCCGGTGTTGGCGCTGGATCGCTGATGGTATTCATTCTCGCCATTGGCTACTACATCACACCGGCGCTGGTCGGCGGGAGCAAGGGGCAACTCATCTCCAACATGATCGCCTATCACATGCAGACCTCGCTCAACTGGGGACTCGCCGCCGCGCTCGCCGCCATTCTGCTAGTGGGCATCATCGCGCTATACGTGCTCTACGACCGCGTGGTGGGCATCGACCGCATGAGGCTGGGCTGATGTTGGCGCGATGGATCTATCTCGCGTTCTGTACGGCGGCGTTTGTCTTCTTGGTTGCGCCGATCTTGGTGATCGTGCCGCTCAGCTTTAACGCGGAGCCGTATTTCACGTTTACCGAGGGCATGTTGAGCCTCGACCCGGAGGCGTATTCGCTGCGTTGGTACCGCAGCATCTTCGAAGACGACGTGTGGACCCGCGCCTTGGTCAACAGCTTGGTCATTGGCGTCTCAGCGACGCTATTGGCGACCTCGCTCGGCACCCTTGCGGCCCTCGGGCTGGCGAATTCGGCCATGCCCGCTCGGAGGGCCGTGATGGGGCTGTTGATTTCGCCGATGATCACGCCGGTCATCATCGCTGCGGTGGGGATGTTTTTCTTTTACTCCAATCTCGGCTTGGCCCAGACCCACCTCGGCATAATCCTCGCCCATGCCGTACTCGGAATCCCGTTTGTGGTGATTACCGTAACTGCCACGTTGTCGGGCTTTGACCAGAACTTGATGCGGGCCGCCGCTAGCCTCGGCGCAGGTCCGTTGCGCAGCTTCTGGCGCGTGCAGTTGCCGCTCATCGCGCCTGGGGTTGCTTCTGGCGGGTTGTTCGCCTTTGCTGCTTCCTTCGACGAGGTCGTGGTAGTGCTGTTCATGGGTGGCTTGGAGCAGCGAACCATTCCGCGACAGATGTGGGCGGGCATTCGCGAGCAAATCAGCCCCACCATTCTAGCGGTGGCGACCTTTCTCATCGCGTTTGCGGTGTTGGTTCTGTTTACCGTGGAATGGCTGCGTCGCCGCGGAGGCCAAACGCCGGCAAGCTGAGCGCGGTCGGCAACTTGCTTACTGCTGTTACGCACTCTAAATATGGGTCTGACGTTTCCGGCCCCATCCGTCGTCATTCCCGCGCAAGCGGGAATCCAGTCTGCGCGGGGGCCACAAACGGGCCTTGCTGGATGCCTGCTTGCGGAGCGCAGGCATGACAAAAACTGCGTAACATCAGTTGCTTAGAGGAACTAGCTGTCTATATTTTTCGTCAGACGCAGACGCGAAACTATTTAAAGAGGTAATCCATGCTGAGATTCGCCGAAGAAATTATGCTTCTTTTGCTCGACGATGAAGACGGGAGCTTCGCCCGAGTACCCGACCGGTTGGTGCGCTACGCCTTGGGCGGCGGAGTCCTGATGGAACTGGCGCTGGAAGACCGCATCGACACCGACTTGGACAAGCTGGTCCTCGTCGATAACACGCCCCTGCAAGACAGCCTAGTGGACCCGACGCTGAGCGACATTGCCGCGGCGACCGAAACGCACGATACGCGCTACTGGCTGGAGCGCACGACCTTGCGCGCCGACGACATCCGCGAGGGGGCGCTCGGCCGGCTGGTGCAGAAGGGCATTCTCGCGCGCGAGGAAGGGCGCTTTCTGTGGGTGTTTCGCTCGCGGCGCTATCCGGCCCGCGACGACGGCAAGGCCGAGCAAGAGGTCAAGCTGCGCATCATGGAGGTGCTGTTTAGCGATAAAATCCCCGACCCGCGCGACGTGGTCATTATCTGCTTGGCAGATGCCTGCGGAATGTTCGAAAAAATTTTGGCCGGCCCCGAACTGGCCCGTGCGACCGGCCGCATCGAAAAGGTGCGCAAGCTGGACTTGATTGGCCAAGAAGTGACCAAGGCCATCTGGGACATTGAAGCGTCGCTGGCTCTCGCCGTGCAGCCGCACATGTATTAGTAGGGGCAACCCTCGTGGTTGCCCTTTTTAGATTCCGCTGGCTGAATGCGTCATCCCGCTGGCTGAATGCGTCATCCCGCTGGCCGAATGCGTCATCCCGCTGGCCGAATGCGTCATCCCGCTGGCTGAATGCGTCGTGTAGGGGCGGTTTGCAAACCGCCCCCTACTAGTTTTTGTAGGAAATCCCAAAGAGAATCATCATCTCGTCCGTTGACAACAAACCGAAATTGACCTCTTCGTTGGTCGTGTTGTCATAGGTTGCTTCTAACTTGAAGCCCTCTCCTCGCTCTAGGACGAGCGGCGGGTCGAATTTCAGCAGCGGCGGGTGTTCCCAATCGTACGCGACGTAGATGAGTTCGCCGTCGTGCGCGCCGCCGACCATTTCGACCCGGAATTCGACCATGAGCTGATGTGCGTGCGAGACTAGCTGCACAATGTGAGTCCGCTCGGAAAAGGTAAAATCCCTCTCTATGGTCGTCACCTCCCCGGCCGGCAGGGAGATATCAAGATTGTTCAAAGAAAAAAGACGCGCCTCGTGCTCGACTTCAGCCGGGTTGGCAAAGTGCAAGTTGGTATAGACCTCGCCAGTAACGGGTTGACTAGTGTGATTGACATAGTGCGAGTTGAGGTCGAGCAGGGTGTTTTGGGGCAACCGCATCGCCACGCCGGGCGGCAAGGAGAAGTCGAAGAAAGGCCATTGACTGCCGGCGATTGGCAAGTGGTAAAATTGCGTTAGTATGGTTGAAAGGACGTACTGCCCGGCATCGTTGTGCAAGTCGCGATATTCGTAGGGTTCCGGCATGCGCTCGGGGGGTATGTCGTCTTGGAAGGTGTAGAGCAGGAAGTGGTGCGAGCCGGACTTCATGGATATCTGGACGCGCTCTAGGAATACATCGTCTTCGTTGTTCAGCGGATGCACCACAAAGATCTCGCGCTCGGTGTTGGGCTGGACCTCGAAAGGCGGCAAGTACAGTTGGATGCCGTTTTCCGGCTTGGCTAGCGGCTTGAACTCCGGGGCCTCGTAGCGCGATTGGTCCTCTAAAAGGGCGGGGTCGGCCACGTGCCCGGTCTCCGGTGCGCCGGCCTCGATCCACGTGCGGATAAAAGCCAACTCGCCGTTGGTCAGCGGCTTGTTGCCAAGGGGCATTATCTCCCCGTAGTAGAGATGGTCGCCGTAGAAGTGCTGCTGGTCGGGCGCGTTGATCTTCTCCCACAAATAGCTCTTGAGCAGGCCGGGCATGCCCTGCCCGAGGTCGCTGACTCGCATCAGCCCATCGGCCGCGGCGGCCGCGTTCGTCGGAGCGGCACCTACGAGCTGTTCGTAGGCCACGTCCGGAGTGAGTATGAGGCCCGACTGACGCCCAAATGAGGTCCCGGCTGTGTGGCAGCTAACGCATTGGCCGGCGAAAATTTCCGTTTGGATAATACCCCAAGTCGAATCGGATTCATGCACGGTCGTTTGGACCGGCCCCGGCCCGTCGGCACTACAGCCGACGAAAATTGAGCCGATGAGCAAGCAGCGGAGGATTGTGCTATATGCGGACGGTAGCATGAGGGGGTCAAGTGCCGGCTTGGTCAATCAGGTCGGCCAAGCTCTGGCCTAAGATTAAACGCTTATGCTCGTCTGGTACGAACGTGCAGTGCGTGCGGAATGCTTCGAGCGCGTGCTGGTAGGTCATGTTGGTTCTCACTACCGGGTAGTCCGAGCCCCAGCACAGCCGCTGGGGACCGAAGTGCTCGTAGAGCTGGCGCACGATGTGGTGCGTGTCCGAGTAGGGATAATCCCACGAGACGTGCGAAGCGTAGTGAAAACCCGAGAGCTTGATGTAGATGTTGGGCACCTCGGCCGAACGCAGAATTTCCTGCAGGTTGGGGTGTGGCGCTTCCTCGCGCGCGTTGGCTCCGGCCAGATGGTGACAGAGAAAAGTCACCGACGGAAAGCGCCGCGCCAGCTCGCGCAGCGCTGGCTGCCACTGCGGCCCCAAAGCTAGGCTGGCGATCAGGTTTAAATCGGCCGTAGCGCTGAAAAACGCGAGTCCTTCCTCGGACGCGAACCACTCGGTATCGCTTTTTACATAGTGAGTGTAGCCTTTGAGCTGGTACTTTTCTGCGGCTGCTTTGAGCCGCTCGGCCGCGCCCGGAGTGTGGTATTCTGCCGACCACGAGCAATCCACATCGGCGAATTGCACCAAGCGATCTGGATAGGCGCGAATCTGTTCGGCGACGTAGTCGTTGTTGTGGGGATTGTGCTCGATACGAGCGCAGACCAGCACGGCCTTATCGACGCCGTTGCGGTCCATTTCCCATAGCAGTTGCTCGACCCGGCCGCGGCTGTTGTGATCGGGCACGGGCGGCTCGTAGGGCCAGTAGGACCAAGCGTGGGTATGCGAGTCGATTATCATAAGAAGCCTAAGAGGGTGTGGTTGTTAAGCGTCAGTGGCGTATGGCAAAAGATACTGAAAAAAAGGGTACTCTGACAAATCGGATACTGGACGTTGCACAAGGGCGTGGCTGGACAGGTTCCACTCTTGCAACCGTCGAGGTTGGCCCTGACCGGAGCATAAAAAACGCGGAGTAGATCAGCTACTCCGCGTCGTCAAGGAAAATAGGAATCAGTGCTTACCGCTTGCCGCGCCTGCCGCCGTAAAACGCCTCGTCCTTCATTTCTTCGAGCTTTTCGCGCTGCTCGTCGGTCAAGACGCTTTCCAAGGCCGTGCGGTGCTTTTGGCGCGATTCGCGCATCTCTGTGCGTTGCTCCTGGCGCAATTCTTTGAGCTGTTCCTTCTGCTCGTCAGTCAGATCCAGCCTTGAGAATGCGCCCTGGCCTCCGCGCCGTGCGTCGTGCCGACCTTTACCTCCGCGCCGCATGTCGTGCCGATCCTTGCCCTTGTCGCCGCGCCGGTCGAAAAATTTGCCGCGCTTGGCGCGCATTTCTTTGAGAGCCTCCTGCTGCTCCTCGGTCAGAATGTTCATCACGGCTTCGCGTTGCTCCTTGCCCATGGCGGCCATGGTTTCGCGCTGCTCGCGCCTAACTTCTACATGCTCCTTGCGCAACGCTTGCAACTGCTCCTTCTGCTCGTCGGTCAGGTCGAGACGCCCCAGCATCCACGGCATGGGTTGCCGGTGTTCTCGCATCTTTTCCCCGCGCTCTGCTACAGTCACGGTGGCCAGCGCGCCGAGTGCCAGCGCGACGCCGGCTGAGATAATCCATTTCTTTTTCATTTTACGTTCTCCGCATTGGGTGGTTAGTTGGGTTCGCCGCTTCGTTGGCGGCTCGTGAGAAATGGCCGTTTCTCTTCTCTACGCCCCATTAGACCACCGATTGATGCTATTCATTCCCGTGCGATTTCATTTTTTGTGCCGCGGCCGTTCGCGCCAAGGTCCCATCAACTCCCCGAAGCGCCGCTGCCGCCGGTCCAGTCGCCGCAGTTGCTCCTCAGACAACAAGGGAGCTAACTCGGCTCGCGTCGCATCCAACTGCTCCTTTAGTGACTCCCGGTGCTCGGCATTGAGTTCGCGGAGCGCGATGGCGTAGCGCCGCAGCACGGCCCGCACGGCTTGGCGCTGCTCTTCATCCTGCGGCGCAATCAACCGCTCGGTGCTACGGACGAAATGGCGGGGATGCGGAATGGGCCGCAGTCGGTCGCGGACAAACCACCCGGAAAGCAGGGTGCCGATCAGCACGCCGATGAGCAGAGTGCTAAAGAGAATGAGTGCGCCTTTAGTTCTCCCTCGCATGTCACATATCCAGTACGTAAGCCGCTTCGGGTGTGGCGGGCACCGCGGCGAAAATCGCGGCGAAGAACGAGGCGTCGTCGCCGATGAGCTCGCGCTCGTTCCAGTTGCTCAGCGCCAAAAAGGCGACCACTGCTATAGCAATCGGGGCGAGGGGGCGAAAGAGCCACATGAGGGCGTCGGTGAGGCTTTCCTCGCGCTGGCTTTTGATGCGCTGTGCAACGCGGGTGGCAAAGAACGGCCGGAACGAGTCGGCGCGGCTTTCCTGCAGGAGACCGCTGACTTTTTGCAGGTTCTCCCATTCAGCGCGGAGCGCGTTGTCGGTCGCTAGGGCGCGCTCGAATGTTTCGCGCTCATGCGCGGTCAGTTCGCCGGTCAGCGCCTTTAGCATTTCGCTGCGATAGCTGTCAGTCATATAGGTCCTCGTCTTTGAGGATGGTCTCTAGTTGTTTCATGCCGCGCGAAAGCCGCGAGAGCACCGTACCCTCGGCGATCTCCAATAGCGCAGCCGTCTCCTTCGTTGAATAGCCCTCGATCATCCGCAGCACCACGACCGCCCGGAAGGCTGGTTTGAGCTGGTCGAGGGCCGCATGCACTGCTTGCGCTCGTTCGCTCGCGGTCTGTTCGTCGCGGCCATCGACGCTCGGCTCGGGTGGGGCCTGTTCGTCGTCGCGGCTCCAGAAGCGCCAGCGCTGCCGCTTGCGGCGCTCTAGCGCGTTGAGCGAGAGGTTGATAGCAATGCGCGTCAAATACGTGCCCAGCGCTGCGTCGCCGCGAAACTTGTCCAGCGATTGGTAGAAGCGGACAAAGGTCTCCTGCCCCACGTCATCGGCCTCGTCGCCCGGCCCCAACATACCCACAACTGTGGCAGCCACTTGCGGCTCATAGCGCTCGATTAGGGCGCGCAAGGCCACTTCGTCGCCCGTGCGCGCTTGGTCGATTAGAGCGCGATCTGTGCCCACTTGCTCTGCCATATTGTTAGACAATGTAAGGGGCAAAGTCATTCCCGGCCTAATAAATTCTCCTGCAACGCTCGGATCCAATACCCCTATAAGGACAGGAGTCGGGTTCGGGGGCGGGCACTTGCTAAAGAAGCCAGAGCCTGGGGGAAACTCATACTCAATGGGGGTGCCGTTAAGGATGTCCGTGTGGTCCCCTAAGGTAACTATACCGCCCGTCTGCCTATGGATGCCGCCCCAATCATCGGACTTGGTCGAGCCACTAGATTGGACAATGCCGTCGCGTTTTGGTCCAGGACTCAGTTTTATTTGGGTTCGAGGGTTGAATACAAAGTTGGTAGTGAGTCCCGGATTACTGCCCCAATCTTTGTAGTAATTCAACCATGCACCATGAAATCTATACTCTACGCCTAGGAGCGTTGCGGTGTTCGGATCACTCGACTGACCACCACATCAATGCCCTGCCAGTCGCCCTCATGGCTATTCCACCAGTGATTGTAGGGGAATGGTCAAAAACGTAGTGTGGTAACAGCGGATAGACAGCCGTTGAGGGCAGGGGATAAACCGAAGGAGATACGGCGGTTTTGAGAAGGCTGGTGCCATCTCTCCGACGCATAGAGTGAACCAATAATAGGGCCGACGTATGCCACTAAGAATCCTATATCGTGGTTAGCCCTTATCAAACCTATTCCCACCGATCCCGGTATAACACCGGCGAGCAGGGTAATGGGCAAAGAATCATAAGGATCGACCGAGGTAACACCAATCGGGAATCCGGCTGTAGTGCCGAAAAGTAAACCACCAAAAAAATAGGCCAACGTGTCAAAACCGCGAGAGTCTCTCTCATCTAGAAAAATCATGGCTGCGCCTGTAAAAACGATCCCCGAAGCAGTCCCAGCGGCCACCTTTTTGGCAATCCGTAGAGCGTCTCGATTGGTAGCTTTCTTATAATACCTCTCTACCATCGCCCCCATCTGCTCCGACAGACTATCGTTAGCCGCCGATCTGTATCTATGGGAAAGCGACGCCCCGGTCGGCTTTCCACAGTTGGCAAAGGCGACATGATCCATCTTGACGCGCCCACCCCTCTTGGCATACAAGCAACGAAAACCGTCTCGTATCATGGCGTTGGGTACATCGGCGAGGCCACCTCGCTTGACGACAATGCCATACCAGTCGGCCCCCAACGAAGTAGCCGCCGCCGAACGAAAGACGATGCCGCCGGCTTGGGCATGGAGCTGCCCCTCGACGATCAGTTCCGTGCGAGTGGAGGTATCATCGCGGTAAGGCAGAAAGCGGACCTGCGTATCGGGTGCGAGGGTCAGAGTCGCGCCCGACGCAATGGTCACGTCGCCGCCGACATAGACTGTGTCGCGCCAGATCGTGTCCTGTTCGATTCGGCCTGTCCAGTAGGGAACAAAAGCGTCCGGGGGGGGAGCGAGTTGTATGGAAGAGGTGGCTTCATTGATTTCCTGAGCGGCTACAACGGCGGTATAACTAGCCTGAAAAATCAGTGAGAGCACCAGCCATCCCATCCCATTCAAAGCGCCTATGCGTTTCATTTCATTCTCCTTGTCCACAGGATAAGCCCAGATCATGTTGGTTTCCGCCGCCGGGCGAGGGGCCGATACCCCATATACCCCTTATTACGAGAGAATCGATCTTTTGCACAAGGAGATCTCCATCGGCACTTGCCGAAGGTCCTAAACGTGAACGATGAGCAACGAACAATGCCATTGGGTGCGGCCTCCTTTTCCGCATCGGCTTTGACTTTGATGATATATAGCAGTCCGAAATCATTTACAAAATGATCCGCAGATGACACAGATAGCTGTAGTAGCGTGTTCACCAGAGAGAACGAAGTGCATATCTCTCAAGTCATTTAGGATTGCTATATTCATGTCCTCCAACTTTCTCCTTGTTAGTGAAATCTACGTTCAAAGTGGACACTTAGTCCCCCTAGTAGGTCAGCTTCTATACGTGCATTGAACCGCTTCGATATGGGATTCTCCACTCCAAGTCCCAAACGAAGTACGTTGAGATCTGCTATGCACGGCGAATCCCAGCCGCAGTCTGATTTTGTTGCTTTAGGCCATATTATACCTCCTATCCCCAAAAAAAAATACGTGCGAGGCATGATAGTATATACATGGGCATTTAGAGTTATACTTAGCCATGTTGAATATCTTCCCTCTTGACTACCCACCAAGAAACCTGCCTCAAAAGCCCGGTTTGAATAAGGCATATATTTTGAAGAAAATCCGATGCCCGTAAAACGGCCATAAGCATTAAGAAATGGGTGTAGTCCAAGAAACGTGCCGGCTGATAAGCTCCCGAACCAGCGATCAACCTTTATTGGCCGGCTGAATGTATGTATCGATCGGTATTCAAGGTTAGTCGGCCCTTCCATCCCTACATATAGCGTAACCGAGTCGTCGTCTGTACGGAGAACGCGCCCTTTCTTGGTTGTTATTTTTTTATGTTCGTCCTCGTAGGTGACTTTCACGTTATCGCCCTTTTCGAATTGATGTTGATCAATCGTCTCACCTTGGCGAGTGGATACCACCTTGGTCATAGGAGCAGCACACCCTGTTGCGAGGAGCAAAATCATCGTACTCAGAAAGCCCGAGAAGCGGTGCATAACTCTACCTCCTTCAGATAGCATAGCGTGATAGGTCGGGACGACGCGGTCCCGGGGCTTTCTATAGTCTCCGAATCTCTGCATCGTATAGCAGTCCTAAATGACTTGAGAGATATGCGCTTCGTCCTCTCAGGTGAACACGCTACGATAGCTATCTGTGTCATCTGCGGATCATTTCATAAATGATTTCGGACTACTATATGTTTCATTGTCTGGTTTCCTCTCTTTTTGGTTAGCCAAACCTCGTTTCAAAAACGTAGTTTGGCGATTGCTGACAAATGTCCCTTAGGACTTGGTGCTAGACCGATGGAGAACCGGGAGACTTCGGGAGGATTGAATGCACGTTCAGCCGAACGATTGCGAGAACCTTCAGACATCCATACTGCTAAGGCGACTGAGGTGATGGGGCAGACGAGGAGGACATTGTGACTTCCAGCCATAGAGGCCAGTCCAATACCTGATAAGCTCCCTAGCAAACTGCCCATCAGCGAAGGTACAAAGCGATCATGTGGATCAACTTGGCTCACACCAACCGCAGTTCCGATCGTATATCCGAGCAATCCGAAAAAATAGAAAACGACAGGTTGACCAAGGCCATCGCCGCCGGCACTGACGCTGCCAGCCATAAGCGATCCTGATACAAAACCGAAAGCACTGCCCCCAAGAGCACCAGCCCTCAACTTTTTAGCGATCCGGTTTTCGGTTTCCCTTTCGTCCCCTCCCGTTTTCACCGAAACCCTATCCGTCATCATTCGGAACCTCCTCGGGGCGCGGCTAGAATCTACTTGTGTCCGGTCTAGATCTACCGCACCCAGCGAAGACGATCCTACCAAGATCATCGTTTGAATACGCTCCAAGGCGATCCACTTCGACCACCCATCCGGTTCCAAGCCTACGATTAACCGTCGCTGATCAACGGCTTTAATGTAGCCTTTCACCGTATCCAACTTAGCCCATTCCCCCGAGGCTGGCTGCCGTTCGCCCGTCCCATGGACAACCACCACCAAGGCCCCCACTTCCACCGTGCTACTGTCGATCTCACCCCTAGCCTGTAGCCCTTCGTCGTCTTCACGTCCCGTATCCGCGTGTGCATGGTTGACCATGGCGAGGAGCAAAATCATCGTACTCAGAAAGCCCAAGAAGCGGTGCATAACTCTACCTCCTTCAGATAGCATAGCGTGATAGGTCGGGACGACGCGGTCCCGGGGCTTTCTATAGTCTCCGAAGTCTCCGAATCTCTGCATCGTATCAAGGTCTCTTTGGGCACTCCGATTTGGTGCCCAGCACGGGGCATGCAGGTTGTGAGCAACGAATGACGCCATTGGGTGCGGCCTCCTATTCCGCCTCGGCTTCGCTGATACATAGCGCAAATCCCGTGCCAATAATCGCGCTTCGCATAAAAAAACCGTTCAGCAATGCCCTAACAGACTGAAAAACATGAGACTTAAAATATGGGAGAGGACTGCTGCGTTGTGTGCCGCTCCGCCCTTGTTGCGCGTTTCTTGGGCAACTTTTTGCTCATTTGAGCAATTCTTTGCTTACTTGAGTACTTTTTTCCTCAATCCGTTTTCTCTTTCTATGGTCTTAACTATCCTCGCATCCCTGCTGTTGGTGGGCTGCCGCGCCGACCCCCCCAAAGCCCTCGACTTGGCGGGCAATCCGGTTGATCCCTTTGTCAACCGCGCTCCCGTTGCGGTTTTGCTCTTCGTCCAGACCGACTGCCCTGTATCCAATCGCTATGCCCCGACTATAGCGCGTCTCTACGCCCGCTTCGAGTCGCAAGGCGTTGCGTTCTACTTGGTGTATCCCGACCGCCGCGAGGATGCGGACGCCATCCGCCGCCACGGCGAGGAATACAGCTTGCCGGGGCAAGCACTGCGGGATGTGCAGCTCGCGCTCGTCAAAAGAGTCGGCGCGACCGTGACCCCAGAAGCCGTG
The DNA here is from genome assembly GCA_965208845.1 of Candidatus Latescibacterota bacterium. GTDB lineage: Bacteria > Latescibacterota > UBA2968 > UBA8231 > UBA8231. The sequence goes on along the minus strand of OZ242361.1, from coordinate 6,413,452 downwards.
GTGTTAGGTGAGCGCGGCAACATCGTCTATCGGGGCCGCATTGACGACCGCTACATGGCCTTGGATCAAGTGCGCCCACAGCCGACGCGGAACGACCTTGCAAACGCTATAGAGGCGGCCCTTGCTGGTCGTCCCCCAGACCCGAGCGCCACCGAGGCGATTGGTTGTTTTATCGCCGACCTGCAATGATGCGCTATTGGGTATTTCTAGTTGCGGCCTGCTTTGGATGCAGTGGAGGAGAAGCACCGACCTTCAACCGCGACATTGCGCCGATCGTCTTTCACAACTGCGCCCCGTGCCACCGGCCCGCCGGCCCAGCCCCCTTTGACTTGCTCAGCTATGAGAATGTGAGTGCGCGCGCCGAGCAAATCGCCTTTGTCACCGAGACTCGCTACATGCCGCCGTGGAAGCCCAAGCGCGGCTATGGTCGCTTTGTCGGCGAGCGCGGACTGAGCGCCGAGCAGATCGCCGCGATCCGCCGCTGGGTTGACCACGGCAAGCAGGAGGGTAGTACCGCCGATTTGCCGCCACTGCCTCAGTGGGAGGGCGAGTGGGAGTTGGGTCAGCCCGATTTAATCGCCGCCATGACATCGGCCTACACCCTGCGGGCCGACGGCCCAGATGTTTTCCGCAACTTCGCCATCCCGCTGCCCGTTGACTCGACTCGCTACGTCAAGGCGCTAGAGTTCAGGCCGGGCAACGCGCGCATCGTCCACCACGCCACCATGATGATTGACCGCAGCGGTGCGGCGCGGCAGCGCGACGGACGCGACGGTGCTCCAGGCTTTGACGGCATGAGTTTTGGCGAGGCCGAGGACGCCGACGGGCACTTTCTCGGCTGGACCCAAGGCAAGACCCCATATCCCGGCAGCGACAGTTTGGCTTGGCGGCTCGATCCGGGTACGGACTTGCTGCTACAGTTGCACATGTTGCCGACCGGCAAAGAGGAATCCATCGAGGCCCGCGTTGGCCTGTTTTTTGCCGATGCGCCGCCCAAGAGACGCCCGGCCATGTTGCGCTTGGGCCGCAAGGACCTAGACATACCGGCTGGCGCGAGTGACCATTGGATTCGCGATACGTACCGGCTACCCGTGGACGTCGAGGTTCTGACGATCTATCCGCACGCGCATTACCTCGGCCGAGAAATCCGGGCGTACGCCGAGTTGCCCGACGGAGAGCGGGAGTGGCTTATATGGATTGAGGACTGGGACTTTAACTGGCAGGACGACTACCGATTTTCCTCGCCCGTCTTCCTGCCGGCTGGCGCGACGCTGGTCATGGAATACGCGTACGACAACTCCGCGCAAAACCCCCGCCAACCCCACGACCCACCCGTGCGGGTGCGCTACGGGCTGCACTCGACTGACGAGATGGGCGACCTGACGCTACAGATTTTACCGCGCCGCCCCGAGGACTTAGAGCGACTCCGCCGCGACTTCTATCGCAAGTGGCTAGGGCAGGAAATCGACGGCTACAAGAAGCTACTTGAAGCCGACCCTCGAGACTGGGACACGCACCACACCTTGGCCATGTTTTACATGCGCTCCGGCCAGCGTCCGTCGGCGCTGGAACATTTCGGGTTGGCGCTGGAATACAACCCGGATTACCCGGAGGCGCACGTGAACTTTGGCATTGCGTTGGCCCAAAGCCGCCAATGGGAGCAGGCCGTCGCCCACTTTGAACGGGCCTTGCAGCGCAACCCCGATTTTGCCGAGGCCCATTTCAATTTGGGATTGGTATTGGAGATGATGGGACGCTCGGCCGAGGCCAAACCCCACCTCGACGCCGTCATCCGCCAGCGGCCAGACATGGCCGAAGCCATCCAACAGCGCTTGGCCAAGCTGCGCCGCTAGCCCCCGTCTTTTCCCAACGTCGTCGCCAATCCCAAGACGAGCTGCCGCCCAGCCGGAAAATTGCGCCCATTGAGCGAGAAGCGCACCGCCGCTTCGATCATTGTGCGCTGGCCGATGGTGTAGAGCAAAGCCGGCGTCAGGTAGGTAATGCGCTTGATCTCGGCTTCAATACCGCCGAAGACGATCGCCGGATTGCTGCGGAGCACTTCGCATTTGCCTACCAGCATGAGTTGGCGCACGAGCTGGTATCCTACCTCGGCATTGAGGAACCACTCGTCGCCTGGGTCGCGGTCGATCTGCTCGTTGCGGGTGCGGACGCGATAGCCGAGGTCGATGTTGCCGTACAAGGGCAGCGGCCAAAAAGAGCGCCCCACCTGTCCGACAAAGTCGAAATCCCACTGCCCCTCGCCCACCGGAATCAGCCCGTCTTCGTTTTTGAACTCTCCGGTCGGCATCTTGACGCCGGTTTTGAACGCGAGGACCAAAGGCTTGGCCAAGAGGCGCAATTTGGCCAAGGCGCGGATGTCGCTCAGGCCGGTGTCCGTGCGGGGTTCGGCGAATGCGATGTTGGCAAAGGATTGGTCGAAATAGGGAACCTGCAAGCCTATGTCTAGGCGGTCGGTAACGCCGTACAGGCCCTCGAAAAAGACGGCCCGCGATTCGTATTGCCCGTCAAAGTCGTAGCGGGCGCGGGTGCCAGGCGTGCCAAAGCGCCCCTTGCCGACGTACCACTCTTCGGTGTGCTGTTGGAAATACGTGAGTTTGCCCCAGAACTGACCTCTCTGCAAAGTCCAAGCCCCGGCACTCACATCGGCTGCCGCACCTAGGAGTATCAAACCGATCAACAGGTATTTGACCATGCCGCATTCCTTTCGCGTTGGGAATTAGGAATTAGAAGTTGGGAATTAGAAGTTGGGAATTGGGGTGGGAATTCTTAATTCCTAATTCTCAATTCTTAATTCCTATGCGTAATATCAATAAATAAGTACTTTTAAGGCTGTGCATATACTGACGTTAGGAATTAATCACCATACCGCGCCGGTGGAAATCCGCGAGCGGCTGGCCTTCTCCGAAAGTGATCAACCCTCGGCCCTAGCCCGGCTCGTCGGCGACTACGGGCTGCACGAGGCAGCCATTCTCTCCACCTGCAACCGGTCCGAGCTGTACTTGGCGGCCGATGGCGACAGCGGACTAGCCCAAGTGCGCCGCTTTCTTGCCGAATGTCAAGGCGTAGATGTCGCGGCACTTGAATCCCATTTCTACCAGTTCAATGACTCAGACGCGGCCGTGCATCTTTTTCGCGTTGCCAGCGGCATTGACTCGCTCGTCGTCGGCGAGTCCGAGATACTCGGGCAAGTGCGCCGTGCGCTGGAAGTAGCCCAGCAAAACGGCTCGGCGCGCCTGTTGCTCAACGAGCTGTTCCAACGCTCGCTGCGCGTGGGCAAGCGCGCGCGCGCCGAAACGGAAATTGGCCGCGGCCGGTTGTCGATTGGCACGGCCGCGGTCGAGCTAGCCGGCCAGGTCTTTGAGAACCTGACCGGCTGCTGCGTGCTCTTGGTCGGCGCTGGCGAGATGGGCGCGCTCACGGCCCAGTACTTGGTTGACTCCGGCGTCGAGCGGCTGTTGGTCAGCAGCCGCACTTTTGCCCGTTCCCAGTCGCTGGCCAGCCAGTTGGGCGGCGAGGCCGTGCCTTTTGAGGAACTAGCCGCTCAACTCGCTGTCGTTGACATCGTCATCTCGGCGACCGCGGCCCCGGACTACGTCATCCGGCCTGCTGACTTGCGCCAGGCCATGGAGCAACGCCGAGGACGCCCGCTGTTCCTCATCGACATTGCCGTGCCGCGCGACATTGACCCGGCCGCGCGCAACATCGACAACGTCTTCTTGTTCGACATGGACAATCTCGAACAAGTGGTTGCTGCCAACCGCCAAGAGCGCGAAGGGGAGATACGCTGCGTGCAAACCATTATCGACCACGAGCTAAAAGAGTTCTTGCACTGGTTCAACGCCTTGGGCACCGGCCCGCTAATCCGCGCCTTGCGCGAGCGCGCCGCTCACTTACAGGAGCGGGAACTCGCGCGCTGGGCTACTCAACTCGGCCCGCTCTCCGCTGACGAGCGCCAACTCGTCGAGGGCATCTTGCGCGGTTACGCCAACAAGCTCCTGCACGATCCGCTCGTGCAGATCCGCGAGTTTGCCAATGACGACGAGGGCTACGTCCGCCTCGATACGGTGCGCCGTCTCTTCCGGCTCGACGAGGCCGCGGAGGAAAAATCGTGACGACGTTCTGCATTGTCTCTCTCGTCATCGCCTTGGCGTTCTACTTGGCTGCCGCGCTGTTGTTTCAAGGGCACTTCCTCTGGCACAAGAGCGGCTGGGACGCGCTGGGACGCAAGAGCTTGAAGTTGGGACTGGCCGTACACGCGATTAGCATCGTGCTGCACTTTGCGCTTTCCGGCCAAGCCCTCTTCGCCAATATGTTGGTAATCATCGCTTCGCTGGTCATGGCCCTCGTGGTTGCGGGCTTGCTCGGCGAGCGCTATGCGCGCATTCGCCACCTCGGCCTGCTGACCGCGCCCCTCGCCTTTCTCGGCCTGCTCTACCCGCTGCTGATGCCCATCCGCTTTGCGGAGGCCGAGTCGATCCTCGTGGAATATCCCTTCCTCGGCATCCACGTAGTACTAACGCTGCTCGGGCACGTGGGTTTCGCGCTGGCGTTCTGCTCGGCGGTCGGCTACCTCGTCCAACACCAAGCCTTGAAAAAGGGCCAACTCAACAGCTACCTACCCGCGCTCGACACGGCTGCGGCGGCGACCTTTCGCTTTGCCGGTGGGGGCTTTTCGCTCTTTACCTTGGGTTTGGGCATGGGGGCGATTTGGTTTTTTGGCGCGCCGGGCGAACACCTCGCGGGTGGGGATACCAAAATCTGGCTGGCTTTGCCGACGTGGTTTGTCTTTGGTATCTACCTTTATTTGCGCGGCATTGGCCGCCGACATGGCCGCCGTCTCAAGTGGCTGGTAATCGCGGGGTTCGTGTTGGGGCTGATCAACCTGCTGTGGGTGCGCCACGATTTCGTCAATTTTGTGTAGTGCGCTGCCGAAAAAGCAGGAACCGATACGCTTTATTGGTTGTTAGGTTCAAATTTATGTTATAATACACCTAACAACGCCCTATCCTGTTCGCCTTCTGAAAGGAGCCATGTTATGACCTATCGATCCCTACTGATCGTCTGCTTAGTAACGCTGGGGCTAGCTGTCGCTGGCTGGGGGCAAGCCGACGGTAAAATCGCATTTATCTCCGACCGCGAGGGGCACCGCTTTGACGTGTGGATTATGAATGCGGATGGGAGCGACCCCGTCAACTTAACCCAAGGTCGGCATGCTAATTGCGTTAGCCCAGCTTGGTCTCCAGATGGCACGAAGATCGCCTATCTCGCCCTTAGTAAAGATTCCGCTTCCGGCCATTCCATTGGTGACGTCTGGGTGATGGACACCGACGGCGGCAACTCGCAACAAATGGGATCTCTAACAAATCCCAGATATGATCTTGTTTGGGCTGAAGACGGAAGTCGCATTTACTTCATAAAGTACCTCACAGGGCGGTATGAAGTGCTCGTTGTGGCGCTGGACGGCAGTGGCTCCTCACTTATGGATTGGCGGGAGGCGGCTTGGATAGTCAGAGGTTTCACCGATAATCGCGATCGTTCTCCAGATGGAACCAAAATAGCATCCGTCGTGTTGCAGGACTCTGAGGGCGATGCCTACCTACGCCTAATTATCTTCACTTCCGGTGAATGGCCTTATGAACGGGAAGATCGCATGAATCTAGTAGAAGATTCCCGGAAGATTCCTCTTCCTGGCCTGCCCTATCAATATCAACAAGTAGAACTTGAACCCGGCCAGTTTATACCGGCTAGCATTACTTGGTCACCTGACAGCATGAGAACTGCCTTTTCTGCCAAAAACGAGCAAGGGGACAGGGAGGTTTGGGTTGTTGATATAGACGGGAGCAACTTAGTCAATCTGACCGACGGTTTGGGCGGAGATTATCCCGCTTGGCAGCCCGTTTCCCCCGCTGCTACTGCCACGAGCGTCGAGTCCCAGTCGTGGGGCCAGATCAAATCGCTGCTTTCTCATTAATCGCGCCTCGTGCATAGGGGCGGTACGGAGCGCAAGCCGCCCCTATGCACCCTTCTGCATTAATCCCGCCTTACCGATCCATGTAGCGCAACCGCAACACGGCTGTTTCTCCCATACTACACCGCATCGCCTAGCAAAGAGCCATCTTTCAGAGTGCAATGATGATTTGAGCGATTGGCCTACATTTTGCATAAGCCATGTAGCCGATTATCTTTGACCCACTACCAAAGGATGCTCACCATGTCCACCCCACAGCCCGCTCCCGAGCTCACCACTCGCGATGTTTTGCAGCAGATCGACCATCGCCTAGGCCTTATCGAGACGGATGTGCGCGAAAACCATACCAAGATCGAGGCTAAAATTGACGCGCTCGATAGCAAGTTTGAAGGCAAGATTGACGCGCTCGATAGCAAGTTTGAAGGCAAGATTGACGCGCTCGATAGCAAATTTGAGGCTAAGTTCAATGCTTTCGACCACAAAGTCGAAGGCAAGATTGACGCGCTCGACCACAAAGTCGAAGGCAAGATTGAAGTCGAAATACGCGAATTGCGCCGCGAGTTCAACGGCAAATTTAACTTGGTTATCGGCTTGGTCATCACCTCTTGGCTGTCGATGATGGGTACGCTGCTCTTCAAATTGTAGATACGGTCACGCACCCTTCCGCACCAACCCCGCCCGATTCATCCACAAGCGCAAAATCTGCGCCGCTTGGCGCAACAAATGCACGTAGAATGACCCGCTCGACGCTGCCACCGCTGGTTGAGCTTCTGTTGACCCTGCCGCGAAGCCGCAAGGGATTTGTATCGCCGTCGTTCTGCTGTATCTTCTGTCGCCTACACAAATAAGGAGTCAAGATATCTGATATGCCTCGCGACCCGATGCTCACCCCGGAAGAAGCTCGCGCCATCGTCCTCAACCACGTGCAAGTCCTCGGCCCCGAGCGCGTCTCTTTGCTTGAAGCTACTGGCCGCGTGCTCGCCCAAGACGTGTTGGCGCGCCGCGACAATCCGCCCTGCGACAACTCGGCCATGGACGGCTATGCCGTGCGCCATGCAGACGTAGCCGCAGCAAGGGACGATGCGCCCGTAGCCTTGGAGGTTATTGAAGACATCCCGGCCGGCAAGGTGCCGCAAAAAGCGGTCGGTCCCGGTCAAGCCAGCCGCATTATGACAGGCGCGGCCGTACCCGCCGGAGCCGACACCATCGCCCCGGTAGAGGACACCAGTCCCGCCGAACAGGAGGTCGAGATCCTCGCCATTGAAGAGTGCGGCGCACACATTCGCCGGCGCGGCGAGGACATGCGCTGCGGCGAGCCGATTATCGAGGCTGGCACCGAGTGCGGTCCGGGCGAGCTGGCTGTACTCGCGGCCGTACAGCAGAGCTTCGTCTCAGTGTATCGCCGACCGCGCGTGGCCATCCTCTCCACCGGCGACGAACTGGTCGAGATCGAGGAGACGCCCGGAGAAGGCCAGATTGTCAACAGCAATACGTGCGCCCTAGCCGCCTTTTGCCATGCCCACGGAGCCGAGCCGGTGATGCTGCCCACAGTAGCGGACGACGAGGCTGCCATCCGCGCCACCATTGAAGCCGCGCTCCGCGCTGACTTTGCCGTCTCTTCGGGCGGCGTCTCGGTCGGCGAGTACGATTTCGTCAAAAAGGTTCTCGACGACTTGGGGGCCGAGACGATTTTTTGGCGCGTGGCCATGAAACCAGGCAAGCCACTGGTCTTCTGCACGGTCGGCGGCGTGCCGTACTTTGGTCTGCCCGGCAACCCGGTGTCGAGCATGATGTCCTTTCTCCAGTTCGTGCGCCCGGCCATCCGCAAGGCCGCAGGCTATCCGCAAGCGGCGTGGTTTTTGCCCGAGGCACACGCCCGGGTGGAAAGCCCCTGCGACAACGACGGCGACCGCCGCCAGTACATGCGCGCCACCTTGCGCTACCAAGATGGCCAGTTTTGGGTGCGTCCCGCCCGCAGCCAAGGCTCGCACATAATCAGTTCCATGCTCAACGCCAACAGCTTTGTCGTCTTAGAACCTCGCCAGCGCGCTGAAATCGGCGATGAAGTACTGGTGCAGGTTGTTGGAGAATTAGTGATGAGTGGTGAGAATGGATGAAATTAGAAGCTGTTGAGCTATTCGCGGTAAGACCTACCCCCCTAGCCCCCCTTCCTAAGAGGAAGGGGGGAACCGGCTGTTCTCCCCCTTTCCGCGTCGGAAAGGGGGCCGGGGGGATAGGTGCTACGTAGAAACCGAAACCACCGCCGAATAACTCAACAGCTTCTTAGCGACCGTTAGTGCCACCCGGTCGCTTCACCCTTAGGATCCGTTATGGCCTCCAAAATACTCGACAATCGCACCCTAAAACGACTACAACCGGCGACCTCGCTGTGGAAACAGTACGACCCGGCGGCAGCGCCCCGCGCCTTTAAGGCCGAAGATCCGGCTCAAGCGCGGCGTTGGCAGAAAACGACGCGTCGCGCTCTAGCCAAGCATCTGGGTATAGAAGCTGGCGACGAGACGAACTTGGCACCGCGCAAAGTAGAAGAAATCGACAAAGGCGATTACACGCGGCAAAAAATAATCCTGCGCACCGGCCCCCACGCGCAGATGCCGGTGTATATCCTGCTGCCCAAAGGCGCTGATGGCCCCCTGCCCACGGTCGTGGCTTTCCACGGCCACGGGTACGGCGTCAAGGACATCGTCGGTTTGTGGGAAGACGGCGGCGAGCGCGACGAACCCGACGGGTACCACAAGGACTTCGGCGTGGCCCTGTGCCGCGCTGGCTTTGCCGTGGCCGCCCCAGAAATTTCTGGCTTTGGCGAGCGCCAGACCGATTTCTCCTATCTGGAACGCGGCCAAGGAGCGCCTTCGACCTGTACTCATATGGCCATGCTCGCCTTCCACTTGGGTACCTCGGTGGTAGGCATCCGCGTGCGCGATGGCCTGCGCTTGATCGATTACTTGGAAACCCGTCCCGAGTTCGACACCAGCCGCCTCGGCGCTATGGGCATTTCGGGCGGCGGCATGCACACCTTCTTCTCGACCTGCATGGACGAACGCATCCGTGCCTGCGTGATCAGCGGCTACTACTCGACCTTCCAGCACAGCATCCTCGCGATGTCGCACTGCCCCTGCAACTTCGTGCCGGGCTTGGCTGAATTCGGCGAGATGTACGATCTAGTCGGTCTCATCGCCCCGCGCCCATTGCTGGTGGAAGCCGGCACTCACGACCCCATCTTCCCCATTGCCGCGGTGCGCTCCAGTTTGACCAAAACGCGCCGGGTGTACGATGTTTTCTCAGCCCGCCACCGAGTGGAAGTCGACATTTTTTCGGGCCGCCACCAGATCAGCGGTGCCCGCGCTTATGACTTTCTCCGCGAGGCTATTGTCTGAAAATTCTAACCCCAAGGAACTCCCATGAATCGCCCCCCCGCAGAATTCAAACGCGTACCTGTCTCCATGCTGCGCTCCTTTACCGCCGACTGCCTCAAGGCCGCCGGACTACGCGCCGATCACGCCGATCAGCTAGCCGAGTTGTTGTCCAACTCCGACCTGCGCGGCGTGCGCTCGCACGGCACCCGCGCCATGGTTGGCTATTGCGGCGGCCTCCGCGACGGTACCGTCAACCCCAATCCCGACTTGCGTGTGCTCCAAGATACCGAGGCTACGGTCCTCATCGACGGCGACGGCGGCTTGGGCTATGCGCCGATGATGCTGGCCACCGAAAAGGCCATTGAGAAGGCCAAGCAATACAAGGTCGCCCTCGGCGCGGCCTGTCATCACGGGCACTACGGCTCGGCTGGCCACTACGTGCGCCGCGCCATGCAGGAGGGTTGCTGCGCCTTTTCGGTGCAGGGGAGCCATCCCAATTACTTTGGCGAGGGTGGCGGCAACAAGGGCCAGCAGTCCGCCTACTGGGGCAACCCGCCGCTCAGCTTTGGCTTCCCGTCAGAAGAAGAGCCGCCGCTGGTCCTCGACGCAGCGACCTGCATCTTGGCCGACTATCATCGCGGCCCGGAATACGACGCTTTACAGGAGCTGATCCCGCCGGCTTTCTTCAAGTCAATGGGTTATACCGGCTCGGCGCTGACGTTGGGTGGGGCTTTCGTCGGTCAGAACAGCGACCGCGCCCGAGCCATTGCTCAGCAGTGGCCCCGCGCGGGCAGTGGCGGCCTGATCATCGTCATGGATATTGGCGCGTTTGCTCCGCCCGACGCTTTCCGCGCTGGTGTTGACAACCTCGTGCGCGGCGTCCGCGAGACTATGGAGCCTGTGCGCGGGTACGACGAGGCGACTGTGCCGGGCACTATTGAGCACCGCAAGAGCGAAGAATACGCCCGCGAAGGGGTGCCGATAGACTTGGACGATTTGGAAAGGCTAGCGGCGTGCGGGCGCGAGTTGGGGGTTGAGGTGGAGTGGGATTAAATACGGACTGAGTGTCTTATCGAATTTGGCGTAAAATTTTAAGCATTACTGCAAAATTTACGCCATTTTTAGAAAATCAACGCTTACTCAATCCGCACTTCCCGCTCCTGCTCCGCCGATTCGTACAGCCCGTCCATCATTTTCTGCACCATCAGCCCATGCTCGCCAGGCGACAAGGTTTCCGCGTCGTAGAGTACGTGATCGACGAAGTTGCGCATCTTCTGGCCGAAGCCGTCGGCCGCTGGGCCGCTGGGCAGCCAGTCGGGCTGGGTGTTGACCATGTAGTCGTTGGCGTCGTGGAAAAAACCCGGCGGATCCCAGGTGGTACCGCCCTTCTCGCCCATCAGCGTGAAGTTCCCAATCCCCTTCTCGATATGGGCGGCGAAGCTGGTCTCAATACTGAGCATCGCGCCGTTGGCAAAGCGGATGTGCCCCACGGCTAAGTCCTCGACCGTATAGGTTTTGTAATCCCAGTTGGGCCAGTTCGAGGCCACGTTCGACGGCTTGTCGCCGATGTAGGTATAGGTGCTGCCGCTGGCTGCTATCGGTTTAGGCGCGCCCATTGCATAATGCGTGGCCTCCAGCATGTGGACGCCGATGTCGATCAGTGGCCCGCCGCCTTGTAGGTCCTTGCGGCCGAAGACTCCCCAGTTGGGAATGCCGCGCCGCCGCAGGGCCTGCACCCGGGCGTACAAGACTGTGCCTAGTTCGCCATCGTCAACGAGCTTCTTGATAAACTGAGTCTTCGGATCGTAGCGGTTCTGGAAGCCAATGATCAGCTTTTTGCCGTTTTTCTTCGCGGCGTTGAGCATCTCTTGGCCCTCGCGTGCATTCATGGCCAAAGGCTTCTCGACGAGGACGTGAGCACCCGCGTCGAGTGCGGCGATGGAGCAGGGGGCGTGCAGGCCGTTGGGCGTACAGACGCTCACCGCGTCGGGTGCGACCTGCCGGAGCATCTCCTCGTAGTCGGCAAAGGCTGCGGGGATTTCGTATTCCTCGCAGTATTTTTGCGCTCTTTCCACGGCCACATCTGCCACAGCGACCATCTCCACGTCGTCCATGTTTTGGTAATAGCGTATATGCGCTCCGGCGATGCCGCCCGCGCCAATCAGGGCGACGCGCAGCTTGTCTTGCTTGTTCTTAGTCATTGCTATCCGTCTTTTTGAGATTGTGGCAAGGCATAAAAAAAACCGGCCCGCAGACCGGTTTTTCCTATTACAGGCACCATCCTATCCCACTTGGAACTGCTCGATGAGCTGGCGTACGTCTGGGTGCCCGTCAACGCTGCGGCCGGGATGGATGATCAGTCGGTAGCGGAAGACGGCCTTGTCGCCGCCGGGGATGGTTAGGCTCGCGTCGATGTTTTCGTCGCCCTTAAAATCGTGTACCCCAAAGGCGTTGGCAGTAAACAGCCCGTAGCCGCGCACGTGCCAATAGGTCGGATGGCGGGGATTGTCGCGGTGATCGACGACCGTGTGCCCCCACTCCTCGCCATCAGCTAGCGGCCCGGAGTAATCCACCCAAGACGCCTGCTGGCCCCAAGTAACTTCCTCGCCTTGGCCGTTTTCAAAGACTTGGCCGGCGGAGTTTTCAATCCGCCCCGCGTCCTTGGCATCCATGGAGGTCGGCACCCGGATCGAAAACAGCCCGCCTTCTTTGGTGTCGCCGAAGGTCACGTCGCCGTAGCGGGTGCGGAATTCGCTGCGTTGGTCTATGATCCGCAGCGGGCCTGCGGCGCGGATGGCGATGGTGCGCCGCTCTTCCAACAGCTTCTCGCCCTCTGGCCCAAACCAATCGACGATCCCGTCGATCTGCGCTGCGCCGTCGGCTGTGCCTACTACCGGCTCGCCCCGTTGCAGCATGGCTCCGTGGCCAGTGCCCTCGTCCCAGAGGTTGTGGCCGTTGACGAGGCCGTGGGCCGTGTAGATGCCGCGATGGTGGTAGTGATCCTGCGTCTCGCCTTCGACGCCTTCCATCGGATAGGCGCGGGTGAGGCCGGTGCCGCTGGGCGTCAGCACGGGGTAGAAGTACGGGCGGCACACGTAGTGGCCGTAGCGGTACTCGGTAAAAAGCTGGCCGTCGATGGTGACGACGGCCTTGCAGTCTGCGGGAATTAGCTCGATATCGATCATTGCTTCCTTTCGGTTATGCGGCCCGGCCACAGCAGCGCTTGTACTTCTTGCCGCTGCCACAGGAGCACGGGTCGTTGCGGCCGGGGGTCTTTTGGTGCAGGGCCGCCTTGACCGCGTCCCTTTTTCTGGACCATTCCATCACGCCGGTAGCCGGTCGGCTGTGCCGCAGTTCGTTGGCCATAAAGCGCATGTAGGGATCGACGTGCCCGAAGTACATTTTGTATCCCTTGCACAGGTAGTTGAGGCCGTCTTCGCCGCGCGGGGTTTTGGTAAAGCGGTGCTTGGGGCAGCCGCCATTGCAGGCGAAGCGGTAGTCGCATTCGATGCAGTACTGGGGCAGGGTGTCCTTTTTGTCCTGCCCGAACTTGGTCTGCTGCGGGCTGGCGACCATGTCGCGGATGCTTTCCTCGTGGACGTTGCCCAGCCGATAATCCGAATAGACGAAGTGGTCGCAGGAATACAGGTCGCCGTTGTGCTCGATGATCAGCGCCTTGCCGCAGGTCTCGGCGAAGATGCACAAGCTCGCATCTTGGCCCAGCCACGAGCCAAGCGTCACGTCAAAGAGCTGGACAAAGACTTGGCCGACGTCGTTGCGCACCCATTCGTCAAAAATCGCGCAGAGGAACTTGCCGTACTGTCCCGACCCCACCGACCACTTGGAGACCGGCGCTCGGCCCTCGTATTCGGGATCGACTAACTCCAGCCCGTCCTCGTCTGGCTCGTGCGCGATGCGTTCGACGATGGGAATAAACTGCATAAACCCCGATCCCTCTTCGCGCAGGAAGCGGTAGATTTCGAGCGGGTGATCGGCGTTGTGGTTTTGTAGCACGGTCAGAGTGTTGAATTCCACCGCGTGCTTTTTGAGCATCTGCAGACCGGCGTACACGCGGTCGTAGGTCGGCTTCTGGCCTTTGTCAACTCGGTAGTGGTCGTGGTAGGGGCGCGGCCCGTCGATCGACAGCCCGATTAGGAATTTGTTTTTCGCGAGGAACTCGCCCCACTCGTCGTCGAGGAGGATGCCGTTGGTCTGGAAGGCGTTGGTGACCAGCTTGCCGTTGGCGTATTGCTGCTGTAGCTCGACTGCGCGGCGGAAGAAGTCCACGCCCATCAGGGTCGGCTCGCCGCCCTGCCAGGCAAAGTCCACCTGCGGCACGTCTTGGGCTTCGATGTACTGCTTGACGTAGTGTTCGAGCGTCTCGTCGGACATGCGCCAGTTTTTGCGCGCATCCGGGTAGAGCTTCTCCTTTTCGAGGTAGAAGCAGTACTTGCAGTCGATGTTGCAGACCGAGCCCGAGGGCTTGGCCATTATGTGGCAAGACGACGGAGCAGGGTTGAGTGTGGTCGCAGTTTCCATCAGGGGCTATCTTTTGAAAGTGGTGAGTATGATAGGGTTTGCCCTTCCGCAATGCAAATATAAGGAAATCAGATGCGTACCATTTTTGTCGGCGATGTCCACGGCTGTGCCGCCGAATTTGAAGCCTTCCTTGCAAAGATAAGTTACGACCAAGCCAAAGATCGTCTGTTGCTGGCCGGCGATGCCTTTGCCCGTGGTCCTGACCCGCTGGCGGTGTGGCAGTTGATTTGCGATACCGAGGCCGAGATGGTCTTGGGCAACCACGACGCTCGCCTCTTGAAGCAGCTAACCGCCTTGAAGAAGGGCCGCAAGCCCAAAGTGAAGTTCCCCGACCAGCGCTATACCCTCGCCCAGCTTAAGCCCGCCCACGGCGAAATCCTCGCTTGGCTCCGGCAGTGCCCGCTCTACATCGCGGAAGACGCCTTCCTCTTAGTCCACGCCGGCATCCACCCAAAAAAAGGCTTACAAGGCACCCGCCGCAAAGAATTCCTCAAGATCCGCACTTGGCCGCCCTCCGACGATCTCGCCATCCCGCGCTGGCACGATTTTTACAAGCCAGAGTATCCCCTGCTCGTCTTTGGCCATGACGCGCCTGGCGGCTTGGTGGTTAAAAAGCGCGACGGACGCCCCTATCTTCTTGGCTTGGACTCGGGCTGTATCTATGGTGGCCAGCTCAGTGGTTATGTGCTTGAAGAAGCGCGGCTGGTGCAAGTGGAGAGCCAGCAAACAGCGGATGTGTGGAAGCGGCTGGCTTAGGCGAGGTCGCCGTTCCAGAGCATTTGGATGAAGGTGGCTGCGGGCAGGATGTCGATACCGTCGTCCGTGCGCCGAGCGCGAGGTTCGAGGCACGCGACCACTCGCCGATTGACGCTCGGATGATCCTTTACTAGGCTGCGCAGCCCTTTCAAGTGATTGCTGACGATGTGATTGCTCGCCTTGGCCTCGACCGCTAGCCGCATGTCGCCCAGGATAAAATCAACCTCGGTACCGCCAGCTAGACGCCAATAGGTCAGTTCGCCATCGAATGCTTGATAGTCGGCAAACGCGGTCAATTCGTGGAACACCCAGTTTTCAAATGCCTTGCCGTATAGCTCCGAGCCGGGCAGCAGTTGGCCCCGGCGGGCGAGTCGGTTGACTACACCGACATCCGCAAAGTAGAACTTCGGCGCGGCAACCACTCTCCGCTTGGGACGCTTGCGGAAGGCGGGCAACCAGCGCCCGAGGAGTGCGTCTTCGAGAATCTCGTAGTAGCTCCTCGCCGTGTGACTGGTGACGCCGCACTCCCGCGCGATGTTGGAGAAGTTGACCATTTCGGTATCGCCTAGCGCGGCTGAATCCAAAAATCCAGCAAACGCGGGCAAATTGCGGACTAGCCCTTCGGCCGCGACTTCCTCCTTGAGATAGTCGGCGACATAAGCGTCGAGCAATCGCACGGGACGGGCGTTGGCGTACATTCGGGGCAGGTAGCCGTGGTTGAGGAGGCGGGTAAGATCAAAGTCGGCACCGAGTTCCCGCGCCGTCAGCCCGTGTAGTTGGTAGCGCACGGCCCGTCCGCCGAGCAGGTTGGCCCCCCCGCGCCGCACCTTGCGGGCACTGGAGCCGCAAAGGGCGAAACTCAGCCCTCGGTTTTCGATCAGCCAATGCACCTCGTCGAGCAGCGCAGGTACCTTCTGAACCTCATCAATGACGATCTGGCGATTGGGATCAAACCCTGTGGCCTCGATTTCTTGACGCAAAAACTCCGGGTTGGCGACGTACCGCCTGAACTCGTCTGCCTTTAGGAGATCAAGCCACAGGCCATCGGCGTACTGGCGTTTTAGCAGGGTGCTTTTGCCCGCCTGTCGCGGCCCCCAGAGGAAAAACGTCTCGGTGCCGGACGCGGGTAAGTCCAGAACTCGTTCGTACATGGACTTAAAATTAACGTGTAAATTTGAAATAGCTATTCAAAATTACATGATAATTTGAAGTAGCGGTTCAAAATTACAGAAAATAAAGACACCCGTACGCGTATTCAGGAAGCGATCTGTTGCCTCAAACGGGTTGCGGCTCGTAGCGCTCGATCTCGATCTCGTCCTCGCGCGCTTGCGCCTGAGCGACGTCGTAGGCTGCCTGCAGCCGTATCCAAGTCTCCGTTGTAGAGCCGAAGGCTTTCGCGAGGCGGATCGCCATGTCGGCTGACATGCGAGCGCGACAATTCACCAGATTCGAGAGGGCTTGGCGACTGACGCCGAGGATCTTCGCGCCTTCGGTGACGTTGAGGCCGAGCGGCTCCAGACAGGACACGCGCACGATCTTGCCAGGATGCGGCGGGTTCTTCATGGGCATGTCGGTTCTCCCTTCATTCAGTGGTAATCAATCAATTCGACGTCGTAAACATCCTCCCCTTCAAACTGGAAGATGATGCGCCAGTTGGCCTTCACGGTCACTGACCAATAACCCTTTCGGTCGCCTTTGAGTGCATGCAGCCGATAGTGGGGAAGGCGCATTGCTTCGGGAGAGCTGGCGACATCGAGTTGAGCGAGGATTACTTCTACGCGATCGTGCAAATCGGGGCCGATGAGGCTGCGGTCATTATGTTCGTACAAGCGCTTGAGCCCACGATGTCGGAAGCTCCGTATCATTTTATGAGATGTAATGTGTCAATTGACACTTGTCAAGAGCGAGAATCTATAATCAAAAGCCTGCGGCGGCGTCCTTTCTGGGTGGGTGCTGGTTATCAATAAGGGAGGAGTGAAACACTCGGGGGCGAACCAAACATTGTTCTTGACCTGTTTATGGTCTATATTTGGTCCGAAAAGGAGGTGCCCATGAAATTGTCCAGCCAGATTAAGCCGATTAGTTATCTCAAGGCCCACGCCGCCGAGATCGTGCGCACGCTTGGAGACCAACCAGAACCCTTGATTATCACCCAAAATGGCGAAGCCAAGGCGGTCATGCAGGATATCGACAGCTACGAGCAGATGCAGGAAACCCTTGCGTTGCTCAAGATTCTCGCGCTGGGTAGCCGCCAGATCGAAGCGGGTCAGGTGCAACCCGCCGCCGATGTCGTCGCACAGCTTCGGGAGCGGCGACAGGCTCGCTGATGGCTTTCTTGGTTCAGTTGACTGATGATGCGACGCGCGACTTGGAGGAAATCTGCGATTACATCGATCGGCATGATGAGCCGGACCGGGCGGATTATGTGCTGAAGCAGATTGAGAAGGCTTTCAGCAGCCTCTCGGAGTATCCCGAGCGCGGGAACTACCCGGCGGAACTGCTGGACATTGGGATTCGGGAATACCGGGAGATATTCTTCAGACCCTATCGCATCATCTATCGGGTGATGGAAAATAACGTCTATGTACTTTTGATCGCCGATGGGCGGAGGAACATGCAGACATTGCTACAGCGGCGCTTGTTGTGGGCATAAGACTCATGCTCTCCTCAAACGGATTGCGGCTCATAGGTCCTTTTTTAGAGCGTCCCCACACGCTGCCGATTGGTAACCAAGCGCTCGGCAAGCTCTAGCGCATCTACCGGCCAGTAGCACTCTGGGCGAGGTCGATGGACATTGGGATTCCCTTCCTTTGGTCGGCAGTTCAAGAGCTGGTCCACCCACCGTTCGGGGACGGCTTCTCGTCCATGCACTGCGCCCAGAAGCGCTCCGCAGATGGCGGCGTTGGTGTCGGTGTCACCGCCCCTATGGACGGTATCTACGACAGCTTCCTCGAAATTCTCGGCATGGAGCAGTTGCCATAGTGCGTTGCGGAACGCCGTCAGAACCCAGCCATGCTGGTGCATATAATCCGCGAGCGGTGAAGTGGTCGCGCCGTCGATGGCCGACATGAGCGTCGGTTCCGCTGGGATATTCTCGGCCCACGTCTTGATCCGTTCGTATAGCTCCTGCGATTCGCATCCAGTGCGGACCGCGTAGGCGATGGCCGAGGCGTAGAGCGAGTTGGCTTGCTGGCAGACCGGATGGGGATGCGTCAGCGCCGCGTCCTCGCACGCCCATTCCGCCACCTGCTCTAATTCGTAGTTAGCGCCGAAGATACCCAGCGGGCTGATCCGCATCATAGCTCCATTCGCTTGGCTGTTCCGATCGCGTTCCCCATAGGAGACCGCTGCGGGTGGTGAAACCACAGTCGAATGGGCCAGAGTTCAACCAGCCAATATACCCAGCGAATCCCCGGCAAGTTGGCCCAGCAAGCAACCTTGAGCTCGAAAGAGGATGCGGTCTCTTTGCACTAGAAGTGGTTTTATAACCGTCTGAGTGTAATCATCAGACAGGCGACATTGACAAAGGCTTGATACATTTGGATATGATATTCCCATCGCACGACCAGCCGTCGAAAATTGCCCCACCATGCCAAGGTGCGTTCGACCTTCCATCGCCTCTTGTAGCGGCGCAAGGGGCGTCCATCTTGGGTGGGCGGTTTCTTCCGGTTTTTGCGATGCGGACAGATCAACTCAATGCCCCGTCGTGCCAATCGAGCGCGCAGCGGGTCAGAATCGGCGGCCTTGTCGTAGATCAAGCGCGTCGGATTTTTCCGCGGCCGGCCCCGGCCGGGGCGCGGCACGGCCACCCGCTCCAGCGTCGGCTCGATCAACCCGACTTCGGCTGGGGACGCCGAGTCCAGGTAGTTTCCCAAAGGCAGCCCTTGGCCGTCTGCCACCACCATCCACTTCGTACCCTTTCCGCGTTTGGTCGGCCCGACACAGGCCCCCTTTTTTGGCCGGGGCAAAACTACCATCGGCAAACGTCTCGGCCCAGTCGAGTTGGCCTTGCTCATCCAGTTGGCCTAACAACGCTCGCCATGCCTTCAGCCAGATGTCTTGCTCTTCCCAACGGCGTAGCCGACGCCAGCAGGTACTCGGCGAGGGGTATCGTTCGGGCAGGTCTTTCCACCGCGCACCACTGCGTAACACCCATAAAATACCCTCAAACACCGGACGGTTGGCAATGGGTTTGGGACCGCCTTTGGGCGACGCTTTGGGTGCAGGTAACAACGGCGCTATATGCGCCCATTGGGCATCGGTCAATTCAGACGTATGGCGCGACATAATCGGGACTCCTTGGGGCGAAGCAAAACGAGTAGAAGCAAAAAAGAAAAAACACAACCCCCTATCAAGTTATGAAACCGCTTCTCGTCATTAATCATCCCTTCGTTATCCATATCCATAATCAAAAGCCCATCCTGCGCGAGTGGTTCGGCTTGGTTTCGCACTCGGCGCACAACAATTCAGCGAGAGCCTTCGCGTCTTGCAGGTGGCCGAGGATTTCGGCTTTTCGGCGGACTACGGCGAAATCGCCTGGGGTTAGGGTGGTGAGGTCTCCGATTTCGGGCGGAGCTTCAAGCGCGAAGTAGGTGTGGAACGCCGCTTGCGACTGGTCGGGGGTGAGATAGTCGAGCGCGATCTTGAAGGTGAAGCGGCGCAGGGTGGCCGGGTCGAGGTTTTCGCCGAAGTTGGTCGTACATGCGAACGGCAGAGGGTGGCTCTCCATCCAGGTCAGCATTTCGTTGACTTGGCTGACCTCCCAAGAGCGCACGGCACCTCGGCGGTCGGCGAGCAGGGAGTCGGCTTCGTCAAAGACGAGGATGGAGCCTTCGGCGCGCGCCTCAGAGAAGGCGGCGATCTGCTGTTCGGTTTGGCCGACCCACATCGACATTAGGTCGGAGGCACGCTTTTGGGTGACTTGGAGGCCGAGGCGTTCGGCTAGGTAGCGGACGAATGCGCTCTTGCCGGTGCCGGGTGGACAGCAGCCGGTTGAGGAACACCTTAGAGCTGTTGGAGCGGAGGCGACCGGACGACGCGAATGGGAACCAACCCGCTGGGTCCGAAAGCAGGTCCTCCATTTCGTCGAAGAGTAGGATGGACTTACGGCTTGGCGCGAGGAGGTGTTGGGCGAGCCGGAGTTCTTGGAGCCGTTCGCGTCGGTCGGGATCGCGGCCTTGCTCATCCTCTTCGCCGACGCTGTAGAGATTGACCTCTAGCTGGGCGGCCAGCGTCTTGCAAAACTCGGTTTTGCCGGTCCCCGGTGGGCCGTACACCAAGATGTTTACACCTAGTTTGCCAGCGGTGAGTGCGCCCTTGACCAATTTTTCGATGTGGTCGCGTTGCTCTGCTACGTGGTCGAAGTCCGACCACGCTAGCTCGCTTGGGGTTGCCGCGTCGAGCAACAGGCTACACACGTCGCAGGTGCGGGCCTCTGGGGCGGAAAATAGCCGGAGCAGTCGCCTGACGACTTCGATATCGCCGTCTTGTTCCACGAACACAAGCCCGGACTTCACGAGCGGCGCATTGGCCGCGAAGCGGGCACGGAATGCACTGTCCGATAGGCCGAGCAGGCAGGGTAGGATAGGGTGCATGGTGTTGAAGGAGCGCTGTCTGTGGTGGTAGCGACGGCCAGATTCCAAAGAATCGCTCAGATCCGCAATGATCGGCTGGGTTTCGCAGCGGGCCCAGAGCTCTATGAGCGCGAGGTCGGCGGGTGCGAGGTCCATAATTGTTTATAGGAAACTTACCTAGGGGGTGCGACAGATCGCGTCGCAGGCAGAAACTTTTTACGAGGAGCTGATGTTACGCATGTTACGCAGCTTTATCCCCAACCTCCCATCCCTGTACCCTTTCCGCTACACTCCAACACCTACGATCCCCGCCGCTCCTATCTGAGCCACCACCGTGGCACGATTTTTGCAGTTAGGAATTGCGAATTGCGAATGACCCCGCCCCTGCTCTCCGGTTCGGACAGCTAGGCACACTCTAATTCGCAATTCCTAATTGATTTGCTCGCCATGGCCGAAATCGATACCATCGCCAAACAGTTCATCCACACTTACCCCGCCGACTTCGCCCGCTTCGCCCTCCAACGCGACGACGTCGAAGACGTCCGCGTACTCAACACCGAGCAAGCCCGCGTCCAAAGCCGACACACCGACAGCCTCCTCCGCGTGAACCTCGACGGCCAACGGGTGCTGGTCCACCACGAGTTTCAAACCACCGACGACCCGGCCATGCCCCGAAGGATGGCCGGCTACCTCGGCTACCTGATCGAGCACTACGGCCTGCCCGTGTACGCCCACGTCCTCTATCTGCGTCCCACCGCCGGCCGACGCGATCCGGGTTTCTACCGACAAGCCCACCCCGATTATCCGGTCGTGATCCGCTATAAGGTGATCCGGCTGAGTCAACTCGACGGTCGAGCCGTCCTCGATGGTGCCTATCTGGGTTTGCTGCCGTTTGCGCCGCTGATGCAGCCGCCGGCCGGCTTGGCCGCCGACCAGTGGCTATACCGGTGCGTCGAGCAGGTTGAGACCGCACCGCTGACCAAGGAGGCCAAAGCCCAGTTCATGGTGGGGTTGACGATTTTGAGCGGGTTAGTGTATGATTATCCAACCATTGAGACCATCGTCCCGGAGGAAATCATGTACGAGTCATCGGTCGTGCAGCATTTTGCCGAGCGAGCCCTCAAGCAGGGCATTGAGCAGGGCATTGAGCAGGGCATCGAGCAAGGCATTGAGCAAGGCATCGAGCAGGGCATCGAGCAAACGCTGCGCGAAAACATCCAAGAAGCGTTGGAGATTCGCTTTGGGGTCGAAGCCGTGCAGTCGGTGGCCGCGCTGCTTGCGCGGGTCGAAGCCGTACCCCAACTCAAGCAGTTGCATCGCGCCGCCATTCAGGTCGCCGAGTTGGAAGCCTTTAGCTGCCTGTTAGACGACCTGCCTGCCGCCTGAACTCTGGCTCAGCATGATAGGTAAAGGAAAGATCGTGAGCCCAGGTACGATGGAATCCTGACCCCGTCGTAATCCGCCCCTTCGGTGATCCGCTCGGTTCGGATAGAATCCGGATCGAACGCAAGGCCGTCCGTTTTCACATTGACCATCAGGATGTCCTGCATCTGAGAGACGATGGCAGCTTCCGCGTTATGAGTTCTGCCAAGTAGGTCGATGTCCATGGTCGGGCGGAATTCTGGTGAGCCCCAAACTCTCAACATCAACGCGCCCTTGAGCACAAATCGATGGGCATGAGCGGATTGGGATAGCCGGTAGAGGAATCGCTCCATAGCGAAGTATTGAAGCAGCTCGCTGAATGGCCGTCGTTCGTTCTTGGACCGATTGAGGAGGCGTTGCCGGACAGACGCGGACGCATTGTGGGGAGACGTCATACCAGTGCCTCCAAATAGGGCTGTATCACCTTTTCCACTCGACAGATTCTGGCGTATTGGAGCAGTTCGCCGAGGTTGAACCCGTTTCGCGTCTTGTGGAGTTTCAACGCTTCCAGCACCACCTCCATATCGATCTTGTTGCGAAATTTGAAGCAGTCGGCTAGGGTTTTCTCGCGGCTGTAGATTTTGACGGGTACGCCATCGATCAGATGCGTTTCGATGCCGGGTTTGTATGCTTCCTGCGAGAATCTGTGGACTCGGATGGGGGGATAGTCGAGGGATGGCACCCGCGAGTCTCTTGGCACAGCCACGGAAATCTCATGGGGATCAGGGCCATTTGCTACCTAGGTGCTATCGGCTCGTAAGTCGCGCTCTCGGCGTTCCATTTTAGGTTGACCGAACTAGAGGGGCCGTTGCGCTGCTTGTCGATGATGATCTCGGCAAAGCCTTCGAGGCTCTCGCCATCTGGCGACGACATATCCGGGCGGTAGATGAACATCACCACGTCGGCGGTTTGCTCGATCCCCTCTGGCAAATCCGATAGCTGCGGTCTCGGGTCCTTACGGTTTTCCACCGCGCACGATAGCTGTACTAGCGCCAGCACAGGTACGTCCAACTCCTTGGCCAGATCTTTCAGCCTACGCGAGATGTGCGAGCTATCCTGCTCTCGGCTCTGCGTCCCAACATGCCCGCTCATAAGCTGGAGATAGTCGGTCACGATCATATCGATCCCGTGTTCTCGGTGCAGCCTACGTGCCTTGGCCCGCGCTTCGAGTTCCGAGATACCAGGCGTATCGTCGATGAATATCGGCGCTTGGGCCAAGCGGTCGGTATAGTGCGTCAGGCGTGCCCAGTCTTCATCGCGTAGTTGCCCAGTGCGGAGCTTGTGCAAATCGACCTTGGTCTCGATGCTGAGCAGGCGCTGGACCACCTGTACCTTGGACATTTTCGGGCTGAAAATTAACACTCCGACTCCGGCATCCACGGCTGCGTTGCGCGCCAAGGTCAGGGCCAGTGCCGTCTTACCCACGTTCGGGCACGCTGCCAGCACGATCAGGTCACCCCTCTGAAGACCGGAGGTACACTCGTTGAGATCGGCAAATCCGGTATCGACCCCAGAGGCCGTGTTAGCCTTGTTGTGGACAGGCTTACTTTGTTCGAGCACGTCGCCTATGAGCGACTCCAGCGGCTCAATTCCGCCGCTGATCCAATTTTCGCCAATGCTAAAAAGCTGCTGCTCGGCGCGGTTGATTAGCTCTAGTACGTCCCCGCTGACTTTGTAGGCCTGCTCGATGATGTCGCTGGCGGTCTTGATGAGTTGGCGGCTGAGTGCCTTTTCTAGGACGATCCGTGCATGGACGTCGATATTAGCGGCACTGGCAACCTTGACGGATAGCTCGGCCAAGTAGATGGCTCCGCCGATTTCATAGAGTTGGTCCCGGCGTTTGAGCTCTTCGGCCAAGGTTAGCTGATCAACGGCCACGCCGCGCTCGAAGAGGTCTATTATGGCCTCGAAGATCTGGCTGTGTGTGGTATTGTAAAAGCAGCTTGGGTCGAGGATTTCGATGGCATGGACGATGGCGCACTGTTTGAGCATCATCGCCCCCAATACGGCCTGCTCGATCTCCACCGCCTGCGGCGGCATCCTTTCTAGGTGCTGGTTGTCAATAGGTCCTTGAGTCATAGGTTATTTTTTAAAGCGTCCCCCACACGCTGCCGATTGTGAACTGAAAATTTGAGGCATCGAACTCGCCGTGCTTATCAATCCAGTGGTAGCGCGTGCGGACTACGAAACGCCAAGGCTTCTTCCCGAACGCGATGCCGAGGCCGGCCAGTGCGCCGAGCTTCTTTTTATTGACTTCTTCGTCAAAACCGGGCAGGCTGAAGCTCACCTTGTATATCTGGAAGTTGAGGGACGGGCCGACATCGACGAAAGCGCGCGTCGTCTGCGCTGCATCGTTGAGGAACACCCGTGCGTGTACGGGCACACTGACGGTCGTCACGTCTATGCTGCCTCTCACCGAGGAGAGTTCATCTGCGAAGAAGAAGGAGTTTTTCGCGGTGAAGCCGCCGATGCCTCCCACCAGAGCTACGCTGGGGGTGATCTGCGTACCCATGTCCCAGTCGATATGGGACCACGTGCCGATCCCGTTCAGGTCGTCGAGGCTGTCGTCGAACACGACTTTCTGGGCGTAGAGGTAGCCCCAGTTAAAGGTGCTCATGTGCTGGGCGATGGCGGGGTTTGCCCCAAAGAACAGGGCTAAGCAGCAGGCGAAGATGGTGCGGATCACGGTGTCCTCCTGTGGGTTGAGATGAGTTGTTTTACTCAACATTCGCCCACAGGTGCGACAGATCGCGTCGCAGGCGGGATATTTTTTACGAAGGGATCAATTTCGCCGAGATCGTCTGCCTGACCGCGCTTGCGACGCGTCTAAGGGCTATCGGACGATTGTGGTAGGTGCTGGATGGTCTAGGGAAATTTGCCGGGAAAGATCGGCGCATGAGGGCGCTTTGGACACGCCTTCAGGAGGCACGCCAACGTCTCGGTATCCCGTGGGAGATACTTGAGCGGGAGGTTATGCATCTTTCAACTCCAACAAAAGGTCAAAGAGAGCTTCTGCTGTCTTGAGAAGCGACTTATCATCAGACCAAACCGGATGATCCTCAATCTGACTTTCGTAATTCGCGTTACATGGTAAGCATTCCGTGAAAGAATCAATGGTCCCTTTGAGAAAATTCTTGATTTCGACAATCATCCCGTTTCTGTTTATGAGGACGCCATCCTCGAATAAGACCAAGAGGGCAATACCTACACGATTGAGATCGTGTTCAGTATCCCAAAGATCATGTTCAATATACTCATAATCCTCATCTCCCCAATCGTCGTTCTTTTGGAGCCATTCTTCAATTTTGACAACCATCTCGGCACTGTTCACGAAGACATCATCCTTGAATAAGGCCAAGAGGGCTTCTTTGATTTTGACGACCATCCCGTCTTTGTCCATGAGGACGCCATCCTCGAATAAGGCCAAGAGGGCAAGGGTCGCACGCTCGGCATCATAGGAATCAATCTGACCAGGAGAAAGTTCGTCGCCGCAATCGAGGCAGCAAGAAGCGTGAACTTCGATATTGTCCGTGATTAGCTTCTCGATCTTGTAGAGTTTCTCTTTTTTGTCCATCTCAAGCTCCATTAGATTTATGAGAATGTCGTCATCCCCGTCATAGAGAGGATTAGACGACCTCTGATTAATCGTTGTAGTAATGGATGAATTTACCTAGGAGGTGCGACAGATCGCGTCGCAGGCGGGATATTTTTTACGAAGGAATCAATTTCGCCGAAATCGTCTGCCTGACCGCACTTGCGGTACATCTAAGGTATCGGACGATTGTGATAGGTGCTGGATGGTCTAGGGGAATTTGCCGGGAAGGATCGGCGCATGAGGCCGCTTCGGACGCGTCTTCAAGAGGCACGCCAACGTCTCGGTATCCCGTGGGAGATACTTGAGCGGGACTACTTGCTGTCGTGGGTTCTCGCCGACATCGGTCAGGTGCCTGGGCTCCGCGATACGCTCGTCTGCAAAGGCGGCACGGCGCTCAAAAAATGCGTAACTTGTTTACGAGGAACCCATGAAGCGGACGAACATTCCACGAACCGATTCGATTCAAGAGCTTGCTCATTTCTGGGACACCCATGATTTAACGGATTTTGAGAATGAACTTGAGGAAGTGGGGAAATCTGTTTTTGAACGGCAAATCGTAGTCCCTGTTCGCTTAGAGCCTGAAGCATCTGAGCTTGTCAAGGAGCTTGCCAAGTCGCGTGGCATTTCTGATGTGAAGCTGATTCAGGAGTGGATCGCCGAACGCATTGAGGCTTCGTCGGGATCGGTGCCTTAACGCAATCCGTTCAGGAGACAGGTGTCGATGGGGCGGGAGAGTTTGTCTTGGGTTGAGGCAAGGAATCGATGCTTCTTGCGGTGGTCAGCGGTTGTCGTGGTGTCTCGACTTTGGCTCAGGCGGCTGTGTTCTGTTTGATCTCCCAACCGGGGAAGACCAAAACAGCCGGATGACACTGCAAGGCTTGCGCTAGCACTTTGGCGCGTTCAACCCCAAGCTGTACGCGGTTATTTTCAATGGCTGAAATAGTAGATTGGGGAATGCCAGTACGTCGGGCGAGTTCATTCTGGCTAAACTCCTGAAGCTCACGGATAATACGGACGGACTCACCTACAGACACCTCAATCTGCTTCTTGGCGCGACGGTAATTTTTCATTTTATGGTCTCCGGTAGTCGTGTGCCGTCAGACTGACATTGCGATATTTCAATATACAAAGCCTCTGTTCAGAGGTGTCCTTATTACCATGTCATTTTTCGCAACTTCTGTGCAATAGACTTTACATCTAAGTTATCGAAATCGTCAATATGTTCTCGCAAGTCTACAAACGTACCTCCCAGCATTCCACCGGGCGTTTCCTTTTCATACTTTGTATCTTCCGGCTTGCCGCAGAAAAAGCGATGTCCACTCTTAATGTAGTAGTCACACTCCGTTTCTGCATCTTTGATGATTTGGACAAGTTTTTCGTCGTACTCATCAGTAGGCCGCCCTTTTATCAACGTCTTTTTCAATTTTCCATCTTTGTACTCAATGTCAAAAATGCTATCGATTTTCCAGATCGCGTGTACAGCCTTATTGGCGTAAATCCCTACAAATTCATGGTCCGTATAGCCACGGTCTGAGGGATAAAAGTAAATCCCGTATTTTCTGTTTAGCTCCCAGCTTTCACCACAAGGCACCATTCTCATAAGGTTTTTTGATCGGTCAAACAGACCCATATCGTTGCAATATGATTTGTAATCATCAACAAGGTCGCGCATCTCGTCTTCGTGCTCTCTGAAAAGTCCTTCAATCGCTTTACAGACTTCTTCATAAGAGATGCTTTTGAAGGTGACCCCAGGACGATGGTCACGGATTTGACGCCGGATTTTGTCTTCTTCGGCCTCTCCTAGTGGTTGGTTGGTAAGGAGGAGAAGAATTTTCTGATGTTCATCAGAAAAGCTCTCTGAGTGTCTGATTAATTGGTCGAGATATGGGGGTGAATTAACTTTCGACTCGACCAGAATCTTGAAACTTCTCTGGATTACATGTCCATCGGGAACTGATTTAGATTCGCGTATCTGTTGGTTGATCTCTATTCCGATTTCAATAGACTCCCCAGTAAGGTCTGTCAGAAGCTGAGAGGCTCGTGAAGGCGAATAGCTGTAAATTCTTCCCAAGAGCAAAAGGGTGTTATTCGTGACGACGTTTTCTGGTTGGGCATAGCGCTGAAAGTAGTGAATATTAGGCATATCGTTTCCTTCTTAGAATATGGTGGTATTATAACTTGCCCGACTACCGAATTTATCGAACCTATGGCGGCATAGCAAGGAATATACCCAACCCCTGCGACAGATCACGTCGCACCCTCGTCATCCAACCCCAGCGCCGCCCGCATCTCCTCCCGCACCGCCGCTCGCAATTCCTCCGGCTCCAACACCTCAGCCGCCGCTCCAAAGCTCAACGCCCAACTCTTGATCTCGTAGAATCCCCCGGCCCGCAGCCGCAACACCACCCGCCCATCGTCCAGTTCTTCCAGCCTCTGGCTCGGATGCCAGATTCGCTCCCGTATGTAGGGTGCCTGCTCCTCGGTGAACCGAACCACCACGTCCATCGGCTCCTCGGACGAGATGCCGAACGCATTGCTCAGTCGCTCGTCAACTGACAGGTGATCCGGCGGCTCGAACTCCTCCTCGGTCACTTCCACCGACTCAAAGCGGTCCACTGCCTGCGTGATGAGTTGGTCGTAGTAGGGCACCCGCGAGATTACGTACAGACCTCCTCGGTGCGGCAAGAGGCGCAGCGGTTCGATGTTGTACTGCCGGGCGCTCTCCGCCCATGGCGGGCAGTAGCTCACCCAGCACACGCGGCGATTCAGTATGGCGTCGTGCAGGTTTTCGAGCACTTCGCGGGCGTCTTCATACGGCTTGTGCCCACGCGCCAGCGGCACATAAGCCTCTGCGGCTCGCTCTAGGAATTGCCGCATCTCCGAGGGCATGGCTTGGGTCAGCCTGCGAATCGCCGACCGCAGGTGCTCTCCGAACGGAGTTCCCACCAGCCCCATGCCCGCCTGCTCAGCAAAGATCATCGCCGCGACTTCCATGATCGGAAAGTTCTGCGGTAGCCCGGTGTCACTCTGTAGTTGGTAGTAGATGCGCTGATCGGTGCGCCGTGTTTCGTTCAGTATAAATCCGGCCTCGCGCAAGTCTCCCAGATCGCGCTGTATGGTGCGTCGCTCTACCTTGTACTCGTCCGCCAGTTCGCGTGCACTCATCCCGTAACGCCGCGCCTGTAACTCTCGCAGGATGTCCAGTTGTCGCACAATCTGCTTCATCGGGTCAACGCCCCTAATCCGCCGCCCGCTTCACTAGATACTCAAAGAGCTTCACCCAAATCGTCCCAGACATGCGCTCCGGGTGAAACTGCACGCCGATTAAGCGGCCATCCTCACTCTCAACCGCCTCCACAATGCCATCGCCGCTGCGCCCACTGATGTCCAAGCCCGCGCCGGGCCGGTCAATGGCCTGCATGTGGTTGGAATTGACCCGCGAAGGGCCAGCAAGGCCCAGCGCAGCCAGCACTGTGCCCGACTCTACCTGGAGATCGTGCTCGATCCAATTGCCCGCAGTCCGCTGTCGCGCATGAGGCTCAACGCCGAGCTGGGCTTCCACGTCCGCCCAGATCGTGCCGCCCAACTCGGCGCTGATAAACTGCATTCCGTAGCAGATGCCCAAAACCGGCAACTGGCGCTCTTGCGCGGCTGCAAAGCTCCAGCGGTCGGATTGGTCGCGCTTGGCCGCTACCGGCGGTAGATCGCTGGGCAGGGTGCCGATCAGGCCGCGCTCAATGCCCGGGCCGCCGGTGATCAACAGACCGTCAATGCGCTCGAGTACCGCTTCCAGTGGAGCGAGGTCTGTGGTCATGGGCAACACGAGCGGGGCACCGCCCGCCTGCACCACCGCGTCCACGTATTGGTACTCGAGGACTTGATCACCGGCGGCGTTTAGGCTGCTGGTGATGCCGATGAGCGGGCGGGACATTAGACGCCGGCCTTGAGTCTGGCGAAGGAGACCTTGTCGTCGAGGAGGACTAGGGCCGCAAAGCTCTCGATGTCGGTGCGCGAGGCGTCGAGCCGGGAGACGGCATTGCGCAAGAAGTCCTGCTGCCGGTCGTTGCGCGGACTGGCAGTCAGGAGCCGTTGGTTAAACTCGGCCTTGTCTTCCTCTCTCTTGTTGGCTAGCCGCTCGCCCAGCCACACCGCTAGCGCCGCGTCGGTTCCGTTGGCCGCAATCGCTGCGGCGAAGGCTGCTTGGTCGGTGCCGAGAAAGTCCAGAACGGCGCGGTCGAAACCCGAATCCTCGCCGTACCAGTAATCACCCAGACAGTTGCAGTGCGCTGCGCGGAATTTGTCGATCATCCGCGCAAGGCAGGCGAGGCCGCCGACGCTCAGATCAAACGGGCTGCGCGGCGGGTGCCGGCGCAAGTCCGTCAGTCCAAAGCTCAACTCGTCGTCGAGGTCTTGCAGGTCGAAGAAGCTCTGGACATCTGTGCGCTCGGGCGCGATTTCGGCGCGGCGCGAGGCGAGCCGTTCGCGCATTTGGTCGTAGTTACCGGAGGCGTCGAATATATCTGGGTGATATGAATGATGGAGCGGGTGGGCCGGGTGGCGGCCGACATTCGCGCGGCAGACGCTAAAGGCGCTTTTTTCCGCGGCCGACTTCTCGCAGCGTTCGGCGATC
The DNA here is from genome assembly GCA_965208845.1 of Candidatus Latescibacterota bacterium. Lineage (GTDB taxonomy): Bacteria > Latescibacterota > UBA2968 > UBA8231 > UBA8231. Next base: position 6,383,574 of record OZ242361.1, on the reverse strand, counting down.
CACTCGCTTAGCTCGTCGTCGTTGGGATTTTCGTACGCCGCTTGGCGAAAGGCGTCCTCTGCAATGCCCAAGAATTCCAGGATGGCCGCGTCTTGGCTGGAGTCGGCACCGAAGCGGTACTCGCCCAACTTGCCGCAGGTGACCGCCCGCGCCTTGTCGGCCATGCGCGCCGCGCCCGCCACGCCGAAGACGCTGCGGAGGTACGGGCTGCGCGGTGGCTCGGAGGTCAGGTCTAGATCCCGAAAGGCCCCCCAGTCGTCCAATTCGATGGAGGCGAAGACCGTCTTGATGTCCGTGCGATCTGGGGCGTACTTGGCGATCCGCTCGACCAGCAGCCGCTCGTGTAGCTCGTCTTGCGGCTCGCGAGTGAGGTGTTCCTTGTTGAAGGCGTCGATCTCCGATTGGCCTTTCTGCGCTCTTTCCAGCGCCATGACGCCCAGAACCTCGTCGTCGAGTTCGGCAACGGCCTCGGCGAACTCAGCGGCGTCCATATTGATGAATTCGAGCACTTCGACGTCGAGGCCGGAGTCGTCGCCGTACTTGAACTCGCCGATGGTCTCGGCGTTGTGGCCGCGTGCCTTGTCGATCATGCGCGCCAGCCCGACGATGCCGGCGACTTGAGCGTTGGAGGGTCGGCGGGGTGGTTGTCTCGTCAGATCCATGAGGAATAGCTCCTAGGTTTTGGGTGAGGGTTTTCAATATACCAACCGTAGAAAGGTCGGCAATGCTAAGTACACGACAGTAGAAGCAGTATGAGATGTTTCGCTTCGCTCAACATGACAAGTGCTAACATTCGCTTCCCAGTGTCATGCTGAGCGCAGCGCAGCGGAGTCGAAGCATCTGATACCGCGATGCTCATGTATAAGTACTGTCCTGTATTAAGCCGCAATGTTTGACGCTTCTACGGGCGGCTTCTATACTCTGCCCATGCCCGAGCTACCCGAGGTAGAAACCGTCCGCAGCGCGATGGAGTGCCACCTGCTAGGCCGGCCAATTACCCGCGTCCGCGTCAGCACAAAGCGCCTGCGCGAGCCGTTGCCGAGGGCCGCGCTGCGCGCCTTGGTCGGGGACTGCTTTGCGGCTGCGCGCCGCCGCGCCAAATTCCTCCTCCTCGACCTGCAAGCGGGCCGGACGCTCTTGGTCCATCTCGGCATGAGCGGCAACCTGCTCCTGCGGCCGTGGGGTGTCAAGCACGACCACGTGGGCTTTGAGTTTGCCGATGGGGGTGCTGTGGCGTTCAACGATCCGCGGCGCTTTGGGCTGGTGCTGGTGCTCGACGAGGGCGAGGAGCATACGTGCCGGTACTTGCAAAACCTCGGCCCCGAACCGCTCTCCCGCGCCTTCAACGCCCGCTACCTCCAAGCCCAATGCCAGCGGCGCAAAAGCCCGATCAAGAACCTCATTATGGACAATCGCACGGTAGTAGGCGTGGGCAATATCTACGCCAGCGAGGCCCTCTTCCGGGCGCACATCCATCCAGCGACCCCGGCCGCGGCCATTGATCCGCCGCGCTTGGCCTTGCTGGCCAAGGAGATCAAAAAGGTACTGCGCGTTGCTATTGACCAAGGCGGTACGACCATTAGCGACTATCAGGGGTCGGGCGCGGGCGGGCGCTTTCAGCAGCGGCTCCATGTGTATGGACGCCAAGGCGAGGACTGCCGCGTCTGCGATGCACCCATCGAGAGCTTCTACTTGGGAGGCCGCAACACCTTCTATTGCCCAAGTTGCCAATAAAAACGCCGGCCCCGTTTGGGACCGGCGCGATAAGCGAGACGCGAAGGGACGGCGCTACTTTTTGGCGTACCCGTTGGGTGAGGGTGCCGTGGTGGTGATGATGTCGTCGAGCAGGCCGTATGCCTTGGCTTCCTCGGCCGACATGAAAAAGTCGCGGTCCGTGTCTTTGGAGATCTTTTCGACCGGTTGGCCGGTGTGCTTGGCGTAGAGCGCGTTTAGCTCTTCGCGCAGGTGGATGGTCTCCTTGGCGCGGATGTCGAGGTCGATCGCCGTGCCGGTAATGGTGTGCATAAGGCTCGGCTGATGGATCATGATCCGGGCGTGCGGCCAGGCGAAGCGACGCCCTGGCTCGCCAGCCGACAGCAGGAACGAGCCCATGCTCATGGCCATGCCCATGCACACCGTGGAAACGGGTGCCTGAATCGCCAACATGGCGTCGTAGATAGCCATGCCGTCGTGAACTGAGCCGCCGGGGCTGTTGATGTAGAGGACGATTTCCTCGGTTGGATCCTCGACATCCAGCGAGAGCAGGCGGGTGACCACCTCCTTGGCCGACTCGTCGTTGACGTCGGACCAAAGGAAAATTTTGCGCGCTTTGTACAGGCTTTCCTCCAGGTTTTTTTCCTGGAGGGTCTTGAGCAGATCTTCTTCTTTTTTAGCCATTAAAACATCTCCATAACTCTGAAATTGCTCTGCTGTGTTCGGGTTTCACAATATACGCGGCGGCCCCAACAGCGTCAATCTGCTGTGCCTCGTCCTGCTGGGTGCTTATACCCTGCTCAAGCTCTGGCTAGTCGCCGATGTGGAACTGGGCAAGGACGAGGCCGTTTACTGGTATTGGAGCCAGCATCTCGACGCCTCCTACGCGCTCTTGCCGCTGGCTGTCTTCAAGCTCGCCCACGCGCTCTTGCCGCACCAAGAGTGGTTTCTGCGGCTGCCTGCTGCTTTGTTGGGCGCGTTTTCTATCGCGCTCGTCTATTGGCTTTGCAGGATGCAGGGATTGGCCGAACGACTGGCGCTGTGGGCTGCGGCCGCTTTCGCGTTCAGCCACTGGACGTGGCACACTAGTTCCTACCTGCATCCCGATGGCTTCTTGGTCCCCTGTTGGCTGCTGGCCTTGTGCATGGCGCGTCAGGCCGCCGCAACCAATGCGCTCCGGCCTTATATATACATGGGCCTAGCGGCGGGCTTGGCCGTCCTCTGCAAATACTCGGGGGCCTTTCTCGTGGGTGGGCTTGGCCTGTGGATCGCGCTTGGTCAACAAGGGAAAGAGCGCTGGTACCGGCTCGCCGCCTTCCTACTGCCCGCTTTCGCCGTCGCCGCACTGCTCTCCTACGCCCAGTTTAGTACCGGCTTCTACCTGCCGCAGACGTTGAGCACTCTTTCGCGTATTGACGACCTCGGCCATCCCCTCGCGCGCCTGCTTTTTTTTGCGGTCAGTCCGCTCTTTTTTCTGTCGCCGTTTTTGCTGTTCCTGCTCTATGCCGGCTTGGTGCGGGCAGCCAAACAGCGCGACCTCCTCGCCCTGCTCCCCGCGCTCTGCACCATCGGCGCTTTTTTGTTTTTCGCGCTCAGCCGCGGTCAGATTAAGGGCAACTGGCTCCTGCCGGGTTTGCTGAGCCTGTGGCCTGTGGCGTTTGCCGCACAGCCCAGACGCTGGCTGCTCGTCGCTGTCGTCGCCACTGGGCTGCTGCAATCGCTCGCCATCGGCCTAGGATTGAAATACCCCGGTCTCTATAGCGAATTCGTCGCGCGCAGCGGACTAGACAAAAGCTATGTTGGTTTGGTGTCGCAGGAAGACCGGGTCCGCGAGCCTTCCCACTCGTGGAGCGAGCGGCTCTGCGAGTACGGTGGCTGGCACCGCTTCGCCGCCGACGCGGAGGAGGTTTTGCCATCGCTGCCGCTGCTGAGCACTCAGTACAGCATACCGTTCACGCTGGCATATTACGGGCGGGCCGAGCGGGAGTACTATATGGTCGATGATCCGAGATTTCGGGATTTGATGGATTTTTACGGGCAGCGCAAGGTGCCCTATCCAGAAGAAGTGCTCTTCGCCGTGCGAACGGGCGGCACGATCCCCGAATCGCTGCGCACTACGTATCCTCAGCGGGAATTGATCGCGGGAATTGATCGCCGCCGCGCTGGCTGCCCCTCAGTGTCCTATCAGGTCTTCCGCTTGGGACGGTGAACTGCTTGCCTCTTCCTTGCGCCCAAACGCCGATGTCATAATCCGCTGCATTACCGTGCGAAAATCGTCGAAAAAGGTGTAAAACAACGGCACCAACATCAGCGTCAGCACCATGGCAGCCAGCAGGCCCCCGATCATCGTCCGGCCCAGTGGCGCGTAGGCCAAGCCCACCATCTTGGAATTGCCCGCGGCCATTGGGATCAGCCCGAAGGCGGTGGTGAAGGTCGTCATCAGGATTGGCCGGAAGCGGTGGCGGCCGGCCTCCAGCAGCGCGTCGTAGCGCGACTTGCCCTCGGCCCGGAGCCGGTTGGCCAAATCGATCAGCACGATGGCGTTGTTGACCACCACGCCGATCAGGATTACCGAGCCGATCATCGACATAATTTCAAAGGGCGTGTCCGTTATATATAGAACCCAATAAACGCCGAGGAAGGAGAATGGGATCGACACGATTACCGACAGCGGCAGCACGAACGACTCGAAGAGCACCCCCATCAGCAAAAAGACGAAGGTCACGGACATGATGAGGGCGAATTTCTGCGACTGGTCCTGATCCTCTAGCTCGACGAAGCGAGTGCCCTTGTCCCAGCGATAGCCGCGCGGCATCTCGAAGCCCTGCATCACCTGATCGACTTGGGCGAAAAGATGTTGCGCCCGGTCCTTGGAGGCGCGGGCGCTGACATTGAGCATGGTCTGCCGGTTTTCGCGCCGGATATTGCCCAAGGTGCGCTCGACGTAGATGTCCGCCAGCGCTTCGAGGGCCACTTCGCGGCCATCGGCGGTGGGAAAGTTTTGGGTGCGCAGATCGTCTAGGCTTTGGCTGTCGTAGTTGGCTAGCCGCACGCGGATATCGACTTCGCGGCCGTCGTCGGTGTGGAACTTGTTGATATCCGTGCCGCGCAGTGCGTAGGCAATGCCGCCCGAAACCTGCTGGGGGTCCACGCCGAAGCGCTGAATTTGGTCACGATCGAGGCGCAACTGTAGCTCGGTGCCGCCGCGATCCATGTCGGTGTTGACCGACAGCAAGCCGGGGATGCTCTCCAGCCGCCGTTCGACCTCGGCGGCCAGCTCGATCAGCACCTTGGTGTCTTCGCCATACAGGCTGACATTGACTCGGGCGTCCTGCTCGGAGTTTTCCCAGTTGACCCGCAAGTTGACACCCGGCGGCAAGTAGAGCCGCTCGCGGAGGTCCTTTTCGACTTCCTTGTAGGAGAAGTACTCCTGTTCCTTCAGGCCGAGCGAGACGCTCAAGTTGTCCCAAGCCACCTCATACCACTCCACGTCCTCTTCTTCGACGAAAAACAGCGTTACCCGGCCCCAGCCACGGCGGAAGTAGGTGCGGAGCGCCTCGACGTTGTACTCTGTTTGGTGGGCCATCACCGTGTCCTCGACCGAGGTCATAAACCGCTCGGCTTGGTCCAGCGACTGGCCCGAAGGCATCTCAAAGGCCAAGTCCATCCGCACCTCGTTGCGCTCCTGACTGTCGGTGCGCTCCATGCCATCCATCGGGATCTTGATACTGGCGAAAAGGACCAAGGCGATGACGAAGGCGTCGAGGCGATTGTTCAGCACCCAGCCCAGCGAGCGCACGTAGTGCTTGCGGCACCAAGCGATTACTCGCGGCTCGCTTTTTTCTTTGCTCGTCGCCAGCTTGAGCGCGGCGAGCGGGATAAAGATCAAGGCGATGAGCAGCGAGGCCACCAGCCCTGTGATGACCGGCAGGCCGATTCTGAGCATCCAGAACGAAAACATCTCCTCGTCGCTCATCAGAATCAGGGGCAGAAAGACCACCACCGTCGTCAGAGTTGCCATAGTCACGGCTAGCCCCACCTCGCCAGCCCCTTCAATCGAGGCCGTGCGCGGGGCGATACCTTCCTGGCGCTTGCGGTAGATGTTTTCGACGATGACGATGGCGTTGTCAACCACCAGTCCTAGGCTCAGCATCAGGCCCATCATCGTCGCCACATTCAACGACCAGCCTATGAAGTAGAGGGCCGTAATCGTCGTCAGAAGCGACAGGGGGATCGCCAGGGTGATGATCATCGTGATGCGCACCGCGCGCAAAAAGAAGAAGAGCACTATGGCCGCAAATAGCCCACCCCACAGGCCGGAATTTTTGAGATTGCCAACCGAGTTGATCACTTGGTCGCCTTGGTTCCAGAACAGCTTGAAGTCCAAGCCTTCGAGCTTGGGATGATCCTTCAGCCGTTCCAACTCCTCCTTCACGCCAGTGGAAACCTCGACGACATTGGCCTCCGACGCCTTGGTGACGCCGAAGCCCAGCGACTCCTTGCGGTTAATGCGGTTGACCCAGTCTTGCGGTGGCCGCTTATAGGAAACCTCAGCGATGTCGTCCAGCCGTAGCTGGTATGTGGGATCGACTACGGTGTTGGCGAGCTCTTCGATGTTTTGGAAGCGGCCCACCGAACGCACGTAGATCTTTTTGCCGCCCTCGATCACCCAGCCCCCGGGTACGGTGAGGTTTTGGGCGCGCAGGCTGTTGAGCGCCTCAAAGACGTTGATCCGGTGGCTGCGCACCTTGCCTTTGTCCAACTCGACGATTACCTGTTTGCTGGGCGATCCCCAAAGCTCAATGTTGCCGACCCCATCGACGCGGCGCAGTGCCGGCTCCACATAGGTATCGATAAGATGGCGCGGATCGGCGTGTTGGGTCTCAAAGATGATGGCACCATCCATGATCGGGATGTCGTTTTGATCCCAGCGCCGCACCCACAGTTGCTCGATTTCGTCGGGCAGTTCGGGCATCACTCGGTCGAGCCGGTCCTTCATCTCGGCAAAGGCCAATTGCAGGTCGGTGCCCTTTTGGAACTCGACTCGAACATTGCCGCCGCCACTGTAGGCGCTGGAGCGGATATTCTTGACCCGACTCACTTGGGCGACGGCCTCTTCGAGGTGGCGCACTACCTTCTGCTCGACTTCGACCGCTCCAGCGTTGGGATAGTGAGCCCAGGCGAAGAGCCGGGGATAGTCGAAGCCTCCGGGAAAAAGCGTCAGCGGGATCCGCGTGTAGGCTATGTAGCCCACCACCAGCAGCGCGACCAGCGACATCACCACGGTCACTGGCCGGTTGACCGAAAAGCGCGGTAGGGGGTACTGGTTTGGCTTTTCCATCGGTTCCTCCTAGGCCCGGCGATCGACCACTGAGTACACAGTCGGGATCACCACGAGGGTGAGGAAGGTGGAAGAGATGAGGCCAGCGATCACGGTCAGGGCCATCGGCGTGCGGATCTCGGCCCCCTCGCCCAGCCCCAAGGCCATCGGCAGCAGCCCTAAGACCGTCGTCGCCGTGGTCATGGCGATCGGGCGCAGCCGCACGGCACCGGCCTGGATGATGGCCTCGGTCTTTTCCATGCCGGTGCGGCGCAAGGTGTTGATATAGTCGATGAGCACGATGGCGTTGTTGACGACGATGCCGGCCAGCATAATCAGGCCGATAAAAACCACGACGCTCAGCGATACCTGCGCCAGATAGAGCGCCACCACCACGCCGATCAACGCCAAGGGCACCGTGAACATAATGACGAAGGGGTGAACCAGCGACTCGAATTGGCTGGCCATTACCACATAGACGAGGAAGATTGCCAGCACTAAGGCGAAGTAGAGGCTCTGCAACGAGGTCTCCATCTCCTCGTTCTGGCCGCTGATCACAAAGTCGAAACCTAGCGGGAAGTCCATCTTCCCCAGTTCGTCGTGGATCAGGCCCGAGGCCGTGCCCAGATCGACGCCTTGGATATTGGCCGTTACTACTGCGGCGCGCTGCTGGTCAATGCGGCGGATCTCGCTCGGCCCCTCGTTGACCCGGATATCGGCCACTGCGGAAAGCGGAATCGGAATAGGAGCATTGGGATTGACCACCAAACGCCGCAGTTCGTCACGGCCCAGGCGGTCCTCCTCGCGCAATCGCACCAGCACATCGATTTGGCGCTCGTCTTGGCGGAAGTCAGTGGCGACCTTGCCCTGCACCTTGTGGCGCACCAATTCGGCGACGTTGCGCAGCGACAGGCCGTAGGTCGCGAGTTGGTCGCGCTTATAGCTGATCTGTAGCTCGGGATTGCCCGCCTGTAGCGACGATTTGACGTCGACTAGCCCGGGCAAGCTGGCCATCCGCGACTCGGCCTCCAAGCTCAATTGGCGCAACTGGCGCAGATTGTAGCCGCGAATCTCAACCTCAATGGGCGTCTTGAAGCTGAACAGCGCTGGATGCGAGACTTCGACCTCGATTTCGGGTATATCCTCAACCGCGTCCCGCAGACGCCGGATTAACGCGGTCTCTTGCGCGGCGCTGGACCCTTCCTGCATGCGGATTGTTACTTGGGCGGTGTGCTCGCCCTCTTCCGCCGAAGAACTCGCCGACCGATCGGTGCCTACCGTCGTCGCCACGCGCACGACTTCGGGCTGTTTGTCGGAGAGCTCTTCGATCTGGCGCACGATCTCGGCGGTCTCTTCCAGTGGCGTCCCCACCGGCAGCCGGAGGTCGAGGTTGAATTCAGCTTGGTGGACCTGGGGAATCAGCTCGGTGCCCAGCTCGGGTACGAGCTTGTACCAGCAGACGAGCAGGGCGGCTAAGGCACCGCCGATAATCAGCAAGCGCCGCCTGAGCGCCCAGCCCAACAGGGCCGGATAGGTCTGCTGCACCAGCCCGAAGCCGCGTTCAAACACAAAGAGCAGCGGCAAAAAGACCGGCATCAGCAGGATGCCTAGCAGAAACAACACCAGCACCAGCACCAGCCCGACGAGCATCAGCACCACGTGCAGGACAATACCCACCAGCCTGAGTACCGTGCCCAAGACGAAGCGCACGCCTGCCAGATAGACCAGCGCCAGCGGTAGCGACAGGAATTTGAGCGTCTTCCACGCTAAGTGCTCGGACCTGTTCACCCAGTGCCAGTAGCGCTGCGTGGTCTCGCCGAGGATGCGCGGCGACTCAAAACCCAAGATGTCCGGCCAGACGCGCTCGAAAAAAGTCCACTTGCCAATGCGGCTTTCGGCAGCCCAAGCACCGACCCAATGCTGAAAGGTCCGCTCGCGCTTGAGCCAGAAGTACTCGACGGGTTTGATCAGCCACCACAACAGTTCGGAGACGAGGAGAAAGGCTCCTTTGAGCACCGCCGCCACAAGGGTTGCCGCGGCCAGTCCGATCCGCAACAGGACCTCGCCGATTAAGTAGGGCAGCGAGAGGGCCACCTGCGCCGCCTTGCGCCACCGGCTGCCCGGCTCGTTGAATACCGCGCGGGCCCGGCTCAGCGCCTGGAGGCGCAGAAAGTCGCTGCGACCGATCTGCTCGGCCAACCCGCCTTGGCGGTCGATTTGGCGCGAGGCCAGCATGGGAATGAAAAACAGCGCCACCCCCAACGAGGCCAACAGCGAGAACACCACGGTCAGCGCCATATCGCCGAAGACCTGCCCGGCCACTCCCTCGACGAAGACGATGGGGAAAAACACTGTGATCGTCGTCATCGTCGAGGCCAACACTGCGGTACCGACCTCGCGGGTGCCGCGGACGGTGGCTTGGACCAGATCGTCGCCTTCCTCCCGACAGCGAAAGATGCTCTCCAGCACCACGATCGAGTTATCGACCAGCATCCCGATCCCCAGAGCCAACCCGCCGAGCGACATGATGTTGAGCGACACATCGAACATGTACATCGGCGCAAAGGTCGCCATGATCGACACTGGAATCGTCAGGCCGACGATCAGCGTGTGGATCACGTTGCGCAAGAACACTAAGAGCACGAGCACGGCCATCGCTCCGCCGATGAGCGCATTGATTTGGACTTCTCTGATCGAATTCTCGATAAAACCCGACTGGTCGGACAACAACTCCAGCTTGGCTCCCGGAGGCAAGCGATGGCCGATGAAGTCGGTCATCCGCAAATGCTCCATCGCCTTGCGGGCTTCCTCCTGCTTTTTCTGCTGCAACTCCTTTTGTTGCTCTTCCTCGTTCTTTGTCGAATCGGCTTTTGCAGTCTCTTGCTTTTTTCGCGCCTCCTCTTGCTCTTTCCTTTTTTGCTCCTCGCTGCGCTGCGCCATTTCTTGGGCTTCGCGGGCCTTCTGCTCCACGTACGCGCGCTGCTGTGGCAAGCCGAAGAGCGCGTTGTTTACCCTGTCGGCGACGGCGACGATGTTGGCGTCGGCTTCCTTGTAGATCTCGATCTCGACGCTCTCGCGGCCGTTGACCCGGGTGATGATCTCGCGGTCCTTGTGCGAGCGGGAAACCTCGGCGATGTCGCGCAGATACACATCGGCGTCGCCCTGCCGCGCTATGATCAGCCCGGCGATCTCATCGACGGTGGCGAACTCGTTGAGCGTGCGGATCAGGTATTCGACTTGGCCCTCGCGCAAGTTGCCACCGGGCAAATTGACGTTGTTTTGCGCTAGGCGATTGTTTATCTGGTTGATGTCTAGGCCCATCACCGAGATCTGGCGCTCGTTGAGTGCGACGTGGATCTCCTCCTCCAAGCCGCCCTTGATCTTGACCGCCGCTACTCCGACTAGGGCCTCCAATTCGCGCTTGATTTCGTGCTCGGCGAGGTAGCGCAGCGCGTAGAGATCTTGCGGTCCGTGCAGGCCGATGCGCATAATCGGGTCTAGCGAGGGGTCGTAGCGCAGCAGGAGGGGTTTCTCGGCGTCTTGCGGCAACCAGACGCGGTCGGCCTTCTCGCGGATCTCTTGGGACATCGCGTTCATATCGGTGTCCCATTCAAATTCGAGGATGATGTCCGACTGCCCGGCCTTGGAGATAGAGCTGATGTTGACGAGGTGAGGGACGATGCCCAGTTCCTGCTCCAGAGGGCGGGAGAGCAGGGTCTCGACTTCCTCCGGTGCGGTGCCGGGATATTCGGTGCGCACCGTCAGGGTCGGGTAGGAAATGTCGGGCATTAGGTTCAGCGAGAGCCGCTGATAGGAGACCCAGCCAAAAACGCAAACGGCCAGCACCACCATGAGAATGGCGACTGGCCGCCGGGTTGCAATCGCGAAGCGGGATGTGCTAACGGGCTGCTGCACGGACCTAGCCTTGGCCCACGTCGTCGGAGTTGACTATGCGCACCCGCGTGCTGTCCTTGAGGCCGTTTTGCCCGACGACGATGATCGGGGTGCCGGAGTCGATGCCGGCGAGCGACTCGATAAAGTCGGTGTCCTCAAACCCGGGCTGTAACTTGATCCGCGCGGCCGTGGTGTCCACGACGGCGAACACGAACCGGTCGCCGCCATCGTACACGATCGCCTGTTTGGGTATCAACACAGCGTCGGTGTGCGTGTCAGTGATGATGCGCACGTTGACGAAGAGGCCGGGCCGCAAGTAATCCCAGCGGTCGCGCAAGCCCACCGTGACCTTGAAGGTACCGCTCCTCGGATCGACTATGGGGCTGATGCGCTTGACCCAAGCTTGAAACTGCTTGTCGGGCAAAAATTCCGAGGTGATAAGGGCCTGCTGGCCGTTGCCGATGGTGGTGAGGTACTGGCCGGGCGCGAAGACGCGGGCGATCAGGTCGTCGAGTTTGATGAGGTCGTAGAGCTTGCTACTCGGCCCCACTCGAGCGCCGACCTGCACGTAGCGCTCGGTGATCACGCCAGAGAACGGCGCGAGGACTTCTGCGTATTCCAGCTCTAGGCGGGCGCGCGCTAGCCGGAGGCGGGCTTGTTCAAAGTTGTATTTGTTGGTCTCGAACTCTTGGTCGCTGATGAGGTTGCGCTCAAACATGGCCTCGGTGCGCTTGAAGCCAGTCTGCTGATACTGGTAGTTGGCTTGAGCTTCCTCAACGGCGATGCGCAACTGCTTGTCCTCGATGCTGAGGAGGGTGTCGCCCGCTTCGACGCGGTCGCCTTCCTCGACGTTGAGTTGTTTGACGAGGCCGCTGATTTGGGGATAAATCTCGACGGCCGCTTCGGTTTCGATGGTCGAGTTAAACAGCAGATGGGCGGAAATCTCGCCCGTGTGGGCGAGGGCAACTTCGACGGGTATTGCTTCTATGGGCTTGGAGAGGCTATCGGCGGCCGTGCTGTCGGCTTGGGCCGCTGAGTCTGCGTCGTCGCCCGCGTCTTGCCCGCCCACTTGCACGCTGCAAGCCCCCAAAGTTGCTGCCAACAATAGTACGCCTGCCTTGTGCCATGCGTTCAAAATCGTCTTTCTCCGGGTTTGTGGGCTTGTAGGTGGCGAAAGTAGTGCGTTACCTTATTGTATATAATGCAACTCTGCAAAGTGGACATTGTCAAATAGAGATGAGGTATCGTGAGCTATCAAAACGTCAGTCCCACTGAGGCGCAGGAACTGCTTGAAGGCGACGCGGGCGCGGTCTATATCGACGTCCGCTCTATCCCCGAATACGAGGGCGGCCATCCGGCCGGCTCGTTCAACATCCCCATCATGCAACGCCACGCCGCGGGCATGGTTCCCAACCTCGATTTCGTCCAGGTAGTTCAAGGCCATTTTGCCACGGATGCCAAGTTGCTCGTCGGATGTCAGTCGGGCGCGCGCTCCATGCACGCTTGTGAAGCCCTCGTCGCGGCTGGCTTTACGGATGTGGCCAATGTCACCGCTGGCTTTGGTGGGTCGCGCACCGAGCGCGGCTGGTTGGCTCTCGGCTTTCCGGTCGAATCCGGTGCCAGCGACGACAAAGGCTACGCGGCCCTAAGCGGCGATTCGGGCGCGTGAGCGAGTTGCTCAATCCCTATTTTCAGGTGGGGCTCGACGTGATGGAGCAGCCCTGCTTGATCATCGGCGGGGGACGCGAGGCCGAGGACAAGGCCGGTCGCTTACTAGCCGCGGGTGCGCGGTTGACGGTGGTAAGCCCAAGCGCGACGCCCGCGCTCGTCGAATGGGCTGCGGCCGGCCGCCTTACCCACCATCCCCGCTGCTTTGAGGAACGAGACCTTGACGGTGTGTTCTTGGTGCTGAATACCGTGCGCGACAGCGCGCTGACGGCGCGAGTGTACGAACTGGCTTTGGCGCGCAAGATCCTGATCAACTCCTACGACAATCCGGCCTATTCCAACTTTGGCATGGTCGCCTTGGTGCATCCGGGCCATTTGCGGCTGAGTATCTCTACCTCCAACGCCAGCCCTGCGCTATCGAGTCGCTTGCGACAAGACCTCGAAGAAATTTTCGCCGGAGAGTTTGCTGCGTATCTCGACTGCTTGGCCGAGGCACGCCAGCGGGTGCGCACCAAAGTCGCCGACCGCGAGACGCGCTTTGCCCTGCTGCGCTCTTTGGTCAGCGGCTTCCGCGTGGAAGGGACTCTGCACTATCCCGCCGACTGGAAGCGGCACGTAGATGCACTGTTGACGTGTGAGTTAGAGTTTTGTGGGACGGAGGAGAAGTGTGTAGATTGTCCGTTAGGGGATGATAAGTGAGGGTTGCTTCAATCAAAAAAGAGGAATATGCAATGCGGACCAATAGTTCCTATCTAGTCACCCTGTTAGCTTTTGTCATGCTCGCCTGCGGTGACGGCAGCGTCGAAGGGCCGATAGGGCCAGAGGGGATAGGGCCAGAGGGGACGATAGGGCCAGAGTCGCTAGGGGCTGGGGTGCTCATCGAGCATAGCATATCTGATTCGTCCTATGATGCGGAGGGTAGAATCACTATAAGGGATGAGCGGATAACGCCGACAACTTTTGAAGGTCTTTATCTTAAGGTAACATCCTCCATTGTAGAATACTTACCGATAAAGACTGAATTCGAGGTGAGTGAACGAGCGGGTGAGGTTCGAGCGGGTGAGGTTCTCTTCATCGACGATCTCTCCATCGGCGAGGGTTTTCTCTCCATCAGTGACCCTGATAGGTTTATCTTGGACCTAATGATGGAGATAGTAGAACGTATACCGGTACGAGTAACTGTTAAGCTAGCGGTCTTAGTGTCGGTCGTGCCGCAGTAGGGCACGTAGCTAATTTTCAGCGCAACCTTTCCACTTCGTCCACCACCTCTCGCACCGATCCTAGTACTTTGTACGCAGGTGAAAAGTCGCCGTGTTGCGACAATTCATTCGGCACGGCTAGTACGCGCAACCCCGCCTTTGCAGCGGCGGCGCATCCCCGCTCAGAATCCTCCACGACAACACAGGTCTCAGGGTCTAACCCATGTAGCCGCATGGCTGTCAAGTATGCATCGGGATGGGGCTTTGCTTCTTTGTAGTCTTCCCGCACGACGACAAACTCGAAAAACTGGAGCAAATTTGTCTGGGCGTGAATGATGTCAAAGTGATCTTTCCGCGATCCCGTCACCACCCCCATAAGGACGCGTCCGTGTAATGTCCTGAGCGTCTCCACTACCCCATCCAAAACCCGCACGTGTTCCCGCAACAACGCACTGTAGCGTGCATTGCGCTGTAGGCGCAATTGATCAATTAATTCGGCATCTTGATTGGGCAATAGGTCAAATACGCTTTGCCCCTTTTGTAACGACTGCTCAACAAAATCCTCCTGCGTCAGCTCAATACCTTGTGTTGCCATAACCTCCCGTCCCGCCTGAAAGTACAGCCCTTCAGTATCCACCAGCACACCATCGTTGTCCCACAAAATTGCGCGAATCACAAGTTCCCTCACGATCTAGGCGAAAAACTCCCCAACCGCACACGTAAAGCCCGCGACAGCTCCCACCCCTTCTAGTGTCTCTCGCTCCGTCAGCGTCTGTACATTCTGTAATGACCTGTACACGGAAACCGTGCTATTTTTAGGGTCTGCGACCCACACTTGCTCGGCACCAGCCGCGAGATAATCGCGCACCTTGTCCAACATGTCACTCGCGCTGTCATTGGGCGAGAGTACTTCCACCGCCAGATCGGGCGCACCCTCCCAGAAGCTGTCGGGTATGCCCGTAGCGGGAATGCGCTCGTTTAATACGAGGGCGACATCAGCCGTGCGCACGGTGTCGGGATTGGTCGTCAGCTTGAATCCGGTTTCCGCGGCAAACACCAGCCCAATACCTCGCCTTTCCGCCCAATTGCCCAGCAACCGCCCTATGCGATGGGCAATGACTCCGTGTTTGCCGCCTGTTGGACTCATCCTTACTACCTCCCCGTGAATCAATTCGTAGCGATAACCGTCGTCTTGCAGGTCCATGAGACCGGCGGCTGTCACGAGATTGTTAATGGTTTCCATGATTGAACTCTCTTTCACGTCAGCGCACGACCGCGATTTTGTCCCTTATTAGCAGGGTACCTTCTGGGGAGTGGATCGTATAGATATAGACGCCGTTGCCGACCGGTATATTGGTGTGGTTGACCCCGTGCCACAGCACCTCGTTGGCCACGGCCCCCAAGCGCCGCTGCGCGTCGTCGTCTTCAATTGCTTCCCACACTAAATCGCCGGCCGGGCCAAAGACCTGCACCGAGGATTTGAGCGGCACGCCGCTGAAGCGGAGCACGTTGCCATTGCCAATGCGGAAGGGGTTGGGAAAGACCGCGATTTTCGATTGCGGCACTAGGCGCAGGCGCTGGAAGACGCGATTGTCGGCCTCGCTGATCTCGTTGATTTGCCCTTCTGCATCGACTTCGATCAGAAAGACCATTTCGCCAAATCGCTGCCAAGGGATGCGTAATTCCGCGCTCGCACCCGGAGTCAATCCCTCCGGGGCCTGTTCCCGGTGGATGACCTCGCACCGGCTGGAGTCCAGTGCGCATTGCGAGACCTGCACTGAGAAGCTGCTGGCGATCGCGCCCAGCCCGATGTTGCTGACGCGGACGCGGAGATCGTCGTCGCGGGCACCGCGCAAGTCGCCGGTGAAAACCGCCAAATTCGGCGTGCCTTCTCCCAATCCATACTCGGCCAATGTCGCCACGGCTAGCTGGGTGGTGCGGCGCACTAGCTCCCAGTTGATGCTGTCGGGCAAATCGACGACTGAGTGGTATTGCGAGTTGATGCGGTAGCGGCCCTCGCGGACTCCGTACGTCGTCGAGTCGGTGGGCAGGTAGTTTTCAATGCCGAGGATGGCGTCGTAGCCCCGCGCCCAGAACGGCGCGTGGTCGCTGAGGCGCGCCCCGCCGTCTTCGAGCAAGTCGATGTTGAGGCCGATGGCGTAGCGCTCGGCCACGGACGCCATGTGTTCGACCAACCAGCTCGAGCCTGGATTCGTGATTAGCTCTAGCCGCTGTTGCAAGTCGTTGAAGCCGATCATGTCGAAATTGAGGACGCCGAGGATCGAGTCGTCGCGGTCCGCGGCTAAAGTGACATACGCTTGGCTGCCCAACAGCCCCAGTTCCTCGCCCGACCAAGCGATAAATAGAATAGACCAGGGGAAGCGCTGCCCGGCTAGCAGCTTTGCGCTCTCTAGGACCAAGGCCACGCCGCTGGCATTGTCGTCGGCTCCAGGCGCGGGGTCGCGTTGCCAGTCCCAACCCCCGGCCGAGCGCGCACCTGTGGCGTCGTAATGGGCGCAGACGATGTAGTACCCGGCCTCTGGATCGGTGCCCGCCAGCGTGCCGATGACGTTGTACGCGGTGGTGTCGCTTGGTGCATGTCCTATGTTGCCCCGACGCGAGGTGTGGGAGATGACGCGCCGCGAGTCAATGGGGAAGGAATGCAGTTTGACTGCTCTGTCGCCGAGGGCTGCGGCCAATTGCGAGCGGATGTACTCGGTTGATTCGAGTATCTCTGGATGCACGGCAAAGCGACTCCGGCTGTTGCCGGGGACGCTGCCCAAGGCCGGGTCTTTCAGCGCGAGGGCTTCGACGTGGGCTTGCAAGCGCGCGGCTGCGACTTCCTCGATGAGGGCGGCTACCGCTGGCGAGGCCGTTTGCAGGGCCTTGGGTGCGCGCCTCGGCGGACCTAACCACCCTTTTAGGCTGTAGTTGTCAGGTAGCGGCCAGAGGAAATGGGATGCCTCGTACAAGCGCGCGGTCGGCTCCACCCGCAAGAGCGCCCATTCGCCCCCTCCATCAAAGATCAGTTCAATGCCTTGGGGCAGGGGAAAATGGAGGTGATCGGCGACAAAATAGCGGTCGCCCGCTCGCGGCCGGTCGAGACAGAGGATGGCAAACCCCCGCTTGGTGAATTCCTCGACCGCGCTTTCGCTGGCCTCGACAAAAGCTATGCCCCGCGCTACGTAGCGCACCTGCTCGCTCAGCGCGGCGATCGCGGTTAGTTCGCTCGGTGCCTGCCAAGACACGCCGACCAAGGGTGGATTGGCCAAGGCCGCACTAACAAAAAAAAGAGAGGCGTACAACGCCCCTTTAATTGTGTTCATGGCTAGCTTACTTGTTGAGAAACAAAACGTTAGGGAACCTACTTTGCGCGTCAGGACCTGTCAAGAGCAAATTTGTCCGCGCGAGTTGGTCGCCGAAATTCTCTTGGCAGCGAATCTCTTGCGTTGTTTTTATTTGGACTTTTATAATCCACCTAAGTACACGACAGTAGAGCGGTATTAGATGCTTTGCTTCGCTCAGCATCATATACCTACGATACTAATGCGTAACATCTATTGGATGACTGTCGTGCATTAAGCTAACCCACAAACGGAAACCCTTGTCGCAACTCAGCGCGTTTTTCCTCCTGCCCCGGCCGCTCAACGGCCTGATTACCGCCCTCTCGGTCGGCATTGGCGCTTTGACCGCAGATCAAACTCCCGCTTGGCCCGCCGTGCTGCTTGCCACTTTTTCTGCTGCGTTGATAAACGGTGCTGGTAATGCCTTCAACGACTTGATGGACATAGACGTTGACCGCATCAACCGCCCGCTACGTCCCTTGCCTGCTGGTCGCCTTAGCCCGAATGCGGCCCGGATGGAAAGTTTGCTCCTCGCCCTAGCCGGCTGTGCGCTCGCGTTTTGGCTCAGTCCTTGGCACGGGGTGATTGCCCTAATCGTTGTCGCCTTACTCGCCGTCTATAGCATATCCTTAAAAAACAGTTTGCTGTGGGGCAATGTGCTCGTCGCCGTTGTCGGGGCCATCGCCTTTCCCTATGGTGCCTTGGCCGCTGGCGATATAGGACGCTCGTGGATTCCGGCGCTCTTTGCTTTTCTCTTTCACTTGGGGCGGGAAATCGTCAAGGACATCGAAGATGTCGCTGGCGATCAAATCCGCGGCGAGCGCACCTTGCCTCTGTGTTGGGGACGGGCCCAAGCTGCGGTGTTAGCAGCCCTCGTGTATTTGCTATTGGTAGGGTTTACTTGGATGCCGTTTTTCATGGGAATCTACGGCGCGTTCTACGCGCTCGCGTTGCTGCCGGTCCATGCCTTGGTCGGCTATGTCCTCTGGCAATTGTATCGCCAACGCGCAGTGCTGGCCGACGACCGCCTCGGCCGCTTGCTCAAAGTCGGCATGTTCTTGGGGCTTGTTGCCATTGTCGTCGGTGAGGCCGTCTTTGCTTTGGGCTAGTCGCGGCCTGATATTATGGAGCTACCAAAGGAGATTCTCTATGAAAATTACCGAAGTCAAAACCTTTCCCATCTGTCACGGATCGCGCAATTACCTCTTCGTCAAAGTCGAGACCGACGACGGCTTGTACGGCGTCGGCGAATTCGGCATTACTTGGAAGGAGCAGGCCGGCATTGGCGCGATCGAGCACATGAAGCGCCACATCATTGGCTTAGACCCGCTCAATACCGAGTACATCTGGCAACTGCTGTTCCGCGTCGATTTCTTTCCCGGCGGTCGCATCAACGCGGCCGCCATGTCGGCCATTGACATCGCGCTGTGGGACATCAAGGGCAAGGCGCTCGGGCAACCTGTGTACATGCTCTTGGGCGGCAAGATGCGCGACCGCGTATTCTGCTACACCGGCATCGGCGGCAAGACACCCGCTGACACGGCCCGCGCGGCTCAGGAACGGGTCGCCGAGGGCTGGAAGTACCTGCGGATGTCGGTGTTTGACCGCGACGGGATTCTCGAACCGCGCACGGCCGTTCGCGATTCAATCGCCCACTTTGCCGCCGCGCGAGAGGCCGTTGGGCCGGAAATCGAAATCTGCATTGACGTCCACACCCGCCTCGACCCGCCCGACACCATCCGCCTCGGCCGCCAGCTCGAGGAATACGATCCCTTCTTCATCGAGGATCCGCTGCGCTGCGAAAACCCCCAGACCTATCGCCAGGTGCGCCATCACGTGAGTTGTCCGCTGGCCGTTGGCGAGCACTATGCGACCAAGTGGGAGTTTCGGCAGATGATCGAAGAGGAGCTGATGGACTATGCGCGGATTGACTTGTGCATTGTCGGCGGGCTGACCGAGGCGCGCAAAGTGGCCAACTGGTGCGAGACCCACTACATCAAGATCGTCCCGCACAATCCCCTTGGCCCGGTCTCGGCCGCAGCCTGCGCCCACCTCGACATTGCCTGCGACAACTTCGCCGTGCAGGAGGGCGGCCTCGTCGGTCATTCCGTGATGGAAGATGTCTTTCCGGTGCAACTGCCCTATGAGTCCGGCTGTCTGTTGCCGCCGGAGCTCCCCGGTTTGGGAATAGAATTTAACGAGGAAGCTGCCGGGCACTACGAGTTCAAATGGCTCGGCGGCCCGATTCTGCGCCGCGAAGACGGCTCATTCACCAATTGGTAAACCTATGTCCAACAAAAGAGACCTGATCCCACCGCGGACCCTCAAGGGCTTCCGCGACTTTCCCCCCGCTTTAGCCATGCCGCGCGAGGAATTGATCGACAAGGCCCGCGCAGTCTTCCGCTCCTACGGCTTCGTTCCCATCGACACGCCCGCGCTTGAATACAGCGAGATACTCACGGGCAAAGGTGGCGACGAGAGCGACAAGCAGATGTATCGCTTCGCGGATCACGGGGGCCGCGATGTGGCGTTGCGCTTTGACCTGACTGTGCCTTTTGCCCGCTTTGCCGCCCAGCACATTGGCCAACTCGGCACCCCTTTCAAGCGCTACCACATCGGCCCGGTCTGGCGCGGTGAGAACACTCAGCACGGCCGCTACCGCGAGTTCTACCAGTGCGACTTCGACACCATCGGCACTGACGCCAATGCTGCGGACATTGAAACAGTGCTCGTCATCCACGACCTGCTCGCGGCCTTGGGATTTGAGCGCTTCGCCATCCACGTCAACAATCGCTTGGTCCTCAACGGCCTGCTTGAATCGCTCGGCTTGGCTGAAGCGGCGGCAGCAATCCTTCGCGCCCTCGACAAATTGCAGAAAATCGGCGCGGAAAAAGTCGCCGCCGAGATGAGCGAGACGGATGCGGTCTCCGGTGAACAGGCCGAGCACATCTTGGCGACGGTGCAGACTACAGGTGCGAATGCCGAGATACTCGATCAGATCGAACGTTCCTGCGGCGACAACGATCGAACCGCCGAGGGAATCGCCAACCTGCGTCAGCTCGTGGACGCCTTTGAGGGAGCCGGTTTTCCCCAAGATCGCTTGGCGATCGACCTGTCCATTGCCCGTGGGCTCGACTACTACACTGGCACTGTCTATGAGACCTTGCTCGGCGATCTGCCGGCAATCGGCTCGGTCTGTAGCGGCGGGCGCTACGATGATTTGGCTGGCCTCTACACCAAGCAGCACCTGCCCGGCGTTGGTGCCTCTCTGGGTTTAGACCGGCTGATGGCCGCTATGGAAGAGTTGGGGCTTTTGCAGGACGCGGCTACATCGGCTGACGTCTTCATCGTTCAGTTCTCCACCGAAGCCCTGCCGTCCTACATCGCCCTTGCGCGTCGCTTGCGTCAAGCTGGCCTCCGCACCGAACTGTATCCAGAGGCCAAGGGCATGGGTCGGCAGCTCAAATACGCCGACCGCAAGGGCTTTCCCATAGCCCTGATTGGCGGCCCGGATGAATTGGAGAAAGGCGTCTGGCAGGTGAAGGACATGCGCGATGGATCGAGCACTGACGTGAAAGACGACGAAGTGGTGTCCTACTTGCAGACGAAGTTGTAAGCTGCACCTAATCAAAAGAGGAATGCTGTGAATATCGGACTCTGCGCCTGGAGCTTTACCGGCGCTCACAAAGAAGCTAACCGCGCCATTGATCCCCACACCCCCGAGGGCCTGACGCGCCTAGCCCGCGACAACGGCCTCCACAGCGTCGAATTCGCGTCCCAATGGCTAGGCGATTGCTCGCCGGAGGAGCGGGCGGTTTTTGCCGAGACGCGCGCCGACCTCGACCTGTTCTTGGACACGGGCGGCGACAACTACGCCGCAGACATTGCGCCGCTGCGCCAAGCCATTGAGACGGCGCACCAAACCGGTGCCCTCGCCGTGCGCACAACCGTCAGTCGCCTCCTCGAAGGCAACCGCACCGAGTATGGTGCCGAGGGGATGCGGGACTACATCGCAGCCTTGGTACAGCCCTTCAAAGAAGTCATGCCACTCGCCGAGGAATACGGCATTCCGGTGGGCATTGAAAACCACCAGGATTTGAGTTCGTGGGAATTGCTGTCGCTGTGCGAAAAGGTCGGCAGTCCGCAACTAGGCGTCACCATGGACGTAGGCAATGCCTTTGCCGTCGGCGAGCATCCCCTAGCCTTTGCCGAGCGGATTTTGCCGATCCTCAAGCACGTCCACATCAAGGACTATACGGTTCACCCCACGCCTTCGGGCTGTCGCCTCAAGCGTTGCGCCATCGGCGATGGGGTCGTCGATTGGCCGGAGATCATTGCGCTATTCGACCGCGAGGTGCCGCATATCCAGGGCTGCATTGAACTCGGCGCAAGCGCCGCCCGCCACATTCGCCTGTTGGAAGAGGACTGGTGGGCGACCTTTCCCGAGCGACCTATCTACGAGACGATACGTGCCATCCGCACCTTGCATCAAGCGGCTAGCGATCCAGACGATTGGCAGACGCCGCATGAGCGCGGCGAGAGTGCGGATGTGCGGGTTGCTTATGAGCTGGAGCAGTTTGAACGCTCTGTGGCTTATGTGAGAGGACTTTCTTGACGGGTAAATGTGCAGTCTTTGAATACTCATCGTTTTTCGTTTCTCAAAAAGGAAAGGAATAATGAAATGAGCGATTACACTATTTATGCACTGAAGAACTCGACCGATCCTGATCGAGATGCTATTACCTACGATTCTCTGCAGAAGGGAGTGGGACGTTTCGGCTGGAGCAACGTCGAAACTGCTGATTTAAGAAAGTTGCAGGACAGAATTGATGCTGGGAAGAGCCTTACAGACGCAGAATGGGATTGTTATCATCCATTCCTACTCGGTATCGAAGAGAACGACTATGTGGTTTATATCAATATACCTGAATGGGGCAAGTGTACACTCGCCCGTGTCTCCGCCCCTTATTTTTGGAGCTATGAAGACGATGACTTCAACCATCGTTTCCCCGTTGACCCTGAGTCGGTTCTCGTCTTTGACCGAAACGACGCCATCGTTCATCCTCAGCTAAGCAGGAAACTCAAACTACTGGGACGTTGGTGGCGGATCTACGATCTGCATGAGGAATTTGAACTTCTTATCGAGCTGCTGGAAAGGGGTGAAGGAGGCACGCCTAGTACGCCGGATACGAATATCGATTGGCTCAGAAATAATATTCTATCCTATATCACGGAGGAAATTCGTCGTACGCATCCAGGTTCCCAGCTTGAGAGCCTGATTGCGAAAATCTTCCGGAACGTTCCCGGGGTCAAAGAAGTGAAGGAACAAGGTGGTGCCGGAGAACACGGCGCAGACCTACAGGTAATTTTTGAATGGAAGGTACCCATTCTGGGGATCCAAGAACAGCGCACTTGCGTTGTCCAAGTGAAAGCATATGAAGGCGAGATGGGGGCCGACGCTGTAGATCAAATTCGGGAGGCACTTCAATATTGGAACGCAGACATGGGGATTATTGTATCCACGGCCTCCTCCGGTTCCGAAGCACTTGACACGGCCCTTGAGCAACTGCGGCAAGACACCGGAAAGCCCGTTTCTTTGCTTATCGGCGATGATGTTGCCGCTTTTCTGTTGAGTTTTGGTGGTCAATTCTTGTTTTAACCGCCGTCTTCGCTGATCCAAGCCGATACGACGCCAAAAAAAAGAACAGTTATACCAAAACGCAATTAGTAGTTTTAGACTTGGCGCGGTAGCCAAGTTCTTGTATTTTCAAACCGTTCGATATTTTCTGCTACCTGCTTATAATGGGCGGCTTCCGTGTGCAGGCGGGCGGAAGCTGCCTAACGCCATCACCTAAACTAAACCATAAGGAGGAAGACGATGGCCCAAGCATTTTCAATGTCACTAGAGTGGAAAGATGGTACTCCCAACATCCTCATAGCCAAGCAGGAAGAGACTGCTCCAGATATAGGCCCTTCCTTAAGTTGGAAAGACGGCAAGCCTCACATCACCCTTATCAAGGGTCAGTATATGGAGATGCAACTTCCTGAGTTGAATCCCGGAGAGGAAGCTCCTTTTGTGATTAAAGTAATTGACCCTCCGAATTAAGAATAAATCGCACCCAAACCAGCTTTATGAGGTTTTTCTCGTATCTGACGATTATTGAGGTTCACCAAATTTGATTTACAACGCTCCCTATTGGCATTGGGAGCGATGCGGTAAATTAACTTACGTGAAGGTCAATAATTTGGTCGTACTCTAATCCAAACTCTTCTAACATAGCAGACTCCTTATGGATCACATAGCTGAAAATCAAATTAAAGTAGAAAAGATACTCAAAAGGTTAGAATCTTTTGGCATTAAGGCCGAGGACCACCTGTTACTACTACAAGTCTTAGATCAGGATGGTCAGCTACATAAGATGGAGTGCCATCTACCAGAAGCTTTAGCTCTTTTCTACCAAATTTACGACCACCTTCACAGGATTCATTTTGTAAATTCAGAAGGAATTCCTGAGCCTTTTTTGAATGACCTCCAAGCCAAGTATCCAGAAGTTTCTTACGCACGTCTTCGTCTGTTACTTCCTGCTTCTTATTTTTCTGCATAGTAATATTCCCCTTTCTTAGGACAGGCGATTATTTTTACGAAAACTTACGCAAAGCACGCTCTCAGAAAACGATTGAAGCTATTCGCATTTTTGCGGTGATTATATTCCCAGCAAGTCTCCACGATCAATAGCGGCGACCAATCCCGTGTGTACTTGTGGTGCGAGTCCTATTATGAGTGCATATCTCACAGTTGTAAATCCCGATGGAATATTGAGGAATCTCCCCAACCTCCTTGATGAAAAAGAGGTGATCCTGATTAATTGAGTCGTTCATTTTTAACTTCCTACGCAATTTTGGTTGCTCAGATATGTAATTTCTTTTCCTAAAATAGGAAGCTCAAACCATGCCTGACCGTCCCAATATCCTCTTCATAATGTCCGATCAACTCATCGCCGCCTTGACCGGTGCCTACGGCCATCCAGTCGTCCAGACGCCGCACTTGAATCGCCTCGCTGCCGAAGGCGTCCGCTTTGACTCGGCCTATACTCCGTTCCCCTTGTGCGCTCCGGGCCGTGCCTGCATCACTAGCGGACGTCACGCCTCTGAGATCGGTGCTTGGGACAACGGCGCGCTTTTGGCCGCGGATGTGCCGTCGTACGCCCACTACCTCAGCAACGCGGGCTACGACACCGTGCTTTCGGGCAAGATGCACTTTGTCGGCCCCGATCAGGTACACGGCTTCCACCGCCGGCTGACGACCGACATCTACCCGCCCGACTTCTCGTGGGTCAAGGAAGAGTGGATTCGCATCAAGGAGACCAAGGGGGAAGATTACGAAGAGGTCATGGGCGACCGCCCCACGTACAACGCTGGTGGCTACACTGGCCAAGCCGTGAGCGTCAACTTCTGGCACAACGCCCTCAGCTACGACGAAGAGACGCAATTTCGCGCCGTCGAATACCTGCGCGCCCAACGCGACGATACCCCCTTCTTGCTCTGCGCCTCCTTCCACCACCCGCACGAGCCGTTCCACCCGCCGCAGGCGTACTGGGACCGCTACGCCGACGCCGAAATTGCCATCCCCGAATTTCCCGACCATCTCGACGAGACCTACTCGGCGATGGATCGCTGGCTCAATGCCTACCACGGCACCCGCCGCTTCAACTTGCGCGATCCCGAAAGCCTGCGCCGTCTGCGCCGCGCGTACTACGGCTTGGTGACGTACCTCGACGACAAGGTCGGCGGCCTGCTGGCAACGCTGGAGGAAACGGGCCTGCTCGACAATACGGTTGTGGTCTTTACCTCCGACCACGGCGACATGCTGTGCGAAAAGGAGATGGTGCAGAAGCGCTGTTTTTACGAGTGGTCGTGCCGCGTCCCTCTTATCGTCCGCTTCCCCGACCAGTGGCAGGCCGGCACTACTGTCGAGACGCCGACCTCGCTGCTCGACCTGCTACCGACGTTTTGCGAGTTGGCCGGTGCCGAGGCGAGCTTGCCCCACGATGGCACCAGCCTACTACCGATCATTGAGGGTCAACAAGCTGAACGCCACATCTTCGCCCAAGCCCACGAAGCGGTGGGCGCGCCTTGCATCATGGTCCGCGATGGCCAGTTCAAATACAATTACATCCACGGCCACCAGCCGCAGCTTTTTGACTTGGAGAGCGATCCCGGCGAGTGGAACAATCTCGCTGGCACAGCCGAGCACGCCGCAACTGAAACGCGCCTGCGCGGGCTGATCCTCGACCGCTTCAACCCCGATAAAATGGCCGCCGACAACCTCGACAGCCTCTACCGCCGTCGCCTAATCCGGGACGTGATGTACAAGCATGACGCCTCGTGGAACCATGCTACGACTTTCGATCCGAGGCGAGGGGCGCTCGACCAGTACTTGCCGCCGCTACCCTCCTAACCCCTGTAGCTGCGTTGGCTCTTCGAGCGGCACCACGGGATTTTCCAAGACCCCGATCCCGCCGGAAAACTCCAACTGCATCACGTCCCCGTCCAAAAGCCCCGTCGCCAAGTCCGCCTCGGCAAAGACGATGGGCGTCCCCCAATAAAACGCCATCAGGGTGCGAGGCTCTAGAGGTAGCCGACTGAAAAGGTGGCGCTCTAAGTGCAGGAGCCGCCCGGGCATGTTTAGGTTGTTTTGGCCGGTTGGTCCCTTCTTGTAGGCTACGGTTTGGCCGTCACGCAAGATGCGGCACGAGACTTCGACCTCGTCGGCGTCGTACTCGTCGGCTGTAATCAACACCGGCCCTAGAGAAGCACACCCACCGGCCCAGTTTTTGGCTTGGGGCAAGTTGAGGGGATTGGCGGCCTCAATGCCGTTGTCGGTGGCGTCGTTGCCGCCGGTGTAGCCCAGCCTCTCTAAGCGGCCTTGGCGCGTCAGGCCATAGATCGACACTAGCTCGGTCTCGGGCACTAAGCGCTGGGTGTCGGCGGGCCGGGTGATGGGTTGGCCGTGCCCGACGACGGCGTCCGGCTCGCCCTTGGCGAACAGCTCGGGCCGTCCGCCGCCGGACACTTCGCGGTATTTCTGGTCGTACACGTTGATGGCCTCGCCAGTGGCCTGCTGCGCTTCGATCTCACGCAATTTGGCGCTGACCTCGTGGGTGACGCCAGCCAGCCACACGCGCAGGGCGTGGGGATGGCCGGGGGGACCGCTGACTGGCTTGGTGAGGTACGGGTTGTGGGTGCTGCGGTTGGCCAACAGCGCGTCTAGCGGCAAGCGGCGCGTATCCTGTTTTTGCAGGTTCTGAGCGGCTGCTACCAGCCCGATCTCGTCGCCGCCGCCGTCGTAGTAGAGCTGATGCACGGTGCGTGGCCCTTGTTCTGCGCCCGTCAGGTCTAAGACCTCGTCGCCGGTGACGAGACCTAAGCGCATGCCGTCG
Source organism: Candidatus Latescibacterota bacterium (assembly GCA_965208845.1). Taxonomy (GTDB): domain Bacteria; phylum Latescibacterota; class UBA2968; order UBA8231; family UBA8231. Next base: position 6,356,996 of record OZ242361.1, on the reverse strand, counting down.
TCCGGCTCGATGAATTGCACTAGTTTCAACGTATTACTCCTTGGTGATTGTTTATAACTGATGTTGGTGTGCGACCTTAAAGCCGCATAAGATGAGTGAAGCTGGAAGGCTTCTTAGTTAGTGTGTAAACTAATCGCCAGTCCCACATGCGTCAGGAGTAATCTTGAGGTGTGAAGCTGGGATGAAAAGCCTAATGATGAGAATATCCGTCATTTGAGTCAGGGCAAGGCGAAAACAGGACGAGAGAACGAGAGTGAACCTACGTAGGTGTCGTAAAAGTTGACCATCGGAAACGGCGGATTCTACGATGGGCTGGGTCATATATGAAAGCAGCTCCACTTATGCTGCCATGAAAGAGGGATTCGGTAACAGCCCTCATGTACACACCATAGACCCCGGCATAGAGTAGGCTCTCAACCCTGTTGCATCTCACCTATGCGGAAAAGGAAAACCCCAATGAAGTCTGTGAAAGGGAAAACCGAGTTTATGCTCAATTCTCCCACAGATACAGTAGCCCGACCGCAAGGAAGGGTCAATTCTTCAGGGGGCATAGGATGCCACAAGAAGCGAATGCCAGCCGCCGAAAGGCAAGGGGAATACATAACCCGCTGGATAGAGTATATACTCAATGCGAAAGCATGCAGACGTGTGGCAGGTGAGCCGACCTTGAAAATGCGGTCGAAAGACTGAGTATCAGATATGGATGCGGAGTGCCTTCGGGCGAGCAGAGTGTCTGAGGCGTAAGCCATCAGCCGATTAGACTGTTGACGAGGAAGCGGTATCGAAGGATACAGCCCGGCTTGCTTGAGCCGTGTGCGGTGAAAGTCGCACGCACGGTTCTGAGGGGGGCGGAGGCTGGCGACAGCTTCCGCCTACCCGACTACAGGCTCCTAGGTACTAGGTATGGGATGCTTTGCTTCGCTCAGCATGACAGCTATGTGTAACATCAGTTTATGAAATAAAAAGCGGCGCGTCGGACTTGGGCGCGATGCCGGCCTGCTCGGCCCGCTCGATCAGGTCGAATATGGCGGCCTCGCCGTCGGCTCCGTAGTCGAGCGTGTGCTGGTTGACGTACAGGTCGATGTGCGCCTGCATGACGCTGTCGTCCATCTCTTGGGCGTGCTGGCGGATGTAGCCCCGCACCGCGTCTGGGTGGGCATAGGCGTACTCCACGCTTTGCACGAGCGCGCGGTCGAGCTGGCCGATGAGTTCGGCTCCGAGGCTGCGCCGCGCGAGGATGCCGCCGAGGGGGATCGGGTGCCCGGTGCTTTCTTCCCACCACTGGCCGAGGTCGATGATCGCTGCTAACCCGTGTTGGGCATAGGTGAAGCGGCTCTCGTGAATGATGACGCCCGCATCGACTACGCCTTGCGCGGTCGCGCCTACTATCTGGTCAAAAGGCATGACCGCTAGCTGCTCAATGCTGGGGTCAAAGAGCCGCAGCAACAGGGCCGCGGTGGTCAGTCGTCCGGGAATGGCGATCCGCTTGTGCTTGAGGTCTTCCAGCGCTAGCTGCTCCCGCGCTACCAGCAGCGGCCCGCATCCCCTCCCCAAGGCACCACCTGAATGCAGAAGGCAGTACTCCTCCCGCAGATGCGCCAGCGCGTGGAAGGATATTTTGGTCGCGTCGAGTTGCCCCTGTAGCGCCATCTCATTGAGCGTCTCAATGTCCGCCAGCACTTCCTCGCATACTGGTGCGCCGGCGATATGCCCGTGAACCAAGCCGCAAAAGACAAACGTATCATTGGGACAGGGCGAATAGCCCAAGGTCATGCGCATAGTCCCTCCTCCAAGAGTTGCTGAGCCGCAGCTTGCGCCCTAGCAGCGGCTCCTAACAAATCCCATTGCTCCCGCGCGCGCTGCTCGACAATGTTGCTCATGGCGCGCAACTCGGCAAAAGGCACTTCGTACAGGGCGCATAGGTGCGCGGCGGCCGCGCCTTCCATGTTTTCGCACAAGGCCCCAAAGCGCTGCCCTCTTTCCATCCCCAATTCGTCGGTTCCCGCGCATTCCTGCACGGTGACGAAGGGACCGATGTGGGCTTCGGGCAAAGCCGTGGTCGCGCGCTGCACCCACTGCTCGTCGATGGGAAAGCAATTGTAGTAAGAGCGCCCTTTTTCCAGCACCGGAATGCCGATCAGCTCTCCGCCCTGCCAGCCGTCCGGCGTCTGCACCCCCAGATCCCCGTAGTATTCCTCGCTGGCCAAGGCCAAGTCCCCGACACTTGCGCCGCTCTCTGGATATGCCCCGCCCACGCCGATCTGTACGACCCGTCGCGGCTGCTGCGCCTGCAAATAGCAGGTGAGCGCGTGCGCTGTGTTCACTGCGCCGATCCCGGTCGCTATCAAAGTCACCGGCTGTGCGCCAATTTTCCCGCTCACCCATTCGCGCTCGGCGACTTTGCGCTGCACGCGCTCGGCCACGGCCTCCCGTAGGGCAAGCTGCTCAAGGGCCGTCGCGCTCAGCACGAGAATCTCTTCCGTGGCCGTCATCCGGCATTCCTAAATCTTACGTACGGGTATCGCGGGTATGGGATGCTTCGACTCCGCTTCGCTGCGCTCAGCATGACAGGCAAAGGAAAGGGCCGGTCCTTGTCATACTGAGCGCAGCGAAGTATCTCATACCTAGGCCTGTGCGTAACATCAGTTAGAATGCCGAATAATATACGGTTGACTGCACCAAAGGCCAGCCGTACAATCCGGCCAGTCACCCTTCCTCGGATAGCCTTATGCACATTTGCCACATCCGCATCTACTCGGTCGCCGTCCCCCGCGTGTACCACACCTATGTAGCCCCCACGGGCGGCCACAGCAAGAATGCCTCGCGCTACTACATCCTAGAACTCGAGACCAATACCGGCCTGCACGGCCTCGGCGAGATCTCGGATCTAGAGGATGCGTGGCAAGCGCCGTCGCCAGAGACCTTGTGCGAGACCCTGACGCCCCTGCTGGCCGGTGCCGACCCGCGCAAACGCCTCCCCGCTTGGGAGCGCGTGGCCGAGGCGCTGCCCGCCAGCTACCATCCAGAATTCCGTCGGCTCGTCAGTGCCGCCGTGGAAATGGCCCTGATCGACCTCGCGGGCAAGTACTACAACGCCCCGGCCCACGCGCTCTTAGGCGGCCAGTATCAGGACGCGCTACCCATTTCTTGGGTCGCGTATATCCGCAGTGCGGAAGAGCTAACAGAGGAAATTCAGGAAAAAGTCGCCGAGGGCTTTACGGCCTTCAAGCTCAAGGTGGGGGCCGACTTTGACCTCGACTGCGAGCGCGTCCGCGTCTGCCGCCGGATCGTCGGCCCGGATGCGTATCTCAAGGCCGATGCTTCGGGCGCGTGGGAAGAAGAAGAGGCCATTGAGCGGATCCGCGAGTTGGCCGCGCTGGGCGTAGATGCGGTTGAGACGCCGATTCAATGCGTCGCCCGCAAAGTGGCCAAGGACCACCCCGAACAGATCAATGCCGACCCAGACTCCGCAGCCTCGGCCTTGGCAAGGGTGCGCGCAGCCGTGCCCGCCGCTATCATCGAACACGTCGCCGACTTTGACGACTCGTTTGCCCTCGCCCTCTTGCACCACCGGGCCGTGGATGCCTTCAACGTCGCGCCCGTCCAGGCCGGCAGCTTGCACCGCGCCCAGCGATTGAGCCAACTCGCCGCGGCCGCTGGCGTACCCGTCTTGCTCGGTAGCACGGTCGAGCTCGGCATTGGCACGGCTGCGGCCGTGCATTTTGGCGTGGCCACTAAAGCCGTCTGTGCGCCCTCGGATTTGGTCGGCCCGGGCCTGTTGGCGAGCGATGTCGTCGCGCCGCGCTTGACCTACCAGCAGGGCTGCCTGCACGCTCCGTCCGGGCCGGGATTGGGCGTCGAGTTGATCCCCGAGCTGATGGAACGGAAAGGAACTTCATGAGCCAACGCCTCTCCTATGCCAGCACCGGCGTCGATATAGACCAAACCGATGCCGCCAAGCGCGCCATGGCCGCGAGCATGGAAACCGCCGACCCTCGCGTGCTCAACCGGATTGGCGCGTTCGCCACCTTGATTGACGCCCGCTTCCCCGGCTACGCCCACCCGGTGCTGGTGCACAAGAGCGAGGAGCCTGGGTCCAAGCAAAAGTTGGCCTTTGCCCACGGCCGCCATCGCGGAGTGTGTTACGACATGGTCAACCATCTCATCGACGACATCATCGTCATGGGTGCCGAGCCGATTTCGATTCAGGACGTCATCGTATGCGGCGCGATGGATGGAGCCATCGTCAACGACCTCGTGGATGCCTTGGCCGACGCCTGCCGCCAACAGGGTTGTACCTTGACCGGCGGCGAGACTTCGGTGCAGCCCGGCGTGGTCCCCGATGGCCTCTACGTGCTGACCGCTAGCGTCATCGGCGTGGTCGATAAGGACAACATTATCGACGGTCAGGCTATCGCGGCGGGCGATCAGGTTGTGGCGCTCGCTTCCAACGGCTTGCACACCAATGGCTACACCCTGGTCCGCGCCCTCTTAGACCGGCAACCCGATCTGCTCGCCGCCGACGTAGCTGGCGAATCCTTCCTCGAAGCGGTGCTCAAGCCCCATACCTGCTACTTGCAAGCCGTGCGCGGCCTTTTCACCGACCCCGGCCTCCACGGCATGGCCCACATTACCGGCGGCGGCCTCCGCGACAACCTCAGCCGCATCTTGCCGCCGGGCCTCAATGCTCAGCTCGACTTAGAAGCCATACAGATTCCGCAGATTTTCCACACCTTGCGCACAGCAGGCGACCTGGAGGTGGAGGATATGCTGCGCACGTTTAACATGGGTGTGGGAATGGTGCTGGTGGTTGCGCCCGAGGCCGTGAAGCAGGTGCTGGCCCACTTAGCGGCCCAAGATTGCCGAGCCTATCGGCTCGGAGAAATCGTCTCTGGTGAGCAAGAGGTTGCATTGCAGGGAGAACTCGCTTGGTAGAATTGCCGCCTGAAATTGGATTGTGCGCCCGCTGCCGCCACGTGCGCCCCGTCGAGTCCGAGCGCGGCTCGGTGTTTTATCTGTGTCGCCGCGCTGCCACCGATCCGCGCTTGGAAAAGTATCCTCGCCTACCGATGCGCACCTGTCCCTGCTATGAGCAGGCGGCTACCACACCCACCAACTCTGGAGGTAAACTATGTAAGAAGACCTTGAGCTGACCGAAGACGTCGTAAGCGGCCAACACGGAAAGTCGTGTAAAATCCACGAAAAATCGTGAAGATTCCACGAAAAATCGTGGAAAACCTTGCGCCGACGGCTGAGACGGCACATCGCAGAAAGGCTCGTCTCATGTTTTAAGTGTTATGTTTTTTCAAGCCTTTAGGTTATTCCTAAAGGCTTTTTTGTTGTTGGCCGCATTTTTGGCACGGAATATGCCTATATTCCCTCCGTAGCACACCCTATTCATAACCTTCTAAAAGGAGGCACGTTATGAACTATCGATCTCTACTGATCGTTTGCTTGGCAACGCTGGGATTAGCCGTCGCTGGCTGGGGGCAAGGCGACGGTAAGGATGTTGAACTGCCGGCGGGGGTTGAGCAAGCGGTGACGAGCAGTGGTGAGGGGGCTTGGGTCGTCGGAGCCATACGCCGCCTGACTGACTACTCGGCCAGCTACAGCTCTCCGTCTTGGTCTCCGGACGGTCAGCACATCGCCTTTGGGTTCGAGCGCGACGGCAGGGCTGAGATTTACGTAATAGGTTCGGATGGGAGCAACTCCCGTCGCCTGACCGACCACCCGGCTTGGGCTGCGCTTCCGTCTTGGTCTCCCGATGGCCACCACATCGCCTTCGTGTCCGAGCGCGGCACCAGCGATATTTACGTGATAGGCTCGGATGGGAGCGACCGCCGCAACCTGACCAACGACTCGCATTGGGACTGGTCTCCGTCTTGGTCTCCCGATGGCCACCACATCGCCTTCGTGTCCCGGCGCGGTAGCCACGGCAAGGCTGAGATTTACGTGATGGATTCGGATGGGAGCAACTCCCGCCGCCTGACCGACCACCCAGAGCAGGTCGAGTCTCCGTCTTGGTCTCCCGATGGCCAGCACATCGCCTTCGTGTCCGAGCGCGGCACCAGCGATATTTACGTGATAGGCTCGGATGGGAGCAATCCCCGCCGCCTGACCGACCGCCGCCTGACGGACCCCTCGGCCGACTACAGGTCTCCGTCTTGGTCGCCAGACGGCCAGTACATCGCCTTTGAGTCCGAGTGGTACGACAGGGTTGGGATTTACGTGATGAATTCGGATGGGAGCAACCCCCGCCGCCTGACGGACCCCTCGGCCAACTACAGGTCTCCGTCTTGGTCTCCGGATGGTCGGTACATCGCCTTTGAATCCAACCGCGACGGCGATTGGGGAATTTACGTGATGGACATCGCGCCTTCTACCGGCGAGGAGCCGACGGCTGTGGCCGAGACCTCGTGGGGACGGATCAAATCGCTGCTTTCTCATTAATCGCGCCTCGTGCGTAGGGACGGTGCAGAGCGCAAGCCACCTCTACGTGCCCTTAACCTCAGAGAGGTCAACTATGCACCGCTTTATCGTAGCTGTTTTGCTGTTGGCGGCTCCACACGGGGTTTTTGCCTCGCCCGGTGCGTTGTTCGCAGAACCCGACTTTTTCACCCTTGGCCCGGGCATCGGCATGGGGTTCCCTGATGATACCGGCGCTTTGGGCGATGTAGATGGCGATGGGGATTTGGATCTCGTGGTAGGTTGGACTCGTTGGTCGCCACACGTATATGCAGACGACGGAGCCTCGGGAGAGCACTTTCCACACTGGGGCTGGACCGTGGCGTCCAACGATGGCTTGGGTGGCTTGGTTCCCACCCACGACGTCATGCACGGAAGAGAAGAAGCAGGAGCAAGCAGTGCGCCCATCATTAGTATCTGGGGGGACGACTTCGACGGGGATGGACTCTTGGATCTGGCCTTTCAGGAAGGATTGAACCTTGAACTGTGGCACAACCGGGGCGAGGACGGCTTTGCCACCATACTGCAACTGCCCAACACTGGTTTCGTTGGCCTAGCCGATGGTGAAGGCGACGGCGCTTTGGACCTGTTGGTCACGGGGTATGAGGAGTATGAGGACGAGGCAGAGCACACCCACGACGGGACATCCCAAGCGACCCTGTGGTTCAACGATGGCGGCGCGGAGTTTGTCCGCAGCGACCAGTTTACCCTCGACAGCGAGGGGGGGCTCTGGCCTATGCTTTGGCCCGCCGAGCAATCGTTAGGAGCGGGAGGGTCCGTGCGGCTGTTATGGACCCGATCGTGCTATCGGCAGCTCCAAGAGGCTGGGCCGACTAGGGTTTGGCTAACCCAGCCGTGGGCGGCCAGCGCGGAGCCGCCGCTTTCTTTTGAGTCCATGGTCAACCCCTGTGGCTACACCCCTCTGCAGGTCGGTCGCGATGGACAGGTGGATTTAGTTGGCATCGCCGAAGTAACCGTCTCCTCTTACGTATATACTTACCACGGCTTGGCGCTGTGGCGTTTGGACGCCTCGGGCGCGGTGACAAGCCACACCCTGCTCGGCTCGCAGGTACACGTGCGAGGTCGCCCCCTCGTCAGCGACCTCAACGGCGATGGTCTGCCGGACGTGGCCTTAGTTGATGGCAACTTGGAAACTGGTCCGGCCTTGGTCGTTTTGGTCGGTCAGCGCGAGGGCGTGCCCGTCCTCGAAGGCCGCTACCGGCTGCCGGGCACGGGAGGGCACGGAGGCATGGGCAACGAGGTGCTCGCCGGTGACCTCAACGGCGATGGGGCTGCCGATCTGGTCGTGTTGGGGCGGAATGAGGATGGCGGTACTTTAGGGACTTGGGGGGTTCCTAGTGGGGCTTTCGTCTTTATCAACCAAGGCAGTCCGCCCACAGCCGTAGCCGTTGAGCAGGCTACGCCGTCGGCCTTTGTCTTGGGTGCGAACTATCCCAATCCGTTTAATCCGGCCACGACCATCCCCCTATCGGTGCCCGACGGTGCCGAGGCTGTAGATGTAGCCATCTACAACCTCTTGGGACAGCTTGTGCGCCAAGTGTGGTCGGGTCCGTTGGCGGCGGGCGAACACCGGCTGACTTGGGATGGCCGAGACGGGCAGGGCCAACTCGTCGCTTCTGGAGCCTATTTGTATCAGGTACGCGTGGGCGAGCAGTTGCGCACTCGCAAGATGGTCAAGCTCGAATAGACGATCTAATCCTTTAACCTAGGAGGTAAACTATGCACCGCTTTATCGCAGCTATTTTGCTATTGGCGGCTCCGCACGGGGCTTTTGCCTCAACAGGGGAGTTGTTCGCAGAACCCAACTTTATCCCCCTTGGCAAAGCCGGTGCCGGCATCGGCCGGGGCCCCAGTGATGACACCGGCACTTTGGGCGATGTAGATGGCGACGGGGATTTGGATCTCGTGGTAGCTTGGGCTCGTTGGGCGCCACAATGGGGCTGGATGGTGGCGTCCAACGACGGCTTGGGCGGCTTGGTCCCTACCCACAACGTCGCCCGCCCATCAAGAGAAAAACCGGGAACGCCCATCGTTAGTATCTGGGGGGACGACTTCGACGGGGATGGACTCTTGGATCTGGCCTTTAAGGAGGGACACAGCCTCGAACTGTGGCACAACCGGGGCGAGGACGGCTTTGCCACCATCCTGCAACTATCCAATGTCGGTTTCATTGGCCTAGTCGATGGTGAAGGCGACGGCGATGTGGACCTGTTGGTCACGGAGTATGAGGAGCATGACGACGAGGCACTGCACACCCACACCCACGAGGGGCCATCCCAAGCGACCCTGTGGTACAACGACGGCGACGCGGCGTTTGTCCGCAGTGATCGATTCACCCTCGACAGCGAGGAGGGGTTCTGGCCTAGGCTTTGGCCTGCCGAGCGATCGCTGGGAGCGGGAGGGGCCGCGCGCCTGTTATGGCTCCGATCGTGTTGGAGGTTCGAAGAGGCTGGACCGACGGAGGTTTGGCTGACCCAGCCGTGGGCGGCCAGCGCGGAGCCACCGCTTTTTTTTCAGTCCATGGTCAACCCCTGTTACTCCACTCCGCTACAGGCCGGTCGCGATGGGCAGGTGGATTTAGTCGGAGTCGCCGAGGTAACCGCTATCCCCTCCGAGCGCTTCGTTAACGCCTATTTCTTCACCTACCACGGCTTGGCGCTGTGGCGTCTGGACGCCTCGGGCGTGGTGGCAAGCCACACCCTGCTCGGCTCGCAGATCCACGTGGAAAGTCACCCCCTGGTCAGCGACCTCAACGGCGATGGTCTGATGGACGTGGCCGTGATCGATAGCAACGAGGAAACGGGTCCGGCCTTGGTCGTCTTGCTCGGCCAGCGCAATGGCGTGCCTGTCCTCGAAGGCCGCTACCGGCTGTCGAGCACGATCGACGAGGCGCTCGCTGGCGACCTCAACGGCGATGGAGCCCTTGAAGGCCGCTATCAGGTGTCGGGCACGGGCAGCGAGGTGCTCGCCGGTGACCTCAACGGCGATGGGGCCGCCGAGCTGGTCGTGTTGGGGCGTGTACCTAATGATGGGTACTTCTATACAAAGGGTGGGGCTTTCGTCTTTATCAACCAGAACAGTCCACCCACAGCTGTGGCCGTTGAGTCGGCCACGCCGTCGGACTTTGTCTTGGGTGCGAACTATCCCAATCCGTTTAATCCGGCCACGACCATCCCCCTATCGGTGCCCGACGGTGCCGAAGCTGTAGATGTAGCCATCTACAACCTCTTGGGACAGCTTGTGCGTCAAGTGTGGTCGGGTCCGTTGGCGGCGGGCGAACACCGGCTGACTTGGGATGGCCGAGACGGGCAGGGCCAACTCGTCGCTTCTGGAGCCTATTTGTATCAGGTACGCGTGGGCGAGCAGTTGCGCACTCGCAAGATGGTCAAGCTCGAATAGACGATCCGAGATCCGACTGTCTCGCCGAGATCCACTGTTTCGACTGTAGCTCCAATCCTCAACTATGGAGGACACAAATGAACAAATCAATGCTACGCACATTGCAAGCCGCAACGATCCTCACGGTGCTCGTGCTCCTGCTTTCGATTAACTTGGGCCAAGCCGACCATGACAAGGATCGAGTTCGTTGTGGTAGCGATGAAACAAAATGGGACCAGTGTTTTGATTGTAGCTTAAACCCCGATCATCGTTTTTGTTCTTGGAAATATATAGATAGAAATACACCATATCCGAAATACGCTTGGATCACGTTTGCCTTAGATTGGGAGTGCAATCTGTATATAGCGGATAGGCAGTATTCTTCTGCTCCCTGTTCATTGGTCGTGCCAGACAATGCAACGGATCAGAATTTTAGCTGCTACCACCTCCGTGGTGGCTTGTGCGAGGATTTTAACCCGGACGAACCATATACGTTAGGCACCAGTTACCATATCGACAACAAGACGCAGGACAGTCGTCTGTGTTCGTCCGCTCCTTGTTCAGAAACCAATCAGGCTACGGCCGTGGATGAGACCTCGTGGGGAAGGATCAAATCGCTGCCTGCAGCGGGAACTCGTTAATCGCTCTTGGTTCATAAGCTCCTGCGCCTAAAGGATGCAACGTGATTCCCGCCCTACTCGACCGCATTGTCGAACTAGCCTTCGACCCCCGGATCGCCGCCTTCTTCGGCGTCTGCTTGGGGCTGTATATCCTGCGGGACGTGGTCCGTATATGTTTTCGGCTGCTGGGTGCTTTTTGGCGGGGACGGAGGAGGAAGGGGAATTAGGAACTGACCTTACGCAGCTGTAGGGGCGACTCTAAGAGTCGCCCCTACAGCATCCCCAAATGCCTCCTATGCGTAACATCAGCTACGAATTCCTGAAGTGTTCGGCGTTGTCTTGGGGGTCGTAGCCTAGTTCGCGGCGGGCGTTTTGGAGGTCCCAGTAGGCGCGGGTGTTGCCCGAGATGCCGTAGTAGATTCCGAAGCGCACGTCGGCCTCAATGGAGCGCTGCACTAGATGCACGCAGTCGCGGTGGCTCAGCCAAGTGGAGAGAATCCGGTCGCTTTTGCGCTCGACGACCGCGGAATCCGGCTGGAACGAGCCGATGCGCAGACATACGACCTCCAAACCGTAGCGATCCACGTAGTAGCGTCCCAGGCTTTCGCCAAATGCCTTGCTGGCCCCGTACAGGCTGTCGGGCCGCACGGACATCTCCGGCGTGGTGTACATCCCCTCTTCCTCGTAAAGGCCGGTCACGTGATTAGTGCTGGCGAAGACGACCCGCTTGACGCCTGCGTTTCTGCAGGCTTCGTATGTGCAGTACACGCCTTGAATGTTCTTTTCGAGCACCGACTCCCAGGTGGCGCTAACCGCTGGATCGCCGGCGAGGTGAACTACCGCATCGACGCCGGCGACCGCCTCGGCCATAGCGGCCAGATCGGCGACGCTGCCGCGGACGACCTCCTCGCCGGCGGCAACTTCTCGCACCGTGCGGTGATACATCAGCCGCAGGTCGTAGCACTCCCGTAGCCCTTGGTGCAACACCTCGCCGATGCGGCCAGCCGCTCCCGTAATTAGCACTTTCTTGCGGCCCATCATTCTTCAGACAGCCGGTTAATAAGCCACCACGTCAGGACGACTAAGAGGAGGCCCGCCGCCAGCCCAAGGCCCCAGAGACACGCCTGCCCACACGGCAGCGAAGGGAGGCAGAGGCCATTTTTGCGGAGCTTCATAGCGCGGTCTCCTCAGCGGCTGGCCCAGAGCATGCCGCGCCGCTGGATCTCGCGCGCTTCGGGCACGTCGAAATCCCGCGCCACGTGGCCCAAGGACGAGTAGAACACCCTACCTGCTCCCCACGCGCGCTTCCACACCACCGGCATGACTGTCCCGTTGACCCAAGGCGCACTTTGACGGCCCTCTAAAGTTGTCGTGGCGAGCACTTGGTTGCCCGGGTCGGTGTGCATGTAGTACTGCTCGGAGTGCATTTGAAAATCGTCTAGGCCGGCGACGATGGGGTCGTCTGGGGCCGCGATGTTGACCGTGTAGTCGATGATGCCATCCGGGTGGGCGACAAACTGGCCGCCGACCATGAATTGATAGGTGGTATTGTTGCGGAACGAATCGGCCATGCCGCCGTGCCAGCCGGCTATGCCGGTACCGCGATCAACGGCCGCGAGCAGTCCCTGTTCCTGTTCGCCTTCGATCTGACCCATCGTCCACGTCGGCACCACTAGGTCCTGCTCGGCCATCAGGTCGTGATCTTTGTATGCGTCGAGGGTGTCCGAAATGGTCACTGCGAACCCTTCTGCTTCTAGAATGGGTGCGAAAATATCGGCGCACTGCTTGGGCTCGTGCCCCTCCCAACCGCCCCAAACCATGATTGCTTTCTTCGTCATGACGCTCCTTTGCGTTAGCTGGCGCCGCGCGCCAGTTCGTTGCCAACGAGGTATTGATAGCTCTTTTCTACGGCTTCCATCATGTCGGTCGCACAGCGGTCCAATTCGACGATCAGCCAGTCGCAGGTGCCGTGGCTGGCTTCGATAATGGGCGGGAAATCCATGGCCCCCTCGCCGACGGCGAGCATGTCCTGCGCGGGGTCGCACGGGCCGTCTTTGATGTGCAAAAGCGGCGCACGCTCGCCTAATTCCTCGACGACTTGCACCGAATCGCCGCCGCCGGTATTGACCCAATAGGTATCGACTTGGAAGAAGATGGACTCGTCGAGCTCGTCGACTAGGTGTGCAAAGCCCGGACGCCCTTCCACTTCTTGGAACTCCCACCAGTGGTTGTGGAGGCCCAACTCCAAGCCGTTCTCGGCGGCGATATCGGCGGCTTGGTTCCAGCGGTCGCAGAGCGCCTTGAGCGCGTCCGCACTCGCGAAGGCTTCGCGCGGCGTAGAGCTTACCACGCGGGTGGCCTCCAGCTCTTGGGCTAGTTCGATGACTTGGTTTTTTTGTTTGCCCAAGGGCAGTTGCGTATGCACGCTGCATACGTCTAACCCTAGGTCGGCAAATAGGTCGCTAGCTTCATCTACGCCGATGCCGGGAAATCCAGCCGTTTCGACGCCCACGTACCCTATCTCGGCAATCCGGGTGACCACGGACTTGAAGTTTTGCGCGAGGGCGTCGCGGACCGTGTAGAGTTGAAGCGCTATGGGGGCAGCCATTTCTTCCTTCCTTGTGGGGTGAGAGATATGATGGGGATATGAAAGTTAAAGCGATAGCTAAGGCGGGTGTGCGAATGGTCAGGTGTCGATAGTCAATAAGGGACTCGTGTGTAGGTTAGATAATTAAAGAAAAAAAATAAGCAAATGGGCAAATTAATTTCTGATGACACCGCACTTGCTGCGCCGCTCGCGCCCTCCTACATTAGCCGCTCCAACCAAGGAGCAACGCCAATGAGCACCCAAAACAAAGTGCGCCTCGGGTTTATCGGCGCTGGCTGGTGGGCCACCAGCAACCACATGCCCGTCTTTGCCGCCCGCGACGACGTCGAGCTGACGGCCGTCTGCCGCTTGGGCCAAGCCGAACTGGAGCAGGTGCGGGACCACTTCGGATTCGCGTTTGCCACCCAAGACTACCGAGAATTATTAGCCAACTGCGAACTCGACGGAGTCGTGGTGGCCTCGCCGCACCCCCTGCACCACGAACACGCCCGCGCCGCCTTGGAGGCGGGCCTGCACGTGATGTGCGAAAAACCCCTGACCACCCGCGCTGTCCACGCACGCGAATTGGTGCACCTCGCCGCGGAGCGGGACCGCCATTTGCTCGTGCCCTACGGCTGGCACCACAAGCCTTTTATCCAGCGGGCCAAGGCGCTGATGGACGAGCAAGCCATCGGCGAGGTCGAATTCGCGCTGTGCCACATGGCCTCGCCGATTCGCGCCCTGCTTTCGGGGGAGGAGGTGGATGTGTCCGAAATTTCCGGGCAGGACAGTGCCAGCCTCTTCGGCCCCACGCCCTCGACGTGGGCCGATCCCGCCATAGCCGAGGGCGGCTACGCCCACGCGCAAATATCGCACTCCTCGGGGCTGCTGTTCTGGCTGTCCGGGCTGCGCGCCGAGCGCGTCTTTGCCGCCATGAGTGCGCCCGGATCCGAGGTTGAGCTGTACGACGCGCTCACCGTGCGCTTCACTTCGGGAGCCATCGGCACGGTCAGCGGTGCGGGCAATGTGCCGACCGACCAGACCTTTCAGGTCGATGTGCGCCTGTTCGGCTCGGAGGGCATGTTGCTCATCGATTGCGAGCGCGCCCGCATGCATTTGCGCCGCCACGATGGCCAACACGTCGTCGAGGAGGTGGCCGAGGACGCGGGGGCCTACGAGTGCGATGGTCCGCCCAACAACTTTGCCGACTTGATCTTGGGCAAAACCGACGTGAACTGGACCCCGGGCGAAGCGGCCATGCGCGGGGTGGAAATGCTCGACGCAGCGTACCGCTCAGCCGCTTCGGGCCGGGAAGAGCAGGTGTAACATCGGCCCGGTCCGCTCGCGGTAATGGCTTTTCTGCTCGACGTCATTGCCCCGATTTTCCTGCTCATCGGCTGCGGCTATCTGTTGGGGCGGCGGCGCTCTGTTGACCCCGCCCCCTTGGCCGATGTGGCCATATACATCTGTCTGCCCTTCTTGATGTTTTCGGCGCTGGTGCGCCACCCGGTCACTGGCTCGGCTGCCGCCCAAGCCTTCGCTTGGCAGGTTGGAATGTACGTGGTCAGCATGCCCGTCATTGCGCTCGTCTCGCATCTCGCTGGCTGGGACAAACCTACTCGCAGCGCAGTCACCCTCTCCCTCCCTACGGTCAACATCGCTTCGTATGGCGTCCCCGTAGTGCTCTTCGCCTTTGGCGACGAGGCACTAGCGATCGTCATGCTGCTCTTTGTGTACGGCAATGTTACGGCCGCATCGCTCGGCACGTACATCGCCGCTGGCGGGCGGCAAAGTCCGCTGCAAGCGTTCAAGAGCATTTTCAGGCTGCCGCTGATTTATGCCGCGGCCTTGGCCCTAGCCATCAATGCCCTCGCCGTGCCGATCCCGGTTTCCATCCTCGACGCGGCCGATCTAATCGGCAAAGCCGGCCCGATCCTCGCCATTATTCTCCTCGGAGTCCAAGTCGCGCACATCCCCCTCCGCGGCCGCAGCTCGGCCGCCCTGTACGGCGGCATTGGTGCCAAGGTTCTGCTGGGGCCGGCGATTGGCATCGGCCTGACGCTGCTCATCGGCGCACAGGGCGCGGTGCGCGACGTGTTGCTGTTGTGCTCCTGCCTGCCTACGGCCATCAACGCCCTCATCCTGACCGTGCGCTTTGACGCGCGCCCCGATCTGCTCGGCGGCATTCTCATTGGCTCGACTTTGTGGAGCCCGCTTGGGCTGTCGATTCTGCTCTATTGGATCGGCCCCTGAGAAGCAGTGGTCGGTGGTCAGTGGTTAGGGACCAGTCCCCGCACCGCAGGCCGGGGGTTGCGCTGATCGCTGGGCACTAACCACTAATGGTTCGCTTTTTTTGAAAATTTTTCGCATTCCCTTGACACTGTTTTACGCCCCCTCGTAACTAGATTTATAGGGCAACAATAAACTCTAAACTCTCGCGGCCGCGTCGCCCCCGCGTGGGGCGTGGATTGAAACCACCGGAGAATGAAAATGATAGGTGCATATCGCTTCGACATGTGCGGGACGCCGCGCATAGCTGCCGGGGGAATTCTAGATGGTGGATGCACCTATCTAGCTGCCGACGTGCAGCTCGAAAACACCCTATTCGCGCCGAGAGGACGGGGCTGTGTCCCGGACTGAAGCTCGTCTTTGCGAGAGCTAACACGTGGCAAGAGGCCGTGGCGCGAAAATGAAAACGCGCTGCGGCCTCTTTTTTTGTGAAAATGCTTGACATTGTATCAGGCTTATACTGAACTTTTGTTCAGGTTGAAAAATGCTAAACGGAACCGGAAAAATGAAAACCAACGACAAAACACGACACTTCAACACCGCCTCTTGGGCCTTTGCCCACGGCGGTGCCAAAATGCGCGTTGCGACCAGGGCCGGCCGGGTCATCGACGCGCGACAGCGCTTCGCCGCTTTGCGGCGCGGCTTAGACAGCGGGGCGTTGCCGCCCACCCCGGGCGGACGGCAGTGGGTCTGCGCGACATTCACCAAGCCAACCAAGGACCTCATCGCAAGGAGCAACCACACTATGCGACGCGAGATCATCAACCAAGGACTGATGTACGTACTAATCAGCCTATTTGTATTCGCGATGATACCGCTCCTGCGCTTCCTAAGCTAATGGCTATTTGACGCGCAGCGGCATTGCGAAACCAGCCTAGGGCAGCGGCAGCGACCGCTGCCCTAGGAACATCAACCCCCTCGACTTTAGGACACAGAAAAACGACATGCAAAACCACAAGACAAACAACGTACTAAATCGCAAAGCAAACGTGTGCTCTCGGCTGCTCAACTGGCTGTATTGCTTGGCATCAGTGGCCTATGCAGTCCTCGGCCCCCGTGCCTTGCACGCTCACCAAGCGACCGACCGCGCACTCGACGCCGTGCGCCTAGAAGGTACCCGCCCGCAGATTGACGGCGTACTCGACGACTCGGTGTGGCAGCAGGCCCCGATTTTTACGGGTTTTGTCCAGCGCGAGCCAGAGGAAGGGCAGCCAGCGAGTGAAAAGACTACCGTACAGTTGGCGTACGACGACGAGGCGCTCTACGTGGGGATCATGGCCTACGATTCGGCACCCGAGCAGATCGTCTCGCGCTTGGTGCGCCGCGACCAGTGGACCGAAGCCGATTGGATTCAAGTCAGCTTGGACACGCATCACGACCACCAGACGGGCTACGCCTTTGCAGTGTATGCCGGCGGATCGATCTACGACGCTGTAATCAAGGATTATGGTTGGGACAACGACACTTGGAACGGCGTGTGGGAATCCGCGCAGGTCATCGGCGCAGCGGGATGGAGCGTGGAGTTTGCCATCCCATTCCACAACCTCCGCTTTAGCAGCGGCGGGGACTGGGGCATCAATGTCGCCCGCTACATCAGCCGCAAGAAGGAACAGGATTTCTGGGTCATGGTTCCGCGCAAGGAAAGCGGCTCGGTCTCGCGCTTTGCCCACTTAGAGGGATTAGCGGACATCGAATCTAAGCGCGCGTTGGAGCTTTTGCCCTATTCGGTGGGCCGCTCCACCTTTGCAGATGCACGCGAATTATTCGGCAATGCTGGCGCGGACTTGCGCTACGGGCTGTCGTCGAATATGTCGCTCAACACCACGATCAACCCGGATTTCGGCCAAGTAGAAGCCGACCCGGCCGAGCTCAACCTCTCGGTTTTTGAAACCTTCCAGGATGAGCGCCGCCCCTTCTTCGTGGCGGACGGCGAGGCGTTTGAGACTCCAATCGACCTGTTCTACTCGCGGCGCATTGGCCGCCAGCCCAGCTATCACGCGCTGCCCGACGGCCACGACGCGCTCAACGAGAGCGAGTCCACCACCATTCTGGGCGCGGCCAAGCTGACGGGCAAGACCGCGTCCAAG
The DNA here is from genome assembly GCA_965208845.1 of Candidatus Latescibacterota bacterium. Taxonomy (GTDB): domain Bacteria; phylum Latescibacterota; class UBA2968; order UBA8231; family UBA8231. Next base: position 6,339,549 of record OZ242361.1, on the reverse strand, counting down.
ACCACCTTCGGCCTGCTGACGGCGCTTACTGCCAAAGAGTACGCGCGCGTTGAGACGACCATGGTGCGCGAGGTGTCCGGAGAGGAGTACCAAGAGCGCAGCGACTTCCTCGTCGAGCCGCGCACCCACTTTCTCGTCGGTCGCGTCAAGCAGGATCTATTTGCTGGCAACTCGCACGTCGGCCTCTTGGGCACGGCCGTGCAGCGCGACCGCGCGCGGAATGCCTATACCGGCGGCGTGGATTGGACCCTCAAGTGGCGCGACAATGGATACACCTTTTGGGGCCAGCTCGCCGGTAGCCGCGCCACAGTGGATGACCAGCGTCGCGGCGGTTTGGGCAATATGGCGGTCTTGAGCAAGAACAGCGGTTGGTTGCGCGGCGAGCTTTGGTGGGAGGCCTATTCGCGGCACTTCGAGATCGACGACTTGGGCTTCCAATGGCGCAGCAACTTCTACAACCCTTGGCTCTGGGTCCAACTGCGCAAGGAAGAGGACTGGGCCATCTTCCGCCGCAATTTCTACAACTTCAACCGCTGGGGCACGTGGAACTTCGACCGCACCAACCTGCAAAACGGCTTTGACTTCAACACTCACCACCAGTTCAAAAACTACTGGTGGGTCCACTTCGACTACTACCACATGTGGCGGTCCTTCGACGATCTCGACACTCGCGGCGGTCCTCTAATCGCGAGGCCGGCAAGCGACGGCTTTGAGATTGAGTTAGAAAGCGACGACCGCTTTATGGTCAGCGGTTGGGTCGAGTACGAGTGGGAGGACAACTCGGCTGGCAGCACCCGCCGCGAGGTCTCCGGCAGCATCCGCATCCGGCCGACTTCGCGGTTCGAGATCAGTCTGCGGCCGCGCTATAGTTGGAATTTCAACGATGCCCAATGGGTCGAAAACTTCGATGCGGATGCCGACGGCGAAGACGATCAATTCGTGTACGGGGAGCTAGACAGCCAAACCCTCGACCTGACGACGCGGGCCAACATCCTCTTCAGCCGTGACTTGAGCTTGGAGTTCTATGTCCAGCCTTTTATTAGTGCGGGTCAGTACGCCAACTTCAAGGAGCTGGCGCGGCCGCGCTCCTACTCGTTTGTCGCGCATCCCGGCCCAGAGGAAAGCCCTGATTTTCGCAACCGCTCGCTGCACAGCAACGCCGTCTTGCGCTGGGAATACAAGCCGGGCAGCACCCTTTTCGTCGTCTGGTCGCAGTTCCGCCACGACGACTCCGACTGGGGCGCGTTTCGCCCCGGGTACAACCTGCGCCGCAGCTTTGTAGATGAGGGGACCAACACCTTCTTGGTGAAGCTCAACTATTGGTTGCACATCTAAGGTGGGGATGTGGTTGCCTTGTCATGCTGAGGGAGCCGATAGGCGGACGAAGCATCTTTTACCTAGGTAGAAGATGCTTCGCTCCGCTCAGCATGACAACTAGAGCATTCACTCTGCCTATAGACGGGACAAGGCGCGGTGAAGCGACTCCGCCGCGCTCCGCTCAGCATGACAGGGCCATGAGGGATCTGCCGAAGGACCACCACGCGTACGTGACGATTCAGGGAGCTTCTAGAAAGCTCCACAGCGCGTCGAAGCGCGCTCCTTCAATCGGCTCTCGCAGCACCGAGTTGACGCCCTTTCCCGCCATGTAGCGCGGTGTAAACGCCAGCCCCTTTTGCAGTGCCGTGCGCTCCAGCCCCATTTGCTTGGGCCGCCAGCGCACCCGACAGCGGTCCAGCCGCTTTGCCAACCCCGCCGTATCCCCTGCGCAGCACCAAGTGATGATCATCGCCCCCAAGGCCACGAGCTCGCCGTGGATCCAGGTCCGTTGATTGGCTGTCTCCAGCGCGATCCAGAACGGATGGTCGCCGCTTTCTGTGGGGGCCTTTAGTTGCTGGCTATCGCGCTCTTTAATTCGCTGCGCGATGTTGGCCGCACTCGCCTCTGTCATGCGTCCGTTGGCATCGAGCGTTGCGGCAAAAGAACTGGCGATTGACTCGTGATAGGCTACCTGCTGTTCCGCCAGAGCCGGGTCGAACGCCGCCCCTTGCCCCAACGCCGCCCGCTGCCGCCACTCCTCCAGCCCGGCATGGCCGCAGAGGATGTCGCCTAGCCCGGCGGTGTGCAAGTGATCTGGTGCCTCGAGGACCACATCGACGTCCACGAGCACGTATTGGCAATCCACCCACGGCCAGTCGTCCAAACCGCCCACGGTCTGATAGCCGTCCCACCGCGCGACGTGGCTGTGGATGATCGCCCCGGAAGAGAGGATCGTCGGCACCAAGATCAGCTCGGCGTCCTTGTCGAGAGCCACGAACTTGGAAGCGTCGAGGGCTTTGCCGCCGCCCAAGCCGATGATCAGCTCGATCCCGGCTGGCAGCCGGTCGCTGAGGTCCTGCTGATGCGCCGAGTCTAGCCACTCGGCAAAGACCACGCCCGCTGGCTCGCGCCCGAGGTATTCTTGGGCCGCGGCGTACGCGCTGGGCGTGGTAACAACTGCATACGCTGGCCAACGGGCGCTTTCTCGTTGCAACAGGCCGCGGGCGACGCGCATGTCGTATTCAGCAGCCGGTTTGCACTGGCGGCCCATGGACCAGCCTCGATTGGTTTTAGGCATTTGTTCTCCTAGCTTCTTAGGCAAAGCAAACCATTGCTTTTGTGATTGCTATTGCACAACAATATACAAGCCCTTTCTGCGCCGCCAACGCATCTTTCCGAGTCCAAAATTCTATATCTACTGTCCACGTCGCCCGCGTCGCGGCGAGCGGTTTTGAGCGCCACCGCAAAATGCCGATATAGCATCCGCAGATCGACGCAGATGGACGCAGAATAGGATGCAAAAGACGATCCGTGTCTCGAATCGTTCAAGTTGTTCAGAATAGCTATATTACAACATCTGTCACTTCAGAGGTTTGCTACCATGCGCTATCTGTTGCTGTTCTTCGCCCTCGCCCTTGCGGGCTGTTACGGAGCTTCGCTCGCGCCCGATCCCTTGGGCCACTTTGCCGCGCGTACCGACCACCTCCACCGCCTAGAGCCGCTCGGCGAGCGCATTTTGCACGGGGCCGCGCTGAGCTTTGGGCCGCTCGATCCCGAGGAGCGCTCGCGCCCGCTGGTCTATGCGGTGTACTACGAGCTCCACGACCTGCCCTACGACTGGCATCTATCTTTGCTCACTAATCTGGACCAGTACGCAGGCTACGGTTTGCCGCAAATCGACCTCGGTTTTAACTCTGCCGGTCAGCCCTACGAGGCGGCCATTGCCGAGGGCCAACTTGATGAGGCGATTGAGCGGCTTTGCTGGGGGTTGCAGCAGCTAAACCGCCCGGCCTTGCTGCGGTTGGGCTATGCGTTCAATAGCTCTTGGCGCGCCTATGAGGCGACGAGCTACGTCGAGGCTTGGCAGCGGCTAGCGCAAACGCTGCGGGGTCGCTGGGGCTTGGACCATGTCGCGTTGGTATGGACGCAGAAGGACGACGGTGGCTCTGATTACTTGGCCTACTATCCGGGGGATGAGTACGTCGATTGGTGGTCGATTGACGTGGCCGCGCCGCAAGACCTGCGCCGCAGCCGCGCCTTTGTAGAGGCGGCGCAGGAGCGCGGCTACCCAGTGCTCGTCGGCGTGGTCACGCCCGTTACCACCGACCTAGGCCGGGCCGAGCAGGCGTGGCCCCATTGGTTCATCCCCTTCCTCCGCTTTTTGCGCCACCATTCCAACATCAAGGCATTTACTTACATAGATTGGGACTGGTCGCAGACGGAGCGCTTTGTCGATCCCGTGCTCTTTGCGCGCTACCGCAGCGAGCTGATGAACCCGATTTACCAACACGCGGTCTCGCCCGCCGATTTGCACTGGCACCTAAACCTAGATCCTTAACTGATGTTACGCACCTAGGCCGAACCGATAGGTGTAGGGGCGTTCCTTGTGGGCGCCCATGCGACACCGCGTATGCAGCCAGCGGGATCCGACGAGGGCAACCACGAGGGTTGCCCCGACAAGGCGTAACATCAGATCCTTAGAGAAAGGACGCAGATGGATAAAGTCGATGTTCACGTTCACGTCTTCGACCTACCGAGCGAGCGGTTTCCCCGCGAGTTGAGCGGTCTCGCACCGGCCGACCGCGCCTGCCCGATTGAGGCGCTGATAGCCGACATGGATGCTGCGGGTATCGACCGTGCGGTGCTGATCGAAATGAACGGCACCCAGATCGAGCAGCACGCCTATGTCACGCATTGCGTGCAGACGTGGCCCGACCGCTTTACGGCGACGGGCTTGATTGACATGAATGACCCGGACCCGCCCGCCCGCCTGCGCGAGCTCGTCGCTGCCACTGGCATTGAGGGGATTCGGCTGGGGGCGTTGGGCGACCCGGCCGCCCAGCGGGCCGAGGACCTGGCGACGTACGCGGTCTTTGAGTGTGCGGACGAGTTAGGGCTCAACATCAACATCTACACCGGCGGTGCCCAATTCCCCTGCATCGAACTGCTGGCCGCGGCTTTCCCCGGCGTGAACATTTCCATCGATCATCTCGGCGTGATGCCGACCACGCCCAACGAGCCGGACCGATGGGGCCGCCCCCGCTTTGACGCCGAGCCGCTGCCGCCGGCCAACTATCCACAAGTGATGGCGCTGTCTCGCTTCCCCAATGTCTATGTCAAAATTTCGGGGGAGTACGCGTTTTCCAAGGTGCCTTGGCCTTATGGGGATATGCAGTCCATGGTCGAGGATGTGTATCGGGCTTACGGTGCGGATCGCATGATGTGGTGTACGGATTCGCCGTGGATTGTGGTGGAGCCGGGGTATCAGAAACTGGTGGATTTGCTCGACTGCCATCTGCCGAATATTTCCGCGGCGGAAAAGGAGATGATTATGGGTGGGACGGCGATGAAGCTGTGGTTTAGGGGACGCTAGGGCATGGCTCTGGGAGCAGTGCGATGAAACGAGCGGAACTTCTCGAACTGATAGCTGGCGGCGAGAACTCTGGAGTGGAGTTCAGGCGGGATGATTTGTGTCCAGAGCAACTGGCGCGGGAAGTGGTGGCACTCGCCAACTTGCAGGGGGGGCGCGTCCTGCTTGGCGTGGAAGACGACGGCACCATCACCGGCATACAGAGAGACAATCTCGAACAGTGGGTGATGGATGCCGTGTTTGGGCGCGTGGTGCATCCGATGATACTGCCGTTCTACGAGGAAGTTCCGATAGATGATGTTCGCCGCGTCGCGATTGTTAGAAGCTGTTGAGCTATTCGCGGTAAGACCTACCCCCCTAGCCCCCCTTCCTCAGAGGAAGGGGGGAACCGGCTGTTCTCCCCCTTTCCGCGTCGGAAAGGGGGCCGGGGGGATAGGTGCTACGTAGAAACCGAAACCACCGCCGAATAACTCAACAGCTTCTTACTGTCACGCAGGGTGCTACCAAACCTTATGTCGTCCGGTATCGCGGGAGGGAAGACATCTACGTACGGGTCGGCAGTACCTCTCGGCTGGCTTCGCGCGAGCAGCAGGCGCGGCTTTTCGCTGCCGGTGGGTTGATTCACACGGAGCTATTGCCCGTTTCCGGTAGCGGCCTGTGCGATTTGAGCCGGGCGCGGCTGGTGGACTACCTCACGACTATCGTCGACGACCGGGAGGTGCCGGAGACTGACGAGGAATGGAATGAGCGGCTTTGCGCGTTGGGGTTCATGGTCGAGCGGGAAGATGGCCCGCCTGCCTGTACGATCGCCGGATTGATCTTGTTCGGATATCGCCCACGCCGCTTGTTGCGCCATGCTGGCATCCGCTGGATGTGCTTTGAGGGAGAGGAGAAAACCTACGATGCCATTGACGATCAAGTGCTTGAAGGGCCGCTGGTCGATCTTTGGCAGGTGCTGTCGGGTGGCCGTGAACTGGTGGAAAAGGGACTGATTGAACGCCTTGCCGATGCGATGCGGCCGTTCGTATCCGAGGAGGCGGGCCAAGTAGAAGAGTCTATGCGTCGGGAACGACGCTGGCACTATCCGCTGGAGGCGCTGCGCGAAGGCGTTGTCAATGCGCTGACGCATCGGGACTGGACGCGGTACGAGGAGATTGAGGTGGTTCGTTATGCGGACCGGATAGAGATACTCAGTCCCGGGGCACTGCAAAACGGCATGACGGTCGAAAAGATGGTTGCTGGTCAACGAGTTCCGCGCAATTTGCTCATCTCCGAGACGTTGCGGGATTACAGCTATTCGGATGCACGCGGTATGGGGGTGCGGAACAAGATTATTCCATTGATGCGGGCGCACAACGGCGTTGACCCGGAGTTTGAGGCGACCGAGGACTACTTGCGGTTGACGCTGCGCCGAGGCTTGGCACCGAGGCCGAGGAACACCTGAAACGAAGAGCGGATGAGGCGGTTCTATTTGCTTTACGGTCACATTCTCTCTGAGAATTAGGCGCAAGAGAAATCCGCGACACTGTTGCGGATTTCGGATGATCGAGCAATTTCCGAGACAGCGTCTCGGAAATTGCCTGTCCCAGTGATGGGACTGCCGGAAATTCCACAGACACTGTCTGTGGAATTGGCTAAGCGACTTCCCCTTGCTTGGTCCCACTACGTCACCCTGCTGACCATCGACAATCCCGAGGAGCGCCGCTTCTACGAGATTGAGGCTGCGGGCAACGGCTGGAGTGTGCGCGAGTTGGCGAGATGATCCTGCTTCATGGCTTCATCAAGAAGTCTCAAAAGACGCCGAAAGCCGATCTCCAGTTGGCGATCAAGAGAATGAGAGGTCTGAAATGACCAAAGGCATAGAGAAGGGCTACCCTGGGCAGTCCTTTGATGATTATCTCAAGGAGCAGGGTGCCTATGAGAAAACCACTGAACTGGCCGTGAAGCGTGTGCTGGCCTTCCAACTTGCCGAGGCAATGAAGCAGCAAGGCATCTCCAAGGCGGAAATGGCGCGCCGCCTCCGTACAAGCCGGTCCCAGCTTGATCGCCTGCTTGATCCTGGGCATGACGGCGTGACAGTCGGTGTGCTGGCGCGCGCTGCAAAAGCAGTTGGCCGAGAACTTCGGCTCGAACTTGCCTGATTGGAGATTCCATATTGAGACGGGAGCTTATGAGATTGATCAGGACGAACTGGCTGCATCCGACCGGCTTCCTGCCCGCAGGCTCGATGCACAAATTTGGACAAGGCGTGTCGGACCCCGGTATGCTCGCCGCTTGCCGCGCAGATTTGGCAGACACTGTCTGCCAAATTAGTTAAGCTAGGCTGCTCAGATTTGAGGCTCTAACAAAGACGACGACATGAGCGAGAGCCAGAACATCGAATGGAAAGAGACGTGGCGGATCGCGGAAATGTGCAAAGAGGCTGGCAACCCTACACCAGAGTGGAAGCTACAATCTAGCGGCGACGGTTTGTGGTTGAGGTTCCCGTTCTCCGCCGCGTACCAAGCAGCCGATTCCTCTGCTGGCAGTGCTACTACCCCAAAAACTACCCAAGAACAAGAGAAAACTAGGGAGAAAACTAGGGAGAAAACTAGGGAGAAAATCTTGGCCCTGATCGCCGCCGACCCCTCAATTACCACGGCGGAACTGGCGAATCGACTCGGAATCACGGCAAAGGGAGTCGAGTGGCAGATCAGTAAGCTGAAACAGAAGGGTCTCCTTGAACGGATCGGTCCCGCCAAGGGAGGTCATTGGAAAGTAGTGGAAACAAAGGATGAGTAAAGTCGGCCAACGGGAAATCCAAACCCAGCGACAGGTCAGAGTTGTGCGTCCAAAGCTGGTCAATCGCCAGCCCGTCGCTTAAAGAAAATGGCTCCGAAACCTATTCCGCACGGAATGAACGGATGAATCGGTATTCTGTTGGCTACGATGAGCGCACGGCTTGTTTCTTTGAGGAGCGCACAGCCGACACGCACGCTCAGTTCCTTTTGGAGTATCTCGTGCCCGGGATGTCTCTCTTGGACGGTGGATGCGGGCCAGGGACAATAACCAAAGGGCTCGCAGAGATCGTGGCACCTGGGCGCGTCCTAGGCATCGACAGAGAGCAGAGTCAAATCGATCTTGCTCTGCGCCTCACCGATGGATGCCCTGCAATCGAGTTCAGAACGGACGATCTTTGCGGCTTGACTGCTGATGACGAGTCATTCGACGTCGTCTTCGTTCACGGAGTCCTAGAGCACATCGCCGACCCAGAGAAAGCTATCTCTGAGATTCGCCGAGTACTGAAATCGGGAGGGCTAGTAGGCTCAAGACACGCCGACTTCGGAGGGTTCCTGCTTGAGCCTACGCCTGAGCCACTTAGGAAGTTCTCACAGCTATTTATCCAGCTAATGCAACGAAATGGCGGAGATCCATACTGCGGCCGTCGCCAACCAGGACTATTCCGCAAGGCAGGATTCGAGATTGTCAAGGTTTCTGCGTCGTATGACTGTTGGACGGCGGATGCGGAGTCCACGCGGAGAAACGCGCACTTTCTGTCGGAGTTGTGCGGCGACTCTGAATTCTCTAAGCAGCTTGTGGAATACGGGCTAGCGGACAAACGGGTCTTGGCTCAACTAAAGTCATCATTCCTCACATGGGGAGAGATGCCAGAGGCATTTGCCGCCGAAGCGTGGGGCGAGATCGTCGCCAGAAAAGCGTGAATTTGGGTTCCGCAGATTCAACGGACCGTGTCTGTTGAATCCACCGAACCGCCCAAGAATCGGCAATCAATTTCCGGCAGCCGGGAGATTTCCGAGACACCGTCGCGGATAATTGCACACTGCCTAACAGCGCGGTGCGCCCAAGGCTGGTCAATCGGCGGGCCGTCGCTTAGGTTTGCCTCCGCGAAAGGAGGAATTGCATGACGTCAGAATACAAGGTGTTGCTCATCGGCGGGCGTGGCACGATTGGCTCGGGCCTGCGGACCTATATGCCGAGGCTCGATCCGCGCTACCGCATGGTGTCCGTGGATTTGCCCGGTGCGGCGGACAAGGCGACTGAGCCGGATGCCGGAGGGGATTTTATCGACCTCGATATTATGGAGTCGCCGGATGAATTGCGCGCGCTGATCCCCGGGTGCGACTTGGTCGTCTATCTGGCTCGTGGCGGCGGCTTGGCGGCCATGAACCGGATGACCGATTTGGTATTTGAAGCGGTGTTGGCTCAAGACGAGCCGCCGATGATCGTCGGCTCCAGCTCGGTACACGCGGTCGATGGGCTGTACGACTTTCACCAGCCGGGCTTCTTTTGGACCTTGGCCGAGCGGCAGTTCGACGAGATAACCGATTGGCCCGAGCGGATTTCCGCAGCCGTGCCCGCGCATCCGATCAACGACTACGGACGCGAAAAAGCGCACGTGGAGGAGTGGGCGCAGAAGGTCGCTGGCTTGGGACACAGCGCGGTTGCCATGCGCTGGGGCGGCGTCAATCCGCGCAACGCCGTCCACGTAGCGGAGCGGGGCTACTTTGCCGTCTGGTGCCACCAAGAGGATGCCGCCCGCTTGGTCCACGCCTGCTTCCAGCGGCATTGCGCCGGCGACCTGCCCAGCGGCGCACATTACTTTGCGATCTCGGACAACACCTATAACATCTTTGACATTGAAACGCCCCGGCGCGAAGTCGGCTACGACCCGGTACACAACGCGGAGACGTATTATTGATGAACGACACGGAAAAATTCCTCTTCGACCTACAGGGCTTCCTGAAGGTCCCCGGCTTCCTCACCCCTGCCGAAGTCGATGCACTCAACGCGGCCTTTGATGCCAATGAAGACAAGCGCGGCGAAGACGGCAATCACAATACTGGCGGCAGCGACGCGCTCGAAGGCCGGCGGCGCGGCATGTTCACGGGGATGCTCGAATGGGAAAAACCCCACTGCCTGCCTTTCCGCACCCTCTTGGCGCACAAAAAGCTCATCCCCTATCTCGACGCGCTCTTTGGCCGCGGCTGGAAGATGGACCACTCGCCCTTTATGCTCTGCGGCGGCAAGGGAGCCGAGGGCCTGATCCTCCACGGCTCGACCAGCCGCCACTTCAACGGCTCGCAGTACTACGCGTATGCCAACGACCAGATGCGCTGCGGCATGATCGTCTGCCAGTTCCAGCTCGCCGACGTCAATGAGGGCGACGGCGGGTTGTGCGTGATCCCCGGCAGCCACAAAGCCAACTTCCCCATGCCGGAAAAGATCCGCCACTGGCAGGAGCACCGCGAGGTCGTGTACAACGTCCCCTGCAAGACCGGCGACATGGTCATCTTCAACGAGGCGACCCTGCACGGCACGCTCCCGTGGACAGCCGAGCACGAGCGGCGCTCTTTGCTCTACCGCTACTCGCCCAAGTATCTACACTTTGCCGGCGGAACGTATCAGACCAGTCAGCCTGAATGGGTCGGCGAACTGACCGAGGCGCAACAGGCCGTGCTCGAACCCCCTTATATCTACAACCGACCACTGGTGGAAGCCGACGGCGAAACCGTGGTGCGGCCGCGGGTGGGCTGATTTTTTGCTCGCTGTCTGGTCTTTATTGCAGCAGCAGCATAAGCCTTTGCCGGGTCGCATACTCGGTAACTAGTTCGCAGATATAGGTACCGGTGCCAGCCGGCCGCTGGTCTTGGTCCGTGCCGTCCCAAGCCACCGTCTGCACACCGACTGGCTGGTGCGCTTGGACCAAGGTTTTAATGCGCTGGCCCAGACTGTTATAGATGCTGAGGCGCACCTCGGTAGGAGCCGCCAGCGAGTAGCGGATCGTGGTGTAGGGATTGAAGGGATTGGGGTAATTTGGTTCGAGATTGAACCGAGCGGGTTGCGCCTCTGTATCGCGGATGTTGGTTGCGACGTCTAAGCGGATGGTAACGGTTTCCATATCGGCTTCGAGGGTAAAGGGTGCGGTGAACACTTCGTCGCCGAGCCGAACTTCTACTTGGTAGGTGCCGTAAAAACCACGGCCGCTGAACTGCCCGTCGGCGCTGGTTTTACCCTGCTGGCGGGTCCACCACTGATCAAAAACCAAATCCTTGTAGATCTGTGCGTGAGGTCTAGGACTCCAGTCGGCGTTGTACAGGGCGGCGTTGGGTCGCCAGTGGGCCTTTTGCCAAAAACCCCACCACTGCAAACCAGCGACCGCGGGGTGGCTGAAGACGACGGTCATAAAGTCGCGGGTATAATCATTGAGCAGCGCTTGGTCGGTTGTGTTGATATCGAATTCGGTGATTTTGATGTCGAGGCCGAAGCGGCCAAAGCGGTCGAGCAGTGCTAGGAGCTTTGCGGGAGCCGTCACTTGGTCGCCAAAATGCCCTTGCATACCCAAGCCGGTAATGGGCGCACCTTGATCGAGCAAATACCGAATGGTTTGCTCGTAGTGGTTTTGGTGGGCTACATCTTGGCCGTTGTTGCTGAGGATGTTGTAGTCATTGAGGTACAGCGGAGCTGTGGGGAGATTGCGGCGGGCGGCTTGGAACCACTCGACCATGACGTGATCGCCGCTGAGATCCATGAGGTCGTGGTTGGTGTACGGCTCGTTGATGACGTCCCACTCCTCGACCAACCCCTCGGTGGCTTGGGTAATCTCGTCTATATGGTCGATGACGAGCGGGGGAATGGCCGTGGCTGCGTCGGCTTGGTCGGCCATGTCACGGATGCTTTGGGGCAGATTGCGCCAGCCAGGCCAGACCAAGACGTGGCCGCGCCGGTGAAAACCATGGTCCTTGAGCCAGGCAAATCCGGCCAGCGTCTTTGCGCGGCTGAAATTGGTCTGGCCCCAGTCGCCATCCCAAGGCGGCCATTTGAGGGCATTTTCGTTGGAGGCGGCGTTGAAGAGTTCTTGGACCTTAGCGCGATAGGTCTGATTTTCGGCGGTCTCGCTGGTCAGCCGCCACATCTGCAGGGCCGAGCCAAAGAGGAAGGCGTGGCGCTGCATAGTGACTTTGACGGGGGCATCGGCCACTGGCTGGCCAGCCGAGTCGATGATTTGCAGCGTGAAATCGCCTTGGCGGTGCTGCCTGATGCGTTCCTCAGCACGTTGTCGCCAAGCGGCGTCAGGGGCGCGGCCGGCGTAGGTCAAGCGGGTCTGGGGCAGGTCTCCTACGGATAGGCTGCTGCCGTAGTGCAGGACTTCAAAGCCGGCGATTTCAATGGTCTGGCGACGGCTGCCGACGCCGAAGTTGATCGCGGCCGCGCCGGAGTCGTACTCGCCGATAAATTCAAACGGATAAAAGAACTCGCGCCAAGCAAGCCCCACACTGAACCCCCTGTAGAGCGATTTGTCCCAATCGGGCGCGGCCTTTTGGGCATAGACGGTGGCATAGACTTCGCCGGTCTCGTCGCTCGACTCGATTCCCCGCGCCCAAAAGTGGATCAGGGCGACATCGCCCTTTTGCACCGCAAGGGCCGTGGGGTTGCCAATTTCGACGCTCCAAGGATCGCCCGCCTCGTGCAGCACTTCGATGCGCAGGGCTTGGTCAAATGATGCGTGCTCAACCTCTACGACCTGGCTGCGGGCGCGGTTGGCGGCGTTGGGTACGCGAGCCGAGTGGAGAAAGTCGCCTTGGGTCAAAGGGATGCCGCCAGCGGGGATCTGTGCTTGGGCGGCGTGGACGGCTAGCAGGACGGCAAAAGCGATCAATTTAAGCATGGATACTCCCGGATAGATTGTTAGAAAAGCACCTAGTGCGGTTTGTCGTCGAGCAGATCGGTTGCCCCGTCTTTGCCCATGCCGCTATATTGCTCCAGCCACTGTGCCACAGGAACCTCCGATAAGCTACCTTAAGCTATACCAGTGGCCCTAACTCAGAAAGGACTCCTATGCCAACCATTGCTGCCAACGATCCCCGCCTAACGTGGAGTGGTGCGATCGCACTCAAAGAGGGGCCGGGCTGGGTCAAGCCTTGGCGCATTCCCCACGGAGATTTGGACCTGTACTCGCCCGGAGAGAGCGGCCTTGCCGAGCGGGCCGAGATGCCTTCGGGCGTGCGCGTGCGCTTGGCCACGGACGCCGAGGAATTAGTCGTCGGCTGCGAACCGCTAGCTGAAGATGGCCGCTTTGACCTGTGCATCGGTGGGCAGATTGTAGCCACGGCTTCATATCCGGCTGGCGCGACTGAGGTCCGCTTTGAGGGCTTGCCCGCGGGCGAGAAATTCGTGGAGATCTGGCTGTCGCCGGCCATGCCCGTGGCCGTGCGTCACATTGCCTTGCCCGAGGGAGCGCATTGCGAAAAAAGCGAAGACACTCGGCTGAAGTGGGTCGCGTATGGCAGCTCTATCACCCATTGCCGCACTGCGGGATCGCCCGCCACCACTTGGCCCGGAGTGGTAGCGCGCGCCCGGGATTTCAACCTCACGTCGCTGGGCTTCGGCGGCCAGTGCCACGCCGACCCGTTCATCGCCCGGCTGATCCGCGACCTGCCGGCGGACTTTATCTCGGTCAAGATCGGCATCAACATCCACGGTGCCGCTAGCCTCGGCCCGCGCGCCTTCCGCCCGGCCGTCCTCGGCACCATTGCCACCATCCGCGACGGCCATCCCCACACCCCGTTTGCAGTCTGCTCGCCGATTTGGGGCCACGACCGCGAGACCACGCCCAATGCGGTCGGTCTGACGTTGGAGCAGATGCGCGTCGAGGTTGCGGAAGCCGTGGAGGCATTCAAAAGGCGCGGCGATGAGAATATCTACTACATAGACGGTCTCAAGCTCTTTGACGAAAGCCTCGCCGAATATCTGCCGGACAATCTCCATCCAGACGCCACCGGCTACGAGCTTATGGGGCAGAATTTCCTCGAAGAAGTGTTTGGGGTGCAGGGGGTGGAGGTGGGGAAGGAGCCTAGATAGGAGGTATTATGCAGGTTGTATGGGAGTTGGATAATTTAGCGCAGTTGAGCGGCAACAAACTCGATTTCAAAGTGCCCCACTACCTATTTGTTGCGTAAATAGCTGTAATCAGGTACTTTACTCAATAGTGTAGTTCATCTGAGTCTTCAGACTACGCGAAGTTTTTTAAACCTACCGACGGTTTCTGCGCCTTTCTCGGCACCCCCAATCCAATCCTGTTTTGAGTGTATCCCCGAGGCATGTCGCTTTATATCTCGGACTATCAAGACGGGAGTTTATGTCTTCTATTCAATTTGAAGCCCTCAAGCTAAACGAGCCATTGCTGCGCGCGTTGGCCAAAGAAGGGTACCAACAGCCGACGCCAATCCAGGAACAGGCTATTCCCAAGGTGCTGGCGGGCCAAGATTTGTTGGCCACCGCACAGACGGGTACCGGCAAGACGGCGGCCTTTTCGCTGCCGATGCTGCAAGTACTCGACGGGCGCAAGGGCCGCGGACAAATCCGGGCGCTGATATTGACACCGACGCGGGAGCTAGCGTTGCAGATCGACGAGAGTTTCCGCAACTATGGCCGCTATCTAAAGCTCACCAGCACGGTGATTCTCGGTGGAGTGCCGCTGGGTCCACAAGTGAGCGCGCTGCGCAAAAGACCCGATATCGCGGTGGCGACGCCGGGCCGCTTGCTCGACCTGATAAACCAGGGCCATATAAAGCTGGACCAGATCGAGATGTTGGTCCTCGACGAGGCCGACCGGATGTTGGACATGGGTTTTATCCACGACGTGCGCCGGATTGTCGGGACCTTGCCCAAAAAGCGGCAGACGATGCTCTTTTCGGCGACCTTGTCCAAGGAAATCACCGCACTAGCCGGTGATATGCTCGACGAGCCGGTCAACGCCGAGGTGACGCCAGCGGCGTCGGTGTCGGAACGAATCGACCAGCAAGTGCTCTTTGTCGAACAAAATGGCAAACGCGATCTGCTGAAGCAGGTGCTCAAGGGCGAAGACGTGCGCCGCGCTTTGGTCTTTACGCGGACCAAGCGTCGCGCCGACAGGGTGATGAAGCAATTGTCCAATCAGGGCATTGCCGCCGCTGCGATCCATGCCGACAAAAATCAGGGTGCCCGCCAGCGAGCGTTGGCGGCGTTTGATCGCGGGCGGATCAAGGTCTTGGTCGCCACCGATATCGTCGCTCGGGGTATCGACGTGGAGGGAATTTCCCACGTTATCAACTACGATCTGCCCAACGACAAGGAGAGCTATGTGCACCGGATCGGCCGCACGGCCCGGGCCGGGGCGGAAGGCGTCGCTCTGTCGTTTTGCGCGGCAGAGGAAGTGGCGATTTTGCGGAGTATTGAGCGGCTGACGGGCGTGCCTTTGACCATCGTCCCACACGGCGCAAGGGCGGAATATCAAGATAGCAATGGAGATAATGGGCAGGGTGCGGCGAAGAGGCAGCGAGGGGGCGAGGGAAAAGCCTCGAATACGGCGAAACAACGGCGCAGGGGCAATAGTAATGGCAGTAGCAATGGAAATCGCCGCGACGGGCCTCATGGTACATCGATGCTCGGTCCAGCCGCGCATGCCCGGCGCGAGGCCAATGCGAATTCGCAAAAGCGCCCGGGGATGCGAGGCGAGGGCAGTAGCAATGGAAATCACCGCGATGGGCCTCATGGTACATCGATGCTCGGTCCAGCCGCGCATGCCCGGCGCGAGGCCAATGCGAATTCGCAAAAGCGCCCGGGGATGCGAGGCGAGGAGGCAAGCCGGCAACGCCTGTTTGGGCGGCGGACTCGCGCGGCGCAGACGACTCGTTAGCGATTCGCCGGCAGTGTGGCCGGTCAAACTCAAGGGCAGGATATGGTAGATCTAACAGGAAAAGTGGCGATCGTCGTCGGTGCCAGCAGCGGGATGGGTGAGGCGACGGCGAAAACCTATGTCGAAGCCGGGGCAAAAGTGGTGCTAGCTGCCCGCAGCGGCGACAAATTGGAGGCGCTGGCGGAAGAGTTAGGTGAGAACGCCGTAGCGTGCGCCACCGACGCGCGGGACAAGGCGGCTGCAGAGGCATTGGTCCAGCGGGCGGTAGCAGCGTATGGCCGGGTAGATATCCTGGCCTATGTGACGGGGACCAATATCCCGAATCGCACGTTGAAGGTGCTCACCGAGGAGACTTGGAAAATGATGCTCGGCACCAATCTGACGGGGGCGTTCCACTGCACCCAGGCCGTATTGCCGGTGATGCGCGAGCAGGGCAGTGGATTGATCATTTACGTGTCGAGCGGTTGTGTGCAGCAGCCGGATGCCTCTGGGGTCTCTTATCAGGCGAGCAAGCACGGGATGGTCGGATTGGCTCACGGCACTTTCCAGGAGGAGAAGGAAAACGGCGTCCGCACCTGCGTGATCTTTCCGGGATTGACCGACACGCCGCTGGTGCTCAAGCGGCCGGTGCCCACTCCACCGGAGGTGATGGCCGAGGCGTTGATGCCGCAGGATGTGGCCGATGCCTGCCTCTTTGTCGCGGCGCTGCCGGCGCGGGCCTATGTGCCAGAGTTGGTGCTGTTGCCAGCGGGACTTTCCTAGCGATCGAATGGAGGACGGAGGATGGGCGATACCTATAGAGTGCGAGATTGCTTCGGCCAACCGGCTGAAAATCACGGCCATCCCGGCAGTATCTCGCGGGTTATACTTGGCCCCGGAGTGCGTCGGAAGGAGCGACCGGCCGCCATAAATACCGAGCGGCTAGTAATCCACACCAACGAGTACGAGCCGGGCGGAGTCTCAGGTGACGGCCACGCTCACGCCGATCAGGAGCAGGCCTTTTACATCTTAGAAGGCGATATCGAAGTTGAGGTGGGGGATGAGACTTATCAATTGGGACCGGGCGACTGCGTGCTCCTGCCGCGCAATGTCTTTCACAAGCACCGCAATGTTGGCGACAAGCCGCTGAAGTTTCTCTTTATCAGCGCGATGCTCGGTAATGGGACGCCGCCGGGAAACGGGGGCTAATATTTAGTTGGGATAGACTAGGGGGCACAAGACCACGCCCAATGTGGTCGGCTCAACGTTGGAGGAGCCCGTCGCTGAGCTAGATCTTCTTGGTTAGTCGGCCGGACAGGTACTTGTGGATGACACTGGACAGTAGGGTCTGATAGGGGATCCCCTCTTCCTGCGCCCGCGAGTGAGCGAGATTGAAGTCGCGTTCCGTCAAGTTCCAGAAGCGGAGCGCAACTCGCCTCGCTCGAACCCATCGAGAATTTCCCGTTCTTCTGCGCTCATTTTATTCTTCACGGTCTTCTCCTCTGATAATCTCGCGTCGCCTTGCAACTGGGAATGATCGTCTTTAGGAATCGCGTGCCGTCCGCCTCGGTCACGAAAGGGACGCTTGCTTCTACATGGACTTCCACAACCAGAACACTCCCGGCCGATTCATTGAGGCATCACGGGGCGTTTTGCCGGAACTCTGTAGGACCGGCTAGCAATACATTCTCATCACCCCTCATGGGGATTTGAAACAGGCGTTAAGTTCCCGGTCGAGCCTGAACACCCAGTTCTCATTACCCCTCATGGGGATTTGAAACGCCTCGTTTTCCTCATAGCGCCGGGTCAACGCCTGCTGCTCATTACCCCTCATGGGGATTTGAAACGCCCGCCAATGGTCATGCGCCGGGCGACCGTGCACGTCCTCATTACCCCTCATGGGGATTTGAAACCCAGGTGGATCGTTTGGTACTCACTCACATTCCTTTTGACTCATTACCCCTCATGGGGATTTGAAACATAAACCAGTTCGTTGAGTAGCTCAGTACTCGTTACACTCATTACCCCTCATGGGGATTTGAAACCTGGAGGTCTATCGTGATTAGCTCCCCGGTCGCTATCTCATTACCCCTCATGGGGATTTGAAACATGGCTCGACACATCGCGGCGGCCTTTGAGATCGAACTCATTACCCCTCATGGGGATTTGAAACTCACCGAGCATCGGACGGACTACGCGAGCGACTCGGCTCTCATTACCCCTCATGGGGATTTGAAACACCGTGGTCATCGCGGCTGGCCTCCTCGGATAGACTGCCTCATTACCCCTCATGGGGATTTGAAACCCTGCCGGTACGCGAGCACGAGACCTCGCTGTGCCGACTCATTACCCCTCATGGGGATTTGAAACCCTCCGATGTGCCCAAACCGCCACCGGAAACGCTCTGCTCATTACCCCTCATGGGGATTTGAAACGAGAACACGCCGCAGGGACGATCCAATATGCCGAAAACTCATTACCCCTCATGGGGATTTGAAACGTGCGTTGGCGAGCCACCGACCGCGATGGCGATACCAATCTCATTACCCCTCATGGGGATTTGAAACTAGTCACTACCGATGATGGAGTCTTAGGTGTCGCAGCGCTCATTACCCCTCATGGGGATTTGAAACTCGGCTCTCCCCGACGACCTCGAGCGGTGGCTATGTCCTCATTACCCCTCATGGGGATTTGAAACACGGCTGAGACCTTCTGGTCACGGCTGAATAAGGCCAACTCATTACCCCTCATGGGGATTTGAAACATGAAGTACGCCGCAGCCCACGAGGCCGACACCCAACGGCTCATTACCCCTCATGGGGATTTGAAACTAACCCGACCATCGAATGGGTGGCTCGGGCCGAAGTCGACTCATTACCCCTCATGGGGATTTGAAACTAACCCGACCATCGAATGGGTGGCTCGGGCCGAAGTCGACTCATTACCCCTCATGGGGATTTGAAACGGGCGGGTCAACTCGCCCGACCATAGCCGCCGCAGAACTCATTACCCCTCATGGGGATTTGAAACGCCTCGTTTTCCTCATAGCGCCGGGTCAACGCCTGCTGCTCATTACCCCTCATGGGGATTTGAAACCTGCAATACTTTCAGCATCTTGTCTTGGTCTGCCATCTCAACTCATTACCCCTCATGGGGATTTGAAACTCCGGTACTTTTTGCAAGGCATAACCTGCTGCGACTGCTCATTACCCCTCATGGGGATTTGAAACCTCAGTAGAGACGACGGTCCTACTGTTGCCAGTATTCCTCATTACCCCTCATGGGGATTTGAAACTTACGGATAAGGCCCAGAAAGGTCCAGCTATGGGGGGCTCATTACCCCTCATGGGGATTTGAAACTCGTGCGGCTTTCTGCAGGCCGCCGTCGTGCAAGACTGCTCATTACCCCTCATGGGGATTTGAAACTTGGACTACCGCACACGTGGCCCCTACCGCATGGACTGCTCATTACCCCTCATGGGGATTTGAAACCAGACCGTGAACCGTATAACATTCACGCGCGACAACGACTCATTACCCCTCATGGGGATTTGAAACAGCTTGGCCTGCTGGCCGTTGTAGCCGCCACACTGGATGAGCTCATTACCCCTCATGGGGATTTGAAACTGGCATAGGGTGCCTCGCCGCGCAGCACCATCTGTGGTGTCTCATTACCCCTCATGGGGATTTGAAACTCGCTTTATTCGCTCGCAGCCTACGAGGAGTTCTTGCAACTCATTACCCCTCATGGGGATTTGAAACCGGCCTCTCGCCCTTCTTTTCCGAGTGGTACGTACTCTCATTACCCCTCATGGGGATTTGAAACGCGGGATTGCCGGACTTGGTGGTGTTGTACTCAAAGCTCTCATTACCCCTCATGGGGATTTGAAACCGCTTATTCTTCAACTCGTTATCTATTTATATGGTTTGTAGAGCACACCAAAACGTCGATACAAGCCGCCCGTTCTGCGCTTGGCGTCCGGCTCAGGGATAGTTTTGTGCCCAAGCGCACGAGCAAACCGTCAGAGAAGAGTCCAGTTTTTGCCATGCCAGTTGTCCTCCTCTTGGCGCATTTGTCCTCCCAGAGCATCCTTACTGAGTCTGCGTACCTCAACGTTGTGTCGATTCGGGCAAAGGAGCTGCATTATACGGTCGTCTGGTCTAATTTTTTTCGAGATCTCGGATAGCAGCTTTATATGCTCGGATTCTGGGAGGTCGCCCATAAATACCGAGCCCTGTTCGTGAATGAGATATTCTTTGAGGAGCTTTTTGTACACCTCTGTTCTCTTAGCGGGGACATCGTAACAGATCATTACGAACATAGAGGCTCATCCTCTCCAGACGAAAGCTCGAAACTCGCCGATACCGAGCGCTTCTCTTTCCAGAGCGAGGCACTGCCTGTGAATAGCCTGTCGGAAGGTCAGGTCTCCGCATTTTTCCTCAATGCGCGACCAGAAACGCTCAGTCGTCTTGATTCTTCCCTTCTCGTTGAGGAGGCATACGCCCGGAGATCTTTCAAACCAAGACTCGTCAGCCTGTCCCCGACGAAATAAAGACACGATGAGTGCATCCGACAGCACGGGCCTGAAAGTCTCGGCCATGTCGATTGAGAGTGAGCGCCGTCCCGTTCCCGGTGAATGGAGAAACGAGATACTCCGGTCGAGGTGAGTCTTTGCCAACTCGTTTGCACACGCAGAGTAGAGCAGCATGTTGAAGAAAGACATCAGGCAGTTGACGGGGTCCGGTGGCGGACGCCTCATTCTGCGCTCCAGCTTTGCGTCCGGTGAAATCTGCCCGAAGGAATCGTGTAGGAAAGCCCTCGCCTGTCCCTCTGCGCCCATCAAGGATTCAATGCTCGACGCTCGCTCGGTCATTTCGAGTGCATTCTGTATGCCTTCCAGTGAAGGATCGAGTCCCGATGTTCCGTTTCGGCGGTATCGCTGAAGCAAGCCGTACATCGACTTCACCTGTGCTCGTACGATTGTCTTGGCAATTCTCAGTCGAGCGGACTCGTTCAGAAACAATGCAGCCTGCCCAATGCGTACTCTTCCAGATGGCGTTTCGTCTTCTGGCTCAAAGGCACCGAGGAAGCCGCCGTGTCCGTCGAGAACCGTGAAGCGTATTCCTCGTCGCCCCATGTCCTTGAGTAGGCGTATGGAGATAGAGCCGTCGCCCATGCACAAGACGTGTTTAACGCCATTCAGTGGAATGGACTTACGTCCTGCGTCGGAGGTTACGACGAGCGCATTTTCGTGTCTATTGAGACGCGCATCGCGCGGGATGATAACTACGTCCATATCATTGCTCGTCCCAGCACAGTAGGTTACAACTACAGGCATTGCAGAGGGGAATGCGATGCGCCGAGGGTGGAGAGCCATCTATAAGGGCGCGTCCTTCCTGCGCATCGAGGATGAGTTGGTCGAGCACACTTTCGGTCAAATCGTAGGCCGTTTTCTTCCGCGATCCGTACACTTGAACTTCAGCGCCCCAAAGCTCCCCGGTGGCCGCCGTCATAAACGCCGCGTAGAACAAGACCTGCCGGGAAACCGCATCGCGTGCCCCTCCGCTACCTTTTCTCTCGATCACAATTCGCCGCTTGAAATCGATGGCGTCCGGCACAATACCAAGCCCCTTGGGTACATCGTCAGGACGCTTCTCCGTTTGATGAAGTGATAGACCCCGGCGCACCCGCACGTCGCGCCCGGCGTGTGTTGCTCCTATGAGATGCAGCCACGCACGCCGGCGGCACAAGGCGACATGCTGGAAGTATAGACCATGGAGGCCGGTTTCTTCAGCTAGTTCACGCAAACATCGCGATTTCTGTAGAATTCTCGTAATCTTCATCCAGTGGTGCCCTTCCGAGACGCTCCACCAGAGCAGTCGCGGCCCCCATTACTTTTTTGCGAGGATCGTCGCGGTCGCTTCCCCCGGCGGGGATGAACCGGGCAAACTGATTCCTCCACGCTTCGACCAAGCGTACGTTGAGTTGCTCGCTTCCCTTGTCTCTCTCCTGGATCGAGAGCGTAAAATCCTCACCCCCTATCGGCGAGCGAACGTACCACGTCATCTTTTGGACGCTAGGCTTGCCCGTGAATGCCCTGATCTCTTGATCAAGGGTACGCGATACAAGTTGGACTACCTGCTCTCCATCCTCTTCGGAGACAATGATGGGAATATCCGTTGTCCGGCGCAGGAAGGACTCCGTTACAGAATGACGTGTGCCGTTTGGGTCCACGACCTCGATTGTCGCACCGATGTCGCGGTAGATCAGGGCACTTGAAAGTAGGGCTTCGACCCAGCGCTTGTGCGGCTGGGAACTCAGCGGCAGGTTGTCGTTCACCACATCCACCGACAATATCTCCCCGATCTTGGCTTCGACGAATCTGACGACATTCGGCGAAATCTCACGCAAACGTGCTTTTGCTTCCTTCTGGACCTTCATTTTCGTCTGCCGAACTGCAACGATGAACAGGGCCGCCCAAAAAGCCCCTCGCCACAAGGCACGCCGATAGAAGCGCACCGTCGAGCCATCCGCCGCAAAGTTTGTTTCTGATTCCTTCCGTGTTGGCTGAAGACGGCGTCGCACGTCGCTGAGAATCTTCGCCGTAAACATCTGGACATCCATCTCCTCGTGGTCTTCAATGACCTTTTTAATGGTTCGGGTCCAGGCGTGGCGATTGCGTCGGGCTTCGGACAACGACACGATGACTTGCCCGTTGTCTGCGCCTCGTGAGACCCGCCCAACGCGCTGCACGAAACTTGCGAGCCCGAAACCGGGTTCCATGAACATGAGAGAGCTGCGGAAGGTGACGCCGATCTCGACCGAAGACGTACACAACAGTACGTCGTAATCGCGAGGATCCGCGTACCGGCGTCCGCGGAGCGGTTCGCCCGACTTCCGTTCCGAGTCGTCGATTGAATTGATCGCAAGAATTCTCTCGTCTTGGACTCCGACTTCAAACAGCGACCTCCGTATTACCGGCTCTTCCTGCTTGAGCCGTTGCAAGGAATCGAAGATGACGATGACTGTGCGACCCCCGGCGATTGACGTACGCACGGCGTCGATGCTCAGACGGATTGACTCGGTCAGGGAGCACTCGCGCAGTGAAAGCGCCACGTCTCCATGGATAGGACGATGGTCGGTCGGATGACCGGCGACGATTTCCTCGGAAATCTGCTCGACCTCTCCCGCTCCGACGCCCATTTGTTCCAGAACTTTGGTCACATCAATCGGGGTCGCCGACAAGAGCGAGACCTTCCCCCGTCGCTCCGCTACGGCTAGCAGCGAGAACAGGCAAGCCAAACCGAAAGATCGGTCGTCGATGGTATGGAACTCGTCAAAGACTATGTGATCGAAGTAACGCAGGTAGAGAAAAGGGTTGACCGCACTCGCTCCCGTAATGCGGATGCCGGAGATCATCGTGACGACCACTTCGGGGATAGCGAAAATGACGCGGCCACTCGACAGCGCACCACCGTTGAGGAACTGCCGCACTCGCGTAGCAGCAAGGCTTTCAGTCCCATCGCTAGCTTGGTTGCCCGACCATTCGACGATCTGCTCGTCAATCCAAGCCTCGACCTGAGAATCGCCCCACTCGCGCGAACGAAGCTGCTCCCGCGCCTGCTCGCGAGCATCGTCAATCAAATTCTGCAACAGCCGTTTGGTAGGAACGATAAAGAGCACGTGCGCTCCCTCGTCGAGTACTGCCCGCATGAATGCGTAGGACTTCCCGGAGCCCGTCGGCGCAGATACGAGGCGCACGAACTTGTCGGATCGGAGCAGACACTCCTGCATCGGTGACAGGCCGCTTGCCATTATCGGTACAGAGTGCGCTCGGATAATCATCGGGGTTCTCGTTACGACCAGTCGGCGGTGAGCCGCAGTGCCTCGTCGGGTTCAAGGGTTCGGCTGGGTTGAATTGTATGGAGGAGGTACGATCCTGCTTCGAGATCGATGTCTGGGTCGAATAGTCGTGCCGTATGCAGGTTGAGGTGGATGTCGTGCTGCGAATCGCAGCGTTCGAGAAGACCTACGCCTGTACGGCCAAGCCCGAGCCTGACGACGAGTTGGTTGATCCGCTCTCCATAGGCGTCGTGTGCAATACGAAGTGGATCGGCGTGCAGAAAGCAGCCATAAAAGACCGAACCTGCGGCAACCTCTTGGATATGGTAGTAGTCCTTGATGTTGCCGCTCTTGCGTGCGCTTTCGATGCTTTTTGGCATGCCGCACTCCATATCCAGATTGAGGCGACGCGCCAATGGCCGGTTGAGCCTGTTGTCGTGCCCTATGAACAGCGACGTCTTAAATGGCAGGACAGCCAGATGGCCACGATAGTCGGGTTCCGTTGGCAGGCAAGGCGAACGCGGCGTCATGCCGAGAGCGGCAGCCGTCGCGAACGCCATCGCCGTATCGGTCACAACGTCGTTGAGCGTCGCGGTGCCCGAAGGCACGGCGAGTCCATGCCATGCCCAAGGCGTCAGCGCGGTCAGTTGATATGTGTAAATTGCTCCCGCCACGGGTCACGCCTTCTTAGCAGTGAAGTGCTGCTCGAACAGATCGGCGATTTTGGGTGCAGCTTCCTCATACCTCTGCCGCAGATCGGGATCGTCCTCCTCAAAAGCCTGCACGAGTTGCTGCTGCTGAGCCGATGCTTCATTCGCATCCGCGTGGACTCGGTAGTGTCCTGACATTGCTTGCATCACAGCAGATACTATTTCCTCGACCGAGTTGCTTTTGGGGAGCAACCGCAACAACTCGTAGGGAGAGGACATCGGAGTCTCAAGGCGAGCGGCGAATATCCCAGCGATATGGGTTCGCACGTTGACGCCGGTGACTGAGGTCTGTCCTCCGTAGGAGCCAGCAAGGCCAAGGCTGAGCAGCAGGTGATCCAAGCCGATTGGCGGAAGCTGCCGGCCATTGCTGGTGAGAATCTGTATCAGGAGAGTGCCGGGAAGGACGAAGTGCCGAGTGAACAGATTTTCGGTATTCTTCTTTCCCTCAGCGTCCCACAGTGTTCCGGTTTCGTCCCCACGGTGGTGGAAACTCTCACCTACGCTGTCGCGGTACGGCACCGTACTCAGCGCATCGGAGTATTGCACTGCGGCCTTGATCGGCAGAACGCGGGTTCCCGACATGGCAGAATCCCCGAATACCAACGTGTTGAGGTCGAGCGCTTCGCGAATCGGCATCTGGTCGCCGACTGCGGTGCGGTTCTGAGGCAACCGCCCGCCCGCGTTCCACGCCCGCAGCACTAGCAGCCCACGCCCCCGCTCACCGAACTTGAACTTACTCGGCGTCGCCCTGACACGGCGCACCCCATCGCGATCCTCAATGTCCGTGATCTCCTCTTCGGCATTGCGGAATACTGTGGGGGCCACGATTTCGCGGATCACGGCGATGGCGATATGTCCCGCGTTGCGGCGCGTTGGCATCAGATAGGTGTCCTTGCCGTTGGCCGCTACTACTTCCTCGATTAGGTCTCCGTCGTTGAGATACTGCATGAACTTGTCAAGCATCATTGCCTCCTTGGCATTCTCGTTGGACATGTCAGACTTCTTGGGTTTCATCGTCAGTTGGTGCGCCGTTTTCCGCTTCGGGGATACCGCGTTCTCGGTAAGCCTCCAACAAGGCAAAACGGTAGATCGCCGCTGCTCGCCGCTGCTCCTGCGAGGTCG
The DNA here is from genome assembly GCA_965208845.1 of Candidatus Latescibacterota bacterium. Taxonomy (GTDB): domain Bacteria; phylum Latescibacterota; class UBA2968; order UBA8231; family UBA8231. The sequence continues at coordinate 6,314,314 of OZ242361.1, read as the reverse complement.
GCTCCTTCGACTTGAAGACATTCGGCCAAACTTCGTCCGCGAAGTGGGTCGCGAATTCGATGCAGGCTTGGTCGAGAGGTTGATCGTCGCGATGCTTTTTTGCAGCAGCATCACCCTTACGCGTCAACTTTTCCTCAAGCGTGCCGGCAAGTCCCAGAATCAGGGCGGTCGAATCCTGGGCGGTCGAGCGGAGCGCACTCGGGTAGAATTCCAGCGCGGTCTTCCAACAGAGAAGCTGCTTGTTGGCTGGAGCGCCGATGCCGATGCGCTTCTGGATTCTCGTCGCTAGCCATGCTAGTCGAATCAGAGGATCCTGATTTTTTTTTAGACTCACTTGTTCACCTCCAGTTTTTCTAATGTGTACGAGCGCCTGCTCGCGTGTTTTCTCCTCGATCAGCGACCATGCTTGGTCTTTATTGCCTCCGTTCCCTCGCCGATCAACGGCAAGCGCCCAAGCCACACAGAGGGCGCCGAGCACAGTTGTCGGGTCAGGATCGGCAAGCTGTTTGGCCCATTCGATTCCCAAACCGCGTGCTTCAGCCATCTTCTCGAAGAGTTCCAGCTTGGACAGGGCGTCGGGAAGTTGCTCAATACGCAAGGAGTCCCCGCCGAGCAGTCTCTCCAACCACGCGGGTAGCGCATCGGAATAGAAGATCGCCGGATGCCTGCGCGGGGCACCGCGGAAGATGTGGATCGGACGCCCGAGGCGTCTGGCGGCCCTGAGCGTCATATAAAGCTGGGTCACCAATTCCCTATCTGTGTTGGGCAGCGTTTCCAGCCGTGCCACGCGGATACGTCGCGTCTGGCAATCGAGTCCACAGTAAACCGAGCCCTTCTTGATTTCTAGCCGATTGAGGTCGTGCAGCCCCATGGACACCACGGAATCCTCGCGCTCGAAGGCCAAACCTCCGAAGAGCCCTATCGTCACCGGAGAAGAGATGAGCGGCGGTAGGTTCCCGCTTCCTCGGAAATCGTCCTGTGCGTTTTGTCGCAGTTGCAACTCGGCGAGACAGACCGGACACAGATGGGTATCGCCGGATGGAGACGCCAAATGGTCGTTGCGGCCGTCGCGCCCCGAGAACGCCGACGCCTTGATACCGTGTGCTCGGGACGCGGTGCTGACGCGCCACGAAGCACCAACTGGCTCGTTGCATAAAATGCAGCGTTTCGGCGAGTTGCCGACATCAAATGACATCGCTGGACGCCCTGACAGATACGCCGTAAAGCGCTGGCGCAGTGCGTTCACAATGTTACTCGAAATGTCCTCGATTTGGCTTGATATCCCGGCGCGGCTGTCGTTTCCCTCCAACCAGAGCCCAACTAGACCCTCGCGGCCGAGAATAGCGTCTAGCATTTCCTGCCCGCTGTCAGGGTCCTCCTCGGCAAGTTGCCAAACCTCGCCGATCGCCCAAATTGCGAGTAAGACGCGACGCACACGTCCCTCCTTGTCGGACACCGACGCGACGACCTCTGGCGGTTCCCAGCCTTCAGCTCTTAAGTGTTCGACCAATTCTTGCTCGCGATAATCTGCGGCAGGTGCGCTTCCCTTGCGCTTGCCATCCACATGGTTGAGAGCAATCGCAAGAAACGCCAGCGCATGAGCGGGTTCCATATCCAGATCGCCGGCATCTCCGCCTGGGTGATAGAGTGTCGGCTTGACGGTTGCTCCAACGGCGCTGTCGTCGAAAGGTCTCCAAGAAGTCGTCATGCCCGCCGCGTCAAACAACTCATTGATCTCTTCATGGTGAACGCGAGCAAACGGTCTGGGAAGTGCCAATAGATTAGCGAACCTGCTATCCCAGTTGCCCTTGGGATCCATGATGCCTCGACATGCCTCCCACGACGCAGCACCTCCGACGAATTCGCACGCTAGGCGGTTATTGACCGCGAAGCGCAATCCGTAGGGAAGATCGCCGAGAAAGTTGTCAAGGGCCTTCTTCTTTACGTCATCCGCATGTTCTCGCGGGATAACGCATAGCAGCCGTCCGTCGTGGACGATCTCAATCAGGGGCAGACGGCCTGTGAGCGTTTTACAGGTCGCAGAGAGCGCACGCTGGAAGTGATCTAATAGAAAGGCATGGAGGTGGTCGTGGATTTCTACCTTTTCCCACTGCTTCAATCCGCCATCCTGAAGCGCGGGCCAACGTTTGAGGAGGGAGAGTACGCCGTTGACGCCAGCGTCTTGTTCTCTGCTCGTGAACTTCCCCTCCAGCTTATCGGCCAACTCAATATAGCGGCAGGTCGCGGCGATTCCTCGATCGTAGTCAGGGGCGGTGGGACTTCTAGCCGCTTGGGTTCCTTCTACTTCCTCTATATAGTTGAGCATCGCAGCAGGTGAGATACGGATGCGTCGATTTGCCAAGAACTCGTCGATCCCGTATCGGCGCATTCGTTCTTCTACATCAGCAACATCGATTTCCGCTCCACGAGGCAAGTCAAGGTCTTTATCGATGTCGTGCAGGAAGGCAATGCAGACGACCGCATAGGCAAGTCGTTCGATCTCTGCGAGGTCCGCCTCGCTCGACCAAGAACGCGGAGCGTCGGCAAGCCAGAACATTAGCGCTCCCCGAGTCACTGAGAGCAGGTGATCTAACAGGCTGATGTTGTCGTTTCGTTCCCAGCGTTCCGCCTCCGCCGGGTCCGACGACCATCCTCCCTTGCCGCTTTTCGTCACCAAGCGAACAGGCCGGCCGTCAATCTTCGTATCTGATGTCTTCCCTTCGGGTCCGTCGCGGTCCTTGCTAACTCGGGCGACAATGCACTCGTCTAGGAAAGTGCCATACACTTTGGCGGCCGTTAGATGCGCGAAGTCTTGGGATAGGCTGCTCATATAAGTCCTCCCGCGTGCCCGATGCAGCCAAAGCCATACCGATTCTTCTCGCCGATCCCGAGATTCCAAGCAGAACGCAGATCTTCAAATTGGCCGCTAATGGACAAGGGGCACACCATCCCGATGACGAACGCCGGTTTGCCGCTGGGGACGGCACGAGTATGGACCAATGTGGAATGCTTCGGGTTGGCGCGTAGATACAACTTATCGGGCTCGACCTTCAACTTTACGTCGCGACCGGTCAGGCGTGAAAGGCGGAAGTTCACGGCGTCCTGTAAATCGGCCCCGGCCTTTGTCAAATCATCGTGCCAGTGCCCCTTTTGGCCGCGTACCGACAGGGCGAGCGGTGAGAGCATGATCGTCGGCAGTGTCGCGGTTTCTCCTGGTCCGCAGACAACCGGAAGCTCCTCAACGGCTCTGTCCCAGACCGACAAGTCCACTACGTCGCCATTGGTTGAGGTCTTGCGGATGGCTTCGGGAAGCAGGTGTCCAAGCACCGGCTCAAGCGGCTCTCCCTCGGCACCGACCACCAAGGATTTTAGGAGGAACCCCTTGGGAGTGGCTGTCCCCACTGCGCCAAAAGACCAGTTGCCTGCATCGCGCCCTACCACATCTGGCCCTCGTGCCCCACACGCAGTCCAAGCGTTGACGAGCGCACCATGCAGGCTGTCCAGAAAACGTACTCTCACATATTCTCCACGTGGAGCCAAGAGTTTTACCCTCATGCAATATCCTCCAATCTTTGCGTTATTAAACGATTATAATATCATATAACTTAGGAAACTTGCAAATTTTGCAGGTATCTATTATACTGAGATTATTATGGGAAATCTAGAAGACGAAGCTGCTCTACGCTTTGCCGAAACGATGCTGTACTGGCGGGGACGCCTGAAGGCGAAAGAGGTTCAGGACTTTCTAGGTGTGTCCGAGCGCACGGCGCGAAGCCTGATTTCAAAGTGGCGACGCTTTGATGCAATTTTGCCACCCTACCGACCGGGTGCCGAGCGATGCTTGGTCCCTACGGAGGAATTCGATCCCGGTCCTGCCGTGACTGATCCCAATGTTGCGTTGTCCCTGCTTTTAGTGGCAGACCGCGTTCCTGGGAATCCGTTTTCTCCGGTCGCCCCACTCGGCGGTGGACACGATCTAGCACTCTCGGCTCAGGTTCCGTCCAGACCCTCCCGCGAAGTAATCGCCGCATGTTTGGAGCGCCGCCCGGTCCTGTTGTTCTACGCTGCCAAGCCGGGGATCCAAGAGTTTGTCTTCCATCCTTCCGCCCTCATTCGCTCTCGCGGGCGCTATCACCTGCGAGGCTACCGATCTGAAGGACTCATTGCTGCTGGCCGGCCGCTAGATGCTCGCTACATCGACATCGTTCCTGCCCGCACTATCGAATCTCGGCGCACAGAACAAATACCCTTCATCGGGCTAGAGGATGACATTGACTGGCATACATTTGAAAAACGGCGGTTTTTCCTGTCGTCCGAGCTCTCCGAAGAGGAACGGCTGTGCTATGAACACGAATACGGCATTGCCGACAGTGGTGTATTTGAGGTCGAGAAAAGACGTGCATTGATGCACTATGTGCTGGAGGAATTGTCAGAGCGTCGCTGTTGGCGTCGCGATGGCACATCGGTGCCGATCTGGGAAGGATTGTAGCGCTCAAGGATGAACTTTGCGAGGAGATGCAGCGTCCCCGCGTTTAACCAACATTCATGCTGTGGGTGGCATATTCTATCTGACGGTCTCGATAGCCGCCCGCCCCTCACGGCCCGTAGTTGCCCCGCCACTTGCTCAAATCCGGCTGATGCGCCCGTTGCCGTTCCAACTCGTACGCATAGACAACTCGGCCTAGTTCGGCCAAAAACGGCAGCCCCACCTCGTCGTACTCGTAGATACCGTCGTTAAAAATGCCGTTCTCGTTTACCAATACTACGGCTGTTAGCAAAAACTCGACCCCGCGCTCGAAATCGACGATATAGGCGTTGTCCGTCACATATCCATAGGCCAATCCCACCTTGTTGAAGATCCGCACCGAGTCGGGCATGGGGGCCTTGCTGTCGCCGAATAGGAAGAACTTTACGTAGCTGTCGTAGTACTTTTCCGGGTCGTATTGGGGATAGGGACACTCGCGGGGCAACATGGACATGGCGCGGTAGAGAAAGCGGTAGTCGTCGGGCCGCAGGTCGAAGCGTCGCTCTGCGGGCAACTCCTCGGGGAAGAACACCGCCATGAGTAGGTTTTGTAACACGTCGATCGACATGTAGTTCGATCCGGCGAAATTTTTGGGCGCGGCCACCAACGCCCCGTTTTGGATGTGTCCCTCACCCTTGGGAATCGGCGCAGATGCGCGCCACGTATGCGGGTTGACCAGCATGGGCTGCTGGTAGAGGATTTGGTCGCCTCGGTAGAACGCCAGTGGATTTGTATGCCGGTTTTCCTCAGGCGAGCGCGCAATGGCGAGCCGGTGCGTCAGGCGCACATCCCGGTAGCCCTTCTCCCACAGCCCCTCGTTCATCCGCTGCTGTCCCACGAACTCGTAGAGCCGGTTGTACGCGTCGTTGTCGCTGACGGCGAAGAGCTTGCGGATGTAGTGGGCGATGGTGGGCAGTCCATCCGGTGCGGTCGGATCTTCGCGCACTGCGGTCTGCCCGCTGTACGCGCTGTCGATGCGGACGGGCGTATGTCGGTCCATGCCCGCAATGCTTAGTTGATTCAGCTTCTCCAGCGCCAGCAGGGCACCCGCTAGCTTGATTGTGCTCGCCGGATAGAAATAGTCCTCGGGATTGACGCGGTACTCGTGGCGGGTGAAATGCGGTTGGTTGGCGTCGTCGCGGTCGATTTGCGTATAGAGGATCTGCACCTCGTGCTTGGCCGCAGCCGCGAGTATGGGCGCGCAGATGGGATTGGGGCGCAACAAGGATTCGGGCAAGGTTTCTTCGTCTCCGCAGACAGCAGCCGGATAGATGCAGGTTGCGAAAACCGCGACGACCGCGTTGACTCCATTTTTAGGCATGTGCGATCGCGTGTAAAAACGCGTAGGATCTATTCAGGAGGTGGCGGGAGTGCGCTTTGGCCGATGATCTCGATGAAGACGCCGCCGAAGATCCAGATTAGCCACAAAAGCCCAAGTGAGAGGGTGGCCTTGCGCACGGGCGCGTCGGCCAGCGCACTCAAGCCGACGCCCATGATCCCAATCTGCCACAGGTCAAAGGGATTGAGGGCCGTAAGGATCCGGCCGCCAACCGTGGCTGCGGCTTCCTCAGACAAAAAGAGACCCAGCCCCAGATGCGCCCCAAGGTCGCCGGTTGCCAGCACCAGCACCACGCGCACCACCCACTCGACGGCCACCACCAACAGCGCATACGCTTTTACGACCAGCATTTGCCGGTAGCTAACCTCGGCTTGGAAAGCGGAGCGCGCCAGCAGCAAAAGCACGCCCCCGACCACGACTAGTGAGAAAAAAAGCCCCACCGGGACCACCATCCAGCCATGCGCTTGGAGCGCCTCTGCTTGCTGCCGCTCGGCCTCGTCCAAGCCTTCTAGCTGCTCTTGGACAGCCGGTGCTCCTACGTCGAGGGTTAGGTTATAGGAGCCAACTCCCACCGCACAAACCAAGAGGACTGGCAGCAACCAGTCGTGGGCACTCTCTTGGCCGCGCACCGCGGCAAAAGCCGTGCGCGGCGCGTAAAAAACGCGCTGTATCCGCGCGAAAAGGCTGAGGTCTTCGGCGGCAAACCCCGGTCCGGTTGCGCTCATGGGCCGTTTATCTCCATTTGTGCGATGTAGATGGACGGGATAAAACGGGATGGAGGCCGTCTATCCCTTTGAATTCCTTTAATATAGAGGCCGCAGTGCCAATTCCAAACCAAGGAGTGGAGGCTAAGGGGTGGGTTGGGCGGCCCGGCGGTCAGCGAATTAGTTCCTTGTGTTGCGGCTGAGATTGCCTATATTTACCACAATCGTCTGTCTCTGCAATAGTTGTAGGGGCGTTCATGAACCACGTTGGCAGTCGTTCGGATTCGCGTAGATTCCTACCCCCGGGCCGGATGTAGTTTTCCTACCGAAAAGCCTGAAGCAGTAGATTCCTACTCAAAGTTATTCGCACGTTCTGCTCTAACCGCACATTGCAAAAGGATTTTTCTCATGGCAGATCGCGAGAAGGGAACCGTAAAATGGTTCAACGACGCGAAGGGCTTTGGATTTATTGAGCGCGAGAACGGCGAAGATGTTTTCGTCCACCACAGCGCGATCCAGGCCGAGGGGTTCCGCACCTTGTCCGACGGGCAGCAGGTGGAATTTGAAGTCGTCCAAGGCAAGAAAGGCCCGGCGGCTGAAGGCGTAACAGCAGTTTAAGCCTAGCCCTTAGATAGTGCAAAGGGGGTGATGTACATTGCATCACCCCCTTTTATTTTTTCACTTTTTGGGAAATTAGATGAAGATTCGCGTTGATAATCTAGCTACTGAAGTAACCGAGGATGACCTCCGCACGTTGTTCGAGTTGTTCGGGGCCGTTGCTGCTGCTACCATTGACCCACGCCGCCGCTGGGGCCAAATCGACATGCCCAGCAAGGCCGCTGCCCGCGAGGCCATAGACATGCTCAACGGGCAAAATCTCAAGGGCCTTGACATGGTCGTTCAGGAAATGGCCGACCGCCCCTCCACGCGCCCACGCGGCAGGCCCCGCCGGGGCCGACGGCGCTAGCCCTTACTCGTACCACTGCGCTTGTAGGCTGAACAAGCGGCTGTATTCTCCGCCTTGCCGCATCAATGCCTCGTGCGTCCCTTGCTCGACGATCTGTCCGTTTTTGAGCACGAGGATTCGGTCGGCGGCGCGGGCCGCGCCCAGCCGGTGCGAGATCATCACTGAAGCCTTGCCCTTGGTCATCTCCCCGAAGCGCCGATAGACCTCGGCCTCGGCCTTGGGGTCGAGCGCGGCCGTCGGCTCATCCAGCACCACGAACTCAGCCGCCCGGGCCAGCGCCCGGGCCGTGGCCAGTTTCTGCCACTCACCCGTAGATAAGTCAGCCCCTCCTAGTTCCTTGCCCAGCAGGGCTTCGTACTGACCGGACAACTCGGCGATAAACGGCGCTGCTCCAGCTAGCTCGGCCGCCCGTTCGACAGAGGCTTCTTGCCCCAGCGCCCCAAAGGCGATGTTGTCGCGCACGGGAAATTGAAAGCGCACAAAGTCTTGAAAAACCGCGGCAAAGAGCTGCCGGACTCGCTCTTGGGGATAGGCCAAAAGCGGTTTGTCTCCGAGCAAGACCCGTCCTCCTGTCGGCTGGTACAGCCCCATCATGAGTTTGACCAAGGTTGTCTTGCCAGCTCCGTTTTCTCCGACTAGTGCGATGCGCTCACCCGGCCGGATCTCTAGGTCGATGCCCGCGAGCACGAGATCGCCGTCTGGATAGTGGAAGGACACCTGCTCAAAGCGCAGCGGCCGGTTTTTTAGGTCTTGGCCTGCGTCCGCAGCCCCCGGAGACGCTTGGGGTGCCGTCAGATCGAGGAATTCGTAGAGGTCCCCTAGATACAGCGACTCCTCGTGCAGGGTGTTCAAGGAACGCATGATCCCGCCGAGCTGCCAAGAAAACTGCTGCACGGCCCGCGCCAACATGCCGTACTGGCCGATGGTTAGCTGCGCCCCGGCGACCAGCCAGACGAGGATCGTCAGGCAGCCGATGTATCCCCAGCCGCCGATGCTGGAGGTCAGCCCGCCGAGCCAAGCCCGCTTGGCCTCCAGCCCGCGACGTTCTATGGCCAGCGCGACGGCTTTGTCGCGCCAGGTGTCGAGCAAGTGGTCGCGTAGCGTGAAGAGCCGCACCTCCATGGCTTGTTCGCGCTCGGTCAGCAATTCGCGGAAATAGGATGTCTCGCGGTATTGCGGCGTGCGCTCGCGATAGACATAGTGCGTCTTCTTGCTGATCCACATCATCACCAACACCCCTGGGATGGAGCCGATCAAGGTCAGCGGCCCCAAGGCCCAATGCCCGGTCAGCAGCACGCCTACGACCGCGGCCATCCCCCCCAAGGTGCCGACCGTGTCCAGCGCCACGTTGAGCAGGCTGAGGAGCCGACCGCTCAGGTCTTCGTTGGCCCGCTTGAGCGCGTCGTAGAACGCGGGATGCTCGAAGTGGACTAACTCGACCTTCTGCACCTTGTCCACGACTTGCCGCTGCAAGCGCACGCTGACTCGGTCTTGGACATCCGTCTGCAAGACCGCCCGCACCATATCGAGCAGCATGTGGGTGAAAAGCGTGGCGAAAAAGCCGCCAACCCAAGGCAGGGTCTGCAAAAAAGCCGTGCGGCCACCGCCCAGCCCGGCGGCGAGCTGATCGACGATGCGCCCGGTGAGCCACAGCTCCACGGCCGGCAGCAGCGAGCCGATCAGCACGATGATGGCCAGTCCACCCGTTCCCCAAGGATGGACGCGGAGCACCTCCTTGAGGAGCGTGGGCAACAGGCGTATCGCGCTCAGTCGCTTCACGACGCCTCCTGCTGGTACCACTGCGCCTGCAGGGAAAACATGCGCGCGTATTCTCCACGGCGCTGCATCAGCTCGGCGTGCGTCCCCTCCTCCAGCACCCGGCCTTGGCTCAGGACCAAGATCCGGTCGGCCACCCGCGCCGAGGCCATGCGGTGCGAGACGAAGACCGCGGACTTGCCCTCGCTCAGGGCCAAAAATTGGCGAAAGACCTCCAACTCGGCGCGCGGGTCGAGGGCGGCGGTCGGCTCGTCGAATACGAGGACTTGGGCATCGCGGAAGTACGCGCGCGACAGGGCCAGCTTTTGCCACTGGCCGCGCGATAGGTCCTGCCCACCCTCAAAGTAGCGGCCCAGCGTGGTGTCGTAGCGCTCGGCTAGGGATTCGATTAGCAACGCACTGCCGCCCGCGGTTGCGGCCCGCTCCACCCGGGCCTGATTGGCGAGCGCCTCGGCTTGGCCATAGCCGATGTTTTCGCGCGCGGTGCGTTGGTATTGCACGAAGTCTTGGAAGACTGCGGCGCAGCGCTGGCGCAAAACCTGCGGGTCGATTTCGCGGCCATCCACTCCATTGTAGAGGACGCGCCCCGCGCTCGGCTGATATAGCCCTAAAAGCAGCTTGATTAGGGTCGTTTTGCCAGCCCCGTTTTCGCCCACTAGCGCGAGCTTTTCCCCCGGCCTAAGCCGCAGATTGACCCCGCTGAGTACGGGTGGCCCGTCGCCATAGGCAAACTCCGCGTCCTCAATTGCGATTTCTAGCGGCGCGGCCGGCAGGACTGTTTGGCCGTCCGGCTCGGGGGGCGATTCGACGAAGTCGCGCAAGTCGCGGATGTGGAGCGTTTGCTCAAAGACATCGCCCATCTGGCGCAGCAGTTGGAAAAGCGTGTTTTGGAAGCGCGTGATGGCCTCGGCGAGAGCGAAAAAGCCCCCCAAGGTCAGAGTGCCATAGGTGGCTTGGTAGAGCAAGATGACCAGCGATAAGAGCGCCGAACTGATGCCGCTCAGCCGTCCGCCGAACTGATGCCGCTCAGCCGTCCGCCGAACATGTAGTGCTGCTGGCGCAGGGTCAGTCGCAGGCGCTGCTGGCGGAGCGTTTGCGCCACCGCCTCCCAAGTGCGGACGAGGAGATCGCCCAGCCCGTAGAGCCGGACTTCCTTGGCCGCGTCGCGGTCGGTCATCAGTTCGACCAAGTACTCGGCGCGTCGCTGTTCGGGCGTTTGCTGGTAAAAGAGCGCGTAGATTTCGCGGCCCCGCCGAATTTGGGTGTAGAAAACCGGGGCCGTGCCCAAAAAGAGCACTAGCGGGATCGACCAGTGCCCGGTAGCAAACAGTGCGATTAGGGAGCACAGGACGACAAAACCTTCGAGCACGGCGGTGGCGTCGCGGAAGACGCCGTAGGCGCGGAAGTACGCAGCCTGCCGCGCCCTCTGCATGCGGTCGAAAAATTCTCGGCGCTCAAATGAGTCTAAACCCACGCCGGCCGCTCGGTCGAGGACTCGCTCTTGTAGCTTCCAGCTAGTCTGCTCCCGTATGGCCGCGGCCGCGTGCTCCTGCACCGCATTCAACACGGCTTCCAACATTTGCAAGCCCGCCAAGCCGGCCAGCAGCGGAACGACGACGAACTGATCCTCGCCGTGGCCGAAGGCGGCATGGACGGCATCGACCAGCTCCTTAATCAACAGGATACGCCCGGCCGGCAGCAGGGCCGCTAGGAATCGCCCACTGACGTTTAGGAGCATGGCCGTGGGTGCGCCGCGCCACAAGATGCGGGCGAACCACATGAGGGCTTGGCGCACTTCGCGGGGATGGATGTTGGGGGCGTTTTGATTCACGTTTGAGTCACCGCTACTTCAATTAACGCACGAATAAGCACAATCACCACCCCGAATCTCCCAAGTGCGGTAGCATCCTTTTTTTTATACTCTTGTATTATCGATTAAAGCAGTCAAACGCGCCGGGACGCCGTTCATGCACCATGTAGCGCTCGATTTACTCATCTTGCTCGCCGGGATTTGGCTGGTGGCCGTGACCTTGCGGCCGCTGGGCTTGCCGACAGTGATGGGAGAACTGATCGTCGGAGTCTTGGTGGGGCCGGCGGTCTTCGGCTGGATCGAGCCGGACGAGGCCATCCAATTGTTGGCCGAGATCGGCATCTTCTTTCTGATGTTCCACGCCGGGGTGGAGACTCAGCCCAACGAGTTTTTCGCCGCGCTCAAGCGCTCGTTGGGAGTGGCGATTGCAGGGGCCGCAGTGCCCTTTGCCGTCAGCTTTGCGGTCGCCCAATTCTTCGGGCTGGATCTTGTCGCCTCTATCTTCGTGGGGCTGATCATCGGAACCGCTACCGCAGTCGTAATCACCCTCAAAAGTCTCAAGGACTTGGGGCTGACCGATACTCGCATTGCGCGGATCATCGTTGCTAGCTGCGTCATCAACGACCTTTTGACCTTGATCTTTTTCAGTCTAGTAACCGGCACACTCTCCGGTGGCACCTTTGCCCCCTTGGACTTGGTAGTCAACTTGGGCAAGGTGGTGGGCTTTTTCGCGGTCGCGCTGCTGTTGGGCACCTTTGTCTATCCCCGCCTCACCCTGCCCTTTCGCGCCGAAGGCGGCAAGGGTTTCACCTTCGTGCTGTTGGCCGCTATTGCCGCCGGTCTTTTTGCCGAGGCCATTGGGCTGCACATGATTTTGGGTGCCTACTTGGCGGGTCTGTTCTTTGAGGAGCGCGTCGCCCACCCCAACTTGGTAAAGGTGGTAAACGACCGCGCGTACGGCATCGCCTATTCGTTCTTAGGGCCAATTTTCTTCATCTCGCTGGGCTTTTCCATTTCGTTTGACATTAGCGCATCGGGTGTGGCGTTTATCGCGCTTTTGGCGGTGACGGTCATCTCCGGGCAGGTGCTCAGCGCCGGTAGTATGGCGCGGCGCATTGGCATGTCTTGGCGCGAGGCGCTGACGGTAGGCGTGGGCATGTGCGGCCGCGCCGAGATGGCGTTTATCTTGGCCGCACTGGCTTTGGCTCAAGGAGTGATCGGTCAGGAGACCTTTAGCATTTTGATCTTCACCGCGTTCCTGTTAAATCTCTTCACGCCGCTGGCGCTCAAGGGCTGCGCCGTCCTCTTAGAAGGCCGGGTGGCGCATGGGGGAGACACCAACCTCGGAGTGTTCCAGATCGACAAGTTCAGTACCCCCCTTGTCGAAGAAAACCCAGCCGACCGCGTCTTGCCCGCAGTGGAGGATGCCGTGGTCATCTATAGATACGGGCCAGAGGTCGAGACCCTAATAGAAGAGCTTTCCAGCCGGCACCTGCCAATGGTGGTGATCGAGGAGGACGAGGCGACAGCGCGGCAGCTCCAGACAAGCCCTGAGGTGCAGGTGGTGCATGCACACCTAGCAGCGGAGACGCTAGACCTGCGGCCGTTGACCAAGGCCAAGGCGCTGGTGGCCAATGGTTCAGACGACGACAACGCGCTGTTCGCGCTCAGCGCTCGCGAACAGGGCTTCGTTGGTCCCATTGTGGCGATGATCGAGCATCCCCAGCGTCGCGGCCCTATGCTGCTGGCGGGCGCGACCGCGGCTTTTACTCCCAACCACGTTCTCGCTGCGGCGATCGCCGTCCGCGCTAGCGCGAAGATCGGGCCGCGAGTGGCGGGGGTAGAGCCGCTCGACTCGCTGCTCGAAGTGGCCGAACTGCGCGTTCACGACCAAAGTTCGCTCGCCAACCGCACCTTGGCCGAGACGGAACTGTACACTCGGACTGGTGCCCACATCGTCGGGCAGTGGGCAGACGACGCGCTCGGCTCGCCACCTACCGCCGCGGAAAAGCTGGAGCCCGGAGCCATTCTGGTGGCGGTCGGCACACCTGACAGCATTCACCGGTTAAACGACCTGTCGCGGCCGATTACCCAGCAAGGGCCGATTGTGGTGATTGGCTTTGCCGATGTCGGGCAAAAGCTGGTCGAAATTCTCCGGGCTGCGGGCGAGGAAGTGCGGGTCGTCGATGAGGTTGAACGCGCTGGAGTCGATGTGGTCGGCGACGTGCTCGACGTGCGCGTGCTCGATCGCGCCGCTATTGCGGAGGCGCGGGTCGTCATTCTCGCCCTCGACAGCGACGGGGCCGCCTTATTCGCCGCGGCGGTGGTGCGCGATCACGTTCCGGAGATCCCCCTGTTGGCCTGCGTGTCCCACGTTGAAAACGCAGACCGAGTGCAGCGGGCGGGCGCTGATTTTGCGCTCTCGGTCAGTCAGGTCGCCGGCCAGTTGTTGGTCCACCACGTCCTCGGCGAGATGGTTTCGCACAAGCCCCGGATCAAGATGGTCAAGCTGCGGCCCGGCCCCCTCGCCGGGCGGCATCCGCTATCAGCACGCATCCGCGAGCGCACGGGCTGTTCGGTGGTGGCTGTCGAGCGGGCTGGTGACGTAATCATGGAGATCCCAACCTCGTTGGTGCTCGAGCCCGAGGACGCGCTCTATATCTGCGGCACGCCCGCGGCCTTTGATCGCTACTACGAGGAATTTCCGACTTAGTCGGTGGTCGGTGGTCAGTGGTCAGTGCCCCCTTGGCCTTATAGGGTGCGGGGACTGGCCACTGACCACTAATCACTAACCACTGATTTTAGGTGGATAGGCCCGGAACAAGTCTCGCTGCGCTTCGGTGAAGCGGGCGAAGGTCTCCGGCGTGATGTGCTGTTTTTCGTCCATGGTGGCGATGTTTTGCGACATCATCCAATGCGGTCCGTAGCCCACGTGTAGGGTCTTGCGCGTCTGCTCGGAGCGGTTGGTAAAGCCGCCGTGGCGCAAGTTTTCGGTGAAGAGGATCGCGTCGCCGGCCTTGACCTCTAGGCCGAGCATGTCGGGGTCTTCGTCGGGATCGTTGCTGTGGGGCGAGGGCAGGTTGGTTTTGTGCGTTCCCGGCACCACGCAGAAGGCCCCCTGCTCGTTGGTGCAGTCGTGGATGAAATAGACCATCCGCACCATCATGCAGTCGATGCCGTTTTCGGTGTAGCTGTAGCGGTACTTCTGGCTGGCCGAGACGGTGCCGCCGTGGCAGCCGGTGGCGTTGCCTTGATAGCGGATGCGGATCTCGGAGTTGTTGATCGTCGGCCGCTGTTTGACGATGCCGTGGATGTAGTCCATCGTCGGCTGGTGGTCGAGCAAAATGTCGAAGGCTGGGTTGGCGTTCCAGTAGTCTTCGATGATCAGAGTCTTGCCCTCGCCCCGCTCGCCGTTGGTGTGGTAGCCGCGCTCGGGATTGGCGTGATAGTTGGCTCCCCAGCCACTTTGCTTGCGCGGCGGCTGGGTGACGTGCGCGAGCGCGTGTTCTTCTAGCTCATCGACGGCTTCAGCCAGTGCAGCCACTTGGGTCTCGTCCAGCAGGTTCTCAATGACGATGTAGCCCTGGCGGTCGAATTCAAAGGTTTCGATTTCGTTCACGTGTTGCTCCTTATTTGTTGAACCACCGAGCCGGGGGCAGGAAGATAGGTCCGGCGCAGAGTGTTGGTCGGCCTGGGCTTTTTAGCCGGAAAATTTGATCCACAGCTGCAGGAGGACGAGCACAAGACCCAATACCGCCATCCCGCCTTGTAATTGGTTCAAACTCTTTCGGACTTCCTGTATCTGGCTGGTGAAATCCTTGCTCAACTCGGTTTTGAGTTCGGCCATCTTGCCCTCTAGGCGAGCATTATCGGCTTTGAGTTCGGTTTTGAGTTCGGCCAGATCGGCTTTCGTGGCTAGATGCTCGTACACGCCTTCGAGCCGGGCCAGACGTTCTTCCGGAGTTAGGGGTGGGTTGGTCATAGCGTTCTCCTTGATTGGATGGAAAGTACTGGACGGCATGGGGAGGCGTCAATAGAAAACGGGTCATCTGCTGAACACAACAGCCATGCGACCCGGCGAAGGGTAGCCTAACAAACTAACCCCCTGTCGATCCGGGGCACTATCTCCAAGAGCGGCACGGCTACCGCGTCTTGGTGCAATACAAGGTGATTCGGCTAATTGAACTAGACGGTCAACGCATTCTCGACGAGGGGCCTTCGGGCTTGATCCCTTTCGCGCCGTTGATGCAGCGGCCGGTGGGGGTTAGAGCAACAGTACCACGCCGGTCTGCGACTGTCAAACGGCTCTGCCGCATCACCTTGACAATACAGTGTGAGACTTCTATTTTTTTGAATCTGTTAGGCTGAAAACAAACGTTGGCCCGTTCGTCTAGAGGCCTAGGACGCCGGCCTCTCACGCCGGTAACACGGGTTCGAATCCCGTACGGGCTACCAATTATTAAACCCTAGGTCGGCTACACTGACCTAGGGTTTTCTTTTTGCCAATCCGCCTTGTCTGATTCTATTCTAGCTCAGCATCCGCATTTGATCTCGGTTCCGGGCTGCGCCTTGTCGCCGCCGGTGGCGTAGCCGTCGCGCCTCCACCAGTCGAGCCCGCCGATTAATTCGCGCACCTGAAAACCCAGCGTCAGCAGTTTTAGCGCCGTCTTCGTCGAGGCGTTGCAGCCGATGCCATCGCAGTAGCAGACATAGAGCTGCGATTTGTCGAGCGACGCAGTGGAATTGAAGCAGATTTCCCGGTGGGGCAGATTGAGTGCGCCCGGAATGTGCTCTTGGGCATAGGCTTCCGCGGAACGGCCATCGACGACGGTGATGGGTTCGTCTTCGCCCAATGCTACGTAGAGATCCCACGAATCCATTTCATAGGTTAGCTGGCAGTGGTTTAGTTCGTACCGCGCCTGTTCTCCTCTGTCAAAACGCCTTGACAAGGTTGGTCGGGGGTTCTGCTTTTTATAGCTCTCAGACGGAAAACAGGCCCGTTAGTTTAGAAGATAGATAAGTTGGTTAGTCGCCGTTCCCCGTTATCTTCCTGATGCCTTGCAATGCTTCGGTCCAATCATCTAGGGGCATTCCTACCGCAAACGAGTCGGCGGAAGCCATAAGCGAGTTGACGGCTTCCTCTACGGCCTCGCGGGTCTGCGGCGGAACTTTGTAAAGGCGTACTCCCCTGTCATTGGGCAACTCGTTGTCCGCGTTGGGCTCTTCACCGTCCGGGTTGTCGGGTCGGCAAATATGGGTCACTTCGCCTTCGCTGTTGGTCTGCAACACTTCCATGAGATCCACCCGACCGCTGTTAGTGCAGCCACCGGGGCCGCATGAGATGATAAAGTTTTGTTCGATTACTACTAGGTCGCCTTTGCGGGCTAGGGCTAGGTTGTGCTCCGTCATTTTTCTGTTTCCTTTCCGTTTTGTTCGTCGTCCTCGCGTCGG
The DNA here is from genome assembly GCA_965208845.1 of Candidatus Latescibacterota bacterium. GTDB lineage: Bacteria > Latescibacterota > UBA2968 > UBA8231 > UBA8231. The sequence goes on along the minus strand of OZ242361.1, from coordinate 6,297,742 downwards.
CTCACAGGTCAAAACCGCCCTTCATGCAGCCGCCAATAGACATCGGTCCCCTTGAGCGCGTCGTTTTTCTTGGCGTAGACCGAGGGAACCACACCCCGCAGAGTTCGCGCCGCTGGGTCGGCCCCGGCATCTAGCAAAGCAGTAATGACCGCCGATTTTTTGTTCTTCCAAGCCGCCCAATGCAGGGCAGTGAGACCGCCTTCGTCTCGTGCGTGCAGGTCGGCCCCGGCCTTGAGCAGGGCGGTGATAACCGTCGGGTTTTCGTTGGACTGGGCCGCCCAATGTAGGGCGGTGAGGCCGTCTTCGTCCCGTGCGTGCAGGTCGGCCCCCGGAGGTGCCTTGAACAACGAAAATCCGGCCTTGAGGAGGGTAGTGATGACTGTCGGGTTTTCGTTGTTCCGGGCCGCCAGATGCAGGGGAGTTCGGTTGCGCTCGTCCCGTGCATTCGGGTCGGCCCCGGCATCTAGGAGCGTGGTGATGACTGCCGGGTTGTTGTTGTTCAAAGTCGCCCAATGCAGGGGGGTATAGCCGCTTTTATCCTGTGCATGAAGGTCGCCCCCGGCCTTGAGCAAGGCAGCAATGATCGCCGGATTTGCGTTGACCCCGGCCGCCAGATGTAGGGGGGTTACGCCGAAGGTGTGCGCCTGTGCGTGGAGATCGGCCCCGGCCTTGAGCAAGGAGTCCACGACAGCAGGGTTATCGTTGACTGCGGCCGCCAGATGTAGGGGAGTTACGCCGTTTTTGTCTCGTGCGTGAAGGTTGGCCCCGGCCTTGAGCAAGATGGTGATGACTGACGGGTCGTTGTTGTTCTGGACCGCCTTATGCAGAGAGGTTCGATTGCGTTCGTCCCGTGCGTGCAGGTCGGCCCCGGCTCGAAGGCAATCGGCCACCTTTTGGACTGTGGCGGTTTTGAAGAACTCCTTTGTGTTCCAGGTCTCGCAGTCCACGCCGATAGCTGGCCCGGCCGTAAAGGAGAAGGCCAAACAGGCGGCTACTGTGAGCCAAAATCGGCGGGAACGGCGGGAAGTTCGGAAAGCGGCGTTTTTCATAACCTACTTGGGAACAAGGGGTTTTAGACCTTCTTACCGAATCTCTTGTTTAGCCTTCAACCAGTCTTTCTTTTGCTTTTTTTCGGACCCTGTTAAGTTGCTCAATGAGCCCGTCAACATAATAATCAATCTCGGAATCTCCCATAAGTTGAGGACTGAGCGTTATATAGCTTTTCCCGTCTCTCTCGATTTCTGAGTGCTCAGAAAGCCATAGATAAATGTACGGAGGAAAAGGCGGCTCACCTTCCTTCGGGGCATTTATTAAGTAGTCTATTTTCGCCATCGTTTACCTTTCTCCAGTGGGAGTAGGGGAATTTTCACAAACGTTTCAATCTACTCTCCCCAGCGTCACCGACGCTAGGGCTCCAAAGTCTCCTAGACGTTGCAGCGCAGGCAGTTACTCTATGATGCAGGTGTCCTTTCCTCAATTAGACGAAGAGCAAGCTCGAATCCTTGGTAAGCAAGCTCAATCTGCTCCTTAAACAGGTTTGGCAAGCGCAGCTTGAGTTCCGTTTGCATCTTCTGATCATCGCCCTCCGCAAGGATCACTCCATAGTAGCGACTTGTGGCAAAAGACTGATTATGAACATCCTCGTCTCGCTCACACACGAGCGGACGCACGTAGTTCATGTAAATCTGATTGATCTGCTGGAAATTGACTGATTTCCTTCCTGCTTGCGGAAAATTGTTGAGAACGCGGCCCATGTATACCCTGCTATTGGACAGTCCCGTTTCAAAGAAGCAATGCAGCAGATCTCCTATACGGTCCCAGAAGTTATATACGGAAGAATGTAGTACGCTAGCGTAGGAGAGGTACCTTGCATCATACCAGTTCTGAAAATATGTGCCAGCTTCCTGCGTCGCATCATTGATGAACGGCTTCAGCAGAAAGAGAAGCGTGGTGAAGTGTACGAGATCATTGCTGATGAAGAAGAAGTCATCCCATAGAAACAGGGGTACGTCTCTGATTTTTGCATGGTTGCTTGTCACTTCTGTGTAGAATGTCAGAGGATGCTGACTATTGGGGGTAAGCTCACTGATGTGCAAAATATTCTCGGCCTTTTTGATGTCCTTTAGCTGATCGAACAGTTCGTTCAGAAACTCCTTACTGTCCATCAGTTTCCCCTTTCATTTAGAGACAGTTACACGGCTTGGTGGTTACACCTCCTCGTCCGGGGGTACAGCGCGGATGTTTCTATCTTGCAGATCAAGCAGAAGTATCCACAAGTCTAGTTGCTTGCGCAGAGACTTGCCGACGCGCCGTCTCAATTCGTTGAGATAGGTAGGTGTTGCTGGGAGAGCTAGACCAAGCCGTAGTTTTGGTTCCTCCTCTATCATGGCGCTCAGGACGATACGAAGAGGGTCGCCACTCCTATTTTTTACGTCTGTGGAGTCAGCGGAGAAGTACGAAACGGTGCTTGCCAGCGCCCGGTCAAAGTTGTTGCGCTGAGTCTGTTTGCCACCCATCCCCACCCCTTTGCACTCGATCTGCCAAAGCTCTGTCTTTGAGAGGGCAATCACATCTGGCCCGGTCTTGGTTGTTAGGAGATGCTCCTGCCCAGCAACCAAGAGTGCCTTACGCAATCGCGCAGTGTCAGCAGGCGTGTTGATTCCGCGACCGCTGGCGACCGAGAACTGAATCGGGCTAGCCCCACGATCTTTCAACCACAGCGCCGTAGCGATGAGCACATCAATTTCAGGAATCTGATTCATTGCCGAAATGATATAGCTTGCGCGTATGAAGCACAAACTGGACGGATTCGCGGGTGATTGACGGGTAGCTTGTCGTGATTTCCTCTGGATTCAAATCCGCCGCGAGGTTGTCGAAATCGCGGCAGCCCCACCCATTACGACCCAAAGCTACAAACACCAATAGGCGTACAGGCGGGCGTTGTTCAGTGCGAAACGCAGGCGCACCGGCTGTTTTCGCAATGCGCGCAAATCCCGGCCGTCGCGCCAGCGCACAGGTACGGCGACTCCGTCCTCGGCGATGGCGACGCAGTCTTGGGCAGTGTGGCCGGGAATGGGGTGCCCTCCCTCGTCGAGCAATTCGACGGTTAGCTGCCCATAATCCGCTTTGACGTTGACCTGCAATTCGTCTCCGGCCAACGCGAAGGATCGGGTCGTTATCTGCCCGCCGTCAAAACTGGCGTTGAGCGACGCGAAGCCGTCGAGGCGCAGCATGGCCAAGCCAATGCCCATCGTCCCCGGGTCCTGATCGGCCGCAATCGGTGGGTCGAATTCGCGCGGGATCTTGGCGTGCCGCCGGGCCGTGCCTCGGTAGTAGATATAGAGCTTGTCGTCCACGGCAATGGGCGGCGCACCGCTGAGCATTAGCTGGAACCGGTCCCACTCGCCCACTGCGCCCAAACCTACCAGTGGCTCCCCCGGAGCCCGATGCCAGCGCTCCCCGTCGCGGCTGCACAAGAGCCGCAGGACTTGGGTCTGTTGGCGCGGGCGTTTGTCGAAGTGGGTCAGGATGCCCAGGTAGTGAGCGCCGTAGTTGAAGCCGGTGTTGTTGTACAGGGCCTCTTCTTCGTTGAGCGGTGCTAAGAAAGGCCGCGGCGGCGACCAGTAGAAGAAGTCCTCGCTTGTGCTAATCAGCCGCTCGGGCACGCCGCGCAAAAAAGCCACGTAGCGCCGGCGCTCAATATCCACCATCATGGACTGCGCGTCCCCGACCGGCCCCAAGTCGCGGGTGCCGGGCCGCGGATGGTAGCGGAAAATCGGGTCCGGCGAATGCGACCAGTCGATCCCGTCCGGCGAAGTGGCGCTGTAAATGCCCGAGCGCGGGCCGTCCCAGTCGTAGCTCGACCAGCCGATGGCCTTGTAGCGGCGGGTGGGATCTGGGTCGAGGGGGTCCTTGAGCATGGTCTCCCAGTGATCCTGCCCTTCGTGGTGGGTCGCGGGGATGACGATGTTGTTGTCCTTGGAGCCGAGGGCTTCGTGGATTCCGAGGGAGGGACGCTCCCAATGGATTCCGTCCGGCGACAGCGCGAGGCACTGCACGTGTTCGCATCCCGGCGCATAGTGGCCGGCCATGTACCACGCCTTGAAAATTTGTTCCTCGGCGTCGAAGATCACCGCCGCGGTCATGCCGCCGTGTTGTTCCCACGGCGCTTCCTGTTTGAGCACGGGATGCGTGCCGTACTTCTCCGCTTGGTGGAAGACGCGCGTCACGTTTTCTTGGCGCTCGACGTCGTCCATATCGACGAAGAGGCGCTTGCGGTGGTCGAGTGAGTTCATTGGCGTTCCCTATAGCAATCCTACATTTACGAGGTGATCCGCAGATGGACGCAGATAGACGCAGAATAGTAGAAACAAGACGATCTACTGCTCGAATCGTTCAAATCATCCCGGATCTCTATATATGCTAGGTCCGCATCCCCGACTGAGATTCGAAGCCCAGCAAGCGCTTCAGGGTCGGCGTCGCCCGTGCGACGACCTCGGGGCGCGCTAGCTTGAACTGGTCTTGCTGCGGCTTCATAAACGAGCGGCAGAAGAATCCCAACAGAATCATCCGATCCTGTTGAGTGTGATTGGCACCGCTGCCGTGCCACGTTGCGCCGTGGAAGACGACGATATCGCCTTTGCGGACGTCTAGCTGGATGACGTCGTCGTACTCTTTTTCTGGGTCGGGGGCGTACCCGCGCTTGTAGCTGCCCGGCACGATATGGGTGGCCCCGTTTTCAGGCGCGAAGTCGTCGAGCACGTAGATGGTATTGGCGCAAAAGGCGAAGGGTGGCGGTGGCTGGGGAAAGCTGCCGAGTGGAAAATCGATGTGCAGGCGGCCGGCCGGCGCGCCCGGGCCGATGAAATTGACGGTGAAGCTGCTCAAGATGCAGTTGTCGCTTAGCAGGTACTCTTGGAGCGCGAGTACCTGCGGGAGCTGGATCATCTCTTCGTAAATGCGGCCCTTGTTGACTAGGTTCCACACGCGCTGTGCGCAGCCGTCGAGATAGACATGCTCTCCGCTGGCTTCCCTTTCTGCGGCAACTAGCTCGGCCGAGCGATCGCGCAGGGCGTTGGCCTGGTCCGGGGTCAACGCCTCTTTGAGCACGGCGTACCCGTATTCGTCGATATGGGCCTTGGCGTCGTCGATGTTCATGGCGGTCGCTGCTAACCTCGCCCGACAAACGGCATTTTCGTCGCCATGATGGTCATAAACAGCACATTGGTGTCCAGTGGCAGCTCGGCCATTTGCACTACGGCGCGGGCCACGTGTTCGACATCAAAGCGCGGCTCCACGAGCTTGGTGCCATCGGCCTGCGGCACGCCGTCGCTCATCCGCTGCGTCATATCGGTCGCTGTGTTGCCAATGTCGATCTGGCCGCAAGCAATGTCGTATTTGCGCCCGTCGAGCGAGGTCGATTTGGTGAGTCCGGTAATGGCGTGTTTGGTGGCAGTATAAGGGGCGGAATTGGGACGCGGGGCTGCGGCTGAGACCGAGCCGTTGTTGATGATCCGCCCGCCGCGCGGATCTTGACCCTTCATAATGCGGAAGGCGGCTTGAGTGCAGAGGAAGGTGCCCGTCAGGTTGACGGCTACTACCTTCTGCCACTGTTCGTATTCGAGGTCTTCCAACAGCACGGCTGGCGCTCCGCCTCCGGCGTTGTTGAACAGCACGTCGAGTCGGCCAAAGTGCTCTTCGACTTGGGCGAACAGCGCGTCAACGGCTTGGGGGTCGCCGACGTCGGTGGGCACCGGCAACATGCGGGCATCCGTTCCCGCCAGCGCGGCCGTTTCCTCTAAGGCATCTTGACGCCGTCCGGCTAGGGCAACCCCATAGCCGACCTCGGCCAACGCCAGGGCACTGTGGCGGCCGATGCCGCTACCGGCACCCGTGACGAGGGCGACTTTTGCATGTGATGCACTGCCTGAAGGCAGCGAGTGAAGCGTTTCCATCTGTCATCTCCTTGAATTTGAATGGTGGTTCTAAGTACACGATAGTAGAGGTGGTTTGAGATGCTTCGCTTCGCTCAGCATGACAAGTGGGTGCGCTGCTTCACCGTGTCATGCTGAGCGGAGCAAAGCGGAGTCGAAGCATCTGATACCTCGATGGCCATGTATAACGTTATAAGTGGTGGTTCTAGGCGATTCGTCGGGCGACCTTCACCTCTCGCCGCCGCTTGTGCAACACGTTTTCCGTATAGCCGTTTGGTTCGGTGCGACCGTTGAATACTAGATCCAGTGCCGCTTGGAATTCGGCGCTGGCGTCGAAGTTGGGGGCCATGGGGCAGTACGCTGGGTCGCCGCTGTTTTGTGCATCGACCACGGCCGCCATGCGCGCAAAGGTCGCCCGTACCTGTTCCTCATTGGTAATTTCGTGGTGCAGCCAGTTGGCGATGTGTTGGCTGGAAATTCGCAAGGTGGCACGGTCTTCCATCAGGCCGATGTGGTTGATGTCCGGCACCTTGGAACAGCCAATGCCCTGGCCGACCCAGCGCACCACGTAGCCCAAAATCCCCTGGGCGTTGTTGTCTAGCTCCTGCTGAATCTCCTCGGGGTCGAGTTGGCGGTCGAGCACCGGGGGGCTGAGAATCGCGCCGAGGGATGCCCGCTCTCGTCCGGCTAGCTGGTTGAGGCGCTCGAAGACATCGACTTGGTGATAGTGCAGTGCGTGCAGGGTGGCCGCCGTGGGCGAGGGCACCCAAGCAGTCGTCGCCCCGGCCTGCGGGTGGCCTATCTTGGTCTCTACCATTTCGCGCATTAGCTCGGGCATGGTCCACATCCCCTTGCCGATCTGCGCCCGTCCCACCAAGCCGGTGGCGATGCCGACGTCCACATTCCAGTCCTCATACGCACTGAGCCAGGGTTGCTCTTTGATTTCCATCTTGGGCAACATGGGGCCCAGATCCATGCTGGTGTGGATCTCGTCGCCGGTGCGGTCGAGAAAGCCGGTGTTGATGAAGACGACGCGCTCGGCCGCGCAGCGGATGCACTCGCTGAGATTGATCGTAGTGCGGCGCTCTTCGTCCATGATGCCGATTTTCAAGGTGTTTTTACTCAGCCCCAGCGCCTCCTCTACTCGCGTAAAAAGCTCGACAGTCGCTGCGACCTCGTCTGGCCCGTGCTGTTTGGGCTTCACCACATAGACGCTGCCGGTCTTGCTGTTGCGGTAGCGGCCGCGGCCCTTGAGGTCGTGGATTGCCGCTAAGCTGATGACCATGGCGTCGAGAAAGCCCTCGGGGATTTCCGCGCCGTCGGCCGTGGTCACTGCATCGGTGTACATGTGGATGCCGACGTGGCGTACTAGCAACAGGCTGCGCCCGGGCAGCGTGAAGGTGTTGCCGTTGGGTGTGGTAAATGTGCGGTCGGCGCGCAGGCGGCGCGTTAGGGGCTGCCCGTCCTTGACGAAGGTCGCCTCCAGCGTGCCCTGCATCAGGCCGTTCCAGTTGCCATAGACGAGGACCTTGTCCTCGGCATCGACCGCGGCCACGGAATCCTCGCAATCTTGGATGGTGGTAATGGCCGCTTCTAAGAGCACGTCTTTGACGCCGGCGCGGTGAGTGCGTCCAATGGGATGGGTGCGGTCGATTTGGATTTCGATGTGCAATCCGTTGTGGCGGAGCAAGACGCTGCTCAGCCGATCTCCTTCATACCCATAACCGACGAATTGCCCGGCGTCTTTGAGGCCGACCTCGTCGCCGCTTGCGAGACGAGCGCGCAGGGTTTGTCCGCCAGCGTCCTCGCGCAGGAAAAATTCCTCCACCTCCCGGTACGCACCTTGGTGGAGGCCCGCGACCGCGTCGAGGAATGCCTCGCTACGTGCGATGACTTGGGCTCCGCGCTCGGCGTCGTACTCGCCTGCCGGGACGCGGCCTTCGATTACATCCGTGCCGTACAGGGCGTCGTACAAGCTGCCCCAGCGCGCATTCGCCGCGTTGAGCGCATAACGCGCATTGTCAACTGGGACGACTAGCTGGGGGCCGGCTAGGGAGGCGATTTCTGGGTCGGTGTTTTCCGTGCGGATCCGCTGCGCGTCGCCCGTGGGTAGCAAGTAGCCGATCTCTTCGAGAAAGGCCCGGTACTCTGTGGGATCTAACGGCTGACCGCGGCGCTGTTGGTGATAGGCGTCAATCTGGGCCTGTAAGGCGTCGCGCCGCTGGAGTAGCTGTTGATTCTTTGGCTCCAAGTCCTCGACGATCTTCCCCAGCGCCGCCCAAAAGTGATCGACATCCACGTCCGTTCCGGGCGCAATTTGCTCGGCGACGAGGGCGTAGAGCCGCTGGTCGATGTGCAATCCGCCGCTGACTATTCTTCTTGCTGATTCTGCCATGATGTGCTCCGTTTAATTTTGCCGAGCAAGAGTATAACTATCTTACGGCGCGTGCAACCTAGTGGACAGGGTGGATGGGATTTGGCTAGCTTGTAGGCGCTAGCGGATATAGCAATCCCATTCATAAGAGAATCCGCAGATGGACGCAGATGGACGCAGATGGACGCAGATGGACGCAGACAGGGTTGCTATATATGCTAACGACCCCCGTAGAGACAAGCTGCACCACTATCGCAGGAGGAAACCATGCAACACGACCCATGCCAACGCACCTTTGACTGCGAGCCGACGCTCACTGACTCCGAGGTCCTCGAATTCTGCCGCGAAGGCCATCTCTTGCTCAAAGGCGTTGTGTCCGACGAGATCAATCAGCGCACCTGTGCTTGGCTTGACGGCGATATTCCCGCCAATCCGAGCTATATCCCCAACGGCCTGACTGAAGCCGACCTCGACCGCATCCGCTTTACTCACGAGCCGAGTTCCATCTTCTTGGAGGACTGGTTCATCGAGCACGTCCTGCTCAATCCCCAGTTAGCCGGTGCCATGCGCTCGCTTTTAGGCCCCAACGTCGGTCTGCCGATCTTGGCCAGCCACCACCGGGTCGAGTGCCCAGAGGAAGCCCAGGGCTGGCACCAAGATGCCGATCACATCTATGGCCCGGAGCTGCGCTTTTTGGAGGTCTTCTACTTTCCGCAGGACACGCCCGTGGAGTTGGGGCCGACCGAGCTGGTGCCTGGCTCGCATATCCAACCTAATAGCCGCGACAGTGAAGAAGGGGGCGTGTTTTGCGACGGCCCGGCCGGCACCATTGGGATCCACCATCAGAGCATCATGCACCGCCGAGGCAAGTCCACCGCCAAGGGTCTGCGCCGGATGCTCAAGTACAATTACTGGCGTACGGCACCTCCCCAGCGCGATTGGATCGTCGAGGAGGACTTTGATTTCCAGAGCGCGTATTACGGCGGGCACGGCACGGCACGCTACTACGCCCACATGTTCTATTGGCTCTGCGGCAAGGGCGATCAGTTCCGCATTATCGGCGGTCAGGCTTGGCCTTGGCAGACCGAAAATCAAATCGGGCCGTCGTATGGCTTTGACGCCGAGGAAGGGTACCAGCCCAATTGGCGGCGGGACAATCCGGATGGGTATGCACGTTGATTAGAAGGGTTCGACCTTTTCTTCAAGCCACGAGTTCAATTCGGTAAATCGGAACGAACTAGTTTCGAACATTCGCATGAAGACAGCGTATGCCTCATCGTTGTCGCAGTTGATGAAGTGGCCATTCATGCGCAGAAAGGTGTCGGTGACGAAAAAGGCAACCCGCTTATTGCCGTCCACGAATGCGTGATTGTTGGCTATACTCTCCATGAGGGCGGCCGCTTCTTGGATGAGTCCGTCGTAGTATCCAAGCTGGGGGCGCATGAGCGCGGAGGCGAGAGCGCCTTCATCGAGGATGCCTAGTGAGCCGCCAAAGGCACTAATCAGGGCGTTGTGCATGGCGATGACTTCCTCGATGGTTGGGAAGTCATGGGTCATTTGGCCAATAATTCACCTAGGCGACGATTTTTCTCAACACTGGCTTGAAAATGGGCCATAACCGAAGCCCGGAGCTTTCCCTGAGCGCGGTTTTCAATGTATTCTCGCATAGCCTCTTCCAGCACTGCTTGAAAATGACGACCTTCCTTGCGGGCAATTTCGCGCACTGCGGCCAGCAACTCCGGCGAAGCCTGACTGGAGAATTTCTCTCGTAGCACAGCCATCACTATACCCCCTTTTGTATCGTTATATAGGATTGTGGGGACAATGTGTCAAGAAATATCTTGATAGAAATGGGTAGAAAGCGTCGCAGGGCACCACAAGAAAGCGTTTATCACTCCCAGACCGAGACGGGTGCGCGTACCCATCGGCGTTTGAAGCGAGCTCTAGCTGAGTTTCGCGCAGATTGTGTCAAGGGCAGGGCACCGGCCCGGCAGGTGTGGGGCGGTACTGGTTAAATCCACATTCCCCGTCTAACTACGGGAGCCTCCGCGCTCGTCGAGCGAGCTTTGGCAGAACCCGGATCTATTTACGGGGGGATACACCCCGCCCCTGCTGAGAATGGCGAACGGAAGAGACGCGAAGCCCTGTTGCTGATTCGCTGAGGGGCTCCCGGTGCTGAATGGTTAGCCGCTAGGTGGTTGAGCGGCTTTGCCGGATAATTGGGTTATCAATCCCTGAGGTCGCGCGTTACAGTGCACGCCGCGTCTGGGCTATGCGCCGTCACCAGCGCAGTCGCACTTGCTCCCCTGTCTCTTCCGTTCTACTCGTCCTTACTGTTCGTCAGCATATTCCACCTCTACCTCGAACGACGCGGCGCGGATCTGCCGGTTGAGCTGGCGGAACTCGACGCGCGCCTCGTCGAGACGGGTACGGCAGTCGTCGTAAGGCAACTCATTGTCCTCGACGATGTCGCGCTCCTCCTTGTGGAGGACCCGCTCATAGGCAGAATCGACGACTTGGGTGTGCAACTCACCGAGGCGGTCGTTGAGCGCTTTGCGGGTCTCAAGGGCCTCGGTGAGGCTCATGTCGTCACCCCCGTGTTCAACGCGGTGTTCGAAGTTGGCACGCTGGATCGCAGCGTTCAGTTTGCGGCGTTTGAATTCGAGGGCTCGCAACTGGTCGCGCGCCTCGGAGACGCTGAATCCGGGGGCTGGCCGGCGCGAAGAGTCGTTGTCTCGATGGGAGAACAGGTTTCGATTCTGGCGCGATTTGGGCAGGCAGTCGCGCAACGTCTTGATGCGGGCGTCGTACTCGCCGCGTAGTTCGAGGGCTTCGTAGAGTCTGATGGTCTTTCTAACTTCGGTCATATCTCACCTCCTGCTAGTTTCACCGGGAGATGAATCGAAATTCGAGGGAGTGTAGAACAGTCGCAATAGTTCGGCGACTTTTTTTATAGGCACCTGCTCAGGTGACACCTTGCTGATCATTTCGGTCTGCTGATTGGTTGTCTTGAGTAAGCCAATGGCTTACCTTTTAAGCGTATGATTGAAAGCATTCGATGGAGGAGAGCATGAGTAAAATCGGCGGCAAGATTATAGACGGGTTGCGCGATGCGCTGCAATATGCAGAAGGTGAGACGAAGGATAACAAGGAGCATCGCGTCAGGCGTTGGCAGCGATTACCTCCACCAGTTCCGCCACGACTGCCACCTCGCCCTCGTCGGCGCACGTGAGGACGAGGGGTTCAAACTCGGGATTGGTCGGCTTCAACGTGATCTTGGCGTGCTTCCATGAGTCACCGTCTTGGATCTTCTGACTTTCGTATCGCTTGAGAGTGTATCGCGCCCCTGTTTCGGGGTCGATAGCGTCTTGGAGTTGAACTAATACCGTCTTACCCTGACGTGTGCCCTCTACGGGGGCGCGGAACAAACCATGTGCTCCGTCAGGAACCGTGGGTTCCATTGAGCGGCCCACGATCTGTGCGACGAACATCCCCGGTCGCAAGCGGTGTGCAGAATCCACCTCAACCCACTCCTCCTCCTCCTCGGCTGCCACGTTCTGGGGATTGCCGAACTCGCCGGCCGCGATCGCAAGCGGCACGAGCGGGACGCAGGTGACGTAACGCTCGTCGGGCTTGGCGGCGACGATGCGCAAAGTAGGCGGCGGGGCCGCGTCAAGTTGCTCATCTCCATCCCGGAGTCGCTGGTACGCCTGAGACGCCAGCCATTCGCTCACTAACTGTTGGAACGGTTGGTCGTTCATGTAGCGGACGAAGATCTCCTCGTTCTGGTCCATGCGCTCAACGAAAAGTCGTTCCAGAAGATTTCTGAACACCAACTCGAACTTGTCCTCTGGGTTCACTGCGGCTGCTTGGCGCAGTCCATCGTCGCTCATGGCCGCCTCGACGATCTGATCAAAAAAGAGTTGGTCGGCCTGGTTGAAGTCGGTACCGAAGCGTTCGTTGACAACGTCAATGAGTTGCGAAAGCGGCACCGACTCCTCATGTACAGCGCCGCTGCCGACCTCGGTCGGCCCATCCAAGGCGTGAGCATCTCCCCCCGCGAGGGAGATGGAGCCTTCACTGATCTTCTGGAGGCGGTAGTACTCGAGCCGCACCTCGTCATCGAACTGATAGGCGGGACCGCTCCGGCGTCGTGGCAGCTTTGCCGCCAGATGGCGCAGAAACACGTACAGGCGTTCGAGGTCCGAGTCCTGGTACGGGATGACTTGACTCAGGAAGCCGTAGAGGTTGCGAAAGGCTTGGACCTTTCCGCGCCAGAGTTCTGCTTCGTCCTCGTCGTCTTTCTGCAAGGCTCTAAAGCGCGACACCGCAGGATCGAGCGCAGTGTGCATTGCTTGGTGATCTTGGGCGCTCTGGCGCTGCTTTGGCTTGAAATACACTTCACAGAACCGCTCAACTTCTTCATCGAGATAGATCCCGGCCGCGTCGAGTTCTCCCTTGACTGCGTACATGTGGGCGGGGTCCACTTCTTCTCCCATCTCCGCTCCCTCGTAATAGACTTTGAATGCCTCGCGGATTTCTTCACGGTCGTTTACGAAGTCGAGAACGAAAGTGTCCTCCTTCAGCGGGTGTGTACGGTTCAGGCGAGAGAGCGTCTGGACTGCTTGGATGCCAGCTAGCCGCTTGTCCACGTACATCGTGTGCAGGAGTGGCTGATCGAATCCGGTCTGGTATTTCTCTGCGACGAGCAGCACCTGATACTCTGGAGTTGCGAACTTCTCTGGAAGCTCCTTCTCCCGGATACCTAGGTTCATTTTCTCCTCGGTGTATGACTCATTTGGGAGCTGGTCATCCCGAACTTCTCCAGAGAAGGCTACCAGTGTTTTGATTGCGTATTGCTTCTTTTGGATGTAGCGATCAAAGCTCTGCTTGTATCGCACCGCTTCCAGCCGAGACCCGGTGACGACCATGGCTTTGGCGCGACCACCGATCTTGTGGCGCGTGACAGCGTGGAAGTGCTCGACCATCACCTCGGTCTTCTGCGCGATGTTGTGGGGGTGCAGGCGCAGAAAGCGCGCTAGCGCCAGTGCTGCTTTCTTCCGCTCGACGTTTGGATCGTCCTGGCACGCCTTAAGTAGTTTGAAGTAGGTCGCGTACGTGGTGTAGTGCTTGAGCACGTCGAGGATGAACCCTTCCTCGATTGCCTGCCGCATCGTGTAGCAATGGACCGGCTCTCCGTCTCGGCCGAACACTGCGAGCGTCTTGTGTTTGGGCGTAGCTGTAAAAGCGAAGAAACTCAGGTTCGCTTGCCGGCGAGATATTGTCAAAAGTTGTGGATCAGCTTTGATCGTATCCTGGTGAATTAGGCGGCTTTTTTGATGATCCCATCGCAAAATTCCACGCCTTCGACGACTTTTTCCAGCCACTTATAGCCGTGTAAGCGCTGCCATTTTTTTTCGGCTTCCATCGCCAGTTTGTAGCCCATCATCAGGGTGGCTTTGCGCGAGCCACAGCCCTTGGTCTGTCGGGTGCGGTGGCGCACCGTACTAAAGGTTGATTCGATCGGATTGGTGGTGCGCAGGTGGCGCCAGTGGTGGGCTGGAAACTGATAGAAGGTAAACAGGGCGTCTTTATCTTTTTGCAAGCAGTCGCAAGCCTTGGGGTATTTGGCCTCGTACAAGGCGATAAACCGATCATACTGATCCAAAGCCTCGGCGCGGGTATCGGCCCCATAGATCTGGTGGATCAGTTCCTTGGCCTTGGGCTGTTGACTTTTGGGCAGCGCATCCAACACATTCGCCGTTTTATGCACCCAACAGCGCTGCGCTTGCGTGGCCGGGTATTCCTCCTCCAACGCCGCCCAAAAGCCCAACCCCCCATCGCCGACGGCCACCGCGGGGGCTTGGGTCAGCCCCCGGGCTTTGAGCCCTTGGAGGAGTGCCTGCCAGGACAGTTTGCTCTCGCGCTGGCCGTCCTCAATGGCGACCAACTCTTTGCGGCCGTCGCGGGTAGCCCCAATCACGACCAACAGACAGGGTCGATCCGCGGCCAAGCGGACATTGAAATACAGGCCATCCGCCCAGATATACACATAGTGCTTGTCGGTCAAATCCCGCCGACACCACTGCTGGTATTCGTCGTCCCAAAGCGCTTTGAGCCGGACGATATTGGCCGGAGATAACCCGGATACGCCCTCGCCCAAAATCGCACTCAACGCCGCGGGAAACTGCGATGTGGACACCCCTTTGAGATAGAGCGCCGGAATCAGCGCATCTATCGAGGGCGTCCGCCGCAGATAGGGCGGCAAAATCGCACTGGTGAAGTGGTGCTCGGCCCGTCGATCGGCAACCCGAGGCTGGCGGATAGCAATCTTGCCGACCCCCGTGACCACCTCGCGCGCACGGTGGCGGCCATTACGCACCACCAACCGATGCCCTGACCCATCGCGCTGCTCTTGGCACCGCTCAATATAGGTATCCACTTCCATCTCTAAAGCTGCCTGCAACATCCGACGAGCCCCTTCGCGCAACATCGCCTCCAAGCTACTATACGTCTCTTCCTTGATTAGCCTAGCCACCTCAGCAGCCGTATATTCTTCCATGACGAGCGTATCCTTTCCCCTCAAAGAGAGGGCTTTTAATAGGTTGAGCGCTATTAAAACTAGGATACGCTCGTTGGGCGCTCAATCCCGAATCCACAACTTTCGAATATACCTCCTTGCCGGCCGCGTTTGGCCATGCTACGGAACAGTTCTTCCTGATCCTCGCGGCCTTCCTCTTCGGCGCGGTTCCGAGCTTCCTCCAGCAGATCTTCGCCTCCGAGAACCTCCTTGAGATCCGTCGATGCCTCCCCTCCCTGCGAGCTATGTGCTTCGTCGATGATGACGGCGCAGCGTCGGGTAGGCAGTACACCTGTTCCCTCAACGCCCTGCTCCTCGGCCATCTTGAGCAACTGCTGAGACACGAAGGGGAACTTCTGTAGCGTAGTGATGATGATTGGGACGGCGTTTTCTAGGGCCTCGGCAAGCTGTCGGGATCGCTCGTCGATTTTCTGCACGACGCCGAGCTTGTGCTCAAACTGGTAGATCGTGTCTTGGAGTTGCTGGTCCAGCACGACGCGATCAGTCACTACGATCACGCTATCGAAGACGCGCTCGTTTGCCTCGTTGTGCAAGGAAGCAAAGCGGTGAGCGAGCCAGCCTATCGTATTGCTCTTGCCGCTGCCAGCCGAATGCTCAATGAGGTAGTTGTTGCCGACGCCCTCGCAGCGAGCCTTCTGCACCAGCAGCCGGACGGCATCAAGTTGGTGGTAGCGCGGGAAGATCATCGTTTCGGCCTTCACTTTGCGGCCTCGGTCGTCGCGCTTCTCTTCGGTCTGCAAGTGGATGAACCGGGCGAGTACATCGAGTAGGCTGTCCCGGGCGAGCACTTCTTCCCAGAGGTAGGCTGTCCGATAGCTACGGCCTGCCGGATCGTGCGGGTTCCCAGCACCGCCATCACATCCCTTGTCGAAGGGCAGGAAGTAGGTCGCGTCGCCGGCTAGGCGCGTAGTCATGCGCACGCATTCGGTATCGACAACGAAATGAACGAGCGTACGGCGTTTGAACTCGAAGATCGACTCTCGGGGGTCGCGATCGTGCCGGTACTGGTGAATCGCATTCTCTACCGTCTGCCCGGTGAGCGGATTTTTGAGTTCCACCGTGGCGATGGGGATGCCGTTCAGGCTCAGCGTTACGTCGAGCGACTTCCCCGACTGAGGAGAGAAGCGAAGCTGGCGAGTGAGTCCAAGTCGGTTAGCTGCGTAGCGGGCTTCGAGTTCTGGGTTCAGTTCGTGAGCCGCCTTGAAGAATGCCGCGTGGAGCGTCCGCCCGTAGCACTTGAAGCCGTGGCGCAGGGTTGCGAGCGAGCCGTTGGAGTCCATCCACTTGCACAGGTCCGTGAGAATCTGCTCGCCGGTTTTATCTCCGTGGAGCTCTTCTAGCTTGGCCCATTCTACGGGCTGGGTCTCGCGGATGAAGGCGAGGACGGTGTCGGGGAAGATGGCGCGGTCGCGGTCGAAGCCTTCGCGGGGAATGGAGATGTAGCCGTTCTGGAGCAAGTGTGCTTCGATGACGGTCTCGAAGGCGGCTTCCGAATGCCGGGAGGCGGTCATGTGATCATCTTCTTCGGTTACTAGGATACGTCTCTGTATTTTTTTATTGATTGGACGTTGCCCGGCCATCGACTCATGCCGCTACTCCGCTTGTTCAGCACCTTGATCCCTGAGAGCGGCAAAGACCTGTTTGGCAGCCAGTTTCGCGTAGAGCGGAGGGACGGCGTTCCCAATCATGTCGCATACTGCGTCCATCCGATCCGTAATGAACCGGTATTTCTCCGGGAAGGTTTGAAGCAGCGCGGCTTCCCTTACGGAGATCGTGTATCTGCGACTATCAGGGTGCCCAAATCTACCCTTGCTCGGCGTCGTACACCCAGCGGTAATTGTCGGGGATACTTGGTCCCAAGCCATCCTGCCGTACACGTTGGTAAAGCCATTGTACCCATTTCGATGACAGGGCGGTCGTAGCGATTCATCAAGTGTCAACCAAGTCTTACCAGGTTCAGCCGCGCGTAGACGTTCCTTTGTCTTCGGCAAAAGGTCACTGACTACGTGCCAGTTATGAGACAACGGACCTCCGTTTTGCAAGGCGGTTTTCAGAGTCACAGGCTCATTCATGTGGCTAATTGTCTCTCGTATAGTCACCCAAGGTTTCAAGCCAGATCCCTCTTTCGGGGAACGGGAGTGTGTGGCCGCAGGAAGACTAATCCTGAAGCCACGCCCAGCCAAAAGGACTAACCTTCTTCGAGACTGCGGTACGCCGAAGTTCGCCATCTGCTCCACTTGGTAGTCATCTTCATATCCGTTATTCCGAAGTACGTTGAGGAATTTCTCGAATATCTCACTACCTCGATTAACCAACCCTGGAATATTTTCCATCAGGATCGCCTTGGGCTGAATCTCCTCTATCAGATCAGCCATTACCAAGACGAGTTTATTGCGAGGATCGTCTCTTTTGTATTTTGCAGTGAGGGAACAAAATCCTTGGCAAGGTGCGCAGCCAGCCAGCAGCGAAACATTACTGCTACCGGCGGCATCCAAAATATCTCGGGCAGAGACCTTCCGTATGTCCTTTTCAATCAACTTCGTGCGGCGATTATTCCACCTATACGATTTTGCGGCAATGGGATCGATCTCCACCGCTGCGGCCACGTGAAATCCTGCACCTCGGAGACCACTTGTAAGGCCGCCGCATCCCGCAAAGAGATCAATTGCAATGGGCTTCGAGTTACTCACCATTGGGTGGCTCCTGTCTCTCCATCATCAGTCTCTAGTGCTCGGTTTTGGAGTGCTTCACGAAACTGATTATGACTCTGCTTGGCACGCTCGATCAGGTCATCCCACGTTGCAAAGAACACCCAGCCCTTGTCTGCATACGCTTGCTTCAAGCTCCGGGCCTCCTCATGCAATTCGGATGCGATGAGGTGAGCTTGCACATTGGAATACCTGATCGCTTTTGGTTCAGTAAGCTCCTGAAATCGATCTTGAACGTATTGGCGATACTTATCGGCTTGGAGAATATCATCTGTCTTACTAACGTGAGCCCCACGCTTGATCTCGACAATATGCAGCGTCCCGCCTACGGCGACGCAAAAGAAGTCGACGCGATCATCGTCTCCTGCCTGTTTTTCCTTCTCAAGGCCGAATTCATTTTTAATCCATGTTGCAACGCGCCCCTCGGCCTTGTTGAGCATCCATGTCGGGTCAATCAACCACGGATTCTTCTCTAGATGTTTCGCAATAACTCCTCGTTCTTTTGCATTATTACGATGCATTCTTTCCAATGTATCTATGGCAGCAAGATTACCGTCTATAATCTGCAAGAGTGTGATTGCTATCCGTACTTCCATCTTGGAGAGAAGATCGTCAAGTTGTTGAAGGTCTGCAACATCCGTGTCGCGGAGCTTTTGAAGGATGCTCCGTAACGTCGCATTCTCGAGCGCGTCAAGGAACCAGGAAAGAATGTCTTGAAATTCCGAAGGCTCCATCTCAACCGACTTAAACTTTTCTACGAACTGGAACGCTACATCCTTATACGTCGGTGCTAGGTTCTCGATGCGGTTCTGAATGATTGGATCGATTTCTTTAACCTGACGTTCTCGAAGAGATGTCCGAAACTTTGCCCAATCTGACAGGCAAGTTCTGAGGAGGCGTTGTCCCCACTCCCGAAAGGCCATGCCCTCCGGGCTTTCCCAAGCGATAGAGTCCCTAGGCGTTGCGATGTGATCCGGCGAATCTATTCCCGCGTCTAGCCATTCGGCCCTTACCTTGCCGACCAAGTATCGAAGGCCATGTTGGCCCGTGACGCCTCCGCTAATCTCAAAAAAGGTCTCCTCTTGAGAAACTTTGCCTCTAGTATAAATGAGTACTCCATTCAATTCTCCTCGGTTTTGTTGGCGCGGACGCTCGGTGAATCCGATCCAGTACTCAACGGGACCACATCCTAGCACTTCGTCTGTTGTCCAACCTTCGTCAGGTTTTCTTAGTTGAAAGGTTATGTCGTCTTCTTGCAGATCTTGGCCGTTTATTTGTATTTGGAAGTCTTGGAGAAGAAGGAACCGTCGTGTCATACTGCGGTGAAAACTATCACTGCCACGCGCCCGACGTTCGTGAAGATGCCGTAGAGTTACGGTTGTACCTTTCGATTTTCTAGTCTCAGGAGGAGCGTTACTAACAGGCCCGGCAAAAATTACCTGTACCGGCACAGGGCCACTCTCGATTTTCGTGATGTCAGATAAGTCAAGTCTGATCCATATGAGGACCTGTTTCTTTAAATCTGGGTTGTCTGCCTCGTGGATTGTTTGTACTTCTAGAGTGTCGGCGATACCAAAACCCGCGAGCTTTCCAACGCCCTTTCGACCCTGAAGAAGGCGGCCAGCCTGCGACCGGTTCTTGCCTTCTGTTTTTCGTCGATCCCTGCCAACATTTAGGTAGGCGTCTCGCACCATATCCCAATTCATTCCATTGCCGTTGTCTGAGACCGTAATGATCTGACTCTCGTTGGCCGAATCCCAGGGTTCGTCAAGTGGAAGACAAACGTCAACCTCTGTCGCATCAGCGTCCCATGCGTTTGAGATGAGTTCCGCAATAGCTGGCACAGGTCGGCCAGAGTACATTTGTACACCAAGGTGCTTGACGAGATTACCCGCAACCGTCAATGCAAGCTCGTCCGCCGTGCGCCCAGGTAAAAGAATTTGGTTTTCATTATTAACGCTTGTCGTATCCGTCATCGCTACAGTTCTCCCCCCATGGGATCATAAAGCTTGGAAATGACGCCTCTCATGCAATGTTTCGTCAATATGTCCGGTCACGGTCGCTGAGATGAGGGCAGAGCGGCGTTCTTTGAGGAGTGAAATCGTGTGTTCGGTAGATTTACGGACGCTGTCGATTTTGGCAGTGTGACGAGCGATGTGGTCAACGACGCGCTTCTGCTCTTGATCGGGTGGCGTGAGGAGCGGCATCTCACTCAGGTTCGATGCTGAAATCGACGCCAAATTCGTAGACTGCTTAGCGCGGCTTTCAAAATACGCCTTGGCAACTTCACTTGAAGTATAGGAGTTAAGCCAGTCAGGCGATACCCGCCATGGTCGCACTGCGAATACGTGGTTTTGATGTAAGCAAGGGTTGATCTGACCAGTCCAGATTGCTCCACGCCCCAGCTTGTCCGCGTCTCCGCCTTCGTTCATTAAAACGTCTCCGGCCCGAAGGAGGCACAGAGATGCCTCTTTGTTCGGCACGGAAATAGACTTCACTTCGGTAAGATCAAAGTAGCCATCTTGAACATTCGCAACCCGCAGATAGGGAAACTCCCTCGTCGGCTTGTTTCCAAAGCTTTTGCCCAAGGCAATCCCGGTCTGGACGGACGCTACGAATTTGAGACGAGTCACCTTCCAATGCGCCGGAATTTCGCCAAGCCAAGAGATACCGGAGTCTCGGAGCGGGACGTTTGGGTCGAGGCCACGGGTGACGGCGCGAGTGATGAGCGCACGGCGCTTCTCGGCCAGCAGGTCCAGCAGCCGCTCCTTCTCCGCCACCAAGGCATCGAGCCGCGCCGTCTCGCGGTCGAGGTAGTCGGCGATGGTGCGTTGCTGAGAATTGTCTGGCAGCCACGCCCACATGTCCTCGAATTTTTCCACCGTGAAATGGGCGATCGTCGACTTGTTGCAGATGACATCAAACCAACCCTGATCGAAGGCGTGCCTCAGCAGATAGTTCAGAAATCTAGGATTCGCGCCATTTCTTCCACGCACCAGATGTAGTGCATTCTGAATGATAGTACGATCTTTGGGGCTATCACCAACAATCGCGGATCGACCGACCTCTCCACCTTCGCAAACAAGCAGATCGCCCGGCTTTACCAGCAACGCGTTGATTTCTGCCTCCGACGCCCACATCGTTGGCAGGTCAGCCAAAGTAATACCATCCCATTGAACATGTTGTGCCTTTAGATAGGTGACCTCTGCATCAGAAGTGTGTACAGAACTACTCTGAAGCATCTTGCCTAGCGTTACCGCGAAAGCACGCTTGATCTGCAATCTACGCCAATTGACAGCAGTGCAAGGCTGCCAAGATGGCTCCCACATTTGGCTCACTCAGTCACCTCCCTCAACAACCGCACAATCTTCTCTTCCGCCTCCTTCAGATCCGCGTCAATTTCCTCCAACGGCCTCGGCGGCGTGTATTTGTAGAAGTGGCGGTTGAAGTTGATCTCGTAGCCGATTTTGTCCTTGTCGCGGTCCATCCAAGCGTCGGGGACATGGGGATGCACCTCGCGCTCAAAGTAGGCGTCGATGTCGTCTTTAAGCGGCACATTCTCGAAGTCGCGTAGCGCGGAATCAGGCTCGTAGCCGTTCTCTCGGCCATCTTTCCTAACCCGCTCGGCTTGTGGATCCTTCTCGGTGAAGACATCTCGGAAGAGCCTCTGTTCTACCTTCTTCCAGCGCGATTGACGCTCACGCAGGAGAGCGGCAATACTCTCCCATGTTGCATTCCAGTCGTAGCTCGGCTCGCGTCCCAACATCTTGTCGATGGCCTGCACATCGTCGAGCAGGTACGGGCAAGCATCGAGAAAGCGGGACTTGTCTTCGATGGTCATCTGGTAGCGTAAGCGCAGGGGTTGCTCCACGGTCATGCGTGTGTAGCCGAAGTCAGCGTTGTCGAAGATCTTGGAGCGCTCGCCGTCCTCAAAGCGGCCGTATAACTGTACGATCTCCTCAATCTGCTCTGCGGCGATGTGGCGGCGCTTGTCGCCAAGGCTGCGCTTGTTGTCTTCACTCCCGCCCGCGGTCCACAAATCGCGGGCGTCGAGAAGCTGAATTTTCCCTTGCCGCCGCTCCTCTTTGCGGTTGGTGACGATCCATACGTAGGTGCCGATGCCGGTGTTGTAGAACATTTGCTCCGGTAAGGCGATGATCGCTTCGAGCCAGTCGTTCTCGATGATCCACTTGCGAATGTCACTCTCGCCGGATCCAGCACCACCGGTAAAGAGCGGCGAGCCGCTGAATACGATGGCAAGTCTCGATCCATGTTTGTGTTCGGTGGGCCGTACAGGTTCCCGCTTGTCCCACATGTGCTGTAAGAAAAGCAACGAGCCGTCATTCACTCGCGGGAGTCCAGCGCCGAAGCGGCCCTCGAATCCGAGCCTGTCGTGTTCTCTCTTGATCTCATTCTTCTGCCTCTTCCAGTCCACGCCGAAGGGCGGGTTAGTGAGGAAGTAGTCGAAGGTCTCGTCCGCGAATTGGTCGTCCGTAAGGCTGTCTCCGAAGCGGATACTGTCTCCGCCGCCGTTGTGGTCAACCTGTTTCATCAACATGTCGGAGGCCGCAGTGGCAAAGGCGCGGTTGTTGTAGTCTTGCCCATAGACGTAGAGCCGGGCAGCACCGTGGTGGTCTCGCAGGTAGTTTTGCGCCTCGGCCAACATGCCGCCGGTGCCGCAAGCGGGGTCGAGGCGCTTGCGCACGGTGCCGGGCGTGGCGAGCAGTTCGTCGTCGTGAATGAAGAGGATACTCACCATTAGCCGGATGACTTCGCGCGGCGTGAAGTGGTCGCCAGCAGTCTCGTTCGCCAACTCGTTGAAGCGGCGGATGAGGTTCTCGAAGAGAAGCCCCATTTGCTCATTCGGAACTCTATCGGGATGCAGGTCCACATCGCAGAACTTCGAGACAACGAGGTACAGGATGTTGGACTCGCGCATCTTCTCGATCTCAGCCTCGAACTCGAAACAGTCGAAGAAAATGCGGCGCACGTTGGCCGAAAAGCCTTGGATGTAACTGACGAGGTGCGGGGCGATGTTGTCTGGATCGCCCTTGAGCTTCTCGAAATCGAGCGGCGAGTGGTTGTGGAAGCGCTGGCCAGCAGCCCTGTTCAGCCTAACGTCGAGCGCGTCGCCGTCAAGTCTGCCGCCCCAGCGACTGTACTCAGCCAGAACCTTGTACTTGGTCGGAGCGAGTACGCAGTCGAACCGCCGCAGCACGGTCATAGGCAGCATGACGCGCTCGTACTGCGGTGGGCGGTAGGGGCCACGCAGCAGGTCGGCGATCTGCCAGATCAGGTTGGCGAAATAGCTGTGGTCAGGCATGGCGTGATTAAGTCATGGGTCATTTGGCTAACATTTCACCTAGGCGACGGTTTCTCTCGACGCTGCTCTGGAAATGAGTCATAACCGAGGCCCGGGGCTTTTCTTGGATGCGCTTTTCAATGTATTCACGCATGGCCTCCGGTGGCACACCGCGCAACCTCTCCTCCCGGCGACCCTCAAGAATAAGTGCTATGGAATCAACCAAATTCTCGCGTGCTTCGTCCCTAGTTTTGCCCTGACCGTTTGCCCCAGGAATTTCGGGGCAGTGGGCAATATACCATTTCCCGTCCTGCTCAATAATCGCCGTAAACTCTTTCACAGTATGCGTTTATCCTCTCTGTATTGGCTCCCGAAGCATGGTCAGGTCGGCTTATGCTTCAATAATGAGCTATATCTTTCCAATAACGCCCAAATGGCATTGGCCAGCAAGCGAGAGATTGGGTTTTCAGAGCGGAGACGATGCCCAATGACAACAGCGCTTTTGGTGTCACTCCCGAATCGCTATGTGCAACTCCCGCAACTGCTCGGGCGACACCTCGCTTGGTGCGCCCATGAGCGGATCCTGCGCATTCTGGTTCATGGGGAAGGCGATGACCTCCCGGATGTTTGGTTCGTCCGCTAGCAGCATGACGATGCGGTCGATGCCGGGGGCGATGCCGCCGTGGGGTGGCGCGCCGTAGCGCAAGGCGCGGATCATGCCGCCGAACTTGCGATCCACTTCCCGCTGCGAGTGCCCGGCAATCTCGAACGCCTTGTACATGATGTCTGGTCTGTGGTTGCGGATGGCACCGCTCGACAGTTCGAGGCCGTTGCAGACGATGTCGTACTGATACGCCTTGATCTCCAGCGGCGATTGCGTCTCCAGCGCAGCCATGCCGCCCTGTGGCATGGAAAACGGGTTGTGCGCAAAGGCCACGCAAGCGCGTTCTTCGTCCCATTCGTACATGGGAAAATCGACGACCCAGCAGAATTCATAGCAGCCCTCCCGCCGCAGATTGAGCCGGTCTGCCAGATGCAGGCGCAACCGTCCCGCTATGGACGCTGCCTCGGCTGGCGGTCCGGCAATGAAGAAAATCGCTGATCCCGGAGCGGCTGCACACTGCTCGATAATACGACTGCGCACGCTCTGGTCTAAGGCCGTGGCGATTGGGCCGGTGGCTTGCGCTCCGTTAATGAGGTACGCCAACCCCTTGCCGCCCGCTTCTTTGACGAATGTTTCGAGGCCGTCGAAAAACGAGCGCGGCTGCGCTTCCATTTCAGGGACGCACAGGGCGCGAACGACCCCTCCTGCTGCGACGATGTCTCTGAACAGCCTGAACGAGGAGGCTGCGAAAATCTCGGAGAGGTCCTGAATTTCGAGCCCGAAGCGCAGGTCTGGTTTGTCCGTGCCGAACCGCAGCATGGCGTCGGCATGGGAAAGACGCGGGAACGGCGGCGCGGTCACAGCCCAATCGGTGAACTCGCGAAAGAGACTGGAAAAGAGTTCCTCGACCACAGCGAAGACATCCTCCTGTTCGACGAAGGCCATCTCGAGGTCGAGCTGGTAGAACTCGCCGGGGGAACGGTCGGCGCGGGCGTCTTCGTCGCGGAAGCAGGGCGCGATCTGGAAGTAGCGATCGAAGCCAGACACCATCAGCAACTGCTTGAACTGCTGCGGTGCCTGCGGTAGCGCGTAGAAGTGGCCGGGATAGAGTCGGCTCGGCACGAGGTAATCGCGCGCGCCTTCGGGCGAACTGCTGGTGAGAATGGGCGTCTGGAACTCAGCAAAGCCCATCTCTGTCATGCGCCGTCTGATGCTGGCGATCACTTCCGAGCGAAGCTGAATGCGGCGGTGCAGCCCGGCCCGACGCAGGTCGAGGAAGCGATAAGACAAGCGGGTGCTCTCCCCCACTTCGGGATCTTCGGCGACGGAAAAGGGGAGCGGTTCTGCTAGCGAGAGCACTTCTAGCTCGCGGACGGCGATTTCCACTTCTCCGGTCTCCATCGCGCTGTTGATCGTGTCAGGCGATCGTTCGCGCACGTCGCCTACGACGCGGATTACGGATTCGCGGGGGATCTTGGCCGCGGTCTCCGCAGCGTCATTCTCCGGCGAGATCACGAGCTGGGTAATGCCGTAGTGGTCGCGCAGGTCTAGGAACAATATGCCTCCGTGGTCCCTTTTGCGATGAAGCCAACCGCTCAGGCGAATGGTTTGGCCGGCGTGGCGCTTGCGAAGTTCGCCACAGATGTGCGTGCGATAGCGGTGCATGGTAGCCTCCAGTTTTGGACGTACATGAAAAACCCGCCGTCGGCGCGAGGCTCAACGGCGGGTTGGGGTGCGGGTAGAATCCGATCACGGCCAACGCCATCGAGCCCGAATGGCGGGGTTATTATCGTTGTTGTTAGCAAAGGCGTAGGCCGTGTGCTTGTGCCGGAATGTCATTTCAAAAGCTCCTAAAAACAGAAAACCCGCCGCGATGCGTGTTCGCGACGGGTTGTGAATTCGGATTGGGTTGAAGTCAGTAGTCAGAACACGCGCGATGAGGCTAGCGGGTTATTATTATTCTGCGCGCGGTCGTTCTGACGGGTCATCATAGTCGTCTAAAATAGTTTCAATCCGCTCCCCTCCGTTGAACAAGGGGAGATAAAAAGATACCCATCTAATCCGAATTCCGTCAAGCCAGACTGGCCCTACAGCCCGAACCAGCGGTTGAGCTTGACCAGGAAGATGCTGTCGCCGTCGTCGGCGAAGGCGCGACTCAAGTCGCCGGCCGGGCGGAACTGGGGGTCACTAACGTCGTCGAAGGCGTGGTCGCGGCTCTGCTGCCACACCGCGAAGAGCGTGCTGCCGGGCCGGTACTCCCAGCGCAACACTACGTTGGAGCGCAGTGAGCGGCGGTGGAAGTCGGGGTTTTCCTCAAGGCCGGCATAGGGTGAGAATTCGTAGGAGCGCGGGCGCGCCAGCTCCTTGATGGCACCGTAGTCGCCGGTTGTCACAAAGGGCTGGACGAATAGCTGCAAGCTCAGGCCCGGGGTGAAGGCATAGGTGCCGCGCACGCCGATCTCGAAGACGCGGCTTTCGAGCTCGCCGAAGATGAAGTGGTCGTCCTCGCCGTCGCCGTCTTGGTCCTCGTTTTCTACCCACTGGGCGAAGTTGCGGTTGAAGTTGTAGCCCGGCTCGATCTCCAACTCGAACTGGGAGACGGGCCGCAACTCGATCTCAAAGCCGATCCACGACCCGAGATTGTCGCCTCCCCGGCTCCCGCTGATGTTCCAGCCGAGCCAGGCGCTGATGGGCTTGCGGTCGTCGGTCCACACGTCCATGCCAAACCAAGTGTGGGCGGGCGAGAGCATGAGCGGTCCGCCGCGAGTGGCCAAGTCGTCGAAGGCGGCGAAATTGTGGCTGAGGCCCATCCAGAATCCCCAGTAGCTGTGCAGTTCGTGCCAAGTGTTGAAGTTGACGCCTTGGGACAGCCGCTCGCCGGCGAAGTTCCAGTGGTTCCAGACGTTGAAGTTGAACCCGGAGCGGCGGGCGAACCAGTAGGGGTCGAGCTTCTCGTAACGGATGTGGGTGCCGGCCTGGATGCGGTCGTTGCGCTGCATAAAGCCGAGGTCGTTGGCTTCAAAGTCGGGCGATTGTGCGTCCACGTACGCCTGACCGCCGAAGGCACCGCCCGTCTTCTGAAAGTAGAGCGCGCCCTCCCAGCCGGTGTCGCGCTCCTCGGCCTGTCCAGCGCGACTGACGGCGAGCCGGCTGTAGAGGCGGTAGGCATTGTCCCACCACTTGACGTGCAGGTCGCCAGCACCGACGTAGGTCGGGTCAAAGCCGCGGCCGTTGACCGCGGTGAGTTGGGCTCCGGCGGTGGAGTTGGTGAGCAGGTCTTGTTGCACGCGGCCGATGAGGTAGTTGGTGGGCGGCTCGACTTCGACGTGGCGGCGCACCGTGTCGATGCGTCCTGTCTCGGCGTTGGTAATGCGCTGGTCGATGAGTGCTTCCTCCCGGCCGGTGACGGCGTTGAGCAGGCCGAAGGCCGTGCGTCCCGCGGTCTTGCCCGAGACCTTGACGGCACCGAGGATCGTGGTGTTGTGGGGACGGTCCACCTCATCGCTGTCTTCGGGCAGGTCAAAGCGCGAGGGCGGCCGGCCAATGCGCCGCGAGTGAAACAGGCGCGTGGGCCGGCGGATGCCGACGATGAACGGCGTCGGCGATTCGAATATCTGGATGCCCTCCAAAAAGAAGGGCCGGCGCTCGCGGAGGAAGGTCTCGAAGACGCCCAGATTGAGCACGGCCGGGTCGCCCTCGATCTGGCCGAAGTCCGGGTTGACGGCGGCGTTGAGAGAGATATTCGACGACAGGCCGTAGCGCAGGTCGAGGCCGGCCGAGGAGAACAGGTCGTGCTCGCTGCCGCCATCTCCCGGCGACAAGGTGCTGCGGCCTAGCGCGAAGGGGAAGATCTCGAGGCTGCGCTGCGGTCGGATGCCTTCGATTCCTTCAAGATGGCCGAAGCGCGCGGTGTAGCCGCTGACTCCTCGGGGGGTGAAGCTCCACTGCGACCACTCGGCGCGGCGGGAGATCTTGCGGGAGACATTGATCCCCCAAGTGTAGCTCTCCTTTGCGCCGAAGCGCAGGACGTGGTAAGGGATCTTCAACTCCAAGCTCCAGCCGTCGGCGCGCATTGCCGTCTTCACTTCGGCCACGCTGTCCCAGCTATCGTCGAAGTCGTCGTCGTTGTAGATGATCCCATCCTCGATCCAGCCGGAGGGGCCCACCACGAAGTAGAAGCCCGTCTGATGGTCGTGGTGGGGGTCGAGGTTGATTTCGAGCAGGTCGCGCTCGCGCCATTCGTCGCGCCGCGCCAGCCGCGCGGTGATGCTGTCGGGGCGGGTGTCGTAGCAGATGCCGGCGATGTAGAGCGCGTCGTCGTCGTAGGCCACCTGAAAGGTGGTGCGTTGCGTCGAAGGCTCGCCGTTGTCTGGGTCGTTTTGGGTGAATCCCTCGTGTACGGGTGCGTGCAGCCAGATTGCGTCGTCGATGACGCCGTCGAGGCGCGGCGGCACCTCAGCCCGCACAGCGCGGGCGGTGCGCTGAGGGTGCGTCATCCAAAACTGCATCTGGGCATCGCTGGTGTCGGTGTGGGCGGGCTGCTCATCGGCTACGGCTGTCCCGGCGATGAGAAAAACGGCGGCTAGCACGGCCGCAAACATGTGCATTTTCCTTCCTTCTTGGTTGAAGATATCAAAGAACTCCACTTAGAATTCAAGCTCCCCTGCCGATTGAACAATGTCAAAAGTGGGTGTGGGTAGTGTGGGTGGGTGATCGCCGTGCTTGCCTTGAGAATCCAATGTGACTACACTCGTCCCAATTACGAGGAGAGCCCAATGAACGCATCTATACGCGACCTGAAGAGCAGGTTGTCGCGCTACCTTCGGCAAGTCCAGCAGGGAGAGACAGTCGTCGTAACTTTGAGAGGGAAGCCCATCGCCCGTCTCGTGCCGCTACCGCCCCTTCTGTTGGAAGAGCGGCTGGCAACCCTGCCGGGGATCACTGCCGGGACAGGGGGAAAACCGAGAGGTGCCACGCGCCCTGTGCTCGTCAAACCTGGACAGAAAAGCGTTGCGGACATCGTGATGGAAGAGCGACGGCAATAGCCAAACCCCAACTAGCCCCTCAACAAAAGGACAACTCCCATGAGCGGCCTTACCTCCGACCAACTCGACTTCTATCGCACCCAAGGTTACCTCCTCGTCGAGGATGTCATCGACCCCGCTGTCTTCGACCTCCTCATCGCCGAAATCAATGCCATTGTCGATACCGCCGCCGAGGAGGCCCACGCTGCTGGCGAACTGGCCGAGCTGCACGCAGACCTGCCCTTTGCCAAGCGCTTGGTCCACATCCACTCTCAGTTGGCCGACCCTTCCCCGCTGTTGGGTCAAGTCAACGGCAAGCTCAAAACCGAAGGCATGTTCGCCATTCTGACTCAACCGGCGCTGCTCGACATTGTCGAATCCGTGATCGGCCCTGAGATATTGGCTCATCCGCAATTCAACCTGCGCGCCAAATTGCCCAACCAAGACGCCACTGTGGTGCCTTGGCACCAGGACTTGGGCTATTTGCAGCCCGACGCGGAAGAGACCTTCATGGTCAATTTTTGGATTCCCTTGGTCGATGCCACTCCTGAAAACGGCTGCATGGAAGTCATTGCCGGCAGCAACCGCGCCCCGCTCATCGGCCACGAGCACGGCTTAGGCCCTGGGGCCAATTTCAAGGGCATCACCGATCAGTATCTGCCTCCCGGCGAGCAAGTTAGCTGCCCGGTCAAAGTCGGCGGCGTGCTGCTCATCCAGCACAAGACTATCCACCGCTCCATCCCCAACCACTCCGACCACATCCGCTGGAGCCTCGACCTGCGCTACAGCGATCCGGCGCAGCCCAGCGGTCGCGACGGCGTCCCCGGCTTTATCGCCCGCAGCCAAGCTCATCCCGAATCGGTGGCCCAGAGTGTGGACGACTGGCTGGCGTTGTTTGAGACCACTGTTCCATAACTGAAAAACGACCCGCAAGTCAAAGGCCCTCTAGTCGGTTAGTGTCAGGAGACCGCATATTCCCCAAACACCTTTTCGGAGAATCCCATGCTCTATGATCTGATCCTCAAAGGCGGTACTCTAGTTGATCCAGCCCAGAAGTTGCACGCAGTGCTGGACGTAGCTTTCGCCGACGGCAAAGTCGCTACGGTCGGGGCCGACCTGCCCGCGGACCAAGCGCGTCAAACGCTCGATGTCGCGGGCTATGTGGTGGCCCCCGGTCTCATCGACCTGCACGTTCACGTGTATTGGGGGGTCAGCCATTTCGGCGTCGAGCCTGATCCCACCTGTATAGCCCGAGGCGTCACCACCGTGGTCGATGCTGGCTCGGCCGGTGCTGATACCTTTCCCGGCTTCCGCAAGTTCATCATCGACGTGAGTGATACCCGCATCTTGGCCCAGCTCAACATCTCCTCGCAGGGCATGTTGACGCAGGAAATCGGCGAGTTCGAGATTCCCGAATACGCAGACGTGGGTAAAGCCTGCCGCATGATCGAACAACACCGCGACCTCATCTTGGGGGTCAAGGTGCGGCTCACCCGCAACAGCATCGTCAGCGAGCGCTCGGGGATGCTGCCCCTGCACCGGGCCCGCGAGGCCGCGGATGCCGCCGGTCTGCCCATTATGGTCCACCCGCAAGACGCTTGGTGCGATAGCCTCGACGATGTGCTGGCCGTTATGAAACAGGGCGACATCCTCACCCATTGCTTCCACGGCATGAAATGCGGCATCCTAGACGAAGCTGGCCAAGTGCGTCCTGCGGTACACGAGGCCGTCGAGCGCGGCGTGCTCTTTGATGTGGGGCACGGCGCTGGCTCTTTCTCTTGGGAGGTGGCCGAGACCGCTCTGAGCGCTGGCCTTGCGCCGCATACTATTTCTTCGGATCTGCATGTGTACAACCTCCACGGCCCGGTATATGACTTGGTCAACGTCGCGTCCAAATTCCTCCATTTGGGCATGGACCTCGACACCGCGCTGGCCAAAGTAACCGCCGTGCCGGCGCAAGTTATTGGAATGCCGGACGAGATCGGCACTTTGGCGGTAGGTGCTTGGGGCGACGCGGTAGTGCTCGATGTACGCCAAGGTCAGTTCCAGTTGGCCGATTCAGGCGGGGAGATGCGCACTGGCAACCAGCGATTGGAACCGCTGGTTGTGGTCAAGGGCGGCCATATCTACCGTCAGTATTGAGAGACTGCATGAACGCTTTGCTCACGAACATTAAAAACCACGAGTTATTGGTGGAATTCGCCGCATTCTAACTCGAAAACTCCGACCTGATCGACAGCCTTTTTTATGAGTAGGTGCGTCCCGACCAAGCCGAGAGACAGAAGCGACGGCCGAATCGCAATATCAATCTCTAGCGAGGAGCACAGATTATGAGTACGCGATACGCATTTTTGCTAACTCTCGTCTGCACTATGGGCGCGTTCGCAGAAGAAGAGACGGACGAACGGAAGATATACGAAATCGAAGAGATCACGGTGACCGGCTCCCGCATCAAAAGCGCGGAGACGCTCGCGCCAGCGCCGATTGTCGTCCTGTCAGCCGAGGAAATCAGGGCGCAGGGCTTGGCCTCCCTTGGGGACGTGTTGCAAACGCTCACCGTGCAGTCCAATGCGATCAACACCCAAGCCAACAACGGCGGCGACGGCTCTACCCGCGTCAGCCTGCGCGGACTCGGTTCCCATCGCACCCTCGTGTTGGTCAATGGCCGTCGCTTCGTGCCGGGTGGGACGGGCGCGAATTCATCCGTTGACCTGAATGCCATTCCGGCCTCGGTCATCGAACGCATTGAGGTGCTCAAAGACGGGGCCTCGGCCGTCTATGGCTCAGACGCCATCGGAGGCGTGGTCAACATCATTACCAAGACCGCGATAGAGGGGATAGAGATCGACTATTACGCGGGGGCTGCGGGCGCGGGCGACGGAGAAGTTATGGACCTCAGCGTAACCACCGGCCTACAAAGCGCAAAAGGCCACATCGTCTTTTCGGCGGGCTATCACAATCAGCGGCCAGTTTGGACCGGCGACCGGAGCTTTAGCGAGTCGGACAAGGCCTACGACTGGGAAAAGAACGACGGATCCTATAACAACAATGGCAGCTCGGCCACCCCGGAAGGCCACATCATCGACCGCTCGGGTGAGGAGGGCAACGAGGCGTGGCAGGCGGTCGTTGCGGCGGCTGGCGACGAGGCCGGGGATTATCACCGCGATCCGAACATTGGCTGGCGTCCCTTTAATTGGGCGGGGATCTCATCCGACGGGAGCGGCGACACGTACAACTACCAGCCGGAAAATTACCTCTACACCCCGCAGACGCGCTACAGCTCCTTTCTCGGCGGTTCCCATACCGTCGCCGAGGGAGCGAAGGCGTATTTCGAGGTGGTGTACACCAACCGGCAATCCGACCAGAAACTAGCGCCAACGCCGCTGTTTACCATCAGCGATGGGATCGTGGTGTCGGCCACCAATCGGTACAACGAATTCGGCCGCGATTTTATCGATGTGCGCCGGCGCTTTGTCGAGGCGGGGAATCGCAACTTTCTCCAAGATATCGATACCTACCGCATGGTGTTGGGATTGGATCACCGGCTCATGGGATTTGACGCCGACCTCTCCTTCTCTTACGGCCGCAGCGAGGGCACCAACGTCAATGAGGGCCGGTTCATCCTCAATCACGTAAAACACGCCCTCGGGCCGGATGAGGATTGCATCGACGACTGCGTCCCGCTGGACCTCCTCCACGGCCCCGGCACCATCACCGAGGAGATGCTGAACTACATCCAGTACACCGGCATTGGCCGAGGTTATTCTCGGCAGCAGATCCTGCAGTGGAATCTGACTGGGGAAGTGGTGCGCTTGCCTGCCGGTCCGCTCGCCGTGGCGGCCGGTCTCTCGTCGCGCTGGGAGGCGGGAGCCTATCTCCCCGATCCCATGACCGCGTCGGGAAATACCACTGGCAGCAAAGCGTTTCCCACCGAGGGCTCGTACTCGGTCAGGGCGCTGTACGCAGAAACCCAACTGCCGATCTACCAAGCAGGAGCTGTCAGCCTCGATGCAACGGCCGCCGGCCGCGCCTTTGACTACGATACCTTCGGCGGGGGCTTCACCTATGAAGCCGGAAGCCGTCTCCAGCTTCCCGAGGGCCTAGCTTTCCGGGCCACTTCCTCTAATGCCTTTCGCGCCCCCAGCATCGCCGAAATGTTCCTCGGAGTCAGCGATTCCTTTCCCTTGGTCAGCGATCCCTGTAGCAGGGTAGATGAAGCGGGCAATGCCCGGGAGTTGACCGCTCAGCAGGAGCGCAATTGCGCCAGCCAAGGCATCCCGGACGACTTTGAGGACTCGCGCGCCCAGCTATTGGCCAAGTTAGGTGGGTCCACGGATCTCGATCCAGAAAAGGCCGCGATGCTCACGACGGGCGTGGTGTATCAGCCGGATTTCTTGGGGGGATTAGACCTGACCGTCGATTACTATACCACCAAGATCGAGGATGAGATCGGCACCCTGCCAGCCAGCCTCATCCTGAGCAACTGCTACTCGCAGGACGCGCCATCCGACTGCGATCAAGTCGTGCGCGATTCGGACAACCATCTGATTACCCAAATTTTGGCGACCAATACCAATATCGGGGAGACTGAAACTAGCGGTGTGGATTTTGGACTTAGCTACATTGCAGATGCGCCTATTGGCATTGTCTCGGCGCAGTTCGAGAGCAATATGCTCGTTAAGTACGAACAAACGCTGCCCTCAGCCAGCGGTCCTGAGCTGGTCAAGGGCTTGGGTTACTACGACTTGGGCGTGTTCCCCAAGTGGCGTCATACCGCTTCCGTTAGCTTGGCAAAGGAGCGTTTTTCCGTTGGGTTGACGTGGCGCTACGTTGGCGGATTCGAGGAGTGCGAAGACGACGACTGCAAGGGCAAGTACCGCGCGGACGTAGAAGAAGTACCCCCGAGCCGCAAGGTCGATCCGAACAGCCTCTTCAATGTGCGTGGATCGTATGAACTGGGGACGGCTCTTGGACTCTCCACCCTGACCGTCGGCATCAACAATCTACTCGATCAGCCGCCAGCAGTGATTTTCAATGGGTTCCTCGGCACTTCTGATTCCAGCACGTACGACTTTATGGGCCGCTACCTATACGTGCGCCTGTCTCATCGTATCAGTGGTTAGTGGCCAGTGACCAGGCCCCCACCACTCCGAGGGGAGGCGGGTCTGACCACTGACCACTGACCACTGACCACTTCTAATAATCGTACGACAGTGAGATATTCCAGCGGCGTCCCAGCCCGAGGAATACGCGAGCGCTTGCGGCGTCGTGGCCATCGCCGTCATCGGCATCGGACACGTAGTTTTCGTCGAGCAAATTGAAGACGTGCAGTCGTAATTTCATATTGCTAAACGAAGCGCCGGGCAATGTGTACCCCGCGTGTAGATCCACCAGATTGTAATCTGGGAGTTTCCAAGACTGTGCTCGGTCGTCGGGGTCGGTTCGGTTGGCGGGATCAAATTTGGCGTAGTGATCCATGAACCGCCGCACACCTAGCGAGGCGTAGAGGCCGCGCGTGGGAAATACCGCACCGCTCAGGTGCAAGGTCTTTTGCGCTGCGTCGCCCACCTTCAGCCCTTTGGCATAGACTTGAAATTCGCCGATGGTCTCTGGGTCCTCTTCGGGCGAAAATGTGGTGTTGACATCGTTGAGCCATTCCCAATTGCCCAGCGATACCATGCCGCGCACCTCGAACTTGTCATGGGGACGCGCCTTCAGGTCGAACTCTACGCCGGTATGCAGCGCGTCAATGCCGTTCAGCAAAAATCGGAAGCTCTGTTCGAGCTCATCGCTATAAATACTTTTAGGCCACGAGCGGTCTATCCACTTGGTGTAATAGAAGTTTGCGTTGCCAGTAAACATGCCGCGTTTGAAATAACCGGCACCCAGTTCAAAAGAAGCGACCTTTTCATTGAACGTGGGATCATACAGGCTGTTGTCATAGTGGTAAACGGAGTCGAATTTGGGCGCGGTTGAAAGCCAGCCCATGTTGGCATACACATTGACTGTGGGAGTGGCATTGTAGTTGCCGCCGACTTTCATGGTGTAGCCGGGGAAGTTTTCCCAGGCGGTCTGATCCCAGTCGCCATCGACTTTGGCGCGGAAATAATCGATGCGCTTGTAACCCGTCGTCGATACCGAGGTGCTCAAAAAGGCCGTGAATTTGTCAAACTGTCCTTCGAGCTGGGCAAAGCCACCACCCCAGCGCGTCAGGCCATCGTTGTGGTGGGCGACTCTGTCGCCAAGTCGCTTGACAGAAGTGGTGGCATTGTTGTCCCATTCGAAGACGTAGTAATCGGCCCCGAGCAAATTGCGCACCTCGCGCCAGTGCTCCCCTCTGTAATAGCGCAAATCCGCGCCAAAGGTCAGCTTGTACATGTCGCTCAAATGGTATTCGGCTGTGCCCAAATACCCATACCAGAAATGCTGATTGACCGAGTTGCGGATAATGGTCTGTGCTGCAATTTCATCGGCACCCACTTCACCGGCAGCCACCAACGCGGAGTCGGCTTGGGTATTCAACTCATCAGCAACGCGTTGCCAGTTGATGGTGCCATCGGGTAGTGCGCCTGGATTGTCACCCAAACGCCCGGTGCCGCCGCCTTTCCCGCGTGAGAAATAGAATACATTGGACAACATGAATTGGGCGTTGGGGGTCCAGTACCAGTTCAAATTGGCCTGGGGTTTGTGGTAAAAATTTTCGCGCTCCATGATGATTGCGCTGTCGCGTGCATCGTGGACACTGCCGTTGTAATATTCTTGATAGGACGAAAAGGGCGAGCGTCCCCAGTTGGGATTGTAATCGACGCCGTAGTTTCTTGCGTCCGCAACGTCAATGCCGAGGGATTGGGCGTAATCGGCGTCAAAGGTTGCAATGGATTGTTTGTAGAGACGGTGCCCGTGGCGCTGCGGCGCGCCGGTAACGAACAGATCAATTTTGTGCGTATCGGATGCCAAAAAGCTCAACGCTCCAAAATAGGCCCACGCCGAGGACCACGCCTGAGTGGGCAGCCCCTCGCTGCTCTTGCGCGTCATGCCCACGGTGAAAGCTGTTTTTTTATCGATCAAACCCGATGAAAAATTGAGCGTGGTTTTATAGAAGGCGTTGTTGCCAGCCTCCTGTTTGATTTTGAATCCGCGCCGTTGACTGGCGATATCGGTGATGATGTTCATGGTGCCACCCACCGAGGCAATCGCCAGATTGGAGGCCCCCAATCCGCGCTGCACTTGGATCGACGACGTGACGTCGCTCAGCCCATCCCAGTTGGACCAATAGACCCAGCCGTTTTCCATATCGTTGACGGGGACGCCGTTGATCATAACGGCGACATTGCGCTGATCAAATCCCCGCACATTGATGCGGGAGTCACCGGCCCCTCCACCTTGCGCGGTTGCATACACGCCCGGCGTATCATTTAAAATCAGCGGCAGATCGCGCGAGCCGAGTTTGCGCTGCATGTCGGCTTTGGGCACGTCGGAGAAGGCAACAGGGGTTTCGCGCATTTTGGCCCGATCGGCGACGATGATAATTTCTTTGCCGCGAAATACCTCGGGCATGAGTTCGACAAACAACTCGACCGCATCCGCTTCTACGACGACGGGGCTACGATGTTCTTTGTAGCCGATAAAACTTACGACGAGCGTATGGCTGCCGGCGCCGACATTGGCGATGGCAAACTGTCCGTCGAGATCTGTCGTAGCTCCGCGCTCGATGCCTTCTATATAGACGT
Organism: Candidatus Latescibacterota bacterium; assembly: GCA_965208845.1. GTDB lineage: Bacteria > Latescibacterota > UBA2968 > UBA8231 > UBA8231. The sequence continues at coordinate 6,261,466 of OZ242361.1, read as the reverse complement.
TGGCACCCGGCAGTGATTCGCCGGTTTCGGCATCGCGCACGGTGCCTTTTAGCTCGGCGGCAAACAGAGCGGAATGGGCGAGGAATAAAAAAGAAAAAAGCGTGACCATTGGCTTCATAAGAAACCTCCGTGGGGGAATGGGGACGCAGCAGTGCTGCTATGTTTATATTATTTTTATATAAAATTTAATTAAAACATATTTAATCTAATGAATCGCTGATGCTCCGTCAAGCTCCGTCGCCGTTTGGGAGTAGCGATGCTGCCCAGCGCCAGCATGCGCCGAGCGCTCACATCCCCCTCACCCCCGAAACGGATTCTCCTCCCCTTCGGCCCGATGCCGATAGAGCGGCTTGACCGCCTCCGGCAGGGCCTCGTAGGCTTCCCTCGGCACAATCGCATTGTTGCGTCCGCCAAATTCCACGCTCAACCACCACGGACAATAGCGCGTGATGATCGCCACCCTCGGCTCCGGGCTAGGGTTCGCCGCGGTCGAATGCCAGATCCGGCTGTCCATCACCAGCGCACTACCCTCCGGGCCGACGACCTGGATCTCCCCGCGAATCGGCTTGAACTGGTCCATCCGCTCTTCTAGCCCTTCGGGCGTCTGGTGCATTCGCGGGTTGAGCGGATCGCGGTGACTGCGCGGCACCACCCACGTTCCGCCCGTCTCCGGGCCAAACGGCGACAGCATCCACAGCACCGATAGCTGCATGGTCGCGTTTGGGAAGGGCTGCGCCACCCGACCGGCAAAGTCCCCGTCGGTCAGGTCGTGCGGCCAATCCGAGTGAAAGCCGCGCCAGTCCAAGTCCTCGCGGTTGGGCACTTGCGTCTTAAACTCGGTCTGCGCGATCCGCACGTGCCCGCCAAAAATCGCCTGGGCCACCCCCAACAAACGCCCATCACCCAAGTACGGAGCAAATTCCGGCAAATACGCGATCAGGCAAATGCCCGGCTCGCCATTGGGGCCGGTCTGCCGCCCGATGTTCCCGCCCATAGCCTCGTAATCCTGCTGCGCCTTTGCGTGTGCTTCTTGCACGTGCGCCCGCACTCGGTCTATGGCGTCCGCCGGAATAATCCGCTCCAAGACGCACCAACCCTCGCGGCGCAGTTGATCCACTTTTTCCTTTATCTCAGCGTCCATAAGACCTCTCATTTCTCGGTTGCTCAAGCAATTGTGTACTGCTATACTAGATCCACTCGCGGATAAACCCCACCCTTTTCCCGGCCCTTCTCATGCACATCACCGACATCGAAGTCCACGCCATCTGCCCGCCGTATTGCGACTTCAACGCCCTGTCGCTGGCCCGCTATCACGGCGCGTGCATCCAACGCCGTGCCATCCTCGTCGTCCACACGGACAATGGCCTAGAGGGCCTCGGCGAAAACATCGGCGACGCGCCCGACGGCGACGCTTTGCGCGCCCGATACATCGGCACCTCGCCCTTTGACTGGATCAACGCCGAGCAGGATCTCGCCATGAACATGGCTTGCTACGACCTAATGGGCAAGCACCTCGGCATCCCGGCGTGGAAACTGATCGGCCCCAAGGTCCGCTCGTGGATTCCGGTCGCCGCTTGGACCGTGGCCCAAGCCCCGGACGCCATGGCCGAAGAAGTGCGCCAAGCTGCCGCTCGCGGCTATCACTGGATCAAGTACCACGTCGATGAAATGCAGGACGTCATCGCCCAAACCGAGGCCATGCAGGAGGCAGCCCCGCCCTATTTCAAGGTCCACTACGACTTCAACGCCAACAGCAACTACTACACCATGCGCACCATTCTCGCCGAGTTGGTCAAATTCCGCGTCGCCGGCCGCTTTGAAGACGTAGTCCAAGGCACGGACGAAGATGCCTACCGCATGTTGCGCGAGCAGTGCCCACTGCCGATCATCGGCCATCACGTCCCGCCCGAAGCCATGACCAAGCGCTACGTCGATGGAACCATGGCCGGACACGCTCCCATCGGCAGTGCAATCAAACAAGCCGCCATTGCCGAGCGGCTCAACATGCCCCTCATGTACCAGCAGACCGGCGGCACCATCAACCAAGCCTTCTTGGCCCACGAAGTCGCAGTATTCAAAATGGCCACCATCGACCACGTCAATTGCTGCCACCTGTGGCAAGAGGACGTGGTCAAAGACTCCATGCCTGTAATCGACGGCAGCGTCGCCGTGCCCCAAGGGCCGGGCCTAGGGATCGAACTCGACCGCGCACAACTGGAAAAATTGGCCAGCGCGGCCCCGGTCGATAAAGGCCGCTTCTTGATCCGCATCCGCTCCGCCGGTGGCCTCACCGCGTATGTGCGCCACGACCCCGAGCCGAACGGCTCTACCGACAATCTGCGCTTCCACGACCGCCTGCACCGCCAAGGCATCCCCGGGCGGCCCCCTTCGTACGCCAACCCGCTCACCACCGAATTCTGGGACGCAAAAAAAGACCCCGAACACTTTGAAGAACTGTGGCAGGCTACGGCCGACGGCCCTTTATGGAAAGAGGAACGTTAGATGAACGAAGACGAAAAGTATTTTTTCGACCTCAACGGCTACATCGTCGTGCCCAACGTCTTGTCAGCCGAGGACATCGCGCTGGCCAACGAAGCCATTGACCGCCGTGCCGATCAGATCCACGAGCGAACCGGTGAGTTGTCGCTATCCGCCGGTTCCAAGGCGCTCGAAGGCGTCACTGGACGCGGCGACCTCGGCGGTGCACTCTCGTGGCCCGACCCGCATGGCCGCCCCTTCCGCGACATGCTGGTCAACCCCAAGATCGTGCCTTTTCTGCACGAAATTTTGGGCACCGGCTTTCGCCTCGACCACAATCTCGGCATCATCACCATGCGCAAAGGGGCCGAGGGCCATCTCCTGCACGGATCGTCTGGCCCCGGCTTTGACCGCCACCAGTACTACATTTTCAAAGACGGCAAAATGCACAACGGCCTGACCGTGGCCGCCTATCAGCTCACGGACGTGCGCGAGGGCGACGGGGGTTTGTGCTTGATCCCTGGCAGCCACAAAGGCAACTATCCCTGCCCGATGGCGCTCCGGCGCGGCGAGGCGTACCGCGAGTTCATCAAGCCGGTTACCTGCAACGCCGGCGACTGCATCATATTCACCGAAGCCACCACCCACGGCACCCTGCCTTGGACCGCCGACCACGACCGCCGCACCGCCCTCTTCCGCTTCTCACCGGGCAACCTCGCCTACGTGGCCCACAACTGGCCCGAAGACATGCTCGCCCTAATGACCGACGAGCAGCGCAAAGTTCTTGAGCCGCCCTATCACGCACGGTTGGACCGTCCCGTATTGGAAGTGTAGCCGCGTCCGATTTGACGAAACAATCGCGCCCATCAATCAACCAAAACTTTCAATAAAACCCACAGCTTAGGAAGATCTCATGCCCAAACGCAAAATCGTCGTCACCGGTGCCTCTGGATACGTCGCCGGCCGCATGTTACCCGCCCTACAGGAACGCTACGAAACCGTTCTCTTGGATGTGAAAACGACCAACCGCCAAGGCGAAGAAGTAGCGGGAATCCACATCGCCGATCTAGTAGAAAAAGATCGCGATAAATACCGAGAACACTTCAGAGATGCCGATGCAGTAGTCCACTGCGGCTTTGTCCGAACCGGGCAGGGCGAACAGCGCTTCTGGAACGAGGCCGACAATATCACTATGGCCCACAATGTGTACCGGGTCTGCCAAGACGAGGGCGTGCGGCGAGCCGTGATCATCAGCTCCAACCACGCAGCCGATTACTATGAAAATCTGATCTGGTCGGGCCGCATGGACTTTGTCACGCCCGATATGCTGCCGCTGTCGGATAATTTCTACGGCTGGGCCAAGGCATCGTATGAACTGCTGGGCTTTATGTTCGCCTGCGGTGAGGAAGGACCAGTCTTGGAAAACGTACAATTGCGCATCGGCGGCCCCCGCGAGACCGATATCGACAGTTGCGGCAACGATCTACAGCAAATGCACCGCGGCCTAGGAGCCTATCTCAGTGTGCGCGACCAAGTGCAACTTGTAATCAAAAGCATTGAAACCGAAGATATCCGCGACGCCAACGGCGTGCCCTTTCAGATTTTCTACGGCATCAGCGGCAACGCGCACAACTTCTGGAGCTTGGCCAATGCCCGGCGCGTAATCGGCTATGCGCCCCAAGACGACAGTCAAGTGCGCTTTGCCGACAAAATCGCGACGGTTATGCAGGCAGCGCAGGACGAATAGAATGAGCGAATTCAACGACGAAATCCGCGTGGACGCAGAAGAGCTACTGGAGTTGGTGACCGCCGTTTTCGAGCGGTGCGGCATGTCGCAAGCGGACGCCGCCCTACTAGCCGATTCGCTCGTGGACGCGGATCTAGGCGGAACCCACTCGCACGGCGTCCTGCGAGTGCCCGAATACGTAGAGAAGTTGACAGTTAAAGGCGTGGACCCGACTGCCAAGCCCGAAGTCGTCGGCCAAGGCCCCTCGTTCGTCATCGTAGATGGACGCAATGCAATGGGACAAATCGGTACGGCCTTGGCCATGCAGAAGGTGATCGGCAAAGCAGCGCAGACCGGCATTGCAGCGGGAGCCATTCGCGGCAGCAATCACTGCGGTGCCATGGCGTATTTCACCCGCATGGCGCTGCCGCACGACATGATCGGAATCGCGACCACAAATGCGCTTCCGACGATGGCACCTTGGGGAGGTGCCGAGCGGCTCTTGGGCATCAATCCGATTGCGATCTCCGTACCAGCGGGGAAGATGACTCCCATTGTGTACGACGCTGCGTTTAGTGGGTCTTCCCACGGAAAGATCCGCATCTACGAACAGAAGGGAATGCGCCTGCCCGAGGGATGGGCACTAGACCGGGAAGGCCAACCGACGACCGATCCCAATGCGGCGATCAACGGCCTGCTAGCCCCCATCGGAGGATTCAAAGGAGCCGGGCTGGCGATGATTATGGGCATCCTTTCGTCTATGCTTTCCGATGCCTGCTACGGGACCGAACTCGGTAACATCGAAGACGGGCCAACTTCCGGCGAAGACGGCCATTTCGTCGCCGCCATCCACATTGCCTCCTTCGAAAATATCGAACGCTTCAAGTCGAGAGTGGACGCCGCCATCCAGCAGATCCACGACTGCCGACTCGCTCCCGGTTTCGACCAAGTGTACGCCCCAGGCGAACTAGAAGCGATTCGCCGCGCCGAGTATCGCGAGAAGGGGATCCCGCTCAATCGCGTGACGCTGGCGGACGTGAGGGAGACGGCGGAGCGACTCGGTATCGACGCGAACGAATGCGAATGGCTTTAGGGTTCCTTTGTCCTTGCACGAGGGCTTTTTTCGACGTATGTATAATCGTGTAGGCGCTGTATTTAGGTCTTAGTTGCAATCCTGCAACAACCAAGAAATAAGACCTAAAGTATTGATATACTATAACTTATATCGCTGTCGGAATTTTTCATCGAGGAGGGTACCATGGCCAATAAGGTGACGATTTTTGGTGCGGGCAGCGTGGTGTTTTCGCTCGGCTTGGTCAAGGATTTGTGTCTGACCAAGAAACTGAACGGGAGCCACGTTTGTTTCATGGATATCAACGAGGAAGTGCTCGACGTCATTTATGCACTCGGGCGCCGCTACGCCGAGGATTTGGGTGCAACTATGACATTTGAGAAAACCACAGATCAGGAAGCCGCACTAAAAGACGCCGACTTTGTAGTCAATACGGCAACAGTGACGCACAATGAGTATTTCATGCAGCGCCGACGCAATATGACGGCCAAACTCGGCTATTTTTACGACAAAACTGGGATGCCCGAATATCACAATTTGCAACTGATGTTAAATGTTGCAAAAGACATGGAGAAACTGTGCCCTGATGCGTGGGTTTTGTTGGCTGGTAATCCAGTCTTTGACGGAACTACATTGATGACGCGAGAGACGGGAATTAAGGTGTGTGGGTTGTGTCACGGGCATTACGGCTACGCGGGCGTAGCGCGCACATTGGGTCTAGACCCCGATCAGGTGACGTGGCAAGCACCGGGGCTGAATCACAATATCTGGCTGACGGATTTCATCTATGAAAACGAAGACATGTATCCAAAGCTGGATCAGTGGATTGCCGAGGAGAGCGAGGCGTACTGGGAGCGGATGACCCGAGAGGGTAGGGCGATCCCCACGCAAATGTCGCGTGCGGCAATTCACCAATACAGGATGTACGGCCTGATGCCCATTGGCGATACGCCTCGGCGGGGCGGCTGGTGGTATCACACGGATTTGGAGGCGCGGAAACACTGGTACGATCCCAATGGCGGCAAAGACACGCCAGCCGGACGCGACGCAGTTTTAGCTAGCAAGGCCAAAAAATACGAGCAGATGAAGGCGGCGGCCTACGACGAGAAAATCCGACCGATTGATCTGTTTGGCGCTCAGATGACACACGAGCAGCACATTCCCATTATGAATGGCCTGATCAACAACGTCGAAGGTCAGTTTCAGGTAAATGTGCCCAACTGCGGTGCGCTGCCGGGCATTCCCGACGATGTAGCGGTGGAAGTCCCCGCGATTGTCAATAAGAAGGGCATTCAGCCTTTGCGCGTGCCGCCCTTGCCCAAGAAAATTATGCTGGAGTGCATCTATCCCGATTGGCTCAACATGGAGCGCACCCTCGAAGCAGTCTTGTCAGGCGATAAATCAATGATGCTGTTTGGCGTGCTCGGCAGCAAAGAGACAAAATCTTATGAGCACGGGTTGGAGACGCTGGACGCGCTGTTTAATATTGAACCCAATGCACCGATGAAATACGTGGAAGATATCAACGCGCATTTTTCCTGGCCAAAGAATTGGTCGTAGGGAGAGGCTGAATAGCGATCATGGGAGCAACGGATAGTACAGTGGCGGTGACCGGTGCTGCAGGCTTTCTCGGCAGCCATATATGCCGAGCCTTATTGCACTGCGGATATGCGGTGCGCGCTGTTACGCGCGAGGGTAGCAATCACAAACTTCCCGATGATCTGAGCGAACAGGTCGAATTGCAGCCGGCCGATGTCCGCAACCCCGAGTCGTTGAACCAAGCATTTCAACATGCTCACGCCGTCGTACACAGTGCTGATATTATGACAGTTGACGCTGATCTCAAAGGGTTAGCTGACGAAGTCAACTTGATAGGTACGCGCAATGTGATTCAAGCATGTATTGGCACCGGCGTTCGCCGACTGGTACACATCAGTTCCATACACGCATTCAGCCCGTTGCGTGGAGCGACTCTGAGTGTCAGTTCAAAACTGGGCCAAAATTCCAAAATTCCCTACGTAGCCACCAAAGCCGAAGCGCATATGAGCGTGCTCGACGCGGCGAGAGGCGGTTTGCTCAACGCATCTATCGTCTGTCCTTCGGGCCTCATAGGTCCCGGCGACAGTGAGCCGACCCGCGTCGGTAGCATGTTGCTCGCCATGGCGAGCAAGCAACTCCCGTGTCTCATCAACGGGGGATTTTGGTGGAGCGACGTGCGAGACGTGGCAAATGCCGTAGCCAACGCGGTAGAGGCGAGAGGATACGGGGGCGAGGTTTACTTCACTGCGGGGCAATACGCAAAGACCAGCCAACTGGCGCGTCTGTGTTCCCAAGTTCTGGGGCGTAATGTAAAGCGTCTCGTCGTGCCCTATTCTCTAGCGCAGACGGCCCTGCCCCTGATTAAATCGCGTGCTGCAAAGCGCAACCTATCGTCTCTTTACTCCCGCAATTCGCTCAAACTCTTGCGCGACTGCCCGGCATCCGTTGATGAATCCTTAGCGATAAGTCAATTGAGATACGAGCCTAGGCCACTTGAAGAGTCGATCCGCGACGCCCTCAATTGGTTCACAGAGCAGGGAATGCGTGTGTAATGGGGAAGGTTTTCATCTTTGCGTTTCATGGCTCGCTTGTCGCTCAATAATCGCTCAATCCGGTAGCGGCTCTTCCCCCGCGTATGGCTGGTCGCCCACTTTTTCCTGTAGGCGGCGCAATTCCCCGCGCAATTGGCGCACCACTTCGGCGTAGGCCGGGTCGTGGTACACATTGACCAATTCGCACGGATCCTTTTCCAAATCGAACAACTCCCACTCCGGCTCTTTGCGCTCGTCTATGGCACCAGGCTGACCTAGGGCGTCGGCATAGTAGTAGATGAGCTTGTAGCGCAGAGTGCGGACTCCGTAGTGGGCGTACACGTGGTGGTGCGCCAAGTGCATCCAGTAGCGGTAGTACATCGCCGTCTGCCAGTCATCCGGGGTCCGTCCCTCCAGTACGGGACGCATGGAGCGGCCCTGAAACGAGTCGGGAATGGCGACGCCGGCGTAGTCGAGGAACGTGGGGGCAAAGTCAACGTTGAGGATCATGTCGGCGCTGACACTACTGGCGGCAATGGCGCGAGGATAGCGAATGAGGAAGGGCATGCGCAGCGATTCCTCGTACATGAAGCGCTTGTCGTACCAGCCGTGGTCGCCAAGGAAAAAGCCTTGGTCTGAGGTATAGACGACGATGGTGTCGTCGGCAATGCCCTCGGCGTCGAGATAGTCGAGCACGCGGCCCACGTTGTCATCAACCGAGGCCACGCAGCGCAGATAGTCCTTTATATAGCACTGGTACTTCCACCTTTTCTCCTCTTCCGGCGTCAGCCCTTCGGGTACGGGCCGCTTGAGATCGGTGGCGTTGAGGTCGCGATCAATTCGCATTTTAGCGGCCCCGGCGGCTGCCGCTCGATTCTGGTAGTCGTCGTCAAAGGTCTCTGGCTCGGGGATATCCTCGTCTTCGTACAGATGGGCGTGTTTTTCGTCCGGCTCCCAAGGGCGGTGTGGAGCCTTGTGGTGGTACATCAGACAAAAGGGCCGCTCCTTGTCGCGCGCCTTGAGCCAGTCGAGCGACAGGTCGGTGATGATATCGGTGGTATAGCCTTGGTATTGGACCTTGTCGCCGTTGCACACCATTTCCGGGTCGAAATAGGGGCCTTGGCCTTGGAGGATGTTGTAGTAGTCAAAGCCGGTGGGCCAATGGGCCGGCCCCTGGCCTAGGTGCCACTTGCCGATGATGGCGGTCTGATAACCGACGCCCTGCAAGAGCTTGGCGAAGTTGAGCTGGCGGTTGTCGTGGCGCGAGTTCAAGGTGGTCATGCCGTTGACGTGATTGTACGTGCCAGTGAGGATGGTCGCGCGGGAGGGGCCGCAAATGGAATTGGTGCAAAAGCAATTGTCAAAGCGCATGCCGCCTTGGGCAATGCGATCGAGGTTGGGCGTGGTGTTGATGCGACTGCCGTAGCAACTCATGGCGTGGGCCGCGTGATCGTCGGTCATAATGAAGAGGATATTGGGACGGGACATGGAACTCCTTGCGAAAGAGGGTTAGTAGATGACAGCGACGGGACGCACGGCCACGCTTTCGCCGGCTGTCGCCCCCAAATCAATATGGCACAGATACAGTCCCGGCGGCACCAGCACTCCTTGGGCATCGCGCCCAGACCATGTATAGGAAGCAACGTCCCCGCCCGCTCCGGCCAACTCGGCCACCACGCGACCCGCCAAGTCGAATATCCGCACCCGTGGCGTCGCGGTCTCCACCTTGAAGACCACGAAGCGAATATGCACTTGGTCGTTGATCCCGTCGCCATTGGGCGTAAGGGTGGCCGGAGTCAGTTCTAGATCGCCGATGAGTTGTTCGCTTCCGGTCAGGTCCGGCAGGAGCACCACGTTGCCGCGCCGCGCCGCGGCCTCCACGGACTGCCACAGGCCCGGCCGGTCTCCATGACCAAGCTCCGCGCTGAATACCGTAGCATTGCGCCACAGACGCGCAGTGAAATGAACCTCTAGCGAATCGCCGCCAATGCGCTGGCCCAAGGCCACGAATAGGGAATCGCCCCGCTGCGCGACCTCCTCCACGGCGATGGTCTCGCCAGCGAGAACCACCTCCACCGCTTCTGTCTCCAGCCAGCCGCCGGGAGCGACGAGTCGCAGCCGGTCGAAGCCGCTGTCGTCTTCGGCAACCGTCGGCCACAGCATATAAGTAAAGCGCGTGTCCTCGTTGGGCTGGGCCTCGCGCGGCCAAATCTCCCCCTTGGCCTCGGTCACTAAGGCATCCTCAAACTCAATCGCCAGCGAGCGCAACACGGGCGCAACTCGCGGATCCTCGGTCGAGAGCAGGGCCTCTAACTGGATGAAGCGGCGCGGGCTATCCGACTGGAAGGCTTCGCCCGAAAGCTGATAGACATTGCTCCACGCGCCCCAATCATCGCCTACAACCTGCGCGGTATCCACCTGCCCGCGCAGCACCTTGGGCAAGCTGAGCCACTTCTCTTCAGTTACTACTTCGCCGATCTTGTTGTGATACGTGTATTCCTCGCTGAGCTTCACGCCCGAACGGGAGCGCAGTTGCATCCGCGTTCCCATGGGCAAATCCGCATCCCACGACAGGTGCTTGATGGCCTTGGCACGGCCGTCGCCGACAATTTGGCCCAAATCGATAAAGCCCGAGCGCAGCACCGCTTGCGCCGGATAGCCGGGTGAAAACAGCATCAGTTCGGCCGCGCGCGCGTGCCACTCCAACGAAGTCAGGAAGCCGTGCCAGAACAGGTAGCGCACTTTGCGCGGCTTGAATAGGTAGCGATAGTGCCGCTCTGGACCGGCGAAGGGATTTTGCTCGTTGCCGTGGCCCACCAAGCGATCGTAATCTACCTCGCCCGAGGTCGTGCGCCGACCATCCGATACCAAGAAGGCAAATCCCGTGCCTCCGTTGCGCACCGAAGAACCGGACGCCCCCTCGCCTTGGTTGTTGAAGTAGAGAAATATCTCGTCAATCCAGAACTGGGCCCCTAGGTCTAGCTCCCACCACAGCCCTTCGTTGCGCCAGCCAGAGGTGGCTCGATAGGTAGTGAACTTGTTGGCATAGGTATTCATGTCGCCGTCGATCAAGCCCTCCACGTCGCGGACGACTAGGCCGGTTTTAAAGGACCCGCCGCGCTCTAGGACGCCGAGGCTGAAATTGTCACCAACAGCACTCACCTCAACCTCGGCCAGCGCCGCATCCGCGCTCTGCTCATCAGCGCCGATGCGAATGTATTGGATGACCCGGAAACGCGCCGCGTCCTCAAACACCACATCTAGGCCGGGGTCTAGGACCCGCGTGATGTCATTGCGCCCGCTCAGCCCGATGCGGATCTCGGTCTCTTCGTTGGGCAAGGTCGTCTGATATACCGATTCAAAGCGGAAGACATCCTTGCGGGGATCAATCGTCGCTCCAGTGGCCACATAAACCGTAAACTGCCGCAAGGGACGCGCGCCCTCTTGGTCGGGAAAGCGCAAGCGCAACTCTTGGGCCAACACCGCCCGCCCGAGATCAATCTCGACTTCCCATTTGGCCAGCGGATCGGCCGGATCGGGTTGCCAGAAGGTGTTATAATCGCCGTCGATAATCTTGGCGGCATCGCCTAGGTTAGACCCAGCCCGCAAGATGCCGCCCTGTACGGCTTTTTGCTCCATCGTATCGTGGAAAAAGTCACCCGCATTGCGCACTGGGTCGATGTCCTTGCGGAACTTGACCAACTCTAGGTGCCCGGACGGGCCGAGCTGCACCAGACCCTGCGGCAGTTGCCAAGTCTGCCACTTCTCGGCGCTGTCAAAGGTAAAAATCTCGGCCGCGAGGGGGCGGGCTAACAGGCTGAGAGTCGCACACCAAAAAAAGATCGCCATGTGTTGCTCCCCTAATAGGCCAAGCCAACGGGCAGGAGCGCGCGTCCGCGCTTGGCCTCAGTCACCAGCGCCAGATCCAACAAGTACAAGCCCGGAGGTAGGAGTGCGCCTTGCTCGTCGCGGCCGTCCCAAAAAGCCCGCTGCGGACCCGTGCCCTGTGCGCCGATTTCTACGTGGGCTCGGCGGTTGCCTGCCAAGTCGTACACGTCGAGCACCACCGGCACGGGCGCGGGCAGCAGAAAGAGCGCGTACTCTAGAGCTAAGCGGTCGTTTACCCCGTCGCCGTTGGGCGTGACCACCCCGCTCGACAAGCGCACGCGCTGGACGATCTCCGCGGCCGGGTTCGCAGCCCCGAGCACCCGCAGGCTATTGGTGGAGACAGCGGTGCTGGCATCGCCCGGCTCAATCGGCTGCGGCAGGCGGCTCTCCCCCTCGGCCAACACCTCGCCGGTAAAGGTCGTCGCGCGCGCAAAAACTTCCGCGGCAAAGACTACCCGCAGCGGCTCGTTGGACGCGGCAGTCACTTTCTGCGGCAGGAGCACCTCCAAGCTCGCGTCGCCTTCGACCACGGCTAGCGGATCGACAGCCGCGAGCGGATCGCCCATTTCCAAGCGCGCAAATTCGGGCGCAATGCCCGTGTAGATCCGCACCCGGTCAAAGCCTTCTTCGGCGGCGCTAGCAAACGAGGCGCGCACATCGTACACAAAGGTCTCCCGCGCCCCTAATTCGACTTGGACAAAACCCGGGGCAGGCTGCATGTCGGCCGCGCGCGCGACTTCGCCCACGATCTGAGCGGCCAGCGGCGGCGAAGTCTCAATCCACAGCGAATCGAGCTCCACCCAGTCGCCAAATGCCCGGCTTTGCAGGGTGATTTGGAGCTGTAAATGCGAGCCATTGCGCAAATCGAGCCGGGTGCCGGATTCCACAATGGGGCTGGACCAAAAAGACCAATTCTCGCTGTCGTAGCCAATGGAAGCGCGGATGCCGGGCTGGCGGTCGATTTGCAAAATTCCCTCGGTCTCGGGCTGGCGTAGGTCGTTTTCGTAGCGCTCGCGCGTCACCGCAAATTCCTTGCCCGAATCCGTGTATTCTCGGTAGATGTTGGGATCGCCGTCGCGACCGGCCCGCACCTCCACCTCCACCCACGCCTCGGCGTCTGGCACAACCACGGCTTCTCCACCGACCATCCGCATGGTGCGCGCAGCCCACGCCAAGCGGCCAAAGTTCACCTCGGCTCCCAAATCGAGGATTTTGCTGCGGTAGATGGCCCGCTTGGGCACGCCGCGACCGGTGAGCACAAATTCGGCAATGGTGCCGCGCACCGTATTGCTGTCGGTAGTGCGCTGCTCGTCGAGCACGGATGCTTTGCGCAGGTAGCGCACAAAGCGCACGTATTGCTGGGGAAACTCGATTTCGACCTCTGGGTCGAAGTTGACCGGCACGTCGGCGATGAGGGTGTTCAAGCGGCGATAGCCCTTTTGCGCGAGGATGTCGCTGGTCTCGGCGGCAATGCTCACCTCAAAGGCTGGCACGGGGTCTTGGTTGAGCGGCACGCCGTCGGAACGGATCCCCTCGGTCGGCGTGGCAAACCCAAAGCGCCTAGCCGGCACGGGCACGCCGATGTCTAGGGTCCACCAGCCGTCGCGGGCCGTGTTGTACGTGCTCCGCAGTCCATCCACGTAAAGCGGGCTATCGTAGTAGGAAGTCTGGTTGACATTGGTACCGTCGGTGTACCACAGTCGCGGCTGATGCCCGTCGATGTACCCTAGTTCGCGCGGGACGATCAGTTCGGACCAACCCGCAACCGCTAGGAACATGTTGTCGTCGTCGGCAAAATACACGGGCCGAATGCCATTCGCGTCGACGGCCATAATGATCCTCGTGGTGTCGCTGCCGTCCCACGCCCGCCCGGCCCCGCCGATTTGCCACAGCGATATTTGCGCTTCCGCCGAGGAGCACAGCGCAAGCGCGATCAGTGCGATTCTGTACATCGGTGTGCGTACCATCACGCCCTCCCGTTGAATGGCATTCAATATTGATAATGCGATGCGCAACGGCAAGCTATTGACGCGAGCGCCTCCTGCTCCCTTTATATCCCAATCTTCCAACCCCAACAAGGAGCTTTTCCAGATGGGCAAATCAGGGTACGACGATACCCCCCTACTACCCAACTCTCCCTATCGCGTCCACGATCACCAGCGGCCCGCCCCGGCGGTGGTGACGCCCGGCCACGACAATAGCCCCCCCTCAGACGCGGTCGTCCTCTTCGACGGGACCAGCCTCGACGGCTGGCAGAGCGCCAACGGCGGCGACGCCCCTTGGCAAGTGGCCGACGGATACATGGAGGTCGCGCCCCGTTCCGGTGACATTGTGAGCACGGCGCGCTTTGGCGACGTCCAGTACCATCTCGAATTTGCCTGTCCCAGCGAGGTCAAAGGAGACAGCCAAGGGCGCGGCAACAGCGGCGTCTTCCTCATGAGCCTATACGAGATCCAAGTCCTCGACGGATACGACAATCCCACGTATGCCGACGGCACCACGGCCGCGGTCTATGGCGAGTACCCGCCCCTAGTCAACGCCTGTCGCCCGCCCGGCGAATGGCAGACCTACGACATCTTCTGGACGGCCCCGCGTTTCAACGGCTCCGAGCTGGTCAGCCCGGCTTATCTCACTTTGGTCCACAACGGCGTCTTGGTCCACCACCACGTCGAGGTCTTAGGCCCCACGGGCCACCGAGGCGTCTATCGCTACGAAGCGCATCCTCCCACTGGCCCACTGCGCCTGCAAGACCACGGCGACTTAGTGCGCTATCGCAATATCTGGGCGCGGCCTGTAAAGGGATATGACGAAGGCTGAGAGAGCCTATACCCAATAAATGGAATTGCCGGTCATGCCCGTAAAGTAGTCGATAACCAGCCACATCCCGGCCACGGAAAACTGGCCGAGAATCAATCCCAAAAAGAAAGGACAAGCCAGCCGAAAATAGGTCGGGCCTCCGTACTTGAGAATGATGGCTTTGATTAGCCAAGCCAAAAAGACGCTAAAAGAAATGTAGTTGGTCAGATAGGTACTCGCGCTGACGGCATATCCGAGTGGGTGTAGGGGCCACCAGAACAGGTGGTGACGCGCAATCATCAGCAGAGCCATGACCCCACCGCCGACCAAGGTCGAGATCCAGCCTACCAGATCGGGTCCGTCTAGCGTATGGAGTTCGCGCGCCACAAATCTGAAGGGCACTTGGGGGCCGCTGATGAAAAACCAAGGCTCTAGATTAACGCCGCCGTAGGTATAGCTCAGATAGAGTACGACCCAGATCGAAGCCCCCAGACTAATACAGATGGCCAGCATGATGGCGGCAAAAAGTGCCCGTTTACTCCCGCGCAAATACTCCTCGGCCAATTTGAGGCCATTGGCACAGGACGCCAGGACAAAGGTGCGGATGTCAGCGGCCCAAACATACGTGAAACTCAGCGCCGTGAGGGTCTGGCCTCCGAGCACGGCCGAGCCCAGACCCGAGGTGACAAAATCCGAGGCAATCAGCGGTGCCCGAGTGGCAGCAATACCGCCTTCGGCCACGACCCGGGTAATGCCGACAAACAGCGTGAACATGGCAAATAAATAAATGGGCACCACCCACCAAGCCAGCCCCGCCAGGGCCAGCCAAACCCCGATAAAAAGGCTCGTGGCTATAAGACCAAAAACAGCGGCCCGGTAGGAGAGTATCTCGTCCGAATCATCGACCTCCGGGAGCCCCCTAAACGCCTTGCGGAAAACCCGCACCAGATGCCGGCGGGCCATCCACAGACTGAAGAATACCAGCACGATCATGGCACCCATGCCCTGGTGGGCGAAGATCGGGAAGGTGGCAAAATTGAGCTTTTCTGTACTCGCCACACCCAGAACGCCAAGGGTGCCTTCCTGGACGCGGCCGACTAGGTTAAAAAACCAGACGCTAAAAGCGATATCGAGATTGACCAGAAAGGCAAAACCCACCATGGGGAAGCTCAGGGCAATCTGCAGGTTGGTGGTATTGCGGAAAAGCGGAATGCTGGTGACCAAAACGATATCGGGGACAAAGTCGTAGTAGTTGTGTAGGGCGCGGATGGAGCCGATGACGAAGGGAATGGCAAAGCCCGCCCACATAACCGGATTCTTAAAAAAGGGACTGAGTCGGTCCGTTGACTTGCCCTCGGCAATCATGGCGATGGGCACCTGAACGAGCGGAAAATTCAGGCGTTCGTCCTGGATCCAAGGACGCCGCAAGATGACCGCAATGCAAATCATGGCCACGTACACGCACAGAATGAGAGGCATCCAAGCCAACAGGGGCACCAACCAAGCGGACCACGGTATGGGCATCCCCTGGGGCAGACCTTCGTAGAAATACCGGGCCGCATCGTAGTCTTGCGGTACGAGCCAAGAGCGAACAAAAGGATGAATCAGCGCCGCCCACTCGTTTTCCGGCGTGGCGTAGTAGAGCACGCCGCTAGTGATAGGCAGGAGGTATTCGGTGAGCCCCATACTGGGGATGGCGCAGCCCACGATGGCCATGATATAGACGACCACCAATTCCTCGCGCCGCAGGCTCAAGCGGGGATGCAGAGCCTTGAGCCCGGTTTGAATGAAAAACACAAAGAGAAAAAACAAAAAAATAGCGCCGGCCGTACTGAAATCGAGGGCAAAGTTCGAGCCGCGCAGGATCATGTTGCTGTAGGGCGCTATAGTGCTGATACCTAAGGTCATCAAAGACCCGACCAGCAGGGAGCGCACCGTAACACCCGCTGCGGAAGCCGCGCCCTGCGTTTTCTTTTTTAGAATTTGCATTCGATAATTCTGATACTTGCGCCGAGGATGGAGCGGATGCGCAATGTACGCAAAGGATGAAAGACCTCTTGTGCCGTCAGGCCGTATATACTATAGATGGTTCTCTGCATTTGCCAGTAAGCCCCATTGACGAAAGGAAGTGCAATGACTGTCTCTGCTGCCCTCAAAGAGCAACGCGTTACTGTTTTTACAAAAGCCGAGGAGATCTACGCTAGCGCCGCCAAGGCGACAGATCTGTGGATGGGTCGGCAGGACGAAGGCATCCGCCTGTTTCGCGGCCAAGTGGTCGAGAACGACGCGCCCGGTTCGGGCCGTTCAGACCAAGAAGGCATCGAGCCTTTTGTCGAGCTGTGCGGCCAGACGGTGTTCCGCAAAAACCTGCACTTGGATAATCCGGCTGTACTTGGAACCCAGTTGGCGTTTATCGCCAAGGAATGCCAAGACAACCAAGCCACCCTCCAGTTTACAATAAACGGACACCCGGTTCTGCGTCCCCCCTCGCGTCAAGCCGCACCCCGTGCCAACCAGTATTGGGAGTTGATAGTCGGGGAATGGAGTTGGAGCCGCTGGTACTACGTGGATATCCCGCCAGAGACACTACAGCTAGGCGACAATGTGATTGAAGTGGCCGCGGTGGACGGCTTGGTTGGCTGGCAGCTAATGGTGGCGGACTATCGCGATTTTTACAAGGGCATGGACGATCCTGTAACGCTTCCCTACGCCAGCCGCTATAGTACCGACGGCGGCCAAACCTATGAAGCAGAACGCGGGGAATACGTCATGCGCCTGGTCCTTGACCGCTTTCGCCGCAACGGCGAGTTGGTCTCTAAGGTGATCGACGCGGCTGGCGAGTCGGACGACGCGGTTAAAAGCAAGCGCAGCCTGCAGCACATAACTCTAGACTGGGAAGCGGATATCCCCGAGGGTACCCGGCTCGATTGGGCCTTGCGAACCGGCTCCCGTCCCGTCTGGGATGCAGACCACTGGAGCGACTGGCAGGTCTATGACGGACAACCAGCAACCATCAAAGGCCGCTATATCCAGTGGAAAGTCGATTTCTCAACTGCGGACGGGTTGCAATCCCCTGTGCTCAAAAGCGTCCAAGTCAACGCCGACTTCCAGCAAGGAGAACAGTTTACAGGCCGCTTAGTCAGCGCCAAGAACGCCCAGATCCTACGGCCGTCTATTCCCATGCCGTATGAGGACTATCGCGCCCAGACATTGCGAGATTTGCGTCAGCACTGCGAACTGGACGCGGTGGTGGCCGGGGCACAGACCGAATTCGATACAATCGCCCGGTTGCACCGCTGGGCGTATCACATCCCTCTGAGCGACTGTAGCCATTTCCCGTGGGACCCGCTCGCCTGGGTTTGTATCGAACGGGACGAGAACGGCGCCATTCGGATGAACCAGTACGAACAGCGGCGGCGCGACCACATGTGCCTTTATCCCAATGTGGTACTAGTGGCGGCCTGTCTGAGCATGGGCATTCCCGCCCGCCACCTCAATTTTCACAGCGAAGGGATGACCGGCCACGAAATCGCCGAAGTCTGGTCCAATGACTACGGCAAGTGGATGCACCTAGACGCTACCCGCGATTATTACTGGTACGATCCCAAAACCCTAGTGCCGCTGGACACCCAAGAAATCCACCAAGTGCTGGCCGAGCGGCTAGAGCGTCCCGAACGCTGGGATCGCCCTTATCTTTTTCACCAAGACTTGGAGGCGGTGGTAAAAGACCTGCCTATCGCCTTCTACGATGGGGACTACGAGCATTCCACCGAGGAAGGTTCACTCTTTTTGTTCCGCTCGTTTTGCCACTTCCGCATCGTGCCGCGTTTCGACGTGTTCAGCCAGCCCCGCCCCCTGCCAGTGAGCCAAGGCACGGAAGTGTGGTCGTGGAACGGCTACCTCAACTGGGCCGACGACCAAGTCCCGCCGCTACCCCACTTTACCCAGCACGCGAATCGGCGGGCGGATTTCTATCCGACGCTCAATCAAACGCGGTATGTCGCCGAGGCTGTTGACGAACGCCAGCTCCGCATTTATCTGGACACGGAAACTCCCGGTTTTACGACCTTCCAAGTGCGGACCGATGGACAGTCATGGCAGGAGTGTCCGGCCCAGATCGACTGGCCGCTGCACGAAGGACTGAACGTGCTGGAGATGCGCATCTTGAATAACATGGGAATACCGGGCGTGGTCAGCGCGTTGAACGTCGAGGTGTGAAATCCGCGATGCGAAAGGGATTTATTTTTTGCTGCTAGCTACCTAGTCAGCGGCCTCCGTCCGAACGAACCGATACTTCGTGGGTGCCTATTACGCCTCGGCGCTCGTCGCCCAACGAACGGGCCCTCAAACTTCTTGCCAATCGCCTGTGTTTAAAGGTATTTTGTGGGTGTTGTGTAGTGTGGCGCGCGGGTTTCACCGCGCCTTTAGATACGAAGCCCGTTATGAGACCGCATCTAGCCATTTCATTCCTTTGCGTTTGGGCAAGTGCCAACCTCCTGGTTATCGACGTGGTGGTCGCTGCCGAGGGGCCGCTGCCGGCCCTGCGCCTTGCCCTGCTCGACTTTGAGGACCGAGCCGGTTTTCAGGCGGAATGGTACTTGTCTAGGGATGTACCCGATTTGCTAGGTCGATATCTGAATGCAGACGATGCGATCGCTGTCATTCCGCCAAAAGAAATCGAGGCCGTTCAACAGAACAAACAATTTAAAAAATACCAAGGCATTGACCGGGCCGTGCGGCTAGGGCAGTTCTTGGATGCCGACGTGGTCATTACCGGTGTCGTGGAGAAGCTGGGCATGCGCCGCATGACCGTGGGAAATCCCAATCTGGCCGGCTATAAATCCTACAATTCAGCAATTCACCTCAGTCAAGTGCAGCTAATCAGAGTAGCGACCGGAGAAATAGTCGAGACCTTTGAAACGATCAGAGACTCCACAGAAAAATCGTACGGCCTAGATCTGTTCGGCCGACCGCGCCAACAGGATCGGGTATTCCGCGAACTCTTCAAGGTTGACTTCGGTTCCGAGCGTTTTTTTGAATTGGCCTTTGGCCAGCTCGTCGATGTCGCTTTCAGAGATCTCAGCAGCCAAATGATTACGAGCCTGACGGAGCGCCCCCCCATCGACCTTTCCGGCGGGCAGGCCCAGGTCCTAGCGGTCGAAGCCGACGAGGTGTATCTAGGCATCGGCATCTTGGATCGCGTCGAGTACGGCGATGTCCTGCCGCTGTATGATAAAGAGGTTCGAATCGCTCTAGTCAGAGTGCATCAGATTATCGGGCCGCACTTATGCAAGGCCGAGGTCGTTGAGAAATTCGGTGTCATTGACACTGGTTTGCGCATAGGACAGCGCTTATCTAGAAACGCCAAAGAAGACGATTAAAACTTTTCTCTTGCCAACAAGGAGCAATAGCAATGTGGGAAATAATTCAAAGTGGCGGTCCGATGATGGTGCCCCTCATCGCCTGTGCTATTCTGGCCATTGCCTATTCTATTGAACGCCTGTGGATATTCAGTCAATTGCCCACGCCAGAAGAAGCCCAAAGTGAGCTAGATCGACTCGAGACCGCGCTGCGCAACGGCGGCGAACAGGCCGTCGTCGAAGAGTGCAACCAAGGCAAGGGTCTGCTCAACTACGTATTTGCTTCGCTGCTGAAACGGTACGATACGCTGGTGATCGAACAGCGAGAATTCAAAGAGACGAACGAGGAGATCATCCGTCTGGCCGACGCCGGCGGCGGTGGGCAGGTCAGTCGATTTATGGTCATGCAGCGAGAACTGGCCGATCTCAAAGACGAACTGGTCATTCAGACCGAGGCCGCCGCCCGAGCCTATCTGGGCAAAAATCTGGCGATCCTGAATACCATCGGCAACATAAGCCCTTTGTTGGGCTTGCTCGGCACCATTATGGGGATGATCATCGCCTTTGAGTCCATCGCCACCGCTGGTGCCGGCGATCCCAAAGTCGTCGCTGGCGGTATTTCCCAAGCCTTGGTCACCACCGCATCGGGGCTGATCGTCGCCATTCCAACGATCGTATTGTATCGCTATCTGGCGCGCAAAGCAGACCATCTACTCGAAGACGCCGAGATGTATGGACATGCCTTTGCCAATGCGCTGATCACGGCCGGACAGCGCCAACAATACGAAACGACCGAATAGCTCCTACGGGAGGCTTTAACCAATGGCCAGACACCGCAAAGATCGGTCCGAGAGCTTTCTGGCCGAAGGCGGTCCGGATATGACGCCGCTGATCGACTGCGTTTTCTTGCTGCTGATCTTCTTTATGGTCACCACGGTGTTTTTACACACCAAAGGGCTAGAAGTGGACATGCCGGCCGAAAGCGAGGCCACGGAAGAAAAGAAGAAAGATATCAACGTCTTGCTGGACCGCGATGGCAAAATTCAAATCAAGGGCGAGGACGTGCGGCCGACGGCCTTGGCGGCTCGGCTGGTCACGGCTATGGAAGAGGCCAATAACGAGAATATCATTATTCAGGCCGACGGCGAGTGCGCTCAGAAGCACGTCGTGTTTGTGGTGGATCGAGCCAAAGAGGTCGGGGTTGAGGGCATCGCTTTTGTGCGGGAACGGGAGGAATGAGTCTGATGCCCAGGCCTAGACGCAAATCCCTATACGAAGAGCAAGAACTGAATATGACGCCGCTGATCGACTGCGTCTTTTTGCTGCTGATCTTTTTTATGGTCACCACGGTGTTTAAGCAGCCCTACAGCTTGCAGGTGGTATTACCCGAAGCGCAACAAGGGGTGATCGTCGAAGAGAAGAAACTGGTGGCGACGATCACGCAAGACGGCCGCATGGAGATCAACCGCCATCTGGTGACCTTGGACAATCTAGAGCAGGTCCTTTTGCGAGAAAAAGAAGGTACTCGGAGTCTAACGCTGGTAGTGCGGACCGATCAGGAGACCCCGCATAAGTACCTGTTAGATCTCTTCGAGGTGGCCAAGCGCGTCGGAATAGAAAAAATACCGCTGGCTACGGAAGATCTGCGAAAAAAATAGTTCGGAATCGGAACGACTCCTCTGCAAACGCCTACAGCAGTCCATCCCACCTGAATAAGTGTAGCCTTCGCCCTAGCGTTGTACTACCACCCATCTAACCGCACACCTTAATCTCCGTCTCCCACGTCATCAATGTCGTTCCGTCAAAGACCGGATTGCCCGCCAACAAAATCCACGCGTCGAGACATGGTTTCTCCATGTCTTTTGCTACATCCAACATTAGTTGCAACTTATACGCAAATCCACCCTGAGCCTTTCACCGGCCTTTCACGCGGATTTGATCGTCCTCTGTTTCTCTTTTTTAGAAGCCGTCTGAAAATTCTTGGTGAGCCGCGCGACGGCCGCTAGGGGGGGTCGAACGGCTTCTTAGCTGTACAACCGGGTTGGTAGCATGTCTAATGCTCAACATGAGGGAGCGACCGTTCGCTCCTTCCTGATCGGGACCCTGGTCAGTCTATTGATCGGCTTGGGTATAGCCTATGCGGATAACGCCATTCGGGGAAGTTATATGGCGTTTGACTTCAGTTCCCCGGTGGCGGTGTTTTTTTTATTTGCGATTGTGGCGTTGCTGAATCCATTGGCGGGATGGATCCGCCGCTCTTGGTTCCTCTCAGAGGCCGAGATCACCCTTGTCTTTATTATGGCGCTGGTGGCGGCTTCGATCCCGGCGATGGGACTGACCGGCTTTTTCCTTCCCTATCTGAGTGGTGCCCAGTATTATGCCAGTCCGGAGAATGGCTGGACGGAGCTGTTTATGTACTCCATTCCGGACTGGCTGATCGTGCAGAATCAGCAGGCCATCAAGAACTTCTACGAGGGCAATCCGCAGGGAGCAGGCGGCATCCCTTGGAAGGCTTGGCTACCGTCTATACTGGTGTGGGTGCCCTTTCTGCTGGTGCTCTACCTAGTCATGATCGCTTCTATGGTAATCCTGCGCCGCCAGTGGATGACGCACGAGCGCTTGCTCTACCCGCTGATGCAGCCCTCCTTGGCCCTGATCGCGCAAGAAAAGGGGCGCTTGCTGCCGCCGCTTTTGCGCTCGGCCTTATTCTGGTTTGGAGTGGGCATTCCCTTCACTATTGGCAGTATCACGGCCCTGCACGCCTATTATCCTTTCTTTCCGAAAATCGAACTCTATACGCTCCTGCCAATTTTCCGCGACAGCACTCTACTTCGCCCCGGCCTCTACTTTACAACCATCGATTTTACTTATTTTCTGAGTCGGGACATCTCCTTGGGGATCTGGTTTTTTAACCTGCTGGCCAAGCTTCAGGAAGGGTCGTTCAATCTTCTGGGAGTTTCCAGCAACGAACATATGGAGTGGGTTACCGTACCCATCCTGGCGCATCAGAATATCGGGGCCAGGATTGTCTTCGTGCTCTTCGGTCTATGGATGGGCCGCTCCCATCTGAGGGCCGTGGTGCGCAAGGCGTTCAGGGGTGACGCGTCGGTGCAAGATACGGACGAGATGATGTCGTACCGAACCGCGGTCTTCTTGGTCCTGGGTGGCAGCGGGTTTATGATGTGGTGGCTGTGGATGTCGGGTCTAGCGCTGTGGGCGACCGGCATGGTTCTGTTCATAGCGTTTGTGCTCTTTCTCGGACTGACCCGGATGGTGACGGAAGGGGGGTTCTTCACCACGCGGGCACCCATGAACCCGGGGAATTTCATGGTGTCCGGATTTGGGGTCGAGACGCTGGGGGCCAGCGGGGTGACGGCCTTGGGGTACACCTTTGTCTGGGCGGGAGAGCTGCGCGTCTTCGTCATGGCCGCCTGTGCCAATGCGCTCATGATGGCGGAGAAGATCCGCGGCAGACGGAAGATATTGCTGTGGGCTATGCTGGTCGCGATTCTGGTCAGTGCCCTAGGTTCCATCTGGGTCCAGATGGAACTGGGGTATCGCTATGGAGGCATCAACCTGAGCGGATTTTTCACGGGACTGGTGCACTATCCTTTCAGATTCATCGCGCGCAACTTGGCAAATCCCACAGGCCCTCATTGGAGCGGATGGCTTTGGACGGCGTACGGCGGTGTCTTGATGGGGGGCTGATGTTGGCCCGGCAGCGCTTGTCGTGGTGGCCCATCCACCCGATGAGTCTGCCGATCAGTTCAATGTGGATGACGGACTCCATTATGCTGAGCGTCTTTCTATCTTGGTTGATCAAAGGAGTTATCTTGAAGTACGGGGGACGGCGCCTCTACGACCGAGGCAAGCCATTTTTTATCGGTTTGGTCATCGGCCAGTTTGCCTGCATGGGGTGCTGGCTGATTATAGATTATTTTACTGGTATGACAGGTAATGTGGTGTACCGGTTGAGTGGAGATTGACTCCTGACAAATATTGGCGACAATCGCCTCTTTGAACAAAAAAAGCGCCGCCGGCAAAACCGGCGGCGCTTGATGTAGGCCCATCTAGGCGATAGGCCGCGAGAACCTCATTTGAGGAAAGTCACCTTCTTACTCAAACTCAGGTTCGGCGCATTGATCTTATAGAGATACACCCCGCTGGCGACCTGACGGCCGGTGTTGTCCGTGCCGTCCCAAGTCACCTCGAACTGCCCCGCATTCAACGTCTCGTTAACCAGTGTGCGGACGAGCTGACCTTGGTCGTTGAAGACGTCGATCTTGACGTCAACGCTCCAAGGCAGGGAGAAGCGAATGGTCGTCTCGGGGTTGAACGGGTTGGGATAGGCATTGCCCAACTCGTAGGCGTCCGGCGTATTCCCTGCCTGCTCGGTAATCGCCGTCATCATCGTACCTAGGTTGACCCTCTTTTGGTCATAGGGCCAGTGTGCAATGGGATAGGTATTGGGGAAAGGCGTATCAGCGGGTATCCAGTCGTTGGTGGCGGCTTCGTCCTGAATGCCACCCACGGCTAAGAACACGCCGTCCCAGTTGGTGTCGTCGTTGACGATGATGGTAAACTGCGGCCAAGTCAGAGGGGCTTGCTTGGGTTGGAAATTGAACAGACCCGAGCCGTCCTGGCCTAGGACGTATCCGAAGTTGACATTGTCGAGACCGTTGGCCGGCAGCGAGACCCAGCCCCAGTCGGTGACGTAGAGCGAATACTTGAAGTTGGGCGCCTCGGTGTGGCCGTAGATCAAGTCGGCAAAGCCGGCCTCCGCGCTCCAGGGCTTCTGGTCGCCAAAGCCGTCGCCGTTGCGGTTGACCCACTTCAAGTTGCCATCCCAGTCGTGGCGCGTTACCAACGAGGTGTGGTGGCTAGTGGCAGCAATGCCAAAGGGATCGGGCTCGCCGTTGTACTGCTTGGCCACCCAACCGGGGCCGCTGCTGCGGTCGCTGCCCTTGTTGTCGTAGAGCCACAGATCCGACTGATCCCACTCGAAGAGCTTTTCGCCGGTCTCGACCGACCAGCCGACCATGGAACTCTGGGTGCCGGAGACCCCGCCGGTAGTCAGCAGGATGGTCTTGTCCGGATTGAGGTATGAGCCGTAGGCACGGCCGGGCATGCCGTTCTCGATGATGCCGTTCTCGGCACCGGCGTCCAAGCCCCACTCCTCGTCGACGATGAGTTGGTTGGAATCCCAGTCGATGGTACCGCGCAGCATAAAACCCGTCCCAGACTGGATATTACCGATCCAATCATTGCCACTGAGCAGGTTGATGGTCCTGAAGTTACCGCCACCGCAGCGCTCGCCGCAGGCATCGTCTAGGGAAGTAATATCAAAGGCGTCGAGTGCATCCACCTGGGCGGCCCAGTCGTGCTCGATCCAGTCGTCGGTCATGGTCGCCTTGTACTGGGCACCGTACAGCAGGTCGCGGCTCGGGTCGATGGCGACAAAGCGATACGAACCCGTGGTCCGCTTCACCGGACCGACGAGATGGGGCGTGGCCTCGTCGTCGTACGCGGCCAAGTACAAGTGGTACGCGCCGGCCTCCACGACATTGCCCTCCATGTCTCGGCCGTTCCATACAATGGTGTTGTCGCCTTCTTCAAAGCGCTGGCCCTCGGACTTGAAAACCAGGTAATCGACGCCTTCGTACACGTGCCAACCCGGATCGCCGCGCTCGGCGTCCTGGTACGGGGGCGGCCCTTCGCCCTCAATGGTCAGGGGCGGATTCTGGCCCACAGTGTAGATGATGAGCCACACGGTGGCACCGGCACCCTCAAGGGAGAAATTGATCTCCAGATCAGAACCATCAAAGGCGTAGTCTTCAATGTCGCTTAGCCCCTCGATGGTGAGGAGGGTGGGAGGTTCGCCGCCGCTGGTCATATCGGCCAAGCCGACGTCGGCGCTGCCGGCGTGCAAAAATGCGCTGGCAGACCCCACAGAGAAAAATAGAGCCATGACGGCCATTCCCAAAATTTGCAATACTTTCATCACTCTTCCTCGCTTTTTAAGTTTTAGTTGTGCATAGCTTTGTTGCATGAAAACCGGCCGGGACCCGTTGGCCACAGCCCCGATAATTTACAGCGTCGTTGTCTATCTGGGCGGCCCGCGCGCCGACTCCTCGGTCTGAATTACCAGTTCCTGTTGCATCACCATGTACCTCCTCTGTGCTGTCCTAGACACTACGGCAATGGCCTTGTCCGCCGCGAGGACCCCTCGGGCCTACCCCTAGGGCGCGGCGGTCGCCTGTTGCATTGCCTTCCTTTCGATTTGTTGATCGAATTCGACGACGATGTCCACTGTTTCTATCGGCTGTTCGGAAGCGTCGAATTTCAGGACGAAATCCTTGAGCACCAAGCGCACCTGCTGCACTTCCTCGTCGAGCGGTTCAAAGGCCAGTAAACCAGTGTAGTTTTCTCCCTTGAACACTTTCTGGTCCTCTATGTAAGCGGTGCTACGCACATTGCCCATGCGCAGATCGAAACGGTAGAATTCGTTGCCGCTCTGGCCCCGGATCGCCCGGTAGTAACGCTCGAAACTATTGTGCGGCGAGAAAGACGGCAGGCCAAAGGAATGTAGCACCTCGCCCCGATCCGTGTAGAGCAGGGCCTTGATGGGGTCCAGCATGACCTTGGCGTACACATCATTGGTGACGCTGATGCGGAATACAGTGAAGCGCTTGGGCGTATGGCCCACAATCGGGTCGATCCAGTTCCCGTACGTATAGGGGTTAGTGGAGAAGAAACCCCGGTGCGAGTCTTCGGGGAACATAGCGTTCAATTCCGCGTCTGTCATGGACTCGACTTTGACGCGCAAGCCTTCGATGGCGTAGGTGATGGCTCCATCCTCCTCCGCCACATAGTCCTCTGGGCTGGCCTGCTGGGCACTGGGGATCAGGTCGTTATTGTACAGAATACTGGGCGGCGTGAAGAAACTGCACCCGCTGAAAACCAACAGTAAGGTGGCAAAACGCATAATCGCGTACCTCATTGGCTAGTGACCTGACTGTAAAAATCGATTTGCTGCTGGGCGATGGAGCCCTCTTGGGTGAGGGCGAAAATAACGGCATTGATACCAAAGCGCAATTGCGGCTCGTTGCCGTACAACTGTGCCCAAGTGTGCACGTATCCCTTGTCCGAATAAATTCCCACCAAGCGGTTGTCCAAGAAAATCCCCTCGAGGTTGTACACCGACGCGGCAATAGTCTGGAAATTCTGGCCTCGCTGTTCGGCAAAGGAGCCGACCTGCAATTCCGAACCGACGGGCGGACCGTCGAAATCGTAGAACGTGTGGTAAATGGGATGCGTATTGTGAATGGGCCGCAGGGTCCCCTGGGCACCCAAGGCATCGCGAAAAATCTGTCGCAGCGAAGCCTCGGCCTGGCTGAACTCGAGCGTGGGAGTGGCGTTGTCGACAAAGATAAAACCCCCGTTGCGCAGATAAGTGCCCAAGTTGTGCATTTCGCGCTCGGTTAGTTCAAAACCCTCGTTCGCGGTGATGTACACAAAAGGCGTGCGGAAGAGTTCCTGCGAATCGAGGAATAGGTGTTCGTCGACCTTGGCGGTGATGCCCGTCTGCTCATTGAGCGCATCGACTAGATTGGGCACGGCCTTGGCGGCACTGTCGAAGATCGGCTCTAAGTCCGTGGCCCAGGCCGTGCCCAGATAGACAAAGCCCTTGACGTTCTTCTTATTCGTCGGGTCCTGGATGATCAGGCCCTTGTACTTGCCCGTGTCGAGCGCATCGAGGTCGAGCAATTCTTCGCGCATGGCAATGCGCTTCTCCGGCTCCTTGGTGCCCTTGACCCGGGCGGCCGACAGCTCAATGGGAGTGGTCTGCAAATCGATCTGCACGTCAGCTTCCACGGCGTATTCGAAAGTTTCAATGCGGCCAAACACCGAGGCACCGGGCAGGCGGCGGGTCGTGGGCGCAGCCAGCCGGGGTTTCATGGCGGTCACCTGCTTGGTCATGGCCCGGGGGCGCAGGCGCTGGCGTTTGAGGGCAAACGGCTTGGTCGATTTGGGCTTGCGGATGATGAGCCGGGTGACCGCCGGCGGAGGCGCAGCCCGCTCCTTGGCCACCACGATGAAATAGGCTATCCCCCCCGACGAGGACAGCAAGGCGATGACCAATCCCCAGATGGTGGCGCGATAGGTCTTGAGCAGGCGACTCAAGCGCAGTTTGTCGCTCGGTGTCCTGAAACGACTTTGGTCTAGCGGCATGGGATCCTATCCCTATTCTAGGGCACTTCTAAGATAAAGGGCTCGGATTGCGGCCCGAAAAAATCGCGGGCGTCGACCGCCCACACGCGAATCTGCCAAACGGTCCCCGATTCGGTACTCAACGATCTATCATCGACAAAGGCGCGGGCTTCCGGATCTGGTACTGACTTGGTCTCCATGCCGCCGCTGGCGTCCGTGAAGCTGACGACGAAACCGGCGACATTCTCCGCGGTGGCCATCTGCCAAGACACGCTCACGATCCCTTCCTCTACCCCCGCCTGCACATCGGTGGGTTGGGCGAGGAGATCTCGATGGTACTGGGAAGGCATCTCTGTGTCGTTGCTGCAGGCGACTAGGGCCACCAGCGCCGTTGCCGCAAAAAGGCGTATCGCTCTATACATGCCCGAACTCCCTACGAGGATGCTGTTAAAAACGGGCCACCAAGCCCATGCCCGGAGCGTTGCCAGCGGCCATGGGCACTAGATTGACGGCTTTGCCCGCCACGGGCTCGGCACCGCCGTAGAATAACACATCAAGCACATTGTAGCTGTACGTCGCCAAGCTCAGGACGCCGAAGACGCGGCGCAACAGGTGAGACCGGTCGAGATCGTCTTTCTTGTCCGCCAGTCGTTGCCAACTCTGCTCGGCTTGGACAAAAGTGCCGGCATCCCGCAGCGCCTGATAGCGCTCCTTTTCCAGTTCGAATTGCACTTCCTGGGTATTGAAGTCCTCGTGCGACGTCAACCAGATCACCAGACAGCCCATCTCGGCTACCATCAGGGTCGTACCCTTGGACTTGTGGCCGGTGGCCAACTGACCCAATCCGGGAAAGATCAGGGATAGACCAACAGCCTGCGGGCGCGAGACGCCGCTCTGACGCGCCTCAAAGCGCTTTGTCGGCACCTCTTGGCAGAGCCCTTGGCTGGCGAGAAGCAGCACGGCGCTGCCCCAAATAGCCGTCAGGGGTCGTATCAACATAGCCAAATCCTCATTTTGCTGTCTCTATATCTCCGGTGGTGCAAAACAAATTCACAAGCGCGTACTGAGGATCCAATCCCGGTGCGACTTGGCAAATTGGAAGGCTTCTCGCGAAGCCCGCTTGTCCTCGTATAGACCAATGATTTGGTCGTACACTGCGACGGCGTCTTGCCACTTGTTCAGTCCTTCTAGACACACGCCCAAGTTGCTGAGAGAACCCAAGGCGCTCTCGGTCTCGGGATAGCGCTCCATCACCTCCTTGAAAACCTCTATCGCCTCCTCGAAATAGCGCTGCTCTTTGGCCACATCAGCCGAATCCATCAGGGCCAGACCTCGCTCGTAGAATTCGTAAGCCACCGACTCCTCCAACTCGGCGATCAGGCGCGGGACCTGTTCGGCCACCGGCGCGTCGGCGTAGTGCTCCCGCACCTTATTGTACGCGTCTATGGCCTCCTGATATGCCTGGCGGTTATACGCGTAATCGCCCAGCGTAAACTGCGCCGAGGCGGCGAATTCGCTCTCGGGATAGCGGCGCACCAATTCGGCCATGGCCTCCATGGCTTCTTCCTCGCGCTTTAATTCGATGAGGCACCAAGCCTTGTTGTACTGGGAGTTGTCCGCCGCCGTCTCGGCGGGGAACTCGGCGAGGATGCGGTCGTACAGATCGAGGGCTGCGGCGAACTCCCCGAGCTGATAATAACTTTCGGCCGCGCCAAAGAGCATATCCGGCAATTCGCGCGCCCGCGGGTAATCGCTCAACAGCCCGAGGAACTCGCGCTGGGAGTCCTTGAATTCGCGCATGCTGTAGTGCGCGTTGGCCAAGTAGAAGCGCACCAGTAAGTCCTGGTCCGGCTCGAGGCGAGTCTGGCGCAGGGCGCCAAAGGCCTCCTTGGCCCGGTCAAGCTGGTCTTGGTCGAAGTAGTGAATGCCCAACGCCAAGCGCATATCCGTGGCGAATTCCGATTTGGGATACTGGTCCAGGGCTTGGCCAAATACCTCGGCCGCTTCATCCCTCCGCCCCAAACGCGACAGGGCATCCCCCAAAACGAAGTACGCCCGCTCTCTGAGTAGGATGGTCTGACCGGGGCCCAATTCGTCGGCAAAGGACAAACCGAGCACTCGCCGGGCAAGGCGGACGGTCTGCTCGTAGTCGTCGCGCTCGTAGTACAGATCCATCATGCGGCCCAAGATTTCGGCCTGCTCCTCCGGGCTCTCGGCATTGGTCACCATATCGTCGAGGATCTGTATAGCCTCACCGCTCCGGTCCTGCCTCAGGTAGGACCGGGATAGAGCGTTCTCTGCCGAACGCACTTTCTCTGGATCTTCGACGTGGTCAATGATCCATCCAAAGTCCTCCTCAGCTAGGGCGTAATTTTCCACGATAAAGGCTGTATTCCCCCGGCTGAAGCGCAGCGCTTCTTCTAGCTTGCCACCGCGGGCGTGATCGAGGGCCTGCGAAAAGTGGTCGATGGACTGCTGGTACGCTCCCTCGCCGTTGTGCGCCTGCCCTATCAGATAGTGGAAACTAGCGCGCTGGGCATCGTCAGCTCGCTCCAGACCCGCTGTTAGGACTGGAATGGCCTCGGTCAACTGGCCCTGAGTCACCAAGGTGTGGCCGCTGCCCAACCGCGCTCGGGCAAAATGGAGAGACGCTGGATCGACGGCCAAAAAAGCTTGGATAGCTCCGTCTGGATCGCCCAAGGCTTGGCGAGCCAAGGCCAAGCGCATATAGGCGTCGGCGGCGTAATCGCTTTCCGGGAAGCGGTCCAACAATTGCCGCGCCCGCTGTGCTGCCGCCTCGTATTGGCCGCGCCCGTAGTACAGTTCGCCCAATTGCACCAAGGCGCGCTGCACATAGCCCCGGTCGCGCCCTTCCTCGACAATGGCGGCAAAAGTGCTCTGAGCCTGGTCGAGAGCCTCCTGCCCGCCCTGCGCCTGATGCGCCAAGGCGCGGTTGAAACGAGCGTCCAAGCCATAGGGCGAGCCCTCATCGCTCAGCACGGTATCGTATTGGGCGATGGCCCGGTCGAGCAAGTCGCTGGCACCGGCCCGGTCCTCGCCCAGCCGCGCCTGGGCCATCTGCTGGTACGCGCTGCCAATGCGATAGCGCACCCGTCCGAGCGAAAAACCCGCGCCGCCGGCAATATCGCCATAGCCTCGGAGATAGATGCGGTATTCCTGGATCGCCTGCTCATATTGACCGCGGGCGAACAGGCGCTCGGCCAAGGCGTATTGAATGCGCGCCCTCAGGGTGCGATCAGTCGATTGGTCAATGGCCTCGCGGTACGTCTGCAGAGCCGCCGCCAGATCGCCCTGCTCTTGGTAGAGATCGGCCATGCGCAGATAGGCCTCTTCGACTAGGCGGCGCTCCGTGCTAAAGAGGACGATCACTCGCCGATAGGCCGCCACCCCCTCGTTGTACCGCCCCAGCTTGGTGAAACAATTGCCCGCGCGGATCTCGGCCTTGGCCGCCAACTCCAGCGCGGTTTCATCGACCAGACCGGCCAGTTTCTCCCGCCGCATCTGATTGAGTTGCTCTTCGGTGAGTTCTTCGATGCGCTGGCCTTTGACTAGGCGGCGGTAGTGTTCAATGGCCTGTAAGTACTCGCCCTGTTCCTGATAGGATTCACCTATCTGAAAGAGGCTGCGGTCGGCTTGGTAACCCGTGGGATAGAGTTCGAGCAACTCTTTGAAGGTGGCAATCGCCCGGGTGTAGTCCTGCATTTCGTAAAAGGCCCAGCCCCGGTTGTAATAGCCGCCCACGGCTCGCGGCTCGCCCGGATAGGCCGCGATCATGGCGTCGGCGGCCTCAATCACCTCGGGGTAGCGCCCGGCTTCAAAGTACAGATCGACCAGCCGGCCAAAGGCCTGGACGCGCAACACTTGGTTGGCGGCCGTTTCGCTGACCTGGCGGAAGGCTCTCACCGAGCGGGCAAAAGCACTGTCGGCCTGCGCCTGCAAGTCCTCTCGGCGCTCCGGATCGCGCGCCACCCCGGCAAAGCGGGAAAAATCGGTGAATAGCTTGCTGTAAGCATTGCCAATCTGATAATTGGCGGCTTCCATCACGGGAAAGCTCTCCGATCCCACGCTCACCGAGATCTTTTGTGTATCGAGCAAGCGGCTGCGCACCTGCAGGATTTCCTCATAGCGGACAATGGCCTGATCGTACGCGCCCTCGGCGTAAAATGCCTGGGCGTCGCGGAAGGAAGCCACTAAATCGTCCCGGTTCGGGGTGCGCGCGGCAAACTGAGTCCCGAGGACCGTGACCAGTGCTAGGACAAGGACGAGATTCATGTACCGACGCCTCCTGTGGAAAAGTAAAAGCTCATCACTCGTATTCAAATCCCAGAATCACATTTATATAGGCGGCGATAAATTCTACATTGGCCTCGCCGGCCACATCTAGATCGTCGAACTCCTTGACGCGGCGGCGGAGACCCATATTGGTCGAGATCAGATAGCCGAAGTACTTTGAATCGTTGGTCACCATAAACACAATATCGCTCTGCTCGAAGTCCCGGCGCACGTCGGCCAGATCTTTCACCCTGTAGGGGAGCAGCGACCCCAGTCCTTGGACGCCCAGTTGGAAGCAGGTTCGGCTGGTCAGGCGGTACTCCAGCTTGGTCAGCGGAATCAGATTGCGCTCGTGCAGGGTGGGTGACTCCAGGCTGCGTCGCCACTCCTTGAGGTAGCGGAATTTGAAACCAGCGAAAAGGGTCAACTGATCGGCCAGCGGCCAAGTGTAGTCGATCTTGTGCATCATGGCCCAGCGGCTCAGACGGTCGCTCTCCTGAAAGGTGCCGTCGAAGAGCTCGCCCTCGTGCTGGGCATTGATCTCGTACTTGACTTTATTGCGCATATTGAGCCGGGGGACCGCACTCCAACGGGCGTCGGTGAAAAAGCGCAAATATCTGCTGTCTTTGAAGAGCAGCGGATCATCGCGTTCCTCTTCGACAAAGGGGGCGAGCTGGATATTGCGCTGAAAGCCCGGGAAATCGAGTTCGAATAGTTCGGCCGTAGTCAGCACCCGGTCGCTGTACACGCTCAGCGGATCCTCCACCCCGTCTTCCACCTCCTCTAGCGAGGCAACGGCAAAAAACTGGCCTACCGCCGGTACTTTGCGCCAGTAGGTCAAGCGGGTGTAGAGTACGTCGCTGGGGGCCCCGCCAGCATTCTGTTGGGCATCCATCAAGCCCACGGACCAAGTCAGACCGGGCGCTGGGTTGAACTGGCCGTACGCGTGCAGCCCGCGCAAGTCGGGATCGTACGGATAATCCGGGTCGGTGTCGTTCTCGCGCACGTCGAGGAAGTCGTTGTGGTTCATGTCGAGGTCGTAGTCGTAGACCTGGGCATCGACATCGTACATGAGGAAGGGCTCGACATCGTCCGGCGTGCCGTTGACGTTCTTGTTCTGGTCTGGATAGCCGTCGTTGTCCTCGTCCAAGCCCGGGAAAATGCCGTCGATGTCGGACTGGCCCAAGAAAAACATGCCTGGACTGGCGTGGTTGGTGTACCAGCTATCGGGGAAGCGGTCGTTGTCGTCGTTGTCCTCGACCAACCGGTGGATGAGGGCGTCGTTCTGGGTGATCAGACTCCCCGTACAGCAACCTTCGTCGCGGCCGATAAAAGAGCGCAGCTCAGTATTGTAGTGCGGCCCCATAGAAAAGTATTCGCCGCCGAAGCCCCACCGCGAAAAGTCACGCTTCACCGTGACGTAGAAGGCGTTGTCGCTGATAGTGCCGCGCTTGCCGGGACGCGCCCCGCGGTCGAAGGCGTTGATGCTGAGCGCGTCCCCAGGCACCCGCACTCCGGGAGGACCACTCACGTACTGAGAATAGCTGTTGCTGCGGGCGAATTCGGCGTTGATCTCAAAACCCTTGAGCACGCCGTACACATTGGCGCTGTATAGGCGCACCCCTGTGGGCGTACCGGCCCTGACCCGCACCCGCTTGGCCGGCTCCTGCGGCGATGGCGTGCCGTCGGCCCGCGCCACCGTGCGGAAGAAGGAGGCATAGCGGTATTTGCCGCGGTAATTCGACTCGGGCGCGTTGGGCTGTATACCCCCGATGTCGATCTCCGACAGTTCGACGCGGTAATCGCCCGAGATGAACAAGTCGACATCAACCGACTCGATCCACTCGCCAAAGGGCTCCAGATCGACGTAGAGAATGCCGTACTCCTCGCCGTCAAAGGCCTGCGGCAGATCGGCCCGGGTGTGCAGACCGAGAAACTGTCCGTCGGGGTTTTCCGCGCTGCGCTCGGCCGCTTCGTGAGCGAACTCTTGGTGCACGGTGATGGGGTCTTCGTCCTCGCGGTCGGCGTTGATCACGTAATCCGGGCCGAACAACTTGAAGTCGCGGTAGTAGAGATGGCCGATCCAGAAGGGGAACTCGTAGCCCCGGTAATAGACATCCGCGTCAAAGGCCGCGTAATTGATGTACGGGTCGTACGTGCTAGCGATGGCACCCCGGTTGATCGACTGGTAGTCGTTGCCGGTGCGGGGAAGGGGCTTGCGCTCGCCCGAACGGAGCAGATCCTGGGCGTAGGGCTGGCGCTCGGCCCCGCGCGTATCCAAGCGGACGATAAAGGGCTCGAGTTCCGGCTGTAACTCGCCGTTGACATACACGTCCACTCGGTGCAGCACCGCCCCGGTCTCCCCCAGGCCCGGGGCGTCGTCGGCAATGCGAATAGCCAGCAGGGCCGGGGCGTTCTGGGCCGCTCCAGCCACCCCTTTGAAAGACAGGTCGTTGCTCGGCATTAGCGGCTCGAATTGGTGGGCGTTGACAAACGTACCGCCAAAGTGGAGAAAACCCACTTGGCGCTCGTAGTGCGCCCCGCCGATGAGCGCACCGGGGATGACTCCGCCGCCGCCCGTGTGGCGGTTTCTCGAAATCAGGGCCGAGAAACTGTCCCGCTCGGTGCCCACATCGAAGCGCAAACCGTCGAGATTGGCCATCTTGAAGGTCAGGGGCGTAAACTTGGTGCGAATCTCATTGGCCCAGATAACCTTGGCCTGCCAAGCGTCGGTGCCGTCCGTACCCACGATGACATTGTTGAACAGCCGTTCAAAGGCGACCCCGGCCTGACCGTGGCCCCCCCGTTCGCCTATGGAGGAGAAGCCGCGCTGGGCACCCAGTCCCCGGCGCTCCCGCCAGTTGACCGAGTTCGAGCCGTAGATGAGAAAATCCCCCAAGTCGCTGTAATAGGGACGCAGCGTATTGGTAAAGGGCGGCAGCCGGGGGTATTCGGCAAAGCCGTAATTCTGGTAGAGCGTCTCCTCGTGGCGCCCCACAAAGTTCTGGTCGGGCATGAGCCGCTGCGGCCCCAAGGCGGGCTGTTCCGGCGTGTCTTCTGGCGACTGGGCCCCCAAACCCCCGGCCAGCAGTAGGGCCACTCCCAGCCACGCACAGGCGAGCCTGACCAATTGGTCCATGCCGATGATCAGTTGCCGTCTCATATCAAAACAGGGGTCTCAGGCCGGCGATCATGCGCAGGAAAACGCGCGAAAAGTTGATATCCTGATCGTGGCGCGACCGGTCCTTGAACTTGCGCGTGCTCCTCTGATAACCCACTTCGACATTGATCTGGTAGCCCGTGTACGAGGATTTGTTGGTCACCAAGGCCACGTAGTCCTCTCCATCGAAATCCGCTCCCGGAGCCGCCTTGTTGCGGTACAGGCTCTTGAGGAAGGGCAATCCCTGAGCACCCACCTTCACGACGGTGCGGTTCGAAATCGGGTACTCCATCCGCAAGATGGGATAGACGAAGTCTTCTTCAATCGGCAGTACCTGGCCCTCGTCGTCGTCGAGGCGCTGGCGCAACCACTTGAACTGCGGCATCACCCGCAACTGCTTCCACGGCATCCACAGATAATCGGCCTTGAAGACCGTGGCCAGATCGGCGATGTGGTTGTCCGGCTGGAGGGGCGTGCGGCGCTGGAAGTTATTCTTAAACTTTAGGCTCACCTCGACATTGAGGTTGGGCACGCGGATGAAGCGGGTGCGCGTGTAGAAGGTATTGACCCAACTGTCGCGCATTAGCAGTGGATCGGCCAGCAACCGCGACGTACCCAGCGGATGGCGCAATTCCTCCTCGGTGGGCAGGCGCAAGGGGATTATATCCGGGGTGAAGTATATGGGATCGCGCCCCAGGCCAAAGACTTCGTCCGCAATCTCGTCCCGCACCCTCTTGAGCCGCTCGACAGCGTAGATGTCAATTAGGAAAGGCAGGCGGCGTTCGTACTTGTAGCGGCCGTAGTACACTTCGGCCTGATCACCGCCAAAGGGTGCCCAAGTCCGGTGGTAGCCTAGGGTCACTTTCATGCCCGGACGCGGCCGGTAGCTGCCAAAGCCGTGCAGCCCTCGTCGATCTTGGTCGTATGGGTAATCGGGCTTCAAATCGTCTTCGCGCTCGTCGATGACGCCGTTGTTATTGGTATCTTCGCCGTAGTCGTACGCGTCGGGATTGACCTTGTAGAGCAGGAAAGCCTCGTAGTAGTCTGGGATGCGGTTGTTGTTCTCGTTGATATCGGGTCGGCCATTCAAATCGGCGTCGAGTCCAGGGAAAATGCCGTCGGGATCCTCGATGAAACGCCCGCCCTCCAGACCGGTGGTTTTACGCAGGAAAAAGGTGTCGGGGAAGGGGTCTTTGTCGTCGTTGTCGTCCACTGTATCGAATTCGAGGGTGCGGGTGGCGTCGGCCCGGTTGGGGCCGAGGAAATCCGGCAGTCTGGGCTCCTGGAAATTGGTGGGGAACTGGAAGGGGCTGTTGATCAACTGGAAATAGGTCTGGTACGAGTCATCCTGCACGGACAGGCGGGTGGTGTACTCAGCGTCTATGTTAAAGGCTTCGCCGCCCAAACTGAAGCGCCCGAGATCGCGCCGCAGTACGGCGAACCAAGCCTGGCTCTGATCGAGCTGATGCTTGCCCAAAGTGCCCAGCAGGGCCGGATAGGCACGGTACGAAAAATTGCGCACGTACTCAGTCCGCAGCGAGTACCCCTTGATGTCGATGTTGGCATGCACGCTAGCTAGGGTGCGCCCGGTCTCCCGGCCGTAGCGCACTCGCACTCGGCGAAAATTGTCGAGGTTGTCGGGCTTGCCCCGCGCCTGCCCGGCGGTGTAGAAATACGTCGCTGGGTTAAAAGAGGCCCCATCGAATATCTCCGACAATTCGAGCAGATAATCCCCAGCCACGTCGATCTCGATATCGGCTTTGTTGACGATGAGGGTATCGAGCCCGTCGACAAAGGAGGAAGGCACCTGGAACCAGAACAGCAGTGACCCCTCGCCCCGAGTTTCATAAACTCCCTGTGGAGTCGGCTCAATGTGTGGGAAGTTGATAGCTAGGTCGTTGCTCGAATCGCGGAAAATCGGCGGAATAATGGTGCGGTCTGGATGTTCGGTGACCGTGAGCCGCAACACGTCCGCGTCGAGTTTGTTGTAGGGGCCGAGCACGTGCTCTAAGCGGCGACCGTTGAGCGTGACGGTGGCCCTGCGAACCCGCACGCCGATGGCGTCGTTGGGATCCTGGTCGGCCACGCGCAACACCAGCCACAGGGGGGGAGCCCCGGTGGTGGGCAGGGTCCCTTTGAAGCTGTTCTCGCCGAGGGTCTTAAAGCTGTCGGTGCGGTACTGGTTGACCCAGCTCACGCCCAAGTCCAGACCCGGCCGCCTAGTGCGCAGGTCGGCGCCCAGCAAATAGGTGCTCCACGACGGCCTGAACTGCGAGCCTTCGCGGCCGTGGACCACGAAGTCGGCATTTCTGATGGCCTCGAAGATGGGGCGATCGACGCGCGATACAGCCAGCACCAGCGAGGCGTCCCTGAAGTTGCTGTCCACCCGAAGCCCGTTCATAGCCGCCAAGTCGAGGGTCAGCGGAGTGAATTTGGTGCGGATGCGGTCGCCGATGATCAGACGGGTATCCACGCCTTTGTACGAGTCGTTGGCAATGACTAGGCGATTGAGAAAATCACCGTACTGCCGCTCCTTGCCGATGATGCTGCCAGGCGTGGTCTGCAAGGTGCGGAATTCCTGCAGTTCAAAGACGTTGACCCCGTTCATCACGAACTGTCCCATATTGTCGAACTGCGGCGTGCGATCGCGGCCGAATACCAGACTTTCGTACGGTCGGTATCCCT
Source organism: Candidatus Latescibacterota bacterium (assembly GCA_965208845.1). GTDB lineage: Bacteria > Latescibacterota > UBA2968 > UBA8231 > UBA8231. The sequence goes on along the minus strand of OZ242361.1, from coordinate 6,223,227 downwards.
CGTACGCATAGTTGCGGTACGGCTCGGTGTTGCGGATGATCAACTGGGCATCCACTGCCCCGGCGCATGCCAGCGCCAAGAGGAGGGCTAGATGTCGGTTCGCGCCGCGCATATCAACCGATATAGACCTTGAAGAAGTACTCTATATAGCCCGTCGCCGGACGCAACGAGCCGGAGAATTCGGTAAAAGTTCGAAAAAATCCCATGAGAATGGTCAGGTCATAGCCGCTGTAGTTGCTCCTGTTCTGCAAAAAACCAGTGTAGGTATTTTTGCGGAAATCGCGTTCGGGGTTGGCCGGATCAATAGAGCGCTCGGGCAGCAAAGGAAAGCCTTGGACGCCCGTCTTGAGGACGGTATTGGGCGTTATGGCGTAGTCGACTTGCAAAATTGGGATCAGATGGCGCGTCTGGCTGTAGGGGATCTGGCGATCGGGAAATTTGCTGCGCCGGTACGTGTGCTTAAAGCGCGGCACAATTTTAAAGCGCTGCCAGTTATAGGTGTAGTCTATCTTGTTGGCCATGGCAAAGTGCGTGATGGTCCCCGGCGATGCCAACAGGGGATCGGCCGCAGCTTTGTCGCTCAGATCGACGTGCTTGAAGGTGGCGATAGTGCGGATGTTCATCCTAGGCACGGTCCACAGACCCCACTCGACATAGGTCAGATTGTCGATTGCGTCGCGGTTTTCGAGCAAATCCTGCCGCAGCGAACTCTGGCTGCCAAAGTTGAAAACCGTATTGGGGATGCCGTCTTGCACCCACTTGATCCGGTGGTTGGCGCGCACGTAACCCAACTCTTGCCAGTCGCGCTGGTACTGGCCTTCGATGTATTCGGCGTCGCTGTCCAATCCGAGGGTGGGCTGTTCGATCCGGTACGAGCCTAGACGCAATTGGGCGTGTGAGAGGGGGTTGTATTTGAGAAAAGCATGGAAACCGCGGTGGTCGAGCGGGTACATATAGTCCGCGAGATTGTCGTTCTCCCTGAGGTCGGGCATGCCGTTGTTGTTGAAATCGTCGCCAAAGGATAGATCGGGCGACTCCACGTGGTACTGCAGGAAAGGCGAGCCCGAGCCCGTGGCCGCAAAATCGAGAATGCCGTCGCCGTCGAGATCTAGGCCTGGAAAGACGCCGTGCCCCACGCCTTGGGAATCGAAGTACGGATCAAAGGGATCGTTGTGCTCCAACTCGTCGGGCCAATCGTCGAGATCGTCGTTGTCTGCGACTAGGGCAAAAGGCTGGTACAGCCTGCCGCCCACAGTCGGCCCCACGCCCGAACTCTGGAATATAGGGAAGTCCGTATTGTAGTCGTCTGGAATGTCGAACCACTCGCCACCCACATCAACCCGGTCGTGCAGGGACTTGAGCACATTGAAGTAAAAAACCGAAGAGTTGCGCTCCCGGCGCTTGCCTTGATTGGTGGGCATTTTGAGGTGACTCGTGCTGCGGGCAAATTCGCCCTTGATCTCAAAGCCGAGGATCTGGGCATCGAAATCCAGACCCACGATGCTCAAACCCGTGGGGAAACCGTAGCCGAAGCGCACCTGGCGCAAATTCGACCTGTTGCTCGGATGACCCTCCGCCCGCAGAGCGTGGTGCCAATCGTAGTAGAAGTCTTCATCGCCCGAGGCCAAGAAGGGCACCTGCACGGCACCGACCACATCAACGCTGTAGTCGTTGGCCAAGAGGGCCTCAAATTCGATGTCAGCGGCCGTGTCCGGCACTGCGAATTGATAAAAGACCACATCGGTGTCGCTGGCCTGCAGCGGTGCGCCCCGGGTGGGAGGGGGCACCTCGCGGACTATGTCTTCCAATACGGCGGCGAAAAAGGGCCGATTGCTGGCCTCGACCACGGGTTGCAGCCAAGACTGGTTGCGCCGCAGATAGTCGATTTCGTTGGGCCTGATCTGGATCGTGCTGGTCAGGTCCGGCGTTATGGAGAGCTTGTCGATGAGCTTGTCGATACGCCCCACCCGCAGCGGCTCGACTAAGACGCCGTCGGCCCGCATGACCACTTGGTGGATCTCTGCTCCTGCGAAAGAATCGTTGGGCGCGTCGTCGGCAAAGAAGACGAATACGGTTTTCAAGCCGCCTTGGACTAGCCCAGGAACTGCGCCTTTTAAGCTGTTGATCTTATCTGAAGCTTCCGAATCAAAGCGGTGTGTATTGACAAAGGTCGTGCCCAGGCGCAGAAAATCGCCTATGCGACTCTGCCAATGTCCGCCAAAGAGCGAAGTGCCGAAAACGCGAAAATTCTGCACGGCGTCGTCAGGCCCCAAGGAGCCGGTGCGAAATTCGAGGGGGTTGGTCAGGTGGGAGGCGACCATGCTAAAGCTGCTCTTGCGCGACGAGCCATCCCAGCGAATGCCGTTAAAGCGGGGCAGGTTCAGGGTCATGGGCGTGAAATACGTCCGCACGTGGTCGCCGATGATCAGGCGCGTCGACCAGCGGCCGAAGCCTTCTTCGGCCATGACGAGCTTGTTGAAAAAGCCGTCGTACCGACCGCTGCGCGATTCAAAGCTACCCCTGACCCCAGGCGCGTCGCGGCGCACTTCGCTGAATTCGAGGATATCGACGCCGTCGATGAGCAAATCGCCAAAGAGATCAAAGCGGCGGTTCTCCTCTTCGAGGTCGTAGTCCCGGTACCCGGCTCCGCCGTAGTTCTCAAATACCTCATTGGCCCATAGCGAGCGAAAATCCCGCGACAGGAATTGGCCGCGAGCCTCCTCGGCGGTCAGGGTCAGGCAGAGCAGAAAGACACAGGAAGCGCGCATAGGCTCGACGAATCTCTCAGTTGCGGCATTACAGCTATTGTACCAAACGCATCCGCTAATGGGCTAGTCCTACCGCTCCAGTGGCAATCTCATCGTCGGGGTCCAAATCGACGATAACGCGGTAGAGGTACAGCCCTGGCGGCAACAATTCCCCGCTGTCCGAGCGTCCATCCCAGCGGCCCGGCAACGGCCCTCGCCCACTCCCGATCGGGGCGTACAGGCCGGCGTCCAACGACTGGCCGGATAGGGTGCGCACCAACCTGCCACCCAAATCGTACAATTCGATGTCGACTCGGCTCCCCTTGACGCGTGCCAAGGTGAAACCCAGTACCACTTCGTCATTGATTCCATCGCCGTTGGGGGTGAATACCCTGGGATGAGCTTCGACATCGGAGAGAATGGGCAGTTTGAAGTCAGTGGTCACCGCGGTCAGCGAATATTCGCGTTCAGTGTCGGGATCAACGCCTTCGAGCGGCTGCACCAAAAAGGGCGAAGTGGACTCCGGGGCGAAAACTAGTCCCTGGAAATTGTGGGTAGCAGCCAGCATGCGGGTGGTGAAGGGAATGAGTAGATCGGCGTCGGCATCGATAGGCGGGTCAAAGGCTATGATCAGGGAATCGTTAGTCGCGTACGTATTGGCCGCGTCAATGGCGGCTCTGTCCACCCCCTTTATGCCGTCCATGTTCAGACGCGCTGGCCACGGCGTCAGGATGGCCAGACGCGACACTCCCGCGTCGCCATCGCCAAAGCGGAGCATGAGCGAATAAGTGAAGGTTGTATCTAAGCCAATGGGCACTTCCAGCGGTACCACTGCGGCCAAGGCCTCGGCGGCAGCCAAATTGCCCGTATTGAAAGACACCGCTAGGCTGTCGAGGCGCGGACCGCTGGCCAGTTCACCGGTCGCCATGCGCACTTGGTACTGGAAGAGGTGCCGCGGTTCGGGGACATTGGGCAGGATTTCCCGCTCCCGGCTCCAGGGCGACCAATCGCTCCAAGTCTCCCCGTCGCTGCCGCTGCGGAAGCGCAGATCCATCTCAGCTTTGGGAGGGACATCCCCGTACCAGCGCACTCGCCCGAAGTCCTTGTCGTCCTCTAGACCAAAATCCAGCGGCGGCGACAGGTACGTCCCCTGCTCAACCACGCCTTGGCCGAAGACTTCGATCTCGCCTACCCGGGGATTTGAGTTGCGGTTGGCAAACTCGGTCACCACTAGGCGGACAAAGCGCGTCGGTGTGGTCGGAAAGAGGACCTCGGTCTCCTGGAATTCGGTGATCTGGTTGCGCGCCGCCACATCGAGGAAGCTGACCCCATCCTTGCTCACCAAGATGCTGTACCCGCGCAACGAGTGTTCTTCCCAGGTTAGTCGCGACGGCGGTTGGGTGAGCACTCGCACCCGGTTGACTGGGAAGAGGCGGCCCATATCGATCTCGACTCTCTGCAGCAGGGCGCTGACCCCTTTGCGGAAAGTCACCGGGGTGCCGACGTCTCCGTCGACGAGCTTAGGTTCGTCCGAGAAGGTGTTGAAGGCGAGATTCTCGCCCTCCAGCGAGCGCAGTTGCAAACCGCCCCGGCTGGGATCTATATCGCCGGGAAAACCGGCTAGACTCTGGGCCCGCGTTAGATCGAGGTCGGCAAATTCGGCGAAAGCACTCGGCTTGAGACTGCCGGCTTGGGTGGGCAACCACCTCACCTCCAGATCATCCTCCTCGTGTTGGGCCAGTTTGTTCTGCTTGAGCTTGGTCCAAGAGGCTCCTTCTTCGTTGGGCAGCGGGAAACCCGTCCAGAACCACGGCGTTATGCGATCCGTGGGCGAACTGATGAACTGCACGTCCTCTGCATCGATCACCAGGAAAAAACCGTATTCGGGCTGCGTGCCGCTGTACTCTACCGCCACCGCAATGGTATTGGCCCGCTTCTTAAAAGAAGCCTCCCACGTCTCCACGGTCGTCGGATCGTCGTCACTGCCGACTAGATCGCCATTGACGTACAGGGCGTACTTACCGCCAGCGGCAATGCGAATCTGGGCATCTGCCTTGGCGGCAAATTCAGTGTAGCCCAGATAATAGGAAATAGCGGGAAAAGCACTGATGGTAATGCGTTCTTGCGCGGCGAGATGTCCTGGCAGCATCAACAAGGCCGCTCCGACTACGAGCCACTTTAAACTCTTCGCTTGTGTTATGCCCATGTTGGACCACCTCGTTTTTTCGGGTGAAATACAGACGAACATCGACTTTAATCGCGACAATATCGCCCACAATAATGCCCCCCTCGATGAAGGCTCCAAGCTACGCTCTCAAGAAGTAGATGTCAAACATTCATTGATTGGTTTGCACAGGCCGTTGGCGCGTGGTTTTGTGTGTTCAATCTGGGCGATTCAATAGACCGGAATGCGATTGCCCACCATGCCGGTAAAACCGTCGATGAGCAGCCACAGGCCGCCCGCGACGAATTGCCCCAGCACAATCCCGAGGAAAAACGGTCTGGTCTTTTGGTACAGGGCCGGACCGCCGTACTTCAGCACTAGCACCTTTATCATCCAGGCCAGGAAGACGGAAAACCAGATATTGACCATGGCCCAGCCCATACTGACGGCAAACCCAAGGGGGTGAAAGGGCCACCAGATAAATTTGTGGCGGGCGACCATCAGGCCCGCCATGATCAGACCGCCCACTGCGGTCCACAGCCAGCCATTCAGGCTCGGTCCGGTGGGGTTGGCTAGTTTTTGGGCGGCAAAACTCGAGGGATACGTGGCAAAAGTGCCAAAGTACTGGCGGTGAAGATTCAGCGCTCCGTCGCGGTAGGCTAGGTAGAGCAGGAACCAAGTGGAGACCACCAAGCTGATCAACATGGCCGCGACAATGGCTCCGAGCAGGGCCCGCTGGCCTCTGGTCGTCTCACTGCCCAGGCGCAGGCCATTGGCCAAGGGCGCGGCCATGAAAACCAGCAGGTCGCCGGCCCAGGCCAGGGTGTACCCGGTGGCGATCATGCCCTTGGCACCCAAGGCGGGGACACCGACTCCAGAAACGACAAAACCAGCCGGAACCATCTCCGGGGTTACAGTGGGCAACCCGGCCTCGGCAATGACGCGTGCCAAGCCGATGAAGATGACCAGAGCGGCAAAGACGAAAAAGGGCGTGATCCAGCCGGGAATGCCCGATTTCCACAACCAGGATCCCATGATGACCACGCCGAGGCAAAAACCGCAGACTGCCGTCCTATAGGACATGATTTCGCGGGTATCGTCTATTGGGGCATTCTTGTCCAAGGCTTTGTGTAGGACCCTCTTGAGATGGGGACGTGCGGTCCACAGACCAAAGAGAACGAGGGTGATTAAGGCACCCATCATTTGATGGCCCATAATTGCTCCTATGGGTCCGGAGCCGGTCCAAGGGCCTAGTTCTTCTGGACTGTGAATCCCCAGAATTGAGAAGGTGCCCCTCTCAATCAGGTGGAGTAGGTAGAAGAACCAGAGGCTAAAGGAAATATTGGTATTGATGAAGTAGGCAAAGCCGAACATCAGGAGGTTGAGCCTGAGATTCAGGATGACACTGTTGCGAAAGAGCGCTAGGCTGGCCTGGGTTTCGATCGGCGATATAAAGTAGAAGTAGTGGTGTAGGGCATTGACGCTGTTGATCGCTAAGGGGATGGCAAAACCGCACCACATGATGCTGTTTTTGAAAAAGGGCTTGACGAGATGTTCTTTGGCATCGTCTTGGACCATGGCTATGGGCACCTGGACAAGCGGGTAGACCAGACGCTCGTGTTCGGTCCACTGGCGTCGCAGAATGACTGTGGCGCAAATGAGGATTAGGTAGAGCGAGGCGTAGAAGGCCAACCAGCGGAGCAGGGGACCCGACCAGATGTTCCAAGGAATGCGAAGCGGACCGCTGGTGCCCTCGTAGAAATCCTTGATGGCGGATGTGTCGTACACCACCAGCCAGTCCGAGAGGATAGGGTGGATCAATTCAGCCCACTCGTTCTCGGGGGTAGCGTAGTAGAAGGTGCCGGTGATCATAGGCAACAACATGCCGACCACGCCGCGAGTGGGAATGGCGGTTGCCACCATCATCATGATGAAGATGGTAATGAGTTCGCCCCGCTGAAAGGCCCAGTTGCGCTTGAGCAGACCCAGCGGGATATGAATGGTAGCTAGAAGGACGAAGAGCAGGAAGAAGGCGGCGGGCGTGCAGGAACTGAGTCCGAGTCGGGTGCCCTGAATCACCATGCTGCCGTAGGGAATGCCGATGGCGATGACTACGCACATCAGGCAGCCTACGAGAAAACCGCGCAGGGTGATGGCCGTTTGCTGGGCAGGCATCTTCAGTTTCCTTCAATGCAGATAATTAGCCAAGTTCTAAATTGGACCATTTCGCCGCATTAGAAGGAGATTCTAACCCGGCCCTTGCCGGCGATGGATTTCTCCAGCGCCTCCAGAACCGCCACTGCGCCCAACATGGTCTCTGCGGTATCCGTGGATTGCCTCGTCCTGAATGTGCGTACAAAAGCGCGGATGCCCGAATAGTACATGCTCTCCGGATAGGGCATGGTCTGAATAGTCTGGTCGATACGGCCTTTGGCACCGATGACGCTCAGGTGGAAAAAGGCTCCTGTCACCCCCTCTTCGCCGATCAGATTTACAGTGGCCACCTTGCCGTCTTTGTACGCTATCGTACCCACGTGGTTCTTCCCCCGCCCCCGGACAACCTGGACGTGACTCACCGCATAGCCGAGCAGCCGTAAAACCATTTCCACTTGGTGTATCCCATAGAAGAAAACACCGCCCCACTTGCACTTGACATCGCAGGGGCCGGTGGAGACCACTGCGTGGATCGGGCCCAATTGGGATATCCGCTTCTGCAAAGCCACAAATGCGGGCTGCAAAGGGACGACTCCAAACGAACAGACGGGCACCCTCAGAGCTACGGCCCGCGCCAAGAAGCGCTTGGCCTCGGCAGTACGGCAGCAGAGCGATTTGTCGATATAGAGCGGCAGCCCGGCTTCCAGCAGCGGTCGAGCCGCTGGCAGGTGAAATTGGGGATGGCGATGGGCGATCACCGCGGCGTCTACCGCCCCGATCATATCCTCGGGCCGGGCCGCGATATGGGGGATATTGCCATCCGTTGCCACGGTCCTCGTCCGGTGGGCCGCGGTCTCTCCCACTAGGTGCGTCACCCGCGCCCCACCGATGATCTTGTCCACATTCAGGGCCCTCGCAAAGGACAGGGAGTGATTGCTGTCGGCGCCGACCATGCCAATTTTCAACATATTTCCTCTGCTCTAGCGCTGTGATTGCTCGCGCTTGGGGCGCACCGGGAATTTAAAACGGCTTCTCAAATCCCAAGATGACATTTATAAACGTGGCAAAGAACCGCTCTCCGGCGAACACATCTGTGTTCCTGTGGTCGAATTCTTTGACGCGGTGGCGGAGACCCACGTTAGTCGAGATCAGATAGCCGAAATACTTGGAGTCGTTGGTCATCATAAACACCGTATCGCGCTGTTTGAAATCGCGTCTGGCATCGACCAAGTCGGTCGCGCTATAGGGCAGTACAGTGCCGAATCCCTGCATCCCGAACTGGAAGCGGCTTCTCTCGGTCAGGCGGTACTCCAGTTTGATGAGGGGAATCACATAGCGCTCGTGTCTGGCAGCTAGGTGCTGGCTTTGCCACCACTCCTTGAGGTAGCGGAATTTAAAACCGGAAAACAGGCTGAGCTTGGGGGCGAGCTGCCAGTTGTAGTCGATCTTGTGGACCATGGTCAGCCGGCGGCGGCGGTCGCTTTGCTGCTCTCTGCCGTCCCACAAGGCCCCTCCGCGCTGGAAATTGACCTCGACTTTGACCTTGTTGTGTATGTTGAGGTGGGGTACGGTCTGCAAGCGAGCGTCGGTGAACAAGCGCAGCAGAGTGGTGTTCTGATAGTTGAGCGGATCCTCGCGCCGCAGCTCGTCAAAGGGGGCGATTTCGACCGAAACCGCACGGAACAACTCATGCCGCTGGGCCTCGGTGAGCACAGCTTCGCTGTACACGCTCAGCGGATCCTCCACCCCGTCCTCCACCTTTTCCAGCGAGGCTTCGGAGAAGAAGCGACCCAGGCTCGGCATTTGCCGCTCGTATCTGAGACGGGTATAGTGCACCTTGCTGGGCGAGGAGCCGGCGATTTGCCCGGCTTGTAAGATCCCGAGGGTCCAGGTCAGATCCGGCACCAGTCTGTACTGCCCGTACAGGTGTAGCCCGCGCAAATCGGGGTCGTAGGGATAGTCGGCCTCCCAGTCGTTCTCTCGTGCGTCAATAAAGTCGTTGTGGTTAAGATCCGCGCCGTAGTCGTAGTCCTGCGGATCCGCGTCGTACATGAGGAAGGCTTCCACATGGTCCGGCGTGCCATTGTAGTTCCGGTTGTGGTCGGGCACGCCATCGCGGTCCTCGTCCGTGCCCGGGAAGATGCCGTCGATATCCGCTTGTCCCTGGTAGCGCGAATATATCCTGTTGTACCAACTATCGGGAAAGCGGTCGTCGTCGTCGTTGTCTTCGACCAAGCGGTGGATCATGGTATTGTTGTAGGCGATTGGATTGCCGAAAAAGTCGGTCTCATCGCGCCCGACATAGGTGCGCAGTTCCGTGCTGTACAGGGGGCCCATGGAAAAGTACTCCGCCCCGAAGCCCCAGCCGCGGACTCGGCGCTCCACGGCCATATAATAGGCGCGATCGCCAACCGTGCTCCGCTTTCCCGGCAGTTGCTCCCGGTTGATCGCGTTTATGTTGAGGGCGTCCAAGGGTACGCGTGGGGCGGGCGGACCGCTGGCGTACTGGGAGAAGCTGCTACTGTGGGCGAATTCAGCGCGGATCTGGAAGCCTTTGAGAACCCCGTGGACATGGGCGCTGTACAGGTTCAAGCCCGTGGGCGTGCCCGCCTCGACTTGCAGCCGCTGCAAGGTGCCGTCCTGGGGGTTGCCTTTGGCGCGGGCGACCGTGCGGAAAAAGGTGGCGTAGCGATAGCGCTCCTTATAGTTGGCCCCCGGTGGATTGAGGTCCGTGCCGGCTTGGTCAATTTCAGCCACTTCAATGTGGTAGTCGTTGGCCAAGGTCAAGTCGACGCGCACCGAGCGGGTCGGCTCTCCAAACGGCTCTAGGTCAATGTACAGGATGCCGTATTCCCGTCCATCAAAGGCCTGCGGCAAATCCCTCCGAGTGTGCAGGCCGAGGAATTGACCATCGGGATTGAGGGCGGATCGCTCGGCCTGCTCGTGGGCGAATTCGCCGTGCACAGTAATCGGGTCCTCGGTCTCCCCTTGGGCGGCGTTGATCACATAGTCGGGGCCAAAGAGTTTGAAGTCGCGGTAGTAGAGGTGGTCGATCCAGAAGGGGAATTCGTATCCCCGATAGTAGAGATCCGGGTCAAAGCCGGCATAGCCGATGTAGGGATCATACGAACTGAAGACCGACCCCCGGTTGATCGACTGGTAGTCGTTGGGCACGGCGGGAAGGGGTTTGCGCTCGCCGCTGCTGAGCAGATTTTGGACATAGGGCTGGCGTTGCTCGCCCCGCTGGAAGAGGCGGACGATGAAGGGCTCCAGTTCCGGCCGCTCCCGGCCATTGACGTAGATATCGACTTGGTGGATCACCGGCCCTCCCCTCCCGTCCAAGGGCGAATCGTCCGATATGCGAATGGCGATCAAGCTCGGCGCGTTCTGCATGGCGCCCGGCACGCCCTTGAGAGACAGGCTTCCCTCGCCCATCAGCGGTTCGTACTGATGGGCGTTGATGAAAGTGCCGCCGAAGTGGAGAAAGCCCACTTGGCGCTGGTAGTGCAGGCCCAGCAGCATGGCCTTGGCTTTGAGCGGGTGATTGGCTTCTACAGTGCCCAAGCTGAGGGGACCGTGGATGCGCGAGACCACGGCGGAGAAGGCGTCCCGCTTAGTGCCTAGGTCCAAGCGCAGGCCGTTGAAATTGGCCCGCTTCAGGGTCAGCGGCGTGAACTTGGTGCGGATTTCATCGCCGTAGATGATGCGAGACTGCCAAGCGTCAGTGCCGTCCGTACCCACGATCACATAGTTGAAAAGTTGTCGGTAGCTGGCGTAGAGATTGCGCTCGACGTTCTGGACGCTAACAAAATCGGTGAAATCCTCGGGGGCTTCACCGTGGAATCTAACCTCGTCTAGGCTAGTAAACCCGCGCTCAATGCCGCGGCCCCGGCGCTCGATCCAACTGATGGCCTCGGACCCGTAGAGCAGACGATCTCCCAGCACACTGTAGAACGGCCGCAATGTGGCGGTGAAGGGCGGCTGCCGAGGATATTCCGCCGAGCCGTAGTTTTGGTAGCGCATTTCCCCAAAACGCCCCACAAAAGGCTGGACTGGGAGCAGGCGCTGAGGCCCCAAATGGGGCTGCTCCGGCCTATCCCGATCCTCTTGTCCGCAAAGGCTTGCCGGTGCCAGGCATAGGATCGCGAATCCAGAGCGGACCAAAGACGCGATTGAGCGGCAATAGCAGTGCGCTTGGATGCGGAAGACCAGTGGTATACCGGAAAGCACTTGCGATTTGCACACGGGATTTACCGGGTTTTGGCGGTGGCTTTTTGCAATTGGTCCCCCAAGATAGCGATGTAGCCGCAATTGACCAAAGAAAACCAAGCGGTCAGATCGGTCCTTTGTGGCCGCAGCCAATGGCCTCGCCCAGGCGCATAGTATGGACGGCGTCTTCGAGGGTGGACCAGGGGGTCTGAGCCCCGAGGATGCAGTCGGCAAAGTGACGGGTCTCGTCGAAATGGGGACCGCCGGTGGGTTCGAGATCCAGTTCGCCTCGATAAGGTTCTCCGCGGGCACCTTGGCCACGGCCCTGATCGACGGCTTGGTACAGTTCGCACTGAGGCGTTTCGTTGAGGTCGAGGTACGCGGAGAAATCCTCGGCATGCACCTCGGCGCGTCGGATGCGAAAACCCACGCCGCTGTGGTGCATCATGGTGGCGATGGTGCCGCTATCGAAGTGGATGACGGCGTTGTGGCGGCAGGCCCCGTCGCGCTCGCCCTGTTCGATCAGTGAGTACACTGCCGTAGCTCTAGCCGCTTCAGTGGGAGTGCGACCAGCCAGCCAGCGCAGTAGATCGACGTGATGGATGGCGTCGCAGATAATCGAAGGAGGAGTCAGATGGGCCCAAGCCCTAGAACCTATCAGATCGAGGTGTTTATTGTACGTGGCGGAGCAGTGCACCGGCCCGCCTCGCTGCTGCACTAGGCGGCGGACGGCCAAGACCTGGGGGAAGTAGCGGCGGTTGAAGGAGACCATGTTCTCGCCTTTGCTGCGGCGGGCAACCGCGGCCAATTTCTCGGTATCGGATGCACTCATGCCTGGGGGTTTTTCCAAGGAGGTGTGCAGGTCGCGCTGGAGGCAGTCAATGGCAATGGGGGTAAGGTGGCCGGGCATGGTGCAGATGTGGACCAAATCCAGAGCGCAGGTATCGAGCATCCGGCGGTAGTCGGCAAAGGCGCGTTCGGGCTTCCATTGGCGGCGATTCTGCTCCAGCCGTTTGTCGTCGACGTCGCTGATGGCCACTAGGTGCAATCGAGGTTCGGCGGCGATCATGCGGAAGTGCTCTTGGGCGTGGCCACCGCAGCCGATAACGGCGACTTTCAAATCTGCCATGGTCTTTCCTCTGTTAACGTGAGTTCGGATTAAGCGGCCTCGGTGTTGCGATTTTCCGATGCAGTCAAGTACGGTAAGCAGACACAATATCTCCTACGATAATCGCTGATGCTGCCATAGCGCAAAATTTTTGATTTTTTCGTACAAACACATGCCCCACTCACTCGTCTCCTGTATGAAGGGAGACGAAGTCTATGTATCGCACGACAGCCTATGTGGGTCATTTCCTCGCGCGCTTTGAGAGAAATGTCAAGCTGTACATGGCCTGTGCCGCCCTGATCGGGTTTTCGGCGTTCGGCATCTACAGCGTCCTGTTCAATCTCTATCTGCTGAGGATGGATTACGACGTCGGCTTGATCGGCCATTTCAACGCCGTAGGCTTGCTGAGCTTTGCCCTTTTCAGCCCGGTGGCGTTTGCCGTCTTCCACCAGGAGTTGGTCGCCCCGCGCTGGCGATCGACGATGTCGGCGGTGACGACGAGCACCGCCTTGATAGGCTTTGCAATCACCTCCTTCGGCGGGGGTCGCCTCGCCCTCAGCATGGGCTACACGCCACTTTTTCTTTTAGGCATCGTCATAACCTGCATTAGCGTCGTGCCGTTCAGGGTGCTGGCCGTTCAGCGGGTCAGAGGGGCGTCGGCATGAGTGCGAAATGGATCATTGCCGCCGGTTATCTGCTGGCGATTCCACATCAATCCCTACGGCATCCAGCACGATTTCCAGATGACCGACGACGGCACGAAAGGGTACGGGGGTAACAACAAGGGTTGGGATGGAGTCTGGCGGGCAGAGGCTGTGGTTTTAGACAGTGGTTGGTCCGCCGAAGTGGCCATCGCCTTCTCCACGTTGTCCTTTGCAGCCGGGGACGACATGGTATGGGGGTTTAACTTGGAGCGTCTATCGATCACGGGGAGGGAACGCAGCCATTGGGCCGCCATATACCAAGAGGACGGCTCCGTTCTGAGGGTCTCGAAAGCCGGTCACTTGGTCGGATTGCGGGGAATAGACCCTGGGCTGCGTCTCGAACTACTTCCCTATGCCGCGTCCGGCGTCGATAGGACGCACGCCGATTGGCAGGGAGAGACGGCCGACGCGGGCTTAGACATAAAATACGGCGTCGCTGCGAATGCGACGTTGGACATAACCGTGAATCCAGACTTCGCACAAATCGAGGCTGACGAGGAGGAGATAAACCTGTCTCGCTTTCCTCTTTTACTATTTTACTAGATGAGCGCGACATCAACCTGCTCGCCAGCTATGAGATCGCGCCAAAAAGCCGGGTTTATCTGGCCTACAACTTAGGCGACACTGCCGCAGAGAGAGCGGAAAAGCTCCGCTTCAAGGTGGCGTATCTGCTGTCCTACTGAGCGATGCGAGAATGGATGCAAAGGCAACATGGGAGACGAACGCGATCCTACAGATGGGGATTTGGTACGGCGTTTTGCCGAGGGCGATATGGCCGCCTTCGCCAATTTGGTCACCCGCTACCAAAATGGAGTCTTTTTGTTTTTCTGTCGCATGACGGGCCGGAGAGCTGATGCGGAAGATCTGGCACAAGAGACCTTCGTACGCGTCTATGAGTCCCTCCACAGCCTCGATGATCCGACGCGTTTCCGCTCGTGGTTCTGGGCCATTGCCAGCAACTTATGCCGCGACTACCGCAAGTATCGCCAGCACCGGCACCACCTGTCGATCGAACGCGACATCAATCTCGACCTTCAACTCGCGGATATGGGATCGGCGCGGACCGTCGAGTTGGCGAGCAGAATCCGCACGGCGCTTGCGGCACTTGGTCGTGGTTTTGCGCGAATACCACCGACTCTCCTACGAAGAGATCGCCGCAACAGTGGGTTGCTCAGTCGGCGCTGTGCGCTGGCGTCTGCACGCAGCCCGCCAGCAACTGCGGGCAAGCCTGTCCGATTTGATTGGTTGAGCGCTATGGAACCTGAGAAATCCCACACCGAAGATCAACTATCGCAACTACTGTCGGCATACGACCCTGCCATGCCGGAAGACCTCGCCGCAAAGACGCTGGCACGGCTATTGCAAAGCGAACCGAACCGAGAGCGTCGAAGGGCTTTACTGAAGGCTTTCGCCGGCCGGGTTGAAGAGTTGCAAAACGGACTGGGATGCTCAATCGCCGTCGTGTACATCGGCGATTGCTCGGCCATCGTACCGACCTCGACACTGGCGCGGGACAGTCAGCCGAACCCGTCGATAGCCGAGTCGAAAGAGGTTAAATCCATAGTGCGCGAGGTCGATGAACGCGAAGTGCCGGTCGGCGTGGGCTATACGTTTAGCATAGACGCTGTCTAAGGAGGCTGTAGAAAGACGACATGGATAGAGACAGAGCCGATATCGAAGCGATCCACCGCCTACTGGACCGCTACCAGCAGGCCCACAGGGAACAAGATTGGGATGCGGTCCGCGCGTGCCACGACGAGACCTATTTTCGCTGGTTCGGGTGTGGATCGACCGATCCTACGGATTGGGTACCGCACCTATTCTTGGTGCAGAGCGAGATGCAGAAATGGGGGGAGGCGCGCATGCCCGAGGGCGCTAACTACGAGCAGGAACAGCAAATATTACAGACGGACGTTCGCGGCAATATGGCCATATCCGTAGTGCGGGAATCGGGGCGCTGGCGTTCGGATACCGGTCAGATATACTCTCGCTGGGACGATTGTCAAAACGTGTGGTTCACGGGCCGTATCAAGGGCGAGTGGAAGATTGTGGGTGCCTTCTTCCCCGATATAACACCTTGCAAATAAAGGTCTGTAAAGCCCACCAGAAGCGAAAAGTTAGCTCATCTCGCCCCCTCCGAAACACTACTACTGATGTACGCCAATGCCTCGCTCAATTCCTGCGAGGTTTTACATCAGTTATTCCTTACCAATGAGAGCGTTCCACGTAGCTAATTCCGCAGCCCCTGCGCTGATTCCACCGCAACGCACACTGGCCCACAGTATCAGCCCACCAAAACCCGCACATCCCCCCGCCGCGCCGTCAGTCCCTCGGCGTCGAAGTAACCTAAAAGCGCCATCGCGCATTTGCGATTGCTGCCAATCAGCGTGCGGAATTCGGCCACTGTAATCTCGCCGTCGCGCTTGAGAATGTCGCTCAGCAGCGTCCGCGCGCGGGCGAGGGCCTCGCAATGAATCAGCAAGCCCCCCTCCAACGCGACCGCCACCCCCAGTGCTTGCAGCGCTTGGACCATGTCCGTCACCTGTGGCCGCGGAGCGTCGAGAGCTTGGGCCAACTCAGCCACCGTCGGTAAGTCGGCAAAATCCTCGGTGTTGAGCCGCGCCTCCATCGCCGCCTTCAGCATCTCTTGCTCCGGGGTGAAGCGGATACCGTGCGACGCAGCTCGCACTACGGCCCCGTCCAGCGCGATCCGCCCCGCTTCCTCCAAGTAGCGCAACACGCAGTCGAACAATTCGGGCTGGATGTAGCGCGCACTCAAATTGCGCAGCTCCTCGCGCGGCAATCCCAACTTGAGCGGCTGGGCGCGGTGAAAGCTCGCCAGCGCAGCCTCGATCTGCACGCCCCATTGCTCGCACACGTCCAGATGCAAAACGTGCGTTTGCCCCTCCAACACCACGTGCACAGCGCGGCCATCCGCTACCAACTCGTCTGTCAAGCCCGCCAACCGCTCCACGCCAATGCCCATCTCGCCGGCCAGCACCTGCTGGCTATTGAGCCGGTCGTCCGCATAGCGGAGCCAGCACTCTACTACTTCGGGCAGATCGCCACGGGCCAACGCCTGCAAATGCGCCAGCAGCGCCGGCTCGAAGCGCCGGTGCTTGGCCGGGTGCGAATTGAGCACGCGGCCGCCGCCAATGGTCAGCGCTGGCGAGTACCGGCGCAGCACAAAGCGGTCGCCCCACGCCGCAACTACGGGAGCCTCTAGGCGAAGCTGCGCAAAACCCTCCTGCCCGGGCGTCAAAGGCTTGCCACCGGGAAGCACGACCCGCGCCATAATCTCCCGCGTGCCCAAGTGCAGGCGCACGCGAGTGCGCGACCCCATGGTCATGGGGCTTGACGCAAGGAGTTGCACCTCGGCGTCCAGCATCTGCGTGGAGCGGAAAAATCCGGGCGCGACCAGCGAGTGACCGCGCTCGATTTGGCCCTGCTCCACGCCGGCTAAATTGATCGCGGCTCGGTCGCCAGCCCGCACCTCTTGTACCGTCGCGCCGTGCTGTTGCAAACGGCGCACGCGCGCCGACCGACCTTCGGGCGCAATCTCCACGCGGTCGCCCTCGGCCAAAGCTCCTGCCTGCACCGTGCCCGTACAGACGAGGCCAAAGCCCTTGACTACAAAGGCCCGATCTACGGGCAGGCGGAACGGCGCGTCCGTGCGCTTGGCCGCAGTGTCCTCAACCATGGCCAACAGCCGTTGCCGCAGCGAGTCAACGCCCGCGCCACTGAGCGCAGAGACGCGAAAAATCTCGGCCTGCGCCAAAAAAGTCCCCTCGACAAACTCCCGCACTTCCTCCTCCACCAAGTCCAACCACTCCTCTTCCACCAAATCGGCCTTGTTGATCACTACCACCCCGCGCTCCACCCCCAAAAGCCGCAACACGTCGAGATGCTCCCGCGATTGTGGCATCACGCCGTCGTCCGCAGCAATGACCAACATGGCCACGTCAACGGTGCTGACGCCGGCCACCATGGTCTTGACGAAACGCTCGTGCCCGGGCACGTCGATGATCGTGGCCTGATCGCCCAAAAAGGCAAAGCCGAGTTCAATGGTAATCCCCCGCGCCCGCTCTTCTGGGGCTTGGTCCGTATCCATGCCGGTCAGGGCCTTGACCAACAGGGTTTTGCCGTGGTCGATGTGCCCAGCCGTGCCAATAACCGTGTGCGCCATCTGCTCAATGTCCTGTTGGCGTGCTCTTCCTGGCCTATATTATGTCCAATTCCGCGCCCACAACAAGGGACTTCTCCAAATGACCCAAGTACTGACCGTCCATCCCGACCGCCTCAAAGGCCGCCACATCCAGCGCGCCGCCGAGGTGCTGCGCCAAGGCGGCGTCATCGTCTATCCCACCGACACGATTTACGGCCTCGGCTGCGACATCACCAACAAGCAGGCGATTGAGCGCGTGCAGCGCATCAAGGGCCGCGACCGCAAGAAGCCCATGTCCTTTGTCTGCGCCGACCTGACCCACATCAGCGACTACGCCCGCGTCTCCAACTACGCCCACCGCATCCTCAAGCAGTGCCTGCCGGGAGCGTACACCTTCGTGTTGCCAGCCACCCGCCAGACGCCGCGCATCCTGCAAACCAAACAGAAAACCGTCGGCCTGCGGATTCCCGATCATCCAGTGCCGCTGGCCTTGGTCCGCGCCCTCGGCCAACCCATCCTGAGCACCAGCGCCAACTACGCCGATCAAGAGGTGATAACCGAGCCGTGGGCCTTAGAGGAAGAGTTGGGGCCGCAAGTGGATTTGATCTTGGAGTGCGGGCCGCTGCCCGTGGAGGCGTCGAGCGTGGTGTCGTTGGTGGGGGATCAAGTCGAGATAATCCGCGAGGGCAAAGGGGATCTGCGCTTGTTTGTCGAGGAAGCGTAAGAGGCGTCTCAGGAAGAAAGGTAACACGGTTTCTACATTGCCTATGCGCTTGTTCCAATTCCTCTGCTGCCTCCTCGCCGCAAACGCCGCAAACGCCCAATCCTCGTTTATTCTCTACGCCGAGCGCACAGAATTCGCCCTTGCCGCTTTTGGCGGGCTGGATATGGGCCTCTACGGCTACGCCAATCCCGCGCTGCTCAGCTATGTCGAAGGCGTGGAGCAGGGAGTCGCTTGGTCGGACAGTAACTCTACTCAGTCGTGGGGTCTTTTTACAGCCATGCCCCGCTTGGGATTTGGCATGATAAACGGTCGCCGCGACCGCGAATACCGGGCCGGACTCAGCAGCGGCGACCGCGACTTCAGCCTCGGAGTGAGCATGGGATGGGACAGCGTGAGGCACGTGGTCCTCGGGGGAATTTGGCGGCCTGGGCCGCGCCTCTCCGTAGGCGGCACCTTCACTTCGACCTTTGCAAACGAGGAGCGCGAAGGGACCGTCGATCTCGCCCTGCGCCCTTGGGGCGACGAGCGGCTCACCTTATATGCGGATTACGCGCACACCGACGAAACGGAGTTCTGGAGCACCGGAGCTATTGTCGGAATAGGACAGGGGCTGGCGCTGACCGGACGTTTCTTCTCAGACCGCGCCCTGAGCATTGGCTTGCGCATCGGATTGGGTGCCGCCGATTTCCAAGCGCAGGCGCGGGGGAGCACCTTCCAGACGTATGCGGCGCGCTTCGGAGCGCAGCGGGGGAACCTGTTCCGGCCGCGAGCGCGCTACCTATCGCTGGAATTATCTAGGCCGGTGCAACACCGTCGCTATGCCTTCTTCGACGACTCGCAGAGTCTGCTCAATCTCATCGCCTTGCTGGAGCGTGCGCGCCGCGACCCAGCGATCAAGGGGGTCGCCATCAATGCTTCGGGCCTGCGGATTAGCCCGGCGCTCGGCTGGGAATTGCGGGAGAAGCTGCGCCAAATTCGCGCCGGAGGGAAGCGAGTCGTGGTGTACATCGACCGCGTCGATATCTCCGGCTATCACTGGGTCTCGGTGGCCGATCACTTGGTGCTCGATCCGGCTGGCGCAATCGGCTTGCAGGGCTATGTGGCGGGGTACACGTACTTCAAAGATGCGTTGGACAAGCTCGGAATCGGCTTCGACGAGTGGCGACTTTTCCGCTACAAATCCGCGACCGAAGTGTACGTCCGGCGCGACATGTCCGAGGGCGAGCGCGAGCAGCTAACAGTTCTGCTCGACGACTGGTACGCCCTCGCCCGCCGCGACATCAGCACCGATCGCTCGCTCGCACCTGAACAATTCGACCGCCTCGTGGAAGACACCGCGTTCTTCCTGCCGCAAGAGGCCCTCGACGCCGGTTTAGTGGACCGCCTCGGCCGCTGGAGCGAAATCGACCGCATGGTCGAGGATCTCGACGTCGTTGCAGCCGCTTCGTACACCCGGCCAGCCGACCGGCGCTGGGGACAGCGCAAGCGCATTGCCATCGTCTATGCCCTCGGCGTCTGCGCCATGGACACCGGCATGGGTGCGCGCCGCCTCGTCGGCGAGATTGCCTCGGCCTGCGCCGCGGCGGACGCCGTGGTGCTGCGCGTGGATTCCCCGGGTGGCGACGTTCTGCCCTCGGCTCTCGTGGCCGACGCCGTGTTAAAATGCCGCGAGCGCAAGCCCGTCATCGTCTCGCAGGGCTACGTCGCGGCTTCGGGCGGGTACATGATCTCGCTGCCCGGCGATGCCATCGTCACCGCGCCCAACACCATCACCGGCTCAATTGGGGTCATTGCCGGCTGGGCTTATAACAAAGGACTTAAGGAAAAGATCGGCCTGAGCACCAGCCGCGTGCAGGTGGGCCGCCATGCAGATTTGCCCTTTGGCATGACCCTGCCCCTGCTCGGCCTGCGCTTGCCCGACCGCACTCTCTCAGAGGACGAAAGCGCACGCATGGAGCACACCATCCGCTCGCTGTACGCGGACTTTGTCGCCCAAGTCGCCAGCAGCCGCCACATCGCGCCGGACTCAGTCGAAGTCGTGGCCCAAGGCCGCGTCTGGAGCGGCCAACGCGCCGTCCAACTCGGCCTCGCCGACCGGATCGGGGGCCTCGAAACGGCCATCGTGCTCGCCAAGGAAAAGATCGGGCTGTCCGCGGACGAGACCGTTGAGCTGCTGGAGCGGCCCCGGCCCAAGCTGTTTTCGTCCGCGCTTTTTCGTCCGCGGCTATTGGGCCTCACCGCACAGCCCACCCCCGAACTCGACTACCTGCAATTTCGCCTCCAGCACAATGGTTTGCCCTTGTTGCTGGTTCCCGCCAACCACGTACCGAGCCCTGTGGGGCTGTATGGAGAGAAAACCTATGAGTGAAGAAGCCCGCGCACTGTACGCGGATATGGGGGCAACGCCCGTAATCAACGCCCTCGGCCCGCGCACCCTCTTAGGGGGATCGTCCCCCCACCCGGACATCATCGCCGCTATGGAACTGGCCGGCCGCTACTACGTTGACATGGACGCCTTTTTGGCGAGCACGGGGCGGATCGTCGCCGATCTGCTCGGGGCCGAGGCCGCGCTAATTACCCCTGGCTGCGCAGCCGCGTTGGTCCTCGGCACGGCCGCCTGCGTCACCGGCGCAGACCCAGAGAAAATGGCTCGCTTGCCCGATTCGACCGGCATGCCCAACCAAGTGGTCATCCAAAAGGCCCAGCGCTACAAATACGACCGCATGGTGCGCCTGCCCGGCGTCACCCTCGTGGAGGCGGGCACGGAGCAAGGCACTACAGCCGACGAACTCGCCGCAGCCATCGGCCCGCAAACCGCCGCCCTGCTCTACCCAGCCATCGACAACGAAGCCGCCATCGTCCCGCTGGATGCGGCCATTGACATTGCCCACGCCCGCGACGTCCCGGTCTTCGTCGATGCGGCCTTCCGCGTCTATCCCCTAGACGGCTTGACCCAATACATCGCAGCCGGGGCCGACCTAGTCGGCTATGGCGCCAAGTACGTGGGCGCACCCAACTCGTCAGGCATTCTCTGCGGTCGCGCCGACTTAATCGCCGCGGCCCATTTGCACAGTTTCGCCTGCTTTGAAACCCGCGACCTAGAGGGGGTTGGCCGCCCGCTCAAGATCGACCGCCAAGAGGTCGTCGGCGTGGTGATGGCCCTGCGCCGCTGGCTGGCCATGGACCACGACGCTCGCAATCAAGGCGACGCTCGCCGCGCCGAGATCGTGCATCAGCACCTAGGCGAACTGCCTCACGTGCAAAGCTCGGTCAATGGCGCGTCCGTGATCCTGACCTTGGACGAACAGGCCCTCGGCCAAACCGCCGCCGCCCTAGAAGAAACCCTGCGCAACGGCAATCCCTCGGTCTGGCTCTCAACGGCCCCGGGTCAGCTCCATTTGTCCATGCCCACGGTCGCCGATGGCGACGAGGAGCTCTTGGCAGCGCGAGTTAGGGAAGTGCTGGGGTTTGGGGGGTAGGTATCTCATTGCCAAAAAGGCTCTCCCTCCTTGAGTTCGGCGCGCAGCACCTCGGGCACCAATTCGATACCCAAGCCCGGCCCGTCGGGCACCGCCATCTTACCGTCGACCAGATCGTAACCGTCGAGTCCGCCCATATCGGCGATATACTGGCGTTCGTAGAGCCGCGTCTCGCTCATGCTGAAATTCCGTACGCACGCACCGAAATGCACATTGGCCATGTTGTGCACGAGCGTGCCGCAGTTGTGCAGCGCCACCGGCAGGCCGTAGTGGTCGGCCAACTCGGCGATCTTGCGGCCGCCGCTGATGCCGCCGCACCAGCATAGGTCGGGGTGCAACACGTCGAGTCCGCCCTCGGCGATAAAAGGGAAGAACGCGCGGAACCCCTCGATTTTCTCCCCGGTGCAGATCCGCACACCCGATGCCGCCCTGAGTGCCTTGTAGCCGTCGGAGAAAAAAACCTGCAGCGGATCCTCCACCCAGAGGGGGCGCGCCTCTTCCACCGCCTCGCAAATACCGATCGCTGTCGGCACGTCCCACTCGTTGTGACAGTGGACGATGAAGTCGAGATCCCACCCCAGAGCGTCGCGAAACGTCGCGAGACCGTCCCGGATGGTCTTTAAGTCGCTCTGCTTGAGCGATTGACTCGGCTCAGCCCCTGCGAACGGCCGGGAGAGCAGCGCGTTGTCGGGCAACGGAAAACCGCATTTCACCGTGCGGTAGCGGTGGGGATGGGCGCGGAATTTGGCCACCCAGTCGTCGATGGCAGGGCGATCGGTCCAACTGGGTGGTGATCCGCCGTAATAAATCTCGACGCGCTCGCGAAAGCGGCCGGTCAGCATCTCGGAGACGGAGAGGTTGAGGATTTTTCCCGCCAGGTCCCACAGCGCGATATCGACGCCGCTGATCGTCGGCACATGCGCCTGATAGGTATGCTGCAGCCCCATCATCTGGTGATAGAGCTTGTCGATATTGAGCGGGTCGGCACCAATAAGCACGCGTTCGAGCCATTTCAGGTTCGCCCTACACGCCGGACCGGCGACCCCCGCTTCGCCGACCCCGAACAAACCGGAGTCCGTCTCCACGCGCACCAAGCTCTGGCCGGTGGAATTCCTCAGCTCCATGGCCTTGAGGCCAGTGATGCGCACGTGTCCGCGTTCGCGTTCTGCCCGTTCGTCGATAGTCGTCATCTTTACTCCCTCTCAGTTGTATAGCCCGATAAAGGTGGCCCCGGCATGAAGCCGGTCGATGTGCATGGGGCGCGTTTGCCCCGTCAAATATAGCCGGGCGAAATAAGCACATCCACCTGAGCGGCGGTCGGTTGCGCCTTCCGAGCAGCTGGCCACATCGCCGCGCCCAAACTCACATGGTAAACCAGTTCGACATGCCGCCAAAATAGTCGATGATCAGCCACATGCCCGCCGAGCCAAAAGCCCCCAGCACCATGCCGAGAAAGAGCGGGCGCAGCAGGCGATAGCCCCTGGCCCCGCCGTATTTCAAGATGACCGCTTTGAAAGCCCAGGCGATAAAGACCGAAAACCAAATCTGGCTGATTGGGTAGGTCAGACCGAGGACTAGGCCGATGGGATGGATCGGGAAGCCGACGAAACGCGCCTTGAGAAAGCTCAGCACGGCCATGACAGCGCTGCCGATGCCGGTGTAGATGAGGTGCCAGCCGTAGATTTCCTCTGGGTTGTTGATATTGTGCGCGATCCAGTTACCCGTCAGTTGGGTCAAGCCGCCGAAACCCCAACCCCCGAGATTAACGCCACCGTATTTATACGCCAACGTGGTAACCATCCACACCGCGGAAATCAGGGTGACCACTATGGTCGCGGCGATCGCCCAAAACAGTCGCCGGGTCTCCAAACGCATAACCTCGGCGATCTTGAGGCCGGTCGCCGCCGAGGCCATGACGAAGGTGCGCAAATCGGCTGTCCAGGGGAAGTTCATGCCGAGCGCCGTCAGCCCGCTCGCTCCGAGCGCGGTCGGCCCGAGCGCCGTGACCATAAATACCGGCGGGGCCACTGGCGACACACCGTAGGCGAGGCCGGCTTGGGAGACAATGCGCGCCAAACCGATAAAAGTGGCCAAGCAGAGCAGAAAATAAAAAAGGGCAATGCCGAACTGCAGGCCGGTTTGCGCCAGCCACCACACGGCGAAGATCGACCCGAAGATAAAGCCCAGCACGGCCGTGCGGTACGAGAGCATCTCGCCGCTATCGTCAATCGTCGGATCGCGCTTGAAGGCTTTGCGCAGCACGTCGCCGATGTGTTGGCGCGCAGCCCACAGGATGGAAAAGACCAAGAAGAACATCGCGCCCTGCGCCAGATGGGCGACGCTGGCCGAAGCGGGCATCGAGTAGGGCTGCGACGGGCCAATGCTCCAGCCAAACAGCCGCTCGACTCCCGTGTGGACATAGGCGAGAAAGGCGAAGAACCACACGCCGAACGAGACATCGAGGCTCAACAGATACGAAAGCCCGATGACCTCGAAGCGCGGGTAAAGATTCAGACGCACGGATTCGCGCAGCAAGCGCAGCGGGGTATTCAACTGAATGAAGGGGAAGTAGTTGAAGTAGGAGTGCAAGCCATTGACGAGATTGATGAGAAACGGAATCAGAAAGCCGACCCAAGTCAGATAGTTGCGCAGCAACGGCGGCAGCAGACGGCCCTGCTCCCTTTGGGCCAATTCGAGCGGCAGGATCGAGAGCGGAAAGAGCAGGCGCTCGTGTTCCATCCACTGCTTGCGCAGGATGACCAGCATGCAGAGCGTGACGAAATAAACGCTGAGTATGAAGAAACCCCAAGCCAATAACGGCTTGTGCCACAGCCCCCAGGGCACTGGCTCGCCGCGCGCCGCTCCCTCAAAGAGCTTCCAGATCGCCGCGCGGTCCTCGGACACGAGCCAGGGTTTGATGTGCGGGTGGATGATATTGGCCCAGTCGTTCTCTGGCGTGGCAAAGTAAAACAGCCCCCCTAAAAACGGGATCAAGTTCATAACGAAACCCCAAGAGGGAATCGCCGAAGCCACGATCATCATTATGTAAACGGTCGCCAACTCGCCGCTGTGCAGCCGCGAACCAGTGAGCAGCAGGGCAAGGGGATTGAGCAGCAAAGTGAGCAGAAAGAACAGGAAGATGGCGGCACCCGTGGAATAATCGGCGGCCATAGCCGAACCGCGCACCACCAGCGTGCCATAGGATTCCCCGCAGGAGATCGCAGTAGCACAGAGCAAGCCGATAAAAACCGCCCGTTTGGAAACGCCGCGCTGTGGTTGGGTCTCTGTCACATTCGCCTTTGCTGAGATTTCGCTCGTTGCTTACGTCTTCCCGCGGCCGGCCCCATAATTGAGACGCGACCGCCGTTCCGTGCTGTAAACTATAGGGCATCAACGGCATTATCAAAGCCGATAGTTTTTCCACGCGATAGCTGGCAAAGACTTGCCCTGGTCATCCCCGTCTCCTTAAATCCTACGATAAACTCAAGCCACAGAGAGCAACCATGCCCACCGAAGAAAAGATCTATATCAATGGGAAGAAGTACATGCGTCGGTGCCGCATGGTAGCCATTGTCACCTCCCAAGCAATTACGCATCTATAGCAAGCCTAAATCATTTACAAGAGAATCCGCAGATGGACGCAGATGGACGCAGATGGACGCAGAATTGTATGATTAGACGATCCACATATCGAATCGTTCAAATCGTTTAGGACTGCTATATGAGCACGCCACAACAACAGGCCGAGGCCCTAGCCGCCGGGCTATACGCCCATCAGGTCGAGGGCATCGCCTTTTTGTTGGGTCGCCAGCGGGCGATCCTCGCCGACGACATGGGGTTGGGCAAGACGCGGCAGTCCGTGCTGGCCATGCGCCAAGCCCGACCCGAGGGGCCGTATCTGGTCGTCTGCCCGGCGGCGGTCAAGATCAACTGGGCGCGCGAGATTGAGCTGGTGCTACCGACGGCCGAAATTTCCATCGTCGGCCCCGCACCCGCACCCGAGCCTAGCTATACCGGTTGGGTCGTCATCAACTACGACATCCTCGCCAAACACCCGCTGGCGGAGCACGCTTGGAGTGGCCTAGTCTTCGACGAGGCCCACTATCTCAAGAACTATCGCAGCCAGCGGCACCGCCTGTCGCTGGACTTGGTCAAGGCCGTTGGCGACGACGCGGTGATCCACCTTTTGACTGGCACGCCGTTGACGAGCCGGCCGCGCGATCTCTTCCCCTTGTTGCAATTGGCGCGCCATGCGCTCGGACGTTCATTCGTCTCGTTCGCCAAGCGCTATTGCGACGCGTATAAAGGCGAGTATGGCTGGGTTGCCGACGGGGCCTCCAATATCGAAGAACTGACCGTGCAGTTGCACGGCATCATGCTGCGCCGCACCAAGGCCGAAGTACTCGACCTGCCGCCCAAGATCCGCAGTTGGCTCGACGTAGAGGTCGCCAGCCGAGTGGCGCGCGAGATGAGCGAGGCCGTGACGGAACTGTTGCAGACCATCTCGCGCCGGGGTCAAGCCCAGCTTACCGGCGAGACCGAGGCCGAGCGCCGCTCGCGCCAAGGCTGGATCATGGGCCAGCTAACCACCGCGCGCAACCGCTTGGCCATCGCCAAAGTCCGCAGCACAATTCCCTTCGTCGAAAACGCGTTAGAACAGGGCGAGAAGGTCCTGGTCTTCTCGTGCTATCTATCACCCGTCAACACACTCCGTAAGCACTTCGGCAAAAAGGCCGTAGCCATCACTGGCGAAGTGCCCGCTAGCGAGCGGCAACAACTGGCCGATCGCTTTCAGGAGGACGATTCAGTGCAGGTGCTGGCCGCGCAGATTACCGCTGGGGGCGTCGGGCTCAACCTCACGGCGGCGCGGCAGGTGGTCTTCAACGATCTCGACTGGGTGCCGGTCAATCACTGGCAGGCCGAGGACCGTGCCTACCGCATCGGGCAACAGCAAGCCGTCAACGTCACCTACATGGTCGGCAGCAACACAATCGACGAATTCGTCAAGACGGTCCTCGAAACCAAGTCGGCGCTGATCGACCAACTCGTCGAAGGCAGTGCCTTGCCCGAAGATTTCCAGCGCGACGTGATGGACGAGTTGCGGCGAGTGATGGAGGTGCTGCCCGAACTGCCCACTGGCGCAATGGACGAGCAGCAAGTGGGCAAATTGTTGCGCGAGGCCGGGACGGCTTTTGTCGCCGCGCAGCCTACTGTCGAATCCGAAGCCAAGTCGCGCTTGCCGTCGGCCGAGGCGGTGCGCGTGTTGGCGCGGGTGTTGGCAGGGCCAAAGCGAGCGCTGTATCGAGTGGACAGTTCGTCGAAGCCGGGGGCGTTCTACGAATTGGAGGTAGAGGGGAACGATATAAGTTGCAGTTGTAAGGGGTTTTCCTATCGGGGGATTTGCCAACATGCGCGGGCGTTGAAGGAGGCGTTGGTCAAAGGGGAGGGATTGCCGGAGGGATTCGTCGAAGTTTGACAAGTTCGGACGAACTGTTCAGAACCGATGAGTAGCTCGACCCAGGCGGTTGTAGAGACGCTGGACTTAGGTATATTGAAAGATAGCTCGTTGGCCGCTTGTTCCATTCGATTCGAGGCCACGGTGTTGCAAATGGACCTTTAGGTTCACTACGAAGCCACCATGCCCTACGATATATCACAAGAAAAAAGAGACTGGTACCGGGAAGTCTCCGCGCGATCTAGGCAGAGAAAAAAAGCGGCGATCCGCGGTGAGTTCCAACGCGATCCAAGCGGAATTAATAAGCCAGTTTTGGATCCAAAGGAACTAATGCCTCAACAGCGACAACAGGGTTTGAGGGCGATGTCCCTGTTTTCAGGGGGCGGCGGTCTAGACCTCGGTTTTGAGCGTGCCGGTTTTGAACATATTGCCAGTTTTGATGCATTGGAGATTTGCGGTGCTACGCTACGGCGCAACCGAGCTCAATGGAAAGTTTTTTCTGGTCAATATGGCGATGTAACAAAGGTCCATTGGACAGCCTATAAAGGTGCCGTCGATCTCATCCACGGCGGACCTCCATGCCAGCCTTTCTCAGTTGCCGGAAGACAAAGTGGGAGTGAGGATACTAGGGATATGTGGCCGGCGTTTATTGACGCCGTGATGACTATCAAACCCGATGCGTTCGTAGCCGAAAACGTTCCGGGACTACTCGATCCCAAGTTCAATAAATATGTACATAAGGTAATTATAGAGCCGTTGGAACCCAGCTATCACATCGCAAAGTTCAAAGCAGTTGCCTCCGACTTTGGCGTTCCCCAAGTGCGAAAGCGGATCATTTTCGTCGGATTTAGATCGCCCAAAGCCGCCAATGAATTCGAGATCCCACAGGCAACACATTTCCCCAACGATAGTCTATTTTCATCGGGCAGATGTACATTGGGTGCTAGGGCGGCTTTGGGTCTAGACGACATTGACTTCGACTGCTTTGCACCGACTCTCCGTTCTGGCTTTACTGGTCCGAGAAAGACGACTAGCATTCTAAACAGCAAGGCTAGTCAAAAGGTTTGGGAGAGGCTACAGATTTGGCCAAATGGTGTACAAAAATCGAGAGAGGAAGCCGTTATGTTCCCCCCAGAAAACGGACATTTCAGGCTTTCCGTCCAAGACTGTGCTCTTCTGCAAGGGTTTCCAGAAGATTGGCTCTTTGAAGGTGCTGTGTACCAAATCCTTGGACAAATCGGCAATTCCGTTTGTCCTCCGGTGAGCTACGCTATCGCAGAATCTGTAGCGAGCGCATTGAGGGCCTAATGGCTGTTCAAGACGATAGCCGAGAAAAGGAAATGTGTCAGCTATTGGGCTTACGAGAAGGAGAAGGCCGTTCCGAGGTGGACGCATTCTTTGACTTTGAAGCGAATGAGAGAGTTCACTCTGCTCCCATAGAACTCAAATCGACGACGACAGGCTCTGTTTCAACTGCAAGGGATGTAGGCCCTACTCACATAGCAAAGTGGCGATCCCGAGTATGGATTTTCGGTTTTTACAACACTTCGGGAACCTCTCTACAGCAACTGCTAGTACTTGGGCCTAATGAGATGGAAAGCTGGATAGGGAGAACTGAGCAATATATTAAACCTGATTTTGCGATAGGAGACCGCGTTGCAGAGAAGCTTGACTTTGACGACTTATACGTTATATGCGAAAAAAAGAGCAAGTACAGCTTAGAAGATGCCAAGTCTCTCCATAAACGACAGTGGAACCAAGAGAAGTATTGTTCAGAAATGGATGATGCCGATGGTTATACTCCTGCGAAAATGCTCGAAATTCTCAAGTTGCGAGCCATTTACCTCAATCAACGTGGCTCAACCCTGAACAACCCACATATCCCGAAGTCGTTCTTTTTAAATTTCAGGGACCGGATGATCGACGTGGTACATTTCAGTGCAGATGCACGAGCCGCTATCCACCAAACACTACGCGACATAACGCTTGCTAACAAAACATTGCAGTGGACTCGATAATTTATTCTCACCATCTGTCAATTTCCGTAAAGGAGCCTATTCATGGCCTTTGAAATTTTCGACTTTCGCCAAGAGGAACACATCAAGAACCTCCTCGTCACGCCGCACATCCGCTCCCGCTTTCTGCGCATGGAGCCGGGTGCGGTGGCCGGCCTGCACAGCCACGACCTCGGCCACGAGATTTTCCTCATCCTGCAAGGCCGCTGCGTTTTCCTCATCGCCGGCAGCGAACAAGAGCTATGCGCGGGCCAGCTGTGCGTCGCCCTCGCCGACGAGGTCCATCAGGTGCGAGTCATCGGCGACGAACCAATGGTCATGTACCTGTCCGTAACGCCCCACATCCAGCCGACCCACACCGGCCGCGACCCCGACGGCACCCGCCACCCAACTCGCTCCCAGCCCTCTAGCTCATACGACGTGGAGACGGATACCGATACGCCCATCGACGAACTCATCGACAACTTCACCGCCGCGTCAGCCGACTTAGCCCGCGCCGCCAGCGACCAAGCGACCGCCCAAGCAGCACGGAGCGACCAACTCAAGGCGGCCCTCGCCGCCGGCGACGAAGCACAGGCCACTGAGTTGCGCGAGGCCATGTGGCAAGATGTGTATCAGAGCTTAAAGCGAGCCTACGCAATGGCCGATCTTTGGAACGACTTGACGCCGCGCGTCGGCAAGGTGGGTTGACATGGCTCCTATCCGCATCGGCGTCATCGGCTGCGGAGCCGTCGCCCAAGTCCAGCACCTGCCCAACCTCACCGCGCTCAAGGACCTGTTTTCCGTAGAAATGGTCTGCGACCTCTCGCCGAGCTTGGCGCAGACAGTGGCACAGGAATTTCACGTACCGCACCACACCAACGACTGGCGTGCGCTGCTCGCCGCGGATCTCGACGCCGTGCTCTTGTGCCACACCGATCCCAAGACCGAGATCGCCGTTGCCGCTTTTGAAGCTGGCAAACACGTCTTCATCGAAAAGCCGATCTGCTTCTCCCTGCAAGAAGCCGACCGGATCATTGCCGCCCGGCAGGCGGCTGGCACCGTTGGCTTAGCCGGTTATATGAAAGTGTACGACCCGGCCTTTGAGGCGGCTGCTCGCGCCGCTGCCGACATGGCCGCGATCCGCTTCGTGCAGATCCACCATCTGCACACCAACAACTCGCATCACCTCGCGCACTTCCGCTTGCACCGCACCGATGATCTGCCCACTGATGCCGTCGAGCAGACGTGCGCGGCCCGCGCTGCGGCCGTGCGCGAGGCCATCGGCGAAGTCCCCGCCGACGTACAGTCTGCCTTTGGCCATCTCGCCGGCAGCATGATCCACGACATCTACGGCCTGCGCGCCATCATGGGCGTGCCCGAAAAAGTCGCCAGCACCGAGATCTGGTACGACGGCTGGGGCGTCAGCACCATGCTCGCATACCCAAACGGTGCTCGCTGTGCGGCAACCTGGGTCGAGTTAAAGGACGTGCGCGACTTCAAGGAAACCCTCGAAGTCTGCGGCGACGACCGCCGCGTGCTGCTCTCTTATCCGACCGGCTTCTCGCGGGGCATCCTCTCCACCTTGGAGATTCAAACCCTCGACGAGACCGGCGAGGCCATCACCCACCGCCCGGCCATCGCGTGGGAAGGCCCCTTCGTCCGCGAGATGAAACACTTCCACGCCTGCATCACTGAGGGCGCGCAGCCGCGTACTTCCTTGGAAGAGGCCCGCTGCGACATCGCCCTGATCATCGACATCATCAAAGCCTACCTAGACCGCTGACATGGCCCACGACCGCAAAGCACCGCCCATCATCTTCACGGACGACGGCTGGATTTTCACGGCTGAGGAAAACGTCTCGGTCGCCGACCTTAAAGAGAAAATCGTCGATGGCTATGCTGGCACCGGCGGCGCGCTCTGGTGGAGCACGGGCGATCACGAGGTCTATCAGTTCGAGACGGAGATTGGCGAGCGATTCGGCGACGAAAGCAGTGGCCTCGACGCGACAGCTCCTTCCTTTGTCCACTCGGCCACGCCCGGCGTCGAGGATCGGATCGCCGCCAATCTACAGGGCCTGATTGCCGAATGCGGCGGGCCATTGACTGCGCTTGCGCGACTGTGCCGGGAGGCGGAGATCCCCTTTTTCCCGCGCGTGCGCATGAACAGCCACTACGTGATTGACCCGTCCCATCCCGGCTACGGTCGCTTCCGCCGCGAGCAGCCCCACCTGCTCATTGGCCGCCCCGGCGAGGAATTTCCCGAAAAGTCGGTTGAGTGGGGCATCCGCACCGGCCTCGACTACGCCCACCCCGAGGTACGCGAGCACATGCGGCGCATCGCCTGCGAGGTCTTTGAGCGCTTTGACGTCGATGGCATCGAGCTGGACTTCATGCGCCATTCGGCCTTCTTCCGCATGGCCGAAGCCACGGCCAATAGCTACCTAATGACCGATCTGGTGCAAAAGATCAAGGCGCGGCTCGACGAGGTCAGTTCCCAACGGGGCAAGCCCTTGCAACTGGCCGTCCGCGTCCCCCCGACTTTGGCCGACTCCCGGCGCATTGGCCTCGACGTTGACGAATGGATCGAGACCGGCCTCGTCGATATCGTCGTCGTTGGCGGCGGCTTTATCTCCTTCGAGACCCCGGTCGATGAATTCGTCCGCGCTGCGGCCTCTACCCCTTGCCTCGTCTATGGCTGCATCGAGGCCACCCGCCACAGCGACCGGCGCTTCCTCCGCGCCTTGGCCTTGCGCTGGCTCACCGACGGGGCCGACGGCATTTACCTATACAACTTCTACACCATGTCGCCCGAGTGGAACCGCCAAACCGCCGCTGAATTCTCCGACCTCGCAACCCTGAAAAAACTCGACAAGTGCTACGAAATCAGCGGCACCATGCCCTTCAGTCCCACGGAAGGCCACAGCGCCGCCTTCCGCTTGGCCCACCCCTCGACGCCGCTTCCCGTGCCTTTGCCCGCTGAAAGCCCGAGCTTGGGGCCGACGCTCCGCATCCGCGTCGCTGATGAGGTGGCCGACGCCACCGGCGGCTTGGCCTTGCGTTTGGATCACTTGCCCTCGGAAGACCGCCTCGAAATCGAACTCAACGGTCGCGCCCTCCTTTGGGATCAAGCCCAAGTCTCCGGCGAAGGCTGGTCGCGCCAGCAGGCAGCGCCGCTGTTTTGGGCCAGCTATCCCACCCGTCCGATCGAGCAAAAAATGGAAGGGGTCAGCGTGGAATTTGCAGTGGATGGTTCTTTATTGAGGCAGGGAACTAACGAGATCGTCGTGCGGCTAGTGGCGGGGCAAGAAGATCGCCGCGAGCAAGTGATACTGACCGGCGTCGAAGTGGCTATTTCTCACTGACGATCAAACGGCTTGTCAGGCAGAGGAATCGTCAGGGTTCTGTCCTATCGCCTTGTGTAGTTTTTGGGAAATCCGCGCCTTGACGGCCTCGCGTCGTTTTTCACGCGCCTTTGTTCCACGATTAATTTTGCTTGGCCTTCGAGCGCTTTCTTTCATATACATCTGATAATCAAATTCTGTCTCTTGTGTAGTATTCATCAAGCTATATTTCTTCTGCATCAGCGCGTTTTCGTGCTTCGAGCACCTTTCACTCAAACAGTTGCCGTAGCCAGTTAGCGAACGCTGTGCTGAGTGTTCCATCAGTGTGCAAATCTCGTGCGCGAATGGCGGCACCCATTTGTCTAGGGTCCTCTCGCGTCGCCAGCCAAGCGTGGATTTTGGCTCGCAGTATCTTTTTCTCGGTAAACTTTCGGTCGGCCTGTGGAATGCCATCAATGTAGTCCTCGGACCGCGGCCATACTGGATCGTCGTCGGGGATCATCTCTGAGATGAAATTTTCGAGCTCGCCGGGTGATGTGTTGTTGGGCATCAACCAGATGCCGACTCGGGGGTTGCTGTCTATAATGGTGCCGGTGAGTTCGGGCCTACTGGGGATCTCGATATTCTCCTCTCGAAGCCTATTCGCCACAGCATCCCAGCGGGCGTCCAGATCGTCGTTTGCATCCACGAGGATGCCGATGGCCTTGCGGCTGGGCGCTAAAATTTCCAAGCCAATGTCTTCAAGAAGCCCTTCTATTCCTCCTTTATCCCGAATACAGAATTCTGGTATCGCTTGATGGCGATTACAGAGATGCCGGACGACATGCTCGTCGTCTGCCCCTTCAACGATAAGAACGCGGTCATTATTATCCATCCACCTACCTCACCTCAATACCAATACTTTGTTTAGCAGCGGCTCTGAGATTGCGCTCTGAATACTCGACCGCCCACATCTCCTCATCTTTCCGTTCAAGGCGCACAAGCGTACCCTCGACTTCCTCGCACTCGACTGCTGCTTGTGCGAAGCCGCGCACACAGTCAAAGCTGTGCGTCGTTGCAATGACTTGGACGTTGTTTGCGTGCGCAGTCTTAAAAACCATGCGCCAGAAATCGGGCTGGACGGAATGGTGGATGCCGTTTTCCGCTTCGTCAATGAGCAAAAAGCTATCACGGCTATTGGCCAGTGCTAAGGCAACGCCGGCCAAGTGCAGTGCTCCGTCGCCCAGACTTTGCAAAGGGACCGGACGAGCCTGCCCTTGGAGTTTTGCAACTACTCGCTGAACAAATTTTATACCAGGCGCAAATGATACGTCGTTGCGGATCACCGCCACACGTTCCAAACCGCTGCCGAAGATCAATCTCAAGGCTTGTACTGCTCGGTCCTCATCTTCCGTCAGCGCGATAGTATTCCAAAACCGTACAATTTCTTCTTTGTTCAACACGCTCGGACCCAAAAGCTGACATCCTATTGGGGGCGGAAATTCGGCTCTTTTAAATAAATTCCGTGAGTATAGGTACGCGCTATCGCTATAACGTTCTACCGGCCTAGCCACAGCCGACCCTTGAATGGGTAGCACCCATGGAAGCATCTGTTCGGTGTCTATAAATACGACTTTGAATGCCTGAGTGTAGCCTTCTTCAATATGCCGAGATAGACTTCCGGCAATATCAGAAGTCTGCTCATCGCTCAGGGAAATCTCTTCAATCCTGAGTTGGCCCGCATCTTTCGCACCGATTGCGATGCGAGCGCATCTCGACACATCTCGTCCGTGGAATAGGGCAGCAAAATCGGCTACTAATCCTCTTGAGCCATCTTCGACTATAGCAGAAGAGATCTCTTGTCGGCTCTCCAGCAGATCGGACAAAACTTCATAACTCCCACGCGCCGCATAGACTCGGATGGCATCTAAAACAGTCGTTTTGCCGACGCTATTCTTGCCCGCCAGCAGCGTCACGCGGCCCAACCGCTTAATGGAAAGCTCCTTGATTCCCCGAAATCCCGTTATCGACAGGCTCTTAAGATGCAGGTAGTTGTCGAGTTGTTCTTGGGACATAGCGTTGGTACCTTCTTTCGAGGGCGAAAGTTTTGAACTGACTGAATGTACCGCTGAATCTTGAATTAAGTCAATGAGTCATCTACACCGCCACCTTCGTCTCCGTATCCCCTGCTTCCAGCGCATTCATATACGCCAGCGTCATAATCGAGGGTGCGGTATGTTCCGAAGGCGACTTCGCCTTCGCGGTGGACGATTGGGAAGGTGTCGAGGACATATTCGGCGTCTTATAGCAATCCTAAATGACTTGAGAGATATGCACTTCGTTCTCTCTGGTGAACACGCTACGATAGCTATCTGTGTCATCTGCGGATCATTTTGTAAATGATTTCGGACTGCTATATTACGACAGGCCGTCGTAGACATTGCATTCCATCAATCATCGCCCGCTCGCTCGTCAGGCATACCAAGTATCCAGCGAAGGTAACTTAGCAATGAGATAGCCTTGAGACTGTTCTGCTCGGTACCATAATCTACTGATTCACCGTGAATCACTTGGCGTCGATTTAGCCCAACGAAGGAATCGCCTCTCTCGGCCCTCTCATCCTGATTCATCCACAGAGGCAAGTGGATTGAAAGAGGATGCAAGTGGATTGCAATGTAACTGTTTGAAATCTGCGAAACGTATTCACTATACGCTCTCTCACGTTGTCTGGATATGAACAGATTTTGTCTCTCAGGAGTCCGCTCCCAAAAAATACCATCCGCTTGGATAAGGAACACTGGAATCGAAAGACCGTACTTTCCCTCACGATGAGCCTCGAAGGCTTGTTGAAATAAGTGACCACGATTCGGATACGAATCGATAAGATTCCCCTTAATAGCATCAAGTCGCGATCTAAAGAAATCACTTAGCCACTCCGCCATTTCGTCCGGACGTTCATCAAATAGAGGCTCAATGTGTTGTGGCAGGTTGGCTGGCATTTCTGGATCAAGAAACCAACCTTCTTCTCCTAACCGCTGTAGAGCCTTCCGGTCTCTCTCCGGTATTTCATTGGCAAGTCGCCGGAGAAGTTCAGCAGTTTGTCCCCACTGCTCAGTAAATCGCTTTGGAATTTCGTAAAATCGCTGAAGTTGCTTAGCAGTTTGTCTCTGCTGCTCAGCAAACCGAGCGAGACTAACAGCCTGAGACCTGATTCGCTCAACAAACTGCTTATCTATTAGCGCTTGCTGCCGAATCGCCTTTTGCAGGTTAAGAAATTGGTTCGGAAATCCTGCCATCAGATTCCTTCTTCTTTACTAAACCGCTTCGGCGACAAGCCCCAGCCTCTCACTCCTCAACCTCAGCCCATGCCCCCTTCGCCATCAGCCCCCCATCGACGCAAACGTTCTCTCCAGTCATAAACGACGCCTTGTCGCTAGCTAAGAACAACATGGCATTGGCGATGTCCTCCGGCTGCCCATAGCGGCCAATCGGATGCAGCTTGGCGTAATCCTTGAAGAATTGCTCGCGCTCGTGGCCGAATGCCTCGATCACCTCATCGACTAACGGCGTCTGAATGCCCCCTGGATTGACAGCCAAGACCCGAATCCCATACTTGGCGTAGTCGAGCGCAAGCTGCCGCGTCAGAGAAATAATCCCGCCCTTGCTCGCAGCATACGCCGAAACCATCGACGCCGACTGCAAGCCCTGGACACTGGCCGTGTTGATGATGACCCCCTTGCCCTGCTCCATCATCTGCGGCAGGCAATGCCTAGCCATGAGGAAGAAGCTCTTCAGATTGACGTCAATGATCCGATCCCACATCTCTATCGGCAGTTCGTGGGCCAACTTATAGCTGGGCACGGGCTGGATGCCGACATTGTTGCACAACACGTCAACGCGGCCCCAGTCCTTGATGATCTGCCCCACGGTCTGGGCGCAAACCTCGTCGCTGGCCACGTCGGCCTCAAAAAAGCGGATCTGGCCCTCTTCCTCGGCCAAGGCCGCGCCAGCCTCCGCGTCTATGTCCAACACTGCGACCTTCGCCCCTGCGCCGGCGAACGCCCGCGAAATCCCCCCGCCAATGCCCTGGGCACCGCCGGTGACGATAACTACTTGACCCGTAAAATCAGCCATGACAATCTCCTTGAATTAAGAATTAGGAATTAGGAATTAGGAATTAGGAATTGATCTTTCAAATCTGCCAAGCGGCCCGACCAAGAGTTTAAGAACGCTTATCATCCGTCAATCTAACGATCAGCGAGCTTCTTCAATTTACAACAAAACGCCTGCTGCCCCAGCACCTCGACCGGGAACACGCGCTCCATATACAGCGCCGGCCATGCGCCGAATGCTTCGGCCAGCAGGGTGCGCTCGCTGGTCAAACACACGGCCACTCCACCGGCCTTTAGCACCCTCGCCACCTCACGTGCAAAACCCTCATAGAGCGGACGCAACGCTTGCGGCTCGCCGATCTTTTTGCCAAAGGGCAGATTGCACACCACCCGATCGACGCTGCCGTCGTCCAAGGGCAAATCCCGCGCATCCCATTGGCGGATGTCAATCGGCTTGTAGCGCGGGCCGACATTTGTGCGAGCGGCAGCCACCGCGTCCGAGCGAATGTCGCCGCCCAAAAGCTGGGCATAGCGGCCGTGCATCCCCCGCTCGATGAGGATGGTCCCAGCCCCACACATGGGGTCCAGAAAAACGTCGCCATCCTCCGGCTCGGATAGCATCACCAAGGCTCGCGCCACTGTTGGCCGCAGGGAAGCCTCCACTTGCGCGACCTTGTAGGTGCGATGGCGCATGGTCTCGTCGGAAAGGCGCACCCCGCAGATCAGCTCGCCCGCAGCCTCCAAACCCCACACCTCCAACAGCGCTTGCTCAGCCACGTGCTTCCAACGCGGGAAGCGCCACGCCACAGCCCGCTGCAAAGCGCGGCGCATCTCTTGGCGCACATAGCGCTGCTGCCCGCTACGCCGCTGGGCCACAATCCGATAGGTAATGCGCTTGATCCGCTTGGGGCGAGCGCGGCGATGCGCACCCACGGCCTCTTCAAAAAGCGGCGACTCCGCAACGAGTGCGCCAGCCTCTTCTAAGCCCTCGCGCCCCGCATTCACCGGACCGCGAGCCACCAGTGCGAACACATCCTCGGTCGTCCCCAATCCGAGCAAGTCCTGCGGCGAGGCATCCGTCGCAAAGAACACCACGCCGCGCTGCCGACCCTGCCGCTCGGCCCCGAAGCGCGCGGCGATTTCTCGTTGGGCGATCTCCTCTAGCCCAGGGGCGACGAACGCGTAGAATTGCATGGCCTTATTCATAGAGGTCGCCTAGGTCGGCAGTGGCTAATTCGACCAAAAATCCGGCGAGTTGCGCTGCCACTTGCTCCAAGCAGCGGCGGCCCTTTTCCGGGGTGGCTTGGCGCGGGTCGCCAATGCCCGTATCGTCGGTCGCTTGCGGCCAGTCGCGCTGGGTCCAGACCCAGCCTTCCCGCAGCGCGGCCAGCTTAAACTTGTGCTCGCGGCCGCTGCCCGCCTCCGACAGGGGCAAGACCCAATCCGGCCGCAAGTATTGCATGAGACTGGTTTCCATCTCGTTGGCGTGGTCGCCACCCTCCGCAAAAAGCCCCTGATCGGCGATCCTAAACCAATCCATGCAGCAAATAAATGTCTCATAGCGCGGCAACAGCTCCCGCACCATCTGCTTGAAGTCGTTGCCGCCGTGGCCGTTCACAATGAGCAGTTTGGGAATGCCCTGATGGGCGAGCACTTCGACCAAGTCTTGCAGGACGGCGAACTGGGTCGAGGGATTGAGATTGAGGTCTAGCTTGATGTCGAACTGGCCGGTGTTGACGCCAAAGGGCACGGTCGGCAAGACGATGACCTTGGCGTCCTGCTCCCAGGCGATGCGGGCCGCAGCCGCGACGATCTCATCGCACTGTACCACATCGGTCGAATAAGGCAGGTGGTAATTGTGCGCTTCTGTTGCCCCCCACGGGAGAATTGCCACCTCGTACGGGGTGTGCTCTACGGTCTGCCAATTGGTCTCCGCGAGAATGTAAGGTCGGCCGGGCATATAAGTTCCTTTACAATGTAGCTGATGTTGCACACAGGTCCCTAGGTATGGGATGCTTCGCTGTGCTCAGCATGACACTGAGAAGCGGAGTGCTAGCACCTGTCATGCTGAGCGAAGCGGAGCGAAGTCGAAGCATCTCGCATGGTCAGGATGCGTAACATCAGAATGTAAGCACCGCTCGGTGCAAGGTCCGATACTCAGCTCCGGCTGGCTTGAGGATGCTTTCGATCAACTCCACCGCCTCCAACGGAACCTGCAACGGCGGCAGGTCGCCGCTCCACTTGCCACTTGGCGGACGCACCCCCGCTCGCACCCGACCTAACGTCACGTGCGGGCGAAAGCCTCGTTCCTCCGGCTCCCAACCAGCGGCGCACACCACTTCTTCAACATCCCGTTGCAACGCGCCCAACCGTCCGTCCGCGTCCGCCACACCAGCCCAAATAACCTTCGGCCGGCGGCGATTGGGAAAGCAGCCGCTTTGCTCTACAGTCGCGACAAACCCCTCGTGCCGGTCGGCAACCGCCGTCAATCCCTGCCTCAGCGCGGCGATTTGCGCGTCCTCAGCCGCGCCGAGAAAGCGCAGCGTCAAATGGAGGTTTTCCGGCCGCACCCAACTCACACCCTGCGCCGGCCACAACGGCCGCATCGCATCGCTCAGTTCTCCCAATGCCGCTGGCACCCGGATGGCGACAAAGGCGCGACTAACGGGCACCGCAAGCCCGCAAGCAGGCGTTCAAATACCCCCGGCTCTCCGCCGCAATCGTCGCCACCTGCCCCAAGTCGTATTCCTTGGCACCAATCACTTCCAAGTTGGCCGCCACGTCTAGGCCCGATTCGTGCAGCACCTTGACGTATCCGAACAAATCGATGTTGCCCCGCCCACACGCCTGCAACTCCGGCGCGCCCGGCCCGCCTTCTGCCACGGCGCAATCCCGGATGTGCACGTGCTTGACCCGCGAGATAACCGCCGCCAGCGCCTCTACCGTATTCTCCCCCGCCCGATGGATGTGGCTCGGATCCATATCCACGCCAAACCCCGGCGAATCGATCCGCTCCATCGCCCGCAACGTGGTCGGCGTATCGTAAATGCACTGCCCCACGTGCGCCTTGGCGCACAGGGTCACCCCGTGTTCGTGCGCCCTATCGGCCATCTTGCCCAGCAGCGCGACCTGCCGGTCGAAATCTTCCTCCACATCGCTTTTGCCCCCCGGGCCAACATTGACGACGGGAATGCCAATCTCAGCACCAGCCGCAAACGCCAGCATCAGCCGCTCTTCATCAAGCGCGGCTTCTTCCATAGCCAGCAATTTTAGCTCGTACTTTTCCGCTAGCTCTTTGATTTGGTTGGCCTGCGCCTGCCAGTTGTCCAACTCCAAGTGCTCGCACATGCCCTTGATCGCCGAAAGCTCGACGCCGTCGTAGCCGGCGAGGTGGATATGGCGCATCGCCGTTTCCAGATCGAATCCGGCAAAGAGCACCGAATTGGCCCCTAAATGAATCATTTTCGCAACTCCTCTTAAGTGATAAGCAATTGATTTTACTGAATTACCGAGCGGCCATTATACGCAGATGGAAAAGAGGCGTCAATCGGCCAGGCGCTTTGGTCTAGGTATACCGCTACGCATTTACATTCTCGAGATCGCGCACCTTACGTGTAGTGATTTTGAAATCATGCCCCAAGACACCAAGGATATTGAAAAGTACATCGAAGCTAATTTTTCCGATCTTGGTTCTATTTTCAATCTGGGCAATGCGCGGTTGGGAGACGCCGACCATCTCGGCCAATTGGCCTTGCGTCAAGCCAAATCGCTTTCTACTCTTCACGATTTTTTCGATAAGCTGTTCTTTTTGGCGTAGTTCGTTAATATTGACGCCGAGTTCCTCTGCCCATTGCTCAAGGTTTATCTTTTCCCAAGGCATTTTCAAATCTCCTTCAGTCTTCTGAGAATAAGCCGTCTATCCTTATCCGGAATGGTTTCAGTCTTTTTTTGGAGCACATGAACCAGATAAATTGCATCCCCGCGCTTGATGAAATAGAAAACTCGATAGATACTGCGCCGTTCTTTGAAGCGCAGTTCGTGTAAACCGAGAGCAATATTGAACAGCGGCTTGCTCAAAGGCATCCCTAGGCTTTCCCCCTGCCTCAACCGATCAAGTGCCAAGAAGAAATCCTCCTGTAGGCTTTGAGATAATTCCTCGACAAATTTCTTGACCGGCGAATTACCTGAAGCAGTGGTGTAGTAGAGGATTTCCATCCTTGAAATATAAGTTGTAGGTTATAATAGATCAACAGCTTCTGCTAAAGCTGGAAGGGATTTTCCCATTCCGCACGCCACCGCTTGCCCGCTTCACATTCGTATAGTATATTTTTCAATTCCTTTTTCCCGCCCCTCGCGTTTACACTTAGGTCATGGAAACACAAGATATCGTCGTCCGCGGTGCCCGCGTCCACAACCTCAAGAACCTCCATCTCACCCTCCCCAAAAACAAACTAATTTGCTTCACCGGCGTCTCCGGCTCGGGCAAATCCTCGTTGGCCTTCGACACCCTGTACGCCGAAGGTCAGCGCCGCTACGTCACCTCGCTGTCGGCGTACGCGCGCCAGTTTTTGGGCCAGATGGAAAAGCCCGACGTCGATCAAATCACCGGCCTGTCCCCCACCATCTCCATCGCCCAGAAAACCGCCGGCCAAAGCCCCCGCTCCACCGTCGGCACCATCACGGAAATTTACGACTACTTGCGCGTACTCTTCGCCCGCGTCGGCACCCCGCACTGCACCGAATGCGGCGAGCCTATCGGCGCACAGACCCGCGCGCAGATTGCCGCCCGCATCCGCACCCTGCCAGTCAACTCGCGTCTGCACATCCTCGCCCCAGTCGTCCAAGAGCGCAAAGGCGAATACCACGAGCTGTTTGCGGACCTGCAAAAGGCCGGCTACATCCGCGTGCGCGTCGATGGCCAAATTTTCACCCTCGACCAAGCCCCCGAGCTCGACCGCTACAGCCGCCACAACATCGAAGTCGTGGTCGATCGCTTGATCCTCCGCGAGGGAGAAAACCGCCGCTTGGAAGAGGCCATTGACAACGCCCTGCGCCTCGGGCAGGGGACCTTTATCGTCGCCCGCGAAGGAGCCTCCGACTTCCTGCTCAGCGATCGCTTTGACTGCACGGCCTGC
Source organism: Candidatus Latescibacterota bacterium (assembly GCA_965208845.1). Classification (GTDB taxonomy): domain Bacteria; phylum Latescibacterota; class UBA2968; order UBA8231; family UBA8231. Next base: position 6,181,754 of record OZ242361.1, on the reverse strand, counting down.
GGCATCTCCTATCAAGAGCCAACGCCGCAGATGTTTTCCTTCAACAACCCCCAAGGCATGTGCCCGGACTGCCACGGTCTCGGCACGCAAGTGCTGATGAGCGAACGCCTGATGGTGCCCGATCCGGCCAAGACCCTGCGCGCCGGGGCACTCGCGCCGCTCGGCGAGTTGGGCAGCAACCGCTGGCGTCTGCACTTATACGAAGGCGCGGCCGAGCACCTCGGCTTTGATCTCGACACGCCGTGGGGTGAACTCGTAGCCGAGCAGAAGCACGGCTTCCTCCACGGCCTCGGCGACGAAAAAGTCACCTTTACGTACACCAACCTCCGTGGCTCAAGCTGGTCGCACAACGACAAATACGAAGGCGTCATCCCGTTTCTCGAAGAAAAGTTTCGCGGAGCTAAGGAGAAACAGCGCCGCGAATTAGAGCAATACATGGGCGTGCAGCACTGTGAGCGATGCGATGGCGGCCGTCTGCGGCCAGAGTCTCTCGCCGTCAAAATCGACGGGCGCAACCTCCCGCAGCTAACCTCCATTGCCATTGAAGAAGCGCACGACTTCTTTCGCGCCGTTGCCTTTGAGGACGCCAAGGCCCTGATCGCCGAAGAGGCACTCAAGGAAATTCGCGGCCGCTTGCAACTCATGTGCGACATGGGCTTGGGCTATCTAACCCTCGACCGCGGCGCGCACACCCTGTCCGGCGGCGAGGCCCAGCGCATCCGCCTCGCCTCGCAGATCGGCTCCGGCTTAGTCGGCGTGCTGTACATCCTCGACGAGCCTTCCATTGGCCTCCACCACCGCGACAACCAGCGGCTGCTGGACACTCTCAAGCGCCTGCGCGACATCGGCAACACAGTCATCGTCGTCGAGCATGACGAAGAAACCATGCGCGAGGCCGATGTGGTCGTGGACTTTGGTCCTGGAGCGGGCGAGCGCGGCGGCACGTTGGTCGCCTGCGGCCCGCCGAGCCACATCGAACACAACCCCCAATCCCTCACCGGGCGCTATCTCGCGGGAAAGGAAGCCATCCCGATCCCCAGCCAGCGCCGCCAGGGCAATGGCAAGTGGCTGGTAGTAGAAGGGGCGCGTCAGCACAACCTCAAAGACATTGAGGCGCGCATCCCCCTTGGGCTATTCACCTGCGTCACTGGCGTCTCCGGCTCGGGCAAATCCTCACTGATCAACGACATCGTCTTCAAACAGCTCGACTGCGTCCTCCACCGCGCCCTGCACGAGCCGGGCGCACACGCGGCCATCCAAGGCGTGGAGCACCTCGACAAAGTCATCCGCATTGACCAGAAGCCCATCGGTCGCACGCCCCGCTCCAACCCGGCCACGTACACCGACGCTTTCACGCCCATCCGCCAACTCTTTGCCAAGCTGCCCGAGGCTCGTCTGCGCGGCTATCAGCCGGGCCGCTTTTCCTTTAACGTCAAAGGCGGGCGCTGCGAAGCCTGTACGGGCAATGGCGCGAATTTGGTGGAGATGGAGTTTCTCGCCGATATCTGGGTCACTTGCGAAGTCTGCGCGGGCCGCCGCTTCAATCGCCAGACCCAGACCATCAAATACAAAGGGCATTCGATCGCCGACGTGTTGGATATGGAGGTCGAGGAAGCGCTCGATCTCTTTGAAAACGTGACCCCCGTGCGCCGCGTACTCCAGACCCTGTACGACGTGGGCCTCGGCTACATCAAGCTCGGCCAGCCTGCCCCCACTCTGTCCGGCGGCGAGGCCCAGCGCATCAAATTGGCCAAAGAACTCTGCCGCCGCAGCACGGGCCGCACTCTCTACATCCTCGACGAGCCGACCACCGGCCTGCACTTTGCCGACGTGGATAAACTGCTGCGCATCCTCCACACCTTTGCCGACCAAGGCAATAGCGTCGTCGTCGTCGAGCACAACATGGAAGTCATCAAGACCGCGGATTACATCCTCGACTTAGGCCCCGAAGGAGGCGAGGACGGCGGTTGGATCATCGCGGCCGGGCCGCCGGAAGCCGTGGCCCAAAACGAGCAATCGCACACCGGCCACGCGCTCAAACCGCAACGGGCCGCGCTGCCAGCGGCAGCGACCAACGGCCACGGCGAGGGCAACGGCTGGATCCGGGAAATCGAGATCCTCGGCGCGCGCCAGCACAACTTGCGCAACATCGACGTCAAAATCCCCCGCGACCAGCTAACGGTCATCTCCGGCGTCTCCGGCTCGGGCAAATCCTCGCTGGCCTTCGACACCCTGTACGCCGAAGGCCAGCGGCGCTACGTAGAGTCGCTGTCGGCGTATGCGCGGCAGTTTCTCGAACAGATGCAAAAGCCCAAGGTCGAGCGCGTCTCCGGGCTGTCGCCAGCCATTGCCATCGAGCAGAAAGCTCCCAGCCGCAACCCCCGCTCCACAGTCGGCACGGTCACTGAAGTGTACGATTACATCCGCGCCCTGTACGCAGCCTTGGGGACCCAGCACTGCCCGCGCTGCCAAGTGCCGGCCGGTACGCAGACCGCGCAGGAAATGGTTGAGCGCATCGTGCAGATGCCCGCCGGCCGCCGCATCCTCATCCTCGCGCCCATAGAGCCGCGCCAAAACGAGGGCTACGAAACCCTGTTGGCGCGCGCCCGCAGCGATGGCTTCCTCCGCGCCCGCATCGACGGCACAGTCCACGACTTGCGCGAAGAAATCCAGCTAGAGCGCCGCCATCGCCACCGCATCGAACTCGTCGTCGATCGCCTCGCCGTCCGCGCCAGCGACCGCGGCCGCCTCACCGAATCCGTCGAACGCGCCCTAGAGTTAGGGGGCGGTGAGTTGGTCGTAACCTCGCCCGACGATGAGACCGAGGAACGCTTCAGTCGCCGCTACTCCTGCCCAGAGTGCGGCCGGGCCTTCTCGCCCCTGTCGCCGCAGTGCTTCTCCTTCAATCACCAGCAGGGCATGTGCCAAGTCTGCGAGGGACTGGGACTGGGGCAGGGCGTTGATCGCGAGCGGGTCGTCGCGCCGCATCTCAGCGTGCGCGAGGGAGCCATCCGCGCTTGGGGGCCAGTGCAAGACCCAGAGTTTGCTCGCTTGCTCTCCGTCGCGGGGGAGGCCTTGGGCTTCAGCTTGGACGTGCCGTATGCTGCGCTCGCGCCCGAGGCTCGGCGCGCCCTGCTCTACGGCTCACCCGAGCAGCAATTGACTGTAGAAAACCTCGGCTTCCGCTACGCCGGCGTCTTGCCGCCCCTCGACGAGTACGCGAGTACCAGCAAGCGGCATCGGCACCTCTTGGGCCAAGTCCCGTGCTCGGCGTGCGAAGGCAGCCGTCTTAAGACCGACAGTCGCGCCGTGTACCTCCGCGACAAGAGCATCGTCCAAGTCGCCCGCCTGCCCATTGCCGAGAGCTTGCCTTTCTTCCACGACATGCACCTGCACGAGCGCGAGCGCGACGTCGCCGGCGAGCTGTTGCAAGAAATCCGCACGCGCCTCGGCTTTTTAGAGCGCGTCGGTCTCGGTTACATCGACTTAGAGCGCCGCGCCGCGACCTTGTCCGGCGGCGAGGCCCAGCGCATCCGCCTCGCCTCCCAGATCGGCTCCGGCCTCACTGGCGTGCTCTATCTGCTCGACGAGCCGACCATCGGCCTGCATCCACGCGACAATGCCCGGCTGTTGGACGCCCTCAACTCCCTGAAGGACTTGGGCAATACTGTCGTATTAGTCGAACACGACCGCGATACGCTCGAAGAGGCCGACCACATCGTCGATCTCGGCCCGGGCGCGGGCAGCGAGGGGGGCAACCTCGTCGCGGCTGGGATGCCCAGCCAACTCGGCAACGGCCGGCAGTCGCTCACTAGTGCGTATTTACGCGGCGAATTGCACATCCCGGTCCCGACCAGCCGCCGCAAGCGCCACAACGGACAACTCGTGGTGCGCGGCGCGCGCCAGCACAACCTCAAAAACATCGACGTGCCCATCCCGCTCGGCCGCCTCGTCTGCGTCACCGGCGTCTCGGGGTCGGGCAAGTCCTCGCTTGTGGAAAGCGTGCTCTTCAACGCGCTCGCCAACGAGCTGCACAAGGCCAATCGCCCGGTCGGCGAGCACGACCAAATCGACGGGGTTGAGCACATCGACAAGGTCATCCACATCGACCAAACCCCCATCGGCCACTCCCCGCGCTCCACCCCAGCTACGGTCATGGGTATCTTCGACTTAATGCGGCAGCTCTACGCAGACCTGCCGGACGCCAAGGTCGCTGGCTTTGCGGCTGGGCGCTTCAGTTTTAACAAGCCCGGGGGCCGCTGCGAGACCTGCGAGGGGTTGGGGCAGCGCTGCATTGAGATGCACTTCTTGCCCGATGTGTGGGTCGAATGCGATAACTGTCGCGGCCAGCGCTACACGCCCGAAGTACTGCGAGTGCAGTTCAAGGGCCACTCGATTGCCGACGTGCTGCAGATGCGGGTGCGCGACGCGCTCGTCCTCTGCGAGAACATCCCCCGCATCCGCAAGCGCCTGCAAATCATGGAGGACGTCGGCTTGGGCTACATGTCCTTAGGGCAATCCTCCACCACCCTGTCCGGTGGCGAGGCCCAGCGTCTCAAGCTGGCGGCCGAATTGTGCCGCCCCGACACCGGTCAGACCCTCTACATCCTCGACGAGCCAACCACCGGCCTGCACTTGGCCGACATTGAGTGCCTGCTCGCCGTGCTCCACCGCCTCGTTGATGCCGGCAATACCATGGTCGTCATCGAGCACAACATGGATGTCATCAAAACCGCGGATCACCTCATCGACTTGGGGCCAGAGGGGGGCGATCAAGGGGGGATGCTCGTCGCCGCAGGTGCGCCAGAAAAAGTCGCCGAGAGCCAGCAATCGCACACCGGGCGCATTCTCGCCGACGTGCTGCAGCGCGACAAAAAGACGCGGCGAACATGAGCGAGTTGCACCTGCCCCAACGCGCTTTTTTCGAGTTCTCCTTTCGCTGCCCGCGGCGGGAGAAGCCGCCCAAGATCGACGGCAACTTGCGCGATTGGGACGACGCCGAGCGCGTGCCCGACCTAATGGCCGTCGATGGCCACCAGCCCTTTGCCTCGGTCTATATGGCCTACGACGACAGTGGCCTGTACGTTGCCTGCGAGGTCAAGCGCAAGACGACCTACAAGCTCAATCCGCTCCAACCTGCTGCCGGCGACAGCCTCGAACTTTTCATCGACACCCGCGACATCAAGGAGCACCGTGCCAATCGCTTCTGCCACCGGTTTTACGTCTTGCCCGGTGGCAGCGGCAAGGACGGCAAGCAACCCATCGCTCGTCAGACCTCCATTGAGGACGCCCGCGAACAGGCACCGCCCTGTCCAGAAGACTCGATTGAAACTGGTTTGCGCCGACTCAAGCGGAGCTATCAGCTAGAAATCAAACTGCCGGCCGCGGGTCTCAATGGTTTTGCGCCGAGGGAATTCAGCCGAGTGGGGTTTGCGTACCTGTTGCACGATGTGCAGCACAGCACCCAGTCTTGGTCGTCGATCTCGGACATGGGCGTAGAGCGCGATCCGAGCACTTGGGGCACGGCCGAACTGGTGGACTAGGACAGTCGGCGTCCTTTTACCTATCTTATATTTCTTATATTTAATATAGATCGTCTATCCGCGTATTCACCTAAGACCTTTGCCAATGCCTAATTCCGCTGTAATCCACCGAGTTTTCGGGGTGGGGATTTTCGTGCTGACGCTGGGGATGTACGTGAAGACCCTTGCGCCGACCACGTCGTTTTGGGACTGCGGCGAGTTCATCGCCACGTCCTATATCCTCGGCGTGCCCCATCCTCCAGGTGCTCCTTTATACGTGCTGTTAGGGCGAGTCTTCACCTTGTTCCCCTTCGGCGAAGTCGCCATCCGCGTCAACTTCATGTCCGCGCTGACCTCCGCGCTGGCTATTTGGTGCGTCTATCTATCGACCGTCGCACTAGGGCGGCGGGCCTTGGGCGGCCAGCCCCTGCAACCGCTGGGAGACGCCCGCGACATCGGCGTCCTCGCCGGTGGAGCCGTAGCCGCGCTGACGTTGGCGTTTTCCTACACTCAGTGGTACAACGCCTCCGAAGCCGAGGTGTACGGCTACTCCATCTTGTTCACGTGCCTGGGGCTGTGGTTGATTTTCTACTGGGAAGGCAGCGGTGCCGGAGCGGCCAACGATCGCTGGCTGTTGGCGCTGGCGTATTTGTTCGGCCTTGGCGGCGGCGTACACCTGTTGTGTTTGTTGACGATTCCATCGCTTATGCTGTTGGCGTGGTTTGCCGACCGCGAGCTGCGGCGGCTGATCGTGCTGCTGATCGGCTGGGGCGTGGTCGGTGGGCTAGGGCTGGTGATATTGGGTCCGGGGGCTGGCTCGAATGGGGTGATGGTGCTGGGGCTGGCGGGGCTGCTGGCGTACCTGTACGGACAAGACCGGCGGCTGTTCGTCCTGCTGCTAGGCGTCCTCGTGCTGTTCGGGCTGGGCTATTCCACGTATGGTGCGCTGTACATTCGCTCCGGCTTGAATCCGGCCATCGACGAGAACGATCCAGAGACTTGGTTGGCGTTCCTCAAGTTCCTCAACCGCGAGCAATACGGCACTGAGAGTATGCTTACTACCATGCTGACGGCGCGGGCGAGCCGCACCTATCAGTTCTGGGATCAGCAGATGAAGTACTTCTTTCAGCAGTTTCCCTTTCCGCTTTTGGAGCGGGTCGAGGTGTTCCGCAAGGCCACCATAAATATACCGGATCCAGTGTCCATTTCGCTGGTGCCGTACGGGTTGGGGCTGTGGGGGCTGTGGTGGCACGGGCGGCGGGACTGGCGGCGGTTCGGGGGTGTGTTGCTGCTGTTCTTGGTCATGGGGTTTGGGCTGTCGCTCTACCTGAATATGCCAGACCCGCAGCCGCGCGAGCGGCACTACGTGTTCGGCGGGATGTACTTGGCGTTCGCGCTGTGGATCGGGTTGGGCTGGCTGGGCGTGGTCGAGGCGGTGCGGCAGCAGTGGGGAAAGCATCGGGCGGTCGTGCTAGCCGTAGCCGCAGCCGGATTGCTGCTGCCAGCCGGGGTGGCCGCGCGGCTCTATCACGTGCAAGACCGCACGGGCGACTTCATCGCCTATGACTACGCGTACAACATGCTGGCTAGTTGCGACGAAGGCTCCATCCTATTTACCAATGGAGACAACGACACCTTCCCGCTGTGGTTCTTGCAAGAGGTAGAAGGGGTGCGGCGCGATGTGCGGGTGGTCAATTTGAGCCTGTTGAACACCAACTGGTACATCAAGCAACTGCGCGACCGCGAGCCGCGCATCGACATCCGCTACACCGACGACTTTATCGACTCCGTGCTCACCGACACGCAAATGGTTGATTTCTACAAGCGGTATTGGCCCGAGCCTAAAGTGCCGCCGGAGCTAAAGAAACTGGGAATCGACGTGGAAGTGAGCACGCCTCCTGAGTACCCGATTCTCCGCGTCCAAGACGTCATGGTCATCAAAATTCTGGCTTGGAACGAGTGGAAAAAACCCATCCACTTTGCCATCACCGTCCCCACCAGCAATCTGCTCAGCCTCGACCCCTATTTGACCATGGTCGGCATGAGCGTAAAAGTCTCACCCGAACCTACAGACGGCGTCGATGACGAAGCCCTAGAGCGCAATCTCCTCAAAAAATACCGCTTCCGCGGCCTCACCGATCCGTCTTTATACAAGGACGAAAACTCCGAGCGCCTCTTGGGCAACTACTGGGCTTGCGTCTTGCAATTGGCCCGCAGCTACGATGAGCAGGGGCGCACAGCCGAGGTGCCACAACTCATGCAGTGGGCGCGGGACAACATCTACATGAGTTGGGAAAACCACTATGCGGCGGCCGATTACTTCAGCACCCTCGGCCAGCACGACATCGCAATCGAGCACATCCACGACGCCGCGCTGTTCCTCATCGAGCGCGTGGGCGTTGAGCCGGCCGCCACCTACGACAATATCATCGCGCTGACCGGCGTGCTGATCCAAGAACCCTACTCGGCCTACGACCGCGCCGTGGGCCTCTATCATCAAGCCATCGCCCTCGCGCCGAAACGCTGGGAGGGCTACTACGAGTTGGCCGCCGCCCTCCAAGCCAAGGGCGATGTTGCCGGGGCACTGGCCATTCTCCAGCAATACAAAGAGCAGTACGGCGAGCGGCCGGAGTTGGTCGAGGCCGAGGGCATCCTCCGCCAATCCGCCTCTCCATGACCGAGGCCATCACCGTCGTCATCCCGCACTACCGTGCGGATGTGCTCTATGACTGCGTGGCCTCAGTCTATAAACACAGCAATTACCCCGTCTGTGTGCTCGTGGTTGACGACGGCGGCAACGCCCCGAGCTTGCAGCGGGCCAAAGCCGCCTTTCCCGCGCTAGAGGTCTTGCCCAACGAGCGCAATTTAGGGTTTGCCGCGGCCTGCAATCGCGGCTTGGCGGCCGCCCACACTCGCTACGCCGTGCTGCTCAACGACGACACCCGCGTCGAGCCGAACTGGCTCGCTCCCCTCGTCGCCATGGCCGACAGCGATCCCCGGATTGCCGCCTGCCAGCCCAAGCTGCGCTCGGCCAGCGCGCCTGACCGCTTCGATTACGGAGGTGGAGCCGGCGGCTATATCGACGCCTTGGGCTACGCCTTTTGTCGGGGGCGGCTCTTCGACCGCTGTGAGCGCGACGAGGGCCAATACGACGCGTCCGTCCCGCTTTTTTGGGCTTGCGGCGCAGCCCTCTTTCTCCGCGTCGCCGCGGCCCGCCAAGTCGGATTTTTCGATCCCGAGTACTTCATGCACTTTGAGGAAATCGACTTGTGCTGGCGTCTCCAGCTCGCAGGCTACCAAATCCGCGCCGTGCCCCAATCTGTGGTCTTGCATCACTCGGGCTTTTCCCAGCCTCCGGCCACCTTCCGCAAGACGTACTTCAACCACCGCAACAGCCTCATCACGCTGTGCAAAAATGAGGGGCTGCGCCGCCTGCTGTGGCTGCTGCCCTTGCGCCTATGGCTGGAAGTGGTGGCCGTGCTCTACTACCTTCGCCGAGGCCAGTGGTCTAGCGCCTTGGCCCCTTGTGCGGCCTTGCTTTGGTGCCTTGTGCATCCGCGCAACATCTATCGCCGTCGCCGCCAAAGCCAAGCCATCCGCGGCGCAGCAGTCGCACGCGACGGCGTCTATGCGGGCAGCATTCTCTACCAGTACTTTGTGCGCCGCGTCCAGCACGCCTCCGCGCTCGTACCCGAGCCATGAGCCGCGTTGTACTCGGCTGCGAACGCCTGCTTGTGCAAGCCGACCTGATCCGCGGCCGACGCGTCGGCCTGATTACCAATCACTCAGGAGTCGATGCGCGTCTGCAATCTACCGCCGACCGGCTGCACCAATCCGATCTCTGTACGCTCGTCGCCTTGTACGGACCGGAGCACGGAATTCGCGGCACCGCGCAGGACGGCGAGCACATCGCCCATTCCACCGATGAGCGCACCGGCATACCAACCTATAGTCTCTATGGCCAAGCGCACGCACCGGATGCCGCCATGCTCGCTGGCGTCGAGCTGATGCTCTTTGACATCCAAGACGTCGGCGCGCGCTTTTACACCTATCTCTACACCATGAGCCTGAGCATGGCCGCCTGCGCCCAAGCAGGCATTCCCTTCCTCGTCCTCGACCGCCCCAATCCCATTGGCGGCCAAGCCATCGCCGGAAATTGTCTCGACCCGGCGTTTGCCTCTTTCGTTGGTCAGTACCCAATTCCGGTGCGCTACGGCCTGACCATCGGCGAGCTTGCCCGGCTCTTCAACGAGGAATACGGAATCGGCGCGGACCTGCACGTCGTTGCCATGAAGGGCTGGCAACGCTCCTTTTACTGGGAGGACACCGGCCGGCCGTGGGTGCCGCCATCGCCCAACATGCCCAGCCCGGAGACGGCGATAATCTATCCGGGAACCTGTTTCTTCGAGGGGACCAATGTGTCTGAAGGACGGGGGACGGCCAAGCCTTTTGAGCAGGTTGGCGCGCCGTTTATCGACGGGGCGCGCCTAGCGGACGCGCTCAACAGCCGAGCGCTGCCCGGGGTGGGCTTCCGCCCGGTGTTTTTCCAGCCGACGGCTGGCAAGTACGCGGGCGAAAGCTGCGAAGGCGTCCAAGTCCACGTCCTCGATCGCGCAGCTTTTGAGCCGGTCGGCGTTGGCTTTGAGGTGCTCGCGGCCGTGCGGTGGCTCTATCCGCGCGAATTCGCCTGGCGCGTGCCGGCCGGCGGCATCCACAACTTCGACCGCCTCGCCGGCACCGACCAGATCCGCCGCGCACTCGACGCGGGCGCAGAAGTCTCCGAGTTGCTGGCCGTTTGGGCCGAGGCGTGCCAAGCCTTTGATGCTATTCGCCGCCGCTACCTAGCGTACTCTTGAGCAAGGTTGTCTCGCCGTGCGATCTTTGTTATCGTTCACATTAGCACTCGCTACACCTGATACCTGTCATGCCTGCACCGCTCCAAACCGGCACCCTGTTGGTCGCCACGCCCGCACTCGAATCGCTCGCCTTCGACCGCGCGGTCGTGCTCATTACCCACTATAGCGAAACAGACATCACGATGGGCTTGGTGATCAACCAGCCCCTCGGCAAGCGGATCCGGCGCTATGCGACTGATTCCCTGCAACAACTCGCAGGCGGCGAAGACGCGTGTGCAGAGTTGGGGCGAATATTCTATCAGGGGGGGCCAGTACATCAGCGCTATCTTTTCTTTTTGCACCGACTCGACGGCTTAGTCGCAGGGGGGACGAAAATCCTCGACGGTCTCTATTTGGGTGGCGACCTCGATACCCAGTATGCTGAGACTGAGATCCTCCGGCCCGATGCGCCGCGGCTGCGGTTCTACTTGGGCTATGCCGGCTGGGAGCCGGGCCAACTCGAATCCGAGATTAGTGCCGGCACTTGGTTTTTGGCCCCAGGCGAATCCGAGATAGTCCTCGCGTCCACGCCCGAGACCATGTGGCAAGCAGTGCTCCACTCCATGGGGGGCAAATATCGTCCCATCTCCGTGTTCCCCCAAGATCCGTCCGTCAATTGATCAACACACCATGCCCCGCTTGGCGCGGATGCCGTGCGCGGGCGGATCGTCGCCGATCCAGCGATCGTCTATTGGCTCGTGGGAACGCTGGTAGCGCGTATCGGAAGACAGGCGAATGCGGTCCGTCTGGTTGTCTGAGCTAGCGTGCAACAGGTACATGCAGAAGACCAGCAAATCTCCCATCTGGTACTCGGCCGTCAGCCAGCGGCCCTGTAGCTCCTCGCGCACGGCAATCGCGTCGTGCGAGTAGGCCCCGGACGAGTTCCAGCGAATTTGTGCGCGTTCTTCTTGGGTCAGTTCGCGGCCTTGCTGCTGAGCAGCCGCGACGATTTGGCGCGCGGTGGGGCCGTCATTTTCGCAAAACGCATCCACATCGGTCTGGCCGTAGCCTTGTTTCAGGGCTTGGTTCTTGTGCGATCCTTCCAACACCATTAGCCCCCCCATCTCATAGGGCACGTCGCTGAAGGGCGTCCACGACGTGTAGAGCGCCTTGGTCCCTCGGCCCATATAGACAATGTCGCAATGTGGGGTAGTCGCCGTGTGCGTGCCCGGCTGCTTGGCGCGGAACCAAGTGTAGTCGTAATGCCGGACCGGCCCGCCTAAGAAGAATTCGTAAAAGTCCATCATCGGGCCGTCGTAGAGGACCTTGTCCAGCGGCGGGTTGTTGCGCGCTAAGACGGGCATAAAAGGGCCAGTGGCCGCCGGATTGATCTTCTTGCCCGTGGCCACTACGCCCTCCATCGGCGGTCGCGTTGGGTCTAGTACCCCAGCCTTGAAGAGGCGATCGCACAACTCTGCTCGCGCCGCCAACACGTCGCGCCGATCCAAATACCCCGGCAAAAACAAATATCCATCTTCTTCCATCCGCTCCCAGAGTTCGTCTCGATCGTCAATTACATCATCCGAGCGGCGGAGCTCGCCTACCTGATCCATGGCGACCGGCTTGCCGCTATACGTGAGTTGAGGTATGGTTGCCGTAGTCATAGGCCGTCCTTTCTGGAGCTAAAATTACTCTGCTAGCCCTCGTAAGCAAACACCCGTTGACCAAAAAGGCGGAATAACGTCCCCTCTTTGCGCGAATGGGCGGTGCAACATCTTGATTGACCTAACGTGCCTTAATTATTACATTTAGACCTATCCCCAGTAACCCTCCATTGGCTTTTTGAGCGAGAAAAATAATGTACATTCGTTCGCTGTGTGTCGCTGTATGTTTGTTCTGTGTACCGCTTCAAGCTGCCGACTTTGACCCCGGCCCGAAGCCGCCGTATGCCGCTGCCCTCTTGCTCGAAGCCGAAAGCGGGACCGTCCTTTTTGCCCATCACCCAGATAGACAGCGCTCGCCAGCCAGCACCCAAAAGCTGGTGCTCAAACTCGTGGTCTTGGAAATGGTCAAAGCCGGCGAGATATCATTAGAGGATTCGGTCTGGGTCTCCCGTCGTGCGGCGCGCACCGGCGGCTCGCAGGTTTTCTTGAAGCAAGGCGAGGTCTTTACACTGCGGGAACTGATGGAGGCTGCGGCCATTTCCTCGGCCAACGATGCTTGCGTTGCCATTGCCGAGCACGTCAGCGGCTCGACCGCCGGCTTTGTCAGGCTGATGAACGAGCGCGCCCAAAGCCTCGGGATGCACAACACGCGTGTTGTCAATGTCCACGGCCTCGACAACACGCCACGCAGTAAGGGCAACCTAAGCACGGCCCACGACCTCTCCAAAGTCGCCCGCGAGCTCATCTTGGGCCACCCGGAGGCCTTGGAATGGTCATCTACCCGCCGCAAACCCTTCCGCAACGGCAAGTTCACGCTTCGCGCCACCAACAAGCTGCTGGGGCGGTTCCAAGGGCTTGACGGACTAAAAACTGGCTATACGCGACGCGCCGGCTCCTGCCTCGTTTCCACGGCCACGCGCCACGATATGCGCCTAATCTCTGTGATATTGGGAGCTTCCTCCACGAGCGTCCGCAACCGAGAGACCCGCCGCCTGCTAAGCTGGGGCTTTAACAACTTCTCGCGCGTGCCCCTCGTCGAAACCGGCGAACGGATGGGCAAGGTCGTGCTCGATTGGGGCATAGAGCCAGAGGTGGGCGTCTTAGCCCAAGACACCATAGTTGCCGTGCTCACCCGCGAACAGGAAAAACAGCTCGTCCGCCACTTGGAGCTACCCGAAGAATTGTCGGCACCGATCGCAGCCGGTGCCGAACTGGGCAAGCTGCGGGTCTCGCTGGGCGATAGCCTACTGGCCGTGGTGCCCATCCACGCTGAAAAGAGCATCGGCCGTATGGGGCTGTGGGACAAGCTGATGACGTATTTTTAAGCGCGGCTATTTGTGGTACCGCCCGCCGCTTAAAATGTCAAAGGACCGATACAAGGCTTCCAACAACAGCAGGCGCGCTAGCTGGTGGGAAAAAGTCAGCGACGACAGCGACCACCGCTCTTGTATTTGAGTTTCCATCCCTGCTGGCATTCCCTCAGCCCCTCCTATTACCAGCACTAGGTGCGAGCGGCCTTGATTCATCAGCCGCTGGAGCCGTTGTGCCAACTGTTCAGAAGTAAACGGGTCTCCTTCCACGTACAGCCCGACCACATACGTCCCTTTCAACAGCCGGTTCGGTAGGCCGCCCCGCGCCTTACCTGGGCAGAGCGCGACCCGTGCTTGCCGCGAGAGCCGCTTGATGTACTCCTGCTCGGCGGCTTCTAGCGCTGAGTTGCGGTGTTTCTCGTAAGAGACAATGCTGATCTGCATTGGCGCTAGTAGTGATCTGGCGCGATCGACAAGGCCCGGTTCTCCAGCGGCAAGGCCACCCGCGCCCCGCCCTGCCGATGCGACTCGACGATTGCAAAAATTAGCTCTTGGCTGCGACAGGCGAGCGTTAGATTGCCTTGGGTATCGCCGTCCTCGTCGATGGCCCGGACGATGTCCTCCATCCCGCGCAGGGTGCCGCTCTCAATGATCGCTTCGGGCGCGGGCACTGGGCGCAACTCGCCGTGCTCGTCTTTCTGGCGCAGGCTATAGCCCATTCCATTGCTCAGGGTGCGTAGCTGCCCTTCGGTACCACTGATTTCAAATTCCCAGCCGGGCGTGCCCACTAAGTACGAGTGAATTCCGTTTTTGAACTTTACGTATCCATTGCTGATCCTCGGATCTATAGTCAGCCGGTCGCCCTCCCAATCCGCGGCCTCTGCCTGTACCGTCCCCTGGGCGAATTCCGCCTCCGAATCCAGCGCGAAAAAGAGCATCATATCGGCCGCGTGCGTATGCCCCCATTGCGCCACGCTGATCCCGCAGTTTGCCACGACCGCCTGCACCTCGCCGATGTCGCCGCGCTCAATCATGGCGCGCGCATCGCGGTAGAGCGCGGCATAACGCCGCTGCGTGCCGTAGTTGAATTTGACGCCTCGCGGTGTGCAAGCTTGCAGCATGGCGTCCATCTCGTGCACGGCGTTGCACAGCGACTTCTCGCAGTAGATGCCTTTGACGCCAGCTTCGGCCGCGAAAATCACCTGTTCGGCGTGCGGGCCCGGCCGGGTGGCAATGCTGACCACGTCGAGGTTTTCGCGCTCGATCATTTCCCTGTAATCGGCATAGGCTCGTTGGGCACCGTAGCGGTCGCGGATGCGTTCGGCTTTCTCCGCGATCGGGTCGCAGACAGCGACCAGTTCCATGCGCTCGCAGGCGACGATGGCCGCGGCGTGCGAATACGGCAGAAAGAGCTGGACATTGGGGCCGCCTTTGACTTCGTCGTCGATGGTGGCACCCATGCGCCCGCAGCCGATGAGTCCAACTCGGTAGGTAGTGGGCATTTTGCTCTCCTCTCTGCGCAATCTTGACGCAGTTGGTATGCTGGGATATATTATTGGTCTGTCTGCAATTAGGCAACACGAGGGCGATTAGCTCAGCTGGCTAGAGCGCCTGCTTGACATGCAGGAGGTCACTAGTTCAAGTCTAGTATCGCCCACCATCTTCTAAGCCCCTGATTTTTCAGGGGCTTTCTTCTTATCCCCTTGTTTTTGTTTTTCAGCGCACAGTGGAACTGGTGCAGGAGAATCTGCGTCTGGCCAAGGTATTGACAAATAAATGTTGCGAATTCTACGGGGCCAGAAATCAGTCTTTGATGTACATCGTCTAACCCCTTACTTTGAGTGGGTTAGACGACGTACGTCGGGGATACAGTAGTTAGAAATCATGCACAAAAGCAAAGAAACCCCACGGCAAATGACTTTTGTATCAAGCTTTTCTGATTCTTGCATGCATATGCTCGATTCGCGGTTTTCTAAACAAAGAGGAGTAATCAGATGTTTGAATTGATATTCTTTGTGAGTTTTGCCGTTTTCTTTTCTTTTTTGTGTTCACTTTTTGAAGCGGCATTGTACTCGGCTCCTGTTGGTCATGTCGAATCGCTGGCGAAATCTGGCAGTGCTTCTGGCCGATTAATGAAAAAGTTTAAAGAAAATGTGGATGCGCCTATCGCGGGTATCCTATCTCTTAACACAATTGCGCATACGGTTGGAGCCGCCCTTGCTGGAGCGGCAGCCGCTGATGTTTTGGGCGAACCGTGGTTGCCGCATTTTTCAGCGGTATTTACCCTCGTGATTCTTATGTTCTCTGAGATTATTCCAAAGACGATTGGCGTGGTCTATGCCCGTCATCTTGTGTCTTGGATTGCATATCCCATCCAACTTTTGATCTGGACACAAGCACCGCTTATCTGGCTGTGCCAATTTATGACACGGCTAATATCTCGTGGCAAGGTTGAGCATGTTGTTTCTTCGGAGGAGCTCATAGCATTGGTGCAGATGGGGCGGCGTGCGGGAACCATTGATTCAGAAGGAGGCCGGGTCGTTCAGAACATTCTATCGTTGAAAGAGAAAACAGTGCAGCAAATCATGACACCGCGCACGGTCATTTATTCCCTTCAAGCACGACAGAAAGTAGATGAGGTGCTGCAAATGGGTGTGCCATCATATGCTCGTATTCCGATAGTAGATGATGAAGATGCTGAGGATGTTGTTGGGATCGTCCACCGTCAGGATCTTCTATCAGCAGTTGCCGAGGACCGTGAAAATGTCTCCCTGCAGAGTCTCGCGCGATCTGCGCACTTCGTGCTGGAGACGCTGACGTTAGATCGAGTTCTGCGCATGTTTCTTGAACTCCGGCAACATTTGTTTGTCGTGATTGATGAATTCGGGGGATTGGAGGGTGTGGTGACCTTGGAAGACGTGATTGAAGAGCTTATAGGACAGGAAATTGTGGATGAAACTGATGTGGTTGTGGACTTACGCGAGCTTGCTCACCGCCGCCGCCGTCAGGCCATGGGCAACATGGCGTAGTTAAGTTATGCGGTAGACAACTCATCGAGTAAACGACGGATGCTCTGTTCATCACCCACCGTCCCAGAGATCAGTGTATTATGCGAGGACACCGATGCGTTCGGATATCCTTATCTGATTTCTAGTCTGCTCCCCGGTACTCAAGGACGAGACTTTTTCGAGAGGCCCAGTACTAGCGATGATCGGCGGTGTCGCCTGCTCAAAGAATTTGGCTCAGTGGTCGCTGCCATCAATGAACAGAGCGTATCCGACGGTCTTCTACCCGTGCAGGATGTGACCCAATGGCGAGAAGACATACGGAGAAAGCTCCTTTACAATCAGGACTTGGTAGCCGACCTGCCAGAGGATTGTCAAGCCAAGTTGCCCATTATCGAAGGTCTGCTGGACAACATTGATGTCGTGCCGAATCCGAGTCCTCAAGGGCTTCTATGGGGAGATGCAACTATACATAATCTTTTGGTTGATGATGATGGCCATATAGTCGGCATTCACGATTTTGAGAATGGAGCTGAACGGGGACCGAGGCAACACTCGGCCGCGGTTCGCAATCTTCGATTGGAACTGACACACCATGGAACAGACCAGAATCGGCCTGATCGGAGTGGGACGTTTCTGTCCTAACTATCACATTCCGAATCTCATCCAGCGGAGGGACGTGGAGATCACAGCGGTCTGTGACATCTCGCAGGATCGTCTGGACAACCTGCCGGAGAGTCTGGGCGCAAGCCAGACCAGTCGGGATTACCGCGACCTACTTGACCCCGATCTCGTGGACGGTGTCGTCGTCAGCACCCTAAATCAATATCACTATGAACAATGCAAGCTCGCGCTAGAACGGCGCATACCCGTTCTCGTCGACAAGCCGACGACAGTCACAGTAGCACACGCCAAAGAATTGACCGCTCTCAGCCAGTCACAAGAATGTCTGTTAATGACAGCTTTCACGCGACGTTTCATGGCGAGCACAGAGTATGTACGCAGTCAGTTAGCCTCTAGTTCCGATGATATTCAGTACATGACGGCGGTTCAGCGCAGAGCCGGCGGTAACCTAGTAGATGGAGGTATGTTGCATACGCGGACGGTACATATCCTTGATGTACTGCCCTGGCTCGTCGGACAGCGTATCGTGGCCGTCGCTGGGACCGTCGCCTATGAAGAGGCCGGTGGAGTTGAGGCTTTTGTTGACGTGAGGCTGGATTTTTCTGGCGGATTGTGCGCGCACCTGCTGTGTATCAAAAACTGTGACGAATACGAGGATGAGGTCACGGTTTACAGCGCACGAAAGAGCTTCCGCCTCAAACGCGACCTGCTTTTCACAATGGCGCAGCCCTCTAGATGGGAACCTGTCGAAAACCCCTCTCACCAAGGATCGTTGACGGGTTACTTCGTCGATGTGATCCAGGGAAAGAAGGTCATCGAGAGCGCACCCAGTGTGGACCCGCACAGCCGCGACGGACTACAGGCTCTAAGAGTGGTCGAGGCGATTCACGAGGCAGGCAGGACCGTCAGGTCTGTTGCCGTACCTGTGTCGGAGACAGACTAGGTTCACAAAGCCGCGAGACATTAATTCAGACGAGCGTCAAGTCGGCCCGCTGGCCCTCTTCGAGAAAGGCGGTCAGCAGATCCACCGCGGCTTGCAAGTCGCCTTTGTCAACCAGCTCGACCGAAGTGTGAATGTAGCGCGTCGGCACTGAAATCGTTGCCACCGGCACACCGGACCGCACCCTTTGCATGGCCCCGGCGTCTGTGCCGCCGAGGGGGAGGATTTCCAATTGGCACTTGATTTTTCTTTTCTTCGCCAGCTCTCTGAGTTGGGCCACCAAGCCCGGATGCGAGATAGCCGACGAGTCCAGCAGTTTAATCGCCGCACCCTGCCCTAGGCGCGTTACCTGCTCGTGCTCGGGTATCCCCGGAATATCGGCCGCCAGCGTCACGTCGAGAGCCACCCCTAGGTCCGGCTCGACTCCAAACGCGCTTACTTGCGCGCCTCGTAAGCCGACCTCCTCCTGCACGGTAGCCACCGCATAGGTCTCGCAACCAAAGGTCTTGGCCTGCTGCATGGCGCGGATCATCACGTAGAGTGCGACGCGGTCGTCCATGGCCTTGCAAGAAACCCCGTTGCCGATCTCAGCAAAGTCCCGCTGCAACGTCACCATCGCGCCAAGCTCGACCTCGCGCCTGACTTTGGCTGGCGACAGGTAGAGATCGACGATGAAGTCACTGATGGCCAGCTTGGCGTTGCGGTCGGCCTCCGTCTGGATGTGCGGCGGTTTGATACCTGGGTAGAGCAGGCCCGGCAGATCGCGCTTCTTGCCCCGGACGACGACCCTTTGGGCCACCATATTGCGCGGATCGTGTCCGCCTAGGGGTACCAGTCGCAAAAGGCCCCGCTCGTCGATGTGTGAAACCACGAAACCGATCTCGTCCATGTGCGCGGCGATCATCAGCTTCTTGGCCTTTTTGCCCTTGCTCGCCTTCTTTACGGCGATCAGGTTGCCCAAGGCATCCACCCGCATCTCGTCGGTCAGGGGCGCAAGCTCCCGCCGCACGATCTCGCGCAGCCGATCCTCCCGGCCGGGAACCCCCGCGCTTTCGCATAGCTCTTTGAGCAGCTTCACTTGATACTCCTTATCATCAGGGCTTGACGAGTCTGAAGGACGCGAAAAATCGCTCGTGATCCGAGGGGTCGTCAAACGCGTAGGGTGCTCCGACCGCCATCAAGCTGTAGAGCCGCTGACCCACCTGTAGGCTCTGCATTCGCAAGAGGCTTTCGTCGGCAGCTTGTATCTGCGTCTGCCAAGCAGGATGCCCGTCCATCTCAACGGCGGCCTCCGACAGGATCGTCCCCTGCACCTTCTGCAAGATGGCATCTCGGCGCGCAGTGATCGCGCTATCGGCTTGGACGGCCTCGGGCACATCCCCATAGGCAACGGCGTATTGCACGTCGGCGCGCTCGAACATCAGGTATTGGAACTCTACCTCGCCAAAGGACAAGGGCTCGCGCAGCTTGCGCAGATTGGGCCGACCGGCCGTCTGTACTGCGAAGGCCCCTGGCTCATAGGTCCGCTCCTCCCATTCTGGCTCGCCGCGCATCCAATTGACGACATTGTAGGCGGCAATGGCCCCTAGGACGACGAAGAACAGCTTGACGGATAATAGGTCCGTTTTGGTTTTAGGCGCTTGGCCCATTTTGGCTCAGGCCAGCTTTAACTTTTCTTCGGCGCTGTCTGCAGGGATATAACCCAAGACCTGGCGCGGATGGTCGATATCGACCCAGCGCCAGCGGTTGTTGGACACGCCGTAAAAAATATCAAAGCGCAAGTCCGCAGGCGCTTCGATGGCGCGCTGCACGAGCTGAACCACGTCGCGCTGACTGCACCAGATGGGGCCTCCCCGCTCGTCGCGCGGATGGTCCTCGGCATTGACCCAGCCAATGCGCAGACAAGGCACCGACATATTGTGCACGTCGGCGTAGCAGCGCGCTAAGGCTTCGCCCCAGATCTTGGTCGCTGGATAGAGGCCCGTGGGCCGATGCGGCCACTCGTGGGTCACGACCTGTACCTGACCGGTATCGATCGCATCGAAGCGCCCTTCGGAGATGGCCTTGTACGGGGCTTCCTGCTGGTAGCCCCAAGACACCATAATCGAGCTGGCGAAGACCACGCGCCCGACGCCAGCACGGCGCGCGGCCTCCAGCACATTGCGCGGCCCAACGATATTGCTGCCGAGCAGACTTTCCCAACTAGCGTCTGGTCGCGGATCGGCTGCCAGTTGCACGACCACGTCCATGCCCGCGACGGCCTTGGCTATCGCGTTGTAGTCGGTCAGGTCTGCGAGGATGAATTTCTCCTCGGGAATTCCCAACTCTGCGTCTTTGGACGTCCGCTCCGAAAGTTGGGATCGCCGCGCCAGACCATAGAGGTCATAGCGATCGGGTTGGGTTTGCAAATGCCGATACACGGCTCCGGCGATCAATCCGCAGACGCCGGTAATCAAAACTTTCTTGGGGGCCATTGCTAATGTTCTCCTCTGGCGTGTTCGATTACAGCAATGTGGCGCAGGGCGCGGTAGCGCTGGTCGCAATCCATGCCGTAGCCAACGACGAACGCGTCTTCAATTTCAAAACCACAGTAATCTATCGGCACTGGAAACTCCCTGCGGACGCGTTTGTTCAGCAGCGTACATACTCTGAGTGAAAGGGGTTGCTGCGACTTTATTTTGGCCAGCACAAAATCTAAGGATCGGCCTCTATCGACGATACCATCGACGATTAGTACGTCGCGTCCGGCCGCTGCGACAACGAGATCTTTGGTCAACTTGATCTGCCCAGTACTCTCCGAGCCCTGATAGCTCGAAACACCGATGAAGTCGTAGTCCAACTGCGCCAATAGTTCCTCGGGCAAGCGGTCTATCAGAGCCACCATAAACTGCACCGCTCCGTTGAGGAGGCCGATAAATAAGGGAGATGACCCAGCGTAGTCGGCAGCCACTTCTTGGGCCAACTCGCCGATGCGCCGTTCTACTTGCTGGTGCTCGATCAGCACTTTTAAGATCAATACGGTTTAGTTAAGCCAAAAAAGCGATGACTCCCCGGACCTTTTTGGCCATCTTTGAGGATTATCCGATCACTCAAAGCTCAAGGAGCCATCGCATGCCTTTTAACCTACGACTGCTGACGACCGATGCCAAGCTGTCGGATCAATCGCTCTTAGCTGTACTGGAACAGGTCCTGCCTTATGTTCGGGTGGAAACGATCGTGGCCACGCACCGATTGGCCCGTCAACGGCGGCGTAAATTGAGTGCGGAACTGGGTTTGTTGCTAGTGGTGGCGATGAATTTATGGGCGTGCCATTCGCTTTCTCAGGTTTTGTTCAAACTGCTGCGGGGCTTTCGGTTCATCTGGCCGGTCGGCTTGGCTGCACCGGCCAGCAAAGGCGCTTTGAGTCACTTACGCGACCACTTGGGAGCCCCACCGGTCGTCGACCTGTTTCATCAAGTCTGCACGCCGATGACGTCGCCGCAGACGCCGGGGGCGTTTGCCTATGGGCTGCGGCTAATGGCGTTGGATAGCACCCTTGAAGAGGTCGCCGATACCCCGGCCAATGTGCGCGTGTTTGGCCGGTATGTGGGAGGACGCGGGCAGAGTGCCTTTGCCTTGGTGCGCGGAGTCTATCTGATGGAAGTGGGCAGTCATGGCGTCGTAGATGCCGGCTTTTGGCCGCATGCGGTCAGTGAACACTTCGGAGCGCACCGCCTGCTGCGCTCGGTGCGGGCGGACATGTTGGTGCTGTGGGATCGCGGCTTGCATAGCTTTGATCTGGTGCATAGGGTGCGGCAACGCCACGCCCATTTCCTCTCGCGGGTGTCGAATCGGCTCCAACTCAAGCCGGTGCAGTCGTTGGCCGATGGCTCGTATCGGGCGTGGCTGCGACCGTCGGATGCCCAGCGCCGACGGAGCGGCCAACGGATCGCGGTGCGGGTGATTGACTATACGCTCACCGACCCGAATCGGCCCGGCTATGGGCAACCCCATCGGGTGATCACCTCGTTGTTGGATGAACAGCAAGCCCCGGCCCCCTCGTTGATTGCCACGTATCATCAACGCTGGGAAATCGAATCGGCGATAGACGAAATGGATACCCATCAACGGCGCGCGGGCACCCCGCTGCGCAGCAAAAAACCAGTGGGGGTCATCCAAGAGTTATACGGCCTGTTGATCGCCCATTATGCCGTGCGCAAAGTCATGGCTGACGCCGCCCAGCAGGAGACGATGGACCCGGATCGGTTAAGTTTCACCCAAGCCTTACACCTGATCTGTGAGGCCGTCCCCGAATTCCAAATGACGGATCCCCAGCAGCATGAGGCGTTGTATCAACGGCTGTTGGCCGACATCCGGCACTATCGCTTGCCGCCACGCGACCGGCGCTCCAATCCCCGCGTGGTCAAACGAAAAATGTCTAAGTTTCCCCGAAAACGACGACAACATCAACAAAAGCCGCAGCCCAAAAAGCCCTTTCAAGAAGCTATCGTCATCCTTAACTAAACCGTATTGGTTTTAAGATAGGAGTTTCCAACGGACTGCGGGGCATGCCTTTGATTATACGGCATGGGCTGTTTTTTGCAAACAAAAGGCACCGGAGCAAAAACTCCGATGCCCATGTTGGCCCGCCCTAAAGGCGGGTTGTGTGGTGGCTTGGTCAGGCGGCTTGACGGGTGTTGATTTCCGGCTCCCGACCTAAAAGCGCCTCAGCGGGGATGCTCGGTTGCTCGGGTACCTTCAGGGCCGTAGCAGCAACCAAGGCACTCAGTTCGTCGGCACTGGACATATCGAGCTCGCCGCGCTGATAGGCAGCGTCGATGTGCTCGCACAACAACTCCAAGTCGGCCCAAGAGCGGGCTTGCCCAATGCGGGCCTGCAAGGGGATGGCCGCGGGGCTTAGAGTCTGCATAATTCACCTCCTTGGGGGAGGGGCGGGTTTAAAACCCGCCCTTTCAGGAGTACGCGCGGGTGCGAGGCGCTGTAGCCGCCTTGGCGTGGGGGCACCAAAGCCGCCTTGGCACCTCGACCCGCGAGAGCGCAGAGGCTAGGCTAATTCGGCCTCTGCTTCTTTTAATTCGGGCACTTCTGTGACCTTCATGTTGAGGGCTTGGCGCACTTCGGTCTCTAGGCGCGTGCGGACCTCGTGGTTGTCGCGGAGGAAGATACGCGCGTTCTCGCGCCCCTGACCCAGCCGCTCGTCACCGTAGGAAAACCAAGTGCCACTTTTGGCGACAAAACCGCTGTTGACGCCCAAGTCGAGCAGATCAGTCTCGCGCGATATGCCTACGTCGTCGCCGCGGAACATGATGTCGAACTCGGCCTCGCGGAAGGGCGGGGCAACCTTGTTCTTTACTACCTTGACGCGAGTGCGGCGGCCGATAATCTCATCGCCGTCCTTGATTGAGCCAATGCCGCGAATGTCGAGGCGGACTGAGGAATAGAAGTTTAGGGCACGACCGCCGGTGGTGGTCTCGGGGCTGCCGAACATCACGCCGATCTTCATCCGCAACTGGTTGATAAAGATCACCGTGGTTCCCGACTTCTGCGACGACCCGGTGAGCTTGCGCAGGGCTTGGGACATCAGCCGCGCTTGCAAGCCTACGTGAGAGTCGCCCATATCGCCTTCGAGCTCGGCCTTGGGCACGAGCGCTGCTACCGAGTCGATCACGACGAGATCGAGGGCACCGCTGCGCACTAGGGTGTCCGTAATCTCTAGGGCTTCTTCGCCCGAATCTGGCTGCGAAACGAGCAAATTGTCGATATCGACGCCCAGCCGACGAGCAAAATTTACGTCGAGCGCGTGCTCGGCGTCGATGAAAGCCGCCGTGCCGGTCTTTTGCGCCTGGGAGACGATGTGCAGCGCCAGCATGGTCTTACCTGCGGCTTCAGGCCCGAAAAGCTCGACGACACGGCCTCTGGGCACTCCGCCGACCCCGAGGGCCGCGTCGAGCGAAATGGCACCCGTGGAAATGACATCGACGTCCATTGCCGCTGACTCGCCTAACCGCATGATGGCTCCTTTGCCAAACTGCCGTTCGATCTGGGCGAGGGCCAAGTCGATGGCCTTATCCTTCTCTGCACCTAAGGGCCTGCCGTTAACACTGGCCCTGCCTTTGCCCGCTACCATGATTTCCTCCTCGCGTGTCCTATGAGATGTTTATTACACCGCCACTCGAACAACCTGAACAAAAAAATAGTGAATCAATGTTCAGGTGTCAAGCATTTTTTAATTGAAGCGTGTTAAGCTGCTCTATCCATTCATAAACAAATACCGTGCCAAGCGGCAAGAACGCGCACAATTTATTGTTTAATAATGTGTTAGGAAAACAAGAAGAATGCTGCGGAAACCAAAATTTGGGGGCTATGAGAAACAGTGCTGTGAAGAAAAGGGACTAGCTCGGGCCAAATGCGAGCGTTTCGGCTGCCTCCATCCCCCCCACTCCGACCACTTCCATCCCCTCCGGTCGCTTCCACCCCTGCAGATTGCTACGCGCCACCAAACACTGCTCAAACCCCAAACTCCGCGCTTCGGCCACCCGCCGGTCAATCTGGTTCACCGGCCGGATCTCCCCTCCCAACCCGATCTCGCCAATGGCCACGGTCTGCGCGTCGATGGGCTTGTTGCGGAAGCTCGAGACAATCGCCAGCCCCACCCCCATATCCACCGCTGGCTCGTCGAGGCGAATGCCCCCTACGACATTGACGAAAATGTCCTCGCTCGACAGGTCGTGACCACAGCGCTTTTCGAGCACTGCGATAATAATCGAGAGTCGCTTGGCGTCGATGCCAGTGGCAACCCGCTGCGGATAACCAAAACTAGAGCGCGAGACGAGAGCCTGAATTTCGATCAAGAGCGGCCGCGTGCCCTCCATACTACAAACGATGGCCGAACCCGACACGCCCTCGGCGCGCTCGGCCAGCAGAATTTTAGAGGGGTTGGCAACCTCAATCATCCCTTGGTCCCGCATCTCAAAAATCCCGATCTCATTGGTCGAACCAAAGCGATTTTTGGCGGCGCGCAGGATGCGGAAGTGGTGGTGCCGCTCACCCTCCAAATAGAGCACTGTATCGACCAAGTGCTCCAGCACCCGCGGCCCGGCGACCGTGCCCTCTTTGGTCACGTGCCCCACCAAAAACGTGGGAATGCCGCTCTCTTTGGCCAAATAGACGAGCCGCGCTGCGCACTCGCGCACTTGGGTCACGCTGCCGGGTGCGCTTTCCAACTCGGGCATGTAAATGGTCTGGATCGAGTCGATGATGATGGCCAGCGGGCCGGCGGCTTGCAACTGGTCGAGAATGGCCGTGAGGCTGGTCTCGGCCATCACGTGCAGGCTTTCGCACAACGCTCCCAAGCGCCCGGCGCGCAGGCGGATCTGCGCGGCCGACTCCTCAGCGGAAATGTACGCGATGCGAAAATCAGAAGCCGCTAGCTGTCCGGCCATCTGCAACAGGAGCGTCGATTTGCCAATGCCGGGATCACCGCCAACTAAGACGACTGAACCGGGCATGATGCCGCCGCCCAAGACCCGGTCGAACTCGGAGATGCCGATTTGCAGCCGCTCGTGGTCTTGGTCATCAACTTGGGTGATGGGCTGCAATTGGGAGCGGGGCGATACCGTTAGATGTTCGCGCCGACTGTCGGGTGCTTGGGGCCGCTCTTCGACGCAGGTGTTCCACTCGCCGCAGGCCGCACAGCGGCCAAACCAGCGTGCGGCACTATGGCCGCAGGACTGGCAGATGTAAGTGGAACGGTTCTTTTTGGCCATGGTTCAACTCGTTTGAGCAGCTGTGCGCGCGACAACGACTCGGGGGATTTGGTTTAAGTCCGGTCTTATCTGAACCTCTATCAAGCGTTCAGACCGCGCAAGTAAGTCCGCCACAGCCGCGCTTTGACCGTCTCCTACCTCTAGCAGTAGATGGCCTCCAGGACGAATAAAGTCCGCAGCTTCCTGCGCGATGCGCCGATAGTATGCCAAGCCGTCCTCGCCTCCATCTAACGCGAGATGCGGCTCGTAGTCGCGCACTTCCGGCGCTAGTTGCACCAGATCGCTGCGGCGCACATACGGCGGGTTTGCCGCGACGAGGTCAAAAGGAGCAATGTCGCGGAGGGGCGCGAACAGATCGCCGCAGTGCCACTCGACGCGCCCAGCTAGCCCACAGTGCTGGCCGTTGGCCTTTGCTACTTCTAAAGCAGCAGCCGATACGTCAGCCGCCACTACCTCGGCCGTAGGTGCTTCTTGGGCCAGCGACAGAGCGATCGCACCGGAGCCGCAACACAGGTCGAGAACCCGGCCACCCTCGGGCAAAAGCTCCAAGGCCACATCGACGAGCACTTCGGTCTCGGGACGCGGGATCAATACTGCGGGTGTCACGGTCAGCTCTAGCTGGCGAAAGGCGGCCACGCCCGTGATGTACTGCACGGGCACGCGCTGCAATCGCTGACGCACGTATTCTCGGTAGCGATCTACTTCACTGCTGTGTAAGGGGCGTTCAAATTGTAGGTAGAGATCGAGGCGTTTGACGCCAAGCACCGCGGCCAGCAGCAACTCTGCTTGTAGGCGGGCGTTTTCCAACCCCTTTGACGCGAAGAAACGGCTCGTGTTTTCGAGGATGTCGAGCAGCCGCCAAGAGCGTCCGCTCATCGATCTGCCGCCAGCGCGTCCTGCTGGGATACGAGGGCCAATTGATCTATGAATTTTTCAAAATCGCCATCGAGGATTTCCTCTAGGCGATAGAGGGACAAGCCAATGCGGTGGTCGGTGACCCGGCCCTGTGGGAAGTTGTAGGTGCGAATTTTCGCGCTGCGGTCGCCGGAGCCGATCTGCCCGGCGCGGGCGGCGTCGCGCTCGGCCTTTTGCTCGGCCTGCAGTTTATCGTAGAGCCGGGCGCGGAGAACCTTTAATGCCTTGTTCTTGTTTTTTAGCTGCGACTTCTCGTCTTGGCAGGAGACGACAATACCCGTTGGGATATGGGTGATTTTCACGGCCGAATCCGTGGTGTTGACGCTCTGGCCGCCCGGCCCACTGGAGCGGTACACTTCGATTTTCAAATCGTCGGGAGCGATTTCCACCTCTACCTCCTCGGCTTCGGGTAGAACCGCCACCGAGGCCGCCGATGTGTGAATCCGGCCCGAAGCCTCGGTTTTGGGAACCCGCTGCACGCGGTGTACCCCGCTTTCGAACTTGAGTTGGCCGAAGGCGTCCGCACCCGAGACCACGAACACCACCTCCTTAAAGCCGCCGGCTGGATTCTGACTGGAGGAAAGCTCCTCGGTTTTCAAACCCTTGCGCTCGGCGAAGCGGTGGTACATGCGGTACAGGTCGCTGGCGAAAAGTCCGGCTTCGTCGCCGCCGGTGCCGGCGCGGATCTCGACGATGGCATTGCGGCTGTCGTTGGGGTCTTTGGGAATCAGCAGCACTTTGAGTGTTTCTTCTATCTGCGCCACCTTTCCTCGCAATTGGTCTCGCTCAGCCGCGGCCAATTCGACTAGCTCTGCATCGCTGCCATCGGCGATGATCTCCTCGGCCTCTGCGAGCTGTTCCAGCGCGGCCCGGTACTGGCCCGCTAAATCCACCACTTCTTGCAAGTCGCCCATTTCCCGCGCCAGCTTCTGGTACTGAGTCGGGTTTTGGCTAGTGGCCTGATCGGCCATAAGCGTGCTTAGTTCCTCGTAGCGCAGTTCGTATTCGTTCAATTTATCTAACACGATGGATTGGCCTCGACTTCTTCATTTAGAGCGCGGCGCAACGCGAACAAGGCGACCTCTAACTGGTCGTCGTCCGGCTCGCGGGTCGTAATGCGCTGCAACCACAGCCCTGGGGTGCTCAGCAACCGAACCAGCGGGGCATTGCGCTTCTTGCCCGAGAACTTGAGCAACTCAAAGCTCGTCCCTGCGATAAAGGGCAGCACTGCAAAATGAGTGGCAAAGCGCTCGAAAAGGCTCTGCGTGTGCCCAAAGACGAGCGGAAACAGCGAATCCACGCAGGCGAAGATCAAAATCGCAAAGAGCACTACGATCAGCATGAAGCTGGTTCCACAGCGCGGATGCAGCCGGCCGAAGCCCCGCGCCGTTGCCACCGTCAGTTCGGCACCAGCCTCTAAGGTGAAGATGCTTTTGTGCTCGGCACCGTGGTATTGAAAAACTCGCTGGATTTCGCGCCACTGGCTTATTGCCCAAAGATAGAGGATCAAAAGCGTCGCTCGCACGGTACCGGCCACTAGGTTGAATTCGAGGGCGTTCTCCTGTAAGCCGAAAAGCTGAGCAGCTAGCAGCGGCAAAAAGAAGAACAAACCCACGCCCAGCGCCACAGAAAAAATCATCGTCGTCCACAAGGCCAATTGCTCTCGCCAACCCTCCTCCCGCCGCTCGACCTGCCCCTCTCCTTGACTGGCAACATCGGCTGAGAAATTGAGGGCCTTTAGCCCAATTAACATCATTTCAAAGAAAGATAGGGCCCCGCGCAATACGGGCAGACCCAATAGGCGATAGCGCTGTGCCAGAGGATCGTACGCTTCCTCGCGCACCACGATCTGGTGGTCGGCCGCTCGCACTGCGGTGACGATTTTGCCGGGCACGCGCATCATCACCCCTTCGATGACGGCTTGGCCGCCGACGGGTAGATCTTGCGTGAGTTGTTCTCTGTCCATGGATTCGCGTACACGAAAAAGGCGATACGATCGCCCTCAGAAGGACGTCCTACCACCTTTTCGCACGGAATGGGATCGCTAGGCTTGCTGTTCGCTTTTGCCGTAGCGGCGATTGAACTGGTCGATGCGTCCGCCGCGATCCATGATCTGCTGGCGCTTGCCGGTGTAGAAAGGATGCGACGCCGAGCTGATTTCGACCCGGATTACCGGATAGGAATTCCCGTCTTCCCACTCCATCGTCTCTTCGGACTTCATCGTCGAACGCGACAGTATCTTGTAGTCACAGCTAGTATCGAGAAAGATAACCGTTTGATACTTGGGATGCATGTCTTTTTGCACCTTTATACTCCTCTGCTTTCTGGGGATTGAAACTCGGCTATCGAGTCCATAAAAATAGAGGCTTGAAACTCAAAAAACAAGGCGACTAGTCATTCATGGCCTTGAGGAATACCTCGTTAGATTCCGTGCCCTGCATGCGCTCTTGGAGGAACTCCATGCCCTCAACGACTCCCATCTGATTGAGTATGCGGCGCAGAACCCACGAGCGGTTCAATTCGAACTCCGTCAGCAGCAACTCTTCTTTGCGGGTGCTCGTCGCCGTCACATCAATGGCCGGATAGACGCGGCGATTGCTCAATCGGCGATCTAACTGCACCTGCATATTACCCGTACCTTTGAACTCTTCAAAGATCACTTCGTCCATGCGGCTTCCGGTCTCTACCAAGGCCGTGGCGATAATCGTCAGACTACCGCCTTCTTCGAGATTGCGGGCAGCGGCGAAAAAGCGGCGTGGCCACTGCAATGCCGTCGAGTCAACGCCGCCAGAAAGGATCCGGCCCGAGTGTGGTGTCACCGTATTGTAAGCCCGCGCCAAACGCGTGATGCTGTCAAGCAGGACGACCACATCCCGCTTGTGCTCGACTAGACGCCGAGCCTTCTCGATCACCATGTCCGCCACCTGCACGTGCCGCGTAGCCGACTCGTCAAAGGTCGAACTGACGACTTCGCCTTGGACCGAACGCAGCATATCGGTGACTTCCTCGGGGCGCTCGTCGATGAGTAAGACGATGAGAATTGCCTCGGGATGATTGGTAGTAATGGCGTTGGCGACCTTTTGCAGCAGCATGGTTTTACCGGTGAAGGGCGGCGCTACGATTAGGCCACGCTGCCCTTTGCCGATGGGCGAGAGCAAGTCGAGAATCCGCGTCGTCATGTCCTTGGGATTGTGCTCCAACCGGAAGCGATCCGTGGGATGCAGGGCCGTCAGGTTCTCGAAGATCGTCTTTTTTTTGGTAACTTCTGGATCGTCGAAGTTGATCGCCTCGACTCGCAGCAGCGCAAAGTACTTCTCGTCGTTTTTCGGCGGGCGGATCTGACCGGAGATCGTATCGCCCGTGCGCAGGCTAAACCGCTTAATCTGCGAATGAGAAACGTAAATGTCGTCGGGGCCAGGTAAGTAGTTATAGCTCGGCGAGCGGAGAAATCCGAACCCCTCGTCTAACACCTCTAGAGTACCTTGAGCAAAGATCAGCCCACTGCGCTCAGTCTGATGCTTGAGGATGGAGAAGATCAACTCCTGCTTGCGCAAAGAGGTGCAATCTACAACTTCCAGCTTCTTGGCCAACTCTTGGAGATCCAAGATGTTCATGCGCTGGAGTTCGACAATATTCATTTTCTGCGTTCTATTGAGAGGCGGCATCGCTTCCTTGCAACCTTTCTTGCGGTTAGAGTACAGGAACACAAAGGGAATATTCACGTGCGCTACGGCACTGTAAGCACCTAGAGCTATTACGAGGATTGGAGTACATGCGGTAGTACTGCTAAAACACTGAAAACCTACCTAAGGTATGCCGTACCTTGGCAAAATTCTTTAATAGCTACAGGAGGTCTATTGCGAAGAATATCTAAAAGGAGAGTGGAATTTCAAGCGGAATAAACCGCTGAGGTATTTAATTTTGAAAAGGAGAGATGCGAAAGAGATTAAAGGATACAGATAATATCTTTGTTTGTCAAGCGTGCTACCGTAAAAAATAGGACGCCCACTCGACAAGCGGGCGTCCTATTTATGCAACTTGCAACTTTTCGCGCCCTTATTGATCGACACCAACGGCCATCGCCATCCGAGCTACATCTTCATTGGAAGCAAAAGGTGCGACAACGCCAGTTTCGTTGTCGCCGTCAAAGGCTCGCACGTCATAGACATAGGAGGCTCCACTGACGACGTCATTATCGACGAATTCGGAGACACCTGACCCCAGCGTGGCAACCAACCTTTCGCTGCCCTGTTCCTGAGTTACGTCCTTGCCGAAATCATCGGCGAAGCGCAGAAAATCATCGACATCAATTTGTCCATTGGGCACTATGTCGAAGAACAACTCAAAATCCCCATCGGCGTCAGAAGAGCCGAAGCGATCAGCCAAGAGGAAGAAATCGTCGAAGTCAACCCTGCTCCCTTCGCGCGTAAACCAGCCGAGTACGATCTCGCCGCTATCGTCCACGGGAGGAAAGTAATCCGTGCGGTACACGCGATAGCCATGTACGTCACCAGTAGGCACCACTTGGCCCCCAAAGGTCGAAAATGAACGAGCATCATCTGCCGATAACGTCCAAGAAAGCGACACGAATGAATCATCGCTGGCTGTGGCTTGTAGGTTAGTCACAGGTGCAGGAGGAATATTATCGACGGAAGCTACGGGCCCGGAGGTAGTTAACTGAGCGGCCGCGGGAGCAGCGCAAAAAGCAGCTAGCGCGACGATGCGAATATACTCTTTCATCGAACTATACTCCTTGTGAAAAGATGAAATACAACGCCATATTGCGACCGGCACTAATACAAATCGGCACCGAGGTTATCGGCCCAAAGGAAAAAGTCATCGAGGTCAACCATGCCATTGCCGTCGATATCTGTGGCTGGATCGAAGTTGGCGTGGCCGAAGTTGGTTTGAAAAATGCCGTAGTCTAAAAGGTCCACATCGCCGTCGTAGTCAAAGTCGCCAAGGAGCAACATGTTCCTGACCTCGGCAGACTCGATAGGAGCGCTTTCGTTGCCGCTTTCATCGACGACCGAAACCATATAGAAATACCGCCTGCTCCCCGCGCTCACATCGATCGAGGCATCATCTAAGGACGTCACGCCGGCACCGACGGTGCCGACTATTGCCAAGCTGCCGGAGCCATCGGCAAAACGACGCCATATATTGTAACCAGCCACATCGTTGACTTCTCTAAAGGTGCCGCCCGTCGTAAAGTCGCTACTCGTCGGGACTTGGCGCACAGCATCATCAACGGACAAGCTCCAAGAAACGGTGATGCTCCTTCCACCTTCGTTGAACTCAGCCTGTACTCCGCCAACAGGGCTAGGTGCAAGGTCGTCAGTATCCGCTGCCGACTCAGAGACCGTCACCTGTGCTGTCGCCGGACTCGCGCACAGAAAAACGCCGAGTCCCAACAAGGCCAAACTCCCGATAGCTCCCTTTATGCCTTTCGACATATCTGATTCCTCCTCTGAATGCTCAATGAGTCAAATTCTGATTTGGCCCCAGCATAGGCCATGAATAAGCGTTTAACTTATCAATAATACCAACAGTTCGCTGTAAACTCAAGGAATTAACGCACTAATTGACTTTCTTGACCCGGTTAATGGGCCGCCATATCTTGCTCAATGGCGCTGTTAATATAAAAAAAAAGCCCCCTCCTAGCAATGCCACGCATCCCCGAAGACATCCTACAACGCATCCGCGACGCCACCGACATCGTCGACTTGATCTCCGAACACGTCCAGCTCGTCAAGAAGGGCCGCAATTACTCCGGTCTCTGCCCTTTTCACGACGAAAAAACCCCTTCTTTCAGCGTTGACCCCGACCGCCAATTCTACCACTGCTTCGGCTGTGGCGTCGGGGGCAATGTATTCAAGTTCATCCAAGAGATTGACCGCGTCACTTTCGTCGAAGCGGTCAAATTCCTCGCCGAGCGCACCGGTATCGCCCTGCCCGAGCGTTCGGGGCCATCGCGCGAAGAGGACGCGACCGCTGATGAACTCTACCGAGCCAACGACTTAGCGCAAAAGTACTTTCGCCATCTGCTGCTTAACGATGATGTCGGCGCTAGTGCCCGAACATATCTACAGACCCGAGGACTCACAGGCGAAACCATTGAGCGCTTCGGCTTGGGCTACGCGCCGTCGGAGTGGGACGCCCTGCTCAAAGTGGCCGGTCGCCGAGGCTTGAGTCCCCAGGTCTTGGAGCGAGCTGGGTTGGCTCTGCCGCGCTCCACAGGCAGCGGACACTACGATCGCTTTCGCGACCGAGTCGCTTTTCCCATTGCCAATCTCTCCGATCGGACCATTGCCTTCGGCGCGCGCGCGCTCCAGTCCGACCAAGAGCCCAAATACCTGAACTCGCCCGAGACACCTATCTATCATAAGGGCCGGGTGCTCTATGGGCTATCCATCGCCCGCGACACCATCCGCCGCCAAGATGCTGTACTAGTCGTCGAAGGCTACATGGACCTTATCAGCCTAGCACAGGCTGGCATCCAGCACGTGGTCGCCACCTCCGGCACGGCCCTGACCGAAGACCACTGCCGCCTGTTGGCTCGCTTTGCCCGCCAAGTCGTGCTGCTGTTCGACGGCGACGCGGCCGGGTCCACGGCCGCCATGCGCGGCCTAACAGTACTCTTGGGTACCGGCCTACCTAGCCTAGCGGCACTCTTGAGCAAAGGCCTAGACGTCCGCTTCATTTCGCTGCCCGCTGAGCACGATCCCGATAGCTTCGTCCAAGAGCACGGCCCAGACGCACTGCTCAAACGAGCCGAAAATGCTCAGTCGGTGCTCGATTTCTACCTCGAACAACTCGCCCAGCAGCACGACCTATCCAGCTTCGAAGGCAGGAGCAGTGCCGTAGAAACGTTCAAACCGCTCATAGCTAAGCTGAACAAACCTGAAGATCTGGTCTTCCGCGATCTACTGCTGAGAAACGTTGCCCAGCGCCTCCCGGTTGACGAAAAATTCCTGCGTGATAAGCTACAGGCCTCCATGCGCCGCCCCCAACGACCGCGCAATATAGCTGCTGAGCCATCTCCAACGGCCGTGCCCGACCCGCCGCGTCACGAGCTCGAATTCGTGGGACTGTTGCTCAACTTCCCGCAGTTCATACCCACTACCGCGCAGGAATTCGCTCCAGATGCGCTGACCGACGCCCGCACTCAGACCCTGTGTCGCACGCTCTTCGACCACCATGCCCACGGCAAAGCTATCGACCTCGGCATGATCATCAGCGAGCTAGAGGACGATGCACTCTCACGCCTAGCCGCCCAATGCGCGGCCCAAGGTTTCGACGAGGAGCAAGTCGAGCGGCAATGGCGCGACTATCTGCTTTACTTTCAGAAAAATGCGCTGCAAAAGCGTATCGACGACACGCGGCAAGCCCTCGCAACGGCATCCGACGACAGCGAAATTGCCCGCATCAGCGCCGAACTCGTCGCGCTCAATCAGGAGCGCCAAGTGGTCGCGGCCCAACAAAGCTCTTGACCTACTTAAGAAAAATACTAGGTTTTTAACAACTTTACGGGGCCTATAGCTCAGTTGGTTAGAGCAGCGGACTCATAATCCGTCGGTCGTAGGTTCGAGTCCTACTGGGCCCACCATTACTTTTTTGACATGCGCGGTTACGAGGATTGAGGCAACCAATTTTCGTAGCCGTTTTTTATTTATCATGCTGAGCATTATAGCCGTCCTTCTATGGACCACAGCCGTCTTGGGGCAGGTGGACGCCGGTGTCGATCGCGGGGATTCGCGTTTTATGGCGACGGTGCTAGCGCGCCTTGCCCAGCGGGCCGATCCCATCGCCAACATCTATCTGAACCAAGCCCGGGTTGAGGGCCTCAGTTCTCTGCTGGGGCAACCAATGAGCGCGGGTAAGCGGCTAAATATGCGCCTGCGGATCGCCCAAGAGCGGGTGCGGGCCGGGGATTTGCGCGCGGGCATCGCAGAGATGCAGCGCGTGTTAGTGACCATAGAGGCCGGGCAGGTTCCGGCGACCGAGGGTTTTGTGTACATGCTGCACGACCAACTCGCCATCGCCTATCTGCGACTCGGAGAACAGGAAAACTGCCTGCGCAACCACACCACGAATTCCTGCTTGCTGCCCATCCGCGGCGACGGCGTCCACACCTTGCAGGAGGGATCCCGCCGCGCCATCGAGCACTACACTATAAATCTGAATAAGCGCCCAAGCGATCTGGGAACGCGCTGGCTGTTGAACTTGGCGTACATGACCTTGGGTGAATACCCGGAAGGGGTCCCAGAGCCCTGGCGCATTCCCCCGCGCGTATTCGACGGCGACAGCGGCGGGATCCAGCGCTTCCGCGACGTAGCACCGGCGGCTGGAGTCGCGGCTGTGGGCCTAGCGGGCGGCAGTGCGGTCGAGGACTTCGACGGCGACGGTCTGCTGGATATCGCGGTCTCCTCGTGGGGGTTACGCGATCCACTGCGCTATTTCCACAACGATGGCGATGGTACCTTTACCGAGGCCACGACAGCGGCTGGGCTGGCCGGGCAAATCGGGGGGATTAACCTCGAGCAGGCCGACTACGACAACGACGGCGATGTCGATTTGCTCGTTTTGCGCGGTGCCTGGATGGGGGAAGAGGGCCGCATGCCAAACTCTCTGTTGCGCAACAATGGCGACGGCACTTTTGTGGACGTGACGCGGCGCACCGGCTTGTTTTCCTTGCATCCAACCCACGCCGCGGCCTTTGCCGACTACGACAACGACGGCTGGTTGGATCTGTTCGTCGGCAACGAGTCCGGCAAGAGGCCCCACCCATGCCAGTTGTTTCGCAATCAAGGAGACGGCACGTTTGTCGATGTGGCTCCCGCAGTCGGCGTCGATCACGTGGGCTTTGTGAAGGGCGTTGCCTGGGGCGATATAGACAACGACGGCTTGATCGACCTATACGTATCTCAGTTCTACCAAGAAAACATCCTCTATCGCAACCTCGGCGACACAGCAGCGGGCTGGCGCTTTGGGGCGGCGGTCGTCGCACCAGGGCCGAACGAGAGCTTTCCCACTTGGTTTTGGGACTACGACAACGACGGCTGGCTCGATTTGTTTGCCGGCGGTTACAACATGAACGACCTCGGCGACATGGCGCGCGCGTACCTCGGCGAGGAGTTTGCCGCCGATCACGCGCGTGTGTACCGCAACGACAGCGACGGCACCTTCACCGAGGTCACCGAATCGCTGGGAAGCTTTGGCCAAGTCATCCTAGCTATGGGTGCCAACTACGGCGACTTGGACAACGATGGGTTCCCCGACTGCTACGTGGGCACTGGGATTCCCGATCTTCGCTCGCTCACGCCCAACCGCATGTTGCGCAACGACGGTGGCATGCGGTTTTTGGACGTCACCACCACAGGCGGCTTCGGCAACGTGCAGAAAGGGCACGGCGTATCCTTTGCCGACTTCGACAACGATGGAGACCAAGATATCTTTGAGGTCATGGGCGGCGCTTTTGAAGGCGATCTCTACCAGAACGTGCTCTACGAAAATCCCGGACACGGCAATCGCTGGCTGCGGCTGTTTCCCCAAGGCGTGCAGTCGAACCGAGGGGCTATTGGCGGCCGTGTGCGCGTGCGCGTGCGGCGACCGGACGGCAGCACTCGCGACATCCACCACCTCATCGGCTCGGGCGGCAGCTTTGGGGCCAACCCGCTCGCACCCCACCTCGGGCTAGGGGATGCTGTGGCAGTGGATTTCGTGGAAATCACCTGGCCGGCGACCCATCAGACGCAGCGCTGGGCAGGACTGAAGCTCGACCGAGCGTACCGCCTGCGCGAAGGGCACCCGTCGGCGGCTGAAGTAGCCCTGCCAAAATTCCACTTTGCCGCCGGGCACAACGGACATTGACTCAGTAGCCATCGGAGGCTAATTTAGAAAACGCTCTTGGGCGATTAGCTCAGTTGGTTAGAGCGCCGGTCTCACATACCGGAGGTCCGCAGTTCAAATCTGCGATTGCCCACCATCGCTACAGGCCGTGTGAAGCGCATCTTAGCTTCCACGGCTTTTTTGACGATAAAAAGGCACCTACCCGCAAGTAGGTGCCTTTTGTTCTGCAATCCGCGCTATGGATATAGATGCTGTTTTACCAAAGCCCAAGGCGTCGGTAAAATGTTCGTTCCCATGACGGGCTCGGGCGCTTCTCCCCCTTCCGGGAGCAGATGTGCAGGGATGGATCCCGGCGTGCCCAACTCGCTGGCACCCGCATCCCAGCCGCTTTGTTCGGTTGCCGTCGCCCAGCTTTCGGGCTGATCGCCGGGCTGGTCAAAGGCAATGCGCACCATGGCGCTTTTGCTGGTTGAGTCACCGGCAAAAGGGGCTCCGCGACCATCGTCGGCCATGTCGATGAGCTGGCCGCCAGCTTGCGGATCGCCGTCGTACAGATGTAAGAGCAGCTTGGTATTGGGCAGCGAAACGGCGGCATCAACGCGCTGAGGCTCGATGGCGAGGAGGGAGTTTTTGTGATCGGCGGCGTAGTTGGCGATGAGAAAGGTCTGTCCGGCGGGAATCTCAGCAGCGTCAAAAACGAACATCACCTTGTCTTCGGCACCACTGCGGTAGGTCAAGGTCCAGCCAGCCAGATCAACCGTTGCGTCGCTAGAGTTGTAAAGTTCGATCCACTCATCGGCAGTAGATGCCGTACTACCCGGCCACATTAGTTCGGAGATGACGACTGGGCCGGGTTGGGCTAAGAGAGGGGCGGTGAGGGCGAAAAAAACAAGGGCGATAAAAGGACGCATGGCAGCCTCCAGGTTAAGGTGAGATGGCAATTGCCATGCGCTTAATGCAATATGCGTGCCTATATTTTCTATTTTCTATAACATATTGTAAAATATACAAATACAAAATTCACACTGCGCGTATTAACCGTACTCAGTGCGTCTATTCGGCAACAGTTCTGACACCTAGTCGATACAGGACGCGCGGGCTGTGAGCGCCGCGCACAGCTTCTGTTGCAAGCCGCCAAAACCGCCGTTGCTCATAAAAACCACCAAATCGCCTGGGCGGGCTTCCGCAGCTAGAAAAGCGGCCATTGACTCGACCTCGGGCAAGTAGTGCGCTGGCTTACCGGTGGCGCGGAGACGTTCTACCAAGCGCTCGGGCGAAAACGGTTCGTCGTCCCGGGCGCGTTCTGGACGGGGGACCGCGGTTGCGACGAACGCGTCGGCCAAGGCAAATGCCTCGACATAGCGATCCTCAAAGATAGCGCGGGCGTTGGTTGCGCTGGCCGGTTCAAAAACCGCGATGAGCCTGCGTCCGGGATGGGACCGATGCAGCCCTGCTAGGGTGTGGGCG
Organism: Candidatus Latescibacterota bacterium; assembly: GCA_965208845.1. Taxonomy (GTDB): domain Bacteria; phylum Latescibacterota; class UBA2968; order UBA8231; family UBA8231. The sequence continues at coordinate 6,143,854 of OZ242361.1, read as the reverse complement.
ACCGCAGTGGGATGGTGGGCGAAGTCGTCGATGAGGAGAACGTCGTCGATGAGGCCAATCTGCTCTTGTCGGCGTTTGACGCCAGCAAAGCTGGCTAGGGCCGTGCGCAGGTCACTGGCAGTCAAGCCAGCGTGAAAACCAGCGGCCAGGCTGGCGAGCGCATTGCAGACATTGTAATCGCCGCTCAGCGGCAAGTCGAAAACTCCCACCTCTCGCCCTGACCGGCACAAGGTGAAGCGCGTGCCCTCGGCACTGGCCTGGAGGTTGGTAGCGCGCCAAAATGCGCCCTCTTCGAGGCCAAAGGTCTCCACGGGTGTCGGCGCGTCGGGCAGGAGTTCGGCGATATTGGGGTCGGTGCCGTTGGCTAAAATCAGACCGTTTTGCGGTACCATGTTGACGAGTTGGCGGAAGGCTTTGACGATTTCGCCAAGGTCTTGGTAGATGTCGGCGTGGTCGAATTCGATGTTGTTGACGATTAGCACATCGGGTAGGTAGTAGAAAAATTTCGCCCACTTGGCAAAGAAGGCGCTGTCGTATTCGTCGCCTTCGACGATGAAGTGCGCTCCTTGACCGAGCCGGTAGGAGCGGTCGAAGTTCTGCGGTACCCCAGCGACGAGAAAGGAAGGGCCCAAGTCACAGGCGGTGAAGAGGTGGGCGATGAGCGCAGTAGTAGTAGTCTTGCCGTGGGTTCCGGTTACCACCACCGAGCGCTTGCCGCGGATGAAGAAATCGCGCAGCACTTCCGGCAGCGACAGGTACGGAATCCGGCGCGAGAGTACGGCCTCGGCCTCTGGGTTGCCACGCGAGACTGCGTTGCCAATGACGACCAAATCCGGCGTTGGCACTAGGTGATCCGCCGAGAAGCCGACCCGCACGTCGATTCCCAACCCCTCAAGCAGGGTACTCATCGGCGGATAGACGTGGCTGTCCGACCCGGTGACGCGATACCCCTGCTCGCGTAGCATACCGGCCAAAGACCCCATGGCCGTGCCGCAAGCGGCGATCAGATGAATGTGGGAACCCAAGGGAAGCTGCATGACCGTATATACCGTTGGAAGAACGCAAGTGTCAAGGCAATCGGCCGGTTTGTGTTCAGCAATCGGCGATTGTTTTATTGTGGGGGCACTTGCTTGCAAGAGAGGAGACCATGGGCCAAAAGAAAGAAGCGGCAGGGGAGATTTTTCTCTCCCTCGTCATTCCCGTTTTTAACGAAGAGGAAAGCCTGCCTCATCTATGGGGCCAGATCGCTCGCGCCCTCGCGAATGCGGAATGGACTTGGGAGGCCATTTTCGTCGACGACGGGAGTACCGACGCATCGTTTGCGGTTTTGGCAGAGTTGGCCAAGCAGCATCCGCAGGTGTGCGCCTTGCGCTTCCGCCGCAACTACCGCAAGGCCGCGGCCCTCGCCGCCGGCTTCAAACAGGCGCGCGGCCAAGTCATCGTCACCATGGACGCCGACCTGCAAGACGACCCCCGCGAAATCCCCCGGCTGTTAGACGAACTCAACCGCGATTGCGACTTGGTCTCGGGCTGGAAGGCCAAGCGCCGCGACCCTCTGAGCAAGACCCTTCCCTCTCGCTTGTTCAACTGGATTACCTCGCTGGTCTCCGGGGTTCGCCTGCGCGATTTCAACTGCGGCCTCAAGGCGTATCGGCGCGAGGTAGCCGAAGATGTGCTGCCTTATCTCTACGGAGAATTGTATCGGTTTTTGCCCGCCGTGGCCCACTGGATGGGCTATCGAGTCGGCGAGATCCCGGTGCAGCACCATCCCCGCCGCTTCGGGCATTCCAAGTTCGGGGCCAAGCGATTGCTAAACGGTTTTTTAGATCTGCTGACTGTGACCTTCGTCGTGCGCTTTATGACCATGCCCATGCACGTCTTCGGCAGCTTGGGACTCATCTCCACGCTTTGCGGATCGGTCATCTGCGCCTATGTGGCCTTGCTGCGCTACGAACACGGCAACATCCAAAACCGTCATCCCCTACTCATGCTGGGTATCCTGCTGATCATCGTCGGCATTCAGTGTTTCTCCATCGGCTTCTTGGGAGACATGATCGCCAGCATGCACCAGCGCGGCGGGCGCACCCCGCGCATTGCCGAGCGCCTAAACGGGTGATAGTTCTTTTAGGGCCGCTAGCAATGCGGTGATCTCGGCGTCCGTGCCTACCGAGATACGCAGGCAATCGGCCAAGCGCGGCGGCGAAGCAAAGTAGCGCACCAAGATTCGGCGCTCCTTGAGTTCAGCGTAGAGTTCGGCCGCGGTGTCCCAGCGCTTGCCGAGCTTGGCGAGTACGAAGTTTGCCTGCGAATCCCACACGTAAAAATCCAACTCTCGCAGTTCATCACACAGGCGCGTGCGCGTCGCGCAGACGCGGGCGGCGTTTGTACGCATCGCGTCTATATCCTCTAGGGCTGCCTCGGCGGCCACCAAGCTCAGCCGATTGAGATTGTAGTGGTCCTTGACCTTCCACATCCCCTCGATTAGCGCGTTCGGGGCAAAGGCAAAACCAATGCGCATACCGGCGAGGGAAAAAGATTTGGACATGGTGCGCACGACAATGGCGTTGGAGTGTTCCTCGATGAGCTGAATGCAGCCGCCCTGCGAAAAATCGACATACGCTTCATCCACGACCAAGACGCCGTCAACCTGCGTACAGAGCGCGGAGACCTCGTCGTAGGACACGAGGGTACCCGAGGGCGCATTGGGATTGGCGAGAAAGGTGACGCGGGTCCCGGGCACGGCTAAGCCCTCGGGCAGGGCGAAATCCTCGCCGAATTCGACCGGGACCGCCTCAGCTCCTTGGATATCGATCAGCGGCTTGTAGTAGCCATACGTGGGATGAGGATAGGCGATTTTGTCGCCCTCGCCGGCAAAGCTGCGGATGATGACGTTGAGCAGCTCGTCCGAGCCGTTGCCAACCATGATCTGTTGGGGGGCAATGGCGAACACCTCGCCCAACTTGCGGCGCAAGGCCCAAGCGTCTGGATCGGGATAGAGGCGCAGATCGGCCGCGCAGGCATCGCGCAGACGCGCTAGCACTAAAGGGGAAGGCGGATAGGGATTTTCGTTGGTATTGAGCTTGATGTAGCCCTTTTCGCGGGGCTGTTCCCCGGGGACGTACCCGCGCATTCGGGCAATATTGGGGCGAAACAGGTCCGACACGACTAACTATTTGCCGGCTCATCTAGGCGCAGCACTTCCAAAACGCCCTCGATGTGTTCGATTTGGTCTATGGCCTGGCGCAGTTGCTCGTTGTCGGCGACGTCGATCCAGAAGTCTTGTTCGGCGATGTGGCCATCGGTGCTGGTAGTGGAGTCGCGGATGTTGGAGCCAACGTCGCCGATCGCCTTCGCGATGTCCGCCAGCAAGTACGTGCGATCCCAACTGCGAGTGCGTAGCTGCACGGTAAAGGCCGGCTCGTCCTCCAATTCCCACTCGACCGTGAGCAGGCGGTCTGGCTCTGCGGAAATCCGGCCGATGTTGGGGCAGTCGGTGCGGTGGACCGTAACGCCGCGGCCGCGGGTAACTAAGCCGACGATCTCGTCGCCCGGGATGGGACCACAGCACTTGCCAAAGCGGATCATCAGGTTTTGCATCCCCTGGATGCGAATATCTCTGCGGTCTTGGGGTCGGATCGCGCGCCGCATGGGCTTGAGCGGGGCTATTCGGCTGATAACCTTGCCGATTGACAGGTCCCCGTTGCCGAGAGCCGCGTAGAGGTGCTCGGCGGCCCTGAACCCGAACTCCTCAGCTACGGCATCGAGGTCGGGTGGGTCAGCGGGCCGATAGGACTTTAGTCCCCTGTCGAGCGCCTCCTTGCCAAGGCGCACGTTGTGGTCGTATTGCTCCTCCCGTAGCCAACGGCGGATGGCTTGGCGAGCCTTGGCGGTCTTGACTTGGTCCAACCAAGCGAGTTTGGGTTTTTGCTGGGGTGCTGTGACGATCTCCACAGTTTCGCCGCTATTCAAAGTCGCGCTTAGCGGTACAATTCGATCATTTACTTTGGCCGTCGCGCAGTGTATCCCGATGTCGGTGTGGATGGCAAAGGCGAAGTCGATCGGCGTGGCTCCCTTGGGCAACTGGTGTAGATCGCCTCTAGGCGTGAAGACGAATATCTCGTCCGGAGACGCGAGTTCGGTCTTCAGGTTTTCCATGAATTCGACCGAGTCCCTTGCCTCTTGTTGCCAGTCGATGACTTGGTGCAACCAACTCATGTGTTGGTTTAAATCGCTGGGATCCGTGTCGTTGGATTTGTAGCGCCAGTGGGCGGCAATGCCGATTTCAGCCGTGTGGTGCATCTGCGGGGTGCGAATTTGCACTTCTACGTATTGGCCTTTGGGGCCGATCACCGACGTGTGCAGCGACTGGTACATGTTGCTCTTGGGAGTCGATATATAGTCTTTGATGCGTCCGGGAATAGCTCTGTAAATGTCGTGAACTAGACCAAGGATATCATAGCATTCGCGGACGGTGCCGGTGATGATGCGCATGGCTAGCAGGTCGTATATTTCCTCAAATGGCTTACCTCGTGCCTTCATCTTATTGTAAATGCTGTAGAAGTTCTTGGCGCGGCTCGCAAATTCGGCTTTAATGCCATTGTCGTGCAGGCACTCCTCGATTGGGACCTTGAATTCTTTTATATAGTCTTCGCGCTCTTGGCGCGTCATGGCTACGCTTTCGCGCAGCTCTTGGTAAATTTTGGGTTCGAGGAACTTGAGGCTTTGGTCCTCTAACTGCCAGCGGATCCGCGCCAACCCAAAGCGGTGAGCCAGCGGCGCGTACACTTCGAGCGTTTCCCTTGCCGTGCGCGCACGGGATTGGGGACTTAGGTATTGGAGCGTGCGCATGTTGTGCAGGCGGTCGGCCAGCTTGATGAGGATGACGCGGATGTCCTTGACCATAGAAAGCAGCATCTTGCGGTAGGTCTCAGCTTGGCGTACCTCGCGGCTTTCGTAGGTTATCTGATCGATTTTGGTAACCCCGGCGATCAGTTCGGCGGTCTCTTCGCCAAACTGTTTGGCAACCTCTTCATGCGTGGCCGGTGTATCCTCAACGACATCGTGCAACAGTCCGGCTGCAACTGTGGTGTGATCCAAGCCCAATTGGGCGAGGAGCCGTGCCACTTCGACGCAATGGGCAAGAAACGGCTCGCCGGATTTGCGGATCTGGCCCTTGTGGTGCTCTTTGGCGAAGTAGTAGGCGCGGCTGAGTAGTTCAAAATCGGCTTGGTCGTTGCAGGAGGAAACCTCAACCAGCAGCATTGACAGCCGCAGTTCGTCGCCCCCCTGCTCGACAAGTTCGTCCAAGTAGGTATTTGGCAGGGCCGCAAGAGATGTGGGAGTGGTTTCGGTCATGGGATCTTTCGCTATCTACTCGCCCGTCAATATAAACAAGCATATAGAAAAAAAACAAGTACATACAAGCAGAAGTTCCGCGCTCGTTTGCACGCGCTGTAGAAGTTATTAAAATGGGAAGAGAAAAGGACGCAGGATGTGGTGGCTAAATACCGAAAACGCACCAGCGCTGACGCGAGCGGATAAAATCCTCGCGCTCGTCGTGGGCTTGAGTGCGATCGGGCTAATACTCTACGGCCGCTATACAGCCGAAGCTGGCGGCGTGCTCATCGTCGAGTTGGCCGGAGCCGCGCCCGCTGTACATGCCCTCTCTAACTACGGGGTCTTGCCGGTTGTAGGACCTTTGGGCGCGAGCCAGATCGAGATCGGCCCCAAGGGCGTGCGCGTACTTTCCGCACCCTGCGTCCACAAAATTTGCATGCGGCGGGGCTGGATGCAGCGGGCAGGCGACGTGGCCGCGTGCGTGCCCAATAGCCTAGTGCTGAGGATCGCTGGTGCCGCGCCCATAGACGCGATGATTCACTGATGTTTGCGCGCCCTAGAAACGTGGCCCGTTTAGGGCTTATGGCCAGTGCGGCAATTGTGCTCTTCGCCTTTGAATCGCTGGTGCCCAAACCCTTGCCTTGGATGAAGTTGGGACTCGGCAATTTGCCGGTTTTAGTCGCGCTGGTGAGCTTTGGCGGCGGTCCGGCATTGGCCGTTAGTGCCATCAAGCTGGTAGTTGGCGGCTTGCTCAGCGGGGGATTTGCTGGTCCGGCCTTTGTCATTGGCGGCGGGGCTGGCTTGGCGAGTTGGCTGGTCATGGTTGCGGTACGCCGAATGGGAGTGCGGCTTTTCAGCGTCGTGGGTCTGAGCATCTGGGGCGCGTTGGCGCACCAGCTCAGTCAGCTCGTTCTCGCCGCTGGCTATATCGGCCACAGCGGTCTGTTCGCACTTTTGCCGCTGGCCTTGTTCAGTGCTTTGGTGAGCGGGGGAGCGATCGGCCTGTTGGCTTGGTGGACCTTGGAACAATTGGCGAAAATAGGCTGGTTGGACCAAGGTCAGTTATAAATGTATAGACTTTAGATCGTTTCAATGGACTTGCCCCAAAAGCCTACCTTGCCAACCGAGCCGGTCTTCAGCGCCAAAGTACTGGTAGCAGGTACCCTAGGGTCGCTGTGCATCGCCGTGGGAGCACCGTACGGCAACATGGTCATCCGTGGCTCCTACATGTCGATTGATTTCAGCGCCGCGGGTGCCCTGTTTCTCTTCTTCGTGCTGACGGGTTTGTTTAACGCCTTGCTGACGCGCTTCGCCGCTCCTGTGGCCCTCGGACGCTGCGAGCTAATCGTCGCGTACATTATGATGCTTACGGCTTCGGCTATCCCGACGATGGGCCTGAGTGAGTACTGGCTGACGATCATCACCGGTGCCCAGTACTACGCCACCCCGGAAAACGAGTGGGCCTTGCTCATCCTGCCGCACCTTCCCGAGTGGATCACCCCGCAGGACCCCGAGGCGATCAAGTGGTTTTACGAAGGAGCACCGCGCACCGCTGGGGTGCCTTGGGCCGCTTGGAGCGGCCCGCTGTGCTATTGGGCCATTCTGATTGTAGCCCTGTACTTGGTGATGATCTCGTCTATGGTCATTATGCGCCGCCAGTGGGTAGAGCGGGAGCGGCTAGTTTACCCGCTGGTGCAAGTGCCCTTGGCCATGGTGCAGAGCGGAGGCCGCAGAGAAGCCCTAGGCCCTTTCTTCAAAAATCCAATCATGTGGGTTGGCTTTGCCTTGCCCGTCCTCGTCAGCAGCCTCAACGCCCTACACGCGTACTTCAACTTCATCCCCGCCATCCAGCTCGTCTCTTCGATTCCGATCCTGCGCAACACCGTTAGTCTGATCTTCCGCCTGAGTTTTCCCATGATCGGGTTCGCCTATCTGATCAACCTCGACATTGCCTTCAGCCTGTGGTTTTTCAACACCATCGCCAAGCTGATCCGAGGGGGGCTGGGGGTTTTAGGGGTTGGCAGCACCGAAAAGCTCGTTTACGGCGCTGCTAGCGAGCCAATTCTCGCCCATCAAGGGCAGGGCGCGATGATCGTCTTAGTGCTTTTCGGCCTGTGGGTCGGCCGCGAGCACCTGCGCGACGTGCTGCGCAAGGCATTCCGAGGCGACGACCGCATCGACGACAGCGGCGAGATGCTCTCCTATCGGACGGCGGTCTTAACTTGGCTCTCCGGTGTCGCGGTGATGACCATCTGGCTGTGGCAGTCTGGCTTGCCGCTGTGGGCGGCCTTTTTGACCGTGATGCTGGCCATCCTTATCTTCGTCGGTCTAACTCGAGTGGTAGCAGAAGGAGGAGTGGCCGCGGCAGTCGGACCGATGATTTCTCCGACGGTCTTAGTTTCGGCCGTCGGCTCTTCGGCGATCGGCCCGGCCGGCATGGTCGGCCTCGCATACACGTTCGTGTGGGCGGCAGATATCCGCACGTTTGTTATGGCTTCCTGCGCACACGGCCTCAAATTGGGTGAGGGCCTAGGGCTGCGGCCGCTTTTTTGGTACATGCTGCTGGCGATTTTTGTCAGCATTGTCGGCTCGGTCGTAGCGATTTTGCACCTCGCTTACGAATACGGCGGCATCAACCTCAACGCGTGGTTTTTTGGTGGTGGAACTCGCGCCCCTTTTGATTATATTACCACCAAGTTAAGCGCGCCCACCGAGCCGAATATAGATGGCTGGATTCACACTTTTATCGGCGGGGGCATTATGGCCTTGCTCATGTGGGTGCGCCAACAGTTCTTGTGGTGGCCTTTGCATCCCATTGGATACCCCATTGGTGCCGTATGGCTGATGGACCAGTTGTGGTTTAGCATTGCCCTCGCTTGGCTCTTAAAGTTGTTGGCGATGAAATACGGCGGCCCCAGCCTTTTTCGCCGGGCGCGTCCCTTCTTTTTAGGACTAATTATAGGCCAGTTTTTCATCGCGGGGCTTTGGTTGATTATCGACTTTTTTACGGGCATGACCGACAATGTGGTCTTCTGGATCTAAGAAAGGCACTTACAATTATGCCTAAGTTTGCGATGTGGTGGATGGTCTTCGGCTGGATTTTGGTCGGCGCAGCACCGGCTTGGACCGAAGTCGATTTTGCTGAGTTGGCGCGCACGGCCCCAGTCGAGCGCGTGCAGCAAACGATGGACACCTTTGCCGGCTTGGGGTCTAGAGTTGCCGGCTATCGAGGTGCCGACCAAGCAGCCCAGATCGTGCAGGAGCGCTTCCGCGCCATCGGTCTCGACGACGTCACAGTCCACGAATACGATGTCTCTATTCCGGTCGATAAGGGCGGATTTCTGCAAATAGTTGGCAGTGACGAACAAGTGCCAATCCACGGCCTGTGGCCCAACCTCGTCAAAACCTCGACGCTGCCCGAAGGCGGGATGACCAAGCACTTGATCGACGCTGGCGCGGGTGAGTACGCGGACATGGAGGGCAAGCAAGTCGAAGGGGCTGTGGCCCTGATGGACTTCAATTCCGGTGACGCCTGGCTCAATGCCGCCTACCTCGGGGCGCAAGCTATCATCTTTATCGAGCCGGACTCCACCGTGTACTTGGAGGGCGAAAAGAAATTCCTCTCCATGCCGCTCGACCTGCCGAGGTTTTGGGTCAACCGCCAAGCAGGTCAGCACTTGCGTCGCCAGTTGGCGACCGAGGGCGAGCAGACGCTCCACCTACAGTACCGCATGGATTGGGAGCGGCGTCCCGCTTGGAATATCCTCGGCACGATCCCCGGCTACGATCCCTTGCTAAAAGAGGACGTGATCGTGCTAGAGGCGTACTACGACGCCATGTCCGTCGTGCCGGCCCTTGCCCCAGGTGCCGAGCAAGCCTCCGGCATTACTGCGCTGTTGGAACTGGCGCGCTACTTTCGCGAAAACCCGCCGGCGCGCACGGTCGTATTCCTCGCCACTTCGGCCCACCACTTGGGCTTGCGCGGGGTTGATGATTTCATCCAGCGCTATTTGCGCAAAGAGGATCCCTTTATCGAGCACATGCTGGTGAGGCGAGTCGTCGATGCTGCACTCGCGCGGAACATGATAGTCCAAGACGGCATCCACTACGCCATCGGCGAGGAGGAGTTCACCGGTAAGGAAGCCCTCGTGCGGGGCGTTGCCGAAGGGCGTACCGACTTGGCCTCGCGCGTTGCCGACGCTGCACTCGCCGAAGGGCTGCTGAGCCAAGAAGGAGGTGCACTAAACCTCGCCGACGAGCAATTCAAAGATCGCCGCGAACTGGTTGATGAATTGCGCTCGGACGACGACTTGCGCTTGGCGCTCTACAAAACTTGGGTCGATCCCAAAGTCGATTCGCTCGCGGTCAAGCTCTTCATCAGCCTCGACCTTTCGTCGCAGACCGACGAGCTCGGCGTCTGGAATAGCAATACCAGCTTTTACTACAAGCGCTACTTCGCGCCCTTTGGCAAGAACTTCATGGCTTATGCGCGCAAGATCAGCCGCGAGCTGGACTACCAGCGGCGCGACGTGCTAGTCAATGGCATCAGCCCCGAAGGCGGAATGAGCTGGCAGACCTTTGTTCCGGGCGAAATATCGGTCAACAGCGAATTGGTGTTGGCGACCGGTACGCCGGCATTGGCTTTTGTCACTGTCAACGACGCGCGCTTCCTCGTCGATACGCCCTTAGACCGAGCCGAGCACGTCAACTACGCCAATCTCGCCAAACAGATCCGGGTGCTCGCCGGCATGTTCGAGATGGCCTTTGCAGACCCAGAGCTGTTCCCGGACTTCAAGATGCGTCTGCGCGACACACTGCGCTCGCTGCGCGGCCGGACTATGGTCTTTCCGCGCCGCAGCATCATCCCCGACTTGCCGCGTGCAGACGCCGTAGCCGTGGTGCGCAACGGCAAGAAAAAGTCGTATAAAGGCGTGCGCGGTGAGTACTACGAAGTCGTCAATGATAAGGGGGCCTTCTACGTAAATCGGGTGCGGGTCAACAACGTACAGATCGAGGGCTACTACATAGACCCGATCACCGGCCGCATCACCTACGCCCCCGACCGCGGCGTGCAAGGCGACGAAAGTTACCCCATGCGGGTCGCCATGGACTGGCGCGATAAGCAGTGGATGGTCATCCTCTTTCCCTGCGTGCCCTACAACTTCTTCGACATCGTCGACCCGCGCTATCTGACCAAGCTGTCCAATGTGCAGGTCTTCGACGAAACGAACGGCCCACCTGTGGAGTACGGTTATACCATCGGCGAAGGCCCCTCGGCCCAAAATGAGCCGGTCGGGGTGCTCTTTGCACGGCCCGGTTCGCACATCAAGATGGGGTTCGGTGCTGGCCTGTTGGGATTCCGCTCGCTCCTGCTCAACGCCACCAGCGTAACCGACAAGGAAAAGGCCGAAGGCGAGGGTTTTGAGATCCGCCCCGGTACTTCCTTTGCCCGCACGACCTTTCAAGCCGCCCAAGACATGTGGAATCTCGACGAGTCGCGAATGCGCGAGTTGCGGAGCTTTGCCATTGAGAACCAGCGCCTCAACGACCTCCACTATCGCGCCGAATCCGAGCTAGCCCAAGCCTCCGAGGCTGAGACCGAGCAACGCTGGGGTGATTTCGTGCGCCACACGCGCGCGGCCTTCGGGCTGGAATCGCGCGCCTACCCAGACGTCAAATCCACCCAAAACGACGTCATTCAGGGCATTATCTTCTTCATGGCCCTTGTCATTCCCTGCGCCTTTTTTACTGAGCGGCTCATTTTTACGGCGGCCACGATCCGCAACCAAATCATCGGATTCGCCGGGGTTTTTCTGGCGATTTGGATCGTGTTGTGGCTGGTGCATCCGGCCTTTCAGCTATCCAATCCCTTCGTCATTCTGTTGGCCTTTATCATCATCGCCTTGGCAGTGCTGGTGATGTCGATCATTTCCGGCCGCTTTAACGAGCAGATGAAGAAGCTGCGCACCGAAGTAGCCGTGATCCACGACACGGACGTCAGCCGCTCTTCGGCCTCGCTGACGGCCTTCCAGCTCGGGATTTCCAACATGAAACGGCGCAAGACGCGTACGGTCCTCACCTTTACCACGCTCTTGCTACTGACGTTCACAGTGCTCTCTTTCACCTCCATCCGCACGGGCTTGCGATTCAACCAAATCAGCCGCGACAACGAGGGTCTCTACGAGGGCATCCTCATTCGCAGCAAGGCGTGGAATCCCATGGAGGATTCAGTCCTCGAATACGCCCGCAGCAATTTCGGTGATCGGGCCGCGGTCGCGCCGCGCAGCTGGTACAGCAACAAGGCCAAGGCACACATCAAAATAAAACACGGGGAAAAGGCCCATAACGCGCTCGGCGTACTAGGTTTAGCACCAGAAGAGACTCAAGTCACTCGGCTCAACCAAGCCATAGTCGCCGGACGTTGGTTTGAGCCGGGTGAGGACAAGGCCTGCATCCTGCCCATCGACATGGTCAAGGAAGCCCATCTCGATGTCGATTTGGCCGACGTTGGTCAAGCAAAAGTCAGGGTCTTCGGCGACTTGTTCACGGTGGTGGGCGTCATCGACTCTAAGCGCATGAAGGACCTCAAAGACCTAGACGACGAAATTCTGACGCCAGCCGACTTCGCTGTCACCGGCGGTCAGGCAGTGCAGGAAATAGCCGAAGAAGAACAGCGCGAGAAACAAGGTCTGGAGGACGCCAAAGTCGTCATCAAGCCCTTCGTCCACATAGAGCCAGCCAACACCCTGATTATTCCCTACCACACGCTGCGCAACGTCGGCAGCGGCAATCCACTACAGTCGGTAGCCGTGCGCTTCCCCGAGGGCAGCGATGTGCGCGGCGAGGTCGAGGAGTTTCTCTCGCGCCTCGCGGTAACGCTGTTTGCCGGAGTCAAGGAGGCTGGCGATGAATACATCAAGGTGTCGATCTATTCATCGCTGGGCATGACTTCCTTTTCCGGGATGAGCAACTTGTTCATCCCCATGCTGATCGCCTCACTAATAGTGCTCAACACTATGATGGGCAGCGTGTACGAGCGCTTCCGCGAAATCGGCATCTACTCTTCGGTGGGCCTAGCTCCCGGCCACATCTCATGGCTCTTTATTGCCGAGAGTTGCGTCTATTCGGTGCTGGGCGTGGTCGCCGGTTATCTCAGCGGCCAAGTAATCGCCAAAGTACTCATCGAATTTGACCTTTTGGGTGGCTTCACGCTCAACTATTCCTCGGTGGCCGCGGTGCTCTCCTGTATGCTAGTGATGGCTGTGGTCATGCTCTCGACGATTTATCCGGCGCGCAAGGCTTCGCAAATGGCCGTACCGGACGTGACCCGCAAGTGGAAACTGCCGCCGCCCGAGGGCGACCAGTGGGATTTCGAGTTCCCCTTTACGGTCAGCGGTCACGAGGTCTTGGGCTTGAGCGTATTCCTCATCGGCTACTTCGACTCCTACAGCGAAGAGTCCATCGGCACCTTCTACACCGACGGTGCCCAGCTGAACCGCGAAGAAACGCCCAACGGCGAAGGATATATTATCGACATGAATATCTGGCTGGCTCCGTTCGATTTGGGTGTCAGCCAACACGTCACCGTGCGGGCCATGCCAGAGGCCGAGCACAACATTTACGCGGTCAGCCTACAAATCAAGCGACTCAGCGGCGAGGATGCCTCGTGGCGGAGGGTCAACCAGCGCTTTATGAACGTCATCCGCAAACAGTTCCTCATCTGGCGCACAGTAGATGCCGAGGCCAAAGAAGGCTACCGCCAACAGGGCGTGGAAATTCTACAAGGGCTGCGCAGCGAAGTGTCGGCGTAAGGGAGGATAGCGAGTGCTCGGAAGCAAAAACAGAAACCCGAACCAAGAGATCGAAGAATATCGGGACTTAATGCAGGTCCCGGACCGCTTCGAGAACGGCTTTACGATCAAGGCCATCCTCGGCGTGCTCTTCGTCGCTTTCATCATGGTGCCGGGCAACATGTACTTGAGCCTGATGATCGGCGGCTCTTTGGGGGCGGCGGCCGAATGGGTGACGATCATCCTCTTCGCCGAGATCACCAAGCGCTCCTTTTCTTCGCTCCGGCGCCAAGAAGTCTATGTGCTGTTCTACGTGGCCGGCTCGCTGATTGCCGCTGAGACTGGTGCCTTTGAAGGCTTGCTCTACAACCAGTACTTGGTGCAATCGCCAGCGGCCAAGCAGTTTGGCATCGCCAAGCTGATCCCCGGCTGGGTGGCACCGCAGCCCGACTCCTCCGCCATCATCGAACGGACTTTTCTGCACTCGGATTGGGCGATGCCAATCGTACTCCTAGTCTTGGGGATGATCATCTGGCGCATCAACTGGTTCACCATGTCGTACGCGCTCTTCCGGCTCACCTCCGACTACGAGCGCCTACCCTTTCCCTTCGCGCCCGTAAACGCCCAAGGCGCTACGGCACTGGCCGAGACCACCCAAGGGGTTGAGACGTGGCGCTGGCGGGTATTTTCGGCAGGGGCGATGATCGGCTTAGTCTTTGGCACAATCTACGTAGCCTTGCCGGCGATTACGGGGGCGCTGCTGACCGAGCCGATCCAACTCATACCCATTCCCTTTGTCGATTTCACCCAAGTTACCGGCAACTTTATCCCGGCCACTCCGCTGGGATTTACCGCGCACTTGGGACCGATTTTTGCCGGGCTAGTGGTGCCGTTCTGGGGCGTGGTTGGCACCTTTATCGGCGTACTCGTCGCCTCCATTGCCAACCCGCTGCTCTATACTTGGACGCCCCCGTGGCGCGGGGAGGAGGGGCCTTACCTGAATTTATGGCAGCAAGGTATGGGCACGATCGAAACCTACTTCGTCAACTACGTCGATTTCTGGATGAGCTTCGGCCTCGGCACTACCTTCGCCATCGCCGCCATCGGCATTTATCAGATAGTTCAGAGCGTGCGCAAGGCTAGGGCTAACAACGGCAACGGGGATGATAGCAGTTCTAAGCGCGGCTTCGCCACCCCCGCTGGCCGCGGCGATTTCCCCATCTGGGTGGCGCTGGCACTATACGCCTTGGCCACGGCCGGCCTGATCGGCATCGCCGCTTGGCTACTGCCGGGCATTGCCCAATTTGTATGGTTCTTCCTCTTCTTTGGCTTCGTATTCACGCCCTTTCAGTCCTTCGTCAACGCTCGTCTAGTCGGGATGGTAGGACAGACAGTGGACGTTCCCTTCGTGCGCGAGGCCACAATTATTCTCTCTGGGTATCGCGGCGTTGATATCTGGTTCATTCCGTTTCCCTTGGGCAACTACGGTGCCCAGACCCAGAAGTTCCGCGAAATCGAATTGACCGGCACCCAGTTTACCAGCATCATCCGCGCCGAGATTTTCATGGTACCCATCGTGCTCTTTACCAGTTTTCTCTACGGCTCCTATATCTGGAAACTAGCACCAATCCCGTCGGCCTCCTACCCCTATGCCCAGCTCATGTGGCGGCTGCGCGCCTACCAGCAATGTCTCTTTATCACCGGCACCATGCGCAGCGAACTGGCCATAGACAACGATCGGGCGGGATGGACTCCGGCTAACCTGATCGAAAACGAGTGGTGGTACTGGCGAGTGCGGCTAGTGGATCAGGAGTGGCTGGACTCCAGCGGCAAGCGCGGCCAAGTTGGCCCGTGGATGCCGACCCAAGTTTTCTACTCGTACTTCGATCAGGGGGCACCCGACATCGTCGCCGAGCGCTACCTGCGCGACGAGCAGCTAGCTGAAGAGCAAGTTGTCGAGGGCCTGCCGACGATTGCGCCACTGGGGCCAGCGATGGACACCATCATCCGCGATCCCCGCCCGACCCTTGAAGTGGAGGTCGAACGAGCCGTGCCAGCGGGGTGGTCTTTCTATTTCGAGGTCGATACCGATCCGCTCTTTACCAGCTCTTGGATTCAGCGCTCCTCCGACGTGCCTTGGCTCTTTAGGGCGCTGAAACCAGAGGTCATCGTCTTGGGTGCTGGCTTCGGGATAGTGAGCTTCATTCTGCTCTCCATACTCGGGCTGCCGATCCTGTTGATCTTTGGCTTCGTGCGCTCGCTGACGATTCTGCCGCATTACGTGGTGACCGAGATCATCGGCGCACTCTTGGCTCGCTACTACTTTTGGAACAAGTACGGGCGGCAGGAGTGGCGGCAGTTTGCCCCGGTTCTGGCGGTGGGCTTCGCCTGCGGCATGGCGCTGATGGGTATGGCGTCGGTGGGGGTTGCCCTAATCCAGAAATCGGTCTCCGTGTTGATCTTCTAGTATGAGTGATCGGGTAGATTTCGCTTGGCAAGGGCTGCGGTTGTCCGTGCCCGACGATTGGAATCTCGGCCGGGTTGACGGGGACTTTGAAAAGGGCTATGCCCGCCTCGACGACGCCGAAATCGTGCGGGCCGAGATCGAATGGCGGCGGCTCAAAGGCCGCGGCGAGGCCCTGCGCCTGACCGAGTTGGTAGATCGCTACCTAGCTAACCTGCAAAAGAAGGCCCAAAAGGTCGATGCCCCCTTTGAGGTCCAGCGCCGCGCCCGATTCCTCAAAAACAAAAAATTCCTCGAAGGCCGCGAATACGAGGTCTTCATTTGGGAGGCCGACTTCCGCGCATACAACCTAGCGCTCGCTTTGGGGTCCGGGCGGGTAGTGCTTCTGCGAGTGCTGGCCAAGCTAGACGAGTTTTTGCCCGAGCAAGCCGAGGCCGTGTTCAGTTCGCTCGTCGATCAAGAAGCCGAGGCCGCTCATCTGTGGAGCGTGTACGGCTTGCGGTTTTTCGCGCCCAACGACCTCAAGCTACAAAGCCATTCCCTCAAGTCGGGCCACATCGAGCTAGAGTTTGCCCTCGGCAAACAAGTTCTAAAGGTGCATCGGCTGAGCATGGCCCGGATCATGCTCAAAGACGCGCACATTCAAGACTGGTATCCGGTCTTTTTTAAGAAGCAATTGCGCGACTTCGTGGTCGATATTACTCCAGAAGCCGTGCAGGAACACGAGGGCATTCGCGTCGAGGGGCGGCCGCGCAGCCGCTGGCGTCAGCTGCTGCGTCCGCTGCCCTTTATAAACCCGAGGCCGCGCCTGTATCTGCGGGGCCGCGTCTGGCGCGACACCAGCATCGACAAGATATTCATCGTCGAGCACCTCTACCGCAAGAAAGACGCAGCAGACGAGCTAGTCGCCAAGGTAGTAGATGGGCATTTTATCGAAAGACAAGGGACCCAAGCTGAGCCGGGCCGCCATGCTGGCGTCGCGGCCAACGCGCAATGAGTCCCTGCGCTGGGAAGACAACGACAACGGCGAGGTCCAGGTCTTAATAAAGCGTCAAGAGACCTGGAGAGTGCGGCTGCTGTCCAAGTTTTTCTATATCCCCAGGCAGCGCAAGATTACCCTCGACGAGGTCGGCAGCGAGGTCTGGCGGATGTGCAACGGTCGCAACTCGGTCGGCAGGATGATCGAACTGCTCAGCGACGAGTACAAGCTCAATCGCAAGGAAGCCGAGGTCTCCCTGCTTCAGTATTTGAAAACTCTTGGGCAGAAGCGCTTTATCGGCTTCGTGCTAGAGGGCGACGAGAGGCCACCCGATCGCGGTGCAGCTAGCGGAAAAAAATGGCAAAAGAAACAAACGGGGGCGAGCAATTAGCTCGTCCCTTTCTTCGTCTGCACCCGCACCAAATTGCACGCCTTTTCTCCCACTTACTCAATCCCGCGCTGTTGGCGCTGTTGGTCTTCGGCGTCCAAGCGCACGTGCTGGGCGACTGGCTCGCCGGCTCGGTGGCAATCGGCACGTTCTCTTTGGTACCCGGGTTGCTGCTCTGGTGCCTAGTGCGCTCGGGCTATCTCGACAAAGCCTATACAGACGACCGCAACAAACGCGCTACCCTGCTCTTGCTGGGCGCTCTTTGCTACGCTTTGGGGGGAGCGGCCCTCTACGGGGTCGGTGCTCCGCCCCTGATGCTGGTCACGGCCACGGCCTGTGTCGTCAACACGCTCTTGGTCTGGTGGATCAATCGCTTCTATAAGATCAGTATTCACGCGGCTGGTGTCGGGGGAGCGACCTGCGTATTGTTGATCAGCGTCGGCAGCGCGGCGTGGCCCTTTTTGCTAAGTTGTCCGGCCGTCGCTTGGGCGCGGCTTTACTTGCGAGCGCATACTCCCATGCAGGTCGGCGCGGGCGGCGCGCTGGGCGCGGGGGGTATGGCCCTGCTGTACAGTGTTTTCCTACTGTGAGCGCAGCACATGAACCAATCGTATAAGGGCTTTATAGATCGCCTGACCTACCACAACCCGGAAAACGGCTATACCATTGCGCGCTTAGTAGTAGAGGGCCAGCGGGAACGGATCGCCATCGTGGGGGCTATTGCCTCCATCCAAGAGGGCGAGAGCGTCGAAGTCGAAGGCGTGTGGACCAATCATCCCAAATACGGCAAACAGTTCAAGGTAGAGCACTATAAGGCCGTTTATCCCTCGACCCTCGAAGGCATACAAAAGTACCTCGGGTCCGGTCTGATCAAAGGCGTCGGGCCGAGGTCGGCCAAGCGCATCGTCGAGCACTTTGGCGCGGAAACGCTCGACATCATCGACGCGGATCCCCGCCGATTAGAGGAAGTGCCCAAGCTGGGCAAGAAGAGAGTCGAGCTGATTGCCGAGGCTTGGGGCGAGCAGCGGCAAATCAAGGACGTGATGGTCTTTTTGCAGTCGCACGGGATCACCACTGGCTACGCGGTAAAAATTTTCAAGACCTACGGCCAAGAGGCCATCCAAAAAGTCCGTAGCGATCCCTATCGCTTGGAGCGCGATGTGGATGGAATCGGCTTCCGCATCGCCGATCGCATTGCCCAGCGCTTGGGAATGGAGCGCGACGCACCCGCACGCGTACAGGCCGGCATCCGCTATCTGCTCTCCGAAGCGGCCGACGAGGGGCACGTGTACCTGCCGACGGTTAGAACGATGGAGCTGCCAGCCGTTGGAACGATGGAGTTGCCGGCCGTTGGAACGGTGGAGTTGCCGGCCGTTGGAATAATGGAGCGGGCCGTTGAGATTTTAGAGATCAACGCCGAACTGCTACCGCAGGCATTAGATGCCCTGCGCGCCAGCGATGGCGTAGTCACCGAAGACTGGCGCTGTTATCTGCCGCCGCTCCATCGCGCCGAAGTGGGTGCCGCATCGTCGCTAAAGCGGCTTTTGCGCACGCCAGCCGAAGAATTGGCCGTGCCCGCAGAAGCGGAGGACGGGCTGGAATTGGCTCCGGCACAAAAAGAGGCCGTGGAGCTAGTCGCCACGAGCAAGGTGCTGGTGCTGACCGGCGGGCCGGGCACCGGCAAGACCACGGTCACGCGGCGCATCTTGCGCCTGTTGGAGGAAGGCGGCCTCAAGGTCGCGCTGTGCTCGCCTACGGGCCGCGCCGCCAAACGGCTGAGCGAGGCCAGCGGGCGCGAGGCCAAGACCATTCATCGGCTGCTCGGATTTCAGCCGGGCGAGCGGCAATTCAAAAAGGGCTACGACGACCGCCTCGAAGTCGATGCGCTGATCGTTGATGAGGCTTCCATGATCGACGTGGTGCTGATGAACGCGCTCCTGCGCGCCCTGCCCGACCACGTTCGGCTAGTGCTAGTCGGCGACATCGACCAGTTGCCCTCGGTGGGGCCGGGCAATGTGCTCCGCGACATCATCGACTCCGCCGCAGTGCCGGTGGTGCGCCTGACACAGATTTTTCGCCAAGCGCAAAAAAGCCACATCATCCGCAACGCGCACCGCATCAACAGCGGCGAAATGCCCATCGTCGAGAACCAAGCAGACGCGGATTTCTACTTCATCCAAGAAGGCGACCCAGAGCGGGTGGTTGAGCAGGTGGAGGAGTTGTGCGCCACGCGGCTGCCCAGCTATCGGGGATGGGATCAGCGCAACGACATCCAAGTGCTTGCGCCCATGTACCGCGGCGAGACCGGCGCGCTCAATCTCAACCAGCGGCTGCAACAGCGCCTCAATCCGCACGGCCAAGTGCATAGCCATCGCGGAGCCGAGTTCCGGGTGGGCGACAAGGTCATGCAGGTCAAAAACAACTACGACAAGGGCGTTTTTAACGGCGACATCGGCACGATCGAGCGGCTCGACGCGGAAAAGCAGGTGCTCTATGTGCGCTTTGACTACACCTTGGAATACGATCAGGTCGATCTCGACCAGCTAACCCTCGCCTACGCCATCAGCATCCACCGCTCCCAAGGGTCGGAATTTCCCGTGGTGGTGCTGCCGCTGACGACGCAGCACTACGTGATGCTCCAGCGCAACCTGCTTTACACGGCGATTACCCGCGCCAAGCAAATGATTGTCATCGTCGGCACTCCCAAGGCCCTCAAACTGGCCATTGCCAACGACAAGGTCGCCCAGCGCTACACCACGCTCAAAGAGCGCCTGCGCGGCGAGGTCGGCGCGGTGCTGGAAGCGGGGCAAGCCATTCCATTGGAATCGACACTGCCGAGCGATTGATCCACAAACTGACGCGCCTTTCCTCAATCACTTCGCCTTGCGGAGTTGGTAGGATAATATCGTCCCTCTACAAGTCGTCGCGCAGCAGCCAGCGCACGGCGTTTTGCTGCAACTTCTCGTAAGACGGATTCCACAATACGGGGATGGTGTGCCCCGGCGATAGATAGCACACGCGGCCCGCGCCGTAATCATAAGCCCAAGCCGCCTCGCACGTGGTGCCCAAATCCTGCCAAGTGTGCCCGTCGTCGTTGACGCTGACGGCCAAGACATGGGCTGGATCCTTGTCGTACTGCATGAAGTGCTGCTCGTCATCGACGACAAAGTCCTCCACGCCGCGCGTTATGGGGTGGTCTGTACGCGTGATGTGAACTCGGTAGGGACGCACCGGCGGGTGGCCTTGCGTAGCAGCGCCTAGCACGTGGCGGAAGTCGCTGCTGCCCGGGGCGATGTACGTGGAATTGTGGTAGAAAAGAGCCGCTCCACCTGCCTCCACAAAGCTCCGCACGGCGCGGCCCTGATCCTCGGTAATCCACTGCACGGGACGAGATTCCTCAGCCTCGACGGGCGGCTCACTGACGGACGCAGCCTCGATGCCGTAGCCATTGGGCCAGATCATGCCATCGCGGAAGACGATCAGCAGCCGGTAGCTCGACAAATGTTGGGCGTTGAGCAGGGTGATCTCGTCGGTAAAATCAATGGACAATCCCATGCCTTGGACTAAAGTGCGGCCCAAAGCCGTGCGGATGTAATCAGACGTGTGATAGCGGTCGCCCACTAGGGCAAAGGCCGTAGCCATGAATCGCCTCCTCAGCGCGATTTTGCGTCTGCAATGGACAAGGGCAACCACGAGGGTTGCCTCTACATGCGCGATTTTGCGTCTGCAATGGGTGGTGGGTTGCCTTAGAACCGTTCCAACTCCGGGAACTTTTCCTCGCCTTGATGCACGTGCATGGCCCCCCCTTCGGCGCACCGCCGCAAGGTGGGAAACACCTTACCCGGATTCAACACCTGCTGCGGGTCAAACTCGGCTTTGACTCGTTCCTGGGCGTCCAAATCCGCGTCCTTGAACATGCACGGCATTAAATCTCGCTTCTCAATGCCAACCCCGTGCTCCCCGCTCAACACGCCCCCTACCTCGACGCAGAGCTTCAGGATCTCGGCCCCTAGCGACTCGGCCTTCTCCAGATCGCCCTCGACATTGCTGTCGTACAGTACGAGCGGGTGCAGGTTGCCATCGCCCGCGTGGAAGACGTTGGCTACGCGCAGGCCATACGCGGCCGACAGCTCCCCGATTCTCTCTAGCACCTGCGGCAGCGCACCCCGTGGGATGGTCCCATCCATGCAGTAATAGTCGGGGCTAATCCGGCCCATCGCTGGGAAAGCCGCTTTGCGGCCGGCCCACAGCTTTTGCCGCTCGGCCTCGGTTGTGGCGCGAGAAAGCCCGGTCGCACCAGTCTGCCGCAAGAGCGATTCCAGCACGCGGCCTTGGCTCTCGACCTCGCTTTGCGGCCCGTCCAATTCGACCAGCAAGAGCGCCGCAACCCCGAGTGGATAGCCCGCGCCGACAAAACCCTCGACCGCTTCCACAGATAGCTGATCCATGATTTCCATGCCGGCTGGCACCATACCCGCGGCAATGATCTCGGCCACGGCCTGCCCGGCCGCGGCGACCGAATCGTACACAGCCATCACAGCCTGCGCCACTTCTGGCTTGGGCAAGATCCGCAACGTGGCCTCTGTGGTAATGGCCAACAGCCCTTCCGAACCCGTCAGCAGCCCGAGCAAGTCGTAGCCCGCTTGGTCCATGCCCTTGCCGCCAACCCGCACGACCTCGCCGTCGGCCAACACCACCTCCAAGCCGAGGAGGTTGTTGGTCGTCGTGCCGTACTTGAGACAGTGTACCCCACCTGAATTTTCGGCGATATTGCCCCCAATCGAACAGGCGATCTGACTCGAAGGATCGGGCGCGTAGTAGAACCCGCTCCGCTCCACCGCTTCGGTTACAGCTCGGTTGGTCACGCCCGGCTGCACAGTCACCGTGCGATTTTCCAAGTCAATGTCGAGTACCGCTCGCATCCGCGCCGTGCTCAACACCACTCCATCTTCCCTCGGCAGGGCACCGCCCGAAAGCCCAGTGCCGGCACCCCAAGGGACGATGGGAATGTCGAGTTGGGAGCACGACCGGAGTACGGCCGCGACCTGCGCGGTGTTATCCGGCAAGGCGACCAACATGGGCCGCTGGCGATACGCCGACAGGCCATCGCATTCATAGGCGACTACGTCCTCGCGGCGATGAATGATCTGATCGGTGCGCAAGTGCTCGCGCAGGTGGCCGATGAGGGCTTCGCGCCGCTCGAAGCGGGCAGGGTCAGGTTTGGGAAGTTGCATTGGTTAGTAGCCCAAATCTTTGGCGTACGCAAAAAGCGCGGGCGTGCCGCCGGTATGGAGAAAGATAAGGCGCTGATCGGGACGCCACCAACCGGCACGCACGTGCGCCAAAAGCCCGGCCATGGCTTTGCTGGTATAGGACGGATCTAGCAACAGCCCTTCCTGCTGCGCCACCAAGTGTAGTGCTTGGCAACTCTCGTCGGTTACAACGCCGTAGTCCGGGCCGACAAACGCGGCGTAACTCTCAAAATCCTCCGCCTTCAGCGAAAGGTCTAGCCCTAGTATCTCAGCGCATTCCTGCGCCAGCGCGAGATGCCCCTCTGCCGCCTGCTGATCATCGCGCGGAGAAGGGCTGATGCCCACTACCCGCATATCGATGCCCAGCGCCTTGAACGCCACCACCAGCCCCACATGGGTATGAGCCCCCGAACACAAATAGATCGCCGCTGGCGCAACGCCTTGTTCCTCGCACTGGGCCAAGAGTTCCAATGCCCCATCGACGTACGCTACACTGCGGAAGATGCGCGCGTCCGAGCTGGTGTGGAAGGGACGGTGGCCAGCCGCGGTCAGCGCGGCCATTTTCTCAGCCACGGCCTGAGCCTGCTCGCTTGGCGCTGGCAAGTCCACCTCTGCGCCAAAAAGGCGGGTCAACAGCAGGTTTCCCTGCGTCTGTGCGTGAGCATCGTCGCGGCCGACGACCACCGCAGACAGCCCCAATTTTGCGGCTACTGCGGCCGTCTGCCGCGATTGATTCGACTGCGCGGCGGCCGAGTGTACCAGCACGTCGCAGCCTTGCTCTACGGCTTGGGCGATCTGGTATTCAAACTCGCGGATCTTGTTGCCGCCGAAGGCCAAGCCGGTCAGATCGTCGCGCTTGACCCAAATCTGCGGGCCGGCTAGATGGGCGCTGAGGCGCTTTAATTCCTCTAGGGGCGTGGGCAAGGACGCTAGCTGCAACCGCGGCAAGGCAGCCAATCGCTCTTTCAGTTCGTCTCGGCTAATAGTCATAGCTTTCCTCTTTTTTGGTTGCTTTGTCGTGCGCCCTCAATACAACCATTAAACAATCATTGAGCAAACTCATTTTAGCTCCATTCGCTTGGGCCGCACCGAGTTTGCCCTTTTAATAAAAACCCTTAACTTTTACATAGTGACGCCCACGTAGCCTCCCGCCCCACCTTGGAGTTTCACTCCTCCCCAATACAAATCGCGGTTTAAACAATAGGATAGGCCCGTTTTGGATCTAGTCGAACCTATACCCGAACGCCTATTGCCCCACATCCGCAGCGAATTGCAACCCGGCGAGCTGCTCATCGTCCTACTCGCCGCCGACATTCGCCCCGACGGGCAGTACGGCGACTCTTGGTTTGCGCTCACCGACGAGCGGATACTCGTCTTCCACCCCAATGGCGCAGATACGCCCGAGACCGTGCGCCTCGGCTTGGACGAAGTGCAAGGCATCCAGACCCGCAACTACGTGGGCAGCGGTGCCCTCGTCGTCGAGTTGGAGGATGAGACCGTCGAGCTGCTGCGATTTTCGCAGAGTGAGTACTACAAATTCTCCGGCGTACCCCAAGCCATTGAGGGCGCAGGCCTGGTCGAGGAAGAAGATGCCGAAGGGGACGAGCCGCTGCATGTCGATCCGGTCCAAGTAGTAGAACACTGCCCCACCTGCGGCCGCGCCCTCCGCTCCGGCTCCAAAGTCTGCCCCAACTGCCTCCGCCAGACCGAGACCTTCTGGCGGTTGTTTTCCTATATCAAGCCCTATAAAACCCAGGCACTGCTCGGGTTCACGCTGACGATTGTGCTGACGGCCATTGGTCTGCTGCCGCCCCAGCTCAACCGCATCCTCATCGACGATGTCATCATCCCGGTCCTCGTCCAATACGAAGCTGCGGGCATCGTCGAGGGCGAGGCGACCACGCCCCCCGCCGCGAGCGTCCAACTCCTGCTGTCGGTCGTACTCGGCCTGCTCGGTATCTATGTTGGCCGCGGCATCATCAGCGGCGTGCGAATGTACGCCCTAGGGTGGCTCGGCCAGCACATTGTGTACGATATACAGAGGCAAATTTTCCAACATTTGCAATTGCTGTCGCTGACGTTCTACAACAAGCTCAGCACCGGTCGAATCATGACCCGAGTCACCAGTGA
The DNA here is from genome assembly GCA_965208845.1 of Candidatus Latescibacterota bacterium. Lineage (GTDB taxonomy): Bacteria > Latescibacterota > UBA2968 > UBA8231 > UBA8231. The sequence continues at coordinate 6,119,514 of OZ242361.1, read as the reverse complement.
CACTGAGCGCATGCGCAGCTTTATCACCTCGGGGTTCCAAGACATCGTCATCGACGGGCTGACCATCATTGGCATCTGCACAATGCTATTTGTAATGAATTGGGAATTGGCGCTTTTATCGCTGATCCCAATCCCCTTCATGATCATCGGCACCATCATCTACCGCAACCGCATCCACTGGATTTTTCATCGGATATGGCGCCGCATCGCCGAACTCAACGCCATGCTCGCTGACTCCATCCCCGGCGTCAAGGTAGTAAAGGCGTTTGCCCAAGAAAACCGCGAGGTCGAGCGCTTCACCGAGCGCAATATCGACGTGCGCGAGTCGCAGATGACCTCGTTCAAGATGCGGTCCTATTACATTCCGACGATTTCCTTTGTCACCTCGGTCGGCTCGATCATCCTATGGTGGTTTGGCGGCAACCGAGTGCTCGGCAACACCCTGACTTTGGGCGACTTGCAGGCTTTTATCTCGTACATGGTCATGTTCTACGCGCCAGTGCGCTCGCTGTGTACCCTCACCGAGCAGCTAGAGACCGCAGCGACAACGGCCGAGCGCGTCTTTGAGATCATCGACACCGAGCCCGAAGTCCAAGACGACCCCGACGCCATCGACCCCGGCCCACTTACCGGCGAGGTAGAATTCCGCAACGTCAGCTTCACGTACGACGGCTCAGCGCGCATTCTCGACCGCATCCACTTTAAGGCCGAGCCCGGCGAGATGATCGGCATCGTTGGCCCCAGCGGCGCTGGCAAATCAACTCTAGTCAACCTCATCTCGCGGTTCTACGACGCCACCGACGGTCAAGTCCGCATCGACGGCCAGCCTATTACCCGGCTCAAACAGCAGGCCCTGCGCAGCCAAATCGGCGTGGTCTTGCAAGAGCCGCTGCTCTTCCAAGGTTCCATCGCCAGCAATATCGCCTACGGGCATCCCGACGCGACGCGCCAAGAGGTCATCGAGGCGGCCCGCGCAGCCAACGCCCACAAGTTCATCATGAATTTTCCCGATGGCTACGACACCCAAGTCGGCGAGCGCGGCGGTCGGCTCTCCGGCGGCGAGCGCCAGCGCATCTCCATCGCCCGCGCCCTAATCGGCAACCCGCGCATCCTGATCCTCGATGAAGCCACCGCCTCGGTCGATACCCAGACCGAATTTGAGATCCAAGAGGCACTTGAGCGGTTAGTCGCCGGGCGCACCACTTTTGCCATCGCCCACCGGCTCTCGACGCTCAAAAATGCCGACCGACTGCTGGTGCTGGAAAGAGGGCGCGTTGCCGAGGTCGGCACCCACGAAGAGTTGCTCAATAAGGAGGACGGCGTCTATCGCCGGCTGGTTGATATGCAAACCGAAATGGCGAAAGTACGGGCACTATGAGCGAAGCACGCGGCTACTCCTACGAGGACTTCCTACTCGACCCGCAGAAGATGCGCTTCAGCCGCTCTGAGCGCGGCAGCTTGATCCTCAAGCTCGATGGCGAGGAATACACCGACCTCAAGATCCGCCGCTCCTTCCCATTAGAAGAGTCCGATCGCTATATCGGCGTCTTTGCTGCCGGAGACCAAGAACTCGGCCTAATTGAAGACCCGCAACAGCTCGACGACCAAAGCCGCCAAGCGCTCTTAGACGAACTCGACAAGATCTACTTTCAACCGCAGGTCCTTGCTTTCAATAGCCTCGACGAGGAATTCGGGGTGCTGCGCGGCCAGATCGAAACCACCAGCGGCCCTCGCCAGCTCGAAATCCGCGGCTATCGCACCAATGTGCGTATGCTCTCCGGCAGCCGGGCCGTCATTGAGGATGTCGATGGCAATCGCTATCTAATCGCTAATTGGCGGGCGCTGCCGCAAAAAACGCGCGAGATTTTGGGGCTGTAACGCAGGTGCGGGTTGCGGTTAGCCGGCGAAATACGCCCGCATCTTCTCCAGACCAATCCGGGCGACGTCCGCCGGATCTTGCTCCCACAGCCCCGGGTTAAACAACTCCAACGACACAAACCCCTCGTATCCCTGCGCTTGCGCCAGCCGCTCAATCTCGCGCAGTGGTCCGACCCCGTCGCCCGGTATCACCCGGTCGGCGTCGCTTTGTTCGGCAAAGGGTTTATCGCCCGGGGCATCATTCCAGTGCCAGACCGCTACCTTGTCGCCGGGTACCTTGGCGATGCTCGCAATGGGACCGCCGCCGCGTAATATGTGGAACGGATCCATAATCAAACTGGCATCTGGATGGTCGGCGTCGGTGGCAATCTGCCAAGCTTGGTCAATGGTGTACACGCTTTGCACAAAGCCTAGGTACTCCATCGCCGGCCGCACGCCGATTTCTCTGCCGATCTCCAGCAATTCGCGGTAATCGGCTCCGCCTCGGCTCAGGTCGCAGAGATCTCGCGGCGGGCTGGCGACGATAAACTCGGCCCCCACCGCTACTGCCTGCGCCATCCGCCGCCGCACCTCCTCCAATGCCTGCGCCCGCGCCGCGCCCGCAGCCCCCAACCAGCCGTGAAGTGCGATGACCGTTGGCACCGCCAATCCGTAGTCGGCTAGTGCCTGCCGCACGTCCGCGAGCGAGCCGCCCTGCTGCTCGTGCGCGGTCAAGTCATCGTTCCACAGCTCAATGCCCTCGTAGCCGGTCTGTCCGGCGATGCGAATTTTCTCCATCAGCGACGCCGGGCGGATCGTCGATGTGTTGAGCGCGTATTGCACCGTCATGTTGCTTCCTTTCTCGTTAAGCTACACATAAAAAATCATTTCCCTCTGTCAGCCCCAATCCAGCCAATGCCGCCCGGATCAGCGCCCGCGCCCCCCGCGATGCCACAGCCGCCAAGAGGATCGGTTGCTCGTGGCGCGTCCACCACGTCGGCAAGTCATCCGGTCCGATCACGGGCTTGCGCCGCAAGGTGCCGCCGATTTTCTTGGGCGCAATATCGACAAATACATCGGGAGCGCGGCCTTCCCGCTCTAGGTGCTTGGCGAGCCGGCGACCGGTCTTGCCCGCGCCCCAGACGGCTAGCCCACCCCGCTCTTGTAGCGGCCCGGCGCAAAGATAGTGCGCTTTGGCGCGGAGAAAATTCTCCACTGAGTAGCGGCTATTAGTATGGGTCGCCCGGTCGGTGTGTTCGCGCCAGTAGAGCAAGACCTCCGGCACCTTGGCAAAGCGCCGTCCCGCCGCCCGATAGCGCAACCACAAATCGTAGTCTTCCGGCCATCCCCGATCTTGGTACCCCCCCAAGTCCACCAACTCCTCGCGGCGCATCATGGCCGACGGATTGGCGATGGGACTCTCGACGAAAAACTCTCGTTCAATCGCCGCGCTATCCACCAAGCCGTTTAACCAAGCCTCGTACACCAACATCCCCTCCCCGGTCTCCGCGCGCGGAAAGATCTCCACTAAACAGCTCACGACACTTAAGCTAGGATCTCCTTCCAACCACGCGAGTTGTTTTTCCAAGCGCTCGGGATGCATCCGGTCGTCGGCGTCCATGCGCGCCACGTACGCACCCCGACACAAGGCCAAGCCCCGGTTAGGAGCTTCGACAATGCCTTGATGATCGGATAGCAATACCCTAAAGCGGGGATCGCGGCGATTCCATTCCGACAGCATGTCCCCGCTGTCGTCCTCCGAGCCGTCATCTATGGCCACGACCTCAAAATCTTCACAGCTCTGCGCCTGGATGCTCTGCAAAGTCTCCGCTAGCGTGGCGGCTGCATTGAACACGGGCAGTAGTATAGATACGCGAGGCGTTTTCATGGTCGCTAGCTGGTTGCGTTTTCATAGTCGCTAAGCATAAGAGCTTGACATTCTTTCGCTCCATGCCCGATTTTAATTCCTATATGGTACATCTCAAATCACCCTTGGAAATCGACCGCATCCGCGCCAGTTGCCGCATCGCCGCCGAAGCCATGCTCCGCGTCGAAGAGGCCCTCGCACCTGGAGTCACCACCCTCCACCTCGACCAAATAGCCGACCGCTACATTCGCAGCCAAGGGGCGACCGCCAGTGCCTTGGGCTATCGCGGCTTTCCCCGCAGCATCTGCGTCTCGGTCAATGACGAAGTCGTCCACGGCATTCCCGGAGACCGCGTCCTGCAAGAAGGGGACATCCTCGCCGTTGACATTGCCGTTAAAAAGGATGGCTTTCACGGCGACATGAACGTCACCATGAAAGTCGGCTGCGTGCCTCCCAAGGCCCAGTGCCTGCTCGACGCCACGCGCCAGAGCTTGGAGGAAGGGTTGGCCTTATGCACACCCGGACGACGCCTCGGCGACATTGGCCACGCCATCCAAAGCTATGTCGAAGCACGCGGCTTTTCCATCGTGCGCACGTATTGCGGTCACGGCATTGGCCGCAACTTCCACGAGGAACCCCAATTGCTCCACTACGGCAAGGCTGGCACGGGCCGCCGCCTGCAAAACGGCATGGTCTTTACTATTGAGCCGATGGTCAACGAAGGCGCGCACGACACGCACGTACTCGACGACGACTGGACGGCCGTCACCACCGACGGCAAGCTCTCGGCCCAATACGAGCACACCGTGGCCGTCACCCACGACGGGCCGTACGTGCTGTCGCGCTTTGCCGATCTGCCGTACTGAACTTGCTCAGCGGCGGCATTTTCTTATCTTTTTAAGTTCATCTCACAAGGAGAACAGCATGGCAAGGCGGAAGAAAGCCCAATCCAACGGCGACGACGATAACGCTGAATTTCCGTTTGATCCCGGCACGCAGATCGAGTTGGAAATGGAAGACACCTGCTGCGTCACTGGCGAGCCGATTGAGTTCAGCTTTTGTCGCTTTCCCGACTACAAAAATGGCACGCTGATGGTCATGTCCAAGAGCGAGATGCTGGCGCATCTGCGCGCTGGCGGCTCCATCGCCAAATTCAAAGAAGTGCTGGTCCAGCGCCACGGCGAGGAAGTCTTAGCCGAGCACTACTCCAACTACTAAAACAACGCCCAATCACCTATATGCAAAGAAGGGATGGTCCGCTTGGGACCATCCCTTCTTTTGCTATATGCCGCCGTCCTACGAGCGAGCCAATAAGGTCTCGATATCCTCGCTGAATACTCCACGGGGATTGAGCCGGCCACTTTTGTCGCGCGGCACGCCTATGTGCCTCTTGTACACGCGGCCTTGGCGATCGAAAATAAAGGTGAGCGGTACGCCTACCCGCGCCAAATTTTCTTTGTAGAAGGCGCGGAGTAACTCGTGTTGACTGTCGTGAACCACCGGGTAGTTAATGGCCAAGCGCTCGACGAACTCGCCTATCAGGGGTAGGACATGCTCGGGGGGACCTTGATCTAGGGAAATGCCAATGATCGCCACCTGTTCGGGATCGTAATCATTGCTCATCTCGACTAAGGCTGGGATTTCGTAGCGACACGGGCCGCACCACGTCGCCCAGAAGTTGACCAAGACGACCTTGCCCTCGTAATCGCGCAAATCCACGCTCTGGCCCTGATAGTCGCTCCACTTAGCAGCCTGCGGAGGGAAGAGCTTGTCCTTTTGTGGCTCGGAAGAGCCACAACCCAACGCTAGAAGTGCCAATCCGATCGCCAGCCCTTTGATCGCCATTGCGCGCACGATTACGTCCTGTACTTAACTGGAATAGCCGAGGAGGACACGGCTATTTGCCTTTTGGGCTGCAGCCGAATGGAGTGAGGGCCGATCTGTTCTTCAATACCGATCAGCAAATCGTCGCAAGGATTGACGCGAATGGTCTTTGAGCGCACCATCTTGTCCTGCTCGTCGCCGTTTTGGAGCTGGAGCCACAACTCGCAATCGCCCGTGTGGCGCTCGCACAGTTGGCGCAACCGCCTGAGCAGGGGGTCGCCCACTTTATGGTAGGGCAGCGACAAAGTGACCGACTCGGTCAGTTCCGCTCGCGCCGATTTGAGGGACAGTGCGCTGTCGGCCTGTAAACTCAGGCGTCCGTTGCGCTCGCAAACGCGGCCCTCTACGAGGATGGTTTCGCCTTCCACGAGTAGCTGTTGGTGGCGGGCGAAGACTTCGGCGAAAAACGCGATATCGCCCGTGCTATTGAGGTCTTTGATCGTGACAAAGGCAAAGGGATTGCCTCGGCGGTCAAAGAGCTTGCGAACTTCCTCGACCAGGCCACCGACTCGTAGCCGTGCACCGTCGAGTTGCCCATCTATCTCGCTTAGGGGCCGCGCGAAGTTTTTGAGGTCGCGGGCGTAGGGCTTGAGTGGATGGCTGGAGATATAGAGACCTAACAGGTCGCGTTCCTTGGCCAGCTTTTCGCGCTCGGACCACTCCTCGATTTGGGGCAGTTCCTGCACCACCAGCTCGGACGAGCCGCCGCCGTCGAAAAGGCTGATCTGCCCCTTTTCGCGGTCTTCTTGGGCCTTACCCGCAGCCTTTAATGCCAGCTCTAGCGCCTCCATTTTCTGTGCGCGATGGCCTTCCAGACCGTCCAATGCGCCAGCAGCAATCAAACTCTCGACCACGCGCCGGTTGACTGTGCGCAAGTCGATGCGCTCGCAGAACTCGAAGAGGGTCGTAAAAGGGCCTTCGGCAATCCGCGTATCGACTATACTCTGCGCCGCGCCCTCGCCGACGTTCTTGATCGCCGCCAATCCGTAGCGAATGCCCTCGTCCGTCGGCGTGAAATTGAGTGTACTCTGGTTGACGTCTGGCGGCAGGGCGGGAATGCCCATGCGGCGGCAGTCGTCGAGTAAGACGGTCAATCGGTCCGTATCTTTGCGCTCAAGAGTCAGGCTGGCGGCCATGTATTCTTGGGGATAATGAGTTTTGAGATAAGCATTTTTGTACGCACCTTCGGCATAGCAGACCGAGTGCGACTTGTTGAAGGCGTAGCCGGCAAAAATCTCGATCTCGCCGAACAGCTTGTTGGCCAATGACTTTTCTACCCCGTTTGCAGCGCAGCCGCCGACGAAGTCCTTTTTGACCTTGGCCATTTCCTCGGGCTTTTTCTTGCCCATCGCCTTGCGCAAAATATCGGCTTGGCCGAGGGTGAAACCGGCCAGCTCTTGGGCGATGCGCATGACCTGCTCCTGATAGACCATAATCCCATAGGTCGGCTCCAAAATCGACTCTAACTTGGGATGGTCGTAGGCGACGGCCTCTTCGCCGCGCTTGCGGGCGATGAAGGTCGGGATATTGTCCATCGGCCCTGGGCGGTAGAGGGCATTCATGGCGATAATGTCTTCGATGGTGTCCGGCCTGAGCTTGATCAGGTATTCGCGCATTCCCGCGGACTCAAACTGGAAAACGCCGATCGTCTCGCCGCGGCCGAACAGGTCGAACGTGGCCCGATCGTCCCACGGAATGGTTTCCAAATCAAAGTCCGGCTCCTTGAGTCGAATCAGGCGCACAGCCTCATCGACCAGCGAGAGCTCCTTCAAGCCCAAGATGTCCATCTTCAGCAAGCCGATGTCCATGCAGGTCTCGCCGACGAACTGAGTGGTTATCGTCCCGTTTTTGGGGGAGCGATAGAGTGGCACGTAGTTGGTCAGTTCGCCGGGAGCGATGATGACCGCGCAGGCGTGGACCGAGGCGTGGCGCGCCATGCCCTCCAGCTTGCGGGCGTATTCGATCAGCTTGCCTTCGTTGCCGGCTGCTTGGGCCACCTGTTGTAGCTCGGGCACCCGCTCGATGGCCTTTTCGAGGGTAATTTTCAGTTCGGTCGGCACCTGCTTGGCGATGCGATCCACCTCGCCAAAGGACATGCCCAAAACCCGCCCGACATCGCGCACCACCGCTTTAGCCCCCATAGTCCCAAATGTGATGACCTGTGAGACGTTGTCCTTGCCGTACTTATCCACCACATAGCGCAGCACCTCGTCGCGCCGGGTGTCGTCAAAATCGACGTCGATATCGGGTGGCTCAATGCGTTCGGGATTGAGGAAGCGCTCAAAGATCAGGTCGTACTTGATAGGATCTACATTGGTAATGCCGAGGCAATACGAGGCCAAGCAGCCAGCGGCCGAGCCGCGCCCCGGCCCCACGGAAATGCCCTGATTACGGGCGTAGTTGACAAGATCCCAGACGATGAGGAAATAGCCGGAAAAATCCTGGCTGGTGATGACGCTTAGCTCGTAGGCGAGCCGCTCCTGCACGGCCGGATCGACACTGCCGTAGCGCCGCTCCAAACCCTCCTGCGCCAGTTGGGTCAGATAGTCGTCGCTGGAAGCGTAGCCAGCCGGGATCGGAAAATCCGGCATATAGGTTTTCCCGAACTCGAGCTCGACGTTGCACTTGTCGGCAATTTCGAGAGTGCGCTCCAGCGCGTCAGGCAAATCCGCAAATAGCGAGCGCATCTCTTCGGGACTCTTCATATAGAGGCCGTCGGGATAGCACAGGCGATTTTTCTCGTCAACAGTCTTGTTGGTTTGGATGCAGATCAGAGCGTCGTGAGCGTCGTGGTCGGTGGCGCGCAGGAAGTGGAAGTCATTGGTGGCCACCAGCGGCACCCCCAACTTGCGATGCAGCTTGAGCAGACCGTCGTTCGCCTTGACTTCGGGGTCGATGTCGTGGCGCTGGATCTCCAAGTAGTAGTCGTCGCCGAAGATGTCCATAAACTCGCGGGCGACCTTTTCGGCTGCGGCTAGCCCCTCGCGCTGGATCAGATGCGGGATCTCGCCGCCGATGCAGCCCGACATGCAAATCAGGCCCTCGGCGTGTTCGCGCAACAGCTCCTTGTCTATGCGGGGATTGTAGTAGTAACCTTCGAGATAGCCCTTGGAGACGAGTTTGGTCAGATTGCGGTAGCCGGTGGCGTCTTTGGCCAGCAAAATCAGGTGGTTGGAGGCGTGGGTTAGGCCGCGAGCGGCTTGGCGCGCGTGGCGGCTATCAATCGCCACATAAACTTCGCAGCCGATGATGGGCTTAATGCCGGCGTCTTGGCAGGCCCTGTAGTGCTCGATGATGCCGAAGAGGTTGCCGTGATCTGTGATAGCCAAGGCCGGCATGCCCTGCTCGGCTGCCAACGCGGCCATCTCGCCGACCCGGCACCCTCCATCGAGCAGACTGTATTCGCTGTGACCGTGTAAATGGACGAAATCAGCCGAAGCCATGATCACCTCCGCTACCTGTATGCGCTAGTAGAAATCTTTAGAACTTACGAGAATGCGGCCGAACAACGGGCCAGACTGCCTAGGGAAGGGCATCGCCTCGAGTGAAGCATAGCCAATTCAAAAAAGGCTGTCAATGTCCCACAGAAGAGGCCATTTTTATAACATTTTATTATTATTTTATTTACAAAAAGAGAATTTGTTATACACCGTTGACAAAACAGACCACACCCACCTGCACTGTGAACTTGTCGCTAGCAATAGACCGGTCTATCTTTAATTTTTTGCCGAGGAGCTAATCAGATGATCGACCAAGAATTGTTGGCAATTCTCGCCTGCCCCGAGACTAAAGAGCCGCTCGCGCTCGCCGAGGAAGAACTTATCGCCGCGCTCAACAGCCGCATTGTGCGCGGGGAAGTCAAGAATCGGGCCGGTAAGACCGTAGAAGGCAAGATCGACGGCGGCCTAGTGCGCACAGATGGCGCGTACCTCTATCCGATCCAAGACGAAATCCCCATCCTGCTTCTCGACGAGGCCATTCCGCTCCGCTAGCGCCCGCACAAAAAAGGGACTGTATAAGCACAGTCCCTTTGCCAACTTACATTATGGTGCCGAAGCGGGGATTCGAACCCCGACGCCCGAAGGCACTGCCCCCTCAAGACAGCGTGTCTACCAATTTCACCACTTCGGCAAAAATAGTTTGGCCTGCTACTGAGCCTCGGCCGGCGGCTCCTCAGCAGTCGAGGTCTCAGCGGCCTCTTCCTGCTCGCCCAACAGGTGCTCTGATTCCGGGATGGCGGGCACCGCTGGTGTCTGTTCCTCGGCCATCGTCCGTTGCGTTGCCGTCGTCGGAGTGGTCTCGGCTGTCTGAAAGGCCACCGACTGCACCAAACAGCTAAGCATAAAAGCTGTGGCCAAAACGGTCGTGGCCTTGGTCAGAAACGTGGCTGCAGTGCGGCCGCCCAACACCGAGGAAGAGGCTAAGCCACCGCCGATCGATCCAGCCAAGCCGCCCCCTTTGCCCGCCTGCAAGAGCACGGTCACCACTAGGAGCACGCAAATCAGCACGTGAAAAATTGTAAATAGAATCTCAAACATAATCTTTCTCGGAATTAGGAATTAAGAATTAGGAATTACCTCCAATTCGTAATTCGTAATTTTTAATTGAAATAAATTTAAGGTTAAAGGGCGGCCTTCACAATAGCGACAAACTGCCCGGCGTCCAACGCGGCACCGCCGATCAAGCCCCCGTCGATGTTGTCTTGGGCAAAAAGCTCGGCTGCGTTTTCGGGCTTGACGCTGCCGCCGTACTGGATGCGCACCTCGGCGGCGGCGGCTTTGCCCAAGTGCCCAGCGAGGAAATAGCGGATCATTGCATGGACCTCGTCGGCTTGCGCGGCCGTCGCCGTCGCGCCGGTACCAATCGCCCAAACCGGCTCGTACGCCCACACTACCGCGCTAACTGCACCCGCCTCAATCCCGGCCAGGGCACCACCTACTTGGCCGAGGACGACCTCTTCAATTCGGCCAGCTTCGCGCTCTTGCAGGGTCTCGCCAACGCAGACGATTGGACACAGGCCAGCTTGCAGGGCGCAGGCTAGCTTGCGGTTGACCAGCGAGTCGTCCTCGCCGCAAAACTGCCTTCGCTCGGAGTGCCCTAGCAACACGTAAGAGCAACCAGCCGCCAAGAGCATATCGGAGGATATTTCTCCAGTGAAAGCTCCCTGCCGCTCCCAGTGCATGTTCTGGGCCCCCAGCCCAATGGCGCTGTCGGCAAGGGCCGTGCTTACGGCTTGCAGGCTAGTAAAAGGCGGGCAGACTACTACTTCTACGTCGAGCCCGGCGACGAGCGGCTTGATCTCTGCGACCAACTCGACAGCTTCAGCAGCAGTCTTGTGCATCTTCCAGTTGCCAGCGACAATGGGTCGGCGCATCTCAGTTTTCCTCATCGTCCAAGACCGCTACTCCGGGCAAGACCCGCCCGCTCATGCACTCTAGCGAAGCTCCACCCCCTGTGGAGATGTGAGTCATCGCTTGGGCCAATCCGGCCTGGGTTACTGCCGCGGCCGTGTCCCCACCACCAATAATGCTCACGGCCCCCTCGCGAGTAGCGTCAGCTAGGGCTTGAGCAGCTTGTTGGGTCCCTTGGGCAAAGGGGGCCATCTCGCACACTCCAAGTGGGCCGTTCCACACTATGGTACCGCCCCGGGCGATCTGGTCGGCGTAGCGCTGCCGGGTCTGGGGGCCGATGTCCATACCCTGCCAACCAAGCGGGATGGCATCGCGGGCTACTACTTGCGCTTGGGCGTCGGCGGCAAAGCGGTCGGCTACTACGCAATCTACAGAAAGCTGGAGATCCAATCCCCCCTTTTCTACTCGGGTCAATAGCTGCCGAGCCGTGTCTAGGCGGTCCTCTTCGAGCAGCGAATCCCCGATCTCTAGCCCCATGGCCTTGAAAAAGGTATAGGCCATGCCGCCGCCAATGAGCAGGGCATCCACTCGGTCGAGCAAGTGTTCAATCAGCTCGATCTTGCCCGAGATCTTAGCTCCGCCCAAAATAGCGGTAAATGGCCGCTGCGGACGGCGCAGCGTCTCGTCGAGATAGGCAATTTCTCGCTCCATCAACAGGCCACTGACCCCCGCGCCCATACAGCGCGGCACTCCCTCGGTCGAAGCGTGCGCCCGGTGCGCCGCCCCAAAGGCGTCGTTGACGTACGCATCGCCTAGCCCGGCTAATTGCTGGGCAAAAGTCTGCTCGTTTTGCTCTTCTTCCGGGTGAAAGCGCACGTTCTCTAAGAGGAGAACCTGTCCTGGCTGCAAGGCAGCGGCTTGGGCTGCAACCTCGGCACCGACGCAGTCTGGAGCCATGCTCACCGCGCGTCCCAACAACTGGCTCAGTCGCTCGGCTACCGGAGCCAACGACAGCGCGGGTACTCGCTGGCCGCGGGGGCGACCCAAGTGCGACATCAGAATGACGGACGCTCCCTGCGCCAACAAGTGCTCGATCGTTGGCAGAGCGGCGCGAATCCGCGTGTCATCGACGATCTGGCCGTCTTCGTCGTCGAGCGGCACGTTGAAATCCACTCGCACGAGAATCCGCTTGCCAGCTACATCGAGGTCCCTGATGGTGCGCTTGGCCATGTGATCAACCGAAAAATACCGTCGCTAGGTCGTATAGCTCTTGGTCAACTACCTTGAGCTGATTGACCGCCTCGGCGAGCGGGATCGCCACGATTTCATTGCCTTGCAAACTCACCATCTTGCCGAAGTCATCTGCGTGCACCAAGTCGATGGCGGCGATGCCAAAGCGCGTGCCCAAGACGCGGTCGAAGGCCGTGGGCGTCCCCCCGCGCTGCAAATGACCCAGCACAGTAACCCGCGTCTCGTAACTCGTTCCTTCCTCTACCGCGTTGGCGACGAGTTGGCCGATACCGCCCAGCTTGACGTGGCCGAATTCGTCGAGGCCCCCTTCGGAGACCACGTATTCTTTTTCTCCGCCTTCCTCGGCCACCAATTGCGCTCCCTCGGCCACCACCACGATCGAAAAGTCCTTGCCGCGCTCGTGTCGATTGCGGATGATGCCGACGACTTCCTCGATGGTGTATTTCTGCTCGGGAATGAGGATCATATCCGCGCCACCAGCCAAGCCAGCGTAGAGAGCAATCCAACCGCTGTGCCGCCCCATGACCTCGATGACCATCACTCGGTTGTGGGATTCGGCCGTGGTGTGGATCCGGTCGATGGCCTCGGTGACGATATTGACCGCGGTGTCAAAGCCAAACGTGTAGTCCGTGCCATTCAGGTCGTTGTCAATGGTCTTGGGCACGCCTATGACCGGCACGCCCATGCTCGTCAGCTTGTTGGCTACCCCGAGTGTGTCCTCGCCCCCGATGGCCACCAGCGCGTCTAACTTCATCCGCCGCATGTTATCAACGACGATTTCGCCGCCGTCTTCTTCTTTGAACGGGTTGGTGCGCGACGTGCCGAGGATGGTGCCGCCCTTGGGCAAAATACCGGAAATTTCCTCCAGTCCCAACGGCTCCCAGTCGCACTCTATCATCCCCTTCCAGCCCTTGAGAATGCCGCGAAAGCGGTATCGATATGCAGTAATGCCCTTGCGCACCACAGCGCGAATGACGGCATTGAGACCCGGACAGTCGCCTCCTCCGGTCAATATGCCGATCGTCTTTTCGGCCATATACGGACTCCTTGGCTCGCGGCCAACTCTGAGTACAGCTTGGAGTTTGGGGGATTCTAAAAGCGTCTAAATGTAGGAATTTGTTAGAATTAGGTCAATAGATCCCCCGCGTCTGAGCGCGCCAAGACAACGGCCCACAGGCGGTCGCTTTCTACGGCTTGGGCACAAGCCGCCATGGTCTCACCCGTTGTCCACACGTCATCTACTATCCCTATCCGAAAACTTGCAGGCAGCGCGGCTACGGGCGCAAAGGCATCGCGGAGATTGGCGCGGCGTTCCTCGGCCGACAAAAGAGCTTGCTGCCGCGTATTTTTCCGCCGCCGCACGACCCCGTGGCACACGGGCACGCCGAGCACGGCCCCTAACCCAGCGGCGATTTCCGCACTCTGATTGAATCCGCGCTCCCGCAGCCGAGCCGGGTGCAAGGGCACGGGCAACAAGCAGTCTAGCGGAGCGAGTTGCTCGGCCAAGCACTGCCCCATGCGCTCGCCCAACGCCCTCCCTAGCCGCACTTGGTTGCGAAATTTAAGCGCGTAAATGGCCTGTTGCAGCGCGCCGGTGAACGGCCCCAAGGCGACAATCTTTTCAAAGGCACGTCCTCCGTCCTCAGCTTGGGGACGTGGACAGCCCGGCACAATCTCCGCCCAGCACGACCCACACAGTAACTCGACGGCCTCGATGTCTGCCTCGCAAACCGCGCAGTGCGGCGGATAGGCAAAGTCCAACAGGGCACGGCCCCACGTCTGTAGTGTTTCCATTTCGCTCGCTTCTCGTTACCCAATAACCACGTTATGGGTGCGCTGTATTGCGTTATATACAAGAAAGAAAAAAACGTGCCAAACCAACGCGCGGCTCGCTTCCTTGCAGACTTGCCATAGTTCACTCCTTTCTCGTATTTCCGATGACTCCGTTATACAACGCACACTCCGAACAAAGGATCGCTTATGCCCTTGCTGTACACCCTCTTCTTTCTCGTCTTGGCCGAGGCCCTTCCCGCCGAGTACAAACTACTCCACGGCCCGGACCCCAAAGACCCCATGGCGGCCCATATCTACCAATTGGACAACGGCCTGACGGTCTATCTAACCGAAAATCGGGAAGAGCCGCGCTTCTACGCCGAAATCGCCATCCGCGCTGGTTCCAAGCACGACCCCCAAGACGCCACCGGCATCGCCCATTACCTAGAGCACATGCTCTTCAAGGGCAGCCAAAAAATCGGCACCCTCGACTACGAAAAGGAGCAGGTCCACCTCGACCGCATCGAGGCGCTCTACGAGCAGCATTTTGTCGAGACCGACCCGAAAAAAAGGGCCGCAATCTACGCCGAGATCAACGCCGAAAACCAACTCGCCGCGGCCTACGCCATTCCCAACGAACTCGACCGCCTCTACACCGCAATGGGCGAGCGCGGCCTCAACGCCCACACCTGGGTCGAGGAAACAGTCTATAAAGTGGAACTGCCGGCCAATCGCCTAGCGCAATGGGCCAAGGTCGAGGCCGAGCGCTTTCACGAGCCGGTCTTCCGCCTCTTCCAAACCGAGTTGGAAACCGTCTATGAGGAAAAAAACCGCTCCCTCGACAACAAGGGCCGCGTCATCCACAAAGCCGTGCAGGAGCAATTCTACAAGGTCCATCCCTATCGCGTCACCACGCTAGGCACAGTAGATCACCTGAAAAACCCCTCGTTAGAGCGCATGTACGAGTTCTACCACACGTACTACGTGCCCAACAACATGGCGATCTTCATCTCCGGCGACATTGACATCGACGAAACCATCCAACTCATCGACCGCGAATTTTCGCTCTGGGAGCGCAAGGAACTGCCCTCATTTCCCGAGTACAAAGAGCCTGCAATCAGCGAAGTGGAACGGACCGAGGTTAATTATCCCGGCGAGGAATACGTGCTGTTGGCTTTTCGCACGGCCGAGCGGTCGCACGAGGACGCCGAGACGTTGCAAATCCTCGACATGATCCTCGACAACGCCACAGCCGGGCTGATCAACCTCAACCTCAATCAGCAGCAGAAGGTGCGCGAAGCCGGCTCGTACCCTTATCTGCTCAACGACTACGGTGCCCAGTACTTGTGGGGTATCCCCAAACAGGACCAGACCCTTGAGGAAGTCGAAGCCCTACTCTTAGAGCAGATTGACCTAATCAAGGAGGGGCAGTTCGAGGATTGGATCATCCCGGCCATTGTCACCGATTTCAAGAAGAGCGTAAAGCAGGGGCAGGAAAACAACAGTTCTCGGGTCAGCTCCATGCGCGATTCGTATCTCGGATTCGAGGAATGGAGCCACGCGGTGCGCGCCTTAGACCGCATGGCCGAGATCGAGAAGCACGACGTCGTCGAAGCCGCCAATAAGTATTTCAGCGGAGCGTACGTCGCTGGCTACCGCCGCGACGGCGAGCAGGACATACCCGAGATCGCCAAGCCGCCCATCGACAAAATCGACATCGACGCCTCGCGCCAATCGGCCTTTTTCGCCGAGGTCATGGCCATGCCCTTTGCGGAAGTCGAGCCGGCCTACCTCGTGCCCGAGCGCGACTTTACCATCCGAGAACTCGCGGGCAGCAAACTCTACTACGCCCGCAACCCGCTCAACGACCTGTTCGAATTTTCTATCGCGATCGACCTCGGCTCCCTAACCGAAAATCGCCTGCCCGTAGCCCGCGAACTGCTCGACAAGTCGGGTACTCCGCGCTTTACCTCCGAAGAGCTGAAAAAGGAGTGGTACAAGTTGGGCACCGACTTTAGGATGAACGTCAGCGACCAAGAGACCACGATTTCCATATCGGGCCTCGATGAAAATTTCGCCGCGTCGCTGGCCTTATTGTCCGAACTGATGCACGGCCCGACCACCGACGATGCCACGCTCGCCGAGCTTCAGTCCATCATCATCGCTCGGCGCGACGACGCGCTCAAGGATCACCGCACCATTCACGAAGCGCTCTACCGCTACCACCGCTTGGGCGACATGGCGTACTACCGCCGGGTATTGTCCAACGAGTCGGTCCGCGCACTGGGACGCGAAGAGCTTATCGACCTACTCAGCGGCTTGCTCTCCTATCGCCAGACCCTCAGCTACACCGGGTCGCAATCTATTGAGGACGTACAGGCGATCCTCGACCAGCACTATTCGCTGCCTGAGTCTCCAGTCGAGCCGCCGCCCTATCAGGTGCTAGCGTTTACCCAACCCGAAGAAACCCAGATCTACTTTTTCGACAAGGAAATGGCCCAAGCCCTAGTGAGGATCGAATACGTAGATGTGCCCTACCAAGCGGCGCTCGAGCCAGCAGTCGAGCTGTTCAACGACTACTTCTACGGCGGCATGGCTGGCATCGTATTCCAAGAGATCCGCGAAGCGCGCGCCTTGGCCTACTCGGTGGGTGCCCTCTACTTCAACGGCCGCGACAAAGCTGACTACAACTACATGGTCGGCGGCATGGGCACACAAGCTGACAAGACGCCCGAGGCGGTTGCGGCTTTCGCCGGCCTGCTCGACGACATTCCCTCCTCGCCCGAGCGCTTTGCCGCGGCCCAGCTTTCAGTGCTCAACAAGTACCGCACTGAACGGCTCGGCTTCCGCTCGGTGCTGGGGGCCGTGCGTGGCTGGGAGCGCAAGGGGCTGACCGGCGACCCGCGCTCTTGGCGCTTTGAGCAGATCCAAGCCAGCGGCCTCGACGAAGTGCTCGAATTCTACCGCCAACACGTCCAAGGACGCCCCAAGCTGATTTCGATCACCGGCGACAAGAGCAAAATGGACTTAGAGGCTCTAGCAGCGCAGGGCGAGATCGTCGAGCTAGGCTTGGAAGACCTGTTCGCCTTCTGAGTCCTATTGACAAAGCCCCCCCCACCGGCTAGCTTTTAGACAAGTTTTGGCGGCGTAGCTCAGTTGGTTAGAGCAGTGGAATCATAATCCATGGGTCGGGGGTTCGAGTCCCTTCGCCGCTACCATATTTCCCATCGCTAACTTTGGCGGTTTGCTGTTTAACACAAGCCCCCGGGGATCGCCTCCTCGGGGGCTTGTCATATCTGGCTTTTTCCAAGCACTTGCGCGGCCCACATTGCAGCGACCGCCTCTGGAGTCTGCTTGGCGCACACTCCGGTCTCAGCCCGTTATCTCCAACAGCTCAACCTGTCGCCCTTCCTTCCCCGCCAGATCCGCCGCCGCCAGAATCTGAACGCATTCCCTGCCGTCGTACATCGTGATCGGCATCTCCTCCCCGTTGGCCAAGGCGTCGAAGAATTTGCCGAACACGCTGTATCCCGGAGGGACGAAGCTGCGGTGGAGTTCTGACAAGGGTTGCCAAGCTTCGGTTTCCCTAGTGTAGAGCATCAGCGTGGCCGGGTCGCCGAAATCCAGCCTGGTGGAAGGATGGTCGCCTCTGACCTGCACCAACGCGCCTTTATGACCGTAGATTTCGGTGGCTAGGGGAGCCCGAGTTTCCGTCTCGCTCGTATGGAGCGTTACGATTGGACCATTGGCGTAGCGGAAGACAGCGGCATTGTTGTCCTCGACCGGGAGTCCTTTGACGCTCGCGACGCCTAGGGAAACGACGCTCTCGGGCATACCGAACACCCACTGCATCCAGAAAGCAGAGTGGGAGCCAGCGTGGTAAAGCGAACTGCGGCCTTCCGCATCCGCGTCGAACCACGGATCAGCGGGGTCGTTCTGGATTCTCTGCGCGTCGAAATCCTGGGCGCTGTACTTGTCGTGCCCGTGGCGCCGCCGCACTTGCGTGATGGGGCCGAGCACGCCGGAATCGACGATTTCCTTCATGCGCTCATGTGCCGGGGAGAAGCGCAGGTTGTGGACGGGCATGACTTGGACGCCCGCTTTCTCAGCCGCGGCGATCGCTTCGTCCGCCTGCTCGGGGGTGCGGGTGAACGGCTTTTCGACCATGCAGTGTTTGCCCGCTTCGGCGGCACGGATGATGTGTTCACCGTGAAGCTGGGTTTCCGAGGCAATGCCGACGGCATCGATGTCATCGCGGGCGAGAAGCTCATCTAGGTCGGGGATGAATTCGACACCGAAGTGATCGGCCGCGGTCTGTCCGCGCTTGGCGTCGGCGTCCCAGATTGCGATGAGATCGAAGCTGTCGTGTTTCTGCGCGGCGTTGCAGATGCCGTGCGCGTGACCAAACCAAAAGGAGAGCTGAGCGAATCGGATGTTTGGCATGGTTGCTCCTTGTTTCTATCGGACGCTACTCCGACCTCCTATAACAGGAGAGCGGCTACGGTAATTTGTAGATCATACTCCCAATCGAAGAGGGTAGTGTCAAGGCTTGTCTTTGAGACCTTGTAACTGATACATTCAGACCCATGATCGACGAACTGACACAGACATACGCGCACTATGTGGCCTTGCGGCGCGAACTCTCGCTGTGGGTCGAGCAGAGTATTCTCCGCGATGGGCCGGACAAAAACCACGGCGGCGAGGACGAGGCCAATTTCGCGCTGGCCTTCTTTCCTCATTATCTGGTCAGCGGCGACGAGCGGATCGCATTGCGGTTTCGCTCGCTAGCCAATGACCTCAAGGCCTGGGTTAGAGCCGAGTGCCTGCACGGGTACGAGCCCGAGGCCGAAGCCCACCACGGCACCGAGCCTTTTTTGTTGTTTCTGCCTCGCTATCTCGGACTCTTTCCCGACGACACAGAAGCCGCCGCCTTGCTCGACGACGCAGCGCACCACATCGGCAACTGGGTCGAGGGTGTGCCCGCTTGGTACGACTGGACGCGCGACGTCTTTTTGGGCTACTGGATCGGCACGCGGACCGTCGGTGGGGCGCACGGCGACCGCGAGTTGGCCGAGCACTTCCGCTTTTTGCACATTGCGCTGGCCGCTTGGCGCGTCACGGGCGAGGCGCGCTACCGCGACTGGGCGCTGCGCTATGGGCGCAAGCGGGCCGAGCGGTTGCTGGCGGCGGACGAACGGATGCCCGTGTTGTGGGATATGGACGGGCGAGGATTACAGCCGGAGGATTTGCAGACCCGCGCAGAGCGACAGGCGCTGGAATGGCGCATGGCGGGAGCAACCGACTGGCAGTGCGTTGAGCTGGCACCGGGCGCGGTGCGGGAATACTCACTGGAGACAGAGATTGGAAGAGACGGAAAGTGCGGGACACCATGACCCGACGCGATGCTGTGTGGATTCTTTCCTTCCTGATCTCAGGCGCTCTCGGTCTCGCCTGTTATGTCCAGTTCTTCGACCGGGCCTTTCCCGTTGCCTCACTTAACTTTCGCCTAGACCGCGAACAGGCTTATCAGGCTGCCGAGACATATCTCCACCGCCTCGGCTACGACCTCACCGAATACGAGAGCGCTCAAGTCTTCTCCCATGCCAGCCAGCCCCAGATCTTCCTCGAACGCACCTTGGGCTTGGCCGAGGCCAACCGCCTCGTGCGGGAGTGGGTCTCGGTATGGTATTGGCACATCCGCTATTTCAAACCACTGCAGAAGGAAGAACTCCGCGTCCGCATTGATCCCGGCGGACGCATCGTGGGGTTTACCCACAGCATCCTCGAGTCCGACGAAGGTACCAGCCTCTCAGAAGAGGATGCCCGGCACATCGCCGAGGCCTTCCTCGCCGATGTTCAGGGTTTTTCACTCGACGCCTACGAACCCATCGAGGCCTCCAGCATCGACCGCCCCAAGCGGAGGGACCACACCTTCACCTACCGCAAGCGGGACTTCGTCGTCGGCGATGATGGACACTACCGCCTGCGCGTCACGGTCCAAGGAGACCGGATAGGCAGCTTCGCCGAATACCTCAAGGTCCCCGAAACCTTCTCGCGCGACTACCGCGAGACCCGCGCTCGCGCCAGCCTGCTCACCAAGGTCGCCGAAGGCTTTGCCTTTGCACTGGCCATTGCCATGATCGTGGTCCTAGTGCGCAAGTATCGCCAGCGCACACTCACATGGCGCGTCGTCGTATCCATCGGCATCCTCGTGGGAGCCGCCTCCTTGCTCGGATCCATCAATGGCTATCCGCTCAGTCTGTTCGGATACGACACCATGCAGTCCTACGTCTCCTTCATTCTCAACTTCATCTTCACTGGTCTCCTCGGCGCTGCTGTCATGGGCCTCATCGTCGCCGTGTGCGGCACAGCAGGCGGAGCCGCCGCGCAGGACGTAAGAGACTGGAGCAATCCCTTAGAGCGGGTTTCCCTGCGGCGCTGGCGGTCGGCGGGCTTTGCACGCGTCACCCTTGTCGGATATGGCCTGGCATTTACCCACTTGGGTTACGTCACCCTCTTCTACATTCTGGGCAACGACTACCTCGGAGTTTGGTCGCCTGCCGCCATGACCCAATACAGCAATGCCTACAGCACGTACCTGCCTTGGATATATCCTCTGCTGACGGGTCTCGTGGCGGCCACCATGGAGGAGTTTCTCTTCCGACTGGTAGCCATCTCCCTCCTCCTTCGCTGGTTTAAGAAAAGCTGGTTGGCCCTTTTCGTTTCCGCCGCGGTGTGGGCCTTCCTCCACGCCGACTATCCGCAGGAACCGATCTACATCCGAGGTTTGGAGCTGACCATCGTGGGAATCCTCCTCGGCATGGTCTTCCTGCGCTTCGGTGTCTGGGCGACCATCATCTCCCACTACGTGTACAACTGCTTTCTCGGCGTCTATCCTATGGTGCAGTCCGACAGCCTCTATTTCAAGATCTCGGGCATCCTCGCTGTCGCCATCATCTCCATCCCGGCCCTGCCCGCCATCTGGAGCGCCGTCCGCGGTCGCTACGAGGACGAGCCCCTTGAACCCACTCCGGAGGCACCAAAGGCCGCACCCCCGCCATCTGCCCTTCCCGCGGAGCCGCCCGAACCTCCGATCGAACGCAAGAGGCCCTCTGACCACCTCATTTCCGGCAAGGGTCTCCTCGTCTTTGGCATCCTCGGTCTGTTGGGCTGGTCCGCATACTTCATTTACGAACCGCGAGATTTCGCTGAATACGCACGCGAGAAGGTCCCCACCCGTGCACAGGCCATCGAGATTGCCGAAGGGATTCGGGGACAGCTCGGACTCGACCTCGAAGGCTATCGTCGCACCACCTCATTCTCGAGCAGTCTCGGTTCCAACCACTTTACACACCTGCTGCGAAACGTCGATATGGCGCGGGCGGACACGCTGGCGGCGGAGCACACGGGCTCGTGGCGCTGGAGTGTGCGATGGTTCAAGCCTCTCGAAAAAGAGGAACTCACCATTAGCGTCGACGGCCACGGCGACCTCTCCTACATCTCGCATGCCGTGCCCGAGAGCCAAGAGGGTGTAGAGCTCACCATCGAAGCAGCGCAGCAAGTGGCCGAGGCCTTCCTGCGCCAACACCTGAACCGGGATGTAGCCGATACGACGCTCTACAAGCGTCTCGAAGCACGGTCCTTCAAGCGCGAGAACCGGATGGACCACAGCTTTGTGTGGGAACGCCTGGACGTCAAAGTGGAAGAGGGCGAGTTCCGCATCGTCGCCTCTGTCCAGGGCGACCGGATCGGCCGTGCGTACAAGACCTACAAGGCACCCGAGGAATTTCTGCGCAAACTGGGAGAGAAGACTGCAAAGAGCACCATTGTCTCTACCCTCCCCACCATCGCTGTCATTGTCACCCTCGTCCTAGCCGTCATTTACCTACTACGCGCCTACCGGAACGGGCTGGTCGAGTGGCGATTGCCCATCTGCATCGGCATCCTCTTTGGCCTGTGTTCCCTACTCGAGGATATCAACGAACTACCCACATTCTACCAGGGTTATGACACCACTGAGGTCATGGGTACCTTCCTCCTTGGCGAGCTTGTCGGTGTCGTTATGGGCCTCGTTGCTACGGCCATCCTCACCCTGTTGGTCTGCGCCCTCGGAGATACGCTATACCGCGTGGAGCGTCCCGGAGAGATGCGCATCTCCGACTGGATCGATGTGCTCCGCCTGAAGGCCGGCAGCGCGGCACTGTGGTGGCAGGTCGTTTTTCTGGTAGCGTGCTATTCCGGTATAAAAAGAGGCACCGGCGTTCTCTCCACTCACGTACATCTTACCTATCTCACGGACTACCTTTTCGCCGGCGGCGGTGTGCCCGCCAGCGTCAACACCTATCTGCCCGCGCTCGCTGAACTCGTCGACGAATTCAGCGGTATGCTCATAGGCCCCATTGCGATCCTCAGCCTTCTCTTTGTCTGGTGGCGAATCCTGCGCAGGACAAACCTGATGATCCTCGGCGTCTTCGTCGTTCTCATCTTCCGATCCGTCGTCTCGCCAGCCCAAGATTTCTACCACGCAGGCGTACTCCTCGCGCTGAGCAGTCCATTCTGGCTAATCTCGGCTTTCCTCATCCTGAGGTATATCCGCTTCAACCTACTCTTCTACGTCGTCGGGGGCTGGAGTTCCATCCTGTTTGTGGGCATTCGGTACCTCGAATTCGATGCCCACGTATGGAAGATCAACGGCATCCTGATGATCCTCTTCGGCCTCGTTCCCGTCGTGTTTGCCGTCATCTTCTGGCTCAGGGAACGAAGCACAACAGAGCCCCGCCTTAATCCTAGCCGCTAGCCGTCATGCGCCTGTACTCCTACCTGCTAAAGCTCCAACTGCTCAACGCGCTGGCCTACCGCTTTGAGTATCTGTCCTCCATTGGGCGGAATTTGTTCTTTCTTCTTGGCTCCGTCTTCCTCTGGCGTACCGCGTATCGCGGGATCGACCAAGTCGCCGGTGTCACCGAGGCGCAGATGGTCACCTACGCCGTCGTCGCCGTGCTGATGAATGCATGCTTCACTGTCAGCATCGACAACGCGCTCTTTGGCAAGATCCGCGCAGGTGAGATCGCGCTCGACCTAATCCGGCCGGTGAACCTCGTCTGGTACTGGATGACCGAAGATGTGGGGCGTTCACTGGCGGCCGTCACGCAGTTCGTCCTGCCCCTGCTGGCCATCTCGCTCCTCTTTGTGGCTCCCCCGCTGCCAGCGGGGGTGGGAGCGGGATTGCTGTTTCTGCCGAGCTGTGCGCTGAGCTTCCTGCTGCTGTGGCAACTGAGCGCCCTGGTGGGCATGACGGCCTTTTGGGTCACTGACTTCGGGGATGTGAGCTCAGTGAAGACCAGTCTCGTCTTCGCCCTGTCGGGACGATTGGTGCCAATGTGGCTGTTCCCCGACCTCATTGCCGATGCATCGCGGTGGCTGCCCTTCCAGTACATGTTCCAGGCACCGCTGGAGATCTACATCGGCCGCGTCTCTGCCACAGAGGTCGTCCACATCCTCTCCGTGCAGGCCCTCTGGGTCGTGGTCTTCGCTCTGCTCACAGGTTTCGTCTGGACGTGCGCCCAGCGACGGGTCTTCGTGCAGGGAGGATAGGCAGCCTGTGATCGCCGACGTGCGTCATCACTTGTCCGTTGCAGCCCTGTATGGCCGCCTGTCGGTGCAGCGGGCGTTGGAGTATCCGTTTTCGCTGCTGAGTATCTGCCTTGGCCTGGGCTTCAACTACGTCTGGATTGGCGTCGCCCTGAAGGTGCTGGTTGACCGGTTCCAGCCGCTATCGGGATGGACCTTCTCACAGCTCGCTTTCCTGTATGGGCTGAGCCTGATGAGCCGTGGCGTCATGTCCATCCTGTCATTTCAGTCGCGGCAGATCGATCGCTTTGTCACGCGCGGCGAGTTCGACCTGATGCTTCTCAGACCCTTGGAGATCGCCTTCCACTTTTCTTGCAACCGAATCAACGTAGTCGGTCTTGTGCATCTGGGCATCGGCATGGGCTATTTCCTCTATGGGGCCCGGCTGTCTGGCTTTGTCTGGACGCCGCTGCACGTCGCCGAGGTCCTCCTCGTCATTGCCGGCGGGACCCTGATTTATTGGTCCTACCTCACCCTCATCAGCTCCATCGCGTTCTGGACCATGCGCAGCCAGCCCCTCGTGGACGCCAGCATGGAACTGATGGCGCGCGGCACGTTCTACCCGCTGACTGTGTACCCGTGGCCCTTGCAGGCGCTATTGACCTTCGTGCTGCCCCTCGGCTTCATCGGGTTCTACCCCGCCTGCGACTTCCTTGGCCAGAGCGCGAACACCTCTCTGCCCCTCGATGTGGCCCTGTGGACTCCCGCTGTGGGTGCTGCCATGCTCGCGCTGGCGCTGGCTGTCTTCGCCGCCGGTCTTCGCCGCTACGAAAGCGCAGGGTCGTAGGCCATGGCACATATAGAGTTAGAGAGGGTATGCAAGACCTTCCGCGTGACCCGGAAGCAAAAGGGGCTAGCCGGTGCGGTGAAGGGCTTGTTCCGGCCCGACCGACGTGAAGTACACGCGGTGCGCGACGTGAGCTTTGCGATTGAGCCAGGCGAACTGGTCGGGTTCATCGGCCCCAATGGCGCGGGGAAGTCGACGACGATCAAGATGCTCTCCGGCATCCTCTATCCCACGTCTGGGCGCGTCTCCGTAGTCGGCCTCTCGCCCCAGGAGAAGCGGCGGGTGGTCGTCCAGCGCATTGGTGCCGTGTTCGGCCAGCGCAGCCAGCTAAACTGGGACCTTCGTCTGGGCGAATCCTACGAGCTGTTCAAGCGGATCTACCGCATTGCCGACGACGACTTCGAGCGGAGCCTCGCTGAACTCTGCGAGGTCCTCGGCATCGGCGACCTCCTCGACACACCGGTGCGGCAGATGTCCTTGGGGCAACGCATGCGCGGGGAGCTAGCCGGTGCCATGCTGCACGAGCCAGATATCCTGTTTCTCGACGAGCCTACGATAGGCATGGACATTGAAGTAAAAGCGGCGATTCGGGCCTTCATCCGAGACATCAACCAGCGCCGGCGCACCACCGTGCTGCTCACTACGCACGACCTAGACGACGTGGAGGAGCTTTGCGAGCGGCTCATCATCATCAACCAAGGACGCATCATCGAAGACGGGCCTCTGGCGGCGCTCATCGACTCGATCACCCCGCACCGCTATCTGATCGTCGAGTGTGACCCTAGCAGCGGAGAGCCGCTGGCTGGCTTCGCCCACGCCCACGCAGAGATTCTTGAACGGCGAGACCGTGTCGTCCGCATTCGCTTTGCGAGGAGTCAGGTGTCTGCGTCGGCACTCATCTCGGAGTTGTCGGCCCGCTACCCGGTGCGCGACGTGTCCGTCCAGGATCCCGACATCGAGGACGTAATTCGCACGGTGTATGGGCGCGACGTGGAGAGCTAGACGCAGTCAGCCGGTTATAGCTGATCGATTCAGTCTGGCCGCCATTCACCGACTTCGTCTCGCTGGCGTACCCAGTGCCGCGATTTCTGGGGGTGGATGATTGTGAAAAGGGACCATCAGCCCACGCAAAAGGCACTTACGAACTCATTCGCAAGTGCCTTTTACTTTTGCAGATTTTCCGATAAAGTCAACTACTCGTGCGAATGCGATTGATCGCCCGCGCCAACGCCGCCTGCGCCCGCGCTACATCGACCCCCTCCTCCTGCACCCGCGCCAACCGTTCCTCGGCCCGTTGCCGCGCTGCCTCGGCCCGCTCAACGTCGATCTCCTCGATGCGTTCGGCTGTCTCGGCCAGCACCGCGACCTGCTCGCGCCCAACCTCGACAAAACCGCCGCTGATGGCCATTTGGACCTCGTCGCCATTCTCCTCGATAAAGCGCAACCGCCCTATCTGCAACCCGGTCAAAAGCGGGATGTGTCCGGCTAGGACGCCGAAACTCCCCTCGCTACCGGGCGCTTGCAGGTTGGCGACCTGCCCCGAGTAGGCCACTCGCTCTGGCGTGACGACCTCTAAGGCAAAGGCGGGCATGGACTAAAGGTCCTTGGCGGCTTCGAGGGCCTGTTCGATATTGCCGACGAGGAAGAAGGCGAGTTCAGGCACGTCGTCATACTCGCCATCGACCAGCCCCTTGAAGCCGCGAATCGTGTCTTCGATTTTGACGTACTCGCCCGGCTTGCCAGTGAATGCCTCGGCCACGTGCATGGGCTGGGTAAGGAAGAACTGGATCTTGCGCGCCCTCGACACAATCAGCTTGTCTTCGTCCGATAGTTCGTCAATGCCTAAAATGGCGATGATCTCGCGCAGGTCGCGGTAGCGCTGCAAGACCTCTTGGACGCGCTGAGCGACCTGATAGTGCTCTTCGCCGACGGCGCGCGGATCGAGGAGGCGCGACGAAGAGGCGAGGGGATCGACCGCAGGGTAAAGCCCTTGATCGGCCAAGGAGCGCTCCAGCACGATGCGGCCGTCGAGGTGGGCGAAGGCCGAGACCACGCCCGGGTCTGTATAGTCGTCGGCTGGCACGTAAATGGCTTGCACCGACGTGATTGAGCCGTTCTTGGTGGTGGTAATCCGCTCCTGCAGGGCACCCATCTCGGTCGCCAGCGTCGGCTGATACCCCACGGCCGAGGGCATGCGGCCTAGTAGAGCCGAGACCTCGGCACCGGCGAGGATAAAGCGAAAGATATTATCGACAAAGAACAGCACGTCTTGGCCAGCCTCGTCGCGGAAGTGCTCGGCAATGGTCAGCCCGGTGAGGGCGATGCGCTGGCGCGCACCGGGCGGTTCGTTCATCTGCCCAAAGACCATGGCCGTCTTGTCGATGACGCCCGATTCTTCCAACTCGCCCAGCAAGTCATTGCCCTCGCGCGTGCGCTCGCCTACGCCAGCGAAGACCGAATAACCGCCGTGCCCAGAGGCCACATTGTTGATCAACTCGGTGAGAATGACCGTCTTGCCGACCCCAGCACCCCCGAACAGCCCCAGCTTGCCGCCGCGGGCAAACGGGCAGATCAAATCGAGAACCTTTAAGCCGGTCTCTAGCATTTCGTCTGCGGTGACTTGGTCTTCGTGGACCGGGGCAGGACGGTGCAAGGGCATCCGGGGAGCTTCGCTGCTGAGCGCACCCTTGCCGTCGATTGGCTCGCCGATGACGTTGAAGAGGCGACCGAGCACTTCCTCGCCCACCGGAACTTGGATCGGACCGCCGCTGTCAACTACCCGCGCACCGCGCCGCAGGCCGTCGGTAGAATCCATCGCTACACAGCGCACCGCGTGCTCGCCCAAGTGCTGCTGTACTTCGAGGACTAGGCGCTCTTGGCTTGGGCGGTCTTCTGCGACCACTTCGAGGGCGTTGTAGATGGGCGGCAGTTCCTGCCCAGCGAAATCGACATCAATGACGACGCCGATGATTTCTTTGATTGTTCCTTCTTTCATTTTTACCTCGCGTAGTAAACAGCGCTATTGAGCCACAGCATTGGCACCGCCGATAATATCCATCAATTCGAGGGTTATCGAGGCCTGCCGCTCCTTGTTCATTTCGCGGGTCAGATCCTCGATCATGTCTCTGGCGTTCTTGGTGGCGTTGTCCATCGCCATCATCTGGGCGGCGAAAAAGCCCACATTCGACTCCAGCAGAGCGCGCCATACTTGGAAGTTGATCTGACGCTCAACCAAAGTACCCAACAGGACCTCGGGCGATGGCTCGAAAGCGTACTTTGCACTTTCACCTGCTTCCTCTTCGGGCGCGATGGGCAGGAGCTGGCGGACGGTGGGCACTTGGGAAGTAACAGAGGCGTATTCGCTATAGCAGAGCAACACCCGGTCAGTCTGGCCAGCGACAAAGCGACTCGTTAGATCCTGAGCTATATCCGCGACGCGAACTAACTCGAGCTGGTTGAACACATCGGCGTGATGGCGAGAGATTGAGTAGCCGCGATGGCTGAAGAAGTCCCAGCCCTTGTTGCCGATGGTGATCAACTCAGGTTGGGCATCCACATACTCGTCCAACTCGTCCTGAACCCGACGGCACAGGTTGGTGTTAAAGGCACCGCAGAGGCCGCGATCGGAGGTTATGACCACCAGCGCAACGCGCTGGACTGGGCGAACCGCAAAGAGCGGCTGCTCGTAGGTATCGACGCTCTGGTGCAGCGCTTTCAGTACTTGGTCCAGTCGCTGGGCGTACGGCCGGGCAGCTAAAATCGCCGCCTGAGCGCGGCGCATCTTGGCCGCTGCCACCATCTGCATGGCGTTGGTGACGCGCTGGATATTGGTGATGCTGGCGACGCGCGTCCTGAGTTCGCGAAGGGTAGCCACCGCTTAGTCAGCCCCCGCAGAGGGACGGAAGCTACCCTTGAACTCTTCGATCGCTGCGTCGAGCTTTTCCCTAGCTTCGTCGCTCAAATCGCGACTCTCGTAGATCTCCTTCATAAGCTCGGACTGGTGATCCCGCATGTAGGCCAGCAACTCGGCCTCAAAGCGGCCTATGTCAGCCGTGGGCAGATCGAGTACGTGGTCGATAATCGACAGCGAGACCGTCAGTTCGGCCAGCGACTGCGGAGAGAACTGATCCTGCTTGAGGATTTCCATCAGCTTCTCGCCGCGGTTGAGCAGATTGCGCGTGCCTTGGTCCAAGCCCGAAGTGCCGAATTGAGCGAACGCCTTGACTTCGTTGTAGCGAGAAATATCGCCCTTGATGGTCTTGGCCACTGCTTTCATCGCCCTAGTCTGGGCATCGCTGCCCACGCGCGACACCGAGGCTCCCACGTCCATGGCTGGCCTGTTCCCCGAGTAGAACAACTCGGGCTTGAGCAGGATCTGGCCATCGGTAATCGAGATGACGTTGGTGGGTATAAAAGTCGATACGTCGCCTTCGAGAATCTCGATAATCGGTAGGGCCGTCAGCGATCCGCCGCCCTTCTCATCGCTCATCTTGGCGGCGCGCTCCAATAGGCGCGAGTGCAAGTAGAACACGTCGCCCGGATAGGCTTCGCGGCCCGGGGGCCGGCGCAAGATCAGCGACATCTCGCGGTAGGCCCAAGCCTGTTTGGACAGATCGTCGTAGATGATCAGGGCGTGCTGACCATTGTCGCGGAAGTACTCGCCCATCGCAGCACCGGCATAGGGTGCCAAAAACTGCAAAGGTGCCGGATCGGACGCCGTGGACGAGACCACGATAGTGTACTCCATGGCACCATTGGCCTCGAGTTCGGCCACCAACTTGGCCACGGTTGAGGCCTTCTGGCCGATGGCCACGTAGATGCACTTGACGTCTTGGTCGCGCTGGTTGATGATGGTATCGACGGCAATGGCCGTCTTGCCCGTCTGGCGGTCGCCGATGATCAGCTCGCGCTGGCCGCGGCCGATGGGAACGGTCGAGTCGATGATTTTAATGCCCGTCTGCAGGGCCTCGCTAACCGGCTGGCGGTCGATGACGCCCGGGGCTTTGCGCTCGACCGGCACGCTCTCGTCCGTTTGGATGTCGCCCTTGCCGTCAATGGGCATGCCCAAGGGATTGACGACCCGCCCCAAGAGAGCCTCGCCCACTGGCACTTCGACGATGCGGTCGGTGCGCTTTACTTGGTCGCCTTCGTTGATCAGGGTGTCCTCGCCGAAGAGCACACAGCCGACGTTGTCTTCTTCGAGGTTGAGAGCCATGCCCATGATGCCGTGCGGGAATTCCACCAATTCGGTGGCCCGCACATTGCTCAGGCCGTGGACGCGGGCTGTGCCATCGCCGACGTAGAGCACTGTGCCCGTCTCGTATATGTCTATTTCTTTTTCAAAGCCCAGTAGCTGTTGCTTGAGAATTTGCGAAATCTCATCGGGCTGAACCATCGTTTCGGTGGCCATAAATCCTCCTACTGACTAACCGGCCAGACGCGCTTGTAGGCGCTCTAGATAAGTGT
This sequence comes from Candidatus Latescibacterota bacterium, assembly GCA_965208845.1. GTDB lineage: Bacteria > Latescibacterota > UBA2968 > UBA8231 > UBA8231. The sequence goes on along the minus strand of OZ242361.1, from coordinate 6,089,648 downwards.
TCACACTGCCGTCGAATACGGTGTCGCCGACGCGGACGACCGCTCCGCCGCGCAAACTGGCATCGACTTGGATATCCAAGCGCACGGTGCGGCCGCTGCGGCGCTCTAAGCTCTCCCGTAGGCGCTGGCACTGCTCCTCACTCAACGCCACAGCCGAGCGCACCTCAGCACTGATTATGCCCTCGCGCTCGGCGACATGGTCGAGAAAACTTTCGAGTGCTGCGCCAATGATAGAGGCGCGGCCCCTAACTGCCATGAGCCGGAGAAAATTCAGGGTCAGCACCTCGACCTTACCGCTGAAAAGCTCCCGCAAGACATTGGCTTGCACTTGGCTGTCGGCTAAGGGGTTGGCCAAAAACTCGGCCAACTCGCCGGATTGGCGCACGGTCTCCAAAAGCCGCTCGACGTCGCTCTGCACCGCCGCGGTCGCGCCTGTTTCATCGGCGGCTTCCAGCAGCGTAACCGCGTAGCGTCGCACTACTTCGGGTGCGTTCATTGTCCCACTCGCACGATGGCGTTCAATTGGATTCGGGAATTCTGGCTATAAAGTCATCGACGAGGCCGCGATTTTTCTCGTCGTCCAAATTGGCGTCGATCAGCGCACCAGCGGCTTGAACCGCGAGATGGGCCGTCTCGCGGCGCAACTCGGCGATGGCAGCGCGTTTCTCGCTTTCGATACTGGTCCGCGCTTGATCGAGCATCCGCTCCGCCTCTTCCCGCGCTTGCGAGACGATTGTCTGCCGCACATTCGCCCCAGCCTCGCGGGCCTCGGCAACGATCTTTCGCGCCTCTTCATCAGCCGCGGCGAGCTTCTGCTGGTGCTCGCGCAAGACCTCCTCGGCCTCTTGGCGCGCTTGGTCGGCTGCGGCGAGCGCATCGCTGATGCGTTTCTCGCGCTCGTCGAGGGCTGCCAAAAGCTGGGGCCAAGCGAACTTTTTGAGGACGAAAAGCACCACCAAAAAGGTGATGATCGTCCATATTATGAGCCCCTCATGGGGATCAAGTAACATAGCGCTTGCGCTACTTGGTCAGCACGATCAGCAGGCAAAATACCTCGCCGATCAGGGCCACGCCTTCGACCAAAGCGGCCGTCAGGATCATGTTGGTGCGGATATCGCCTACGGCTTCGGGCTGGCGGGCGACGCCTTCTAGTGCTTTACCGGCCAGCAGGCCGATGCCCAAACCTGCGCCAATGGCGCAAAGCCCCATGCCAATTCCGGCACCCATGTACGCAAATTCCATAGCCAAATACTCCCTCTTGTGAACGGTGTGAATCCCTGCTAATGGTCTGGATGAGCAGCCATGCTAATAAAGACCGTCGATAACAGGGTAAAGACAAAAGCTTGGACGAATCCCACAAAAATTTCGAGCATGTAAATCGCCACTGCAAAGGGCACAGATCCAATGGCGATCCACTCACTTTGCAGAATGGAAATCAAACCCAAAAAAACCAAAATCGCTACGTGGCCGCCGGTCATATTGGCGAAAAGACGCACGCACAAAGCGAAGGGCTTGACCAACAAACCAATTAATTCTACGGGAATCAGAATGATGAGCAGCACCGGCGGCACCCCAGAAGGGATCAGGCTCTTGAAATAGCCGAACAATCCGTTGTTGGCGATGCCGGCCCCTAGCATGACTAAAAAAGAGCATAGGGCTAGGCCTGCTGTGACACTAATGTTACCAGTGGCTGTAGCACTGTAGGGAACTAGCCCTAGCAGGTTGCAAAACAGAATAAAGAAGAAGAGCGTCAGCAAAAAAGGCAGGTACTTTTTGCCGTCCTCGCCCATGATGGGCAATACGACCTCGTCGCGCAGGAAGAGGACGATAGCTTCGAAGAAATTGGCCAGCCCCGAAGGCACAGTGCGCGGCTTGCGGAAGGCCCTGAGCATGAGCACTATGAGCAGGATGCTCGCCACCCACATAATCACTACGTGCCGGGTGATGGAGAGGTCAATGCCGAAAAGCTCTAGCGAAGGAAGAGAAACTTTGCCTGCGAGCAGGTGATCAAAATTGACAAAGGGCAATTCGATATAAGGGCTATCTAGAATGTGCCCTATGATGTCCACTTGCGCATTTGCGGCGTCAGCCGCCTGCGTGTCGCCAGCCATTTACTGCCTTGTGAATATCTAAAAAATAGGAGGGAATCTGTCGCAGTAACCAACCAAATAAATTAATTAGGCCGTAAATTCTTGTCAATACCTCGCGGGCGCTTCTAATGCTTTGAACGGCCTTGTAGTTTGAGTACGTAAAAAATTTCAAACGCGAGAAAAAGCAAGTACGCAGCCACCAGCGCGACGAAGTAACTCTCGGCGTGGACCCCGACCCATTTGAGCATCAGCACCGAGAGGATCGCCACGGCGATCAACCGCGCGATCATCCCCCCGAAGAAGGCAATCATGAAGGTCTGCATGCCTTGGCCCCAGCCCCAGCGAATCGCCGCCAGCGCGAGTACGCCATTGACCCCGGCGACCACTAATCCAGCGGCGATGCCGTCCCAATTCACGGTCCGTCCTCCCGTTTGCGCCGCTCATCTAAGTCCATCAGCGTCCGATAGAGTTTGTAAAACCCGCCCCCCGCGCCGAGCAGGGTGCCCAACACGAGAAAGAGCGGCGTAGTTGCAAATTTGTCGTCGAGCCACCAACCGAGAAACACAAAGATCAGGATCGTCGTCGCGAATTGAATTCCCAGACTGACGTAAGGGCCGATTTCCGCGTATGCCCCGGTCTTTTTTTGGGCGACCATATTTTTTACGAGCAAAGAAAAACGGCGGACCATCGCCCGCCGCTATATTAAAGCTGCCGGCAGTGCTCAGCTCGTTTTCGACTCGGCTTCTCCGCACGAGCCGGGAGCCTGACCGCACTCGCACATAGGCTCGCCCAACGCATCGCGCATAGTGCCCAGCCCTCCGCACGAACCTTGGAGGCGACGATTGCTGAAGATCACGCCGACGGCCATGGCGGCCATAACCAGTCCGAACGCGGCGAACGCGGCGATAAGCATGCTCACAGTCATCTTGCATTCCTCCCGACTTAAAACTCGTCGAAGCGGATCATTTCTTCTTCGATACCTAGATCGTCGAGCATTCCGAGCGCGGATTGGAGCATCAGCGGCGGGCCGCACAGGTAATATTCGACGTCTTCAGGGGCGGGATGATCCTTGAGATAATGGTCGTACACTACCTGGTGAATAAAGCCCACATAGCCGTCCCAATTGTCCTCTGGCCGCGGCTCGGACATGGCGATATGGAAAGTGAAATTGGGAAACTCTTCTTCGATTTTGCGGAAGTGATCCTCGTAGAAGACCTCGTTGGGATTGCGCGCCCCGTACCAATAGGACACCTTGCGCCCCGTCTTGAGCGTGTGGAAGAGGTGGTATAGATGCGAGCGCAAAGGTGCCATGCCCGCGCCACCGCCGATATAGACCATCTCGCGATCGGTTTCCTGGATAAAAAACTCGCCGAAAGGCCCCGAGATCGTCACCTTGTCGCCCGGCTTGCGGCTGAACACATAGGAAGAGGCGATGCCGGGCGGCACATCCTCCCAACCACCCTTTTCGCGATCGGGCGGCGGGGTGGCGATGCGGATGTTGAGCATGATGATGTCGCCCTCGGCCGGGTGATTGGCCATTGAATAGGCGCGGAAGATGGGTTCGGTATTGACGAGTTTGAAGTCCCAGACGTTGAAGCGATCCCAATCGGGGTGGAAGCGCTCGTCAATGGCCTCAAAGTCCTTGAAGTCGCACTCGAAGGGCGGTACTTCGATCTGGATAAAGCCGCCGGGCTGGAAATCCAGCGTCTCGCCCTCGGGGAGCTTGACGACAAATTCCTTGATAAAGGTCGCCACGTTGTCGTTGGATACTACTTCGCACTCCCACTTCTTGACCGAGAACACTTCGGGCGGCACTTCGATCTTCATGTCTTGCTTGACGTTGACCTGACAGGACAGCCGCACGCCCTCGCGTGCCTCGCGCTTGGTAATGTGGCTGGTCTCGGTCTGCAAGATATCGCCACCACCCTCGTAGATGTTGACCTTGCACTGGGCGCAGGTACCACCGCCGCCGCAGGCCGAAGACACAAATACCTTGTTGTCGGCCAGCACGTTGAGCAGCTTGCCCCCGGCTGGGACGGAAAGGGCCTTGCTCTGGTCGTCGTTGATGAGGATTCGCACGTTGCCGCTGGGCACCAGCCGGGAGCGGGCGACCAAAATTACGGCCACTAGGGCCAGCACCACGCCCGTGAACATGCCGACGCCGGAAATAACTTCAGTCATAAAACGCTCTTTTCTCTTATAGCTGAATACCGGAAAAGGACATAAAAGCCAACGACATCAGACCCACCGTAATGAAGGTAATCCCGAGGCCGCGCAGCCCTGGGGGCACGTCGCTGTACTTCATCTTCTCGCGAATGCCTGCCAGCGCGACGATAGCCAGCGCCCAGCCGAAGCCGGAGCCAAAACCAAAGACCACGCTCTCGCCGAGGTTGTAGTCGCGCTCGACCATGAACAGCGAACCGCCCAGAATCGCGCAATTGACGGTAATCAAGGGCAGGAAAATGCCCAGCGCATTGTAGAGGGCCGGTACGAACTTGTCGAGAAACATCTCGAGAATCTGCACCATCGCGGCGATAATGCCGATGTAGCTAATCAGCCCCACAAAGGTCAGATCTACCCCACTCAAGCCCGCCCACGCCAGCGCGTCTTCCTTGAGCAGGTACTGGTAGATTAGGTTGTTGGCAGGGACGGTAACTGTCTGGACCACGATTACGGCGATCCCAAGCCCGAACGCCGTCTGCACCTCCTTGGAGACCGCTAGAAAAGTACACATCCCTAAAAAGAAGGCCAGCGCCATGTTCTCGACGAACACGGACTTCATAAATATGCTCAGATAGGCTTCGACCATGTTTGGTTACTCCTTCTCTACCTGCTTGGGCTTCCAAGTCCTGAGCACCCATATAAACAAGCCAATGATAAAAAACGCACTCGGCGGCAAGAGCATCAGGCCGTTGGGCGCGTACCAACCCCCTTCGGCGGCCAATGCGAACATTGGTACCCCAAAAAGCGAACCCGACCCGAATAGCTCGCGCAATATGCCGACGACCAGCAGAATGACGCTGTAGCCCAAGGCGTTCCCCAAGCCGTCGAGAAAGCTCAGCCCAGGGCCGTTCTGCGAGGCGAAAGCCTCGGCCCGCCCCATGATAATGCAGTTGGTGATGATCAGGCCGACGAAGACCGAGAGCTGTTTGCTGATGTCAAAGGCATAGGCGCGCAGGAATTGATCGACGATAATCACCAGCGAGGCAATAATCGTCATCTGCACGATAATGCGGATATTGGCCGGGATAAAGTTGCGAATCAAGCTGACGGCCATGTTGGAACAACAGAGTACAAAAATGACCGCCAAGCACATGGTGACGGTGGTTTCCAACTTGGTCGTCACCGCCAGCGCCGAGCATATACCGAGGCTCAGCAAGGCAATGGGATTGGAGTCAAAGAGCGGCCTAAAGAGGACGTCTTTTGGTTTGTCAGCCATTTAACTAACTCCTCGTTCTTTGAGCTTGGCCAGATACGGCCCAAAGGTTTCCGCACCCAGCCAGTAGCGCAGCATGTCTCTGACGCCGCGCGAGGTAATGGTGGCACCCGACAGCCCATCGACCTGATACTGAGCTTCGGGCCGTCCTTGGACGACCTTGCCCCTGATCACTTCGATGCGCACGGCACCGCTTTCGTCGAAGGCCTTTTTGCCGTCCCACAGGGCCTTCCAACTCGGGTTATCGACCTCGCCTCCCAAACCTGGAGTCTCGGCGTGCTCGTAGTACACCAGCCCTCGGATGGTATTGAGGTCCCTAGCATCGAGGGCCACAAATCCATAGAGCGTTGACCACAGACCTAAGCCGTGGACGGGCAAGATGACCTTTTTGATCTTGCCCTTTTGCGAGACCAAGTACACCGAGGCATGGAGTGCGCGGCGCTTGACATTGGCGATGTCCACATCGGCCGGTACCACCTCGCTCTGCGCCGGGTCCTTGGCCGCCCGCCGCTGGTCGTAGGCAATCGGGTCCACGCCATCGACGTATTCGCCGGTCGCCAAATCGACGACGCGGGTATTTATATTTCGGTATAACTCATCGATGCGCTCGCCGCTGGCGACCTCGCCGGATTTCAGCAGCCCAGCGGCCATTAGAATATTGCGCTTCTTGTCGAGCGTCTTGTTGACTGCTTGGGTCGGCCGCAGCGACACCGCCGCCGCCGATACCAGCACCGAGCAGACGAGGCAAACGCCGAGCGCCACGCCGAATGTTCTACCTACGGAATCGTTAGCCACTTTGTCTATCTCTCCTAAGAGCTGACGGCGGTGCGGGCCAGCCTGCGCTTGATGTTGGCTTGTATTGCCACGTAGTCGATCGCGGGCGCGAAGACATTGCCAAAGAGAATGGCCAGCATTACGCCCTCGGGGAAGGCCGGATTGATCACGCGGATCAGCACGGTCATAAAGCCTATGAGCGCCCCATACACCCAGCGGCCGGTCGGGGTCATGGTCGCCGATACCGGGTCCGTCGCCATATAGACGCAGCCAAAGGCATATCCGCCCAGCACCAAATGCCAAGCCGCGTCCATCTGGAACATCGGGTTGGTATCGCTGCCAATCGCGTGCAACAATTCGGCGCATACTACCGTGGCCGCCGTCATGCTGGCGATGATTTGCCAAGAGCCGACCCTAGTCGCTATGAGGATGGCTGCGCCGATCAGACAGGCTAGGGTCGATGTTTCGCCCATGGACCCGGGGATCGTGCCCAAGAAGGCCTGCGTCCACGTCACCGCGCCGGTAACGGCCGCCATGCCGTCGGCCGCAGCGGCCCCTAGCGGGGTAGCGTACGTAAAGCCATCGACCGCGACCCAGACCGCGTCGCCGGTGATCTCGACGGGATATGCAAAATAGAGAAAAGCCCGCCCGGTCAGCGCTGGATTGAGGAAATTTTTGCCGGTACCGCCGAAGACCTCTTTACCTATCACCACGCCGAAACTGATGCCGATGGCCACCTGCCACAGGGGGATCGTTGGCGGCAGGGTCAAGGGAAAGAGCATGCCCGTGACCAAGAAGCCCTCGTTGATCTCGTGCTTGCGAACCATTGCGAAAAGCCCCTCCCACAGACCGCCCACCATATTGCACACCAAAAAGACGGGGAAAAAATAGAGGAAGCCGTGGAATACGTTGGCCAGCGGATTATGGGGATTGTAGCCAATGCCGAGGATGTCGATGATTATCCCGCGCCATTCGCCCGTCGTGGCCGCCCCCATCTGCTGCATAGCCAAGTTGACCTGATAGCCAGTGTTCCACATGGCCATGAAAATGCAGGGAACGAGCGCGACAACTACCGTAATCATGGTGCGCTTGAGGTCAATGCCGTCGCGCACGTGCGTCGGCCCGTCAGTGACGCGACCGGGCGTATATAAAAATGTATCGGCTGCCTCGTACAGGGCGTAGAACTTTTCCAGCCGCCCCCCCTTGTGGAAGAGGGGCTCGGCTTGGTCGAGCAGATCTCGCAAAACCTTCATTGAATGCGTCTATCCTTCTCTTTCAATTCTGTCCAAATTTCGCCGCAGCATGGGTCCGTATTCGTACTTGCCGGGACACGCGAAAGTACACAGCCCCAAGTCCTCCTCGTCTAGCTCCAGACAGCCGAGGGCTTGGGCGCGGTCCGTATCCTCGACTATGATGGCGCGAAGGAGCAGTGTCGCGAGGATGTCCAGCGGCATCACCTGCTCGTACGAGCCGATCGGCACCATAGCCCGGTCGCTGCCCTCGGTCGAGGTAGTAAAATCGAATAGCCGGCTAGGCAGCAGCTTGGAAGCAAAGACATTCTTGATGGAAAACTTATCGACGCCTGGTTTCTGCCACCCTAAGAACTCGCGCTCGCGGCCTTCGGCGAGCACCGAGACCTGCGCGTGATAGCGGCCGAGAAAGTCCAAGGGGCCAGACGCGCCCCGACCCGCTAGCACCGACCCGGCAATGATCCGATTCTCGCCCGGCTTGAGTTGGCCCGCCGTCAGCTCGCTCAGGCAGGCTCCTTGGCGAGTGCGCAACAGGCGCGGCTGCTCCACTTGGGGGCCGCCTAAAGCCACTATGCGCTCAGTCCACAACGAGCCGGTGGCAAAGAGCTTACCGCAGGCTATCGCGTCTTGGTAGCCAATGTACCAGACCGTCTTGGCCGCCCCGACCGGATCGAGAAAGTGGATGTGAGTGCCGGGCAACCCCGCGGGATGCGGACCGGCAAATTCGACGACCTCGGCACCATCGGCTGAGATGCTCACACCGGGTGCCTTGCACGCATAGACCGGCCCATCGGTGAGCTTGCCCAATATGGTCAGACCCCGAGCGAAATCGTCTTCGTACTCGCGGAGCACGACTTGGGGATCGGCTGCGAGGGGATTGGTATCCATCGCAGTGACGAAAATCGAGTGCGGCGTGCTATCGGGCAGGGGCACTTTGCTGTAGGGCCGCGTGCGCAGCGCGGTCCAAAGGCCAGACGCCACCAAGGTTTCGCGCACCTGCTCGCGGCTTAGCTGGTCCGGCGCTGTGCGCGTGTGCTGCTCAAAGCGCTCTTCCTCGTCCCCGGCAACTTCAATGACGACCGAGAGCAAGACGCGTTTGGCACCGCGATGGACGGCGATCACTTTGCCGCTTGCTGGCGACGTATAGCGCACGCCCGGAGCCCTCTTGTTCTCGAAAAGCAACTGGCCCTTTTTGACCGAATCGCCCTCGTTTACGGCCATCGTCGGCCGCAGGTCGATAGTATCTGGCCCCAAGACGGCCACCTTCCCAATCGCTGGGCCGTCTTCAATCACTTGCTCCGGCGCACCAGCAATGGGCAGGTCTAATCCTTTTTTTATTACAATTTTACTACTGGCCATTATGTGCGCTGCGCGATCCCCTTTCAAAAGTAAAATATCACTAAACTGGCCAGTTTAAGCCAGCTATTTCCATCTGTCAGAAAAATAGGACGCTAATTCGCCACTGAAGAGTTTTTATGTCTCATAATCGGCCAGATATTCAAAGCGCGGGCGCGCCGTCTAGCCCGTTTACCTCCGCAAACAGCCTAAAAATAAAAGCCAAGAAACGCGATGGAGCAAGACATTTGCGTGGAAGACGCGGGCTAGACCTTGCCAAACTGGGTGAAACCTCGGATTTTAGACGCTCATTCACCAAACTGATTGAGGAATTATGAGCCTGAATGCGTCTGCAACGCGCGAGGAAATCGCTGCTCTCTACAAAAGCCCTATACTCGACCTCATATACCGAGCCGCAACCGTCCATCGCGAGCACCACGACCCGCGGCAAGTACAAGTCTGCACCCTGCTATCGATCAAGACCGGCGGCTGTCCTGAAAATTGCAGCTATTGCTCGCAATCGGCCCACTTCGATACGGGCCTCGAACGCCAAGACCTACTGTCGCTAGAGGCCGTGCGCACAGCCGCCGAGCGCGCCGCAGCCGCTGGCAGTACGCGCTTCTGCATGGGCGCGGCCTGGCGCCAAGTCCGCGACGGCGCGGAGTTCGACCGCGTGTTGGACATGGTGCGCACGGTCGCTGCCACCGGCATGGAGGTCTGCTGCACGTTGGGCATGCTCACCGCCGACCAAGCCCGCCAGTTGCGGGAAGCCGGCCTCCACGCGTACAACCACAACCTAGACACCGGGGAAAACTACTATCCCGAAATCGTCTCCACCCGCACCTATCGCGACCGCATCGAAACCCTAGGCCACGTCGGTCGCGCCGGGATATCGGTCTGCTGCGGCGGCATCTTGGGCATGGGCGAAAGCGACGAAGACCGCATCGACCTGCTCTGCGCGCTCTTGCAACTACCAACGCCGCCGGAATCCATACCGGTCAACGCCTTAGTACCCATTGCAGGTACGCCGCTAGGCGACCGTGAAAAGACGACTGTATGGGAGCTCGTCCGCATGATCGCCTGCGCCCGCATCCTCTTTCCCACTGCCATGGTGCGCCTCTCGGCTGGCCGCGACCAGCTCTCGACAGCCGAACAAGCCCTGTGCTTTTTGGCCGGAGCCAATTCCATCTTCTCGGGCGACCGCCTGTTGACTACGCCCCACCCCGGCACTGACGCCGACCAAGCCCTCTTCGACCTGCTCGACCTAGAAGCGCGGCCGCCGCAAAGCGCTTCAGAGCGCGTCGATCAGCTCGCAGAAGCAGTCGTAGATCGAAGCTAGCTGAAGCCGCTCAATGCAGTAGGGCGGCAGCACGTACACGCTATTGCCCAGCGGCCGCAGCAGAAATCCCCGCGCCAAAAATTGCTCCCTCAGCAGCGGCCCTACCTCGTGCAAGTATCCTTCCTCGCCCTCGACTACCACGTCCGCAGCTACAATTGTACCGCACACCCGCACCCGCTTGAGCCGCGGGTGACCGCGCAGGCGCACCGCTTCCTCGCGCTGCCAAGCCGCTAGCCGGCGAAAAGGCTCGCTAGCGAGCAGATCCAGCGAGGCCAACGCAGCCGCGCATCCCAAGGGATTGGCCGTATAGGAGTGCCCGTGATAGAAGGCTTTAGCAGGATCGTCGTTATAGAAGGCCGAGAAAATCCGCTCGCTGCAAACAGTGGCCGCCATGGGCAGAAAGCCGCCGGTCAGTCCCTTGGCCAAGCAGATGATGTCGGGTTGGGTCGCGGTTTTCTCACAGGCGAAGAGCGCCCCAGTGCGACCAAATCCGGTCAACACCTCGTCGTAGATGGCCAACACGTCGCATTGGCGCAAAAGTGCCTGCACGGCCAAGAGAAAGTGCGGGCGGCACATTCGCATGCCTCCGGCACCCTGCACCAGCGGTTCGAGTATCATCGCCGCGTACTGGCCAGGCCGGCGTGCCAACAGCTCCTCCAGCCTCGCGAGTGCCCGCGCCTCTCTGGCCTCTACCTCCCCATCGCCTTCCCAAGTGGCCGGGAAGGGCACGGCGTCCGTCGGAAAGAGCAAGTCGGCAAAGGGGCGCGTAAAAAGCGAGCGCTCCCCCACCGACATCGCCCCGAGCGTGTCGCCGTGATAGGCCCCCTCGAAACGCAGAAAGCGCGTGCGATCTCGCTCGCCCTCGTTGTGCCAAAACTGGTAGGCCAGCTTGAGCGCGACCTCCACAGCCGTCGAGCCGTCGTCCGAGTAGAAAACCCACTTTAGCGGCGCGGGCAAAGCATCCACCAACCGCTGGGCCAGCTCTTCGGCGGGGCGATGGGTAAATCCGGCCGCTATTACCTGTTCTAACTCTTTGGCCTGCGCGGCCACCGCGGCGGCGATCTCGGGTTGACTGTGGCCGTGCAAGGTCACCCACCAGCTCGAAATGCAGTCGAGGATCTGCCGACCATCCTCCAACTCCAGCACGGCCCCGCGACCAGTCCGTACTTGCTGTATCGGCAGCGCCGCCTTCATCTGAGTAAAAGGCGACCACACGTGGGAAGTACGCTCAGTCATGGTGGCCAAAATAGCGGGCAAAAAGCTCCGGCACCTTGGCGGGAGACAGCTCTACCCGGCGGTCGATTGCAGCCAGCACAGGTATCTCTCCGTAGTGCGCGATAGCTTGGCAGTTAGCTGGATTGGAGGGGCCGTTGACCACCACGCCCAAGAGCGAGCAACCTCGGCGGCGCAATTGGTCCAGCGTCAATAGTGTGTGATTGATGGTGCCCAACTCGCTGCGCGCCACCACCAGCACCGGCAACCCCAGAGCGACCATCAGATCGACCATCAGGTGCTGGTCGTCGAGCGGTACCATAACTCCGCCAGCTCCTTCGACGATCAAGCGCTTTTGCTTGGGCAGCACAAAGCGGCTCATCTCGATCTGCACGCCCTCGCGCCGGGCCGCCTCGTGCGGCGACAGCGGAGCGCGCAAGCGATAGGTCTCCGGCAGAACCCGCTCGGCCGGCAAGCCGGTGACGCGCCGCAGCCAATCGGCGTCCGCATCGGCTCCACTTTGCACGGGCTTCCAATAGGAGGCTTCCAGCCCCACAGTCAGCAGAGCTGCCACATAGGACTTGCCAACGCCCGTATCCGTACCGGTGACGAACAAGCGCGCGGGAAGTTCAGCCGTCACAGCTCCCCGCTTTCTCGACAGACAAATAATGAATAGCGCACGTGATCTCCACGCCGTTGGGGCAGTCGCGATCCCAGCCGCGCAAGAGCTGGCGCAATTGCGCAGGTCCAAGGGTACTCAGCCGCGCCGACGTGTGGGCGCCCGTGCCCTTGAAGTGGCGCAAAAAGGCGCGCACGGTCGGAAAGCGCAGTGCAATCACTTGCTCCCATTGGCGCACGGCGACCGGCTCGGCGGCTAATGCGCGGGCGACAGACGCCAAGTCGGGCAAGGCGTTGGCGCTGCAAGGAACGCCTTGGCGCACACATTGGCGGTGCCATTCGGCGTACGACCCCGCCCCCGGATAGGAGCAGAGCAAACGCCCGCCGGGTTTAAGCGCGGCCAATAGCTGCTGTAGTCCAGCGCGCAAATCGGCAAACCAGTGCACCACAAAGCTGGCGCAGATCAAGGCGTAGCGTCCCTCGCTTACTAGCTGCTCCCCATCTAAGACTCGATAGTGGAGGTCTGGATGGGTGGTTTCAGCGGCCATTTTTTGCCGACAATGCGCGACCATGGCCGGCGCAAGGTCGGTCAGTTCCAAGCGTCGCTCGGGGAAAAGCGCGGCCAAAGACGCGCTCAAAAAGCCCGTGCCACAACCGATTTCGAGCACGGGGCCTTCCACTAGATCTTCGGCGCACTCAGCAGCGCATCTAGCCAAAGTAGCAGCACCAACACGCTGCTCTTCGGCATGGCAGTCGTACGTCGAGGCGCTGCGGGAGAAATTTTCCACGACGCGCGCTTTGAAACTCGCTTCCGTCATAGTAGTGGTCAGTGGTCAGTGGTCAGTAACTGACGTTACGCAGAAACTTCTTGGGTATGGGATGCTGAGCGAAGCGAAGCATCCCATACCTAGGTGCCGTGCGTAACGTCAGTCAGTAAAATACATAGCTCAGTTGTTGCGGGAAGTGGGATAGAGACTGGTCGCTGGCCACTACACTCAATGCCAAGCCCATTCAACCCGTTCCCAACACGCGCGAACATGTGTTAGGGGCAGCGCGTGGCCTGCTTCCGCGACGATGGCAAGCGTGCTATTGGGCAGCAACTCGTGCAGTTCCTCGGCCCGCTCCACAGGCACCACGCGATCGCGGCTGCCGTGCAAAATGAGCACTTGTGCTGCCGCCGGTATCGCGCTTAGTTCCAGCACGCTCTCCTGCAACAGTTGCAAATCGCGGCGCAAGCTAGCGGCATCAATAGTCCAGGGGAAGCGACTGTCCGACGGCGCACCACAACGGGCGTAAAAATCGGCCAACAAGGCCGCTGGCTCGCACTCTAAGCGCGCGAGCATTTGCTCTACCATGCGGCGCGAGCGCCGGGCCTGACGGGCGCACGGTGAGTGAAAACTGCGAAAACCGCTGAAGACCGCGATCAACTCCGCCGCCGCATACAGCTGCGGCGACAACAGGTGCAGGCCGAGGGAGTGCGCCAAGACGATGCGCGGCTGGACCGCGACCTCCACGGCTGGGCCAAAGTACCCTCGATCTGGACAGTGCAGCGCAAAGCCGGGGGGCAAGACCTCCCGCCAGCGATCCCAGCACCAAGCGCCGAAGCCCCACCCGTGTTGGGCGACCACGTCAACGACGGCCATCGCGCCACCGCTGTAGCAAGTCCACCAGCATGTCGAGATCGCTCTGCTGGTGCCGGGCACTGAGCGCCAAGCGAATCCGCGCCCGACCCGGCTCGACCGTAGGAGGGCGAATAGCTACCGCTAGGACGCCGTTTTCTTCTAGATAGGCGTTCAGGGCCAGTGCTTCGTCATCCGCACCTACCATCAGCGGCACGATCTGCGCGGTCGCCGCGCCCGTGTCCCAGCCTTGTGCCCTGAGCGCGCCGCGCAAGTAGTCAGCGTGGCCGAGCAATGTTCGGCGCTGGGCGTCCATTTGCGGTACCAGTTCTAGCGCCGCATCCACTGCGCCCAAGACGGCTGGCGGCAGCGCGGTCGTATAGATGAACCCCGGACAGCAATTGACCAAGTACTCCCACAGCTTCTCGCCGCAAGCCACGTACGCCCCAAAAGACCCGAGCGCCTTGCCAAACGTGCCTATGCATACATCCACGGCCTTGCCGCACGTCAGCCCCATCCCCCGCTCGCCCAGAACGCCCGTGGCATGCGCTTCGTCGATGACCAACAGCGCGTCGAATTCCCCGGCCAACTCGACGAGCGCGTCGATGTCGCTGACGTCGCCGTCCATGCTAAACACCGATTCGGTGACAATCACCCGGCGCGAGTGGTCTGCCCCCGCGCTTTCCGCTAGCAGAACGCGCAGGTGATCCAAGTCGCCGTGGCGGTAGCGCCGCATCCGGCAGCGCCCCAAGACCGCCCCTTGGACCAAGCTGTTGTGGCAGAGCCGGTCGAGCAGGATGAGCGCGCGCCGATCGACTAGTGTGGGCAGCAGCGAAACATTGGCCTGATAGCCGGAATTGAGCACCAGCGCCCGCTCGGTCTGCTTGAGCCCAGCCAAGGTCTGCTCCACCTCGGCAAAGCCCGGCTGCGAGCCACAAATTAAGCGCGCGGCCGTGGCGCCGGCTCCGTAGTGCTCGACGAACTCAACGGCCCGCGCCTGCAAAAGCGGATGCGACGCCAAGCCGAGATAGTCGTTGGAGCTAAAATTGACCAACTCGCGGCCTTGAGCGCGAACGCGCGCACGGCCGCACGGCTCCCAAGTTCGCAACGACCGCATCTGCCCGGCCTGTTGCCGCCGCGCCAATTCAGCGTGAATGAAATCGAATTTCGCCTGCATAAAGGTGAAGCTGTGCCAAATGATTCGCCCAAGCAAGGCAAGCCACCTACAGGCTTGCCGCACAAGGTGCGCCGCTCTATACTATTCGCCTGTAAACTTGCCCTTCCGCTGCTATGGCGACGACGACTAATAAAATCACCATTTCTTCGCTCCAGTCCAAAAAGGAGCGGGGCCAAAAGATCTGCATGTTGACGGCCTACGACTACCCCACGGCCGCACTGCAAGACGAAGCCGGCCTCGACGTGATCTTGGTCGGCGACTCTGTGGGCACCAACGTCTTGGGCTATCGCGGCCCACAGCAGGTAACCATGGAAGACATCCTCCACCACCTGCGGGCGGTGCGCCGGGCGGTGCGCCGGGCCTTTCTCCTCGCCGATCTACCCTTCATGTCCTTTCAGCCGTCGGTCGAGACCGCGGTCAAAAACGCCGGGCGCTTGGTGCAGGAGGGCGGGGCCGAAGGCGTCAAATTGGAGGGCGGCCTGCCGGTCTTGCCGCAGCTAAAAGCCATCGTTGAAGCCGGCATTCCGGTCGTCGGCCACCTCGGGTTCACTCCGCAGTCCCAAGCCCGCGAATTCTACCTGTTCAGCGACCGGCGCGGCACGGTGCCCAAATTTCACGGCAAGGGGCCAAAGGGAGCCAAGGCCCTCGTCGAGCAAGCCCTGCGCTTGGAGGACGCCGGCGTGTTCTCCCTGGTCTTGGAGATGGTCACTGAAGAGGCCGCTCAAGCCGTCGCCGAGCGGCTCAAAATTCCGGTCATCGGCATCGGCGCTGGCCGCTATTGCGACGGCCAAGTGCTGATCGTCCACGACCTCGTCGGTCTCAACGAAGAAGACCTAATCCTGACCAAAGCCTATGGCCAAACGCGCCAAGACTGGCTCGAAATGTTCAAAACGTACTGCCGTGAAGTCGCCGAAGGCCACTTCCCCACGGCCGAAAACACAGCGCACATGGCCCCTGCAAAACGCGCTCAACTAGACCAACTGCTCAACGACAACGGTAAGAATCGCTAGTCCTTCGAGAGGAAAATTGCCCATGCGCTTATTCTACGCCGCCGCCCTGATGCTCGCACTCGCCGTCCCCGCCCTAGCCCAAGAAGCCGACCAAAACTGGATTCAGGCGGCCATCGCCAACTTGGACGCCGCGTTTGGCTCCATCGTCTCGGCGATGGCTGGTGTTCTCTTTGCCGACCTAGGGACGAAAATTCCCCTCATTATCTGGGTGCTCGTCCTAGGCGGCATCTACTATTCGTTCTATTTCGGCTGGCTTTCCCTGCGCGGGTTCCGCCACTCTATCGACGTCATCCGCGGTCGCTACGACGATCCCAACGATCCGGGCGAGATCTCCCATTTTCAAGCCCTCACCAGCGCCCTGTCGGCTACCATCGGCCTCGGTAACATCGCCGGCGTCGCCATTGCCGTCAGCCTAGGCGGGCCGGGTGCGGTCTTCTGGATGCTCCTGACCGCCTTGTTCGGCATGTCCTCCAAGCTGGCTTCCTGTACCCTAGCCGTCATGTACCGCAAAATTCACCCCGACGGCCGCATCTCTGGCGGACCGATGTACTACCTAGAGCACGGGCTTGCCGGTAAAGGACTCAAGTCGTTGGGCCGCGTCTTCGCCATTTTGTTCGCCATTTTCACCATCGGTGGCTCCCTCGGCGGTGGCAACATGTTCCAAGTCAACCAGACGGTCGAGATCCTCACCACTGTATCCCCGGCTATAGGGGAATACAACTGGGTCTTAGGCATCCTCTTCGCCGTGTTGATCTCCTTGGTCATCATCGGCGGCATCAAGCGGATCGGCCGCGTCACCTCGCGGATCGTGCCCTTCATGTGCCTGCTCTACGTGGCCGCCTCCCTCATCATTATTCTGTCGCACATCGGCGATGTGCCCGCCATGATCGCGACCATTTTCCGCGAAGCCTTCTCGCCACAGGCCCTGTACGGCGGCTTTTTAGGCGTCCTGGTCGTCGGCATCAAGCGGGCAGCCTTTTCCAATGAGGCCGGTCTCGGCTCCGCAGCTTTTGCCCATGCCGCGGCCAAGACCAACGAGCCAGCGCGCGAAGGCATGGTCGCAATGATTGGCCCCTTCATCGACACGATCGTGATTTGCTTGATGACCGCTTTGGTCTGCATGATTACCGGGGTGTACACCGATCCTCAGTTCCAAGCGAGTGAAGGCTTTATCGTCGGGGCTAAAATGACTTCGGCGGCCTTTGATTCGTTCCTGCCCGGCGCCCGCTACGTCCTCGCCATTGGCGTCATGCTCTTTGCCTACTCAACCATGATTTCGTGGTCGTACTACGGGGAGCGGGCGTGGGAATACCTATTTGGCAGTCGCTTCAACCTAATCTACCGGGTCATTTTCGTCGTCTTCGTCGTCTTCGGCTCGGTCGTCACGCTCAAAAACGTGCTCGACTTTACCGATATGCTCATCTTGAGCATGGCCTTCCCCAACATCATCGGCGGCATCATTCTCAGTCCGCAAATCAAGGCGTGCTTGCAAGATTACTGGGGCCGGCTGAAAAGCGGCGAGATGCAGCGCTACAAGTAGGGTTCAGGGGGCGTCTCCGCCTTCCAACCACTCGCGGTCTGCGGCCAAGTAAATCTCCTCGACCTCCAAGTCGGCAAAGGCCGCAGACCACCGCTGCCAGTCCGCCCGTTCCTCCTGCTCCTGCACCCGCAGCCGCACCACAAAGGCAAAGCGATTGAGCGCGAACGTCAGCGTGGTGACCTGGCCCCCCCTCAGATCGACCTCCACCTGTTGGGTCTGCCCGCCATAGCTCAACTCGACCCAGTGCCGACCAGCGGACAGGTTGTGGAAAAGCAACCCCTGATAGCCGCGCTTGAGCAATTCGAGCGAGTAGCGGCCGTCCAAGCGCACCGCGATATCCTTTGTTATCTCGCTGCCGATGGGGGCCACCACCAAGGCCAGCCAAGCGTCGAGATCGTCGAATAGCAACTCATCGGCAGCGGCGGTAGCAATGGCTAGGGGTGCCTCTTGTACCATGGCCACGGGCCTTTGCTCCGGCATCCAAGCCGGCGGCGGCAGTTGGGGCGTGATGCCGCTTTTGCGCGTCAGCGCATACACCAAGATGTTGGTCCCCGCCATCAGCGCGTAGGTCGCTGGCGGCGTTTCTTCATCTTCTGTGTTGAAGCTGGCCCGCCAATAATTCCCCAACCATAAATCGCTGATCACGGCGACCAACTCGCCATCCAGTTCGACGCCCCACAGCCCCTCTGGCGGTGGCAAATTCTCGCCCGCAGCACTGGCTCCGCCAAGGGTGGCCTCCTGTTGTTCCTGCAAGGCCAAAACCTCATAGCGATTGTTCGTTGGATAATACCAAGAGGGATTGTCTCCGGTATCCTCAATACGCGATTTATCCTCGCCGGGGAAGCCGCCGCCAAACTCGTAAAAGGAATGATATATCGGATGCGAGGTCGGGATGGGTGCCAAGCGCGCTTCAGGCCCCAAAATCTCGCGCAGTTGGTCCTTCATTTCGCGCAAATAGCGGTTGGTACGGCTGCTCGTACCCTCGATAAATAGGAACCCTCCCTCGCGCAGATAGCGGCCCAAAAGCGCCTTCTCCTCCGCACTGAACTTGGTCAGGATGTTCGGGTCGTATGCCGATAAGGAGTCTTCAAAGAGGAAGTGGATGGGATCCTTGAGCAGTTGCTCCGACAAGAAATACTCGTAGGTCTGGTCCCGCACCCGCGCCAACAGGTGAGTGTGGTCGCGCAAGTAGCGGCTCAAGGCATCGAGCGTGCCCCGTCCCGAACTAGCCCCATAGACGCGCAACTGGGTGAAGTTCACGTAGCCAGACAAGTCACGGCGAGTCGCCCGACTGGGAATGATGGCGGCGTGATCCTTGTTGGCCCGAGCCATGTCCTCTATCCGCAACAGATCCATCGCGGCGACACCCATGCTATCGGCCAAGCCCAACGACGAAGGCGAAATCATCTTTTCGCGCTCCAAAATTGGCGCATCTTCCTTTGCACCAACGGCCATCTCGCCCAACGCCAAGGGGGCCGTCGGCGATTCTATCTCGGGTGGAGTCGTCTCGCTTTCTAAATTGGGGTCGCGGACGGACACAGCCGGTTGGTCGGTCCGCAGATACTCCATCTCCACTTTCAACGCCTCTACGTCCAAGGGGGGCAAGGGAATCGGGCGGGGGGGCTTAAACTGCGGCGGGATGCGGGCGAGACGCACGCGAAAGGCCTCCGCGTCCAACTCGTCGCGCCACAGGTGATCTCCTAGGTAAAGCGCGGTCAGATGCAAAAGCAGCGATGCCAGCAAACAGATATAGGCGGTTCGGTGTCTGCGCACGGGGAGTCTCTCTTTCTGCGCCGCCCATCAGCGCGTGCGAGCAGTATCTATAATAATATAACTGATTGTAACAAAACGGTTTTTTGCCAAGAAAACAGGTGCTTATTATCTTTTTTTAACCTATAAAACGGCCTACGCAAAGGAATTATTCAGCCATGAGCAACGCCCAAGAAATACAAGCCGAACTAAGCGAGTGGCTCGAATCTCTCGATTACGTGCTGGCCCATAGAACGCCGGCGCAGGTCCTCAAACTCCTGCAACAGCTCCAAACCCACGCCGCAGAAGCCGGCGTCGGCACGCCCTTCAGCGTCAATACGCCCTACATCAACACCATTCCCCGCGATCAGCAGCCCCCCTATCCGGGCAGCCGCGAGATCGAGCGGCGGATCAAAAGCATCGTGCGCTGGAACGCCATGGCCATGGTCGTGCGCGCCAATCACGACTCCAACGTCGGCGGCCACATCTCGACCTACGCCTCTTCTGCTACCCTCTATGAGGTCGGCTACAACCACTTTTTCCGCGCTCCCAGCAACGGCCATCCCGGGGACCAAATATATTTCCAAGGGCACGCCTCCCCCGGCATGTACGCCCGCGCCTTCGTCGAAGGCCGCCTCAACGAACACCAGCTCGAAAACTTCCGCCGCGAGTTGCAAGAAGGCGGCGGCCTCGCCTCCTATCCGCATCCCTGGCTAATGCCGGACTTTTGGCAGTTCCCAACCGTGTCTATGGGCTTAGGCCCCATCCTTTCGATCTATCAGGCGCGCTTCAACCGCTACCTCGAAAACCGCGGCCTCAAGCCCATTGACGACAGCAAGGTGTGGGCCTTTTTGGGCGACGGCGAGTGCGACGAGCCCGAGAGCTTGGGCGCGCTCACCCTCGCGGCGCGCGAACAGCTCAACAACCTCATCTGGGTCGTCAACTGCAATCTCCAGCGACTCGACGGCCCGGTGCGCGGTAATGGCAAGATAATACAAGAGCTAGAAGCGGTCTTCCGCGGCGCTGGCTGGAACGTCATCAAGGTGATCTGGGGCGATGACTGGGATCCGCTCTTGGAACAAGACGCCGACGGCAGCTTGGCCCAGCGCATGAACGAGGTCGTCGATGGCCAGTACCAAAAGTACTCAGTCTCCGACGGCAGCTACATCCGCCACGACTTCTTCGGCACCGACCCCAAACTAGCCGCCATGGTCGAGGACTACTCGGACGAACAACTGCAGAAAATGCGACGCGGCGGCCACGATCCAGAAAAGGTCTATGCTGCCTACCAGCAAGCCATCGCCCACAAGAGCGCACCCACCGTCATCCTCGCCAAGACCATCAAGGGCTACGGCATGGGCGAGGCCGGCGAGGGCAAGAACATCACCCATCAGCAAAAAAAGCTCAACGAGGACGAGATCCGCCTTTTCCGCACCCGCTTCGGCATCCCCATCTCGGACGATGAGGTCGCGGAGACGCCGTTCTACCGGCCCCCGGACGACAGCCCGGAAATCCAGTACATCCGCCAGCGGCGAGAAAGCCTCGGCGGCCACGTACCCCAGCGGCAAGTAACGGCCCCTCCGCTGGCCATGCCGCCAGAAACGCTGTGGGAAGAATTCAAAAAAAGCTCGGGCAAGCGCGCGTTTGCCACGACCATGGCCTTTGTTGCAGTCATGCGCAAACTCATGCAAGACAAGCAAATCGGCAATTTAGTCGTCCCTATCGTCCCCGACGAATCGCGCACTTTCGGCATGGAGCCGCTCTTCCGCCAGTTCGGGATCTATTCGAGCCTAGGCCAGCTATACGAGCCGGTCGATAAAGACGTCATCACCTACTACAAAGAGGCCAAAGACGGCCAGATACTCGAAGAGGGCATCACCGAGGCCGGCTCTATGTCCTCCTTTATCGCGGCCGGCTCGGCCTATGCCACTCACGGCATCAACACCATTCCCTTCTTCATCTACTACTCGATGTTCGGGATGCAGCGCATCGGCGATTTGGTCTGGCTAGCCGGCGACATGCGGGTCAAGGGCTTCATGGTCGGCGGCACGGCCGGGCGCACCACGCTCAACGGCGAAGGGCTGCAACACGAGGACGGACACAGCCACCTGTTGGCCTATCCAGTGCCCAATCTCGAAGCCTACGATCCGGCCTTTGGCTACGAAATCGCCGTCATCATCCGCGAGGGTATTCGCCGCATGTACGTCGAACAGGAGGACGTGTTCTACTACCTGACGGTCGAAAACGACATCTACTCCATGCCGGAGATGCCCGACGGCGTCGAAGAAGGCATTCTCAAGGGCATGTACAAGTTCAAACCCTCGGCCAAGAAACGCGCCCGACTCAAGGCCCACCTCTTTGGCAGCGGCGCAATCATCAACAGCGCCCTCAAAGCACAGAGCATCCTCGAAGAAAAATACCAAGTCAGTGCGGATGTCTGGAGCATCACCAGCTACAAAGCACTGCACCGCGACGGGCTCGATGCCGAGCGTTGGAACCGCCTGCACCCCGGCGAAAAGCCCCGTCTCAGCTACATCGAACAATCCCTAGCCAAGGAGCGCGGCGTGTACGTCATGGCCTCGGACTACGTCAAGGCCCTCCCAGAATCCATTGCCCGCTGGTTTCCCAATCCGCCCGTTTCCCTCGGCACCGATGGCTTCGGCCGCAGCGAGACCCGCGAGGCCCTGCGCGACCACTTTGAGGTCGATTACCGCTTCATCGCACTAGGGGCCTTGAGCGCGCTGGCACGCGAGGGACAGATCGAAAACGACGCCGTCGCTCAAGCCATGAAAGACCTAGAAATCGATCCGGCAAAACCCAATCCCATTTACCTGTGAGCTTAGACTACACTATGCCCGTAAAATTTGCACTGCCCGACTTGGGAGAAAACATCGAAAGCGGCGATGTAATCCGCATCCTCGTCGATGTCGGCGACCGCCTCGCCGAAGACCAGACCGTCATTGAACTCGAAACCGACAAGGCCGTCATTGAGGTGCCCTCCTCCATAGACGGCACCATCACCGAAATTCTCGTCCAACAGGGCGACACCATCGCCGTCGGGCAGCCCATCCTCGAAGTCGAGACGGGCGAAGCCCCAGCCGCCGAGGAAGCACCCCCAGCGCCTGTACCGGCAGAAGAACCAGCTCCCACCCCGATGCCACAAGCGGTCGCCCCGGTTGTCGAAGAAGCCCCTCCCGAGCCTACGCCTACACTTACATCTACAGACGGCCCCGTCCCAGCCGCGCCATCGACGCGCCGCCTAGCCCGCGAGATCGGCGTCGATATTGCGCAAATCCAAGGCACGGGGCCGGGCGGCCGGATCTCAATCGACGACGTCAAGGCGCACTCAAAAAAGCTGCACGCAGCGCGGGCCACAGCCCCTGCCACAGCCGCCCCCCTACCCGACTTCAGCCAGTGGGGCGCTGTCGAGCGCCAGCCCATGACCAAGGTGCGCGAGATAACCGCCGATCGCCTCGCGCAGGCTTGGGCCACCATCCCCCAGGTTACCCAATTCGACAAGGCCGACATCACCAGCTTGGAAAAGTGGCGCTCAGCATACGGCAAAAAGGCCGAAGCAGCCGGCGGCAAGCTGACGCCGACCGCGATCCTCATCAAAGTGCTCGGCATCGCCCTCAAGGTCTTCCCGCAGTTCAACGCCAGCATCGACATAGCCCAGCGAGAAGTCGTGTACAAACGCTACTTCCACATCGGCATTGCCGTCGATACCCCCCACGGCCTGCTCGTGCCAGTAGTGCGCGACGTGGATCAAAAGAACATCATCGAGCTAGCGGTCGAGTTGAGCGAGTTGGCGCAAAAGACGCGCGAGCGCAAGATCGCGCCGGCCGACATGCAGGGCGGATCCATGACCATCAGCAATGTCGGCACCATGGGCGGCACGGCCTTTACGCCCATTGTCAATCCACCCGAAGTGGCAATCCTCGGAGTGGCGCGTTCGCAAGTCGAACCCACTTATATCGACGGCCAACTCCAGCCGCGCACCTTCCTGCCCCTATCGCTGTCCTACGACCACCGCCTGATCGACGGGGCCGATGGCGCGCGTTTCCTCCGCTGGGTCTGCACGGCATTGGAAGACCCCTTTATCGCACTCTTAGAAGGCTGAGGCAGCTATGGACAAGGCCCAGCTAGCGGTCATCGGCGGCGGCCCGGGCGGCTACGTCGCCGCCTTTAAGGCCGCGGACTTGGGATTGGATGTTGCCCTGATCGATCCCGAAGCCCATCCAGGTGGCGTTTGCCTCTACCGAGGCTGCATCCCCTCCAAGTCCCTCCTGCACATTTCCAAGCTCCTCTATGAAGCGAAAGAAGCCGAGCACTGGGGCATCCAATTCGCCGCGCCCGAGATCGACCTCGACAAGTTGCGGACCTGGAAAGACGAGGTCGTTGCCAAGATGACGCGGGGCTTGGGCCAGCTCGTCAAGGCGCGCAAGCTGACCTATGTGCAGGGACGCGCCCGCTTGGTCGATTCCCACACGCTGCAAATCGACCAAGCCGACGGCAGCCAAGGCACCTTGCAGTTTGAGCACGCCATCCTCGCCACCGGGTCGCGCCCAGCCGTGCTGTCGCTCTTTGATCAGCCGAGCGACCGCATCATGGATTCGACCTCCGCGGTCGCACTCCGCGACATCCCCGCCTCCATGCTCGTCGTCGGCGGCGGCATCATCGGCATGGAACTGGGGCAAGTGTACGCGGCGTTGGGAACCCAAGTTTCAGTCGTCGAAATGCTTCCTGGACTGATCCCTCCGGCCGACCGCGACTTGGTCAAACCCCTGCACAACACGGCGGTCGAGCGATTCGACGACATCATGCTCAACACCCAAGTGACCGCGCTCGCCGAGAGCGACGATGGCTTAGAGGTACAATTACAAAACAGCGACGGCCAGAGCTTTGCCAAGACCTACGCCAAAATCCTGCTCGCCGTGGGCCGGGTTCCCAACAGCGAAGACTTGGGTTTGGAACACACCGCCGTCGGCCTCGACGAGCGCGGCTACGTCCAAGTCGATGACCAACTGCGCACGGCCGAGACTTCGATTTTTGCCATCGGCGACCTCGTAGGCGCGGCCCTCGCCCACACGGCTGCCCACCAAGGAAGCCTAGCCGCCGAGGTCGTGGCCGGCCACGACAAGCAGGTCTTCGCGCCCCACGCCATCCCCAACGTCGTCTATACCGACCCGGAAATCGCCTGGTGCGGCCTTACTGAGGAAGAGGCCAAAGAGCAAGGGCGGACGGTCGCGGTCGCGCGCTTTCCTTGGTCAGCTTCTGGCCGCGCCGCGACCCAAGGCGCGAACGACGGCCTCACCAAGCTACTCATCGATCCCCAGACCGACCGGATCCTCGGCGTGGGTATCGCCGGCAGCGGCGCAGGCGAGCTGATCGCCGAGGGCGTCTTGGCCGTGGAAATGGCCGCCCTCGCAGCGGACGTCCAGCTTTCGATCCACCCTCATCCCACGCTCTCCGAAACCCTTATGGAAGCGGCCGAAAGCCACTACGGCCAGAGCGCGCACCTCTACGCCCCCAAACGCCGCTGAAGCACGACATCCAACGCTCTAAGATGCGCCTCCGCCCGCACCGCTAGCGGCCATTCGCTAGGTGTCTCGCTGATCAGCGCGTGTTCGGTGTGGTGCGCGTACAAGTAGGGTGCCAACCCCGCCTCGCCCCACTCTGGATCAATGAGAAAGACGCCATCAGCAATCACTTTGTCGTTTTCGCCAGCCTCTCCGTCAATGGGTATCACCGCACGCACTTGCTCGATAATGGCCGGCCCGAGCCACTGCTCGTCGCGCTTGGCCTCATAGCAGTAAAACCCCGACGCTTCCCAGTCCTCGTGGAAGTCCAGCGCGCAATCAAAGCGGCGACCGCTCAGTAATGCCTTGACCTGCGCGACGAGCGGGACCTCATCGCTGCCAAACTCCCGATTGCAATCCAAGCCGGCTTCGTTCTCGCGGGTATTGTAGATATAGCCGTGCGGATTGAGGCAAGGCAAGATCAGGAACTGACAGCGTTGGGCGAGGCGCGGACTCAGTCCCTCGGCAAAGCGCAACGCGGCTTCTGGCCCAGCCGGCTCGTCCCCGTGTAACCCGGCCGTCAACAGGATTCGCGCCTCACTACCGCTCCCTAGTGCTATGGCGTAAATTGGATACCCACCGCATTCAGCCACTAGCTGCGCTGGCCCCACCGCCTGCAGGCGGTGCAACAAACTCGCATAATCGCGTTTCTGCATTTTACATGACTCTCCTTGGCCCTGTTCGATTTTCCGCTTGGCCCCTTGCGATACTATTGTATTTTTAAAGGAAGAATGCGCCGTTAGCGCGTCCGAATAACCACCCACCTCAAACCACGATAAAACTAATGACCAATAAAGCCAAATGGGCTTGGACAACGCTATCCCTGAGCCTGCTAGTAAGCCTGCTAATTTTGCCGTCCCTAGCAGCCCATTTCTACTCTTTGACTTCGTTCCCCAAAGCTCCCCTCGAAGCTCTCCCCGAGATCCCCGCGCCCGCGCCGCCCAGCCCAATCGCCATGCAGATCGCCGCCGATCGCTGCGATTTGGCCTATCCCCGACTTACCGCGCCAGACACAATCCAACGCGAGCCAACCGCTCAAGCGCACCTCGAGTTCCAGCGGGCGTTTTGCGAGCGCATGCTCAAGGAGCCAAGTCGTGCGTACGATCGCTTGCGCGACCTCGACCTACCGGCCTTGGACGACTACCGCCGCTTCTGGATAGCCCGCTCCCTAGAGGACATGGGCCAGACGCACGACGCCATCGCCGAGTACGAAAACTTTCTAGCCACTTCGACTAACCCGCTCCTCCGCAATCCCGCCAGCATGCACTTGGCTTCTCTCTACCGGGCCGTTGGCCACCCCGCCAAAGCCCTCGCCCTGTACAAGGAGCAACTTGCCAAGGGCACCGATCCAGCGCGGGTCCTCTACTTGCTCGCAACCACCAGCCAAAAGCACGACCCGGTAGCGGCGCAAAAGTGGCGTTTAGAACTTTTGGAAAAGCACCCTCGTTCCAAACATGCCCGCAATAGCTTGACGCACTTGCCAAAGAAGCTCGACGCCCGCACGGCTTATGCCAAGGCGCACACCTATTACAGCCACAAGCGGTACAACCAAGCCATCAAGAGCTTTCAGCGCTTCATCCGCGAACACAGCGGCGACCAGCGCGTTGCCCAAGCACACTACATGCTCGGCCGGGCCCACCAGTCTGCGGGGCACTACACAAAGGCCGAGCAGATTTTTCGTACGGCTCACAAGCACTACGGCAGCCCGGCAGCCCTTTATCGCCTTGCCAGTCTCTCGGTCCGCAAAAACCGCGAAGACAAGGCCATTGCGGCCTATGCGAACTTTGCCAAGCGCTATCCCCAGCACGACTTGGCCGACGACGCCCTGTGGCAGGCCGCCAAAGCCGCCGAGCGCAAAAGCCAGTTCGCCCGTGCCGAGACGCTCTATCGCCGCCTCGCCGAGCACCACCCGCAAACCGATTACGGCGACGAAGCGCGTTGGAGCGTCGGTTTCGCGCTCTATTGCCAAGAACAATACTCCGAAGCCCTCGCCGCTTTTGAGCGCGCCAGTCAGCAAGCGTGTCAGCCCCACATCATTGACCAATCTCTGTACTGGGCTGGAAAAATCGCCGATCAACTGGGCCAGACAGCGGACGCCGCCGCATTCTACCGCCGCGCTGCCGCCGGATTTCCCCGCTCGTACTACTCGACCCGCGCCGTCGAATTGGGCTATCGAGAACAGGTTCGGCTCAAGGGAAGATCCGCCGACAGCCTCCGCCAAGACATCCCACCGCTGGCGCACCGGGCCCACCTCGAACGCGCTGGCTTGCTGAACCAATTGGGGCTGAGGGACTGGTCAATAGCCGAGATGAAACAAGCCGTCCGCGACTACACGGGCCACAAGACGGCACTCAAGGCCATCCGCGATTACTACGAGGCCCTCGGCTATCGCGACCAAGCTATGCGGCTGTCGATGCGCTTGTTTGACGGGCAAGACCCGGAGGAACTGTCGCGCATCTATCCGACGTACTACTGGGAAGAGATTGCCGCGGCCGCCGCCGAGGCCCAAATCGACCCCTATCTGGTCCTGTCGGTCATTCGCCAAGAGAGCACATTTAACGAAAAAGCGGTATCGCGGGCGGGCGCGAGGGGCCTGATGCAAATCATGCCCCATACCGGACTCAACCTCGCGCGGCGGTTGGAGGTGAAACCTTTTGAACTGCACGCACTCTTCGACCCGGCCGTCTCCATCCGCTTTGGTAGCTACTTCCTCGGCGACCAAATGCGCCAATTCACGACCGATGCGGGCACGGACTTAGGCTATGAACTGGGCTTGGCCGCGTACAACGCCGGCCCGCACAACGCCCGCCGGTGGCTCAAGACCTTTCCCTCCGAGGACCCGGACGCTTTCGTCGAGCGCATCCCCTTCAAGGAGACCCGTACCTACGTCAAGCTAGTCCTCAGAAACTACGCCATTTACAAGGCCCTATCCGATGACGCCTGAACAAGAAGAGAAGCGAGAAAAAAGACACAAGCTGATCGAAGATATTTTCATCTTGCTCTGCATCGCCAGCCTCTGGCCCGTGGTGTTAGGCTGGACTGAGCCGATCTATCAGTACTTGCTCTACGCAGCACTGGCGGGCTTGGTCTTCATTTTCGTGCGTCGCATCCGCCGCTTCCACGATGCCCGCAACGCTCTGAGCGATGCCGAGGACGGCCCGCAGATAGGCTCCGCTCCCAAGCGCGACGATGATAATCATTCGCAAAATTGAGACTGGGGCGCGGTAAAGCTCCGTTTGTGCTATTACCCTGTAGAATTGCGTTCGCAGTGGTTGCATTTGACTGCCAAAGGGCGTTTGTTTGGAATAAACAGCAGAGGATATAAATGTCGCTCACACAAGAAAACCCGCGAAAAATCTACAAAGACTATTCGCACCGGATTGAAGTATTGAGCAGCGACGCCGAGGACGATGGGTTGGTATTGAACGAGGCGTCCGAAAGGGACTTTTGGCATTATATCGGGTCAGTACCCTTCGCACAAAAAGCGGGGCTGGTACTTGTGGACAATGGGAATCTACGTGCCGTTTGGAAAGGCGATGATGAGAGTCATCTTGGGATTCAGTTCCTCGGCAACCAGTGGGTGGAGTATGTCATTTTCAAACGTCGTCCAAGCACCAGCGATGTTGCACGAGTGGCCGGTCGCGACACGCTTGATGGGGTAAAAAGACAGATTGATGCTTTTGACCCATCCGGCAACAATTGATGACTATACGCAAGCGTTTCATCGCCTTCTACCTAGCCGCTCCAACGCCAAGACTAGCACAACTCCCACGGCAATCAGCCCCAAGCTCAGCCAAACCTCGCCGTTGAATTCCTGCGGCCACGCGCATTCGTAGCGCCCTTCCTCCAGCGCGTTGCGGAACGGCCACACCTTGCGCAGGGAACCCAACATCAACCCCACCAAAAGGCCATCGTACTAGCGCGAAAGTGAGTCAGCAGGCGTTTGAGTAGCCGCGAGAAGCCGAGCAGACCAATGACCGCGCCAACGCCAAAAAGGGCCAAGATCGCCCAATCGAACTCGTGTACCGCGGTCAAGACCTGCTGGTATTTGCCCATGACCAGCAGCAGAAACGAGCCGCTGATTCCCGGCAGAATCATCGCGCAAATGGCTACCATGCCAGCCAGCGCAAACTTGTAGCCCTCGACCCCGGTTTCGACCGGCACCAACGTGGTGATGGCATAGCCAATCACTGCGCCGAGCGCTGTCAGCCCCCACTGCGCCGGCCCCCATCCGGCGACCTGCCGCGCGACCACGAGCGCACTGGCCAAGATCAACCCCGTGAAAAAGCCCCACACGGGCTGAGGATGCGCTGCCAGTAGCCAAGTTATGAACTTGGCTAGCGAGACAATGGCCAAACCCACGCCGAACAGCAGCGGCACCAGAAAGGGGGCATTGACGCGGTGCAACACCTCGATCAAGCGTCCCCGCACCAAGGCACTCATGAGCCGTTTATCGACCGCGGCAATAGTCCCGACCAGCTCGTCGTAAATGCCCGTGACCAAGGCGATCGTCCCCCCAGAAACCCCGGGAATCACATCGGCCGTGCCCATGCACAGTCCGCGCAAGACCAGCCCGGGAGCACGACGTCTGCCCTCGGCTAGCAATTCACTTGCTTTCACCAAACAGCTCCATCTGCTGTGCGTGTTCGCGCATGAACTCTACTATCCGGCGATCGGCCCGAGGCAGAGCGAAGTCGTCCAACGCCTCCGGCGCAATCCAGCGCCAAGCAGCGCAACCCAGCGCCTGGGGAGTGCCGCGCACATAACGGGCGGCAAACGCATGTAAGGTGATGCTAAAATGCGAATAGGCGTGGTCCACGCTCGTCAGGCGCGCACCCACCTCGATCTCAATGCCCAATTCCTCGCGGATCTCGCGCACCAAGCATTCGGGCAGGGATTCGCCGGGCTCCTGCTTGCCCCCGGGAAATTCCCACAGACCGCCGAGCATCCCCTCGGCCGGCCGCTGGGCGATTAGCAACTCGTCGCCTTTGCGAATCAAGCCAGCCGCCACGTGATAATGCGGCTTCTGTTTCTTAGGGGCCTTGCGCGGTAGGGAGGCCGGGTCGTCCAGCTCGACCTTGGCCCGGCACCAGTCGCCGACCGGACACGTCGGACAAGCAGGTTTTTGCGGCGTGCAGACCCGCGCCCCCAACTCCATCATCGCCTGATTGAAGTCTCCGGCCTCGCCCCGGGCCAGCAGGGTCTCTCCAGCGGCGATGAGCTGCGCCTTGACTCGTGCTCGAGTCGGCTCTTCCTCAATCCGCAACAAGCGGCAGAGCACGCGAGTCACATTGCCGTCGAGCACCGGGTGGTCGCGGTCGAAGGCAATGCTGCTGACGGCTGCGGCCGTGTATTGGCCAATTCCAGGCAGCTCGATCAGCTCTTGGTACGTATCCGGTATGCGGCCTCCCAACTCAAAGGCCATGCGCTTGGCCGCCTTGTGCATGTTGTGCGCCCGCGCATAGTAACCCAAGCCCTCCCAGACCTTGAGTACTTGATCCTCGGAAGCAGCGGCCAGTGATTGAAGCGTGGGAAATGTGCTAATAAAACGCTCAAAGTAGGGGGCCATTTGATCCACCCGGGTCTGCTGCAACATGACCTCGGATACCCAGACGTGATAAGGATTGCCACTGTCGCGCCAGCTCGTCTGCCGCTTGTTTTGGCGATACCAAGCCAAGAGCCGAGCGCGGAAGGCGCTGAGCGCGTCCTGATCGTCGAGCAAGCCGTGGCTCAACCGTCCCCCTCTTCCGACCAGCCGGTCTGCGGCATGGCTTTGATATCCCCGACCGTCTCGGCGGCCAAGAGGGCATCGACGACCGCGGCCTCGGCAGCCGCAGCTCCAGCGGCAAAGAGCGAATAGAGCTTTTCTTCGTCCATCATCTTCACAGGTGCGTCCGGCTCTTGGATAATGCCCGTGGTGGAAAAGGCGAGGACAATGCCCTCGCGCGTATGCGGGTTCCACAAGCCCGTCCGCGCCAGCCCCAACGCGGCGCGGCCAGCCAACCGCTCTAGTTGGCGCGGGATCAAGGGCGCGTCCGTGGCCACGACCGCGGCAAAAGTCTGCGGTCCCCCTGCTCCCTCACCCACTGGCAGGACACGACCGGCCCAATGCAACTCGCGGCCCCCGTTGACTGCTGTCAGCACCCCTAGCGCGAATTCTCCAGCCCGGCGCGAGGCCGTGCCAATGCCGCCCTTGTAGCCAAAGGCCTGCAACCCGCCGCCTATCCCGGCATTGCCTGTGGGTACCGCGCTGCCAGTACTGGCCAACGCCTCGTCTGCGTGGGCGTGCGTCAGGACCTTGCGGACGAGTGCGGGGTCGTTGACAGCCGTGTCGTCGATCCCCACGACCACCGGCGGCCAGCCAGCTACGGTCGATAGCCCGGTGTCGCGGCCCAAGCTGTGGCGAATTAGGGATTCGTACACCCGGCCAACGACCGGGGTCGGGGCAAGGACAATGGGCGAGGAAAAGGTGCCAAAGTCTTCGGCGACCCCAAGGCCGCTCATAGCGTCTCCCCCGTCTATGGAGAAGCGACCGATAAACAGCTTGCGCTCTTCTACTGAGGCCGGATACGGGACGACAGCCGTAAGGCCGGTGTGCAGGTCGGGCGTGCGAATATCTACGTGGCCTACGCTAACTCCGGCCACATCGACAATGGCGTTGTGCGGTCCCGCCGCATCGTCCGCTAGGCGTGTGCGATTCATTTAGCAACCCTGAATGACTTGAACGATTCGAGATGTGGATCGCCTTGTTCTACCCTTCTGCGTCTATCTGCGTCCATCTGCGGATCACCTTGCAAATCATGTAGAACTGCTATTTGAGCCGGCCGTGTGCACGCATGATTTCGAGCAAGCGGTCCAGCGGCAGCGCGTGGATGGTATTGCCGCCGCGGCCAGTCATGGTGTGGGCCGTAGTCAGCGAGTTGAGAATGGCTTCCTCCGTAGCCTCAATTACCCCTTGGAACACGCCAGAAATCCAGCGGTCGCTGAGCATGGCGACCGCGTCCGGCGGCTCGGGAGAAGCCGTAGAAAACGCCAGCCAGAGATCGCCGCTGCCGTGGGTAGAAATCGCCCCCGTGCGCGCCATGCCCAAAGCCACTCGCTTGCACACGCGTTGGAGTTGAATCGGGATCAACGGCGCGTCCGTGGCCACCGCGGCAATCATGGACTTGCTCTTGCCGCCGCGCGCCGGCATCAGGTCGGTGATCTCCCGGCCCACCGGAACGCCGTCAACGCGTAGCTGAGGCCGTCGGCCAAAATTCGCCTGCACCAGCACGCCCACGGTATAGACCTGATCGCCGCAGGGAATTTTGCGCGACGCCGTGCCAATGCCGGCCTTAAAGCTATAGGCCCGCATCCCGGTGCCGCCGCCGACGCAGCCTTCGGCCACAGGGCCGCCGCGCGCTACGTCGAGAGAGGCTATCGCGTGTGCGGGCTGCACGTGCCGCCCGACTTCGTCGTGGAGAAACGCAGCCCACGTCTCGCCGACTATGGGCGCGGGCTGCAAGTCGCTTTTGAACAGATCGGGATCGCGCGCCAGCATCCACTCCACCGCCCCATCGTACACCGCGCCGACACTGGACGTGTTGGTAAAAAGGACGGGACCGGCCAACAGGCCCGTGCGGCGCATGGAGCCTACCCCCATCAACTCGCCATTGCCGTTGAGCGTGAAATCCGCGGCAAACGCGGGCGTGCGCGGCACAATCGCCGTCACGCCGGTGCGCACCGGACCTCCATCCTCAATCAGCGTCACATGACCGACCTGGACGCCTTCGACATCGGTTATCGCATTATGGGGGCCAGTCGCCAACTCGCCAATGACAATGCCCAACTCGCGCAGGCGCGCCCGCTCCGGCCGCATGGGCGCAGCGCGACCCAATGCAGGCCACGCAGCCGCGCTTAGCCCCAAGCCGAGAAAGGTCCGACGATTCATATAGCAGTCCTAAACGATTTGAACGATTCGATATGTGGATCGTCTAATCATACAATTCTGCGTCCATCTGCGTCCATCTGCGGATTCTCTTGTAAATGATTTAGGCTTGCTATATCAGAGCGTCTGGACAATCCGCTCCCCTAGCTCGCGGCAACTCAACTGACCTCCTAAATCGGGCGTCCCCACGCCCTGCTCGCCGATTACGGTGCGCACCGCTTCTTCGATTCGGTCCGCCCCGCTTGTGGCCTCTGGATCGCCGTGTTGCTGACCCAGCCAGCGCAGCATCAAAGCCGCCGACAAGATCATCGCCACCGGATTGGCTTTTCCCTGTCCGGCAATGTCGGGCGCAGTGCCGTGCGACGGTTGGAACACAGCCGCGTCCTCGCCAATGTCCCCCGAAGGAGCCAACCCCAAGCCGCCGACCAAGCCAGCGGCCAAGTCCGAGATGATGTCCCCGTACATATTCTCAGTAACCAGTACGTCGTATCCCGCCGGTTGCTGCACCAAGTACATGCTCAGCGCATCGATGTACGCGTAGTCGCGCTCGACGTCTGGATAGTCGGCAGCCACCTCGTCGTACACACTGCGGAAGAAGGCCATCGAGCGGAAGACATTGGCCTTGTCAACGCACGTTACCTTCATCGGCGTCCGACCGCGCTGCCGCGCCAGCTCAAAGGCGTAGCGCACCACGCGCTCCGTGCCCGTGCGCGTAATGACCATGGAGTCCACGGCCACTTCGCCGCGCAACTGGATGCCGCCGTTCATGGAGGCAAAAAGCCCCTCGACGTTCTCGCGCAGGATGACGAAATCAATATCGCCCGCCTCCAACCCTTTGAGCGGCGTATGCGCGGCCGCATAGAGATAAATCGGCCGCACTCCCGCGTACAGGTCCAGTTGGAACCGCAAATCGACCTGTGGCCGCATCTCCGTCCCGTCCGGCCAACGCACGTGCGGCAATCCCATCGCGCCCAACAGCACCGCATCCGCCCGGCGACATCCTTCCACCGTCGCCTCCGGCAGCGGATCCCCTTGTTCCAGATAGCACCCCGCGCCGCACGGATACTCGACGAAGGCAAGAGCAGGAGTCTCCAACGCATTGAGCACCTTCAGGGCCTCGTCCATGACCTCCGGTCCGATGCCGTCGCCTTTGAGCACGGCGATGTCGTAGGCCATTTTTAGCTCCACAAGCGGTCGTGTGGCCGCTCGTCGTCCCACTCGTCGGTGGGGCCAAAAATCTCCGGCTGGTCTGGGTCGGCAAACGACCGCAGCACTTCTTCATTGAGGCCGCTAAAGCCCAGCCCCGGCCCCTCCGGCACCGCAATGTGTCCGTCCTCAATCAGGGGCACTGGCAAGCCCTCGACCAAGCTGCTCCACTGTTCTAGCTGATCGACCGAGTGGTTTTCGAGCACCATGAAGTTTTCGGTCGCCGCAGCGCAATGCACCGAAGCCAGTGCCGCCACCGGCGACATGGCCATGTGCAGCGCCATGGCAATGCCGTGCTCCTGCGCTAAATCGCCGATCTTTTTGGTTTCGAGAATTCCGCCGGAAGAGGCCAAGTCCGGGTGGGCGACGGCAATGGCGCGCCGTTCAAATAGGGGCAGGAAGTTTTCCTTGAGATAGATGTCCTCTCCTGTACATACGGGCGTATCCACGGCTTCGGCGAGCCGCTGCCACTGGTCGGGCAACTGCCAAGGGATCATGTCTTCATACCAAGCGAGGCTGAACTGATCCAGCGCCTTGCCCAAGCGGATGCAGGACTCGACGCCAATGTGGCCGAAGTGATCAACGGCTAGGGGAATTTCGTAGCCGATCACCTCGCGCACCTGTGCCACGTATTCGCAGAGAATGTCAATGCCCTTGTTGGTAATCTGGATCCCCGTAAATGGGTGCATGACGTCGCGGCTTTCCAACATACCCGGCGGGGCGATCAGCGCGTCTTCGACCCCCCGCAGCAATCCAATGCCGACGTCCATTTTGAGGAATCTAAATCCCCGCTCCATCCGCTCCTTGAGCAATTGTCCCATCTCCCGGCCATCGCGCCGCGTGGGGGTATCGCAGTAGCAGAGAATCCGATCTCGGAACTTGCCCCCGGCCAGTTGGTAGGCCGGCACATTATAGGCTTTGCCCGCTAGGTCCATCAGCGCCATCTCCACGCCGCAGACGCCGCCGGCTTGGCGCGCGTGGTGGCCGAATTGTTTGATTTTGCGGAAGAGCTTATCGACGTTGCAGGGATTTTCGCCAAGCAAGCGGCTTTTGAGCATCAGCGCGTAAGTCGGGCTGCCGCCGTCGCGCACCTCGCCGTAGCCCGAGATACCTTGGTTGGTGTCGATGCGGATGATCGTCGCGCGGAACGGTGCGCCGCGCAGATTGGCCACGCGCATATCCGTGATCTTCAGATCCGCAGGTCGGGAGTGTGGATTCACGTTTTCTTCCATTCTTGTCTCCATTTTCGCTGGGTGTATTTTAGGGGCTTCCAATGATATTCCGCCCGCATTTTTTCGTCAACTTAGGAGATCGACATGAAGCTGCAAGACAGAGTGGCCCTCATCACCGGCGGCAGCAGCGGCATTGGCCGGGCTGCGGCCGTGGCCATGGCCCGCGAAGGAGCCAACATCGCGCTGACGGCCCGCCGCGCCGAGCGCTGCGAGGAAGCTGTCGCCGAAATCGAAGGACTGGGCGGCCAAGCCTTGGCCTTGCCCGGCGACGTAGCTAACGCCGAGCACGTCGCCGGACTAGTGGCGGCTACCGTCGAGCGTTGGGGTCGCCTCGACATCGTCGTGCCCAACGCCGGCATCAACGGCGTCTTCGCCCCCATCGAAGACCTCACGCCCGAGGAGTGGGATCAGACGCACAACATCAACGTGCGCGGCACCTTCCTCACCGTTAAATACGCCATCCCCCACCTGCGCGCAGCCGGCGGCGGCAGCATTGTCGTGGTCTCCTCGGTCAACGGCAACCGCATCTTCTCCAACTTTGGCTTCACCTCGTATTCTTGCTCCAAGGCCGCCCAAGTTACTTTCGCCAAAATGGCCGCGGTCGAACTGGCGCAGTGGGACATCCGCATCAATGTCGTCTGCCCTGGTGCCACCAAAACCAGCATCGGCGAGAACACCTTCCCGCGCAACATCGACAAGATCCGCATCCCCCGCGAATTCCCCCAAGGCATGATCCCCCTCCAACAACGCGCCGCCAGCGCCGAGGAGGTCGCCAACGCCATTCTCTTCTTGGCGTCGGACGAGGCTAGCTACATTACGGGAACCGAGATGTACGTCGATGGGGCGCTGTCGCTGTTTCAGGGGTGAGGGCTCGCAAGTTGATCCTGCTGCGGTGATTGCTTCGCGTTGAACCGGCGCGTAATCTGTCGTTCTCTTGGGCGGTGGTTTGCTCGTGCTCACGCCTATTGCAACGGCATCATATTATGTGGTACACTGTACTACATGAACAAAAGCGAAGTATATAGTTGGCGCGTCTCGCCCGAAGTGAAAAGCGGTCTCGAAGCCGCAGCCCGAGCCCATAAAACGAGCGTAGCCCAACTGCTCGACCAGATCGTGTCCCAGTGGCTCGACCGGGAAGAGGCTGGGGACGACGAAATACAAGACCAGCTTCGCCAAGCTGCCATGCAGACCTTTGGCACCATCCGGGGCGGCGATCCCCTCCGCTCACAGCAGGTCAGGCAACGGGTGCGCGACCGACCATAATAGCGGCAGCTTAGACCCGAGAGATAGAGAGAACGCCAAGGGAGCGATACCGCACAGGAACCGCTCCCTTTTTTGCGGTCGTACCTAGCGCGGTTGTCGCCGATAGAGTGGGATTATATTTTCAAAATCATGGATAAAAGTGGCCATATGCGCTTCAAGCTGGACGGGGATCCGGTATGATGATACACAGACTGAAAGTCTCAGGACTATTGTCCTTCGGACCGCAGGGGATTGATCTGCCCATGGAACCGCTGAACGTCTTGATCGGCCCGAACGGTTCGGGGAAGTCAAACCTACTGGAAGTGCTGGCATTGCTGAGGGCCGCGCCGCGTGAACTGGCGCGACCGATCAAGCGAAGTGGCGGAATCTGGGAATGGCTCTGGAAGGGTGACGAGTCGCCTCACAAGGCAACTATGGAAGCCACCGTCAACAATCCCGAGAAGGATAGTCCCTTACGGCACATGCTGGAATTTACCGACCACGGTGGACGCTTTGAAGTCACCGACGAGCGCATTGAATGCACAGAGACCGAGTTCTCCTATCGCCTTTATCAGGGGCGTCACACGTTCGATGTCCAGACTGAACCGAAAGATCAAAGAACGTCGTCCCGTCCTATCCGTTCTGACTCCGCTCCCATCGTGTCTGAATCGCTTGGTCTAAATATGTACCGCGAGCGAACAAAACCGGAAGAATCCGTTCTGTCTCAGGTCCGCGACGCACAAACTTACCCCGCACTGCACTGCCTACAGGAACAGTACGAGCGAATTCGCCTGTACCGAAACTGGTCATTCGGTCCTGCGGCGGAGTTGCGCCGGAATCAGAGTACGCACGACCCTTCCGATTTCCTGAACGAAGGAGGGGCGAATTTGGCCCTCGTGCTGTCGCAATTCCAAGGGGAGAACAAAAGGAAACTCGTCGCGGCGTCGCAGGAACTCTTTGATGGCATCGTGGACGTCAACTGCCCAGTAACGGGCGGGACGGTGTCGCTCTTCTTAGAGGAACAGGACGGACGCCAGATTCCAGCGAGTCGTCTATCCGACGGCATCCTGCGCTACCTGTGTCTGCTGGCCATTCTGCTGCATCCCGAGCCGCCTTCCTTGCTCGCCATCGAGGAGCCAGAATTGGGCTTGCACCCCGACTTGCTGCCTACATTGAGCGATTTGTTAGTTCAAGCATCCGAACGCAGTCAACTGATCGTTACGACCCATTCGGATGTGCTGGTTGACGCCCTGACCGACAAGCCAGAGAGCATCGTGGTCTGTGAAAAGCACGCTGGACAGACCGCGATGCAACGGCTCGATAAGGACGAGTTGGCAAAGTGGCTGGAAGAATACAGCCTCGGCGATCTTTGGACTTCGGGCCAATTGGGCGGCAATCGATGGTAACTGCCGAGCTTTATATCGAAGGCGGCGGCGACAATCGCCAGCAGCACTCAAAGGCTCTTCGCGTGCGTTTCCGTCAGGGCTGGAACGCATTTTTCAAATCGGCTGGACTCGGTGGACGGATGCCAAAAGTTGTGCGGGGAGGTGGACGCCAACAGACTTTTGAGCGCTTTGCCATAGCTATAGCGGAAGGGCACCCTAACATCGTACCGCTTCTCCTAGTGGACAGCGAGGATCCTGTTAAGGCAGGGCACTCAGTCTGGCATCACCTGCAAGTACGCGATGGCTGGAATCGACCGCTAAACGCTGGCGACGACCAAGCCTTTCTGATGGTGCAGGCCATGGAAACGTGGTTCATAGCGGATCGCAATTCATTGCAGCGTTATTTCGGTGCAAAGTTTAATGAGAACGCGTTCAGGCAATGGCCGCAGTTGGAAGCCGTCCCCAAGGCGACGGTTTTCGACGCGCTCGAACGCGCCACTGATAAAGGCTATGCCAAGGGCAAAGTCTCATTTGCGTTACTGGCGCAGATCAACCCTGCCCTCGTCGAAGCCGCCTGTCCACACGCCAAGGCGCTTCTGGATCGGTTGAGGACTCTGCTGCGGTGATTACGGTCAATCGCCGCCCGTCAAAACGCCGTCGGCCGACCCTGCGCCCCATCCACCGGAATCATCGCTCCATTGATCCAATTCGCGCGCTCGGACACCAGAAACGCCACCACATCCGCCACCTCTTCTGGCGTCCCCAAGCGCCCGGCGGGAAACTCCCGATCCACAAACTGGGCAAAGTGCTCGGGCTGGTCCTCCTGAAAGCGCGCCCACCCACCGCCGGGGAAAAATATCGATCCCGGCGCGACAGTGTTGACCCGCACCCCGCATTCGGCCAACTCCAGTGCCAGCGCACCGGCGAGAAAAATCTCCGCAGCCTTCGCACTTCCGTATTGGGACTTAGGCCCGGGCTTCCACCCCGAGATCGACGAGACGATCACCACCGCGCCCCCACCGCGCTGCCGCATGTAGGGCAGGGCCGCCCGCGTCGTGCGCACGGCGTGGAACACGTTTAGATCAAAGGTTTCCTCCCAGTCCTCATCGGTAGTTTCAATCAAGCTCTGTTCGCCAGCCGCCCCACCTACATTGTTGACCAAAATATCGACACCTCCCCACTCGGCCGCGCAGCGCTCGACAACGGCCTCCACCTCCGACCGCGAGCGCACGTCGGCGACCTCGGCGATAGCTTCGGCTCCAGTAGCTCTCACCTGCTGCAATGCGCGTTCGAGCGGCTCTTGGTCGCGGGCGCAGATCGCCACCTTGCACCCCTCGTTGGCCAGCGCCAACGCGATCGCCTGACCGATCCCCCGGCTTCCTCCAGTTATCAGAGCAATTTTGTCTTTCAGTCCTAGATCCATTTACGACCTCCTTTGTGCAAAGCGGGAAAGACGCAGGAATTCGATGGGATGCTGAGTATCGCCTTCCAGCGCCAGTTCGGCCAAGATTTCGCCTATCACCGGAGAGAATTTGAAGCCGTGGCCGGAAAAGCCCGCCCCGAATACCACGGCCGGGCATTCGGGGTGGATGTCCAAGACGAAGTTCTTATCTGGCGTCAGCGAATACATGCAAACGGCGTATTTGCTCAGCTCTGGTTGCAGCGCGGGAAAGTATCGCGCGAGAAAATCGAGGACGCAGGGCTGATCGCCGTCGGTCAATGCGCGATTGAGCTGGAGCGGGTCGGCTACCGGGTCATGCGACACATTGTGATCGGCCAACTTGAGGCCCCACGGCGCTTCCGCTGGAAAACCATAGAAGTACTGTTCGCCGTCGGCGATGAAGAAGCAGGGGAACGCGCCGCGCACGTACTGCTCCACGCCGCGCCCCTGGTACCATAACAGCACCTTGCGCACCACGCACGCCTCAACGCCCAGCCGGCATAGCTCCGGCACCGCCCAAGCTCCGGTCGCCAGCACTAACCGCGTGGCGAGCAAGCGCCGGCGCTTGGTTTCCACTACCACTCCTTCGCCTTCGCGCCGCCACGACAGCATGGTCTCCCCAGTGTAGAGCTTTGCGCCGTGCTTATGAGCCAATGCAACGTGCTGACGGACGCAGTCCTCGACCCGGAGAAAACCGCCTAGAGGATCGTAAAAGCC
This sequence comes from Candidatus Latescibacterota bacterium, assembly GCA_965208845.1. Classification (GTDB taxonomy): domain Bacteria; phylum Latescibacterota; class UBA2968; order UBA8231; family UBA8231. Next base: position 6,049,770 of record OZ242361.1, on the reverse strand, counting down.
ACTCCACTCCTCGGGAAAAGCCAAGCTGGGGTAGCGCGCGGCAATGGCTGCCCCATCGAGCTGTTCGTGCGGCAGGTCGTGTTCCTGATAACAGGCCGCCTGCCCCTGCATCGCCTCCGCGTTGGGATCGCCCGCCACTAGCAGCCCGACGCGAGCAAAGAGTTCCCCCGCCCCTTCGGCCTCTAGCTCCTCCCACAACTCGTAGGCTCGATGCAGCAGGGGCACGTAGTCGGGATGCTCCATATAGGCTTTGCGAATGATGCGAGTATCCCCGTGCGAAGATCCCCGGTCGTGAGCTATGCCAAAGCGCTCTACCGCGCAGACGCGCACGCCGCGCCGCGCCAAGTGGTACAGCGCGGCACTGCCCATGCCACCAGCCCCTGCGACGACGACATCGTATCGTTCTGTGACCATTAGCGATTACACCTCCCATCGAATCCGCGCTCAAAAGAAGAGGGCCTTAACTGGTGTTACACATCCTTCATGCGGGTCTGGTGTTTGCGGTTCCGCCCGGTGCCATTCCCGCGCAAGCAGGCATGACAAAAACTGCGTAACGTCAGTACCTTAATTCAAACTTCAAACTTCCCCCATCGCCCGCAACCCACAACTTGACGCTACTAGCCCCAACCGCGATACTTTTTTATTTAAATCAACTCCAACTCAAGGCTTAGCCGTGCGCATCGTCACTGGCACCTATCGCGGTCGGCAGATTCCCTCTGGGCAACGCTTGCGCCAGATCCGCCTCACGTCCACGCGCCTCAAAGAAGCCGTATTTTCCATGCTCGGCCCCGACTTAAAGGGCCGCACCTTCCTCGATCTTTGTGCTGGCTCGGGCCAGATGGGGCTTGAGGCACTGAGCCGAGGCGCGAGCGTCGAACTCAACGAGCCAGACCACCGGCGGCGGCGGCAGATTCGCTCGCTGCTCTACCAATGGAAAGCCGGCGTCGCGGGCCTGCACTCGGTCAAAGCCCAACAACTCATCCCCCAATTGGCAACGGCCGGCCGCCGCTTCGACATCGTGTACGCCGACCCTCCGTACCATGCCCGCTACTGCGGTGCCCCGCTCCTGCTGGGCCTCATCGAAGCCCTCGGGGAATCTCCGCTCCTTAACGACGAGGGCCTGCTGTTCGTGCAGCACCAAATCGACTTAGATGTGCCCGAACAGAGCGGCCACCTCGCGCGCGCTCAACAGCGGACCTACGGCAACACCACCCTCAGCATCTATCGCCTCACCTAATCCCATGAAAATCACCCACGTCGAAGCCATACCCGTGCGCGTGCCCAGGCCGCAACCGTTCCAAAGCAGCCTCGGCACGCACCAAGCCTCTGAAAACGCCGTCGTCTTGATTCACACCGACACTGGCCTCACTGGCCTCGGCGAAGCCTCCAGCATCTGGGACCGCCGCGGACGCGGGGAAAGCGAGGCCATCAACGGGCTGCTCGCCGATATGCTCTGCGGCCTAGACCCGCGCCGCATCCGCGACATCGCCGATCGCATGAATCAAGTCCTGCACCGCTCCTTCCCGGCCAAGGCCGGCATTGAAATGGCCCTCTACGACTTGGTCGGGAAAGCCTGCAACGTGCCCGTTTATCAACTGTTGGGCGGCCAAGTCCGCGACCGCGTGTTGCTGAGCCATTCGCTGTCCATGGGCGACCCCGAGGCCATCGCCGCCCAAGCCCAGAGCCTAGTGGCGCAAGGGTACAAGACCCTCAAGGCCAAGATCGGGCGGGACCTGCGCGCCGACCTAGCCGTGCTCACAGCCGTGCGCAGCGCGATAGGCAGCGAAGTCGTCCTGCGCGTAGATGCCAACATGGGCTGGTCTTCCGCCAAGGAAGCCGTGCGCAGCATCGAAGCAATCGCGGATTTTGACTTGGAGCTAGTCGAGCAGCCCTTAGCAGCCGACGACTTAGAGGGATTGCGCTTTGTCCGCGAGCGCGTCTCACTGCCCATCATGGCCGACGAGAGCGTCTGGACGCCGGCCGACGCCCTCAACTGCGTCCGCCACCAGGCCGTTGATGTCTTCAACGTGTACGTGTCGGAAGCCGGCGGCTTGGGTGCAGCCGCGCGCATTTTCGCCATTGCCGAAGCGGCGCGCCTGCCCTGTATCATCGGCAGCATGCCCGAGCTGGGGATCGGCACCGCGGCCCAAGCCCACCTCGCCTTTGCCATGCCCAACTTGGGCTACGCCAGCGACGTGAACGGCTGCGTCTATCACCGCGGCGACGTCATCCGCGAAAAGCTGCCCATCGCCGACGGGTACATCCTCCCGCCATCCGGCCCGGGCCTCGGCGTCACCCTCGACGAGGACGCACTCGCAGAATACCGCTGCGACCGCTGATGCGCTTCCGGCCCTGTATCGACCTGCACGAGGGGCAAGTCAAGCAGATCGTCGGCACCAGCCTAGGCGACGGCAGCGCCCCCCAAACCCACTTCATCGCCCCCCATCCGCCTGCGTACTTTGCGGTGCGCTATGGCCGCGACCAGCTCTTCGACGGCCACGTCATCATGCTCGGCCCGGGCAACGAGGACGCAGCCGCGCAGGCGTTGGCCGCCTTCCCCGGCGGCTTGCAGGTCGGCGGCGGCATCCGCCCCGACAATGCGGAGGCGTGGCTCAGTCGCGGTGCCGCGCAGGTAATCGTCACTTCCTACGTCTTTAGCGACGGCCAGCTCCATCGCAACCGGCTGGCGCAAATGGTAGCTGCGGTGGGGTGCGAGCGGCTGGTCTTAGACCTCAGTTGCAGCAACCGCGACGGGCGCTACGTGGTGATGACCGACCGCTGGCAAAAGGCCACGGATTTTGCTGTCAGCGCAGACAACTTGGCACTCCTCGCCGAGTCTTGCCGCGAATTCCTCATTCACGCCACTGGGGTCGAAGGCAAGCAGCAAGGGATTGATGCCGAACTCGTCGCGCTCTTGGGCGAGATCGCGCCCATCCCGACGACGTACGCCGGCGGCGTGAGCAGCACCGAGGACATCGAGATCCTCCGCAAGCTCGGCCAAGGGAAACTGGATTTTACGGTGGGAGCGGCGCTAGACATTTTCGGGGGCACGGGGCTGCGCTACGAGGATATGTTGGCATACCGAGGGGAGGGCGAGGACAACCGTCCCAACTTGTAGATTTTCTTTGTATTTAGGCTGCGACCGCATTTTTGCGATCAATTCTTTATGCGTCATCATCTTATGAAAAACGCGCTGTGGTCAATGCCATTTTCTATGTGCTCAAAGGCGGCATCCCGTGGCGGATGATGCCGCTTGATTTTCCGCCTTGGGATACGGTTTATGATCATTTTCGTCGCTGGAATAAACGCGGCGTGTGGGAGCAAGCCTTGGACGTTCTCCATGCCCAAGCACGCTCCAAGCAAGGCAAGAAGCCCCAGCCGACCTATGCGCTGTTGGATTCGCAATCGGTCAAAACGCAGTATGCTAGTCAGGATCGAGGCACCGATGGGGGAAAAAAAGGGCAAAGGCCGTAAACGCCACATCGCCACCGATACGTTGGGTAATATGCTGACCGTCCAAGTCCATGCGGCCAATATCGCCGATACCAGCCAAGGCTGGGAAGTCTGCGACCAAGTCGCCGAAAAGTATGATTCGGTCGAAGCCTTCTGCGGCGACCAAGGGTATCGCGGCACGACGGTTAAATTCGTCGAGAACCTGCTGGGGGTACGACTCGACATCACCTCGAAACCAGCGCAAGGATTCCAAGTGATTCCCAAACGGTGGATTATCGAACGCACCTTCGCTTGGTTGGGTGGTTTTCGGCGCTTGGCCAAGGACTTTGAAATCCTCACCCAATCGGCAGAAAATATGATCCGGATTGCCATGATTAAAATTACCGTCGCTAAAGGCATCTGAATAACTCAACAGCTTCTAAGCGACCTCGTGCCCGATCTACTCGCATATCAAAAACTCCCGGGACTTTGGTCGGCTGAGGAGATCAGCGTCCAAGACGTGTACGACTATTTCTCCGGCAGCCACACCGTGAGCGTGCCCAGAGAGGGCTACGAAGAGATGCTCAGCATCCCGAAGTGCGAACCAGCGGACGTCGTCGAGACCGCGATCTCACAAGCCGTCGAACAGGGACTAGTGTGGTTGACGAGCGGACCTGCCTCAATCTTGAAGGAGTCAGTCCCTGCTGGAGTGCTCAGCACCGCCACGACATTAAGGCCGCCACCCGAGCGAATTGACGTGGACGAGTTGATGGCCAAGTCAATCCCCGACGCTTGGAAAGATAGCAAGACCAACGTCCTCGCCATTGCCACTGCGCTCTCGACCAAGCGGGGCGTCAATTTGCCGTGGGCCACAGTGCAGACAGCGATAGAAGGTGGTATCCGTGCGCGCTGGATCGAACTGAGCAGTGAGAGCGCCGCGTGGCCGTGCGACTTGGCCAGTGCCCCACAGGTGATCTTCCAGGTTCCCTCCACAGCACGCGAGGAACCCTCTGAACCCAAGCCACGGGGATTCCTCATGGCCGAAGATGTCCTTGAAGCCAACAGCATCCAAGATTTGGCCGATCAAATTCCAGACCTCATCAAGGCCGCTGTCGGCAATACCCTCAAGTTCAACATCCGCATAGAGTTCGGCGGAGAAACTAAACCCGACCCAGAGGCAGTGAAAAAGATCAACGAACTGCTCGCTGAGGTGTCCGACAAGCTGAAGCTCAATTGAGTCCAGCAAGGAGTCTCGATAATTTCGCTTGCGCCTAGTCGGTTTCAACCATGAGTTCCTCGGGAAAGACGATTACAAAACAAGGAGATCACCCCATGCGAGCGACTATATACACATACCCCTGGGACTTAACCGACGAAGGCATTGACCCGGCCCTAGACACCATCGCCCACGCAGCCGGCCTCAACAGCGTCAGCTTGGCCCAGAGCTACCACGTATCGACGTACTTTTTGCCGCACAATCCCCGGCGGCCCCTCTACTGGGGAGAAGAAGGCGCGCTCTACTTCCAGCCGTCCGCCGCCTTTTACGACGCAAGCCCAATCGCGCCCCTAATCAGCAACGTCGTCGATGGCCCGGATTACATGCGTCGGATCGCGGATAAAATCAGGGAGCGAGGCCTCGACCTGACGAGTTGGCTGGTCTTCAACTACAACCACTACCTGCCCCAGCGCTATCCAGACGCGGCCAAGCACGATCCCTTTGGCCACATCAACTTCGCCCAGCTATGCCCAGCCAGCCCCTTAGTGCGCGACTACGCTCGCGCACTCTGCCGCGATATAGCCGCGCAGTTCCAGCCCGACGAATTCCACCTCGAATCGCTGGGCTACCTGCACTTCAGTTACGGCTTCCGCAATCCCAAGGTCGGCGTAAAGATCACGCCCTTTTGCGAACTGCTGATGGGATTGTGCTACTGTCAGCACTGCTTGCAGCGGGCCGATGTCCTCGGCTTGGACGGAGAGAGCTTCCGCGCAGATGTCGCCGAATACCTCGCCCGCGAGCTCGCCGCTGAGCCTGCCCCACAAGACATGCAGCCTCCGAGTGCCGAACACCTCGCCACCGCCTTTTCCGGCCGCCTGCAAACCTTTCTCGACGCCCGCGTCGAAACGGCAACTTCGCTGGTGGAAGAAGCCATTGCCATCGCCAACCAAGCCGGTGCGCGTGCCTCGTTTTTCGGAGGCCGCGACCGGACCGTCAACGGGCTAGACTCGGATCGCGTCCTCCGCAACGCGTACATGGTCAACGCCGGCGTGGGCGGCGAGCCGGATGCGGTAGCTGATAGCGTCCGCGCCCTGCGCGGCGAATTCCCCGCCGACACCGACCTGAGCGCCATCGTCTCCCCTGGAGGATTCGCCGACCGCGACGCACTCGGCACGCACCTGACCGCGCTGCACCAAGCGGGCGTCAATGGCTACGCCTTCTACAACTACGGACTCATTCGCCGCGCCCACCTCGAATGGATTGGCGCACACCGCTATTTGTGGAAATAAATGGCCTGTAGGGGCGACTCTGAGAGTCGCCCCTACGTCGCCCCTACGTCGCCCCTACGTCGCCCCTACACAGACGGTGCCCCCTACACAGATGTACAACGTACCCAAAGGAACAACCGCCATGGACATCCAAACAATCCAACGCGCCATCGACGCGCTGCCCCGCCACCGCCTGACGCATTTGCCAACGCCCTTACAGCACTGTCCGCGACTGTCGGCCGCCCTCGGAGGGCCGCAGATATGGATCAAGCGCGACGATCTGACCGGCCTCGCCTTTGGCGGCAACAAGTCTCGCTACCTCGAATTCACCCTTGCTGAGGCTACGGCCCAAGGGTGCGATGCGGCCGTGCTGAGCGCGGTCGTCCAGTCCAATCACTGCCGCCAATTCGCCGCGGCCTGCGCCCAACTCGGCCTCAAAGGCGTCGTCGTCCTGCGCGAGGACGATTCCATCATGGGGCGCAAGTCGCCAGTTCAAGGCAACCACCTTTTAGACCAGCTATGCGGCGCGCGCATCCGCTTTGCTCCGCCCGAGGGCGTCGGCGCAACCATAGCCGAGGAAGTGGAGCAGCTCAAAGAAGAGGGACACAAGCCTTTCACCGGCCTGTCCGGGCTGTTGTCGCGCGTTGCCTACATCCAATGTGCGTTGGAAATCGAAACCCAAGTGCGCGCCGCAGGCATCCAAGCCGACGACGTGGTAATCGGGTCAGGGGGGAACAGCTTGGCCGGACTAGTGGCAGGCTTTTCCCTCTTGGGGCACTCGGCCCGTTTCCTCGGCACGCCCCAGAGCAAGATGGGCCAGCGCGAAGGAGTGTCTGAGGGCATCGCGCAATCCGCTGCAGAAGCGGCAGCCCACCTCGGCCTCGAATGTGCGCCCGACCCAGAGCGCATCGCCGTGACCGATGAGTACGTCGGCCCAGGCTTTGGCCATTTGGACCGCGCCACGCTCGACAGCATCCGCCTCCTCGCCCAAAGCGAGGGCATCTTCGTCGATCCTACCTATTCGGGCAAGGGATTGGCCTGTCTAATCGATCAGGTGCGCCAAGGGCGTTTCCGCGACAGCGCCAACATCGTCTTCGTCCACACCGGCGGCACACCACTTCTATTTGCCTACGGAGAAGCCCTATTGGCCAGTGATCAGTGATCAGTGGCCGGTGATCAGCCTCAACACTTCCCCGTCCCAAGGGGAGTGGTGGATGGACTAACCACTCCTATTGGCCAGTGATCAGTGATCAGTGGCCGGTGATCAGCCCCAACACTTCCCCGCCCCATGGGGAGTGGTGGGTGGACTAACCACTAACCCCTAGCCACTGGCCACTAAAACCCCAACGGCCCAACCAACTCGTCCAGCGCGTCCGTCAACGGCTGGGGGTCTTCAAGATCGGCGATGATGGCCGCCAAGAAGATCACGCCACGGCGGCGAGCAAAATCCGCAATCTGCGCGTAACTCAGCTTGGGCAAGTCGGCTAGCTGCTCGCCCACTAAGTGCGAGAGTCGCTGCTCTAAGATCGGCGGCCGCTCGGCGTACGGCATGTTCTTCAGCAGCAGGATTAGGTCGTTGCGCGCTAAGACGCGCTCGCGGACTCCGTAGCCCAAGCGGCGGCAATAGCCGTCAAAGCCGTCCAAAGCATCCGCCCGCCCCTCCGCCAAACCCAGTACATCCTCCTGCACAAAGAGGGTCGTCATTATGGTCTGCGCGATCAGGTAATGGCCCCAGACCGTGGGATGCAAATACTCGGTGATTAGCTCGTCGCCGACCAAACCGGCCGGAGCATGGGTGGCAAACGCCTGCTCCACGTCGATCAAAATCGCCCCAGATTCAGCGGCCAAGGCGCGAATGGCGCGGTTGAAAGGAGAGCAGGCCCGCAGGTGAATGCCGTCTAAATCGCGGGCGCGCACAAACGCGGCTAGCGCCTGCGCTGGATCCCCGGCTGCTTGATGTGCCAAGCCCGCGTCAAAGTGCAAAGCCGCGTGCTGTGGATAATCTTCCAGTGCAGCGTCCGGTGAGACCGATCCCTGTGAGCGCAGGGGATAAAATCCGACCAAATTGGAAACCAGCGTACAGAGTGCAACCGGCACCTCGCGCTCGCGCAGCACTTCGACTATCTCGGCCATATTGCGCTGATAATGGGCCTCGGTCTGCCGGTGCGCCTCATCCTCCAAGTAAATCTCGCGCTGCACCAAGTGTACGCCAAAGGACTCGGCGGGTGCGGCGGGACGTAGCGCGGACGCGACATAGTGCAGCAGGCTGTCGAGCAAATAGTAGGTCTTGGTCCGCTGCAAGAACATCTGCAACCGGATGAAGTACCAGTTGCCGCTCAGGCGCACAAACGGAGTAGCAGCCCCGTACGGCCCCACGAACTCGTTGTGGCCGGCGTAGATCAGCACCAGATCCGGCTCGTACTCGACCACCTCCTCGACAAATTCGCGCACGACGAAGGAATTGATAGCCGTGACGCCGCAGTTTACTACCTCGATCTCGCGTGCTGGATACGCATCGGCGAGCATCTGTTGCAAGAAGTTGGGAAACGAAGTGTAGGCGGGGTTGGGGAAGCCGAGCAGGGTTGAAGCTCCCAGCACGAACACGCGAAATGCGCGTGCGTCTTTGTCGCGGGCAAAGCGATCCTGCCCAGGGGCCAAGCGCACGTACTGGCGCGGGAAGAAGCGCCGCGCAGCCTGCGGATTGATGCGGTAGGACGAGTCGCTGGCCACAAAAAGGGCGTCGTCCGGCCCGACGCCCACCAGCCACAAGCCCGCCTCAAAGAGCACGACCAACGACAAACCAACTAGTAAGGCAATGGCCCGGTCTTTTGCTCTATTTGCCGTTTTTGCTTTGTTTGTCGCGTTCATAAGAATTAAGAATTAAGAATTAAGAATTAGGAATTAGGAATTAGGATGTTGGGGCATCCCCCTTACGAGATGCTGACATTTATGAAATAGCTTGAATTAATGTAAATTCGTAATTCCTAATTCGTAATTCCTAATTCATCAGCCATGTCCACCATCCCCTCCCCTGACAATACGTCGGCCGCCATTACGGGCCGGAGCATCCTCGTCGGCGCCGCGCTGAGCTTGGTCATTGCCATCGGCATTCCCTATGGCAGCATGGTCATCCAAGGCTCGCGCCTTGGGCTAAGTTCGGCCACGCCAGCGGCGTTCTTCCTGCTGTTCATACTGCTCCTAACCTTCCAAGTCGCCTTGGGACGCTGGGGTTTTCGGCGCGGCGAGTTGGTAGTAATCTTCGCCATGATGGCCGTGGCCACGGCCATTCCCACGCGCGGCGTAGTGGGGATGCTGCTGCCCATGATCACCGGCACCTTCTACTACGCCACTCCCGAAAACCAATGGGCCGACCTAGTCCACCCGTTTCTCTCGGATTGGATGGTGGTGTACGATCCGGCCGCGGTAAAGGCATTTTACGAAGGCACCAAAGGCTCGGCCATTCCCTATGACGTCTGGCTCAAGCCGCTCGGGCGCTGGTTTGTATTCTACGCGGCGTTTTACGCAACCATTATCGCGGCCATAAGCATCTTGCGCCGCCAGTGGGTTGACAACGAGCGACTCGTTTTTCCGCTGGCCCAAGTTCCACTCGCCATGATCCAAGACGACAACGGCGAGCAAAAAAGCCTCAAACCCTTTTTTCGCAATCCCATCATGTGGTGCGGCTTGCTGCTGCCCTTCTTGTTCAACAGCACCAACGCCCTGCACCACTACTTCAACTTCGTCCCCTCCCTCGCCCTCCAGACCAGCGTCGAACTGTTCAGCCGCACGGCCTCGCTCAACATCCGCATCAACTTCCTGATGTTCGGCTTTGCGTACTTCATCAACTCCAATATCGCCTTCAGCCTGTGGTTTTTCTACCTACTCCACGTAATCCAAGAAAGCATCTTCCGCTACATCGGCATCTTCAGCCCCGAGGAGCTAGGGCCTTGGACCGGGTCTGGGCCAGTGGGCGCGATCATGGGGCATCAGATGATGGGCGCGCTCATCGTCTTGGTGTTCTACGGGCTGTGGACGGCGCGACCCCACCTCAAAAACGTCCTGCGCAAGGCCCTGTGGGGCGACGACCGGATCGACGACTCGCAGGAGATCCTCTCCTATCGAGCCGCGTTTTGGCTTTTTGTCGGCGGCGTCAGTGCAATGGGTTTCTGGCTGTGGAAGAGCGGGATCCCGGCTTGGATCGTGCCCTTCTTCCTGTTCTCGTCGCTGGTCATATTCATCGGCCTAGCGCGCGTCATCGCCGAAGCGGGCATGCCCACCGTAACCCCAGAAATGGTTCCAGCCGGCTTTGTCGTCTCCGGCGTTGGAGTCCCGGCGCTCGGCGCACAGGGCATGGTCGCCACGGGCTACTCTTTGGTCTGGGCGGGGGACCTGCTGGTTTTTATGACCGCGCCTCTCGCCAATAGCCTGCGCTTGGGCAGCGCGATTAGCGGCACCCGGCGGCGGCTCTTTTGGGCCATTGTCGCGGCCATGCTCATCAGCCTCGTGGTCTCCTGCTGGTTCATGCTCTACCTCGCGTATCGCGACGGCGCGCTCAACCTGCATCCCCAGTACTTCACGGGCTTTGCCGCATACCCTTCGGACTTTGCCGCGAAAAAACTCGCCAATCCCACGGGGCCGAGCCTTGTCGGGTGGCTGTGGACCGGCTTCGGTGCCCTAATCATGGGCGGCTTGATGACCGCCCGCCACTTCTTCGTATGGTGGCCCTTTCACCCGCTCGGCTTTGCCGTCAGCACCGGCTGGGTAATGAACAGCATCTGGTTTTCGATCTTCTTGGCTTGGCTCATCAAGGTCACCGTCCTCAAATACGGCGGTCCCCGCACGTATCTCCTCACCCGCCCCTTTTTCGTCGGAGTCGTACTCGGCCAGTTCGTCGCCGCTGGCCTGTGGCTGGTGGTGGATGGTTTTACCGGCATGGTTGGGAATCGGACGCCGGTGTATTAGGAATTGACGTTATGCCGTAGGGGGCGGTTTGCAAACCACCCCCTACCATTGCGGATTATCTTGTGAATGATGTAGGATTGCTATATTGAAGAAAATTAGGAGAGATACGATGTATATGGGAATTTTGCTGGTATTGGTTTTATGGGGGTGTGCTCAGGAAACGAATGCGCCCGTGGCGCGAGTCGATGAAGTGCCCATCTCAGGAGAGAGCCTGCGGTCCTTTGTCGAAAAGCTGCCCGTAGGTTTGCGCCATCCCGAAGGCGGCGACGCGGCCCGGCGGCAATACGTGCAATCGCTCATCGACCGTCAACTAATCCTCAAAGAGGCCCTCGTCCACGGGCTGGATACGCTGCACGCGGTAAAACGCGCCGTCGATGAGGCCGTGGATGCGCGGGTCATCGCCCTCTATCGGGCGCGCAACATAACCGCTCAGGTGCAAGTGCCCGAAGAAGACGTGCGCCGCGTCTTTGCCGAAGAGGGCTACCACCGCGAGCGCAAGCTCAACGCAATTTTGGTTCACACCCGCGCCGAAATCGAAGCGGCCATGGCTGCCCTCGACGCCGGCCAACCCTTTGCCGAGGTAGCCCGCGCCCACTCGCTCGACAAACGCTCGGCTGAACAGGGCGGCGAGTTGGGCTTTATTGGCCGCGAAGCCGCGCCCAGTCTGCACATCCCGGCCGAGGTTTTCAATACGCTGCCCTTGGGAGAAATATCCGCCCCGCTGCGCGCTGGCCTCAGTTGGCACATCGTCCGCTTCACCGAAGACCGAGACACGCCCTACGAGCGCTATCGGCCCCTCATCGAGGAGCAGCTATTCAGGGAGCGCCTAGCCCAAGTTGAGGCCGAGCACTTTGAGTCGCTCCGCGCGACAGCGGATGCGGCCCTCGACCGCGCCGGGCTGCAACTCATGCTCCGCGCGGCCCAGCGCGAAGACAGCGCGCTGCTCGACACGTGTACCGCGCCGCTCTACACCTTTGCCGAGGGCCAAGCCACAGTCGCCGCGGCGTACAAGGCATTGCGGCGGCTCAATGCCCAGCACAGCCTCAAAGACAGTACGCGCGCACGCACTGCGCTAGACAGGCTCGTGCTGCGGCCCCTCCTCCAGCGCCGCGCCGCCCGCGAACAGGACCTGCACGACGACCCGGAAGTCCAACGGCTAGCCAAGCGAGCCTACCAAGACGCGCTGCTCAACGCCGTGCGCAACCGCTTCGCAGCCGTCGAAATGCTCTCCGACGCCGAGGTGTGGTCCTACTACGACAGCCATCCCGACATGTTTTATCACGAAGAATCCGTCGAGGTCGAAGAGCTGCTCGCGTCCAGCCCGGCCGAAGCCCAGTGGCTCAGCGACCAGCTCGCGGCCGGCGCGCGTTTTGCCGATCTCGCCGACCGCAGCGTGCGCGCCCAAGCCGTTCAATCGCAGGCGCGTTTCCACTTCCATCCGCGCGACGAGAAGCTCTATCCGCGCCTAGTCCCGGCCATTTATGCGGCGGAACCCGGCCAGCTCGTCGGGCCGATTCGGGTGCGCGACGGGTACTCCATTTTCCGCGTCCAAGGACGCAACCCCGGCCGGGTCGAACCGTACGAGCAGGTCGAACGCCGCGCCCGCGCACTGTTGCGCCGCGAGCGGGAAAACGCGGCCTTTACCAGCTTCGTCCAAGACTTGCGCCAGCGCTATCAGAGCCGAGTCGAGATCGACGAGCGAGCACTCAAGGCCGCCCTGCCGGATTCGCTGGTCCAAGGCACCTGAGCGATGATCGCGCGCCTGTTGCTGATTTTGGGCGCAATCGCCTGCGCCGACCAACCTGAGCCGCAAGACGCGGCGCCCCCCGCAGAAGCCCGCCGCTTGCTCCAGCGCGGCACGCTTTTTTTACAACAGGCTCGGCCCGGCCGCGCCCTAGTAGAACTCACACAGGCCGTGGCACTCGATTCCGCGTCGAGCACCGCCCATTTTCAGAAGGGGCTAGCCCACGCGCGGCTCGACCAGCCCACTGCTGCCATCGCAGCCTTTGAACGCGCCTTAGTCCTGACGCCTGACCAGCCCCGCGCGCACTTTGCCCTCGCCGCGGTGCTGCGCGACCAGCATCGATACCTAGAGGCCGCAACCCATCTGGAGCAGGCCATTGCCCTCGCGCCCGAGCGCGCCAAATATCACTTCTATCTAGGTGAGGTACGCCGCGCCACCGGCGATTTTGCCGACGCACTCGCAGCCTTCAACCGCACCATCGAACTCGCACCCGACCACCTTGAGGCCCGCTACTACCACAGCGACCTACTCGTGCGCAACCAGCAATTATCCCAAGCGCACACGGGTTTTGCCGACCTGCTCGCCCGCGACCCCGACCACATCCAAGGCGGCTTAGGTCTAGGCGGCTTGCTCATCCGCCTCGGAGAACCCACAGCGGCCATTCCCGTACTCGAGCGCGTCGCTGCCACCGACCCGCACAATCCCGCTCCCCACTACCTGTTGGCCCAAGCCTACACCGAGAGCGACCGCCCCGCAGAAGCCCGCCGCGCACAGGGCCGCTTCCAGCAGTTGAGCGCGGCCGAACGCCACCTCAATCAGGGCAACATTTACATTCGCCAAGGCGCGTGGGACAAGGCGATCGACTCCCTAAAGCGCGCCCTTGCCAGCGATACTACTTCGGTGGAAATTCGCCTGCGTCTCGCCACTGTGTACGCGCAGCAAAAGCGCTTCGCCGATGCCCGCGCCGCACTGGAGCAAATCCTCGCCCGCAATCCCGACCACCGCGACGCCTACATCATGCTCGGCGATCTGTATTTGTACGAGGGAAGGTCCAAAGAAGCTGCCACGCATTTTGTGCGCTCTTTGGCGATCGATCCCAACTCCTTTGCCGGAGCTTATGGCTTGGGCCGCGCGCGCTTCAAAAGCGGCGACTTTGCCGGAGCTGTCGCTGCATTGCGCCAAGCCCTCGCCCGCAATCCCGATCACCGCGACGCCCACTATGCCCTTGGGCTGGCCTACGTCCGCCAAGCCAACTACCGCGATGCCCACACCCATTTCGCTCGCAGCATTGCCCTCGACCCAGACCACGCGGAATCGCACTACGGGCTGTCGCTGATCCTCATGCAGCAAGGACAGCGACAACAAGCGCGGCAAGCCTTGCAAAAGGTGCTCGCCCTCGCCCCGGATCACCAGCGCGCCCGAGCTAAGCTAGGCGAATTGGACCAAGGGCCATGATCCGCTCCTTCCGCGTCCTGTGTTTGACTGGCCTTTGCATTGGCTGCCAAGCCCCGCCCGAGGCCGAAAGCGACCGCGTCTATGCCGAAGCCCTGAGCCTGCTGCACCAAGGGCGGTTCTCCGAGTCCGAGGCCCTCTTCCGGCGCGTCGTCAGCTTGGCACCCGACAGCTCGATTGCCCAAATCCGCATCGGTGAAGCCATGATCCGCCAAGGCCGCTGGCAGAGCGCGGGCCGCCTGCTCGACGAGCTCCCGACCCCTGCGCGCCAGCGGCCAGCGGCTCGCCTGCTCGAAGCGCGTTTCCTCGCCTTTGGCGGTTTTGCCCGCGAAGCCGAACTCGCCGTCCATGAGATTCTTGACCAATACCCCAACTCGCTCGACGGCCGCCTGCTGCTGGCCGAACTGTATTTGCAGGCCGCTGCCACCATGAACCTCGAGCGAGCCACGGCCTTGTGCAGCGAAGCACTATCCGCCCAACCCCAGCGCCGCGACGCACATCACCTGTTGCTCCAAGCCACGCTGCGCCTCGGCCGTTTTCCCACAGCCTTGGAACGCAGCCGCTCGTTACTCGACGCCTATCCAGACGATGGCCACGCCTATCTCTTGGCGGGCACGGCGGCTTTCTGGGCGGGGGACGACCACGCGCGGCCTTGGCTCGAACGAGCAGTCGATCTGTTGGAGTCAATAGATCGCCTAGAGGCTTTGTGGCTGCTCAAGCTGACCCACGAGCGGCAGGGCGAAGATGCACCGGCCCTGCTGCCGCGCTATCGCTTTCCCCGGCGCGCCTCCGTGCCAACAGCGACCGACTTGCGCTTTGTCGATGTAGCCGCCCGCGTCGGCGTGGCCAAGAAAGATCGCGGCCGCGGCAGTGCTTGGCTCGACTTTGACGGCGACGGCGACTTCGATCTGTTCAGCGTTGGCATCCAAGTCGAACATTCGCTCTACCGCAACGACGGCGGCCAATTTCGCGATGTCGCCCAAGCGACTGGACTAGCTGACGAGCGCGGCGGTTGGGCCGCGGCGAGCGCGGACTTTGACAACGACGGCGACGACGACCTCTTTGTCAGCCGCGACGCCTGGGAGGGCCGGGCACCCAACTCACTGTACAGAAACGACTCGGGCGCATTCATCGACCGCGGGCGCGCCGCAGGCTTGGCCGACTCCAGCGATAGCTTTACGGCTACTTGGCTCGACTTTGACGGCGACGGATACCTCGATTTGTACGTGGCCAACGGCGTCACCGGTACGGGTGCGCCAAACGCCCTCCTGCACAACCAGCAAAACGGCGCGTTCCTCAACGCAGCGACCGCCGCCGCAGTCGCCGACTCGAATAAGACCATCGGCACGGCCGCTGGCGACTTCGACGGCGATGGCCTGACCGATTTGTACGCGGTCAACATCGGCCAGTTCAACCGCCTCTATCGCAACCTCGGCGATGGCACCTTTGTCGATGAGGCCGAGCGCGCTGGAGTCCTTTTTCCAGTGGAAGGCGGGTACGTGGCGTTCTTTTTTGACCTTGACAACGACGGTCATCTCGACCTATTTGCTTCGACTATGAGCGCCTTTCCCGATGTCCTCAACAGCATGGTCACCGGTGAGGCCATTGAGCCGAATCGGCCCTTTCTCTATCGCAACCTCGGCGACGGCACCTTTGCCGACATCGCAGTCGCCGCGGGTCTCAAGCGCTCTTTCGGCAGTATGGGCGCGGGCCTTGGCGACCTAGACAACGACGGCTTCGTCGATATCTATCTGGCCAACGGCGGCCCGCAAATGGCCCGCCTCGAACCCAACGCACTCTACCGCAACATGGGCGACGGCACTTTCGCCGACATCACGGCCACTGCGGGCACCGGCAGCCTCGGCAAGGGCCACGGGGCTACCTTCTCCGACTTCGATCAAGACGGCGACTTGGACCTATACGCTGGCTTGGGCGGCCACTACGACGCCGATGCGTGGGACAATGCGCTCTACCGCAACGATGGCCCGGTGCAGCACTACCTATCCATCGAACTCGTGGGCGCGCCGGCCAATCGCAGCGGGCTCGGTGTGCGCGTCGCCGCCTTTGCTGCGGGTCGCGTCATTCGCGCTCAGCGCCAGAGCGGCTTTGGCTTCGGCAGCAGCAACGAGCCGCTCCTGCACCTCGGGCTGGGGTCGGCCACCCGCGTCGATAGCCTGCACGTGCTCTGGCCCGGCCAGCCCCCACAGCGCTTCTTTGACCTGCCCGTCGATTGCCGCATCCGCATCGCACAACGCGAGGCGCACTACCAGATGCTCAGGAGGCCACCATGAGACTCTTAGCGTTTCTCGTCCTCTGCTTGGCACCACTGATCGCAGCCGACGCCCAAAAGGGCCACCGCGTCACCAGTCGTTCCGTAGTGGTCAACAGGGCCGCGCACTGGCAAAATTGGCAACTCCCAACCCACGCCGTACAGGTGTCGCCGGACGGCACAGTTGAGCCGCACTTTTTTCGCGAACACTTCAACTTGATTGACGATTTAGCGACCTACACTCGGCCTATCGTCGATCTGCGTCGCCGCAGCAACCAGACCGCCATCCTCAACATCGACAGCACCCAGACCCGCGACGTGAAAGGCGAGATCATTCTCGATCGCAAGGGCAATCCCATCTACTCCTATTTCTTTCGCCCGGGCATCAGCCGCGTCGGCTCGAATGCGGCCGCGGCTGCCAATATCCTCGACGACGACCCCACCACTTTCTGGGAGCCCGACCCGCAGGCATCGCTCGACGACTGGTGGGTCGAAATAGACTTAGGCCGCGTCGTGGCGGTCGATTCCCTCGTCATCCACTTTGTCGAGGAAGAGTTGGGCGATCCCTTTTTCCAGTTCCGTGTTCTCGCCGCGCCCGACCAAGAACCGGTGCAGGAAAACGCCGACAAAATCACCTTTGAACGCATCGCCAACACCAAAGCCCCCAACCGCGATCAGCGCACCTTCCGCATTGGCCTCGAACAACTCAAAGCTGACCCCGCCTGGCAGGGCAGGTTGGTGCAGACCATCCGCATCGTGGTCAGCGATACGCGCGGCGCGCGTGGCGCGCGTATCAGTGAAGAGGAATGGCAGGCTCTGCCAGCCGACGAGCGCGGTGCGATCGTCTATTTCATCCGCGACGAACAGGGCTTTGAAGAGCCGGTCGAGCGCGCAGTCTATGAAAGCCTCGACTCCCAGCGCCAAGGCCGCTTGGATTACTACCGGCGCGAGCGGCCGCGGCTGGCCGGAATCGAGGTGTACGGATTTGGCGACAACATCAGCAGCGGCTTGGTGGCTGGCGGCGGCAACCTCAATCTGACCGGTGACGGCTTTTTGCCGGGGCCAGCTTTTGACGCAGATTTCAACACCAGCTTCCTGCATCTTGTTTGGTCACCGACCATCGACCGCGGCGTACTTACCGTTGACATGGGCGCGGCATTTTGGCTCGACGCCATGCGCATTTCCTCGGCCCGGCCCCAGCCCTTTATCGACGGCTACCTGATTCGCGGCTCCGACGGCTCGCGCGACACTCGCGGCAAAATTAAGTGGGCGCGCCTCAGCCCTCGCTCCCGCGAGGACAATAGCTCCGACCGCTTTGAGCACATCATCGACACCTATACCTCCAGCCCCAAGCTCCGCTTCCTCGAAATAAGCATCATCTCGTCGGATCCGCGCCGCCGAGGCGGATACAACACCGGACCGACCATTGCCGAGTACCAGCTTTTTTCTACCGGCTACCCAGCGCAAGTAGAGCTAACTTCTGATCTGATTACACTACCTGGGGCGCGCAACTTCGGGGCCATTACTTGGGAGGCCGAAACACCCCCGGGCACGACCGTGGCAATCCGCACCCGCACCGGCGACTTGCTGGGCAAGGTCATTCGCTACTTCGACAAAACGGGCAACGAAATTACCTATGACGCTTGGAAAAACCTCTTGGGCAGCTTCAAGGGACCAGCCGACACCACCTTCGTGCCCACCAGCGGCTGGAGTCCTTGGAGCCGCGCCTACCAGCAGCCCGGCGACATCGTCACCTCTCCCGGCCTGCGCAAATTCATGCAGTTCCAAGTCGAGATGATTACTACCGACCGCGAGGCCGCAGCCTCGATCCGCTCGCTCGCGGTCGAACTGCTCAATCCCGTGGCCGAGCGCATCGCGGCCGAGCTATGGCCGGCCTCGGTAGAGACCTCCGGCGTGCGGGAGACCTTTGACGTCTTTGCCCAGCCCTACTTCATCGAGTCGCCGGCGGCCTCGCGCAGCTCTGGCTTCAACGAGATTCTGCTGACCATGCCGGCTTCGGAAAAGCTCGAACTCTTGGAGTTTGGCATCAACGGCCCAGACGGCGAAAAGGTCTTTCGCCTTGGGGCCGAGGGCGGCGTGCTCACGGCTGATGACCAGACGCAAGTCGCGATTTTGGCCAACGGCGGGGACTCGATCAGGGTGCGCCTCAACGATCCGCTCAACATCCTGCCCGCGGTCGGCCGCACGTACAACCGCATTACCCTTGAGGGCGAAGAAGTTCCCGTGACCCAAGACGGCCTGCCCCTTACGGCCGCGGCGTACGGAACCCTCGACAAAGACGAACGAGGGGCCATCCGCTACTTCCGGTATAGCGACGATCGGTTCAGCGAGATCGACCAAACCAGCTACCAAGACCTGCCCAGCGAGGAGCAAGGCCCCATCCGCTACTTCCGCATTCTGCGCGGCGACGGTGCGCAATTTCCGTTTGACGCGCTCGGCGACTCGCTCGACTCGGTCGCGTACAATCGCCTCTCCGCGACCCAGCGCGGCGTTGTTACCGGGCCGGGCCAGCGCTTCCGCTTGCGCCTTTCAGCACCGGTCTTTCTCAACGGCACGACCTTGCGCCTGTTCGTGCGCAATGCAGCGAGCGCCGACGCCGAAGAGGCGTGGCAGGCCGTTGAAGCGGGCAATGCCGACGAAGGCGTCGCCAGCAACACGCTGTCGATCAACGTCCCCATTGACAGCGATCTCGTCCATGGGCTCGCAGTCGGTCCCAACCCTTTTACTCCCAACGGCGACGGGATCAACGACGCGGCTGAAATCTCGCTGGAAATCTTCAAGCTCACCTCCAGCCGCCGACTCCAAGTGCGAATTTACACGCTCGATGGGCGACAGGTTTGGCAGCGCGAGGAAATGGTGCTGAGCGGCCACACCACCGTGCGTTGGGACGGCGTCGATGACCACGGCCGCCGTGCGCCGCCCGGCCTGTATCTGTGCCAAGTCCAACTCGACGCCGACGCCACCCAACAGCCGACAACCCAAGCGCGTATTATCGCCGTGGCCTACTAGTTATTGCTGGAACGCCTAGGGCCGATTATCATTGAGAATTAAGGAGGGATTGCAGTGAACCGGAAATGGATATTCTATACGGCAATAGCCATCCTATGGCTCGGCAGTGCTGCTGCTAACGCCCAAGAATACGGCGCGCGACTCGGCACGGTCAAAAGGGGTGGGGTGGTTTCCTTTGAGCCGCAGGGATCCGGCGTCCTGTTCGGTGCCCTCGA
Source organism: Candidatus Latescibacterota bacterium (assembly GCA_965208845.1). Classification (GTDB taxonomy): domain Bacteria; phylum Latescibacterota; class UBA2968; order UBA8231; family UBA8231. Next base: position 6,030,182 of record OZ242361.1, on the reverse strand, counting down.
TCCGGCCAAGCGCAGGTGGTACGTGCCGCAGGAGCTTTTTAACGAATACCAGTGGCGGCAGTGGGAATACTCCAACTACGCCCGCGATCACTACCAGCGCTACGTCAGCGCCATCCGCGAGGGCGATTACTACTACGACCTCTACGGCAACCTCGTCACTCGGGGCTGGCTGGTTTTCAACAACTCGCAGACCCAGCCTCGTCAGTTTGGCTCTTCGGTGCTGAAGTCCAGAAATTTTGAGGGGTGGTTTAGCGGCTTGGTCATCTCGGCCGACTCCAAGGGCCAGCACCACTACGCCCTGACGGCCGGCACCAAGATTCGCTCGACCCTGACGCCGATGACCTTTTCCAAGCCGCGCTGGGACGGCATTCAATTCGACTACGCAGCCGACAAATACCAAGGCACCCTGATCTACTCGCGCATCAGCCGCCCCGGCGGCACGTCAACCAACGATCAAGAGAGTTTGGTCACCAACGCCACCTCCATGTTCGGCAGCCGCGCCACCGCGCAGGTAGGCGATTTCGCCACCCTGGGGCTGACCATGGTCAACGCCCACCAGTCCAACACCCTCATCGACGGCTTTACCGGCAACCCCTTCACCGGCGAATTATCGGTCGATCAGAACCAAACCGTCTCGATCATCGAGATTGTCTTGCGCGACGACAGCCCCGAGGACGGCGTCGGCGGGGCGGCCTTCTTCAGCGCCGGTTCGGACATCATCATCACCTATCTCGACGGCACCCAAGACAACGGCAAGGCCATCCGCTTTGAACCGATCGTCGAGGGCGGCCTCGTGGGCGAGGGCTTTCTTTCGGCCGATGGAGCCGAGGAGATTCGCCTGCGCTACGACTTTGACAGCCCGGCCTTTGTCAACCGCGCCTCGGGCACCAAAGAAGAAATCGAAAAAGTCGAGTTTCGCCTCGTGCTGGGCAACGACTATCAGGTCTGGGTCACCTCCGACAGCCAGCTCAACGCCAGCGGCGAATCCGTGCTCTTACTCGTCGCCCAAGCCGAGGGCAACGTCCGCGACAACACCAATTTGCAGATCGTCAGTTTCGACTACGGCCTGCCGACCTCCACCCAGATTTGGGGAGGAACTCTAGAGCTGCAACAGGTCCTCGGCTTCGACTTCTACGGCGAGTACGACCTCAGCTACAGCTACACCAAATATCCCAATGTCGTAGCCAAGACTCACACCACTTTTTCCGGCATCCGCGGCGACCGCGCCGCGGCCGCATGGATGATGAACCTCTCGCGGGTCGCGTTTCCCTTCTTCTTCTTTGGCGAGGCATACAGCATGGATCCTCGCTACTCCACCCGCACATTCACCGCCCAAGGCGATGGCTTTATCGACTACGAAGACGAACGCATCCACGTCGTCGAACTAGTCGAGGACAACGACGACCAAGACGAATTTCCCGACACCGTGCGCAAGGATTGGCAGACCGGCGACCCGAGCGTCTTCCCCGGCTGGGACGAGAACAACGACTTCATCTCGGATTTCAACCAGAACGACAACCGCTTCTTGAGCAACCTCATCCCGGACTACGAGGAGCCGTTCCTGCGCCACAACGTCGATCGGCCCGAATTCCTCTTCGGCATCGATCTGAACAACAATCTGTGGGTCGATCGCTTTGAAAACGACGAGCTACCCGACTACCCTTACAAGAAAGATCACCGAGGGTACAACGCCTACGGCGGCGTCCACTTCACCCCAGAGCTGCGGCTGATGGTCGGCGTCTTGCGCGAGGGCCTCATTTCTTCCAACCAGAAAAACCACGCCAATTACGTCCTGCTGACCCTCGACCGCGATACCCCTGCTTGGGGTCGCTTCCGCGTCTTTGAGATGCTCAAATCCACGACCGACGATATTCCCGACGACCTCTTGCAGTGGCTGCCCAACGCCAATATCCGCACTGGCGAACCGACCAAGGTCGAGGATCCTCTCATCGCTCGCGACGCTTGGATCAATAGTCTGTGGGTCGGCCACGACTACAAGCTGGGCGGCCTGCTGACGGCCAATTACCTCAAATACGACCTGTATCACCAGCGGCTCAGCGCCAATGAGCGCGCGCTATTGGGCCTGCGCGAGCGCGACTTTTTCTTTGGCCTAATCAACAAAATCAGCTACCGCTTCGACTTTGGGCACCTGTGGCTGGAGCCGCGTTGGAAAAGCGAGTACCGCCGCCAGAGCCGCGACCTGATTTCGGCCGACGAGCGCACCGAACTGGCCGAGATCGGCGGCTTCGTCCTCGGCTTTCCCCTGCTCAGCCACACGACCCTGCTGAGCGGGTTGGAGATGACCTTCCTCAACGACATGAAGCGCGACTCCAACGATTTCAACGGCCTAGTCTGGGCCTTGCAGTTGGCCAATATCTCCGATTACCTCGGCTACAAGGTCACGACCCATACGGGCATGAAAATCGACCGCCGCCAGCCCCGGGGCGAAGACGCCGTGATTATCAATCAGATCTTTATCTCCATCTACGCCGGCTTGCAGTAGGGGCGATCGGCCGGTCGCCCCTACTATATCTGCGTCCATCTGTGGATCATTTTATGGCTAGACGCTGGATGTTCATGGGGGTGGTGGCCGTCTTCGCGCTCGCCCTTTCAGCGCGTCTTTACTACCTCCACGAAATACGCGCCAGCCCGCTTTTTACCGCGCCCGTCGTCGATGCCCGCACCTATGTGGAGGAAGCGCGCTACCTCAGCGAGGTCTCCTTTGCAGGTCGGCCCGCGCCCTTCTGGCAACCGCCGCTCTACCCCGTGCTGTTAGGCGTCCTCTTTGCCGTCGCCGGGGACGACCTCTACCTGCCGCGACTCATCCAAGCCGTCGTGGGTGCGCTCGTCTGCGTCCTCATCTGCCTGTTGGGATACCGGGTCTTTGGCGCGGGGATCGGCCTAGGCGCGGGCTTTGCCGCGGCGTTGTACGGTCCCCTCATCTACTTTGGCGGCGAATTGCTGCCAACCCTGCTGGCCTGCTGCCTCAACTTGCTCGTGCTGCTGCTCGTGGTCGGCGAGGGCGGTTGGGTGCGCTGGCTGGCAACCGGCGTGTTGCTAGGTCTGTCCGCGCTCGCCGTGGCCAACGTGCTGCTCTTTGCACCCGTGCTGTTGGGCTATCTCTACTGGCGGCAGCGGCGGCTCCGCCCGCCGGTTCTCCTGCTCTTGGGCTGTGCGCTGGTCATCGCGCCGGTTGCGTATCGCAATTGGGCGGTCGGCGGCGATCAAGTGCTCATCTCGCACAACGCGGGCATCAACTTTTACATCGGCAACAACGCCGAGTACGAGCAAACGACCCACATCCGCCCGGGACGGGCTTGGGTCGAGTTGGTGGAAATGCCCGAGCGCCGCGCCGGCGTTGAGCAGCCTTCGGCCAAGTCGCGCTATTTCTTTGCCCAATCTTGGCAATACATAACCTCCGCGCCGCTCGATTTCACGGGCTTGCTGGCTTACAAGGGCTATCTATTTCTGCGCGGCGACGAAATCCCGCGCAATCGCGACCTCTACTTCGCCCGCAACGACTCTGCGCTTTTGTCGATCCTGCTGTGGAAAAAGGGGCTGGCGTTTCCCTTTGGTTTGGTCGCTCCGCTGGCGCTCTTGGGACTTTTCGCCTTTCTACGGACCTCTGAGTCTCCCGAGGGACGCTTGCTAGTGCTGTTTGTGGCTTGCTACGCGCTTTCCGTAATCCTGTTCTTCGTCACCGGGCGCTATCGTTTGCCGGCCGTGCCCGTGCTGTTGCTGTTTGCGGCTTGTGGGATGCGCTCCCTGTGGCAGCGGCCTTGGCCCGCGCTCGCGCCCGTTGCTGTGCTCTTGGTCTTTTGCAATGTGGCCACGGGCGCGATGGACCAAGAAGGCGATGCCCACGAGCACTACTACCTCGGCTACGCGTACGAGGAACGGGACATGCCGGCCCACGCTGCCCGCCACTATCGCCATGCTATTGCTCGCGACCCCAGTTTTGCCGAGCCACTCCTTGCACTCGCGGCGCTCCACGGCGAGGCCGAGCGCTACGGCAAGGCCATTGAACTCTATCGGCGCTACCTTAAAACGCAGCCTAAAGACGTGGATGTGCGCTTTCTTCTGGGCCACACCGCCCTACTCGCTCGGCGCTACGACGCGGCCGCGGCCGCGTACTCCGAGGTCGCAGCGGTGCGTCCCAACTGGGCAGCCGCGCACGGCGGCCTCGGCTACGCCCTCCTAATGACGGATCAACCCCAGCGCGCTACCCGAGCTTACAGCCGCACGCTCGAACTGAACCCAGACTCGACGCTTGTGCGCTATCAACTGGCCCGCCTGTACGCGGAGCAGGGACAAAGCCGCGATGCCATTGCCGAGTTTGAGCAACTCGTGCAGCGCGAACCGCACGTGCCCGAGTACCCAACCCGCCTCGCCGACTTGCTCATCCAACTCGAACAAGCCACGGGCATGGCCCTCGGGCAGACGGACCAGCTAGTGGAGGCGGAAAAACTCTTGCGCCGCGCCATCGCGCTTGATGCCAAGATCGCGCATCCCCATTGGAGCTTGGGCATGCTCTACGCCCGCCAAGGGCGCTATGCAGAGGCCGTGCCCCTGTTTGAGCACTTGCTCCAAATTGCTCCGCGCGACTATCAGGCTCATCTGTTCCTCGGGCACCTCTACCAACGCACCGGACGCCAAACCGACGCGGAGGCCCAATTTGCGGCCTTTAGCCGCAGCCAGCGCGCCCACCGCATGGAAAAGGTGGCGCGCCGGGAAATGGAAGCCCAGATCGAACAAATTTTCGGCGGTTGATCCGCAGAAAGCGACTTATCTATGCAACACGCGAGCCGCTGGGCCGTTTTCGGGCTGTTCTTTTTTTCTGGAGCCTGCGCCCTCATCTATCAAATCACTTGGATGCGGCTCTTCCGGCTCGCGATGGGCAATACGGTTTTCACGTCGGCTACGGTGTTGACCGCGTTTATGGCCGGGCTGGCGTTGGGCAGTTGGGTGGCCGGACGCCTCGCCGACCGCAGGGGCCGACCCCTGCGCGCTTATGCCTACCTAGAAGTGCTCATCGGCCTTTGCGGCTTGGCCATGATGCCGGCCTTCAATGCCCTAGAGCCGGTCTATGGCTGGCTCTATCACGGGCTAGATGGAACCGGCGTCTGGCTCGGCGTGGGGCGCTTCCTCGCGGCGGCGGCTCTGTTGGCGCTACCCACTACGCTGATGGGCGCGACGCTGCCGCTTTTGAGCCGCTTTACAACCCAACGGCTAGAGAGCATGGGGCGCGACTTGGGGAGGCTCTACGCGCTCAATACCCTCGGAGCTGCGCTGGGGGCCGCGCTGACGGGGTTCCTGTTGGTGCCTTCCCTTGGGGTGCAGACTACGCTGTGGGCGGCGGCCGGGGCCAATTTGCTCATCGGCGCGCTGGCCTTTGCCCTCCCCGATGCGTCAAGCGCCAGTGCGCCAACGGACGAGCCTGCGCCGAGCCGTGGCGACTTGGCCGCGCTCTGGGCACTGGGGCTGACGGGCTTTGCCTCCATGATCTACGAGGTGAGCTGGACGCGCACCCTCTCACTGCTCATCGGCTCCTCGGTGTATGCGTTTACCTTGATGCTGGTGGCCTTTATCTGCGGGCTGGGGCTGGGCAGTATGGTGCTGGCCGGCTGGATCGATCGCCGCGCGCGGCTCTTCCGCACCCTCGCCCTCTTGGAACTGGCCGTCGGCCTAACGGCTTTACTGGTCGAGCCGCTCTTTGGCCTGTTGCCCCTCGCAGTCGTCGAGTTGGTCAACCGCTATGCCGGTTCCTTCGGGCTGCTGCATTTGAGCGAATTTCTCATGGCCTTCGGCCTCATGTTTCTGCCGACTTTTGCCGCCGGCGGCATCTTCCCGGCCGCGGCCAAGCTCTACACTCGGCACCTCGCCAAGGTGGGCAAATCGGTCGGCGATGCGTACGCAGCCAATACACTTGGAGCCGTGCTGGGGGCCTTTGCCGGGGGCTTCCTCCTAATCCCACTCATCGGGGTGCAGGCGAGCATTCTCGCGGCTACCACCCTCAACATCGGGTTGGGCATCTACTTCCTCTGGCGCGACGGCTTGTTGAGCCGCCCGCTGTTCCGCGTGTTGGCTCCCGGTCTGCTGCTCTTGCCCTTAGCGGTTTCGCGCCTCCCCGCTTGGGATGTGGCTCTGCTCAACAGCGCCCCGTACCTCTACGCCGGGCAGTATCAGAGCGCGGCCCGCCTCGCCGGGCAAGGCGTGGCCCATGTCATGGGGCAAGATCGCCGCTTGCTCTATGCCGAGGAAGGCATGACCGCAACAGTGACCGTGTGGGATTTGCGCGGCGAGCGTTTCATGCGGGTCAACGGCAAGGTAGTAGCCTCCTCGCAGGGCAAGGACTTGCGCTCGCATTCGCTTTTGGCGCACCTGCCGCTGCTGTTGCACGAGGATCCCCAACAAGTGTTGATAATCGGCCTCGGCTGCGGCATCAGCTTGGGCGCGGCCCAGCGCCACCCGGTCGCGGCCATTGACTGCGTCGAGCTGTCGCCCGAGGTCGTGGAGGCGACCGAACTCTTTAGCGAGGTCAACCAAGACGCACTCGCCGACCCGCGCACGCGGATGATTGTCGGCGACGGTCGCAACCACCTCTCGCTTGCCGAGGGCCGCTACGACGTCATCATATCGCAGCCTTCGAGCTTGTGGATTGCCGGCATGGCGGATCTGTTCACCCGCGAATTTTTCCACGACTGCCGCCAAAAGCTCGCGCCCGGAGGCTTAATCGGCGTTTGGCTCCAAGCCTATGCGCTAGAGCCGGAAGATGTGCAAACCATTGTCGCCACCTTTGCCGACGCCTTTCCGCACGTGGCCATGTGGGAGCTGATGCCCGGGATTGACTATCTGCTCGTCGGCTCGGCTGCACCAGTGGAGGTGGGATTGGACCGGCTCGCAACGCGCTTGGAACGGCCCGGCGTGCAGCGCGACTTAGCGCGCAGTGGCGGGGGCGACGCACTCGATCTGCTCTGCTCTTATGTCATGGGAGATCAAGGAATCCAAAAGCTGGCCGGCGACGCCCCCCTTAACACCGACGACAATGCCCGGCTGGAGTTTGCGGCTCCGAGGGGTCTATACCGCGACTTGAGCCGCGGTCGCGGGCTGTTTTCCCTCGTCGATCTAGCGGCTGTCCGCCGCGCCGATTTGGAATTTGTGCATCCGACCGCGCCGCCACAGCTAGCGCGCGCTTGGGCGGCGCGCCACCTCGCGCTGGAAGGACTGATACACGAGCGGCGCGGCGAGTACTCCGAAGCCCTGGCGCAGATGGGCGAGGCCGCTCAGTTGCGGCCCGAGGACATAGAAGTGCGGCGCGTCTTCCCCGAGCTGAGCTTCAAACTGGCCGAAGACGCCATTCGCCGGGGCCGCTTCCAACAGGCCGTGCGTTTGTACGACGGGTTGCTCGCCGGGCTGCCCAACCACTCCGTAGGACACTACCGCAAGGGCGAGTTACACGAACACCTGCGACAATGGGACGCTGCGGCTGCGGCCTATCAGCGCACGACCGAACTAACCCCGACCTTTGTCGCTGCCCACCTGCGCCTCGGGGCCATCCACACCCGCAACCGCGCCTTCGACCAAGCCGCCGCAACCTACCGCCGCGGTCTAGCGGCCCTGCCCGAACACCTCGGGCTACTCAACAACCTCGGCACCACGCTCCTGATGCAGGAGCGCTTTGCCGAGGGCTTGCGCGTCTTTCGCCAAGCCTTGGCCATAGATTCCACAGACGCCCGCGTGTGGAATAACCTCGGTACGGCCTTTCTAAAGCAGCGGCAGTTCGCCGAGGCCCAGCACTATTTGGCGGGAGCGGTACAGCGGCGACCCGAGGATGCAATCTTGTGGCTCAAGCTGGCGGACGCCTATCGGAGGGCGGGGGATGTGGAAAAGGCGCGGCAGGTGCTGGAGGGGGCACCCGACGACCTGCGAGTGCGGAAGATGAGGGAGCAGCTAGGGGAGTGATGCGAATTAAGAACGGGACGGCCACTCGTACCGGACGGCGCGTATGTCTTTGTCAGTCAGAGTAATATCTAGCACTTCGTTAATAGGTTCCTCGCCTTGTAATTGCTCCAATGCATACTCAAACAGACACTTCTGTGAATTTAAGCTCATGTGAGCGGGCTCAATGTTAAGGCAAACTAGCCCGGCATGTATAGTTTCGCGCTCGACAAGGGACGTGAAATCCGTTGTGTTGTTGGTGACAATTACATACCCATCCTCTACAGCACGTGGCACAATGGTCCAATCTGACGCAGACTGGAGACCTAGCCATGTAATGTGTGTCGATTCATAAAAGCCCTTCCTCCGAGCGATTGCTACGAGATCGGGGCTGAGGCATTCATCGATCAAGAATTTCACGCGGACCCAGACAACGCATCGAAAGCGATCTCGCTTGATGAGATCGGCCTTTGCTCTTGCCAAGCCTGCCGTCTTTTCCACCGGCCCCGAAAAGGATAGGCTTTGGCATATAGAATAGCAGCCTCAACTTGTTCCTCGTCCAGCCTCGGATACGCCTTCAAGATGGCGGGAATTTCATCCCCGTTGGCAACCATCCAAGCGATGTGATAGACGGGTATTCTCGTCCCTCTGAAACAAGGCATACCCGAGAGCACCTCGCTGTCTATCTCCACCATTCCTTTTGCTTTCTCCAAGACTGTTAGGTTCTGTCTCACGGCGCGTCTTATGCAGTTAGTATCAATCGAAACAGCCCCTTCGCAGATGGTCTCGGCTTCGGGATGATCGAGCAGGCGACGAATTAACTGTCGCCGTCCTTCTAAGGTCAGGATACCGCCAGTATCGTAGGCTAATTTTACGCCAACGAATCCGACGAGTCCCTTGCTCAGTATGGCTATGCGTCCCTCAGAGCGTTTCACGGCGTCGCTCAATAAGTCCGATCTAATGATGCGATACACGGCCTTTATGGGGACTTCCGCAACACAAGCCACCTCGCTGACGGACAGCGCGTACTCTTCTCTTTGTGTGATCATCACGTCATTCATATTGCCCTCATCTCGATACCTTTAGGTCGTGATACTCAGCCATTTCTAGTACGCGACCGCTGCGAGTCTCCTCAACAGCGCGGCGGATGCGCTCTTGCTGTTGAGTTTCGGCACTATCCATGACTTCTTAGTACGCCACAGCCACGACGCGGCTCTGCTCGGCGTCGCCCGAATCCCCAGAGACAAAGACGCGGGCCACGTATAAGCCCGGAGGAACTAGCTGGCCTTGGTCATTGCGACCATCCCACATTTTGTCTGTGTAACGGCCGTTGGCCTCTTCGCCGTCAAAGAGGACGCGCACGCGCCGGCCGCTCAAGTCGTAGAGCGCGACTTCGACCGGCCGTGGGGAGCTCAGCGCCAGCAGGTTGTAGAGAATGATCGCCTCGTCGTTGATGCCGTCGCCATTGGGGGTAAAGGGGTTGGGCGCAGCCTGCACCTCGCCCAAGAGCTGCCCTTCGGCCAATACGGATGGGCTTAGTACCGTGGTACCGGAAAAGGCGTCCTCGTCCCCTGCGCCCAAAAAGGCCACATTGCCTGGGTCAATGACTTGGGCGGCACCCGGCTCGGTCGTGAGCCGCGCCGCCGCAGTGAAGTTGGTGCTGTACGTCAGCACATTGGTCTGAAAGCGAACGTGAACCTGCGTCTGGTCGTCGGTCACTGCGGGGAAGCGCACGGCAAAGCGGTCGTCGGCAACCTCGGCAATGGCAAACTCCTCGCCGGTCGCGTCGAGGCTGTCGAATTGGTGCTCGGCCACGACCGCGCCAGCGCCATCAATAATCTGCACCGCGTCGATACTCGACACGCGCGCTGGCGTGTCGATTTCAATGGTGTCGAAACCGCGCAGGCCGTCCGTGCCCATGGCAGCGCGCACGGCAAAGGTAAAGACCTCTTCCTCAGACACCGCTACCTCGCGCGGAAAAACCTCGCCGACCAAGGCGTCGGCAAACGGCGGCGTCAACAAGTCGAAGTTCAGCGACTTGATCACTCGCGCCGCTTCTAGGTCGCTGCTATTAAAAACGACCTCAAACTGCATGTAGCGGCGCGGACTGGGCGAAACAATGGGCAGGCCTAGGCCGTTGGCTGCGTCCGCCGGATAAGGCGTGCTGAAAGGACTCCAATTGATCAAGTCGTCGGTCACGGCCCCGGCCATCCACTCGCGGCCTGCGGCATCGGTAATGGGCGTCTGACCCGCCTTTTGGGGAAATTTCCGATACTCAGCTAGGCCCATCTCCTCCCCGGGGTTTTCCAGTGAAAAAGGAATGTCGTCGGCGTCTTGCTTGCCGCGTAGCCGACGGGTGTACACAAAAGGCGACGTGTCCGTGCCCGTGCGCGTGCGAATCTGTGCGCTGGAAAAGCGCGGATCGCCCAACACCTCTTCAACCCAGCGCAAGGTGCCCCACACGGCGGGTTGCCCGGCGTCGAAAATGTCCGACACATATTGAGCCCGCGACAGGAAGCCCTTGCCGAAAATCTCGATCTCGTCGATCTCAAAATCTACCGGCGAAGTCGCCCGCAGGCGCAAGTGCTGGACGTAGCGCGGCGGGTCGAGCGGCACGTCGATAACCGCGACTTGGTTGTCGGTTTCGGCAATCAGTGGATCCCAGATGGGCGTGTTCTCACTGGTCAGGTTCAGGCCGTCGTTGGTAAACAACTCATACGCCCGCAGGTAGTCGTTTTGGAAGGGGGTCGAGGGCGAGGACACGACCGTGTTGCGCGGATAGATGCGTATCCGCTCCACCCCAAAGCGTGCGCCTAAATTGAGCAGCACTAGGATGCCAAGGGAATTCTGATTCTTGCGCTCAAAGGCCAACAACTCGCCGCCCGGATCGTCCGAGAGCAGTTCCTTTAACATCATCTCCAAGTCGAGCGGCTTGAACGTGCCGCTGAAGTCGAAGACATTGGGCGAGTCGATGTCGCCGCCGCGCTCGATGGTGCCGACGGCCACGTTATCCCCCTCGGCAATGCGCAGGGGCAGGATGCTGCGGGCAAAGTCGTCGCGAGTGAATTCGATTAAGTCGCCGGGCGCATTGCCCACCAGCAGGTTGTTGGGGTCTAAGGGCGAGCGGTGCTCGGCGTCAATGGTGGTGACGACGGCCTCGCCTTCACCCTGCCAGTCCAACTCGCCGCCCTCCCCAATCGAGACCGCGTCGAGAGCCCAACTTCCGCTCGGCAACCAGAGCACTAAGACGAGGCCGACTGTGGCACAATGCGCTTTCATGTCTATCCTCCGTGCGATTTGCTGCATAAAACAATCAAAGTACAGCCATAAATCAAGATTAAACGCGGTGTGCTATGCACATATCCGAACTTGCTAAACCGACATCTTCTTCCTTTATATTACTAGCATCTCAAGGAAGGGACGCCATGCAGCACATCATTGCTTCGTGTTTCCTGCTCGTTTTGTCGATTGTGCCAGCGCACAGCCGGGGGGAGTTTCGCGTCGGGGGAGACGACGGCAACCCTTGGCCTAACCTGTTGTCCGAAGAAGGAGTTGGCGAGTACTGGCTCTTTGATGCCGAGGGCCAACTCGTGGGTACCGAACCCGTGGGCGTCACGCCCCACGGCGCGGCGGCGGATACCCTCATCGACTTTGCCGATGACGCCATCGGGCCGCGCTTTATCGACCCAACGGTCAACCTGACCCTGACGGATCCCAATTCCTCGTCCATTAAAATTCCCCTGCCCTATATCGGCGGCGAGGCCCAGACCACCGATGGCTGTGGTGCCGTCGATAACCATACTCCCGTAGTAAAGAAGCAATTCGATGGCGATGTAACCACCGCCCACTTCCGCCGCTTCACCCCAGGCCAAGGCATCTTCAGCGGTGGCACGATTATCGCCGGGGTCACCGGCGAAGGCTGGAAAAACTCCGTGGTCATAGATTTCCGTGCGGCCGTGCCGGTCAACCGCATTCGCTTCTTTCCCCGCCTCGGCCAAGAGGACGACCTCTTGCTTATCAACGAACTCACTGAGCCTCGTCCCTCTTTGGAAACCTTTGGCGTAGATAGCTTTGCCAGCAACTTTCTCGCTTGGTACGAGATCCGCGTCGGCGATAATAATGCGCGTTTTGCTAAAGAACCCTGTGACAAGGTTAGCGTCAACCTCCACGGCCTGCGCTGGGTCCGCAACCAAGATCCCCAACTTACGGTGCTCGAATCCAACCGCGAAAATCTCGATCCCGTAGTAGAACTGCGTTTCCCCACCGAGTCAATTCGCTGGATCACGGCTCAAGCCTTCCCTTTGCGCGACTGGGAGGTCGCCGAATTCGAAGTGTACGGCGAGGGCTTTGTCGAGGAGACCGTCCTTGTCACCCAGATCCTCGACTTTGGCCAGCCGATCAACTGGGGCAAAATTCGCTGGGACGCCGATGTGCCCGAGGGCACCCGCATCGAGGTCCGCACCCGCACCGGCAATACCCCCGATCCCAGCCTCTACTTCGACGAAAATATCAACGGCGACATCCGTCCCATCACCTTGGCCGCGTACGAAAAGCTCGACCCGTCCGGCCGCCTGCCCACTGTGTACGACACGGACAACTGGAGCTTCTGGTCGCCGCCCTACGACTTTGCCGCGGGTTTGCGCGACAGCGACGCACCGGCTGAGGCGTGGCGCGACGGCACGCCGCTTTTGTCGCCCGGGCCGAGCCGCTACATCCAACTCGCCTTTCGCCTGTTTTCCACTTTTACCACCGCGCCCCGCATCCGCTCATTCACACTCCAATTCGGCGATGCACCGGCTGCCCGCCAAATCCTCGGCGAGGTGTGGCCCATTGCCGTCGATTCCTTCGCACCCACGGAATTTACATACGTTGTCCGGCCGGAATTCAGCACCGAAGACACCGGCTTCGACCGGCTGGAGATCCGCACCCACGCCCAAGTCCAAGCCGTCTCGGCAGTCAAACGCGACGGCACTGATCTCGACTTGGGTGCCTTTGTTCCAGATATCCAAGACGACCACTTCGTGGTGTCCTTCCCCCGCTTGCAAGGCGAAGACGACAGCTTTAAACAGCTCGAAGTGCGCTTTGTGGTGCCGGTCTTGCGCTTTGGCACCGAATTTTCGGGCTGGGTCTTTGACAGCAACGACCCCGACCAGATCAAACAGCAGATTCGCCCGGGCAACGCCACCTTTCGCTTTTCGGGCGACGGGCTCGCCGTCAACACGCCCGTCGGCGGTCGGCTCCTCGTCGATATAGCGGTGACTTCCAACCCGCTTACACCGAATGGCGACGGAGTGAACGAGACCGTGGAAATCGCCTACAAGCTGCGCGAAGTTACAGCGAGCCGCCCGGTGCAACTGGCGATCTACAACCTCGCCGGTCAACTCGTAGTCGAGCTGCCGCCGATCACCGTGCGCAGCGGCGAATTCGCCCATCGCTGGGACGGCCGCGACGCCGCCCAGCAGCTCGTACCTCCGGGCACTTATATCTGGCGGCTACAATTAGAAGAGAAAGAGGAACGCGTCGGCATCCTCGCAGTCGCTTATTGACAAACGGCGTTAAGTTATTTATCCATTGAGACATTAAGCGCGTGTCGAGCGCGCTTTTTGTACACATTGCTTTATACAGCATTTTTCACTTCTCCTAAGGAGGGTTTTCGCTATGCAAGAGCGAACCAAATTCGTTTTAGCGGCAGCTTTGGTCATGGGCTTATGCGGCACGTCCTTTGGCCACGCGCCTCCCGGCGAACTTTTCTTCGCCGTGCAGTTCCCCGACAATCTCGTCCCCACTATGGATGGCGACCTGTCGGATTGGGACGTCGTGCCGATTGATCCGTACACGATCCGCAATGACCGTCTCTATTCGCCGGTGGCCGACATTCAGCCCGTGGGACGTGGCGAAATCGATGTCAGCGACATTAACATCCGCCACCTCATCGGCTGGAATGACAGCGCCAACAAGCTCTACTACATGACCGAGGTCTTCGACAACGTCCACAACTTGGACCGCGAAAATCCCTCGGCCTTCTGGCAGGACGATGCTTGGGAAGTAGAGGTCAACCCGGACCACACGCCGACCGAGGAGCACAACCTCGAAGGCGAGCCGGCCAACAACTTTAGCTACAAGTGGGCCGTGCCGCCGGTCGAAGGAGCCTATCAGTTCTACCGCCCGGTGAGCGCACTTGAGTGGCTGGTAGATGGCAGCGAATGGGTGGACTTTGGTTGGAGCTACGCCGGCGAGCAGTTCGGCGAGAGCACCTATTACTACGAACTGGCCATCACGCCGATCACCTCGATGCCCAACGACGCGTCGGCCACCCCCGATCAAGCCGTGGTCTTCGACCTCGCGGAAAACGAGATCATCCACACGTCCGTGACCGTGGGCGACTTCGACGAGGCTTGCACTGAGTGTGCGCTCGAAAGCTATCAGGGGTTCTGGACTATGTCGCCGGAGAACTGCTGCACCGCGACTAACGACGTGGTGCTAGCAGAGATGGAGCCTTCGCTGGCGGAGATGACCGCCGTTGAAGACGTGAGCTGGGGCCAGATCAAGACAGCTTACTAAGAAGCTGCCACAGCTTTTTCAGGGTATGCGAAACGCCCTGCTTCCTTCCGGGAGCAGGGCGTTTGTGTTATTACCTGACGTTACGCAGCTTTTGTCATGCCTGCGAAAGCAGGCATCCAGAGTACCCCTCGGCCATGCGCTGCGGCATGGGCGGTTTGACGCAGAGTCAACTTGGCGTATTCGCGCAGTGCGCGGTTGATCTCGGTTTGATATTCCCGTCCGTCTGGGGCGTTTGCCCTGAACCATGCCACCACGTCAGCATCCAATCTCAGCGTAACCTGCTGCTTCACCGGCCTTATGCTACGTTGACCTGAGTCATTGGTCGCGTAACTTTTGTAAGGATTCCTTTTTTTTACATTACGGAGGTTGCTATGGCTATCCATGTTACGATAAAGAATATGCCGCCCAAACTTTATGAAAAACTAAAGGGGCGTGCTGCCGCACATCGTCGAAGTGTGAACAGCGAAGTAATCGGCTGCTTAGAAGAAGTCTTAGTTCGTCCGCACGAGAGTACGGAAGAATTGCTGAAAAAGTTAGCGGAATTGAGAAATCGAGTTTCGGCTGCGCCACCTCTGACGGATGAGTTTTTACTAAAAGCCAAAGAGGAGGGACGCCCTTGATTGTTGTCGATACAAATTTAATCGCTTATTTGCTGATTAGCGGAGAAAGGACACAACAAGCAGAAGCGGTGAAGCGACAGGATTCCGAATGGGTGGCACCATTACTCTGGCGCAGTGAATTTCGGAATCTTTTGTCATTATACATTCGGCAGGCAATTTTCGACCTAGATCACGCGATTAATCTTCTTGACAATGCGGAAAAAATTATGCAGGAACGAGAGCATACAATTTCTTCTGTGTCGGTTATGAAACTTGCAGCTTCGTCGAGATGCTCGGCTTATGACTGCGAATTTGTTGCGCTAGCACAGAATTTAAGTGTACCTCTGGTTACGTCAGATCGCAGAATTTTAACGGCTTTTTCCGAGACAGCGACTTCACTTGAAGATTTTTTAGTTGAGGATCAACCGCCGTTGAAGACGTAAGCTGGGGGCAGATCAAGACAGCTTACCAAGGGCTACAACAGTTTTTTCAGGATATGCGAAACGCCCTGCTTCCTTACCGGGAGCAGGGCGTTTGTGTTAGCAGCAATCTGTAGCCTACGGAAGGGCGTATTTGAGAATGATTTGAACGGCCACTAGCCCCACACTAATGGCCAATGCTAATGTTTTGGCACTGCCTTTAAGTTCAGCGATTTCTTTCTCCACAGTCCCAATTTTCGCCGATAATTCGGTGCTTAACACCTGTTTGAGTTCGGCAATATCGGCTTGGGTGGCTGCTTTGAGTTCGGCAATATCGGCTTTGGTAGCCAGATGGTCATACGCGCCTTCAAGCCGAGCAACTCGCTCCGTAAGCTCCGTCATAGCGCATCTCCTTTCTATTGGGTTGAGGCCATATCCAACAGTACCATGCAGCAAATGTCTTTGTCAAGGGAGCCGTACTGAAGTCTGCGACTACCGTCAAGGACCTGAACTAGGTCAGATCAAGGTTTGACTCAGAGTCAACTTGGCGCACTCACTCGCCGATCATTTCCTTCATCTTAGCGGCAACCCAGTCAATGGCCACATCGGCCATCACCCGGCCTTTCTTGGGCGTGGCCAAGTCGCGGCCCGCTTCAAAGTATCTCGGGTCGCGCGGCGCGTAGCTCTCACTTTGTATCTGGAGGTTGGCCGCTTCGTAATCGACCCCTTTCCACTGCACGTTCTCGGGAAACGCCGCCATGGCAAACGAGGTCTCAAACTCGGCCGCGTGCGCCGGGCAATCCCCCGATTCCAACACTTCGGCGACCAGTTCCTCTGAATAAGCCGTCCAATACGAATAAAACTGCACATCCATGTCCAATTTCTTGCTGAACTCCTCGACTTGGCCGCCCAACGGGCCGTTGCCAGCGTGGCCATTGCATATCAGGACGTGCTCAACCCCGTGCCGCTTGAGCGACTCGCACACGTCGTAGGCCGCGGCAAAAAAGGTCTCTGGCCGCAGGCTCAAGGTGCCGGGAAACTCCATCCAGTGCTCGGATATGCCGATGGATAGAGGCGTGGCCACCACCACTTGCGGATAGAGCTGCAAAGCCGCTTGGTGCGCCACATGCGCCGCGCTGGCAGTGTCGTGCTCCATCGCCAAGTGCTCATTGTGCTGTTCCGTGCTGCCGGTGGGCAGAATCGCCCCCTTAATCAGGCCCTGTTCCAACCGCTCGCGCACGTGGCGACGAGTCAATTTCCACAGCCGTACTTCTTCGACGATCATTGGTTTTCTCCTTTGTTGCGTTGACGAGTATATTCGGAGGCCCTATCATGCACAATTAATTGGCCGCCGACAACTCCTTTGGCCGTCTCTTACCCCTAAAGCAGAGGAATCCCATGCGCATCGCTTGCTGTTTTTTGCTCTTGACCGCTCTACCCCTAGCCGCCCAAACCGACCAGTACGAAGGCTTTACTGGCTTTTGGCTCAAAAACGACCACGCCGAGGCTTTTATCATCGGCGAGCCCTATCCGCGAGTCCTCGCCTTCCGCCTCAAAGGCGGCGAAAACCCCCTCCATGTCTCCCGCGAATACGAATACATCGGCGTGCGCTCGTGGTTCTTCGAGCCGACGCAGATTCCCGCATCCGGGCTGCCAGCCCTGCAACCGGCCACTGCTGAGATGACCGGCGCGCGCTCCGTGCGCCTCACCGCCGCCCCGGACGATAGCTCGGGCCTACAGCTCATCATGGAAGTCGCGCTCGATAGCGAGCGGCCCGTGCTCCAGATTCGCCACGGCTTCAAAAACATGCGCGCCGCAAAGCGCCGCATCGCCTGTTGGGCCCTCAACGTCATCCGCCCCGACGCGGGCGTCGGCGTCGTGCCCTGGCGCACAGAGGGCCGCCGCAGCCTGCTGTTCTGGCCGAGCACCGACCCCAACGAAAGCGGCATCCAGCTAGGCCCCCGCGCGCTCGCGCTCGACTATCGGATCGAGCCGCAAAACGGCTGGCACAAGGTCGGCACTAATAGCGACGCCGGTTGGATCGCCTTTGTGTGGAATGGAAATGCGCTCAAA
This sequence comes from Candidatus Latescibacterota bacterium, assembly GCA_965208845.1. Lineage (GTDB taxonomy): Bacteria > Latescibacterota > UBA2968 > UBA8231 > UBA8231. Next base: position 6,012,592 of record OZ242361.1, on the reverse strand, counting down.
TCTACGGTCGCCCACGTATCCAACGCCGAATACCCCGAAGACGGCGGCACGGTGACGATGTTCAATTCCACGTCTGAAGTATTCGACGGCAAGCCGCGTTTTGGCGAGATCGAAAACGTCGGCCCGCTGAGCGAACTGATGCCGGGTAATACTTTGTGGATGGAGCAAAAACTGGAGTTGTTTACCGGAATTGAGACCGACGACCCCGAAAGTTGGGTCGAACTGCTAGGGACCGAATAGCGGCCCAAGCCTAGAGCAGAATGAAGCGAAGGTACTGGGTCTTTTTAGGATCAGACCTTCAAGCCCGCCACAAGTCGAGCTGCGGCCTATCGCCGATTTGGATCAGCGATCCAGCCGCTTCAAAGGGCATGCGCCCGCCAATGCAGTAGGTACACAAGTCGCGCTCGGGCAGGCCGGCGCGCGCAAAGGCTTCTAGCATCCCCTGCTGCGACAAGTAAATCACCGGCAGCCCCATCGCTTCGCTAATGGCCTCGGCCGTGCGCCCACGCGCGATGAACTCGTCGCCCGGCGGCGGGTCCGGCGGCATATCCACCCCAAAGGTGCATCCCCTCGGCACGCCATCGTCGCCGATAATGCCAATCGGCGGCGTGTAACTCACCAAATAGGCCCGCTCGACCCCAGCTTCCTCGTAGAGCAGGTCGCAGGCGCGCTTGGAATTGTTGCCGCGGATGATGCTGTCATCGATCAGGATTACGGTCTTGCCTTTGAGCTTTTGCGCCATCCCGGGCAAAAGGTGCAGGTTCTGGTCAATCGACTCTTTGCGCTCGCCAGCAGTCGAGCCTTGGAACGAGCGCTCGCCGCGCATCTTGTAGAACACGGGTTCAAAGGGCAGTTCCGCCTGCTTGGCATAGGCGCGGGCCGCTACCTCGGGGCAGCGCGGTAGGTACGTAACCAGATCGACGTCGGGCGGCAGAAATTCCTCGCTGAGTATCTCGCCTAGCGATTCGCGGATGCGGCGCACGCTGACGCCGTTGATGATCGAGTCGAGGTCGGTGATGTAGTTCCACTCAAAAAAGCAATAGGCGAGGTCGGTCGAGACCACGACTTGCTTGCTGTAGTTTCCTTCGGGCGTGAGATGGTAGATCGCTCCTGGCTCCAAATCTTCGACGTATTCACCGCCGTTTTTGCGGAAGGCAATGTCCTCCGAGGCCATCACGTACTTGCCGTCCTTCCAGCCGAGCACCCCGGGTTTGATCCCAGTGCGATCGCGTATTGCGATCACGTCGCGCTTGTGCTTGTCGGCGATGGCCAAGGTATAGGCACCGGGCACTTCCTTGAGGAAGTTGTGTGCGCCGCGCTCGCGATAGAGATAGAGCAAAGCCTCCGTGTCGCAACTCGAATACAGATGCAAGGGAGCCAAGTCTTGGAAGAAGGCCCGATCGACTTGGCCATTGTGGACGGCCGCCACGTCGCAGTCCCAGATCAGGATGTGGTTGTCGCGGTGCTCAACCGTGCCGCCGATGACATGCGGATGCGCCTCCTCGAGGATTTTGTCCTTTGAGCCGCGAGTGGCATAGCGCACGTGGGCCATATAGGTGTGGTAATTGGGGCTGAGGAAAATTTTGTGCAGATCGGTTACGTCAAAGCGCGAGACCCCTCCCTTCCACTTGATCACGTCGATGCGACCGTCACCTACTGCAGCAATGCCGGCCGCCTCCCGGCCCCGATGCTGTAGCGAATGAATAAAGCGGTAGGCGTCGTGCAGAGAGTGGGCTACGGTCAAACCACAGTTGTGGCGAACGACTTCGGCCATAGACGAACCTCGCGGAAAATGTGAAGGGAATGTAACAAAAAACTACAGACGACCACGCCATGCGGCAAGGCCGCAGTGCTACAATGTCAGAATCAACCTTTGTGCCAAAAGCGAGTCAACCGTCTGGGCAAATGCCGCAGTCGCCTCCTCGACATCTCGGAATGTGTGCGCCGACGAGAGCACGCCGCCGGTGGAGCTCATGTTATCGACCCCGTAAAAGCGCAAAGTGCGCTGGTACTCTTCGATTAGCTGCCCCGGCATTCCCTTGAGCCGCTCGGCCTCGGTCGTGTGCAAATCCGCCCGGCTCTGGGCCTTTTGCACGCGCTGGCGATCGGTTTCAAAATAGACGTGGAAGGTCGAACACACCCCGTACACGTATCCGGCGATGCCTCGGCGCTCCAGTACTTCGTCCCAAGCGGTGCGCAGTTCAGCGGCGCGGGCGTTGGCTTGGCCTATTGGCTCGCCCGTGGCCACGCGCTTGAGCACGGCGATCCCGGCCGCGGCCGAAAGCGGTGCCCCGTTAAAAGTCCCTTGATGCGCCACCCTCGGGCGGGCATCGTCCGTCACGTCGAAGAGTTCCATAATGTCCGCTCGTCCCACCACGGCCCCGCCGGGCATGCCGCCGGCGACCACCTTGGCAAAACAAGACAGATCCGGTCGCAGCCCGTAGAGCACTTGCGCACCGCCCGGACTAAAGCGAAAGCCGGTGACCACTTCGTCGAAAATCAGCAGCACCCCGCGCTCTCTGGTCATCGTTTGCAGATCGCGCAAAAACTCCGGCGCTAAGGGCACCCTTCCCCACGACCCTCCCGACGGTTCGATAATCGCCGCCGCAATATCGCCCTCTGCGTCGAGGACGTCGGCGACGTGGTCCGCATCGCCCGCTGGCACGCAGACCACGTGCTCGCGCACCTGCGGCGGAATGCCCAATGAGCCGTCCGCGTCAAAGGGCGGCTGCACGCCGCGCATCACGTCGTCGTGCCACCCGTGGAAGTGGCCAGCAAAGCGCAGGATCTTGCGGCGGCCGGTAAACGCCCGCGCCAAGCGCAGCGCCAGCAGGGTCGCCTCCGTTCCCGAATTGACCAAGCGCACGCGCTCGGCTGAGGGGACCAGCGCCTGGATGCGTTCGGCCCACTCGATGTGCAGTGGATGGTCGTTGCCAAAGTGCGTCCCGCGCCCCACGGCCTCGGCGATGGCTGCTACGACTTCGGCGGGCGCGTGCCCCAAGAGCAGGGCCCCGTTGCCGAGCAGAAAGTCGATGTACTCGTTGCCATCGACATCCCACTTGCGGCCGCCAGCTCCTCGCTCGATGTAGAGCGGCACCGGCGTTGCGTAGCGCAGGTCGTGCCCGACTTTGCCGCCTAGCGTCTTGCAAGCGCGGGCAAAGTACTCCTGCGACCGGGGACGCGCCGCTCCGTAGGCCGCGTATATTTCGCTGTGCATCGCCATCGCCTTTCTACCTACGACCGGCCGCCGCAGGCGGTAATAGTCTGTCCGGTGATAAAACTGGACTCTTCGGACAATAAAAAGCGGACCACCGACGCCATCTCGGCCGGATCGGCCATCCGTCCCAGCGGGGTGCTGGCGATGAGCTCGGCGACTTGACCGGGGTTGGCCGAGCGCGCCAGTTCGGTATCCGTCAGCCCCGGCGCTAGGCAGTTGATCCGCACGTTGTGCTCGGCAAGCGCTTGGGCGCATTGCCGGGTGAAGGCGATGACGGCCGCCTTCGTGGTGGCGTAGTGGATCATGTTCGGTTTGAGCAGCCAAGCGGCCAGCGAGGAGATATTGACGATCCGCCCAAAGCGCCGCGCGATCATCTCGTCCTTGACGGCCCAAGTGGTCAAAAACGGCCCGTGGACATTGACCGCAAACATCCTTTCCCACTCGGCAAAGCCGAACTCGCCGTGCCCTTCGGTAGAGGCGATCCCGGCGTTGTTGACCAGCAGTTCGACCGGCCCGAATGCCGCGCGCACTTGGGCGATCATCTGCTCGACTTCTGCCGGCTGCGACACGTCGGCTTGGACGGCCATGCCCTCGGTGCCGCATGACTCGACCTGCGTTAGGATTTCCTGCGCGGCCTCGGCGTTGTGTTGGTAGTTGATGGCGACCTTGGCTCCGTGTTCGGCCAGCATACGGACGATGGCGCGGCCGATGCCGCGACTGCCGCCCGTTACCAAGGCGGTGCGCCCGGCAAATATCGCTGTGGTCATGTGCGTTGGCTTTCGTTGAACGAGTATAGAGGATTTATTCAACCGTCCGTACAAGGTAACTCAAAAAGTATTATGGTTCACCGCCTTTTCGAGTCCCTCCAGATAGGCCCTCGTCCTGCGATTGCGTACGGCAGCGCAAATTTCTTCGCTATGTGCAAAGGAGATCTGGGCCAGATCGTCTTCCTCAATCCGCAGGGACTCGGTACAATAACCCAGACCATCCCGCTTCCAGCTAATTTCTCGGTGGAGATACACGGCGTCGGCAATGGCGCGCAACGGCGAGGCAATAAACGCCCACTCGCCTCCCTCTAGCTGGGTCGCCTCAACACCGGCCCGAGGGTGGGGCGATGGAACTCGATCAAAAGAGAAGACGCCTAGGGGGGTTGAAACAATCCGACTCCGCGCCGTGGTAACGCTGCTGATCTGGTAAACAGCTTCGGGAATGAGACCGTGGTACCAAAGGGCGGTTTCGAGGCTTATATGCGAAGGGGCATGCAGCACGGCTGCAAGGGCAAAGGGGTGGAGTTCGGACTTGCGGAACACTTTGTCCAAAATAAATAATCCCCGTTTGAGGCGCAGAATCTCGCCAGCGCGGGTAGCCCGGTGAATCAACTGCTTTCTGGCCCCTATGGACGCATCGACGAACAGATTGCCTACGACAGTATGGTCGAAGAGGCCTCCTGGGGGAGATAATCGGATAATTTGCTCGGTTAATTGTTGCATTTTGTCATTAAGTTACGAAATAAGTAACTTAAGAGCAAAAATTGACCTATTACCAGCTTAATCTTGCCCCTAGTCCAAACGGTACGCCAGTAGCGCACCACCCCAGGTCGCATAAAGATACCCATTGGCCACGGATATATCTTCGAAGCCCCAACGTTCCCTGTCGGATCCTTCGGGTCCGACCAAGGGATCACCTTCGATCAGCGTCCCGTACTCGGCTATAGTCCACGCTCTCACTTCATCGTATGGTCGGCCGTAGGCTATTCCATCGGCTAGGCTGTAGGCTACCCCATCGGCAATCAGCAACTGCTTATCAAGTCCGTTTCTATCGCTCCGAGACAACGGCAGGTATCCCACTTCGCGCAGTTGATCGGGATTAGTGATATCGAACTCGACCAACTCTTGCGGCCAGAAACGCTCGACATAGAGCTTGTCGCCATCGATGGCTACTAACTTAGGCCCGTGGTAAGACCGAGGCCGAAAGGACTCTAGCGTATGCCGCCCGGTTTCGCGCAAAGCACGCGCATCGGTCACATCAATGACCACCAATTCATGCTTGGTCCCTATGTAGGCGCGACTTCCGCGCACACTTACATGGCATCGACGCCTCCATACTGAGGGATCGTTGAAGGGATCGGGTATGGTCATTATCACCCGCTCATCGCCCACCACCGGCATTCCATCCTCGTCGAGGGCAAAAGCCTCGGCGATCAAGGCATCGCCCCGCTCCCGGACGAGGAGTAAACCGCCGTCTGTGGTTCCCCAATACTGATAGGCCCACTTCTTCTTGCTAATAGCAGCGAACATAAGATGGCCCTTGAACTTGGGAGCAGCCGGGTCGCTGACGTCGAAGACGGCCACCCCGAGGCTGTCGCTGGGTAGCCCTTTGCGCCATCCGACGCTATATACCAACGAATCGACCACACATATTTCGGTAAACCCCAACGCATGGGAGTCTTCCCTAGCACTGCCGAGCAGGCTCATCTGCTGCGGGTTGCTCAAGTCGGCGATGGAGATACCGCTTTGTCCATTGGTCATATAGGCGAACCCGCCTTGGACCGCGAGGTCCCCATAGTACTGCTTATCGGGAGCCTCTAGCACCCCAGCAGGCATTCGTTGGTTGGCAACAGGGACCTCGACGTAGGGGATCACAAAAACGGCGGCAATTGCCACACCCCACCCTATCGCCACGGTGCGCCACGAGAGGATTGCCTCGCGGTAGCGGCGCAAAAGCGTTGCCGCCACTACCAGTGCTGCTGCTGTCAAACCCAGATTGGCCAAAACCGTCACCCAAAATCGAGCCGAGTCCGTCGCCAAGCGCACCAAATGCCCTTCATTATCCAAGCCGATTGCGACGAGTGGATAGTGATTGAGAAGCGGAAAAATGGCCGTTGCCGGGCCTGTAAGGAATCCCCCCAACACCACGGCCAGCGCAATACCTACGGCGGCACCCTTGAAGGGATGGTCCGTTATTACCGAGCCGATAAAAATCAGAGCGTAGAGCAATGAGAATTGAGTAAACGACAGGGCGACCATTGAGGCATAGTCAATGCTCTGCACGGTGATCAGTTGATATGCCTTCCACCCTTGGCCCACTTCGAGATTATCTAGACCCAGATACACCGTCGCCCAAGCCACTAGCGCGACAAACAGCAGCCCGCCAAGCCCTAACAAGAACTTGATCGCCAGCACTGTCGCGCTCGACATCGGTTTGTCTAAAAGGAAGGACAGGGTCCCGGCGCTGCGCTCACGGGCGATGGCGTCCATGGCCAGCATGATCGCCATCCACACCAGAATACCTCTAGGAGCAGTTAGGAGGTAATTTTCTGAGAAGACGCGGTTGAAATCGGCATGGTGCCGCATCAGATAGACCAGCGCGGCGAGCGCGATGATTCCTAGCATCTTGGGCAGGATTTCGCGGCCCTCTTTCCACAACAGCGCGTATAAGACTCTCATAGCCGGCCCCCTTTGGCCTGCTCTAGTGGGAACACCATGAGCGAACGCCCAATTAGGGTGTAGAAATGACCGCGGACGAGATGGAGCCGTCTCCATCCAGACGTGAAGGAAGACAAAGACAGTAGCTCGTCGGGTACTTGCCAATAGCCCACGTACTCGTAGGTGTGATAAGGGGTCTGCCGATACGCGGATAACCCATTCAATCCCGTACTGTACACCCAGGCGTCGATTATTTTTATCGTATTCTTAGCATCAAAAAACCAGTGCCCGATCTCACATGGCCTATTCGGATCGGTGATGTCGAAGGCTACCAAGTTTCCGGGCCAGTACCGTTGGACGTAGAGCGTGTTGCCCTCGCGGGTTATTGGGCGGCTCTTGTGCGCGTCGTAAGCACTATTGTAGTCCTCCATCTCCACCTGCACGGTCTCTTGTAGCGCCTCCAGATTCCGGGCATCCACCGCGAGGAAACCTTCTTTGTATCCTATCCATATTCGCTCGTTGTGTATGTGCATGGACAGCTTGTGGTTCCACCAACCGGACATGGGGTCATTCTTGTAGTCTGCTGGTAGCTCTTCGACGACTAGTTCATCAGCCCGTGCTGGTAGCCCTTCCGCATCTAACGCAAACGACACTATTCCCAACTTGCCTCCCCAGCGGCCGTTGAGGATCAGCCCCGCGCCGCAGCGGTCCCAGTCCCAAGATGCCTCTATATCGTCGCCAATTATCCGGTGTCCTTTGAAGACTGGGTGGGCCGGATCGCCAATGCTGAAGACTGCGATGCCGAGGCTGTCCGCAGGCAAGCCCTTGCGTTGTCCGAGGAGATAGGCCAGCGAATCCACGACCGCGACCCGGCTCATCGTCCACAGCGGAGTCTCCACGGTGGCTAGTAACTCGGGCTTAGTAGGATCGCGCAAATCCACGACAGCCAAGCCCCCTTCAGTCGCCACATACCCCCGATCCCCGACGACGGCCAAATCGAGATAGGCTCCCTCTTCGGGAGTTAGTACACTCAGCGGACCCGGTTTCGATGGCCTAGGATCAGAGGTTAGATCCATCACCGTTATGAAAGCGATCAGGGCCAGCCAGCCGGAGACAATGGGCTTCCAGCCGAGACTAGCCCCGCGGAAGCGGCGCAAAAGTTCTATGGAAACGGCCACACCCACTACCATCGCCGCCACTGTCGCGCCTAACCGCAAAAAATAAAGCCAAGGATCGCCTACCATGCGGACGATCTTACTCTTACCGCTTCCTATATTGAAGTAGAAGGATGGCTTGATCGCGGGGAAATATTTAAACACGTTGCTGGCCTCTATACCTATACCCAAGACGATCAGCAGCACAACGCCCAGGGCGGCCCCTTTGAGCGGGTGGTCAGCCACCATCGAGCTGGCGAAGATCAAGCTATAGATCGCCAATCCCGGCGTAAGGGAGACTAGCAACATGTTGACATAGCCTACCTCCTCGGCGAGCCGCTTTAGATGGGGAGACCAAGCACCGCTACTGCCGTAGCCGTAGCGATAGCCGTCATATCCCAGCCCCTCTAAGTCCAAGTACACTGTCACCCAAGCCCCAGCAGCCAGCACCAACAGGGCCGCCGCGCCAACGACATATTTAGGCAGCAATACTTCTACTGCCGACAGGGGCTTGCCCAGCAAAAACGACAGGGTGCCCTTGCTGCTTTCCTTGGCTATTGAGTCCATTCCCAGCACGATACCACAGACCACCACAAAGATCGCAATCCACTCATTGAAACTTCGGGCGAATTCCTCGTTGAATTCCGCGTTCTGCCGCAACGCCACCACCACCGCGCACAGCCCCAACCCCACCAGCACCTTCGGCAGTTCCTCGCGGCCTTCCTTCCACAGCAATGCGCGCCAAGCCCTCACGATGGAAGTCCCCCTTGCGGCGTCACGTGCTCGACGAAACTCTCCTCTAAGCTCAAGTCGATCACCTCGACGACTTGTCCGCCCGCCTGTTCGATCTGCGCTTTGGCCTCGTCGCCGTAATCGAAAACGGTCAACAGCCGCTGGCGGCCCTCGCCCTGCACGCCGCGCAGCCCGGTCACCCCGGCAAAATCCACCGCGTCCTCAGGCCCGCACCAGCACCCGCTTAACCTGCTGCCGCACCGCGTCCAACTCACCGCAGACCAGCAACTTGCCTTGGTCGATAATGGCGACTTGATCGGCCACCCGCTCGACTTCGTGGACCAAATGCGAAGAGAAAAACACCGTCCGTCCTTCCGCGCTGATGACTTGGATGATGCTTTCGAGCACGTCGCGGCGCACGATCACGTCCAGCCCCGAAGCCGGCTCATCGAGGATCAGCAGTTCCGGGTCGTGTCCCAGCACCAAGGCCAGATTGAGTTGGGCGTTCATGCCCCGCGACAGGTGCTTGACCTTCTGCTTGGGGTCCAGCCCAAAGTGCTTGATCAGCGCGGCGACCTTTTGCTGGTCCCAGCGCGGATACAACTGCCCGGCAAACCACGCCACCTCCTCGACCTTCATCCAGTCGTACAGCACCGGGTTGTCCGAGATGTAGCCCACCCGCTCCTTGAGTTCCTTTTCGTGGATGTGGGGGTCTTGGCCCAGCACCTCCACCGCGCCGGCCGTGGGTTTGAGCATATTCATCAGTATTTTGATGGTCGTAGTCTTGCCGGCCCCGTTGCGCCCTAAAAAGCCGAAGATGCTGCCTTGGGGCACCTCTAAGTCCAGCCCATCTACCGCTCGGTGGTTGCCAAAGGTTTTAACCAAGCCTGTGATTCCAATCGCCGCTGCTGCCATAATCGCTTCTCCTACTGGCTACTGAATTTTTCTAGGGTTTCCTCAAACACTCGGCGCAGGCTCGCCGCATCCAGCCCAAGCTGCGTCCCTTCTACCAGTGCTTTTTCCATTAAGTTGCGAACGATATTCAGCCGCTCTTCAGTACTCATAGAGACCCCCTTTTCGGCGACATAAGTCCCCATGCCGCGTCTTTTGTAGATGACGCCCTCGCGCTCCAATTCGAGGTAAGCGCGGGCGACGGTGTTCGGGTTGATTAGCTGGGCGCTGGCCACGGCCCGTACCGAGGGCAGCTCGTCGTCGGCTTTGAGGGTGCCGGTGGCGATGTGGTACTTGATCTGCTCGATTAGTTGCAAGTAGATCGGCACCCCTCCGGCGGTATCGAGGCGCAGATGCAGCGCATCTCCTCCACGTGCGATCTCGCGTTTAGCCATGAGCGTCTTTCCGGATAGTGATTTACTGTCTTAAGTCATTAATACAGTACAAAAAGAGTCCCGTCAAGCACTTTTCGCAAAAAAAGCGGGCGAGGGAACCATGTCCCTCGCCCGCTTCGGAGTTAGTTGTTGTTTTTATTGGAGTTACAGTAAAATACAATCGAAGCGCAATAAAATTTTACTCAGACAATGCACGTGTGCTACTGGAACTCTCTTCTTCAGTGAACCTATTGAGTTCACCCGGGAACCATTCTATGAATGTCTTCGCATCAGAGTAGAGTTTGTATATTTCCTCAGAGGTTTTCTCAAGAGAGAAGCTGCCGAAGTCGCCATGAACAAGACGATTCCTCTCGCGGCCAATTTCTAAGAACGCGTGTATAGATGTTTCTATCTCGCCGTTTACCTTATCCGATATATGATTCTTAAAAGGCTCGCCAAATAGACTAAAAAACTTATTGGCATTCTTACCCTCCCAAGCAAACCATGTGTGGTACTGACGACTTACTGCTTTGTTTTGTACAAGCCACTTTATAGGATGATCTTTTGCAGTAACCTCTTCCACAAAATTAATCACTACCTCCGTCATAGACCGTTCAAAATGGCTCGCGGCAGCTACCAACAATACCTTCCTAAAGTTTTCATCTGCAACACTGCGCCATGAAATTTCACCTGACTCGTCCAAGAATTCCAATATATTAGAGAAATCTTCATGTAAGCCATCAATAACACTCATCAAGATTCGGCTCCCACAGCGAGGGAACCCACAAGTTCTCGTGCCCTATTCAGTCTCTTATGCACTTTTGAGGTGTCCGTAGTGCTTACTCGGCTCGCCTCAGCGAAATCCTCGTCTTTTTCAAGAGTTTGCAGACACTCTATGTCTATCTCACCATCGACGACGTGTCTTTCAGAAAATGCCTTTTCACAGGTAACCGTAAAGACTGCCTCATAGAGCGCAACGTTAAATCGATTATTCCTCTTACTCTTGAAAGCATCATTCGGTAAATTAGAGCATGCCTTTAGAAACGACTCAAAAAGTTTCCGGCAGTATACATTCTGCTCCAGACGTTGATTCTTACATTTTTTAGAAAACTGATTCAAGAACTTGGCCAGAGACGGCGCATAATTATCGCCGTCGACAAGTGTGGCAAACCCACGAAGAAGAAATTCAATGTCTCTCATATGTAGATCAGGTACGGGCTGCCCCAAAATTCTCCGCCACTCCGGTAGATTGTTGATATTGTACAGTATTTTGTAGAATTCCGAGTGATACATACTAGTGCGAATCTCTTGAGGACTTAAGGTTATACCACCCGTATTGAGCCGATTAAATATCTCATATATTGCGGAATCGTCGGAGGACATATTCTGTCTGACGACAATATTTCTTATTGGTCGTAAATCGAACTGAGTCTTGTAATCACCAAGCGTCGCGTAGTTCAGACCTTTAAACATACTTGGATGATTGGGGATTTTTTCATTCAGCCGGAGGTTGAAGGGCTGAAAATAGCTATCGTCGTGCAGTATTTTTTCTGGAATGTGTCCTTCGCTATCGAATATAGAGCGAAGTTCTACTCGATTTTCCTTCCGCGGAAATCGTTTTTTGATAAAGTAGTAGATGGACATCAGGCGCTGTTGGCCATCTATGACGAGAAACTTGTTATGCTCCTGTTCGTAAAGAAACAGTTGTGGTACTGGCAGGCCGAGTATGAGGGATTCGATCAACTTGGAAGCACGTCCCAAATCCCAGACAAAGTTGCGCTGAAAGTTAGGAATGCGTACCGCACCGGACTCCACGAAGCTGTGCAATGTCATTACGTTGAAGTCGTTGGGAGATACGGTAATATCGTACTCCTCGACTTGCAACTCGTCCGCATCTTCTGCGTAATCTTCAAACCAAGCTTGTCCGTTTTCGTCCATATTATCCTCTTTTAAGAAAGGTTCTTAACGACCATTGAAGGTTCGGACCCCGAAGACTTCGATCTCAAGGTCGGCGGCAACGCGTCCGATAAATACGCTCATTAATATCCAAGCAACTTGGACCGATGGGCAATGGCATCTCCGCCAGCACCTGCTGCCAGCTCGCCCACACGCTATGGAAGATCTAGAACGGCCTCCTTGTGCTGTCCACCTTTTTCGCGCCCAGTCTGTTAATGAAGGAAGCGGCCACACCCTGCATGAGTGTAGCCGCTTCAGTGAACTTCTGTCGCAGGGGGTTAAATAGCCGCGTCGCCGGTCTCGCCGGTGCGGATCCGCACTACCTCATCCACCGACAGCATGAAAATTTTGCCGTCGCCAATGTGGCCCGTCCGCGCCGCCTCGCGCACAGCGCCCAAACACTGCTCGGCGAGATCGTCCCGCACCACCACCTCGACCTTGAGTTTGGGAGTAAAATCGACGACGTACTCGGCACCGCGATATATCTCCTTATGACCTTTTTGGCGGCCAAAACCCTTGACTTCGCTAACCGTTATGCCTTGGACGCCCAAGCCGCTCAATGCTTCCTTGATAGCGTCTAGCGCGTTGGGCCTTACTACGCACATTAGCATTTTCATATCGCCATCTCCTCGCGTGTTGATGCGTAAAAAAAGTAGGTCGTCGCGCCCTCTGGCGCAATGGTCGGAATCGCTTTAGACTTTTTGGCCTTTGGTTATTAGCCGCCCTCAGGCGGCGAGCCTCTTTTTAGGTGGTATAATTTTGATGAATGGAGTGCAGGCCGGGTTCCTGCTGATGCTCGTGGTCCTAGTAGGATGCGGCCGAGAAAGTCAAGCCGCACCCCCAGCGGCCGAGGGCGATATCCCGCGCACAGCGTGGCCAGAAAGCTGGTTCCACCCGCCGCGCACGGCCTCGGAAGTCGGCTTAACTACCTTTCGCCAGTCGCCCATGCTCGACGAACTCGTGGCCGCTGGCGAGTTGCCGCCGGTGGCGGAGCGGCTCCCCGACGACCCGATTGTCGTCGAGCCGATCGACGGGATTGGGACCTATGGGGGCACCGCGCGGCTATTCCTCGCCGGTGAACAACTCCTCAACGTACCCGAAGGAACCCTGCGCCCGGGGCCGCAGCTCCAGCTAACCCTGCCCAACTTTGCCGCGCGGGTCGAGTACCACAACGACGCGCAGACCCTGAAGGTCTTCCTCCGGCCCGGTCACAAGTGGTCCGACGGCCACCCGGTGACAGCCGACGACTTTGTCTTTTGGTTCGATCGCGTCCAGCAAAACAAAAGCCTCACGCCCGTGGTGTCGCCCCGCTTTAAGGGGGCCCGCATCGAAAAACACGGCCCGCACCTCTTTAGCTATCACTTTCCCCAGCCGATGCCGCTTTTTGTCAAGCACCTCGCCCACAACAGCTCGCATCTGTCGGCACCGGCGCACTTTATGCGCCGCTATCATCCCGACTTTATCGACGCGGATCAGCTAGAGCAAGAAGCAGTGGAACTCGGCCTGCAAGACTGGCGCACCTACTTCCAAGCCGTTATCAACACCCGCGACCTCATGGTCTTTCACAAGCCAGTGCAAACCGCTTACGTGGTAGTTAGCAAGACTTCGACGCGCGTCCGCTACCGCCGCAACCCCTACTACCCCAAAGTAGATCCAGCCGGCAACCAACTGCCCTATATCGATTACCTCGAAGTCCAACGAGTTGACAGCCCCGAAATCATGGCGGCCAAGGCCGCCACCGGGCAGGTCGATTTTGCCGGGCGGCAGTTTAAGACCGCCGACATCCCGCTGTTTAAGCGCTTCGAGCAGGACAACGACTACGAGACCTACCTCTGGCCTCGTCCCTACGGCTCGGACGTGACCTTCATGCTCAATATGACTCACCCGGACGAGCGGCTCCGGCAGATTTTTCAGGACGTGCGCTTTCGCCGCGCCCTCTCGCTGGCCATCAACCGCGCCGAGATCAACGACATCGCCTATTACGGGCAAGGGGTCCCGCGCCAGTTGACGGTCGTATCTTCGAGCCGCTACTTTGAACCTTCCTTTGCCGCAGCTTGGGCCGAGCACGACCCGCAACGCGCCCGCGCCTTACTTGACGAGATGGGGCTGATCGACCGCAACGGCGACGGCCGGCGCGAGCATCCCGATGGCCGCCCCCTCGAAATCACGCTGGAGTACACAATCGGGGAGACGCCGAAGCAAGTTACGGTGGACTTGGTAACCGCCCACTGGCGCGAAGTGGGGCTGCACGTCAACCGCAAGCAAATAAGCGGCGCGCTGCAAGGCATCCGCACTCGGGGCGGGGTTATGGACATGAGCATCTGGCACGCCGACCGCAACGCCGACATCCTCTTTCCCATCGAGCCTTTTTGGTACGTGCCCATGCACGTGGGGCAGGAGGTGACGCAGTGGCCGGAGTGGTCGCGGTGGTACCGGTCGGACGGAGCGCGCGGCTGGATGCCGCCCGACAAGGTCCGGGATCTAATCGCCTATTGGGAGGTGCTGCGCCGCACATCGGATCTCCAAGAGCGCATCGCCATGGGCAAGAAAATTCTCCAGAGCCAAGCCGAAAACCTGTGGGCGCTCGGCGTCATCGGCCTAGGGCCACACCCGGTCATCGTTAGCAACCGGCTGCGCAATGTGCCACGCCAGGGCTATTGGGGGTGGGACTCGCGCTGGTCTTGGCCCTACTATCCAGAGACTTGGTATCTGCAACAAGACTGAGCCATGATCAACTACATCATCCGCCGCGTCCTGATTATGATCCCCACCCTGCTAGCTGTCTCGGTGCTGGTATTTGTCGTCATCCAGTTGCCGCCCGGGGACATCATCACGTCGCGCCTGCAAGAGCTACAGGCCGAGGGCCAAGACATCTCCGAGGAACAGATCGCCGCCCTACGCGCCCGCTACCACCTCGACGACCCGATGGTTATCCAATACTTCAAGTGGATGGGCGGCTTCCTCCAAGGCGACATGGGCTATTCGGTGATGTACGGCCAGTCGGTCAACAATCTGATCTGGGAGCGGCTTGGCTACACCTTGCTGATTACCTCGACCGCGACCTTGTTGACTTGGCTGGTGGCCTTCCCGGTAGGCATCTATTCGGCCCTGCGCCAGTACTCGGTGCTAGACTACACAGCAACCCTCGCGGCCTTCGTCGGCCTGGCGACGCCCAACTTCCTGCTCGCGCTGGTTTTGATGTACCTGGGATACGAGTGGTTTGGAATCGCCGTGGGCGGGTTGTTTTCTCCCGAGTACGCGAGTGCGCCGTGGAGCTTGGCCAAATTCGCCGATTTGCTCGGGCATCTGTGGATCCCGGCCGTGGTCGTCGGCACGGCTGGCATGGCCGGGCTGATGCGGATCATGCGCGCCAATCTCCTCGACGAACTGGGCAAGCCCTACGTAACGACGGCGCTGGCCAAGGGCCTTGGCCCGGTCCGCTTGGTGATTAAGTACCCGTTGCGCATTGCCATCAATCCCTTTATCAGCACGGTCGGCTGGATGCTGCCGCACCTGATTTCCGGCTCGGCCATCACCAGCGTGGTGTTGAGCCTGCCGACGACCGGTCCTTTGCTGCTCGACTCCCTCCGCAATCAAGACATGTATTTGGCGGGCAGTTTTCTGCTCATGCTCAGCGTCCTGACGGTGATCGGCACCCTGCTGTCGGACATTCTCTTGGCCATTGCCGACCCGCGCATCCGCTATGAGTGAAGACCGCCCCACAACCCAACTAGCCGACGCCTCGCAGTGGCGGCTGATGTGGATGCGCTTCCGCCGCCATCGGTTGGCCCTAGCCGGTAGCGCGGTGCTAATTGCGCTCTACGGCCTCGCGGCTCTGTGCGAATTTGTCTCGCCTTACCAGCCCGACCAGCGCCACGCGCAATACGTCCTCTGCCCGCCGCAGGAGATTCGCTTTTTCGACGGCGAGGGGCGCTTTCACTGGCGGCCCTTTGTCCACGGCGTGCGGCAAGACACGGCCGCTGGCCCGTGGCAGCGCGAATATCTCGTCGATACCGAGACCGTGTATCCGATCCGCTTGTTCGTGCGCGGCCCGGCCTACGAGTTCTGGGGGCTTTTCAACGCGGACTGGCACCTGTTCAGCGCGGGCAGCGGGCCGTTGTTCCTTTTTGGCACCGACGACTTGGGCCGCGATCTGTTCAGCCGAATCATATACGGGGCGCGCATTTCGCTCACCATTGGGCTAATCGGCGTGGCCCTGACCTTCCTCATCGGCATCCTGCTCGGGGGCGTGGCGGGTTATTACAGCGGCTGGGTCGATGTGGTAGTGCAGCGGATGATCGAGGTCCTGATGGCCGTTCCGCAGCTACCGCTGTGGATGGCGTTGAGCGCGGCGCTGCCAGCGCACTGGCCGCCGCTGCATATTTACTTTGGCGTCACCATCATCCTCTCGCTGATGGGCTGGACCGGGTTGGCGCGGGTGGTGCGCGGTCGTTTCCTATCGCTGCGCGACGAGGATTTCGTAGTTGCCGCTCGCCTGTCGGGCACCCACGAGTTGAAGATCATTTTCAAACACCTGCTGCCGTCGTTCCTCAGCCACGTGATCACCTCGGCCACCTTAGCGGTGCCGGGCATGATTCTCGGCGAGACCGCGCTGAGTTTTCTGGGGATTGGGCTGCGGGCACCCGTGGTTAGCTGGGGGGTGCTGCTGCAAAAGGCGCAGAACTTTCAGGCCGTGGCCATGGCACCCTGGCTGTTGCTACCGGGGCTTTTCGTGGTCATCGCGGTCTTGGCCTTCAACTTGGTCGGCGATGGGATGCGCGATGCGGCCGATCCGTATGCTAGCCATTAGTTGCCTTTTGGCGAGGCGAGAAAACTTCGGCCCAGCGAATCTTTGTAGCCATTTTCCTTTTGGTGTATATTAGGTGTATGTCTCGTACCAACGTAAATATCGACGATCAGGCGTGTGCAGAGGTGATGCGCCGCTATCGGCTGACGACCAAACGAGAGGCGATCAACTTCGCGCTGCGCTCACTCGCGGCCGAGCCCCTGTCTATTGACGAGGCTCGTCAACTTCGCGGGTCGGGTTGGGAGGGCGATCTCGACGCGCTGCGCGCCAGTCGCACGACGTGATTCTGATCGACACTTCAGCTTGGATCGAATTTCTGCGCAACACCGGCTCCGCAGTCTGCATTCGCGTTGATGTCCTACTGGCGCACGAGATTGCCATCTGTGATGCCGTGCGGATGGAGATCTTGGCCGGTGCGCGGGACGAATCTCATCTGCAAAGTCTGCGCCGGCTGCTCGCACGGGCAGCCATCATTCCGACGCTGCCGACGGACTACGATGATGCCGCGGCCCTCTACCGCCGTTGCCGGCGGGAAGGGGAGACCGTGCGCAAACTGATAGACTGCCTCATCTCCTCCATCGCCATACGCGCTGGTATTCCCATCCTGCACAACGATTCCGACTTCAACGCGATCTCGCGCCACACGGAGTTGCAGATCGACGTGTGATATGGGTTGCAGTTGACGAGTGTCTGCTTGACCTTAGAAGCACAACTCACGAGTTCGGAAAGAAGTAACCACTTATGACCTCCCCCCTCCTCGACGTCCACGACCTGAGCGTCCGCATCACGCGCGACGAGGGCGTGGTGCGGCCACTCAACGGCGTCAGCTTTCGCATCAACACCGGCCAAGCCGTGGGTATCGTCGGCGAAAGTGGGTGCGGCAAAACCATGACTTCCAACGCCCTGCTGCAGATTTTGCCGCCGGCAGCCGAGATTACTAGCGGGTACATCCGCTACCGCCGCAAGCTAGACGAGCGCGAGATCGACCTCGCGTCGCTCGACGCGCACAGCGACGAGATGCACCAGATTAGGGGCGGCGACATCTCCATGATCTTCCAAGAGCCAATGACCGCGTTCTCGCCGGTGCATACCATTGGCAACCAGATCGCCGAGATGATCCAACTCCACGACTCGCTCTCCTCAGAAGCAACGCGGCAGCGGGTCGTCGAGCTGTTGCACTTAGTCGGCATCCCCGATCCGCAGGACCGCGCCCACGACTATCCCTTCCAGCTTTCGGGCGGAATGCGCCAGCGGGCGATGATTGCCATGGCGCTGGCGAGCAATCCACGGCTCTTGATCGCCGACGAGCCAACCACGGCACTCGACGTAACCGTGCAGGCGCGGGTGCTCAAGCTGATCCAGCGCCTGCAGCGCGAGCTAGGGCTAGCACTCATGCTAATCACCCACGATCTAGGCGTGATCGCGCACACGGTCGAATACGTCTATGTGATGTACATGGGACGGATCGTCGAAGAGGGGCCAGTAGCCGCAATTTTCGACAGCCCGGCGCATCCTTATACCGCGGCCCTGTTGCAATCCATCCCCAGCTTAACGGGCAAACGCCGACACATCGAGCCAATTGAGGGCAGCGTCCCCAGCGCGTACGCCTTGCCCGAGGGATGCCCCTTCCACACCCGCTGCACGCAAAAGGTCGGCCCCATTTGCGAGCAGCAAATGCCCGCGTCCGCGGAAGTGGGGCCGCACCACCGCGCCCGTTGTTTCATCCACACCGAGGAAGGGGACTAGCCCAATGTCCAACGGGGCCACAGACGCCCTCCTGCAAGTGCGAGGGCTAAAAAAGCACTTTCCCGTGCACCGGGGGCTTTTACAGCGACAGACGGGTTGGATAAAGGCTGTGGATGGCGTGAGCTTTGCGCTCGCCCAAGGCAAAATTTTGGGGCTGGTCGGCGAGAGCGGCTGCGGCAAGACCACCACCGGGCGAATGATTCTCCGCGCCCTAGACCCAACCGAGGGAGAGATCCTCTTTCGCCAACAGGACGGGCAGGTCGTCGATATGGCCCAGCTCGGTCGCCGCGAAGTCGTCCAAGCCCGCCGGCAGATGCAGATGATTTTCCAAGACCCGTACTCGTCCCTAAATCCGCGGATGCCAGTGCGCGATCTAATCGCCGAGCCGCTCCGGTCTTATGGCTGGTCGGCGCGCGACAGCCACGAGCGCGTGGGCGAGCTGATGGAGCGAGTGGGACTCGACCCCAGATACGCGCGCCGCTATCCGCACGCCTTCTCCGGCGGCCAGCGGCAGCGCATCGGCATTGCCCGCGCCTTGGCCTTGAGCCCGTCGCTCATCGTCGCCGACGAGCCGGTCTCCGCACTAGACGTCAGCGTGCAAGCGCAAATTCTCAACTTACTCCGCCAATTGCAGGCCGACCTCGACCTCACCTTGCTCTTTATCGCCCACGACCTGAGCGTGGTGCGCTATCTCTGCGACGAAGTGGCCGTCATGTACCAAGGCCGAATCGTCGAACAGGCCGCAACCGAAGCCCTCTTTACCCAGCCACAGCACCCCTATACGGCCATGTTGCTAGAGGCCGCGCCCGCACCCGACCCCCACGCCTCGTGGATGGAAGAAGACGAAGACGCCAACGAGGCAGGCGAGCCAACGCCAGCCGACGACCAAGGATGCGCGTTCGCACCGCGCTGCCGCTACCAAAGCGACCTGTGCCGCCAGCAGATGCCCGCGCTGGAAGGCGAGTCGCATCTGGCCGCCTGCCACCACAAAGACGAGTTGGAACTACAGGGCGTGTAGTATTCTTTACTTGGCCGCGTAATACGGTTCCGCGTCGAATCCCGGATACCGCGTCGCCATCCCCGCGATAAAATCTTCCGTCCACAGCAGATCGCCCGGCGGCGGAAAGCCTAGCAGTTCGCACTGGCGCGGGGTGGCCTCAGCCATGAAGCGATTCATGGCGGCACCTTGGGCACCGCTTTTATACGTGAAGGTGCGACCGCCGTCCCAAGGGCGGTCCTTGCGGGTGAAGCCCACCCACATGACCGGGCGGTGTCCCGCTAGCGCGGTAAAATCGGAGGCAGCGTGGCGGGTGAAGACGCTGTAGAGGCACACCGAGCCGCCGGGGACGATCATCGGCACGGCTTCCGCGTCGGAGCAGCCATTGGGCACCATGCGGATCGGGGCCATCCCTTCCTCGACGTCGTCGAAGCAGTAGAAACACACCAAGTTCATAAAATCGTCGGGCTCGATAATCGGCCCCAGCGTGTTGTTGCCGTAGTCGATGTGAAAATTGGTCCCGTATTCCTCACCGGCGTATTTCATTCCCAAGTGCCCCTCGCAGAGCCGAATCTCGCGCGTACCTAAGACGCGCTCGGCCGCGTCAATCAGATCGGGATGGACGGTGACGTGATTGAGGCCGGAATGGTCCCAAGGGAAGAGTATTTGCTGAGGGGTGTCATTGCGCCGGTCGTTGGCTAGATACTGGTCGTAGGGCGGGGCAAAATGGGTGAAGAAGCCATCGAGCGCGGCTTGCTGCTCGCCTTTGGTAAGGAAGTTCTCGACGATCAGGAAGCCCTGTTCTTTGTACGTAGCGAGTTGGGCGTCGGTGATGTGCATTTTGCTATTACTTGTCGGCGTAGATTTCGATGACGCTTTTGAGCAAGGCTAGTGCTCCTTCGCGCTCGCGCTGGAAGGCGTTGCGGCCGATGATGGAGCCAAAGCCGCCGCCATCGCGGATGCCAGTGATTTCCTCGATAATTTCCTCTTCGCCCTTGGCTGCACCGCCAGAAAAGATCACCACGCGCCGCCCATTGAACGCCGATTGCACCACGTGGCTCACGCACTCGGCCAAGGTGCCGGCTGGCACATCCGCATACGCCTTGCGCGCCTCGTCCTGCTCGATGTGAGCCGTAGGCGGTTTGACCTTGATGATATGAGCCCCTAGCTGGGCGGCAATTTGAGCGGCGTACGCGGTGACGTCGAGCGCGGTCTCCCCTTCCTTGCTCAAGTCCGTGCCGCGCGGATAGGACCAGACCACCACCACCAAACCGTACCGCTTGGCCTCTTCGGCCAAGGCTTGCAGCTTTTCGTACATCTCTTGCCGCAGGGCCGAACCCGGATAGACCGTGTAGCCAATGCCAACGCAACCCAAGCGCAGAGCAGCGGCAATGGAGCCGGTGAGCGACTGGGTGGGATCTGCGTCGGAGTGGAGGTTTTCGCGGTTGTTGAGCTTGAGGATCAGCGGCAAATCGCCGGCGTAGTCGCGTGCGCCAGCTTCGAGAAACCCGAGCGGGGCAGCGTATGCACTGAGGCCAGCGTCAATGGCCAACTCAAAGTGATAGCGCGGATCATACGCGGGTGGGTTGGGAGCGAAGCTGCGCCCAGGGCCATGCTCGACGCCCTGATCTACGGGCAGGATGACCAACTTGCCCGTGCCGCCGAGTGCGCCGTGGTTGAGCAGACGCGCCAAATTGGTCAAAGTACCGGGGTTGTCGCTGCCATACCAGCTTAGGATTTCGCGGATGCGATCTTGCATTTTGTACCTTTCTCGCATGTGAGAAGTAGAAATTGACAAAAAGAAAAGCTCCTCAACCGCGCAAAGCGCGCTCAAGGAGCTGGCAAAATGGCGGGGACGACGAGACTCGAACTCGCGACCTTCGGCGTGACAGGCCGACGTTCTAACCAACTGAACTACGCCCCCGTTTCCTTTGATAAGGTAAGAGCCGGACTAAATGCTGTCAATGGATGGCCGCGGCTCTGGCCTGACTCTCTTTTTTTAACCGCTTGAGCGCGCCGCGCATGAGCTGGCGCTTGAGCGGGCTAAGGTGGTCGGTGAAGAGCTTACCGTCGAGATGGTCGATTTCGTGCTGGAGAGCGCGGGCGTAAAAACCCTCGCCCGAGGTTTTGAAAGGTTGGCCGTCGAGGCCAATGGCCTCGACCTCGACCCAAGCGTAGCGCTTGACATCGCCGTACAGGTCGGGAAAGCTCAGACAACCCTCTTCGCCGATTTGCTCGCCCTCGTGGCCCGTGATCTTGGGGTTGATCAAGGCCACGGGTTGGTAGTTTGGCTGATGGGCAGTCACATCGACGACGCAGACCCGTTTGAGGACGCCAATCTGCGGGGCGGCAAGCCCGACCCCCTCCGCGGCGCGCATGGAGTCGAAGAGATCGACGACGAGGGCGCGAATGGCGTCATCCACCTCTGCGACCTGGGCGCACTTCTGGCGGAGACACTGCGCCCCGAACAGCGCGATTTCGCGTTTCATGTGTTTAAGGGGTCTAATTCGAGGGCAATATAGCGCAAGCCCAAATCGGCGAACGCGGCCACTAGGGCCGAGCGCAACGGGGCCTCAGCAAGGCGATCAATGGCTGCTGCGGGCAAGCGCAGGATGAGCATCTGGTCGCGCTGCTCGTACGCGGCCGGCAGCAGCGAATGGGCTGCGAGCAGCGGGTTGACCCGCGCAAAGAGCGGCTCGTCGGCACTGGAGTCAGCGATGGAGAGCAGCGCCTCGTTCATGCTGCCGGAACGGAAGCCGCACAAATCGACGGTAGTTTGCAGATAGCCAATTTCCCGCAAGTGCCCCATTAAAGACCGGCGCACATCCGAGTCGCCCAGCAGGCGCGTCAAGTCCTCAGCGGGCAACTCAATGCGCGACAGCGTCTCGTGGTGGCGGGCGCGGACCTGATCAAAGCCACAGACCTCGCGCAGATAGCGCTCAGCGCGGTCGATCTGGCGCAGGCCCTCGGCGGTAACGGGCGTGCCGTAGGGGAAGCGCGACGAGAGGCAGGCCATGGCCGGGCGGTCCCATACCGTCAGCCCCCAGCGCTTGGCTAAGGTGCGCACGTCGTCTTTGGTCAGGCCCGCCTCGGCTAAGGGCGCGTGGACGCCGCGCTCGCGGGCAGCAGCAGCCCCAGGGCGGAAATCGCCAATGTCGTCGGCGTTTTGGCCGTAGAGGATGTAATCGATATTGAGGGTGCGCGCTAGCTGCTCCATGTGGATGAAGAGCTCTTGCTTGCAGTAGTAGCAGCGGTTGGGCGCATTTTTGGCGTAGTCCGGGTTGTCCAACTCGCGGGTCTTGACCACCTCGTGGCGGATACCGAACTCGCGGGTGATCTCGGTGGCTTTCTCCAACTCGCCGGTGGCGTAGCTTTCAGAGTCCGCAGTGACGCAGATGGCCCCCTCGCCCAACACCCGCTGAGCCGCCACCGCCAGTGTCGCACTATCGACTCCACCTGAATAGCCGACCAGCACCTGCCTCATGGGACGCAGAATGTCTTCAAGGTGCGTTAGTTTTTCCTCTAGGGAAAGCATGGCAATCAGAAAGAGGATTTTTCCGCGGACGCAGCACAGGGCATGATCGCAGCGTCAACCATGCCGTGCAGGATCTTCTTGTCGGCCGGGAACACTAGCGCTTGGATACCGCACAGGCGCGGCACATCGCCGATGACGTAGTAATAAGGACGCAGCATCACTCGGCCCCGCATAGGCACGACCTCGTCGCGGTGGAAGTCGTAGTAGCGCACGGTGCGGCGGGCGGCCTTGTGGAATTCCTGCAAGATATAGGGCTGGTGATCAAAGCTATCTAGGGCCTCTTGCACGCGCTCGCTCCACTCAGCTTCGGAAAGATCGTGGCCGATGGACACGCCCTTGCTCTCATACGCGATGTTGGAAAAACCCGAGGGCTTGAGCACCAGTTCGCGCTGCTTTTTGGTCAGATGCTTCAACTGCTGCCAGTCGCTGACGGGCTGACCGCCAATGTCGAGGCCGGGAATAATGGCGTGGGGCGGCAGCGGCCGCGCATCGACGATCCACGAGCGCGGAATCAAGCTGTCCAAGGCGGCAAAAGGCTCCTTGCCCAAGGTGCGACGCCAATAGGATTTGAGCGCGGGGTGGTGGTAGAACGCCAGCCAGAGCTTTTCTTCGAGATAGGCCTTTGGCGGCGGAGTCAGGCACAGGGCGTTTTTCTTAGTGAAATAGGTAAAAAGCTCGGCCTTGGGAATGTTTTTGAGGTCGAACAGCTCAAAGAAGCGATAGGCCGCGTCAATGCGCCAAGGGGTTTGCTCGTCAGCGCCTTGAAGGAAGAGGCCATTTTCGTCAAAGTGGGCCTCGCGCGGGTGGGCACTGCGGGCCGGTTTGCCAGCCGCCTGCAAGCGCTCGACCAGCCATTCCATTTCTCGGCGATAGGCCTCGGATTCGTCCGAGACGAAGAGGGCGAAATGCGGCTCATCCACCTTGGCGGCCGCGGCAATGGCTTCGTAGAATGGGTCGATCAGGCCGCGGGCACCGCCGATGATGTCGTAGCCGAGATCAGCATAGACCTCCGAGACTTGGGCAGTGAAGCCCATGCCGCCGGGGATGGCGTCTAACTCGACCAACTTGAAGCCATCCTCAGTGAGCAGGAGATCCGGGCGGATGACCAAGGGCAACTGAGACTTGATGCGATTCCACAGGCCCATTTCGCGCACGGCACTCGGTTTGCCCAAGTCCAAGTACTCGTGAATCCAAGGCGGCTCAACGCCTTTGACGCTCTGGTGGTAGAGCTGGTTGGAGGCCTTGTAAAACTGATGTAGGACGCCGCCGAGTTGATCTAGGTAGCGGTGTTGCGCCGGCGAGAGCCAGGACGGCTCCGGGGCAATGCGCCACGGCAGATTACTGTCCGGGTGTAAATGGGTGCGGTCGCCTTCAAAAAGACCGCCGGCAGGACAATGGGCGTTGATGTGGAGACAGAGCGCTTTGAGATCGGATGCGGTGCTGGGCAGAGACATCGAATAGGCTCGCTAAGATGTATGCATACTAATTTAGGATGAATGGTACGCTAGGTCAACGACGGGCCTGTTGGCCTTTGGCAAGAACAAGCCAACACCCCATATTTGCTCAAGCGACGAAGGAGCGCGATATGGCGTTGATAGGCAGGCGTTGCCTAGTAACGGGCGGGGGACGAGGCATTGGCCGGGCCATTGCCTTGGCCTTGGCGCGGGAAGGGGCACACGTGGCGGTTTTGGCCCGAACCGGATCAGACCTAGACGAGACAGCCGCGCTTTTGGCAGACCAAGGCCAAACAGCGTTGAAACTACAGGCGGATGTGGGGCGGCGCGAGGAAGTAGATGCGGCCATTGAGCGCGTGCTCGCCGCTTGGGGCGGGGTCGATGTGCTGGTCAACAACGCGGGAATTCAGGGGCCTATAGGGCGAGTGGAAGAGGTCAATCCAGACGCTTGGATGCAGGTGTTGCAGGTCAATCTCGGCGGCTGTTTCTACTGCACCCGCAAGGTCTTGCCGGCCATGATCGCCCAGCACTACGGCAAGATCATCAACCTCTCGGGCGGCGGGGCGGTGGGACCGCGGCCCTTCTTTAGCGCGTATAGCGCCTCCAAGGCCGCAGTCGTGCGCTTTAGCGAAAACTTGGCTGGAGAAGTGGCCGAACACGGCATTGACGTCAACGCCATTGCCCCCGGAGCAGTCAACACGCGGATGCTCGACCAACGGCTAGCGGCCGGCGCGGCCGTGAGTGCCGAGGAACGCGAGCAGGATCAGCGCCTGCTGCGCGAGGGCGACGCTACGGGCAAGCGAGCAGCCGCATTGGCAGTCTATCTGGCCTCGGCGCGCTCAGACGGGCTGACGGGGCGTCTGCTGTCAGCGGTTTGGGATCCGTGGGAAACCTTCGATATCGAGGCGATTATGGCCACGGAGACCTTTGCCGTGCGGCGCGTCCAACAGCAGGAGGACTGAGTGTACAAGGTAGGAATCGTCGGAGCGGGTCGCATGGGGCGGCGGCGGGCGGCCATAGCCCACGCCCATCCTGAGTCCTCAGTGACCCTGATCTACGACGAGCACGCGCCCGCCGCGGCCAAACTAGCCGCCGAATGCGGGGCCGCGATGGCTGCTTCGCGGGAGGAGCTAATCGCGGCCGATCTCGATGTCGCGGTGGTCGCGACGACGCACGACGCATTGGCCCCCATCAGCGCCGCCGCCCTTTTGGCCGGCAAACACGTCTTGTGCGAAAAGCCGCTGGGGCGCAACCTTCGGGAAGCCCAGCAGGCTGTCGCCGCGGCCGAGCAGAGCGGGCGCGTGCTCAAGGTCGGCTACAACCACCGCTATCATCCCGGCATCCAAAAGCTGCACGAGGTTTGCACGGCGGGCGAGATCGGCCCGCTGCTGAGCATCCGGGCGCGCTACGGCCACGGCGGGCGGCCCGGCTATGACTGCGAGTGGCGGACCAATCCCGAAAAGGCGGGCGGCGGCGAGCTTTTGGACCAAGGAGCGCATCTAATCGACTTGTCCAAATGGCTCTTGGGGGACTTTGCCGAAGTCACAGGCTATGTCGAGACCCATTTTTGGGACTCACCCGTGGAGGACAACGCCTACGGACTCTTTCGCACGGCCACCGGGCAGATCGCCTCGCTGCACGCGAGTTGGACGCAGTGGAAAAACCTTTTCAGCTTTGAGGTTTTCGGGCGCAATGGCTATGTCTGCGCCGAGGGCTTAGGGGGAGCCTATGGGCCGGAACGCGCCGTAGTAGGGCGGCGGAATCCCCAAGGTGGCGCGCCGGACATCAAGCGATTCGACTACCCGGACGAGGATCGCTCGTGGGAGCTGGAGTGGGCCGATTTTTTGCGCGGTCTAGCCAGCGCAGACACCCCTTATTCGCTTGGACGGGAGGCTTTGGAGACTATCGAGTGGATTTACCGCCTCTATCGGGCTGCGGCCGAAAAGCGCTCTGTGCGGCGGGAAGAATTTCTAAACATGTAAAAAAAAATGAGTTACGAATAGTATAGCTGCTGTGCCATTAGGTGCTGCGGTTATTTTTTTGTCGCGTGCGTTATTTTTTTGAAAATTTTGCGCGAAAATTTCTTACCATTATAGATAGCTAAACGGTAAACACTACTCTTTTGTCCATAGAAAGGAAGGAACACTTTTAGACGAAGTTAAGCACCTCAATTCTTTATTTACCGCATCTCAGATACCCTTAACCCCGCAGGAAGTGCTATGAGAACAGATCAGGATATTGCCCAGGTGGAACGCATTGCGATGGCTTATCGACGCCTTGCTAACGCTATGATTCTCAGTACTTTACGCGAAATATCCAAGATGGATGAGGTCGTGGAAACCCCAGATGGCACTCCAGAGATGGCCTTTGTCGAAAGCTCTAGGATCGATCCTTGGTGCGAATTGGCCGGCCTCGAACCCGAAGTAGTGCGCAAGGCCGCTAAACGGCTGATTGCGGAACGACCTTTTTAGTACATACAGTCAGCACCACCCAAGAAAAAGCTCCGGGACGAACACTCCCGGAGCTTTTTTGCGTTTAGTGGCTAGCGCGGAGCGAGGCGCGCGCGGCGTGGTCTAGGAGGCCGTGTACCACCTTTTCGGCGTCGCGGATGCGCAAATCCTCAAAGCGCAAGGCCCAGACGTGGTCCTTGTACGCCATGTTGCGCACTTCGATGAGGACCTTGACATCAGCGGGATTCTCGCGCAAGACCCCTAGGTTCTGCCCGCGGAAGTGAGCACCAGCCCCTAATGCCGGGAGTAGGGAACGGGCGAACTGGCGTGAGACGCGATCTACGCGTCCGCTCTTGCTGTTTTTGTAGTATAGAACCAGCGGTGCTTCTCGATCCTTGGGAGCGCTATCGGCGTGAAGGGAGAGAAAGATGCGCCGACCCCGTGGCGCTTTGGCAAAGGCTTGGCGGGCAATGCGCACACGAGTCGAAAGATTGTTGCGGCGCGGCCAAGCGCTGAGCTTGTTGGTCTGGTTATAAGCGGCCCAGTTGTACACTTCGTTCTTTTCGTGGACAAAGGTCTGGGTCGCCGGCTTGCTTTGGCGGATTAGGTGGTTAGGGCTGAGTAGGGTCATTGTGACGTGGGCTCCGTGCAAGCGCGCCAAAACATAGACCCGCAGTGCGATGTCGAAGACGTACTCGTCCTCTACTACATAGAGCCTATTGCCGTTGCCGTCGCGAGCAGAAACTAATGCGCCCGGGTCCAGCCCGCCGTGGCCCGGGTCGAGGACGATGTGCCAGCCTTCCAACCGGGAGCTCAAGCGCCCCATGCTCCCGACCTTGCGCTCGAATTCCCGCCACAGACGCGCTGCTTGGCGATACGTCTGACGCGGCGAGCTTGGATGGCCTTCGTAATATTTCTTGCTCGGCTGACGCTTATTGCGGGGCCGGGAGAAGTAGTACGGGCCATTGTCGGATGCAATTTTCGGCGTGTCTGAGCGGCGGATCTGCAGGTCGTCCCAATTGATCTCAGACAATTCCACCCAGCGCATTGGCCGCACCTTGAGCCGGTCCCCCGGATGGATGACGGCATTTCTCTTCAAGTTATTGAGGCGGGTGATTTCAGCCACGCTCATCTGGTGCAGGCGGGCGATCTGCGCGAGGTAATCGCCTCGCTTCACTACGTATGTGGCCAGTCGCGGGCCACCCTTGGGCGCAGCACTCGGTTCGAGCTTCCGGTCGGAGTAGAGCTTGAGCTCTTGGCCTGGATAGATGCGGTTTGACCAGAGGCCGTTGAGTATCTTGAGGCGATAGACGCTGATGCCGTATGCGCGGGCGATTTCCCACAGCGCGTCCCCGCGCTCCACGATGTGTACCGTGCTCGCCGCGTCTTTGAGGCGGAGCTTCTGGCCGATGAGAATCCGATCGCCGACGAGGGCGTTGAGGCTCTGCAATTGGCTAACCGAGACTTGGTAGCGCCGGGCAATCTCAGTCAGGGTTTCGCCCTCTTTCACCACGTGGACGGCTTCCTCTAACCGCGAAGCGCGCAAGCGGAGCTTTTGCCCGGGCCGAATGAGGTCGCTTTTGAGCTGGTTGAGCTGGCGCAGAAAACTCAAGCCCACGTCAAAGCGCAGGGCGATTTTCGAGAGCGTGTCGCCGCGCCGAACCGTGTATTCGCGCGGCTCTTCGTCTTGGTCGTCGGCCGAGGTGCTCCGAGTAGGCGCAGCCGTTTTCAAGCGGAGCTTTTGCCCGGGCCAGATGAGGTCGCTTTTGAGCTGGTTGATCGCCTTGAGCTTATAGACCGGGACGGAGAACTGCCGAGCGATTTTCGAGAGGGTGTCGCCGCGCCGGACGCGATACCAATCGCCGCTTTTTACTGGCGGACGAACTTTGAGACTCTGGCCAGCGTATATCCTATTGCTGCGGAGCTTGTTCCAGCGCTTGATTTGCCCCTGCGAGACTCGGTAGCGCACGGCAATCTCAGAGAGCGTATCCTCTCGTTTGACCACGTGGACGCTTGAACTTTTGCGCTCGGCGGCGTCAATTGCAAAAGCACACAAAAGCAGCACCACCAGGATATAGACCGGGCGCGACATAGGCTAATTTTTGGAATTGGACAACAGGGGAAGGGGTTTTGCAAGTATAAGGCCATTAAGGGGATAGCGCAAAGACTACTTGCTGGCGACAGAGGGGCAACCTATACTTCGCCTCCATGAATGAAGCTAAGCTGCCCTCAGTAGATCAGATGCTCAAGCAGGTCACCGACCTCTTGCAAGAGTACGACCGCGCCTATGTCGTCGAGCAGGTGCGCCGCGGCATTGCGGACGTGCGTTGCCAAGTGCGGGCAGGCACTGTAAATGAGGAGCGAGCGGCCTTGGATGTGCGAATCGAGCGGGCCGTACGCCGCTGTATCGAGCGGGAGTCCGCACCTCGGCTACACCGCGCCGTCAACGCTACCGGCGTGGTCCTGCACACCGGATTGGGCCGTGCGCCGCTGCCGCGAGCGGCCCAAGAGGCCGTCGCACGGGTAGCCACCGGCTATTGCAACCTCGAATTCGACCTAGAATCGGGCAAACGCGGTGAGCGCGTCGCGCACGTTGAGGCCCTTATATGCTCGGCGACCACCGCGGAAGCTGTCGCCGTGGTCAACAACAACGCCGCCGCCGTGCTCCTGCTGCTCGACACCTTGGCGCGGGGCCGAGAAGTGGTGGTCTCGCGGGGGCAACAAGTCGAGATCGGCGGCTCATTCCGCCTGCCCGAAATCATCGCGGCAAGTGGGGCCAAGCTGCGCGAGGTTGGCACGACAAACCGCACGCACTTGCGCGACTACGAGCGCGCCGTCGGCCCGGAAACCGGCGCTATTTTAGTGGTGCATCCGAGCAATTACAGAGTGCAGGGCTTTACCGCCGAGGTGGACCTAAAGGACTTGGCCGCTCTGAGCCAGCGTGCGGGAGTGCCGCTGGTCCACGACTTAGGGAGCGGTGCCTTGGTCGATCTGGAGCAGTGGGGGTTGCCGCCCGAGCCGGTGGTCGCCGCCAGTCTCAAGGCCGGAGCGGCCGCGGTCAGCTTCAGCGGCGACAAAGTGCTGGGCGGTCCGCAGGCCGGTATCATCGCCGGCCTGCGCCTATATGTAGAGCAGGTGCGCCAAAATCCGCTCATGCGCGCCCTGCGCTGCGACAAGCTGATCTACGCCGCGCTCGAAGCAGTGTTGTCGCTCTATCGCCTGCCGCCGGACAAGCTAATGCAGGCCCTGCCAGCGCTGGCCATGCTGCGGGCGACGGTCGAGACGCTAGAGGAGCGCGCCCAGAGGCTGGTGTCCCTTTTGCCCGAGGAAGTCTGCCGCGCCCTGCGCCTCAAAGTGGTCGAATCGCTAGCGCAAGCCGGCAGCGGCTCCCTGCCCCTAGCTGAGATCCCCAGTCGGGCCGTGGCCCTCCAGCCAAGCGCGGTCCGGGTCGAGCAGCTGGGTCGCCAACTCAGGCGGCAGGGCGTAGTCGGTCGCATCGCCCGCGAGCGGCTCCTGCTCGACATGCGCACCGTGCACGACGACGAGGTGGAATGGATCGCCCAAGCATTGATCCACGTCGCGGAGCAGTAAGAGCCACGCTGTTGCTAGCCGCTTGGCTGCTCAGTGGCTGCGGCGGTGAAGTCCTCACTGCACCGCTTGCACCTGCGCCCCCCGAACCCACCGGTCAGGCCGGGACCGTCGCGGTCGCCAACCACACCGCCTACGATCTCGAAGTGGCGTATCTCAACGAGACCGATGCAGATGCGCCACAGATTGTGCGCACCCTCGTGCCGGCCGGCCAGCACGCGGAGGTTTCGGGCGGAGTGCTGCCAGCCGGTCTAGAAGTGGAATTCGACCTAGTGCTCGTGCCGCGCACGGCTGACGGGATTCGGGTGCGGCGCAAGATCTGGGTCTCGATTGACGGCAATTGGGTCTTAAATGTGCGCTTGGCGGATGAATCCGACCCCTTCAGCCTAGAGGTAGCCAGCGCGTCTCCATAGGCTGCAAAGAGAGCGCAATATTTTCGCTTGCTTTATCGCGGGGTGGGTTTTACGTTTGTTATCCCCACGATGAATTTCAGCACTTTCCCCTTACATAATTTCATAGAGCATTTCCTGATAGTCTAGTAGTTGTGCCGCTCGTTTTGGCATAGTTATGAGGATCAAAAACCTATGGTGTTGGACATCCGCGACTTGCGCCAACAGGCTGCGCCAGTCGCCGAAACATCGCTAGACCAATTACTCCACGGAGAACAGGCCCAACTACATGGGCTGGTGCTTAGCGCGGACGATTTGGAGCAGCTCTTGATCATCGCCGAGGACTCGGGCGACAACCGACGGCTAGCGGCCATCGACATCTTGAGTCAGCACCGCTCCTGGCTGTCTTCGCTGCGCCTGTTGCGCCGGATCGTGCGGTTGGCGCACAAGGAACTCGATTCTCGGCCAGCCGCGGCCTTGGTGCAAGCACTGCGCCAATGCGACGAGGTCGCCCAATTTCTAACCAGCAAAGAGCGCGCGGTCGCCCGCGAAGCAGCGCGAGGCGTGCCGATCAGCCGCCAGACCCTCGCGCCGATCACTGAGGCACTAGCGGCGGGCCTCCCAGCCGACATCGCGACCGTATTACTCGACAAAATTCGCCGCACGCATCCATCTATGGTGCCCTATGCCGTCGATTGTCTCCTCAAGTGCAACCCCAATGAGAGCCTCTTGCGCGCGTTCTTGGCGCACTTGCCGCAGATACCGCTCTTCGCGCTCTTAGTTGAGGCCGGGCTGCCGCAAACTACGACTTCGACCACCCGCGTCTGGCAACGGGCAGCGCGGATAGCCGCTGAAATCCTCCAAGAAGCTCCATCGGCCAAATTGCTGCGCCACCTGCTCAGCAAGTGCGGCGAGGACGCGGCTTTCGCCCGTAACCACAACCGCTTCTTGCACCGAATTGCCCAACGCGCCGACACATCGTCAGACGACGATTTAATCGGCCACTTCGAGCGGCTCACTTCCGGTGCCTCCGAGGACAAGGTCGCCCGCCTAGCCCAGCTATTAGTCGGGTTAAGTGGGAGACTCGATGGCCAAGCAGGGCAGCAAGCGGCAGCCTTGCTAGAAAATTGGAAATCCCGCTCGGCCTCGCTCAAACTCAAGATCTATCACCTAGAGCAAGGCATCCGCTGAGCATTTGTTCCAATCCGAGTCTCCCCAAGGGCCGTTCGTCGACGGGCGAACGGCCTTTTTATTTGTGTACGCGCCACAGCAGCACCAAGGCCAAGACGGCAAACAACAGGTTGGCTATCCACGCGCCTAGCCAAGGTGAGAGGATTTGATTCCAACCGAGGGCTTGGCCAGCCTTGACGCAACTGTAGTAAACAAAGCAGATCAAGACCCCCAAGCCGAAGCTGTTGGCCAAGCCAGCGCGGCGGGCATTGGCACCGAGGATTGCGCCAAGGGCGATGATGATGAAGCTGGTCAGGGGAAAGGATATTTTCAGGTGCAAATCGACTCGCTGGCGCGTGGCGTCCTCCCCGTTGAGCGTGGCGCGAGCGATGTAGTCGGCCAGCTCGGCATAGTTCATTTCCTCGGGGTCCTTCTGTTGGCGGGCAAAGTCGCTGGGGAGCAACGACAAGCTCGGTAGGGATAGAGTGTCGAAGGAGGCAGTCGCCACGGCTTCGCCTGCGGCAAAGTGAAAGCGGCGGCCTTCGAAAAGCATCCAAGTGCCCTCCCGCCACTCCAGGCGCCGGGCCACCGCGCGCTCCAGCGGCGCGTACCCGTGCAGCCGCTCCCAAGACACTTCGCTGGCGCGTTGCCGCCCTGCATCGTAGCTGCGGGCGTACACGAACTGGTTGCCCACATCTTGGAGCAGGACTTGGCGGCGCGACCCATCGCTGCGGTGATAGGACTTAATCTCGTCGCTGATTTGGTTGTACCGATAAGTGGCAGACGGCACCACCCAATCGGTAAAGAAAAAGGCCGCGACCGCAACGACGAGGGCACACGCCAAAACCGGGGCCAGCAGGCGATACAGGCTAATGCCAGTGGCCTTCATGGCGGTGATTTCGTTCTGGCGCGCCAAGCTGGTCAGGGCAAAGAGTGCGCCAAGCAGCGCGGCGATGGGCAGGGTCAAGATGAACCAGTACGGGAGCCGATAGAAGTAGTAGAGCAAGATCTGCTCGGGCCGAGCTTCAAAGTCGATAAACGTGTCGATGTTTTCGGTGAGGTCAATAATCACCGCAATGAGCAGCAGGCTGACCACGGCGATCCCCAGACACAACAGAAAGCGGCGCGTCAGATAGAGGTCGAGGGTGCGCATCTCAGGTCTCTTTCGTCCCTCGGCGGCCAGCGCGGTCGTACGCGACCACCCGCAACAGCCCCCATCCGACGAGGGCGAAAACCCCATTGGGTGCCCACATCGCCAACGGCGGTGGAATATAGCCGCGGTCGGCCAACTCCTCGCCGCCGATGAGGAACATCCAGTAGATCCAAAAGAAGAACAGGCTGATGCCAACCGAGACGGCGGCACCGCGCCGGCGAATCAGCGCACCCAATGGGGCACCGACCAGCGCGAAGACCAAGCAAGCGGCCGGGATGGATAGCTTCTTGTGAATCTCGACCAAGTACTCGTTGATCCGCCCCGCGCGGCGGTCTATGTGTCGCCACTGTCGGCGCAGGGCCTCGGTCGCCTGTTGTCCTTCTCGCTCTAGTTCACTGGCCGTGGAGTCGGCAAGCTGGCTTTGGTGCAGTTCGAAGTAGCGCGCGGCAATCGAATCGAGGCGTCCGTAGGCGCGCTCCTGCTCGCGGCGGCGCTCTAGCACCAAGCGGTGCATGGCCGCGATGTCTAGCTCGCGGTCGCTGCGGTAGGACGAAGGGCGGTGCTCGTAGCGGCGGCGCTCGTCCTTGATGTGCAGCACTTGGCGGGCAAAAGTGCCGTAGAAAAAGCGCTCTTCTTGGCCGGCTTCGACGCGCTGGACATGGCCTTCCTCTAATTCCAAGCGGATGTAAGCCCCATCGCCTAACAGCGCGAGGCGTCCCCTAGGGGCGTGGACAATCACCGGCGGCCCGGGGCGCGAGGCGTCGTAGAGTGCGATGCCAGCCAGTTCGTTAGTCTCCGGGTCAATCTGGCGGATCAGTAAGTGATAATCGCCCAAGTCGGGTATGAAGACCCCTTCCTTTTCCCGTAGCACCAAAGCCGCTTTCGTCCGTTGCAAGCTCGACGACAGGACGCGGGCTTGGTGGTTCCAGTCCGGGAGGATCTGGTCGTTGAAAAGGACCATCAGCAGGGTGAGCAAAAAAGCGGCTATCAGCACCGGCCGCAAAAGCAGCCAAAAGCTCACCCCGCAGGCTTTGGCCGCAATGATTTCCCCGTCGGCGGCGAGGCGGGCAAAGGCCATGAGCACGGCGATGAGCACGGCCATGGGCACGGCCAGCGCCACGATCCAAGCCAAGTTAAAGAGCAAAAGTTGGAGTGCCGCCAGCAGGGTTAGCCCCTTGCTCAACACTTGGTCCATCGTCTGCAATACGACGTCGATCAGCAGGATGAAGAGGATCAGCGCAAAGCCGAGCGCAAAGGGCCAACCGTGCTCTTTGAGCACATAGCGGGATAGGGTCGTCATGGGTCGAAAGGGTTACGGGGCTGTGGCGCGTAGCACTCATGGCCCCTCGTTGCAAGCGGCGCACGTTCGGACGGCCACGGGCCTAGTTCCCTCAAATATAAGGACTTAGGCTGCCGGTCAAAAAAGCACCCCCCGCGCTGTGCAATAGGAATGGTTTTTGCAAGGGCTTCCTTGAAATAATTGCAGCCGCGTGCTATGTTTTCAGGTAGTTGCCCGCTTCGTCTGGGCAGCATCCTCCTGTTTTTGGGTCTGGAGACCGCCTATCGCGTTTGGTTAATACAGAAGCCGCTCGGCGAATTGCTTTGGCCGTGGCCGAATCGCCAGTGAAGGCTTCTGAGTCGTTTCCGCTAAACCTCCATTGAAAGACTGCTCTTTAATTGAGACTGCCGAGCAGTACGCTGAGCGCATTCGGCTTGACGCCGCCAGCTCCCACCATTTAGGGGGCTTGCGAACACGTCAAATAAATAGACGTCGATAGGTGTGAATTTAGAGGTGTTTCTCCGCTTTTCCCGCCAAGCGTTTTCCTCGTGGCTGTGTGTTTGCTTGCTCGCGGTAGTGGTACGCGCCGAGCCTAAGCTGCACTTCGAGCCGCTATACGGCCCGCTTTCCCAGCGCTTTGCCGTCCCTAGCCAAACTGACTTTGGGGCTGGCCAGCCGCTCTTGCCCGTCCCCGACCGTGCGCCGATCTCATACCAAGCCGCAGTGGACTCCTTGGGAATGGCCCACTACGGCCGCCGCGTCAGTGGATTCGCCGAGGGACCAAAGGTCGCCGTGAATATAGACGACTATCTCCGCATGGAATACCAAGCTAGGCACCGACAACTTTGGCACCAGCAAATCCGCCGCGACTTTCGCAGCACAGCTTCCGAGCAGCGCCAGCGCCGGGGCAGCCGCTTTGAGTGGACGGTGCCCTTTTCCGCGCCCAAGCCCCTGCGGCGCTTTATCGGCGACGAAGGCCCCAGCCTCGCGCTCAATGGCTCGCGCACCATTATCATTTCTGGCAAGAGCGAGTGGACCGACGGCGAGGTGCAGACCTCGTTTGGCCGCAGTTCCAAGTTCCCCTCGCTGGGCATCGAACAGGAATCCGATTTCACGGTGGAAGGCAAAGTCGGCGATCTGATCAACATCCGCATCGACCAAGACACCCAAAACTTAGGCTCGGCCTTTGGCTCCGGTTTGGGCGATCAGCTATCCAACCAGATCAAGCTCGACTACGAAGGCGAGGAAGACTCCATATTCCAAGAGGTGCAGGCCGGCAATACCACCCTAGAGCTGCCCAACACGCGCTTCGTCGGCTTCCGGCAGAAGAACAAGGGTCTCTTTGGCATCCGCGCTAAAGGGCACGTCGGGCCGTTGGCCTTTACGACCGTAGCCAGCCACGAAAAGAGCAAGTCCAACCGCCAGACCTTCAAGGGCGGAGCAGCCATCGACACGCTTCAGCTCAAAGACTACCAATACATCCGCAACACCTATTTCTTCTTGCACGAGTTCTACCGCGCCCACCTTGCCGACTTCCGCAGTCTGCTGGAAGGAGTGCAGTTTGGCCCGGAAAACTTCGTCGATATCAGCCGCCTCGAAGTCTATATCAACGACTTCAATACGCGGAACGACGCCGAACTGTTCGCCAAGCCCGGCGTTGCTTGGGTCGATCCGTCCGACTCCCTCTCTACCATCGAGTGCTTTGACGCGGCGGGCAATCGCCTGAGCAACAGCGGCTGCTTTGAGGAAGGGACCTGGCATCGGCTCGACCCGGACGACGACTACTCGGTCGTGGCCGAGGCGGGTTATATCATCCTCAACAGGCCCGTATCCGGCCCCTATGCCATGGCCGTGCATTTCAAAACCAACGCGCCGGACTTCGACGGCACGCTCCAACAGGAGACGGCGCGGCTCAAAGCTGGCGCAGAATCCGACTCCTTGTACCTGAAGCTGATCAAAGCCCGCAATCCTCGCCCGGGTTTTCCCACTTGGAATCTAGAGTGGAAAAACGTGTACCGCATTGCCTCTGGGTTTTCCACTGGTCGCCGCTTCGATCCCAAGACTTTGCAGGTCGATATCGCCAAGGAGGTGCCCGGCCAAGAGGACCAACTGTCGCAACAGGGTCGCTCCTATTTGCAGATTTTGGGTTTGGACGAGCGCGGCAAAGACCCCGGCAGCGCGCCCGACCGCGTCATCGACGCCGACTACATAGGGCTAGACGACATCCGCGGGCACTTGATTTTCCCCGATCAGCGCCCCTTTGACCCGCGCTCCGACAAATATCGCGGCCTACTCGACGAACCCGTCCCCGCCATCTACGACGAGCAGCAGCAGCGCGCCCAGATCGAGGCCAGCCGCTACAAAATCCTCGTCCGCGCCGCCTCCTCGGAGCAGCGCATCCGGCTGGGCGGCATCTTCGGCGGCGTCCGGCCCGAGACCGTGGAGGTCCAGCTAAACGGCCGCCCCTTGGCGCGAGACACCGACTACCGAGTCGATTACACGGGC
Organism: Candidatus Latescibacterota bacterium; assembly: GCA_965208845.1. Taxonomy (GTDB): domain Bacteria; phylum Latescibacterota; class UBA2968; order UBA8231; family UBA8231. The sequence continues at coordinate 5,975,710 of OZ242361.1, read as the reverse complement.
AGCGTGACGTTTGTCGGCTCGGTCGCTCAGGAAGTGGCCGACCCCGGTGCGGACTTGGAAATCTCCTTTGAATCCGAGGACGTCTTCAACATCGGCAGCCAGCAGAAGACCTTGTTGGGCTTGCGCACCGAGTACGAGTTCTGGGGGGGTGACGGGCGCGTGGGCAGCACCATGATCTACAACAACGAGCGTTCGAGCGACCGGCGGGTGCGGGTGGGCAATGAGCCGACGCGCACGGTGATCTGGAACCTCGACCTGCGCGCCCGGCGCGAAGTGCCAATCCTCACCCGCGTCGTCGATATGCTGCCGCTGGTCAAGACGGCCGTTCCCTCGGAAGTGACCCTCGACGCCGAAATCGCGCAAAGCCGCCCCAATCTCAACACCAAGGGGCGCGGCTACATCGACGATTTTGAAGACAGCGAGCGGCCCATTTCCCTAGTCGTCAACCGCACGCGCTGGGCACCGGCCAGCGCACCGGTTGGTGCGCGCTTCGGCGCGGAAAATCGCGCCTACTTCATCTGGTACAATCCCTATAACGGAGTGCTGCGCACCGACATTTGGCCCAACCAAGAAGAGCAAATCGAAGCCCAAAACCGGCGCACCGACATCTTGGCACTAGAGCTGCTGCCGCGCCTCGAAGCCGCCGAGTCCTGGGGAGGAGTCTCCCTCGCCTTTTCGACTGTCAACGACTTGTCCGAGTCCAAGTTCCTAGAGATCTGGGTCCGGGGCCAAGAGGGCACCTTGCATCTGAACTTGGGCGACCAAATCAACGAGGACTACATCGCCAATGGCCGCCTCGACACCGAAGACGAGCCTTTCCCCGGGCAAGCCGCAGGAGACGGGTTGGTGTCGCGGGAGGAAGACGTGGGCATCGATGGCCGCAACGACGAAGCCGAATTGAATTTCTACTTGCGGCTGCAAGACGCTGCGTTCGACACCACCCGCTCCCTAGCCGAGCGGCAGCAGGCCTTTGCCGCGCTCTACCCAGACCCCGATCCCCTGCGCCCCAACCGCTCGCCCGACGACCCCGAGGGCGACAACTGGAAATACGACTCCCAGCGCAACAAGAACGATTACAGCCACATCAACGGCACCGAGAACAACAAAAAAGACGTCGAAAGCGGCGACCGCCCAGACACCGAAGACCTCAACAACAACGGCGTACTCGACCGACGCAACAACTACTACCACTACGAAATCGACCTAGCATCGAGCCATTACGAGGTCGCCGGGACCCAAAACAAGGGCTGGCGTCAACTCCGCGTACCCCTGTTCGGCCCCCACGTCGAGCGCGTGGGCTTGCCCGACTCCACCCGCATCGAATACGCGCGCCTGATGCTTTCAAGCGGACCGCGGTCGGACGTAGCAGACACCGTGCGAGCCGAGATCGCGCTGGTGGAAATCGTGGGCAACAAGTGGCAGGAAGACGAAGTAGTGCGGCTCGATGATCGATTCCCGCTCGGCGACCGCGAGGCCCTCGACGTCACGGTCATCGGCACCGACAAAAGCCAGAGCTACCGACCGCCACCCGGCGTGAAGATCCGCCGCAACGTGCAATCGCGCACCCGCGAACGCGAGCAGTCCCTCGTACTGGCCTACGAAAATCTAGAGCCTGGACACCAGATGTCGGCGACTCGCATCCTGACCCGCTCGGCCAATTACACCAGCTACGAGCGGCTGCGCATGTACGTCTATGGCGATTCGAGCGGGACCATTGAATACGCCCACGGCGATTCGAGCGACTTGGTGCTCTTCGTGCGCTTTGGCGTGGATTCGACCAACTACTACGAGACCATCAGCCCCATTTTCCCAGGTTGGACCGGGGGGCGCAAGGGCTGGAAGGGCAATCAAGTAGATGTGGACCTGCCGGTCATCTCCCAACTCAAGGCCCTGCTGCAATCCGGGCTGGCCGATACCACCACAGGCGAGTTCTATTACACCTATCGGGTAATCGATCCACGCGGGGCACCGCTAGACGGCAAGAGCTTGATCGCTCAACGCGAGTTGGAGGCGCTGCACGCGGCTGGCTACGACCCCCAAGTCGAGCATTTTTCCCTAGACCAAGTCTTTGCGCGGGCGGGCCTGCGCAGCGGCGAGCAAGCCATTTACCGGGTGCGCGGCAACCCGTCAATGCAGTCGATCAAACAACTGAGCATTGGCCTGCGTAATCGCGCTGCAAACCGCGCGTACAGCGGCCGCATCTTCCTCGACGAGCTGCGCCTCGACGAGGCGCGCAACGATCCTGGGCTGGCCGCGTACGCCCAGCTCAACACCAAGCTAGCCGACTTTGCCAACCTCGGCGGCAACGTGCTCTGGCGGCAGGAAAATTTCCGCAGCTTTACCGGCCAAGGCGGCAACAGCACCGACCGCGAAGCCGGGCTGTCGGTCTCCACCAACGCGCAAAAACTCCTGCCGAGTAGCTGGGGATTTTTGATCCCGGTCAAGGTAAATGTCAGCCGCTCGACCAGCTTGCCGCGCTTCGGTCCCGGCTCGGACGTGGAACTGACCTCCGAAGAGAAGCTAGAGCAACAAGCTGTCCGCTCCAAGGAATTCTACGACGTGTCCATCAGCCGGCGGCAGGGCAAAAACTTCTTCTTGCGCTGGACGCTCGACCAGATGAACCTGCGGCTGTCGCATTCGCGCGAACACAGCTCAGATCCGGTGCGCCCGATCAACGAGCGCGAAGCCCAGACGATGAACTTCAACTACAGCATGCCCCTGCCCAAACCAGAACTGCGGATCATGCGCTGGTTGCCGGAGTTCATGCCCTCGGGCTGGACGCGGATGGAGTTTCGCCCGCTGCCGACGAGCCTGACCTACGCGGTCAACGGCAGCCGGCGCACCTCACGGCTTTTGCGCCGTGGCGACGACGAACTAACCGCACAGGAGGACTTTACGCTCGTCGAAACCTATGCCTCTAAGCTCAATCCGCTCTCCGGTCTATCGGCCAACTACAACCTCAAAATCGACCGAGACTTGCGCAAAAAATTCGTCCCGGACAAGCGCAGCTTTGGGCGCGAGGTCGGGCGCAGACAGACAGCCGACTTGGGCTTTTCGCTGCGCTTGGTCTCGTGGCTGGACCAAAACTACACCTTCAAGGCCAATTACGAAGAGCAAAATGACCCAGCGCAACGGCGCGGAGCGGCCCCGATCGATTCAATCAGCGGCCTCCCGTTCAATACCCTTGAAATCCGCAACCAGAACGACCTTTCCGCACGCCTCAATTTCAAAATCCCAACCCTGCTCAAGAACTTAGGCCAGCCCCCGGGACAAAGCCGCAAGGCACAACAGCGCGACGACCGAGATCGCAATCGAAACCGCAGTCGCAATCGAAACATAGACGAGGGCGCACCAACCTCGAAGGAAGGCCAAGCCGAGCAAAAGAAAAACCAAGCCGAGGAAGAGCAAAGCCAAGCCGAAGAGGAGCAAAGCCAAACCGAAGAGAAGAAAAGCCAAACCGAAGAGAAGAAAAACCAAGCCGAAGAGAAGAAAAACCAAGCCGAAGAGGAACAAAGCAAAGCCGAGCCGCCGCAAGGGCCCAATATCCTCCGTCGCCTCGCCGGATGGACTGGCCGCCTCGTCGAGCCGGTCAACGCCAGTTGGCGGCGCAACACCAACTCGCGCCGCTTCAATTTGCTGCATCGGCCCTCGCTTTCCTACCAGCTCGGCCTTGAAGACACCCTGCGGGTGCGGCAAGTGACCCAAGGGCTGACCCACCAAGACAATTGGTCGCACACGTCCTCGTTTGAGGCTGGTTCAGGGATGCGGTTGCCCTTTGGCATTAGCGTCAAAGTCAACTCCAAGGAGCAGACCACCGAGCGCAGCGGCGCTTCGCAGCAACGGCTGCGTTTGCGCAACGAGCGGACCTACCCGCGCGTGAGTCTTAGCTGGGGACGAGCCGACCGGATTCCGCTGATAAAGCGAGTGATCAACAGCGCGCAGGTAAACGCGAGTTTCGAGACCTCGGAGGCCAGCGAGGGCGAGGGCAGCCTCGCGCCCGGCCACCTGCTCTCTGAGGAGACTAAGACCGAGTTTAGGGCGTCGTGGAACGGCCGTTGGCGCTGGGGACCGACCACGACCATCGAACGCGTGCTCTCCACCTCGGAGAGCCGCGATTTTGAACCAACTGCCGGGGGAGACGGCGGCGAGCAGCCCCTGCGCGGCACCCGCGACAGAGAGCAGGTGATCACCACCTTCAAGATCACCCATAACCTCAAGCCGCGGCGACTGCCCCTAATAGGCCGGCTCAAAAGCGACGTCACCCTCAACTTAGAACAGAGGTTTGAAGGAGAAACGCGCTCCATCGCCACCGGCGACGAAGAGCGCGTTCCCAATGGCAAAGAGAACCGCTGGCGCACTCAGTTGTCCATGACCTACAACTTCAGCACGAATTTCCGCGGCGAGGGGCGGATTCGCATCGAAAACAACAAAGACCACCTCAGAGACAAGACGCGAAAAATCCGTGAAGTGCGGCTTTCGGGCACGTTCTTCCTCCGCTAAAGCATATTGCCCGACGCGGCTGTGGGAGGTATTATTTGTTCAATCAACGCGAGCAACGTGCGCTCATCGGCCTGACAGCGGCCTTGCTCATCGGGATGCTCGTCGCCATCGGCGATTGGTATCGCCCCTCTCAGTCAGAGGAATTTAGTGTCGTGCCGCGCACAGTCGCTCCGCCGCCACCGCGCCAAGTGGTAGTAGCCGAGCAGGGGCCGCTGTCGCTCAATTCGGCTACGGTAGCAGAGTTAGTCGCACTGCCGGCAATCGGCCCCAAGATCGCCGCGCGGATCGTCGCCTTCCGCCGCGAGCGCGGTCCTTTTGCACGGCTGGAGCAACTAACCGAAGTCAATGGCATCGGTGCGAAGACGCTAGCAAAGCTCCGTCCTTTACTCACAGTGGAGTAGAGGCCACTTTGTAGAAGAAGGGGTTGGGATTGTTTGGACTTGGCAGGACAAAGGCCACCGGGATTCACATCAGCGGCCAGACTATGCGCGTCGCCGCCCTAGACGCTGACCGCGCTGGCATCCGGCCGCTAGTCTTGACAGCCGAAGAGCTGGAGCGCCCCTTCGACCCGGTGTCCCTAGGCGACGAGCAGCAGCGACAAGAGCTAGCCACCAAATTAGCCGCGCTCGCGGCGACTTATGACTTTGACTATAGCACTGCTTGTTTCGCGCTAGACCGGCGCTTGGGTCTCATTCAGCGTCGGCCCCTCATAGCGAGGACTGAGCACGAAAACCGCGAACAACTCCTGTGGGAAGCCGAGCAGCTCTTGGCCGAAGACGCGAAGGCGTTTAGCTGCGATTTCGTGCTGACCTCGCAATGGGGCTTTGTGGTGGCGGCGCGCCACCGCGCGCTCGATGGCTACCGCACCCTAGGCAAGGCCGCAGCGGTCGGTCGGCTCGACGTGGATATAGTGCCTTTTGCCCTGTACAACGCCAGCGAATGCGCCAATCTGCTCGCCAAAGATACATTCTCGCTGCTGCTCTACGCGGACGTGAGCGAGGCTTGGCTCCTGCTAATAGAGGAAGGCGAACTGTGCGCAGTGACCAGTTGCTGCTGGGAGCAAGAGGATGACGCGCCCGCAGCCTTAGAAGGCGCAGCGCGCAAGCTGCTAAGTACGAGCGGCAACGGCCTCCAACGCTTGTTGGGATCCGGCTTCGTCTATTGGAGCGAGGGCTTGGCCGCGCATTTGGAGGTGCCGCACTCAATTCTCGACCCACTCGCCGCAGTCAAACCCAAGCTGCTCGATGGCACCCCGCCCGCGCAGCGATCCGAGTATGCCATTGCCGTCGGGCTAGCTCAGCGGGGATTGGTGAGATGATCCGCGTCGAGCTTCTCGGTCGCCAAGAGCGGTCGTCTTGGCCCAAAGCCTTGCTTTCGGTGCTAGTCGTCTGTGGTGGACTATACGGCATCCACCACTTCTTCCCCGCGCTGACGGGGCCGATTTTTAGCGCGAGTTCCTCCCTCATTGCCGCAGCGCAGCAAGAAATCGCACCACAGCGAGCGGTCATTCCAAGCTCCGAGGAGGCACAGCGAGCGGTCATTCCAAGCTCCGAGGAGGCACAGCGAGCGGCCATTCCAAGCTCCGAGGAGGCACAGCGAGAGACCATTCCAAGCTCCGAAGAGGCTATCTCTAGACCCGTGGAAAAAACCGCTCCCAAGCCTGCGGCGCAGCAAGAGATCGCCCGCAGTTCTACGGTGCAACAAGAGGAGACTCCAAGTCCTGAGCAAGAGACCGCATCAAGCCCCATAGTCCAGAGAGACCAGCGAGAAGCAACACCCGGTCCCGACCCAACGCCGTCCCAAGCCTCTTCGCCCCAGCGCAGCACAGTCTGCCACCAAGTCATGCGGATTGACGAACAGGTTCCCACCGGGATTCGCGTAGCTTCGCTGAACTGCAATTCGAGCGGGGAGTACTGGCTGGAGGGAACCAGCCCCTCGTACAAAGTACTGCGCACGTTCAGGCTTCGCCTACAAACGTTGCCATCGCGGGTTTCGTTTTCGACTTGGCAGGAGGAGCGCACGCTGCGCTTTTCATTCCAAGGCCGCTTTGCCGAGCGGGAGACCCCTCCATCGGCGGTCCTCTCGTCCGACCAAGCGGAGCAATTCTTCGGCAAGGTGGCCCGCTGGGCCGACGCGAGTGGTCTAGACAGCCTCTCGATCGAAGAGCCTACTCATCGGGTCTTGTCGGCGGCGCGCACGCACCAGCGGCAAAAATTGCGGGGCATTGGCTCCTCTCAGCAGATCAACGCCTTCTTGCAGCAATTGCAACAGGCCGAAGAAGTCGCAACCCTCGGCGAGGTCTTGCTCATGCCCGTCACAAGCGACGAACGCGGCTGGGTTCAAGCGCGGCTCTACGCGGCCGTGGACATCATTGTGGACGAGCCCTAATGAACCGCTTTGCAGACGCGGCCATCTATCCCGGTAGCTTCGACCCCATCACCTTTGGCCACCTAAACATCCTAGAGCGGGCCTTGGGCATTTTCTCCCAAGTCACCCTGCTGGTGGCGATCAATCCCAACAAAAAGCCGCTTTTTTCGCTGGCGGAGAGCCGGGCGATGATCTCCGAGGCCATTAGCGAGTGGCCGCAAGCCAAGGTCGATTTCCACGACGGCCTGACCGTTGACTATGCGCGGCAGCACAACATCCGCACGGCTGTGCGGGGCTTGCGGGCGGTGACCGACTTCGAGAACGAGTTTGCCATGGCCTTGACCAACCGCTCGCTATGGCCAGAGTTCGACACCGTATTTTTAATGACCAAGGCCGAGTACATGTATCTCAGTTCGTCGGTCGTGCGCCAAGTAGCGCAAATGGGCGGGCAATTGAACCAGTTCGTGCCGCCTTGTATCGAAAGCCGCCTGCGGGAGAAATTCCACAATGCCTGAGTCTCAACGCGAAGTGCAGGCACTCCTCGCGCTGACCCAAGCCGAGCCGCCTAGGCGCGTGCGGCGCTTGCTCGCCCACTTTGGCTCGGCGCAAGAAGCCCTTGCCGCCGCGAGTTGGACTGCGGCCGTGGGCACCAACGCGCCCGAGCAGCGTCCGACGCAGGCCGATTTCGCTTGGGCCGGCGAGCAGTGGCAACGGCTCTGCGCGGCCGGTGGACGCTGTATGGCCCCGACAGACGCGGATTATCCCCAACTGCTGGGCCAAATCGCCGCGCCGCCCCCCGTGCTATTTGCGCTGGGGCCAGATGACTTGGTCCCGCCCACCGTAGCTATCGTCGGCTCGCGCAAGGCATCCGACAGTGGCAAGCTGCTCGCCGCCGAGCTGGCCCGCGGGCTAGTGGCCCAAGGCATTTGCATCGTCAGCGGCATGGCTTTCGGCATTGACGCGGCCGCCCACCAAGCCGCGCTCGCCGCCGGTGGGCGCACCATCGCCGTATTGGGCTGCGGGGCCGACGTGCCCTATCCCCGCGCCCACACCCAACTCTACCGCCAAATCCGCGAGCGCGGAGCCATCGTCTCCGAGTTTGCTTGGGGGGCACAGCCGGAGCGGGGGGCCTTCCCGCGCCGCAACCGCATTATCAGTGGCCTAAGCTTGGGGGTGGTCATCGTCGAGGCCCCGCAAAAGAGCGGCGCACTGATTACGGTCCAACACGCCCTAGAGCAAAACCGCGAGGTATTTGCCGTGCCTGGAGATGTGCGCTCGGGCCGCAACGCGGGCTGCCACCGGCTCATCAAAGATGGGGCGAAGTTGGTGGAGAATGTAGAAGACGTGCTAGAGGAATTGACCATGTGGGCGGTACCGCGCCTGCAAAGTGCCCCCGCGCCCGCTCTGCCCCCAGAGGAGGAGAGCGTCTATGCCCTGCTGTCGCGCCAGCCCCGGCACATCGACGAACTCGCCCAGCACAGCACCCTGCCCCCCGCGACCCTGCTCGACGTACTGCTGAGGTTGGAACTCGACGGGCTAGTCGATCAACTCGCAGGCAAGCGGTTTCTGCGGCGCGCGGGGTAGTCCAGTGGCCGGTGGTTAGTGATCAGTGGTCCGTCCCACCCCCCGGCCCTTGGGGCATGGTGTGGGGGCTGATCACAGGTCACAGGTCACTGGCCACTATCATCAGAGTCCCCGATCTGCAAAGGTTCGTCGCGGTGGGATCTGTCGCGGAAAAAAGGCCGCGCCAAACGCCACAGCACGTACGCTGCGGCGAGCGCGGCAACGGCGACGGCCACCGGCGTTTGCCAGTCCATTTCACAAGCCCAAGGCCGTGCCGACCTGATAGGTCGCCAAGGCTCCGAGATATGCGAGGGCCGTCATATAGCCAAAGCTGAACAGGGACCAGCGATAGGAGCCGGTTTCTTTTTTTATGACGACTAGGGTCGAGAGGCACTGGGCGCAGAGAGCGAAGAAAACCATGATCGACAGCGCCACCGGCAGCGTGTAAATCGGGCGGCCATCCGGCCACGTAGCAGCGGCCAAGGTCGTGCGCAGCGTTTCGGAGCCTTCGTCTTCGCCCGCGCCGAGGCTGTAGATGGTGCCCAAGGCCGAGATGATGACTTCGCGAGCCGGGAAAGAGGCGATGACCGCCATGCCAATGCGCCAATCCCATCCCAAGGGACGCACAGCCGGCGCGACCCAGTGCCCGGCTTGGCCCAGATAGCTGTTTTCTACCAACTCAGCCGCTTGGCGCTTTTCTAGGGCGTCAAAGGCTGCGGGCGCAACCGCTTGGCGCTCGATTTGGTGGCGCTCGACTACAGCTTCCGAGCGCGGGAAGTACGCCAGCGCCCACATCGCAATCGTAGTAGCCAAGATGAGGCTGCCAGCGCGGACGACAAAGGCCCGGCTGCTGTGGTACACGCGCAGCAGCACCGTGCGCAGGTCGGGCATTTTATACGAAGGTAGCTCCAGCAGAAAGGGCGGAGGATCGCCCTTGAGCAAGGTCCGCTTGAGCAACCAAGCCACTGGGATGGCGACGAACGCGCCGAGGCAATAGAAGGCCAGCAAGGTCAGCGCCTGCAAGCCGATGACTCCACCCAACAGCGAGCGGTCCGGGACAAAGGCCCCGATAAAGAGTACGTACACTGGCAGACGCGCCGAACAACTCATCAGCGGCGCGACCAAGATGGTGGCAAAGCGGTCGCGCCGGTCTTCAATGGTGCGAGCGGCCATAATGCCCGGGACGGCGCAGGCAAAGCTGGACAGCAGGGGCATGAAGGCCGTGCCAGACAGCCCCACGCGGGTGAGCAGCCGATCCATCAACAGCGCAGCGCGGGCCATGTAGCCGCTGTCTTCGAGCAGGGCGATAAAAAAGAACAAGATGGCGATCTGCGGCAGGAAGATGAGCACGCCGCCGACGCCGGCAATGAGGCCATCGACGATGAGGCTTTGCAGAGGGCCAGCGGGGATGAGCGCAGCAGCGCGGTCGCCGCAGGCAGCAAAGAGCGCGTCAATGCCATCCATCAGCGGCCCCGACCACGTGTAAATGGCTTCAAACACCAAGACGTTGACTAGCACAAAAATCGCCACGCCGAAGAGGCGGTGCGCAAGAACGCGGTCGGCCCGATCCGAGCGTCGGCTCTCTAGGCGACTGGGCTGGTCAATCGCCTGCGCGAGCAGGCCGTCGATCCAGGCATAGCGGGCGTTGCTTTCCAACTCGGACAGAGCACCCGCACCGGCCGTGCGCAGGCCGTGCAAGCGGTCCGCAATGCCATCACCAGCAGACGCCAACAAGCGGCGCTCGGCATAGCCGTCTTCATCAACTAGCGCGCGCAGGGCCTCTGCCGAAGAGAGCGGCTCGGGGACTGCGGCTTGCAACTCGGCAGTGGCGCGCTGGAGTTGGTCGGGCAGTTCCACCTGCTGTGGCCGCGTAGGTGCCGGATCCACGCTCAAAACCGCCAACGTGCGTCGCAACTCGTCCAATCCCTGCCGCCGGTGGGCACAGATGGGCACCACTGGCACACCGAGTGACTCAGACAAAGCACGGGCGTCGATGCGAATGCCCCGCCGGGTGGCTATGTCCCCCATGTTGAGGGCCACGACCAAGGGCAACCCTATTTCCGCAAGTTGAGAAACCAAGTAAAAATTGCGCCGCAGGTTGCTGGCATCGACGACCGCCAAGATGCCATCTATAGATGGCGCGTCTTGCCGTTGGCCCAAGAGCACGTCAATGGCCAGCATCTCGTCGGGAGAGTGCGCAGCGAGGCTATAGGCACCGGGCAGATCGATCAGCTCGAGCGCGTCTTCTCCATCCAGCGTCAGGGTCCCCACTTTGTATTCCACCGTGACGCCTGGGTAGTTGCCGGCGTGCTGCGCAAGGCCGGTCAGCGCGTTAAAAAGCGTGGTTTTGCCCGTGTTGGGATTGCCAATAAGTGCGAGGGTCCGCACAGAGCGTCTGCTGAACAGGAAAAGCTAGGGGACGAGGCGGATGGCGGCAGCATCCCTGCGCCGGAGCGCAAGGCGGGTCTGTCCTATTTGGACGATGATCGCGGTCCCGGAGCGCAAAACGCGCAAGTGCTCACCGGGCAAAAAGCCCAATTCGCGCAGGCGGGCAGCCAAGCGCGCCGGAGCCAAAATTTCGGCGACGACGGCTTCGGCGTGCCGAGGCAGTTGCGATAAGTCGAGCGGGGCGGGGGTGTCTGAGGTGCAGGGGGTTTCGCTAAGTTCCACGCGATAGCTCCGGCCAGATAAGGTGGCAATCAGATTGGTTGCGAAAAAGTAAGTGTTTAGACTGCCAATAAGCTGTTCTGTATGCCAAACTTCTGTAAATATAGTCAACCAAGGAGCAATACGTCAATGCGTTTTTATGCAATTCTCAAAAAAATATCAACCAGCTAAAATTCGACAAGCGATGAGACCTTATCCATTTTAAGTTCCGATCGACAAAACGCGATTTTGCCAAAAGAAAGCAGGACAGCTATGACAAAGTGGATTATAGGGGGGCTGTTGCTCGGCGCGGCGCACGTGGGCGCAGTGGATTTTTACGCGCATTGGGCCGACGGGAAGGCCGAGATCTCTAGCTACGAGGTGGTCCAACCGCGCTACGGCGAGCTGCGGCAGGGGTACGGGGTGATGATTTTCGTGACCGAGAGCCTGCATCGGCAGACCTTTATCAAGGCCGATCTGCCGACGCCGGAGGCCGACCAATTCTACGCGCTCAAGCTCAACCACATCCTCAAGTTTACGACCGGGATCTACGACTATTCGATGATGACCTCGGTGTTCAGCCAAGTGGCGGGCGAGCGGCATCCCTTTGAGCTGCGGCGCATTTCGTTCAGCGCGCAAGAGTGGTGCGGGCAGGTTTTTGACGAGGCCCTGTTTCGCAACGGGCAGATCGACGGACACATCAGCAGCTATTTTGCCAGCGAGGGCCGAGGGGCCTATCAGCTAAAGCAGCCAGCGCGCTTCGTCAGCGAAGATAATCTGCTGATCCGCATCCGGGAGCTACAAGGACCATTTATGGCCTTGGGCGAGGTGCAAGAGATGGAGGTGCTGCCGAGCTTTTGGCAGCTTCGTCAGGCGCATCAGCCCCATGCGACCGTGGCCGGACGGATCCACAAGGCCGCCGAGGAGCAGATCGAGACGGCAACTGGCGCGCTGACCAGCGTGCGGTGGGAGTTGCATATCGGCCAGCGGCAGCGAACGCTATGGACGGAAACGGCCTATCCGCATCGGATTGTGCGCTGGGAGGACAGCGATGGCGGGCGCGGCGAATTGATGCAGACGATCCGGGTGCCCTACTGGCAGTTGCAGGCCAACGCCGACGAGGTGTACCGGCGAGAGTTGGGCATTCCTGAGAAGTAGTTGGCGACGTCCCGTCACTCGAGATTTCCTTCCAGCGCCTTCAGCAGAGTTTCTCGATTGGCACGTGCGGTTTCTAGGTTCGGATTGAGGAAAAGCGCTCGGTCGAAGCTGTTCAGCGCCTCGTTGCTTCTGCCCAAGTAGAAGAGGACGATGCCTATGTTGCCATGGGCCACTGCGTCGCTCGGGTCGATGGCGATGAGACGCTGAAAAAGTTCCAGAGACTCGTCGTAGCGCTGCTGCTCTGACCTCAGATGGGCTAGCCTACGAATAGCCTTCGTATAATGTGGGTCTATCTTAAGGGCGCGCACGTAGTATTCTGCCGCCACCTCGGGTTGCCCGTTCTCCTGTGCTGTCTTCCCCATGAGAACATGCAACTCGGCTGCCTGCGGCGAGGCCGGATCCAACACCACCGCCTGCGCTATGAGGTCAATCGCTTCTTCATAGCGTCCCTGTGGCGTGAGTACTTCGATCAATTTTCGGAAAGCGTCCACATCCTGCGGGTTGAGTGCGATGGCGCGGCGCAAATGGGTTTCGGCTTCCTCAAAACGTCCCAGCACATTGAGAATCGCGCCAAGGTTAAAATAGGCCTGAACAAAATCTGGGTCTTGTTCTATGGCGACGCGGGTTGCCTCAAGGGCTTCCGCATATCGGCCCTGTTTGTACAGGGCTGCGCCTAAGCTGAAGTGGGCGTCCACATCCTGCGGGTTGAGTGCGATGGCGCGGCGCAAATGGGTTTCAGCTTCCTCAAAACGTCCCAGCACATTGAGAATCGCGCCGAGGTTAAAATGGGCTTCAACGAAATCTGGGTCTTGTTCTATTGCGACGCGGGTTGCGTCCAAGGCTTCCGCATACCGGCCCTGCTCATAAAGGACCTTACTTAAGTTGAGGTAAGCATTCTGTGCCTGCGGGCTGAGTGCGATGGCGCGGCGCAAGTGAGTTTCGGCTTCCTCAAAACGTCCCAGCTTATCGAGGGTCGCGCCGAGGTTAAAATGGGCCTGAAAGTGTTTCGGGCGTCGCTCTACGGCGATGCGGGTTGCCTCAAGGGCTTCCTCATACCGGCCCTGCTCATACAGGGCGTCGCCTAAGTTGAGGTAGGCATCCCGTGCCTGCGAGTTGTGTGCGATGATGTGGCGATTGAGGGTTTCGCCGTCCCGATAAACGCTTGCCTGCCGCCAGGTCAGCAGCCCCAGCACAATGATAGCTACCGCTGCAACGACCCGCGCACCCTTTTGCCACGAGTCGGACAGGCTACGCACGCCATACGTGATTGCGCCGATGACGACAGCCATAATCCCGAGGCCAGCGAGGTATTGAAAGCGGTCGGCGACAAAAGCAAACTGCATATAGCCGTAATCAACGAAGCCCAAAACCGGCGACAGAGTAACTGCAAAAAACAATGCTCCGGCCAGTGGGCCACGCCCAATCTGATGTCGGAAACACCAGAGGGCTACCGCCAGCGCGACAGCGGCGATGAGATACCCCCAAGCCAGCGGGTCGGCGACGCGAATGTCCCAAAGCGGATAGACGAGGGTTAGGTTGGTCGGCCATAGTAGCTTGCCCACGTAAAACCACAGGGCGCGCGAGGCGATGAGTACCCGTTCGGTTAATGAGTAGCCGAGAGCCAAAGCTTCCCTAGACTGATAAAACGACAAGTCGCCGACCGTGATGATCAGCCCTACTACACCAAACGGTACCAGTCGCAACAGGTCGGCCGAGGTCACCCGGCCTCGTTGCCACCAATGCCAGATCAAAAGCGCCACCGGCAGCGTAATCACGATGGACTTGCTCAAAAGACCCGCCGCATACAACGCCAGCGAACACACATACCACCCTCGACGCGGCTGCTCCACAAAGCGCACCCACGCCAGCACCGCAGCAAGGTAGAACAGACCCGACAGCAAATCTTTGCGCTCAATAACCCAAGCGACCGACTCTACGTGCAAAGGATGCACCGCAAACACCGCAGCCACCACCCACGCGCCGGGCACCGACAACCGACGCACCAGATACCACAAAAGCAGCGTATTCGCTAGGTGCAGCAGCACGTTGACGATGTGATAGCCCGTCGGGGCAAACCCCCACAGCTTGTGCTCCAGCCAGAAGGTCGTATAGACCAGCGGCCAGTAATGCCCCTCTCCTTCGATAGCGCTGGGGGAGAACCAGATTTGCCACAGACCCGATACGTCCTGCACTGGCTTGGCGTCGGTGAGTATGCTATCGTCCCAGACGAAGCCACCCCACAGCATTGCCGGCAGGTAACAGACGACCACCAACAGGCCCAGCGCGAGAAGGGCTAGCACATCCTGCCGCGAGTAAGACGGTACCGCTGTTAGGGACGATGCGGTATCAACCGTCCGCTGGGCTTTTGCTTCGTTGCGGGCTACCTGCCTGCGTTCCTGCCGCGTGGGCTTTGAGGGAGCTGATCGTTGGCTCGGCGTCTTTCCCGTCGGTCTTCTCTTGGCCATGTATCTACTTCTCTTGGCGCCGGAGGATGAATACTCTGTTATCGCCTGGATCCAGCGGGGAAAAGGCATGCATGTTCAGTTCGGGTCGCTGGGTTGGATAAGGATAGACTTCGAGCTTGGCGACAACCTCGTACATTCCAGTGAATGGTTTCACTGTAAATTGTTTGGCCACCCCCAATTGCAACTGCCGAAAAAAAATAATCCAGTCGGGCGTGTTCTGTTCAATGTAGTAGAGCGGTGCATCTAGCGCGGCAATTTTGTCTTTGGGCAGGGGCGTAGTTTCTTCTAAGGCGCAGCAAAACCGCACATGGTCGCCAGCGTAGAAAATCAGCGCCTCGCGGTAGGCAAAGTCCGGCACATGCACCAAGTCATCTTTTTCGGTGCTCTGCAACAAGTAGCTAGAGACAACCGAGATGGAGTCGCGGTACGGGCGGTGGACTTCGCGGATGAACTCAAACAGGTGCAGCCCGAGGGTTTTTTGGCCGCTAGGGTGCATTACAATGTTAAAGGGGGCCGCGCCCACGCTGGTAAACAACAACACTACGAGTGCAACCGCACCGGCGATGACGTGCCGACGCCACGCCCATTCCACGAATAGCCCTTTCATCGCCAATAGCAATGGCAACGCCCCCACGTAGTAGCGTATATCGGCAACTGCGTGTAGCCATATAGGCTGCACCGACAGCATCGCCGAAAACAGCGCAAACAAAGCACCCATTAGGATGATTTTTCCTACCGCCGCCAGTGGGAAGTCGTCGCCGAGTATCTTTTGGGCAACGGATGCGCCATCGTTGGCCCGCTGGGCCCTTCGCCGCACCTGTCGCGACGCCCCAACCACCTGCTTCCGGCGGGCCTGCCAAGCGATTAGTGCCATGCCTACGAACCACAAGAATACCGGCCATGAAATCCAGTCGTTGGTGAATAGCTCCCGGATGTATATCCAGATTCTTTCTATGAATAGGAATAGCTCCGACTTGTCGCCTTGGTACGGCGTGGGATTTTGCCCGGCAAATCCCATGAATCCGCTGCGCTCACTGCCGATGACGCCCAGCCAGTAGAGGTAGCTTGAGCCCACCACCGCGACGGCCGCACCGCATATAGCGAACAGCGCCCACTCCCGCCGCGTAGTTGCGCGAGCGCGAAAGAGCAGGTGATACGCCGCCAGCGATAGCATTGTTGCTGCGCCGCCGGCGTAGTGGTTAAAAAACGACAGCGCGGCCACTAGCGTGAGGGCCAGCAAGTACGCCGAATTCCTGCTCTGCCAGTAGCGTTCGTACAGATAGAAGAGAAGCAGCAGCGTGAGGACCATGACCGAGAAATACCGGCTCTGGCGGAAATACAGCAGCAGTTGCGCCGACCCGGCGGCGAACGCAAAGATGAAGAACATTAGTCGCGGGTGCTTCGGCAGGTGCTGGCGCAGCAACAGGTAGAAGACGCCGAGGGAGACGATTCCAATGACAGCGTGGACAACGCGTGCGCCTATCTCGTTGATGCCGAAGATGGTGAAACCCACCGCGTTCAGTATGTACATCAGTGGTGGCAGCACGTCGCGCAACTCTTCGTTGAGCGTACGCCCATTGATGCCGCCGACCAGATTGCGTCCATCCCAGCCAGTGATGCTTCCTTGTTGCAACAGGGTCTTGCCGAAAAAGGCGGCGGGTGCCTCGTCATGCCACAGCGCAGCGTAGTCCAAATTCACCAAACATAGGTAGGCGGAAACCAATAGCACTCCCATGGACGCCGCAGTATATGGCGCAGCCTGCAAACGGGCTGATAGTGATGAGCGCAGGGAGAAAAAGTCCGGCATGATATTTATACGTGTTAGAAACGTCACCTATTATGGATTGGCAAAGCGAATACCCGAATTGGTCGGAGGCGTGGGCGCGTCGGGGTAGAGTTTGCGCATCAACTTGGTTAAGATGCCGTCAGTGATCATCGGGGCGTACTCCTGCCATGGGCGGATAGTCGGCCCGTTCGCATCTCGGCTCATAATTCGGATAGTGCCGAATGTTTTTTCTACCGAGTAGCCGGGAGCGAAAGTAGCCGGATCCGCCGACACGATGTGGCTAACCGAGGCTGCAATCGCTTCCATGCCTTCCATCTCTGTTTTCTCTTGATCCGCGAATATGAGACGCCCGGTATTAGTGTCGTAGAACGGGATCGCGTGGTGCAGATAGTAATAACCGGGGAGGTTGAAATAGGGACGGTCCACCTGCCACACGGCGGAGACTCCGGGTGCGCTGGCAAGATAGCGGT
The DNA here is from genome assembly GCA_965208845.1 of Candidatus Latescibacterota bacterium. Taxonomy (GTDB): domain Bacteria; phylum Latescibacterota; class UBA2968; order UBA8231; family UBA8231. Next base: position 5,958,755 of record OZ242361.1, on the reverse strand, counting down.
ATGCGGCAAAAATTGGGTCCTGATTGCGCAGGAAGCCGACGATGCCGGTCTCCCTTGAATAAGCCTTATACACTCTGTCTTGGTAGGGCAGCGCGTTCAGGATACCAGCTAGGGAAACCGCTGCGAAGGATGCCGTCAGCACAAGGGAAGTCGGCCCCAACGACATGCGCGATCTGCCCGCGCTAGCGCGGGACGCGAACCACACCACAAAATCTGCGCTAATCAGTAGCCAGAGCGGAATGACGACGAAGATGAAGCGATACTCCTTGTGCGACTGCGCCGAGTGGATCAGCAGCGTCAGGGCGATAAGCGCCATCAGGAACCCGTAACGTCGAAGGTCGGGCAAAGCCAAGACGCACAGGGCCACCAGCCCCATATTGGCGATCAGCAGCCAATAGAGGAATTGCCACGCGGGGCTTTCACCGACGCGCAAGTCGCCAAGGGCGAGGTTGACGCGGATGTTGACGATGTAGGAGTGAAATAGCCCACCGTCCCACGTGATCGCGTCGAATATACCGACAGCAACGAAAACCGCGACCGCAGCTAGCACAAGCTGCATCTTCTTCTCGGTTCGCAAAAAGAACAGCCCGAGAACTATCAAGGCCAACGGGGCATACTGCACCCGAATCGCCGCCGTTAGCACCGCTAGCACTGCTACCGTCGAAACAACCCGCAGCTTGTCCGACCCAGGCCGCACACAAAGCGCAAGCAAGGACACCAGCAGGGCCGTGGCGACGAACTCGGTCATCGGCTTGTGGGCAAAACCGACAAGCTCGTACCAGAACGCACCCATTAGCAACGCGACCCGCGCCGCGGTTTCGCCAAAGTGCCACCGAGCAAAAAAGTACATACCCGCCGGAATGAGCAGGGAAATCGCGCAAAACGCGAGCTTGACGCCGCCGACGTACCAGAAAGGCTGACCGAGGCCGACGATGTCGAACAGCTTCAAGACACCAGCGACCAACCCGGGCACCAGCCACGAACGCGCGCCGTAGAAATACTCCCAGAAGTGAGCACCATTGCCGAAGACCAGACGATGCGCCGGCTCCAGATACTGCATGATTTCGTCGGGGTGCAAAACGAAGTCGCCGGACAGGGCAATAGCCGCCCGTGCGACAAAGGCCAGCGCGAGCACCGGCAGCAAAAACTTCCACGGCCGCTCGTCGGGAGGGGACGAATGTAGCAGTAGGTCCAGCATCGAGCGCAGACGCACGGACCAAGGCTGCGCCTGCTCGCGCTTCTCTCGACGTGCGGCCGCGCCGCGACCACGCGCTTGAGACCGATTGCGTTTCGACAAAAATTATCTCCTATAGCAATCCTAAATGACTTGAACGATTCGATCTGCAGATCGCCTTGCAGGTAGGGGCGGCCCAAGCGTGCGCGAGCAAGGCCATCTGTAAAATTCGCGGTACGTCCCAAGCACCCGTTATCCCATCTCTGCGTTCATCTGCGTTCATCTGCGGATACTTCCTCCCGAAACGTCCAGTGCGAATTGAGGAAGTAGTTGACCAACATCCCCGGCGCGATCGCACACCCTTGCAGCCACACCGGATTAACTTGCGGCAACAATTCCGACAGCACGACAAACGTCGAATAGCTCACCCCAAGGGCCAGTAGCGACACGATGTGAAACCGCAAACCTCGGATCCGCTTGCGGCTGCTCAGGTCGCGGTCGGCAAAAGTCCAATAGTTGTTGATGAAAAAGTTCGAAAAGACCGAGATCTCAATCGCAATGGGCGAGGCCAGATACTTATGGACGCCGAGTTCGAGCAGGATATGGAACGAACCTAAATTGACTACCACCCCGCTGAGGCCGGTCAGGCAGAATTTTACAAAGGTGCGGGATGTGCCAAACGCAGCGACCATGTTGCGCGGACCTCGCTGCTTACGCTGAGTCGTATTCGGCCATCAAGCCGCGCAAGTAGCGCACGGCCTTGGGCACGGCGGTCGCCTCTGCTTCCGCGTCCTGCCCTTCGTACACCACCGATAGCCAGCCATTGTAGTTGACTCCCTGCAAAATCTCGAAGATGCGCGGATAGTTGAGCCATTCTTCAACACCGCTTTCGATGCGATAGATTTTGCAGCGGACGTGGACGGCCAACGGCGCGGTCTCCTCAATGCTGCCGTAAAAGTTGAGGGCCGGATCCTCGTGCCCGCGCTGGCCCGAGGCCCCGGGCGAGCCGACGTATTGACCCGTGTCGAGGATGTGTGAGAAATAGGGGTTATCGACGCCCTCGATAATGCGGCGCACATCCTTGCCCGTGCGCGTGACGCAGCCGTGGTTGTGGTTGTGCAAGCCGACCACCACGCCCTTTTCCTCGCCGTGGGCGGCCACTTCCTCCAAGCAGGGCATCATCCGCGCCCACACGTCCTCTTCGCGGTCGCCTTCGGGAATCCACGCGGCAAAAACCCGCACCAGCGGAATGCCCATGAACGCGGCCACGTCAATCCACTCCTTGGCGGTGGCCACTTCCGCGCCGAGTTCGTCTTGCGGCTTACCGAAATTGGAGCTGACGCCGATATAGGAAAGCGCGAGCCCCCGCCTAAAGGCCTGCATGCGAATGCTGCGCAGATACGCCGGGTCGAGCGAGGCAAAGGCGCGCGTGTGGATGTCGATGCCGTCGAGGCCGAGTTGGTAGGCGCGTTCAATAAACTGCTCCAAGTCGAGCTTGTTCGCGGCAAATTCGTCTTTGTAGCTGAGGGACATGCAGCCTAGTTTGAGCATTTGAGGCTTCCTTTAGATGAGGGGTGGTAGGGGAATTAGGAATTAAAAATTAAGAATTACGAAATTTTTAATTCCTAATTCGTAATTCTTAATTTAACGCACCAAAACGCGGCGGCCAATTTGTCCACCGCCAAGGCTTGTGCTATTTTCCGCGCTCCACCTCAAAAGGAAAGCAAAGCTGTGATCGAAGTAGGAGCATACAAAGTCGCCGAGCCGGACGGCATTGAGACACCAGCCATGCTGGTTTTTGCCGACCAGCTCGACCACAACATAAAAACAGTCGGCGAACTAGCCGGTGGCAGCGAGCATCTGTTCGTCCACGTCAAAACCCACAAGTCCATCGACGTAACGCGCAAACAGCTCGCGTCCGGCGTCGCCGGGTTCAAATGCGCCACGCTCAAGGAACTGGAAATGGCCCTCGACGCCGGCGCGCAGGAAGCCATTCTGTCCTATCCGCTGGTGCAGAAAAGCAAGGTCCTGCGCTTCGCCGAATTGGCGCAAAGAGAGGCGACCGTCAGCGCGATTGCTAGCGCAAGCGCACCCGCGCACGTGCAGGTCTTGGGCGACGTGGCGCAAGAGCGGCAGCAAACGCTGCGGGTGATGATCGACCTCAACGTAGGCATGTTCCGCACCGGCGTTCCCTTGGACGCGGCCATCGACCTCTACCGCCAAGTCGCCCAACACCCCCATCTGTCGCCGGGTGGGCTGCACTTGTACGATGGGCACGAGACCATCTCCGAGCCTAAGGCGCGCCAAGCAGCAGCCGAGCAGCACATCTGCGATGCCCAACGCCTAAAAGCGGCCCTCGAAGGCGAGGGCTTGGCCGTGCCCCGAGTCGTCGGCGGTGGCTCCTTTTCCTCTTTGTACTACGCCCGCACCGAGGGGATGCACGGCTCTCCGGGCACCTGCGTGTACTGGGATGCTGGGTACGGCAGCAAAATGGCCGAGCTGCCCTTCAAATGGGCGGCCCTCGTCCTGACGCAAGTGGTCGATCGCTATCCCGAGCACCAGACGCTCACCACGGACTTGGGCACCAAGGCCATCAGCGACGATGGCCCTCTGGCGACCAGGGCCAAGCTCTTGCAGAACCCACAGGCCGAGCTGACCAGACAAAACGAGGAACACGGCGTCTTCTCTTGGTCCGGTCCTCAGCCCGAAGTCGGGGACTACCTCCTCGCCGTGCCTTGGCACGTGTGTCCGACGACGATTCGCTATCCGGGCGCACACGTCATCGACAGCCACGGGCAGGTCGCCTCCTACTACCTGCACTCGGCCCGCGACCGGCACTGATAAAGTAATCCGCAGATGGACGCAGATGGACGCAGATGGACGCAGAATGGTAGAAACAAGACGATCTGCAGCTCGAATCGTTCAAGTCATTTAGGGCTGCTATAGGATGACCAACGCTACTACTGGCCGACCTTGGGTTCGCCGCTATGCGTCGGCTAGCTGAACTGGCCGCCAAAGAGCGGCGGCGGGTCGTGGGGCTAATGTCCGGCACCTCGGCCGACGGGATCGACGCCGTGCTAGTTGATCTGTGGGGCTGTGGTGAATCCACGCGCTACGAAATTTTGTCCTTTAACACCACGCCACTGCCCAGCGACTTGCGGCGCGAGGTGTTCGCCCTCTTCGCCGAGGATGCGTCGCTCGACGCGCTATGCCGGGTCAACTTCGCCCTCGGCGAGGCGTTTGCCACCGCGGCTCTAGCCGCGGTCGAGCAGGCCAAGCTCAGTCCCGAATCCATCGACCTAATCGGCTCGCACGGGCAGACCGTGCGCCATCTGCCGGCCAGCGGGGCCACCTTGCAGATTGGCGAGCCAGCCGTCATTGCCGCGCGCACAGGCGCGGTGACCATTGCGGACTTTCGCACGGCCGACATGGCCGTCGGCGGCGAGGGCGCACCGCTGGTGCCGCTAGTGGATCACCTGCTCTTTGCCCATCCGCACGAAGGGCGTCTGTTGCTCAATATCGGCGGAATCGCCAACATCACGGCCCTGCCGCCCAACGCCGATACCAGCGCAATACGGGCCTTTGACTTAGGACCGGGCAACATGCTCATCGACGCGGCCGTGGCGCACTGCACCGAGGGGCGCGAGCACTTCGATCGCGGAGGTATGCGGGCGTCGTGGGGGCGCGTCGATGAGGCCCTGTTGGCCGAGCTGATGCGCCACAGCTTCTTGCAGCGCGAGCCGCCCAAATCTACGGGGCGCGAGGAATTTGGCGAGCCTTTCCTTGCGGAAATTCTCCGGCGCGGCACGTGGCGCGACGACGATCTGATCGCCACGCTGACCGCCTTTACCGTGCAATCCATTGCCGAGGGCATTCGCCGCTTCTGCCCGGGGGAGTTCGCCAAGCTCTGGGTCGGCGGCGGTGGCGTCCACAATCCGCGCATTATGGCCGGGTTGCGCCACGAGCTGCCGGATCTAGCGGTGCAGTCGCTGGCCAAACTAGGCGTTGATCCAGACGCGCGCGAGGCTCTCTCCTTTGCAGTGCTTGCCAATGAGACGCTGATGGGCCGCACCGGCAATATCCCGGCCGTCACCCGAGCCCAGCGCCCGGTCGTCCTCGGCAAAATCGCCCTGCCGGGGCCAGTGGTCAGTGGTTAGTGGTCGGTGGCCAGGCCCCTCTCCTGCCCCATAGGGCGGTGGTGCGGGGGCTAACCCGGCAATATCCCAGCCGTCACCCGCGCCCAGCGCCCGGTCGTCCTCGGCAAAATCGCCCTGCCGGGGCCAGTGGTCAGTGGTTAGTGGTCGGTGGCCAGGCCCCTCTCCTTCCCCATAGGGCGGTGGTGTGGGGGCTAACCACTGGCCACTGATCACTGAACACTATCTTTTGACTAGAATCCGCGCCGCCAATATGTTTGCCCGCTAGCTTTTTCGCTATATACCACAAAGGAGACGCAATGGATCGCCGCGATTTTGAACTGCTGCGCGACGAGGAAATTCCCGAACTCAACACCCGCGCCTTGCTCTACCGGCACCGCACCGGCTGCGAGATCGTCTCGCTGATCAACGACGACGAAAACAAGGTCTTTGGCATCAACTTCCGCACTCCGCCAGCCGACTCAACCGGCATTGCCCACATCCTCGAACACTCGGTGCTGTGCGGCTCGCGCAAATACCCGGTCAAGGAGCCGTTTGTCGAGCTAATCAAAGGCTCGCTCAACACCTTCCTCAACGCCTTCACCTATCCAGACAAAACCTGCTATCCGGTCGCCAGCACCAACGTGCAGGATTTCTACAACCTGATCGACGTGTACCTCGACGCCGTATTCTATCCGCGGCTGACGCCAGAAGTCCTGCAACAGGAAGGCTGGCACTACGAACTAGAAGACCCCAGCGACCCGCTGCGCTACAAAGGCGTGGTATTTAACGAAATGAAGGGCGCGTATTCCGACCCCGAGCGGATCCTAGGCGAGCGCATCCAGCAATCCATCTTCCCCGACACCACCTACGGCGTGGATTCCGGCGGCGACCCGCGCCACATCCCGGCCCTCACCTTTGACCAGTTCAAGCGCTTCCACGACGACTTTTACCACCCGTCCAATGCCCGCATCTACTTCTACGGCGACGACGATCCCCAGCAGCGCCTCGCGCTGTTGCACGACTATCTAAGCGCCTACGAGGCGCATTCCGTTGACTCGACCATCGGCACCCAGCCGCGCTTTGCCGCACCCAAGCGGCAGCAATTTCCCTATGCAGTCGATCCAGACGCGGTCGAAGAGCCAAAGTGCTTTGTCGTGCTCTCTTGGCTGTTGCAAGATGCGATTGACGCCGATGAGCGCCGTGCCCTCCAAGTGCTTGAACACGCGCTGCTCGGCACTCCGGGATCCCCGCTGCGCAAGGCCCTGATCGACTCCGGGCTAGGCGAGGATTTGACCGGCAGCGGGCTGGAGGTCGAGTTGGCGCAGATGTTCTTCAGCGTGGGCCTAAAAGGCGTGCAACAGGGCGAAGCGGATGCGGTTGAGGCCCTGATCTTGCAGCACCTCGGCGACTTGGCGGACGGCGGGATCGACCAAGGGATGGTAGAGGCTGCGCTGCACACCGCGGAGTTCCGCTTCCGAGAAAACAACACCGGGTCTTTTCCGCGCGGCTTGGGGTTGATGCTGCGGCTGTTGACCGACTGGCTTTACGACCGCGACCCCTTCACGCCTTTGCGCTTTGCCGATTCCTTCGCCGCGCTCAAGGACAAGCTCGCAGCGGACGACCGCTATCTAGAGGGGCTGATTCAACGCCACCTCCTAGACAACGCGCACCGCACAACCGTGGTTCTCCAGCCCGATGCCCAGTTGGGGACGCGGCTAGAGGAAGAAGAGACCACGCGCCTAGCAGAAGCCCGAGCACATCTGAGCCAAGCGGATTTGGAGGAACTGGTCGCGGCCACCGCAAAGCTCAAGCACCTGCAAGAACAACCCGACGCGCCCGAGGATCTGGCCAAATTGCCCCGCCTGCAATTGAGCGACCTCGACAAAGCGATCAAGACCGTGCCTCGGCAAGAGGACCAAATCGCTGAGGTGCCAGTACTCCACCACGACCTCTTCACCAATGGCATCGCCTATCTCGACGTGGGCTGCGATTTGCGGGTGTTGCCCCAGGAGCTTGTGCCCTATATCCCGCTCTTTGGCCGCGCTCTGTTGGAGATGGGTACCGAACGCATGAGCTTCGTCGAACTGCAACAGCGGATTGGCAGCCAGACTGGTGGACTAAGTGCCCACTCGCTCGTGGGCTCACGCCCCGACGGCGGCCCGGCCGCGGCGTACCTCTTTTTGCGCGGCAAGGCCATGACCGAACGGGTCGCCGATCTGACGGCGATTGTGCGCGACGTGTTGCTAGAGGGCCGCCTCGACGATCAGGAGCGCTTCTTGCAGATGGCCTTAGAAGAGCGAGCCAGCGCCGAGGCCGGGCTAGTGCCGGGCGGGCATCGGGTGGTATTGACGCGGCTGCGCGCGCAATTCGACGAGATTGGCTGGCTCGCCGAGCAGATGCGCGGCTTGAGCTATCTATTCTTCTTGCGGCAGCTCATCGAAGACATCCGCGGCGACTGGCCGGCGGTGCAGGCGCGGCTGGAGCAGATCCGCGCCCTGCTGGTCAACCGGCCGGGTATGCTATGCAACGCGACCGTGGCCGGCGGCGACCGTGCTGCCTGCGACCAAAGCCTAGCGGCGCTGCTGCGCGAGCTGCCGCAAGAGGCGCACTCGCCCGCAACTTGGACGCCGCACCTGACCGCAGCCGACGAGGGCCTAACCGTCCCCGCCCAAGTCAATTACGTGGGCAAGGCGGCCAACCTCTTCGCGCTCGGCTACGAATTGGACGGATCATCGGCCGTCATCACGCGCTACTTGGCCACGACTTGGCTCTGGGATCGGGTGCGAGTGCAAGGCGGGGCCTACGGGGCCTTTTGTTCTCTCGACCCGTTTACCGGCGTGTTTGCTTACGGGTCGTACCGCGATCCCAACCTGCTGGAGACGCTACAGGTGTACGACCAGAGCGGATCCTTCCTGCGCGACTATCCAATCAGCCACGACGAGCTGACCAAGGCCATCATCGGCACCATCGGCGACATCGACGCCTATCAGCTCCCCGACGCCAAAGGCTACGCCTCGCTGGTGCGCTACCTGACCGGCATCGACGACGACTATCGCCAGCAAATGCGCGACCAAGTCTTGGGCACCAAGGCCGAGCACTTTGCCGATTTTGCTGCCGTGCTGGACCAAGTCGGGGCAGCGGGCCGGGTCGCGGTACTGGGGTCGGCCGACGCGATTGCCGCGGCCGATTGGCTGACGCCGGTCAAGGTGCTGTGAGCATCGCCGCGATAGCGATTGTCAATGCAACAATTTTTTAGAGCCAATACGGGCGGCGCAGCCAACACGGAAAGTCGTGGAAGTCCACGGAAAATCGTGGGTTTCCACGACTTTCCGTGGAAACTCTTGCCCTGATGACTGAGACGACACTTTGTAGCAGCCTCGCCACATTATTTTTAAGTATCTATTTTTCCAATCCTTTAGGTCAATCCTAAAGGATTTTTTTATTCGATGTATAGTACGTGGCACGAAATGTGCAAGTATCTTGATCGGATAGAGCATCAAAACGTCCAAAATCCTGGAGATAGTCCTATGCGCTACATGCTCTTTGCAATTCTACTGTTGGCGGCTCCACTTGGAGCCTTTGCCCTAACGTGGGATTTCGACGACGACTCCACTTGGGGCTGGACCGCCCGGGAAAGTGCTACTCATAGCAATGGCGGTAACGACCCGTTACACAGCGAAATCGTCGATGGCGTCTGGCGCATTGCGCCCGTGCCGGGTCGCAGACCCACCGTTCAATTGCGCTCGCCATTGATCGGCAAAGACTCGGCCCTGTTCGACCGCCTCACCCTACGGCTACGCCTCATACACCACAGCCCCACCGAGGGACCATTCTTGATGTACTGGTCCAATGCCGAGAGAAGACGCCTCCTTAAAGGGAGGTCCAGCACGTGGAGAGATCTTCAACCCTATCCCCTCGAATGGGAAGAGCTCACCGTAGATCTACGCGCCTTGGTAGAAGCATATCCAGAGCAGGAGATCATCTGGCAGGATACCCTCTATACTATTCGCATAGACATGATGTTATATCGGGACTCGCAGGACGTGGACAACCATCCCAAGTTTTTAGAACTAGACTGGATCCAGCTCACAGGGGCCGAAGAGTTGGCGCAAGGAGAATTGTCTCCTCGGAATCTCGGTGTGGAGTTGGGACCGCCCGGCACCTTGTTTGCCGAACCCGACTTTTTTCCGCTCGGCGAAGGCATCGGCATCCCAAGCCGTTGGCAAAGCAATCGGCAAGAATCGCACGGCGCAGTGGGCGACGTAGATGGCGATGGCGACGCGGATCTCGTGGCGGCCTGGCATCGCGTCATGGGCCGCGAAAGACAACTAGGCTGGACGGTGGCGTCCAACGACGGGCTAGGCGGCTTTGAACCTACCCAAGAGTTCCTCCTCTCAACCGAACCCGCTGACGACCCTCCGCTCATGGACCTACGGGGAAGCGATTTCGACGGCGATGGCCTCCTCGATTTGGTCAACTACCAATGGGGCGGCATCGTCGAACTGTGGTACAACTGGGGCGGCGGTTTTGATCCTTTCCTCGAACTATCCGGCGGGCTTGTTGGCTTGGCCGATGGCGACGGCGACGGCGATGTGGACCTGTTGGTTGCAGACGGTGTATCCCAAGTGAGCCTGTGGATCAACGACGGCTACGACTTTGTCGATAGCGATACCTTCGTCCTCGACAGCGAGGAGTGGCGTTGGGCTAGGCTATTTACCGGGCAACCTCTGGGCGAAGCCGTGAGCCTGTTGTGGACTGGGGGTTGCTTTGATCCCCAAGACTTTTGGCAACTGACTCGGCCGTGGGCCGCCGTCCAAGAACCGCCGCTCGCTGTCGAGGCCCCGATCAATCCCTGCGCCCTGCACCTGATCGCCGACTTTGATGGCGATGGGATGGTAGATATACTCGGCTCCCCTGAGATCATAGGTACGTCCCTTGGCAACACCGACTACTACGGCTTGGCCCTGTGGCGTCTGGACGCCTCCGGCGGGTGGGCGCGCGATTCCTTGCTCGATTGGAAGGTGCTCCCGTCACAGGCCACCGCCAGCGACCTCAACGGCGATGGCCTGTTGGATGTGGCTATCGTCGCTGCCAATTCGACCGTCGGTCCGGCCCTCGTGGTGTTGCTCGGCCAGCACAACGGCGCACCTGTCCTCGAAGGCTACTATCCCCTACCCGGCGAGAGCAATCAAGTGCTCACCAGCGACGTCAACGGCGATGGCGACACCGATCTGGTCGTGCTAGGAACGAGCGTTGCCAGCGACCACGGCGGCGTCTTTGTCTTTATCAACCAAGGCACCTCCGTTACAGCCGTAGTTAGTGAGACAGCCACGCCGCCGACCTTTGCCCTCGGTGCCAACTACCCCAACCCATTCAACCCCGCCACAACCATCCCCCTAGCCATACCCGCCGGAGCCAGAAACGTGGACTTAACTATCTACAACGTCTTGGGGCAGCCGCTGCGCCAAGTGTGGACAGGTCCACTACCCGCTGGCGAGCACGAACTAACTTGGGATGGCCGCGACGCGCAGGGGCAACCCGTTGCCGCTGGGGTCTATGTATATCGGTTACAAGTAGGTGAGCAGACGCGCACCCGCAAAATGGTCAAACTCGACTAGGCGATAGGACCTGTTAAACCGCACGACCACAAACTTTGGAGGTGCATTATGCGCCGCATTCTCTTAGCGATTGGATTGTTGGCGGCTCTACACGGAGCCTCAACGGTCACCACGGTACACAGCGAAAGCATGGTGTCGAGTCCTCGTCTGGACGCAGACAGTACTCAGAGTCAGCCATCGGTTGCGATCATCACCGGCGAAGTCGAGGATCCTCGCTCGCGGAAAATCGTATTTAGCTACGAATCGCCGACGGCGCTGGAAAGTACCAAGCAGCACATCGCGCTCGACAGCTTGGATCGCTTCGCCTTTGAACTGCCCGTCGTCCGAGGGACACTCGTCAGTGGGTATTTCGAAGGCGGACAGCCGAGATGGCAATGGGTAGATTGGTTAGGATCGTTCTTTTTTGAGCACAGATTCCTAACTCTCTTCGTCGAACCCGGCGACAGTCTGCACGTGGCCATGGAGGAAGGCTTTTTCGTCCGTTCCTATTCGTTCAGCGGCTCCAACGCGGACAACAGCCGCTTTACTTCCGAGTGGGCGCCGCGCTTCCGATACCTCCGCCTCGACTACGAGGGTCTGGAATTGGAAGAGTTTTCGCGCCAAATGGAACAGTGGCGGCGGGATCATTTTGAGTTCTTAATCGCAGGGCGCGAGCGATATGCGCTGTCTTCAGGGTGCATCGACTATGTGACAAACTACGCCAACTACCATTGGGCCAATAGGATGGTTGATTATCCGATGGATTACCAGCACAACAACAACGGACGCAAGAACAAAGACATCACCCCGGAGTACTACGACTTCCTGCAAGAATTTTCCCTAGTGAACGAAAAGGCCATAGGCGTGAGGCATTATCGCGAGTTTGTGAAGCGCACCTTGGGCTGGGAATACGATAACGAGTTTGAATCGCGCTCCCCCGCGCTATCCAAGCGGTACGATCTATCGAGTTTGGAGTTGTCGGAGGAGACCCGAGCGCAACTCGACTCCCTGTACGAAAAGGACGGCCGCTGGCTCAAGCTATCCGAGCAGTACGATTTGTCGGCGTTTGGTGTTGCGGAAAGTGCCCACGCGCAACTCGACTCCCTGTACGAAGAGTCCGCTAGGTCTCTCAACTTCAACTGGTTTAGTGAGGAAGAAAAGCCCAGGGCGGATACGACGGACGGAGAGTTGGTGTTCCATATCCCTCGCTCAGTGCCGTTTAATTCCCTAGTCAAGAAGCCTCCCAAGCTATCGGCGAAAATTGATCTAGCGGGCTTGGGGCTATCGGAAGCCGCTCAGGCCCAGCTCGACTCCATGTACGAACATCGTCAACCGCTCGGGCTATCGGCGAAGCTCGATTTATCGGGTTTAGGGCTGTCGGAAGCCGTCCAAGCGCAACTCGACTCGATCTATGCAGCCGAAGATAGTTACAGATACAATTTGGCTAAAGAAAAGCTAGCAGGGAGAGTGTTCTACTGGTTCTTAGCCGGAGAGCTGATCGATAGGTTCAAGTACGGTCGCAGTGAATCCTTTGCTACGTGGGGCCAGCGCAAGTGGGAAGAGTTCCAACAAATCAACCCATACCCAGAATACAATGAGGCCGTGCTAGTGGCGCTGGCTGCCGCCCTGAAGCTACAACCCGGACAGCCCGCGCCCGAATTCACCCTCAATGACCTCGATGGTCAGTCCCTATCGCTAAGCCAGTTCAAAGGCCAAGTGGTTCTGATCGATTTCTGGGCGAGTTGGTGCGTCCCGTGTATCGACGACCTACCCTATCTCCGCCAAGTCAAAGAAAAAACGGCCGATTGGCCGGTCGTCTTCCTCAACATATCGCTGGACGCGGATGACGCTGATTGGCGAGAGGCAATTGACAAACACGAGATCAAAGGTGTCCACGTGCGGGCGGACGGCTGGGGTGCGGAAGTAGCCAAAACCTACCAAGTAAGTGGCATCCCTTCGTATTACTTGGTGGACTCCCAAGGGCTGATCGTGGAGGATCATGGCTTAAGAGGAAATACAGACGCGACTGTAGCGGCGATCGAGAAGAGCTTGTGAGAAGCCGTTTTAAGATCGATACGGTTTAATTAAGCACGACGCACATCCGCAAAATGGTCAAAGTCGAAAGATGAGCCGACCAAGTTGAATAAAGCCATACAATACACCCTCTTAATCGGCCTCCTTTGCAGCGCCACCTCCGCGCTGGCTGTCGATACCCTCGACGTGGGCCAAGATGGTCGCCTAGGCCGCTGGGACAGCATTGTCGAAGAGGCTCAGTTCCTAGGCGTAGCGCGCGATTCCATCTGGACGTGGCCGGCAGAAGCCGGCGAAAACCTGTCGCTGCGCTTGGCCGAGCGCGGAGGCATGGCAGCGGGGCTAGTGGCAAATCTCGATGGCACCTTTCGCGTGCCCCTAGGCACTCTGCTATACGACGGCGATGCCTCCACGGCCTTCGATCCAGATCAGTTTGACGCTATCAACCGCAGTACGCCCGTAGAGATCGACCTCGGTGCCGTCTTCCGCATCGATCGCGTCCGCCTCTTCCCGCGCCTTGACCGCCAGAACAGACGCCGCTTCCTCCAAGTTTTTCGCCTCCTCACCAAAGCCGAAAGCCAAGCAGAGTACGACCGAGCCTTCAGCTTTTTCGCCTCCACACCCAATGTCGAGCCTGTGGTGGAAAAGCGCATTGATAGCCGCGACGTGCGCTACGTGCTCATAGAGCCTAGCACTGAGCGCGAGTGGGAACTGGCGGAAGTGGAAATCTACGGCGCTGACGACGCGCCCGTGGGCACTTATGTCTCCAGGCCGGTCAGGGCGCGCTATCCCAATATCGTCTGGGGCAAAGTGCGCTACGAGGGCGGCTCCATAGAAAACGCCCCCGCCACCGTGCAGACGCGCACCGGCTCCGACCGCGACCCCGAGCACTACTTCCGCCTAGACCTCCAAACAGAAGACGGGCTACTGCGGGTGAGCAGAGAGGATTACCAAGCATTGCCCGATGAGGAAAAGGGGCCGATCAAACCCAATCCACTGTGGAGTAGCTGGCAGACGGTCAGCGGCGGCCTGATGCGCTCGCCGGGGCTGCGCCGCTTTTTGCAGTTCAGGGTGCGCATGGCCTCACCGGGGGCCGTGCTCAGGCGGCTGGTCTTCGAATTTGCGCGACCGCCGGTGGTCAGCAGCCTGCTGGCCGAGATTAGCCCCGGCGTCGTGCAGCCGGGCGTCGAAACGCGCTTTACCCTGTCCATGGAAGTGCGCCTGCGCCCCGACAGAGGCCGAGACCCGCAAGCCACGGGCTTCCGCTTCCTGCAGGTGCGCACGGACGCGCAGGTAACGGAAATCGAGCGGATACTCGTCGATGACGAGGAGATTTCCTTTTCCGCCACCTACGAGCCGAGCGCAGGCTTCGACATCGACTTGTGGCGGCACATCGAGCAAACGGGAACCTTCGTGCAGATCGTCTTTCGCGGCACTGTGTTCCGCGACTACACCCGCTTTGAAGTGCGGGCACTCGACCGCAGAGATGCGGACGGCCAACTTGAAGAAGCATACCAAGTGGCCGACGAGCGCGATGTGGATCCCTCGCTGGAAGGGACCAATCTGGTCGTGCGCTTCGCGGACGGCAACGTGCCGCTGGTGGCGCAGTTGCAGGGGACCCGGTTGTTCACGCCCAACGGCGATGGGACCAACGACGCCTTCGCGCTGAGTTATGCGTTGCTGAAGCTCGTTGCGGAGGCCGCGGTAACGCTGGAAATGTACGACTTGGCTGGTCGCCGGGTGCGACGGGCCTATGAGGGGATGGGCAGCAACGGGTCCTATGCAGTGGAGTGGGACGGGACCGACGACCGGGGTTTACTGGTGCCGCCGGGGCTGTATCTGTACGAATTGCGCGTACAAGCCGACGAGGACTCAGAGCGCCGCTGGGGCTCGGTGGGAGTGGCGTACTGATATGAATAAGACCAGATCGCTTTCTAGCTGGCCTGACGGCATGAACCTAAGAACATCTATTCGGCGATCTTGGTCGGCGGTACTCTGTCTATTGTTGACGCATCCACCCACCCTCAACGCTCAGACCGGCTACCGGCTGACGCGGGACGAGGTCGTCATCGACCAAGCAGCGCACTGGGCCGAATGGGAGGCACCTGTAGGGGCACACGTAGTTGCGGCCGAAGGTGCAGTATTGCCCCGCTTCCTGCGCCGCGACATCAACGCCGCGCTCAACGCAATGGAGTTCGAGACCCCGGAGGCCGGCGGAGACACCTTGGTGGGGGGAATCCGCCGGGCGGGCAGCAGCGCCGCGCAGGCACCGTTCACAATGGACGGGAACCAAGCCACCTACTGGGAGCCCGACCCGACCGACCCATTGAAAGACTGGTTTGTCGATGTAGAACTAGGGCGATCAGTAATCGCCAAAAGGGTGGTCGTGCGCTTCGCTCAAGCGGGCGATCCCTTCCTCAAGTTCAGGGTGCTGCTCTCGGACGGGCGGGGACATCCAGAGCGACCGCTGAAGTTTTTCCGCGTCGGGCAGGTGACGTACCCCAACAAGACGGAGCGGGAGTTCAGCTTTGAGGTCCGGCCCCAGCGCCCCTTGCCCGCCGGAGTCGAGGGCGAAGTGGCGCAGATCGTGCGCTTTCAGGCGTTGGCCTCGGACAGTACGCGGGGCGCGGAAGTAGATCGAGCTACCTACGAGGCGCTGTCGCCCGCAGACCAAGGGACGGTCGAGTACTTCCGCCAGACAGTCATTGGCCGCCAAATCCTAATCGACGAGCAGACGCATCGAGATTTGCCCGCAGAGGAACAGGGTCAAGTGCGCTATTTTCGCCGCGAGCGGCCGCGTTTGGCCGAGCTTGAGGTCTATACCATAGGGGACAATGTCGTCAATCTGACCCAGCGGCTCCGCAATCGCGACGTGAGCATCTTCGACAATATCCTGCTCGAGCTGGCGACCGATGGCCTCTTCCGCTCCTTCTACCCGCTGCGGACTTACGATTCGGTGCGCGACCGCAATCAGCTCCTAGTGGACCTAGGGGCCCGGTTCTGGCTGGACCGGGTGCGCCTAGTCAGCGCCGAGGGGCCTTTAAACGCCTATCAACTCCGAATCTCGGACGGCCGTCTCGACCCCGATGGCTCGCTGTTGTGGGAGGCTTTGGAGCAGCAGCAGAATCGGGAGTCCTTTCTCCAGCTAGAGGAGCAGTTCCCCTTGCGCGAGGTGCGCTATTTGGAACTGAGGCGTCTGGAATTGGTGGGAGAGCTAAGCGAGACGGGCAACTTGAGCGAGATCCAAGCCTATGGCGAAGGCTACGTGTCCGAAGTCGCGTTCGAATCGCCCGTTATCCGCCTAGGCCGCCCGCGAATTTTCTCCGCCGTGGAATGGGACGGAGACCAGCCCCCGGGCACCCAGCTAGAAATCCGCACTCGCAGCGGCGACGAAGTGATTGAGGAGCGGCGCTACTTCGACGTAGTGGGGCAGGAAATCAGCCAAGAGGAGTGGGAGTCTATTCGCTACGAGAAAAATCGCGGCGAGGTGATAGTCCGGGAAATACCGGGACCGGGATGGAGCAATTGGAGTGGGGTTTACCTAACGTCGGGAGAGCCTTTCAAGTCACCTAGCCCCCGGCGCTTCGCCCAAGCGCAGATACGGCTTTTGACCCAGGAACCGCTGCGGACGGCGCAGATGAGGAGCTTGCGGCTCAAGTTAGCGCCGCCATTGGTGGACCAGACCTTTGCCGAAGTGTGGCCTATCGATGGGGTGGAGCCAGGGGCAGAACAGCGCTTCTCCATGTACATCCGCCCGGTTTTTGGCCCCGGCAATTCCGGCTTTGACCGGATTCGGCTGCACTCGTCATCCTCGGTCCCGATTGAGCTTGTCTCGTTCCGGCAAGGCAGCGAGACGCAGTTGCGCGTCGGCACCGGGCGAGAGCTATGGCCAGGGCCGCTGGAGCTAGCGCGGTTAGAGGACGGGTCCGTGGAATTGGCTTTTCCCGCGCCGGTCACCGGTGGGCGGTCGCTGTACGAGGCGCGCTTCCGCACGCGGGTGTTTTTGAGCGGCACCACCTTTGGTGCCGAACTGAAACGCGCGACCCGACCCGGGATCGTTCAGGCGGTGAGCGAGGGCGACGCTGGGTCGTTGGTTGCCAGTCAGTCGCTAGTGGTGGTGGCCGATGTGGAAAACTTCCCGCTGTTGGACCGCGTGCGTTTGCAACCCGAGGTCTTTACCCCCAACGGCGACGGCCTAAACGACCAAGCCGAGATCCGCTTTACCATCTACCGCCTCATCCGGGAACGGCGGATTGACGTCGGCATCTACGACCTGTCCGGCCGCAAGGTGCGCGAGCTTTCGCTGCGCCGGGAAAATCCCAGCGGCGACCACGCTGTGGTTTGGGATGGTCGCGACGACACAGGAGCACTGGTGCGGCCGGGAACTTATCTGGTGCGCGTCGCTTTCGCCGCGGATGTGGGTGCGGGCAAAACTCAAGCCGCGAGCTTGGTGGGGGTGGTCTATTGACGAGGCGAAAAACAGCTTGGCTGGCGGGCGTCTTGGCCTGCTGTGCGCTGCGCCCGCTAGCGGTCGAGGCGCAACGTGCGGACGCGAGCCGGTGGGGGTTGCAGGGCCTACCGTCGGCCGCGTGGGAAGTGCCGCACTTCGAGCTAGAATACATCATGCCGCGAATGCACCGCTGGTACGCACCCCGACATCTGGCCGAAAGCTATATGCAGCCCTGGTACGATTACAGGACCTCCTACTCGCGAGAACGCTATCGGACTCTCCTAAACGCCAGCCTAGAGGGCGAGCCATGGTACGACACCTTCGGCCACCGCTTGGGACGCGGCTGGCTGGTCTATACTTGGGAACAGGAGCAAACCAAACGCGAGGGAAGCCTGATCCGCCAAGGACTTCCTTACTCGGGATTCTTCCAGAATCTGGTGATCGCCTCAGACGAGAGCAGGGGAACCAGCGCGCGGTTGATGATCGGCAACGAGATCTTCACCGCCTTCACGCCCCTGACCTTCAACAAGACCGAGTTCAACGGGCTGCGCCTCGACTGGGCCAACGAGCACCTCGTGGGGAGCCTGCTGCTGTCGCGGCCGAGCCAGCCGGACAATGCTTACCGCACTAATACCACGCACCTGTTGGGAGGCCACGCCCAGTTCAAAGCCAGCGACGCGGCGCTCCTCGGCGTTACGTATATCAACGCCCACAACGCGCAAAGCCAAGTGCAGATTACATACGGCAACCCTCTGTCCGGGACGCTGACCACCGGCCAGAACAAGCCGCTGGACAAACTGTGGGTGCGGCTCAGGGATGACTCGCCGGCCGACGGGGTGAGTGGCACGTCGCTGTTCAGGTACGACATCGTGCTGGTCGATACCAGCGGCACCCAAGTGCGCGGGCGAGAAATCGGCTTTTTGCCGCGCATTGAAGGGGGGCGGACGCGGGCTGGGGCGCTGGTAGCCGACGGTTCGGAGACGATTCTGCTCGAATACGATTTTGCCGCCCTCGACTACGCAGGATTGCGCTCGGCCACCTTGCGTCGAGCCGCAGTCGAGCTGGTGGTAGCCGACGACTACCGGGTCGAGATGGCCTCAAACTTGCAGACCGACGGAGAGCGGCGCGATCCGCAGATCGTGTTTTTCCCTGTCGCGCGATCGCCGGGCAATGTTCAAGACAACAGCAACAGCCAAGTGTTGCGCTTAGACTACGGGTTGCCCACCGCCAACGAACTACTAGGGATCAACTGGGACTTGGTCGAGTGGCGCGGACTCTCATTCCGGGGCGAGGCCGTAGCCAACCGGCAGCACGGCATGTATCCCAGCCGCGACGTCAAGCACCTGCACCACTTTGTTAACAGCGCCCACGCCGCGTACGCGGAAGTGGCCTACCAGTGCTATCCCTATGACATAGCCGGGGAGTTGTTCTCGCTGTCCGACGACTATTCGACCAACTACTGGCTCGTGCAGGGCAACGGCGATATCCGCTATCAAGCGCCGACTCCCCATCTCTACGAATTCGTCGATGACGACGACGACCACAACGGCATCCCGGAATGGCAGCGGCCCTTCCAGAGCTTTTCGCGGGTGGCCTTTCCCGGCTACGACGAAAACCGCGACTTCATCTACGACCACAACCAGAACCGCAATCTCATCCCCGATTACGAAGAACCTTTCCTGCGGTTCCGCTCGGACCGGCCGGAGTACCTCTTCGGCCTCGACCTCAACCACAACGGCGCGATCGACCGCTTCGAGAACGACCTCTTGCCCGATTATCCCTACAAGCGCGACCATCGCGGTTTCAATATGTACGCCCGCGGGCATCTAGGGCCGGATGCGAGTTTGGCGTTGGGCCACCAGCGCGTGCGGCTGATTTCCGGGGATGGTCGCACCCATGCCATGTACGCGCTGGCTGCGGCGCGCTGGAGTCTCAGGATCGGGCAACTGCGATTTTTCGATTTCGCCGCGCGCGTCAGGGACGACATCCCGGACGACTTGGAGCAATGGGTGCAGCCAGTGGGCGCGGTGGGGCGGATGCAGACTGTTGTGGATCGGCTACCGGGGAACAACGCTTGGCGCAACACATTGTACGCCGACTGGGAACAGGCTTTTGACTGGGGTCTGCGCCACCTGCACCGCTTCAAGTGGGAGGGCTGGTGGCAGCGCGGGGATCGCGCGGCGTTCCGCAGCCGCGAAGGGCGCGCTAGCTCGGGTTTTCTCGGCGCGATCAACAAAGCCGAGTGGACAGTGCCTTTGGGGCCGGGCCGGGTGGAGCCGCGCTGGAAGAGCGAGTATCGCCGCGTCCGGCCCTTCCACAGCCGGGCACCTGTGGCAGAGAGCTTGGAACAGACCTTGTTCCTGCTGTGGGTGCAGCCGATCCTAGCCGAGCAGGTCTCGGTCAGCTACTATGCGCGGCACGGCCGCCAGATCTTCGACACCCAGCTTCAGTGCGGGCTAGAGTGGAGCCGGTTCTGGATGCTGGAGGGCAGGCACCCAGAGGTCGCGGAGGACTTCACGGGCCAGACGTTGGTAATCCAGCTAACCAACAGAGTGGGCTATGCCGGCTACCAATTGGTGACCCGAGTGGGAGCGCAGTGGCTGTGGCGCAATTTTGCCCAGAGCGAAGACCAGCGCGCCAGCCTGCTCTTTATGAGCATCAACGCGGGGTTGCAGCTATGAACTGGGCTTGCGCGGCACTCTTATTGCTGGCCCTGAATGCCGACGGCCAAGTCCGCACCTTTGAACTCGGCGGTGTTGAGCACAAATGGACAGGCGGCGGCGACGGCATCGACCCCGAATTCTTGGTTGGCTCCTCGGTGCGGCCACAGGTGGATACGAGCAACGTGCTAGTGGGTGCGGTCGAGTTCGTTCATCGCCCGGGATGGATCAGCCCGCGCTTTTTCGACGGCGCGGAGAATATCGCCTCCCTAGTGCTCGAAGGCCAAGGCTCGGTTAAAGTGCCCAACGCGGCGACTAGGCGCACCGACTTTCGCAAGGCTCAGCTCCGCGGCATCGTCAACGGCGACCACACCGTCGCCTTCGAGCGCAAACCCACCCCCTTCAATCCACTGGTTCCGGCCTATGGCATCTGGATCATCCTCGACTTTGTCCAACAAGTGGGCGTGCAGCGAGTGCGCTTCTATCCGCGCAACACCGTGGCGGCCACGCCGCGCCAGCCCTACCAAGACGATTTCCTGCGCGCGTACGAACTGTGGGTCAACCCGCGGCTGACCAACCGCGTCAGCGGCGCGCCAGACATTTTGGTGATCCGCGAATTGGAAAACGAGGATCCAGTGGTCGATGTGGCGGTCAGGCCCCAGTACGTGCGGCTGGTAAAGTTGCGTTCGCTGTCGGAAGTGCCCTTTGAGATCGACGAGCTAGAAGTCTATGGCACGGGCTATATGAGCCAAGCGACCTATCAGACGGACCTGCTCGACTTAGGGGCTCCCGCCACCGTCGGCGAGGTGCGCTGGGTGGAGGAGGTGGTTGGCGAAGCGCCCTTTTCCCGCCTGACGGCGCGGGTGCGCACCGGGCGAGACGACACGCCAATCGTCTATCGGCAGCGAACTGGGCCTGAAGATCCGTTCTCACTTTCTACCAACGTCGAGGTGAGTGCCGCCGAATACTGGTCGCTTGACCGCCTCAAGCGCTTGCCACCGCAGGAGGACGAAGAAAACTGGAGCCCGTGGCAGCGCGTGTTGAACAGCGGCCTAGTAACAGCACCGGGGCCGCGGCGCTTTATCCAGTTCCAGTTTGCCTTTGCCGGCCGGCTCTTTGATACGCGCCTCGTCGATCGGCTCGAATTCGACTATCTGCGCCCGCCAATCGCCGACACCCTTCGGGCCGAAGTCTTTCCGCGACTGGCCGAGGCGGAAAAGCCAGCGACGTTCCACTACGCGGTGTTGCTGCGGGCCAACGGAGCAGTGCGCGGCTACGACGCATTGGCCGTGGACTCCAACGCACCGGTGGCGAATATCCGCAACGTGCGCTTGGATGGGCAGGCGGTGGATTTCGCAGTAGAATACGCCCGCCAAGAAGGCTTTCGGCTGAGTTTTGCGCTGGTGCGCACAGACGGGGCCGTGCTGGAATTCACCTATGACCTGCCGATCTTCCGCTTCGGCACCACGTTCTCCAGCCGCGCCTACAACAGCCAATTCCCAACGGTACCGCAGATCGTCGCGCCGGGACAGGTCGTGGATTTCGGGCCGGAGGACCAAGACGAGATCTCGGGGCTGGCAGTGGAAATCCCCAAACCGCAGATCGGCAAGCTGGTCGGCGAGATCGCGATCAGCACGCGGGTGTTCACGCCCAATGGGGACGGGGTCAATGACCAGTTTGAGATGTTTTTCAACTTGTTGCAGATCGTCGAGCCAGCGCCGGTGGCACTAGACGTGTTCGACTTGGCAGGGCGGCGGATGCACAGAGTGTTTGCAGAGGAGCGGGGGATCGGGCCAGCGCGCTACCGTTGGGATGGCAGTACCGCGGATGGGAAGTTGCTAGCGCCGGGGACCTATGTGTGGGTATTGCGGGTGCAGGCAGACGCGTTTGAGGAGCGCCATCTGGGGACAATAGGAGTAGCGTACTAATGCCCGTTCTACCATTAAAAACGAGAGGGCTGGCGCAACTGATAAAATACAGCCTGCTTGTCGTACTGTTGGTTGACGCCGCCCAAGCCCAGGACTACGGTGCCCGCTTGGGCACCGTCCAGCGCGGTGGCCGGGTCACCTACGAGCCCCGAGGCCCCGGCGTGCTTTTCGACGCGCTCGATCCCGCCATCCGCAAGTGGTACGTGCCGCAGGAACTCTACACCGAATACCGTTGGAACCAGTGGGAATACGCCAACTACGCACGCGAAAACTACCAGCGCTACGTCCCTATCGCGCTGGAAGGCGGTTATTTCTACGACGCCTATGGAAACTTCCTGACCCGGGGATGGCTGCTCTACGACTGGCGGCAGGAAAATCCCCAGCCCTTCGGCAGTGCCGTGCAGAAGACCTCGCGTTTCAGCGGTTGGTTCAACAGCCTTGTGGTCGCCTCCGACCACAAGGGGGAGCACCACTACGCCATCACCGTCGGCAACGAAATCCGCACTACGCTAACGCCGATGACGTTCTCCAAACCGCGCTTCAACGGCCTGCAAATCGATTACGCTGCCGACAAGTATCAAGCGACGCTGCTGATGTCGCGGATTTCGGAACCTAGCTCGCCGGGGACGTGGTCTGAGCAGCGCACCAACAATACCAACTTGTTTGGCGGCAGGCTGGAGGTCCAAGTCGGGGACTTCGTCAAGGTCGGAGGCACGCTGGTCAACGCGCATCACTCGCAGACCCAGCGGCAGGCAATCAACGGCGATATCTTCAAAGGGCAGCTAACCGAGGCGCTGAATTTCACGCCTGTGACGATGATCGAGATCCGCATCCGCGACGATTCCCCCGCGGACGGCAAGGGAGGAGGCGCGCTCTTCGCCAGCGATCTACTGGTGTACGACTTAGAGGGGAACGCGACGCGCGCCAGCGAAATAGGCTTCCGGCCGCTCATCGAGGGCGGCCTCCAGCGCCAAGGTTTTTTGGCCGCGGACGGGTTGGAGGAGATCTTGGTGCGCTACGACCTAGCTGACGCCGGCTATGTCGGCGTTGACCCGACCGAGATCACCCGGGTCGCAGTGGAGTTAGTGGTGGCCAACGACTACCTGATTGAAGTCGCCTCCGACAACCAAATAAACGACGACGACAATATCGTCTTCCTGCCAGTAGCCCGGGCCCGGGGCAACGTCCACGACGGTTCCAATCAGCGGGTGTTGGCCTTCGACTACGGGCTGCCGACGGCTAATCAAATCGCCGGATTCACCTTTGAACTGACCGACCTAGCCGGGTTCACCGGATACGCGGAGATCGACATCAACAACCGCTACCGACAATTCCCCAACCCCAACCGCAAACGGCACCACACCACCGGCGACGAAGCCCTAGCTTGGTTCGCCAACCTCTCCAGCACGCCCTATCCGTACTTCTTTTTGGTCGAGGCGTTCAGCGTTGATCCTACCTACCAGACCTCAATGGTGACCGCCAGCGAGGAGGGCACGCTCGACTATGGCAACCACTTTGAGCTCTACGAGTTCGTCGAAGACAACGACGATCAGGATGGCTATCCCGACTGGCGGCGTAAAGGATGGGGTCCGGGAGATCGCTATATCTTTCCCGGATGGGACGAAAACAACGACTTTATTTCCGATTTCAACCAAAACGACAACGAGGACAGCCCAAACCTGATCCCCGACTACGAGGAACCCTTCCTGCGCTACTACTCAGACCGGCCCGAATTCCTCTACGGGATGGACATGAACCACAACGGCACCATTGATCGCTTTGAAAACGACGAGGAAGCCGACCTGCCCTACCGCCGCGACCGGCAGGGCTACAACGCCTTCGGCGGTGCCCATCTGCTGCCGGGCGTGCGGCTGATGCTGGGGAAGATGGACATGCGCCGACTGGCGGCGGCCGAGCACAACCAAGCCCTCTACGGCGTGTTGACCTTCGACCGCGACTTCAACCGCTGGGGTCGGGTGCGGCTCTTCCAAGATCTGCGCAAAGTACGGGACAATATCGCCGATCCCCTCCTGCAATGGAGGCAGCAACCCAATACGCGAGGGGGCCTATACCGAGTAGAGGATCCCCTCGCCGCGCGCAACACCGTCATAGGCATGTCGTGGTTCGGCTGGGAACAGCGGCCTTTTGCGGGGTTGCGTCTGGAGCACAAGGCCAAGTGGCAGTTCCACCGCCAACTGGATGGCCGGATCGACCTGGAGCTGAGGGGTTTGCGCGAAACAGCCTCGTTTTTGGGTGTAATCAACAAGGCGGAGTATCGCTTGAGCGCGGGGGGGTACACCTTGCTACCGCGTTGGAAGAGCGAATTCTCGCGCCGCCGGCCAGTGCTTGCGGAGACGCCAGCGCACCTAGAACTCGACGAACTGCTGATGCTGGTGTTCCGCTTCCCGCTGATGCGCCGAAGCACCGTCGCGGCTGGCGTCGAATACGAGATCTTCTCGCAGTTGCGCAATCCCACGCCACCGGGTGCAGAAGATAGCTTCCGCGGGCTAACCACCACGGCACAACTGATCAATATGTCGGACTACCTAGGCTATCAGCTAACTACGACCTTGGGCTTCGAGCTAACGCGAACCAGCTTCGAGGATCGGCGGAGCGAGGTTACAACGCGGAGCTTTATCACGATTTACGCGGGGGTCGAGCGGTAGGGGGCCGGAAACATTATTTGTGCTACCGTCTAGGCGACTAGGCGGTTTTTTTATTTTTGCGGTTCACATAGTCGCGCTTTGTGGGTCATATAGGACAAATGCGCTACCGGGCGGAGCAACAATCTACCCTCTTCCGTAAAGGAAGGCTTCATGCAGTCCTTAGCCATTCGCATCCTGTATGTCGCCCTAATCGACATCCATACAGAGAGGAAGTTTTGCGCCGATCAGCCGACATAAGCGCCGAAGCCGTAGAGCACTACGGACGCCTAGTGCTCAAGGTGGCCTATACTATCGTCGCCAATGCCGACGAAGCGCAGGAGGTCTTCCAAGAGACCTTCCTGCGCTTCCACGCCACCTGTGTGCGCGGCGAGATCATCGCCCACCCCAAAGCATGGCTTTGCCGAGTGGCGACCAACGCGGCCTTTAAAATCCGGCGCTACCAACATCGGGCGCTGCTCTACGAAGAGGAAAACACCGCAGTGGAAGCCGATGCCGACAAAGACGCCGAGCACCGCTTGCTCATGGACCGAGTGCGCGACTTGGCCGCTGAGTTGCCCGAGCGCCAGCGCATGGTCTTTGCCCTGCGCAACTTCGAGGGCTGGCCCTTTGCCGAAATCGCCGCACGACTGGGATGCAGCGAGGAGTCGGCCAGAGCTAGCGAGTACAAAGCACTTAGAAGCTGTTGAGCTAAGACGAATATCCGTAAAATCGGGCGATTTTACGAGGATTTCAGCACCCGGCGGACCGTCAAAATAGGGCTTATGCGGCTGAAATCAGCCCTATTCCGTAGGTTATTCCGAATAACTCAACAGCTTCTTAAAAAGATCCGCGCCCATTTGGGTGCTGGCTGCAAGGACTAAGCGCCATGAACAGAGCCGAATTTGAAAGCAAACTAAGCGACTACGTGCGAGGAGAACTATCGGCTGCAGAAGCGCGACAAATCGAGACCTATCTAACCGAGCACCCAGAAGCGGCTGACGACTTGGAGGCGGTGCGTACCGTGCTGGAACTGAGTGCTGACATCGGCACTGCCGAACCATCGGACGCGCTTTTTGCGGCAGCTCGTACTCGATCTCCTACGAGGTGTTGATATTGCGCCCGCATCGCAAACGCCCAACGTAAGCCTTCATACCCGACGCCATCGCGGGCGTCCCATTCGCACGGGCCTTTATACTAGGGGTCGCGTATGCGAGTGGGACGCCCTTATTTATGCAACCATCATGGCCTCTGTCCCCAACATCCTCTTTCTCCTGACCGACAACCAGCGCAACGACCTGCTCGGCTGCGCCGGCAATCCAATCATCCAAACCCCGAACATCGACCGGCTCGCCGCAAATGGCGTCCGCTTCACAAACGCATTCTGCACCAGCCCAATCTGCGCCGCCAGCCGGGCGAGCTATCTCACCGGCGTCTATGAAAGCCGCCACCGCTTCACCTTCCTCACACCGCCCCTCCAACATACCTTCACCGACAGCTCCTACCCGGCGGCTCTCAAAAGGGCCGGATACCGCACAGGGCTGATCGGCAAGTTCGGCATTGCGGCAAAAGGAATCGACCCTTCCCTCGCAGACGAGGATGCGCTAGGAAAGATGTTTGACGTGTTCGACAACTACGAACACTGGACTGAAGACGGGTATGAAATCAGACAGCCGGACGGCCGGGTGCGCCACCTGACCGACATTACCGGCGACAAAGCGATCGACTTCCTCCGCACCCATTCCAGCCAGCCGTTTTGTCTCTCCGTCAGTTTCAACGCACCGCATGCGCAGGACAACGACCCGCGCCACTACATCTGGCCGGCCGCTGAAAATCCGCTCTACGCGGATGCTAGAATACCAGAACCACTCAACGCCCATCCCGACTTCTTCAGGCGGCTGCCGAAATTCCTGCGCGAGACGGAAAGTCGCGTGCGGTGGCAGGACCGCTATGCGACTTCTGAGGACTACCAGCGGAACATGCGCGGACTGTACCGAATGATCAGCGGCGTCGATCGCAACATCGGCAGGATTCTCACGGCGTTGGAGCAGCTATCGTTAGCCGCCAACACAGTCGTGATCTTCGCCTCGGACCACGGGATGTACTACGGCGATCGCGGGCTTAGCGACTGCTGGCAGTTGAACGAACAGTCGATTCGCATTCCCCTGATCGTTTTCGATCCGCGAGCGGACGAGGGCAAGCGAGGGATCGTCCACGAAGAAATGGTGCTCAACATCGACGTGGCACCAACCATCCTCGAACTAGCCGGTCTGCGTGCTGCGGACGAAATGCAGGGAAAATCCCTCGTCCCCCTGCTGCGCGGCAAAGAAGTCGAATGGCGCAAAGAGTTCTTCTGCGAGCACCGGTTCGACCGCGCCGACATTCCCAAGAGCGAAGGCGTGCGCACGCAACACTGGAAATACATTCGCTATTACGAGCGACAGCCCGTCTATGAGGAGCTGTACGACCTTCTCGCAGATCCTCACGAATCCTGCAATCTCGCAGAAGATCCCCAGTTCTCAGATCAGCTTACACGACTGAGACGACGATGCGACGCAATGTGCGTTGAATGCGCTTAGTACCAGTTTATGTGCGCTCATCTGTGAGGCGTTTGGCGTACTCCCCACGCGGAATGCGGAAATACCCCTGAAAGCATAGCACGCCCGCAGCCGTAATCACGGCACTGCTCCAAAACAACGCCCGATACCCCAGCGCGTCGATCATCCAGCCGCCGCCGAGCGAAACGCCGGCAATGCTGATGCCGTAGGCCATAGTCAGCGCCGAACTCATGGTCACCCGCCAGCGCTCGGGGACCAGCTCCTGCTGAAAGACGATATAGACCGAGCGGCGGATCGAGCTGAGAGCGACCAAGGCCATACAGGCGGCTCCGGCTACTGCCCAATGGGCGACCAAGGCCAGCGGGATGAGGCACAGCACCATCGCCCCAGCGCCCGCAGTAATCACCGGCACCCGACCGAAGCGCCGGCTGAGCGCAGGAGCGGCCAGCGCAGTACAGGCGGCCAAGAGCTGACCTCCGGCAGTCAGGCTGCCGATCAGCGCTGTGGAGACCCCGAGACCGTCGTCCATGTACACATTGAAGAAGATGCGGAGGCTGTTTTCGGCAGCCATCTGCAGAAAGGTGACCAAGCTCAAGACGAGGATGATGGCCAGAGGAAAGGGCACCGCTTCGCCGCGTTCCCTAGCGGGCGGTTTGTGCGGACGGGAGCGGGTGGCGGCGATAGCACCGGCGCTGATGAACAGCACGCCGGCGGCTAGCAGCAGCGGATAGCGGTAGGGGGCCGGGTGGTCTTCGGGCAGGCCGAGGAGCGCGGAGAACAGGCCGGGCAGCAGGCCGCCGCACAAACTGCCAGCAAAACCCGCCAGCGGCCACAGCGCCACCTGCGTTGAGAACACGTGATTGCGCAGCCGCGGCGGGCAGATCAGCGTCAGGAAGGGAATCGAGCAGACGAGGAAGAGCGTATTGCCGAGGACGCCGAGGGCATACGCCCCCATGATCCAAGCGAGCTGCGCAGCGGTAGGAGCAAACTCGCTGAGGGGCAACAAGCCAAAACCCAGAGCGGCGATCACCATGCCGACAATCATGCTCCGACGCGCTCCCCAGCGGTTGGCCAACAGACCCGCGGGCATGCTCAAGAGGGCAAACGACAGTGCGCCAACGGCATTGACTTGGCCGATCAATTGGGGGCCATAGCCCAAGCGCAAGAGGTACAGATTGAGCAGGACCGTATAGACGCCGCCGAAAATCGTAAAGCCAATCAAGGCTTGGCTGAAGAGCACCAAGCGCACGTCGCGGTTGAAAAGCGCCAGCGCCTCGCGGTGAGTAGAGACCAATTTCTTTTTTGACGAAACGGGAGAGGTCAGTTATGTATAGGGCGGTAAATCAACGGCTCGCGGCGAACAAAGGCAATGCAGCAGAGGCGATATGGCACGCAGCGGAATTCTTTGGTGCTTGTTGGCATGGGCACCGAGCGTCTTGGCCCAAGAGATAGTCCAAGTGCAGACGTCGGTTGGCACCATGCACGAGTTGGCCCGCGTCTCCGCCGGTTATTTTGCAATGGGATCGGCCGAGGGACGGGCGGACGAGCAGCCGGTCCACCAAGTCTATCTCGACGAATTCTACATCGACCGTTTTGAGGTCAACAACGACCAGTACGCGGCCTTTTTGAACGACATCAACCGCAACGCAGACGAGGAAGGACACCTGCTGTGCGATGTGCGCGACCTCGACGCACAGATACGTTACAACGACACAGGATACGCGCCGATTCCCGGCACCGAGCAGCGGCCAGTTGTCGAAGTCTCGTGGTACGGCGCCCGCGCCTATTGCACTTGGGCCGGCATGCAGTTGCCGACCGAGGCCATGTGGGAAAAGGCCGCCCGCGGCACCGATGGCCGCATCTATCCCTGGGGCGATTCCATCGACCGCAGCCGAGCTAACTACGGCAAAGAGGGCTGCTGTCGCGGCGACGACAGCGACGGCTTTTTCGACTCGGCCCCGGTCGGCTCTTATCGGCGCGGAATTTCTCCTTATGGGGCCTACGATATGGGGGGCAATGTCTGGGAGTGGGTGGTGGATTGGTACGGCGAGGAGTACTACGCGCAAAGCCCCGAGCGCGATCCGCAGGGGCCAGACGCAGGGATCAGCCGGGTGCTGCGGGGCGGGTCGATGAGCAGCGATCCGTATCGCCTGCGCACCACCGACCGCAGTGGGCTACCTCCTTCGGTGAGCTACATCATCGTCGGATTTCGCTGCGCTGCGCACGAACTTCCCGCCACGGCAGTGCAGTCCGCAAGCTGGGGACAAATCAAGCGCAGAGCAGGGCCGGGCGATGCGCGATGACCCGCGCAAATGCAAACAGCCCCTCAGCTTGTGTAAGCTAAGGGGCTGTTTATTGTTTATAATAGTGGTGGCGCCTCGCGGAATCGAACCGCGGACACAGAGATTTTCAGTCTCCTGCTCTACCTACTGAGCTAAAGCGCCACCAAAAGGAAGATTAAAATTAAAGCCCCCTCATTTGCCTTGTCAAGGATGCGCCATGCCCGTCTCGATTATCCCGTTTAACATGCCCGAACCCGCTGAAATCCCTCCCCACATCGTCACATCGCTCGAGGCCATGTCTCCAGACGAAGCCGTAGTCCAAGGCATGGATTTGCTGCTGGGCATTGAAGCAGCAGACACCATCGTATATGAGCGCGTCGGCCAAGGAGTGGTCCACACGGCTGGCGCGGGAGCCGAGGTCTTGCAGCGGATATTAGAACAAGACGGCGTGCGCGCCTTCGCCGATCAGGGCGGGGTCGGTCACTCCGCGTTGTTGCTGGTGGGACAGGCCCAAGCCGACGAAGAAAGCCCCCTGCCAGCAGGAGTGGTGCAATTCCTCCTGGAGGGGGCTGAAAGCGGATCTATCGGCTTTAGCTACGTGTTGCCGCTCAAGGCGAGCGACGGGCCGCTATGGGGTGCGTTGACGCTGATTCGCCGCGCGGCGAGCGGGCCGCTCAACCACGAGCAGCCCAACCTGTGCGAAGGCATGCGGTGCGTGTTGAGCCGGATGCGCGCTTAGGCCGAGACCGGCTCTACTACTCCGTTTTCGAGCATCCAAGCCTCGACCTCGTCGCCATCGACGTCGGCTAGCATCTGGCCGTTGATCTGGACGCAGGGCGAGAGAGGCTGGCCGCTTTTCTGCACCATCTCAGCGTAAATATCTGGATTGTTGATAATGTCTTTGTCTTCGTATGCCAAGCCGTATTTGGCGAAGGTCGTGCGCACGCTATTGCTCCAGCCGCAAACCGGCTTCAGATAGGCGACGATGTGGGGGGATTCAGTCATGATTGGGATTCCTTTCTGGCGTGATAGAAACGATTTTGCGTTTGGTGGAATATAGAGATGTGCCCCTCTCTGTCAAGCAGAGCATTGGGTGATTGACGAACCGAATACCCAATGTTACATTTGAATTATCCCCCTCCCCTTGAATACCTGCTCGCCCTCTAAAACTCAGGATTGACAATGAGTTCTACAGACGTTCTTTTCGTACGCGGCGGTCGTCCCCTCCAAGGTGAGGTCGAAGTTCAAGGGTCCAAAAACGCCGCTTTGCCCATGTTGGCCGCTTCGCTGTTGGCCACCGAAGGGCAAACCGTTTTGCACCGGGTACCCCCGGTCAAAGACGTGTTGGTGGCCCTAGAAGTGTTGCGTCGGCTTGGCGCCCGCGTCGATTACGATGCAACCGAGGAAATCGCCGTTATAGACACTCGCGATGTCAAAGAGCACCGGCTTCCCGCGGATTTGACCAATCGCTTCCGCGCCTCGCTGCTTTTTGTCGGTCCGCTGTTGGCCCGCTTTGGCCGCGCTTGGATCCAAGAGGTCGGCGGCTGCACGATTGGCTCGCGACCGACCGACTATCACTATCGCGGTTTTGCCCGGCTCGGGGCCGAGGTCCAAGGCGTAAACGGCGGCGGCATCGACGTGGTGGCCAAGCAACTCTCCGGTGCCTTTATGTACTGCGATTTGCCCAGTCATACCGGAGTGGAAAACCTCGTTATGGCATCCTGCCTAGCAGAGGGTGAGTCCGCAATCGAAAACGCGGCCTCCGACCCGGAGATCGTCGATTTCGCGGTGCTCTTGCAAAAGATGGGTGCCCAAGTCGAAGGAGTCGGTACGCGAAGAGTGCGTATCAAGGGAGTCGATGAGTTAGTAGGTGCCGAGCACACGATCATGTACGACCGCCTCGACGCCGGTCTGATGATGATGGCGGGCGCGATTACCGGCGGCGACATCGCCCTCAAAGGCGTGGTGCGCGATCACCTGTACGTTTTTGAAGTCAAGCTACAGCAGATGGGCGTCGAGATGACAGAAGAAGGGGCGTGGATGCGGGTGCGCGGGCCGGAAACCTTGTCGCCGATCAACATAGTGACCACCTTTTACCCTGGCTTCCCAACGGATCTACAGCCCGGGATGACGGCCCTAGCGTGCATGGCCAAAGGCGACAGCTACGTCCGCGAGACCGTATTCGAAGATCGCCTCGGCCACGTCAAGGCCCTGCGCTCCTTCGGCGCTCGCATCGCACCGGAAAAGGACCGCCTAGTATTGGTACACGGACCGGCTCAGCTCAAAGGAGCCAAGGTCAAGGCTATGGACATTCGCGCCGGGGCCGCCTGCGTACTCGCCGGTCTAGCGGCCGAGGGCAGCACCGAGATCGGCAACCTCTACCAACTCGACCGAGGGCACGCCCACCTCGAGCGCCGCTTGCGAGGCTTGGGTGCCGATATCGAAAGACACTAAGGCGCGTTGCGCACCAAACGCGAATAAGCGGTCGGGAGCTTGCGGCTCTCGGCCGCTTTTTTTTGCTTGTCTATCACTACATAGGAGAGCACCATGATCGTACAACCCGACGCTGTGTATTTAGCGCGCTCGCCCATCGACCGCGCCGACGCTCCTTTTGCCACCTACCGAGAGTTGGCCCATCGCACCCTCGCCGCCCTTGAGGTGCCGCTACCTGCCGCCGGCACCATCCTGCTCAAGCCCAACGCTACCGTGCTCTATCCACCGGAAAAACGCGTTATCACTCACCCCGGATTTGTCGGCGGTCTGCTCGACGCCCTGCGCGACCGCGGCGTACCCGCCGAACGCATGGTGGTTGCCGACGGCCAGTCCGGGGAAAATCCCACGGCCGGGCACACTTGGGAACTATGCGGCTATCGCGCCATGACCGAGGCGCGGGGCGTGCGGCTCGCAGAAATGAACACCGACGAAGATTCCCGCGTCGTCGAGGTCGCCGACGGCGTGGTGTACGAGCGCTATCCCCTGTACCGGGAAGTGACCGATTGTGCCTTCTTTTTCAACGTCCCCCTCGCCAAGTGCCATAACTTGGGCTGCACGACCTTGTCGATTAAAAACCTGATGGGCATCATCGCCAAGCCCGAGCGGCACCTGTGCGCGATCCAAACCGTGGACGAGCCATTCGCAGAGGACCTGTGGCGGCTGACCGAGAGCGGCTTCAGCCTCTTTGAAGACCGCTTCTATCACAAGCTCTGCGATCTATTGGTCGCGCTGCGCGGTCTTGGGATGCCGCGGCTTTCAGTTGTAGATGGCCTTGTCGGCCGCGACGGCACAGCGTTCAACGAAGGGGGCAACTACCCCCTCGGCTGGGCTGTGGCCGGCGTCAACGAAGTACACGTAGATACAGTCGCCACCTACCTGATGGGCCTCGACCCGCAGGCCACCCCCTACCTGCAATTCGCCCACGCCCGCGGCTTGGGGGCTATTGACCCCAAGCAAATCGAAGTCGTCGATCTCGCCAGCAGCACGGCACTTTCTGGCGCGGCGTTAGCCGAGCTGCGGTCTGCCACGCCGCTGATGCCCATCTCCCGCTTCAAAGGCGGCTACTACAAGCGCTTTCGCACCGACGGATCAGCTGTGCCTTGGCGCTTGGACGAGGTCAATGCCCAACGCCAGCAGGACGGCCTGGCACCTGTTCCCTATGAGCCAGCCCGCGCCTGAGCACACCCTCCGCGCCTGCCAACGCGCAGTAGATGAGTGGATCGCCGATGTCGGCGTGCGCTACTTCTCCGAGCTGACCAATACGGCCGTGCTGATGGAGGAAGTCGGCGAGCTGGCGCGGATCATGGCCCGCACCTTTGGCGAGCAGAGCTTTAAGGAGGGCGAGGAAGCCGATCTCGGCATGGAGATGGCCGACGTGCTCTTCGTCCTCCTATGCCTCGCCAATCAGACCGGTGTTGACTTAGAGGAATCCTTCCAGCGCGCGCTG
Source organism: Candidatus Latescibacterota bacterium (assembly GCA_965208845.1). Classification (GTDB taxonomy): domain Bacteria; phylum Latescibacterota; class UBA2968; order UBA8231; family UBA8231. The sequence continues at coordinate 5,925,357 of OZ242361.1, read as the reverse complement.
GCCAAGAAGACCCGCCGCGACCGCAAACGTCACGCGGAAAATCCCAAACTTCAATCTTGATTTGGCAAACAGCCGGCAAGTTGTGCTGCGCTCGGCATCCGCTTACTTTGGCGCAACTTCCTGTATCCTCTTTTGCGAAAGGTCGGTCCATGAGTTCCCGCAACGGTTTTATCGAAACGCATATTTACGACTACATCCTTGCCAACTCGCTGCGCGACCGAGACGAACTCAAGCGGTTGCGCCAGGAGACCCAAGCCATGCCCATGGGCGGAATGCAGGTCTCGCCCGATCAGGGGCAGTTCATGGGGCTGCTCGTCGAACTGATCGGTGCCAAGCGGATCGTCGAGGTGGGGACTTTTACCGGCTACAGCAGTATCGCCATGGCGCTAGCTCTGCCAGCGGACGGGCGTTTAACCGCCTGCGACGTCAGCGACGAGTTTACCAGCATCGCCCGGCGCTATTGGCAAGAGGCCGGCGTGGCCGACAAGATCGAATTGCGGTTGGGGCCAGCAGTGGCGACCCTCGACGAAATGCTCGCGGCCGGGGAAGCCGGTTGCTTCGACATGGCCTTTATCGACGCGGACAAGGAAAATTACGACGCCTACTACGAGCGCTGTCTGCAACTCTTGCGCCCGGGCGGATTGATCCTAATCGACAACGTGTTGTGGGGCGGGCGGCCCGCCGATGTCAACGAGCAGGACGAAAGCACCGTGGCGATCCGTGCGCTCAACGCCAAAATCCACGCCGACGAGCGCGTGACCGCGTCCCTGCTGTCGATTGGCGACGGGTTGACGCTGGCGCGGAAGCGGTGATAGACGGGGTGTCTCATTCGTTTGTATCTGGCTCAATTAGGAGAAAATGCTATGGTAACGGTTACTTTTGAACTGCCAGAGGATGTACTTTCGTCGGTACGGAAAGATCCCGAGCGGTTCACCCAAGAGTTGCGTTTGGCGGCCGCTGTGAAATGGTACGAGATGGGGCTAGTGTCCCAAAGCCGAGCTGCCGAAATCTCGGGTTTATCCCGTAGCGAATTCATCTCAGCGCTAGGCCGATTCAAGGTCTCCGTATTCCAGTACAATATAGACGAAATAGCGGAGGAAGTGGACCGTGAGTGATGGTTGGGTACTCAATGCCTCGCAATCAAAAGTTGGTCATCACTTAAACAGGTCGTCGGAGAGGATTGGCCATAAACAGCAAGCAAAGTCGGTAGTGGCTATGAATTATTTTACTGTAAAAGAGGTCGGTCAATGAACAAAATATGGGTCCTGCAAAACGCGCAGCCGGAAAACTTGGGGATCGCCGGTCAGGTGTTCCAAGGCTGCGGTCTCGAACCCGCCTACGTACATACCTTCGCCGGTGAAGAGGTCCCCCGCTACATGGACGAGACCTCCGGCCTAGTGGTCTTGGGCGGCCCAATGGGCGTGTACGAACACGACCGCTACCCGTTTATAGACGCGGCCACGCGCCTTATCGACCAAGCTCTAAAAGAAGACAAGCCCGTTCTCGGCATCTGTCTAGGCAGCCAGCTTTTGGCCACGGCCCTCGGTGCTCGGGTCGCCCGCGGCCCGCAGAAAGAAATCGGCTGGTATCCTATTGAGCGGAAGCCCGCTGCCAGTGAAGACCCGCTAATGGGCGGCCTACAACCATCCTTTATGGGCTTTCACTGGCACGGCGACATCTTCGATTTACCCAAAGGAGCTACTGCACTGGCCTCTTCTGCTCGCACTACCTACCAAGCATTTTCTTATGGCCGGGCGGCGTATGGCGTCCTCTTCCACATGGAAGTTACCACGCAAATTATCGCCGATATGGTCCGGGCTTTTGCCGACGAGGTGCGCGAGGAGGGGCTGGATGGCGAGCAAATCAAAGCCGACGCGGCCCAGCACTTACCCGTCCTCCACGCCAACGGACGAACCTTCTTCCAGAACTGGGCCACTCTCTGCTTGGAGGCGGGTTCCTAGCAGTAGCTCAGCACGCCCCAAGCGTTTATTGGCCCTTGTTAAAGGACGCCACTCTGACCGCGTCAACGAGGGCAAGTTCTAACCTTTCGATGATAATCTACCCGCTTGACGTGTATATATCAAATCTGATATAATTTCTTTATGAACGATATGCTAATCAAGCCTATTGTCTGGGTGGGATCCTCCTATGATGACCTTGTAGCCCTCCCCCGCGAGGTTCAAAATGATATAGGCTATGCCCTATGGATTGCCCAAACCGGAGGAAAGCACGACCAAGCAAAGCCTCTGAGGAGTTTTGCAGGCGTCATGGAGATAGTTAGCCGCTATCAAACGGACACTTATCGAGCCGTTTATGTAGTTAATTTAGACGATCATCTCTATGTACTTCATACCTTTCAGAAGAAATCCACCCGTGGCATTGCCACTCCAAAAAAGGAATTAGCCACCATTACACGGCGGCTTCAACAAGCAAGAATAATAGCCGAGGAGGGAACGCTATGAAGAAGAAAAAAGTAGGCGATGCTGAGTACTATGAGGGATCGACGAACGTTTACGCAGACTTAGGGTATGCCAATCCAGAGGAATGGTCGTTAAAAGCAAGCATCGCCACAAAAATCTTAGGTATCATTGAGGAGAACGGCTTAACCCAGAAAGACGCCGGTGCCCTGCTCGGAATTGCCCAAGGACGGGTCTCCGATCTGAAAAGAGGGCAGTTCGATAAATTCTCCGTTGAAAAGCTCTTGGCTTTCCTAAATGCATTGGATCGGGATGTTGATATTGTGATCCGGCCTAAAGTAGAGGAGGTGGCTCATATCACCGTCTCTGCGGACGGAATAGTACATTGAGCCGCTAACTTTTGAGGGCTTGCAAGTAGGCGACGAGGTAATGAACCTCAGTCGAAGGGTTATATCTTCCTGTTGCCTCGGCATCTGACAACGCAAGGCTCGCGTTGGATTTGGCGATTTCCATCTGGTCTTCCAACGCTTCGAACACGCCTGCGTTACCCTTCGTGTAGTTGGACAGATGCTGCTGCAGATCTCCCACACAATTATCCGCCGCAGACCTGTTGCCCGATGGTGCGTAGGGCCGTCGGTGATAGACAAAGTGCAATAGAAGCCAGAATTCGAAGCACGGCCAAGAGCGGGCCAACTTCAATTTGGCGGAATGCGCTTCGTTAGAAGCCGTATTGAAGTGTGTATGTTGGTCGTGGTCGAAGACACAATAGACCGCATTATATTGATCGCCCTGTCGTTTCTCGATGTCCCGCAATTTCTTTGCCGTATTGACCAGTGACCTAGGATCCGAGCCGCTTCCTGTAATCACGACGTTAGCGGTGCTCAAACGGTACCGATCCACTAGAGAACGGAAGTACGACGGCTCCGTCTTACTACCCTCACAGACGATGAGCACTCGATCGTACGGCTCCCGTTTAGGCCCCTTCCGTCGAAGCTGACCGCGTTGACGTGGTTTTCGTCGCGCCATCGCTCAGTCTGATGGCTGGCGGCCCGACCCTCGGATGTAGGGGAGCGCTCCAAAGCGCCCGGCCAGATATGCCTTTTCTAGGTTCTCAACGCCCCGGCGAAGCCGGAAATCACTGAGCGGAAAGAGGCGGGTCTCAAGGTGTTCATTGCGTTCGCAAAACCAAATCTGATCAGGTCGAAACACATCCCGATCAAGAATGGATGTATCGTGTGTCGAAAAAATGAGCTGTGCTCCGTACGGATTCGCTTCCGGATCATGGAAGTGATTGATTAGGAACCGGACCAGAGCCGGATGCAGGTTGTCATGCAGTTCATCGAACACGATGACGTTGCCTTTATCAAGGGAGTCGAGCCAAGGGCCGGCGAGAGCGAACATTTTCTGGGTTCCGTGTGACTCTTCGTCCATCTCCAATTCTGCCGATCGACCGTCTATCGGTTGATGCCTCAAGAAGACATCCACCCAGGTCCCTTTCTCTGCGAGTTTTTCGGCAAAATTTTTCAATTCCGGAGGCATATCCCTAGGAAGCATATCCGGCGAGAAATCCTTTTCGACGATCTGTATGTCGGTAACCGCAAGATCAGCTGCCGAGAGAAAGCCAACGATGTCGGCTTGATCATTCTCGCGGCAGTATTCCACCGAGAAGGTGGGACCCCATCCACCAAGGCTGGCAACATGGAGCCGCTCACGGAACCAGTTGAAGAGGGGCAGTAGCTGGGTGCTGTTGAGCGAAACGGCCGTTGACAGGAACAGGGCTTGGGGACGAGTAGCTCTTCTCCAAACCTCGCGGTCTCCCGTGAGCTTCCTACCGAACTTCCAAGATGGCTCATCGGAAGTCTCGCTGCGGCTTCTCTCGAACCAGACCTGCATCCGTCCGCTCGGCCACGCATAGAGCCACTCATCGGTCACTTCATGGGGGGTGGCGGAGAAGCCGTATTGGTAACGCACGCCATCCGCGACGCATATCACCTCGAAAGATGTTGGTAGAGTATGGCATTCGGGGTCAAATCGAAACGGAGTCACGGGGAGTTCGTCAAGGTGATCAGAGGGTCTGAGTACGATGTTGCGCATCGTACTCAGACCCCTAAGTAGGTTGGTCTTGCCCGAAGCGTTCGCACCGTAGATCGCCGCCGATTGCAAGAGCCAGATCGGTCGTCCATTTTCGGCAAGCTTCGGTTTCACCACGTTGGAGTCACCATGCTTCTTGTCGTGGCCGGCCACGAGGCTGAGGCATGCCTCAGCCTTGATCGATCTGAAGTTAGTAACGGAGAATTCAATAAGCATTTCAAACCAGCGTTCAGCCTAGACTATTCACCGGCAGACGGGAGTCGCCGTCCGGCACCAAGAAGACATATTACAATAATAACAAGCTGCATAATACGTTGCCCTTTTCGATTTTCTGTCAAGGCGCTGAGAGCACACGCATGGGCTAGGCAAAGCCGTCCTAAAACCTTTGGTAACCAGCTACAAAAGCATCGGACGCTGAAATTCCCCTCTCTCTAAGATATGGGTACTCACTCCCCACTCAGGTCGAAACCCCCAACAAACCCCGCGTCAGTTGAAAATCGACGTTGCGCTGCTGCAAGGCACCGGGGACGTGATCGCCTCGCGCCACCCGAACTAACAAAGCCGCTAATTGCTCGGCCCAATCGTCGGCCACACCCGTCAGAGCCAAATCAATATCATCGCCGTAGAGCGTCGCCACCGTCGGATCTGCACTCACCTGCACCACCGGCATCAGGGGATGCCCCTGTAAGGGATGCTCGCCGGTATGGGCCAAAATCAGGTCCACGCCCGTGGCACCCAATCCGGTAGCCGTCTCCACCCAGTGGTCGGTGGGCGTCTCCATGATGTAAAAACCCGGTTCCACGGCCGCCTGACCGTAGGGCAATGTCGCGGCATCCGACGGCTCGACTAGCACGGATTCCAAATACGCCAGTTCCCGCAGCAGAGCCGCATTATGCGGCACGACCACGGTGCCGCCCGCGGTCACTACCCAGCGCGTCAACTGGGCAAAAGACTGCGCCGCGTCCTTCCCTAACTCACCGGTCGCCTGCATCCCCAAGCGCAAGGCACTCAAGCCACCTTCCACGGCGACAGGCGCTTCCGTTTCTGCCAGCGCTTGGCGGAACCAGCCCTCGACCCTGTCCATGGCCTTGACAATGCCGCCGTCCAACTGCACCGACGCCCAGCCGAAAACAGCCGGGTCCAAACCCCATTCCTCAAGGCCGTTGCGCATGTAGTCGTTGTGCGTCTTCTCGCAGCCGTGCTCCAGCAGCAAAACGCGCCGCGCCAGTGGATGTGCGGCGTACCCCATCATGGTGCGCAAGTGCATTTGCTCGGTGGCACCACTCGACGACAACCCACAGCCCTCGGTGTGGACCAAGGCGACAAAGCGCGACAGCCCCTGCTCGCGGCCCACTTGCCGGGCATTGAGTCGCTCGGCGCACATGCGGGCGATCTGGCCAGCGCACAGGCTGGTGGGCAATACCAATCCCACTTGGTCGATAGCCCCGTCCAGCATGGGGAACGACACGGCCGGGCCGACCTCGGGCCGCACCGGTACGGGCCGGCCCTCGAGCGTGGGAGCAGCCAACAGTTCCTCCAACTGGCTGGTATCGGTCTGTTGCCAGTTGCGCCAGATGGACACTTGGGCGTGGCCGGCCTGCTCGCCCAGCGAGCGCTCGCCCGAAGCCACCCGCAAGGTGCGCTCGAACAGTTCCTGGCCCAACTCGTCCATCGGCGTGCCATCCAAGTAGGCCCCGGCATTGACATCGAGATCCGCGGCCAGCAATTGGTAGCGCTCCGAAGTAGTGACGATCTTGACCGTCGGCACAAAGGGAAAATTGGTGATAGAACCGTTGCCCGTGACAAAGAAGATGGCGTTGCAGCCGCTGGCCACCTGCCCGGCAATGCTCTCCAAGTCGTTGCCCGGACTGTCCATAAAGTAGAACCCCGTCTCTTTGAGCGGCTCGCCGTATTCAATGGCGTAATCCAAGCGCACATCTGGATCGCGCTTGCGCGCCGCGCCAATGGACTTGAGCGCGATATTGTACAGACCGCGAAATTTGTTGCCCCCAGAGGGATTGCCCTCGGCGGAGGCACCGTGCCACGACACCCGCTCCTTGAAGCGCTCGACCATGTGCAAAAAGGTGCGTGCAGTCTCCACATCCTTGACGTTTTGCAGCACGTACGGTTCGGCACCGATCAGCTCGTCAGTCTCGGCGAGGTTGGCCGCGCCGCCGTAGCGAATCAACTCGCGCGCCACCCAGGCGGCCAGTGGATTGCCCGAAATACCCGAAAAGGCGTCCGAGCCGCCGCACTGCAAGGCGATCTTGAGATGGCTTAAATCGTGCTCGCCCCGCTCCTCGCCCGCCATTTCCTCGGCCCAAGCCGCCACTTGCCGCTCGCCCTCTGCCAAACGCGCCGCAAAGGAACCGTCCAAGCTCATAAAGCAGTGCCGGACATGGTCGAGGGCATAGCCGTGCGCCACCATGTATTTCCGCAGCATTTCGTTGGTCACGGCTTCGCTGCCGTAGTCCACCGCTAGCACAGCGCCGACGTTGGGATGGACGACAAAACCGGCCAGCGTGCGCAATAAGAGTTCGCGGTTATTGGGATCGGCTCCACCGCCGCCCTCGGTGTGGGCAATCGGCACCACGCCGTCGCCAGCCGGCCGGCCGCTCCAGCGCTCGGCCAACAGCCGGGCATAACTAGCCGTGCGCGAGGACGTGCCCAAGACGACGATATAATTGCGCGTACCCACGCCCCGTCCCCCAGCGCGACCATAGCCGAGGAAGGTCCGCGGCTCCTCATGCGGGTCGAGCGCAACCCCAGGCTGAAAATTCGCCGGGTCCAGTTGATACGGTTCAATGCGATCGACGAAATTGGCCTGCTCGGGCAGGTCGAAGTCCAACTGCCGGATGCCCAATGCGTCGAGCATACTCTGGTTGCAGGCGTAATCGCCCGGCTGCAGGGTGCGCTCGGCCACGCCAAAAGGCAGTTGCCACGACAGTAGGAATTGGCCGGGTTCAATCGGTTCGACGGCAAAGCGATGGCCTTCCATCACCGTATGGGACAAAGTGAACGACCGTCCCTCGTAGTCTATACCCGTGCCTGCTTCCAAGCGCCGGGTGGCAATAGCCACATTGTCCCCGGGCATAGGCAGCCGGGCTACTTCGCTAAAGGAAAAAACCGCGTTCATTATAGCTCCTCAATAATTCGTGGACGACGAAGTAATGGCGCACCAACGGGCCGGTTCTAGCGCTTCGATCAAAGCGCGGCGAGCTTGCGCGGTCCCGATCTTGCGCAAAGCAGTGCTGGCACAGTAGCGCGTATAGCGATTTGGATCGGCCAGAGCGCGGGCCACCAGCGGTACCAACTCGTCGTCGGGGGGTGCCATCTTACTCAGGGCAAAGGCGGCATTGCGCCGCACCAACTCCACCTCGTCACCCATAGCGCGGGCGAGGTCCGGAGCCGTTGATACCGCCGCCGACCCAATGATTCCCAAAGCCTCGGCGGCATTGCGCCGCATCCACATAACGTCATCGCTCAAGGCCGCTTGCAATACCGGTACTGCCGCAGCCGCCTCCTTGCCCATGGTCGCTAGGGCACCCATTGCCGCCGCCCGACCGGGCCAAAGCCCCTGCTGAACTGCATCTAACAATCCATCCAAAGCATCCGCACCCAAGGCGGCCAAAGCGTGTACCGGCCCCAATTCGCCCGGATTGCCGCCTTGGGGATTGGTCGGCGAATGGGCCAGATTGGTCTCGGCTTGAGCTTGGGCTTGGCTCTGCATGTCCTCGATCAGCCCTTCTACTTGGTCCTCTCCCAAGTTGTAGGCTGCTTGCAGGCGAGCCGTTTCCGAATCGGAACTCAAATCCTCCCAGCGCGCGCTTCCGCTACTCGCTGCTGACTGGCTACGCAACCAGTCCCACACGTGCCGCGACAATTCTGGGTGTGGATCGCCGTCGAGTGGCTGCCAGTGGGGCACCTCGTTATTCCACGTCGGTGTCTCTGGCTCTGTCATGCGGGTGAACTGGTATTTGAGCATGTAGCGCCTTTTGTCCGAGCGATTGGCCGTGGCCCGATGCCAGCTATCAAAGTTGACGATAGACACCGTGCCGGCCGGACCGCACAAGCCCAATTCGGTCTCCGTCGCCTGTTCTGGATCAGTACTGGAAATCCCATTGTACCACTGTCGTCCCGGCATCACGCCGGTGGGGCCCATGTCCGGGGTGACGGCCTGTGGATAGTAAAAGGCCATGACCCAACGGCAGCGGTGATAGCGGATATTCTGGTCGAAGATATAGTCGTCCTTGTGCCAGCTTTGGCCGTCGCTGCCCGGGGAATTGAGGTGGCAGTAGCGGTGCGGGTGCATCAGATAGCCCGCGCCCAGAATGCTGGTCAGTGCCCCGCGCACCGCAGGGTGTGCAAAGACCTCGGCGATGGCGGGGATGCGCGGCGCGATGTTGTTGCCGGGGTTGCCTTCGGCCTCCAACACCGCGTCGATCTGGCGGCATACTTCGGCGTGAAAATCGCCCGGGAAATCCGCCTGTACCTGAACATAGCCTTGGGCGATGAACTGCTGCATCTCGGCGTCGCTGAGCTTGTGCTTTTCGGCTTCCATGATCTTCTCTTCCTAAAAGCGGCGGTCTAACGCCCATTCGGCCCAAGACCGCACGTATTCGTTGTCCTGCTGACGCGCCCGTTGCAAGGCTGATACCGCTGCTGTCGGCGCGCGCCATTTGGCCAACGCCATAGCTGCATTTTCGCGCAGTGGCGCATCGGACAGAGACCAAGGAGTCATAGCGCGGCTATCATCTAGGGCCTGTGTCAAAGCCGGTACCGCCGCTGGCACTTGGCCCATATTGCTCAAGGCATCGGCGGCATTGCGACAGACCCATTCGCTGTCGTCCTGCAACGCCGCGGCAAGGGCCGTGGCCGCATCCTGAGCTTCGGCACCCATACAGCCCAAGGCCGTGGCCGCACCCGCGCGCAGCCACCAATCCCGATCCTGCAACGCCTCGACGAGCGCGGGCACCGCCACAGCGCCGGCCGCAGCCAGCCCGTAGGGGCTTTCCAACTGGCTGGGATTGGTAAAATCGCCGCGCTCGATATTGGCTTGCCAACCCCGGGCGGACTCGTCTTTTAACGCCGCCATCAATACCGGCACCCCTTCCACACCCAGCGCCCCCAAGTCATAATAGGCATCCAGCCGCACCCGTTCATCGGGATCCTGCAAAGCCGCCTGCAAGGCTTCCACCGAGTGCTGCGGCCTCAAGGCGGGAGCCTGCCCCCCATACCAGCGCCACAGCGTGCGGTACAGGGCCACGTGGCGTCCTGTCGGCACCCACTTACTGCGCTGTTCTGGCACGCGCTCCTCGGTACGGGCGAAGAGAAACTTCAGCATATAGCGCGTCCGGGTCGAGCGATTGGCCGTGGCCCGGTGCCACAATTCGTAGTGGGTAATGACCGCGGTGCCCGCCGTGCAAGTAAGGGCCAACCCTTCGACCTCAGCGTCGGGATCATCCATATAGTACTGCGTCCCGGGCACCAGCGCCGTAGGACCCATATCCGGCGTTACCTCGTGCGGATAGTACAGCAGCAGGACATAGCGCGGGCGATGGTAGCGCACGTTGCCGCCGAAGGGATAATCCTTGTGCCAATTCTGGGCTTGATTGCCCGGCGCGAGATCGTGGCAGTGGCAGTGGCGGCAGAGGGCGTACTTAGGCCCCAAAATGCCGGTCAAAGCCGCATCTATTGCCGGGTCGGCAAACAACTGGTGCAATAGGGGAACGCGATCGATCAGGCCGTTGCCTGGATTGCCCGTGGCGAGCACGCGTTCGACTTGGCGGTGCAATTCGCCGTGTAGGTCCGCGGTCGCGGTCGGTTGCACCACGCGGTATCCTTGGACGATGAAATCCTGCAGAGCTGCATCGCTTAGTGGGGTCATTAGCCTATCCTCACTTCCCCGCCCTCGGCGGCCGAGCGGTACAGGCCATCGAGGGCGGCCATGACGTTGAGTACTTCCTTTTTTTTGACCAACAATTCGGCTCGGCCTTCAAGCACCTCGACGAAGTGGGCCGCGGCTTTCCAGTGCCCCGAGAAGGGCACCGAGGGGTCGGGCGGCACATTGAGCCGGGTGTCAGCCTGATAGCGGCCCAAGGTGCCGATAAAAGTGAGCGGATTAAACGTGAGGCCACCCTCGGTGCCCATGATGAGGGTGCCGCCGGTGCCATCGGGCAAATTGGCCGCCCAACTGGCCCGAATGCTAATGGTGGCGTCGTTTTCCAAGCGCAAAAAGCCAGCGGCCATATCCTCGACATCGTATTCGCTGAGGTCGTAGTCCCGGGGCGCTAACACGCCCTCTGGCGCGCCGCTGTCGGCCAGCGACGTGACCACGTCTTCGCGCTGGTCGGCCAGTTTGGTGTATGTCGCGCCCGAGGCGGCCACCACTTTGGGGTTGCCCATGATCCACAGCAGGGCGTCGAGCGCGTGGACGCCAATGTCGTAGAGCGGACCGCCGCCCGAGGCTTCTTTCATGTGGAAGCGGCCCCAAGTGGGCACGCCGCGGCGGCGGAAGGCCGAGGTTTCGGCGTAGTACATCTCGCCCAAGTGTCCGCTGTCGGCCAGTTGCTTGGCAGCAGTATTGGTACCGGAGAAACGGCCTGTCTGGGTGACGAATAGATGGCGTCCGGTAGCCTCGGCCGCTGCGTACATGACTACTGCATCGGCGTAGCTGGCGGCTACGGGTTTTTCGCAAAAGACGTGGGCACCGGCCTGGAGGGCGGCTTCGGTGTAGGTGCGATGCGAGACATTGGGGGTGCAGACGGAGACGATATCGGGACGCAACTCGTCCATCATGCGCCCACAAACGTCGTACGCACGGGGGATGCCGTGGCGGTCGGCGGTCTGTTGGGCCTTGGCCAAGGTGTGATTGAACACGCCGACCACTTCTACCGCCGGGGCCAACTCCAGCCAAGCGGGGATGTGACCGACGTTGGCGACCATGCCAGTGCCGACGATAGCTACTTTGTATGACATGTTTTTTATACCTCCCAATCCTCTTGCTGTTGCAACGCATATAAAGACGTATATCCCTCCGACCAATCCGGCGGAATGAGGCAAGGTCGCGGGTCGTGGTAGGCCCAGCGCGCCGCTTTGCCCCGCACAATAACTCCCGAGTACTGCGGGCTGTTCAAGGGGTTGGCCGTATAGGGAAAGGCGTCGGCCGCCGAATAGATGTTGAGCAACAAGGGCCGCCCCTTGGGCGATAAATTCTTCTTGGATCCATGCACGGTGCGGCAATTGTGGATGGTGATGGACCCAGCCGGTCCCGCCATATATTCGACGCGGCCGAGATCAATTTGAGGCAGATCCTGCTCGGCGATACAGCCGACCCATTGTTCAGAGGCATTGTACTGATCGAACAAAGGCCCGTTGTGGCTGCCGGCGACTCCGGCCAAAGGCCCTTGGTCGTCATCGACATCGTAGAGGTACGTGCCGATGGTCAAGGGGCTGTAATTGGTATGCGGCCAGTATGTAATGTCTTGGTGCCACTTGACTTCTTCGCCGCCTTCGGACCACTTGAAGTTCAATTTGGAGTGGTGAAACTTAATGTCCGGGCCGACCAGATCGGCGGCCACGTCAGCTAAGACCGACTGAGAGGCGAACTCCCAATAGACCGGGTGCTGATCCACCGGGCTGGTAAGGCGTCGCAGGCGGGGGTTGTCGGTCGTGTGATCGGGCTCCAGATCGAAAACCTCGTCCGATTGCGTTAGGCCGCGACTGCGCTCGACCATTTCGTCGGTGACGGCCAACAAGCGCTCAATCCACTCCGGCCCGATGAGGTTTTCAACCAACAGGAAGCCCTTGTCGAAATAGGATTGCCGCTGCTCTGGGGTGAGGATCTTGGGCGGGTGTTGCAAAATTTGTTCGGGCGTCATGATCCTGTCTCCTCTGCGTTGTAGTTCGGCCAGCGCATACTATGCTAGCGAATTCGCTCGCGCCGCTCAAGTCGGCGGGGCGGGAATTGCCACGGAGGTGAAGGCAGCAGCAAAACCAACTCAGAAGGCGAACCACAGTTGTCGGTGGGACCATCGTATATGGGGATGAAGGCGCAGAGGCTTTGCTCGGCGTTACGGCATTGGAGTCCGGCGGATGTCGCGGTCAATCTGTGCAATGAAGAATGGTGGTCTCTGCCGCTACCTTTTGCTTACCCCGTTGCCGCTATGGCACTCTTAGCAGCCTCTGGCTCTCGATAGATGATTTTCAAAAGCGCTTGCGCTGGCCCGGTGGGGACCCGTCGGCCTTGTTCCCAGTCTTGGAGTGTGCGGATGTCGATGCCGAAGGTCTTGGCAAATACGCCCTGACTCATGTTCAGTCGCGAGCGGATCAAGCGGGCGTTGATTTCGTTGGGGAGGTGGACGCGGTAGCTTTCTGGGTCCGCTTTGCCGCGCGTGATTTCCAGCGCCTCCGTTGCCGCCTTGATAAGTTCCTCTCCGGCCTTAGTCATGGTTTGGTCCTCCTGTAGTTCGGCCAGCGCATACTAAACGCATACTATGCTATCGAATTCGCGCATACCGCTCAAATCAGCGGGGCGGAAAGCTCAAAAATTAGATTTTTTTAAATGCAACGGACATTCCCTGTCCGCTTGGAGAACATCTTTAATCCTGTGGAGAACCTAGCTATGCCCATAACCGATGCGATTCACAAGGCGGATCGACTCGAAGAAATCAAAGTACTGTTCCTGCGGCGGCCCGAAGGGGTGGGGACTAGGGAAATCGCCCAGTTTTTGCGCGTGAGTCAACGGACGGCCCGGCGCTATGTACTGGAATTGTCAGAGAAGGGACGGCTGCCGGTGTACCGGGAGGGCCGGGTCTGGAAGCTCGTGCAGGGAGGACAAATTGACCTGCGTCGTATCCAGTTAAACCTAGACGAGGCCCTCGCGCTCTACTTGGCGGCGCGGATGCTGTCAGCTTACAGCGACAAACACAATCCGCATGTGGTCGCGTCCCTGCTCAAGCTGGCCGCAGCCCTGCCAGAGGCCATTGGGGCGCATATTGAGCGCACGGCAGAGGCGGTTTCGCAAAGGCGGCTTGCGCCGGGGTATCTGCAAGTATTGGAAGGATTGACTCGGGCTTGGGCTGGTCAGCGGCAGGTGCGGCTTAGCTATCGAGACCCTATCTCTGGGGAGCGGTCGGAGCGCCTATTTGACCCCTTTTTCATCGAGCCGTCCTTTGTGGGCTATGCCTGCTACGTGCTCGGTTTCGATCACTCTCGCCAGGCGATCCGCATCTTCAAGGCCGAACGGTTGGAGCGGGTCGAGGTGCTGGATTCTAGCTACGAGATGCCGCCGGATTTTGACCCCTACGCCTATTTGCAGAACGCTTGGGGGATCATGGGCGGAGACGAAGTGGTGGAGGTGAAATTGCGATTTTCTGAGAAGGTGGCCTATCGGGTGCGGGAGTCGGACTGGCCGGGAGTGGTGAAGCGGGAGGAAGGCGAGGACGGGCGGTGTACGCTGACTTTTTTGGTCAATCACGTTTTGGAAATGAAGCCTTGGATTAGAGGATGGGGGCCAGATTGCGAGGTGCTGGCACCGGAGGCATTGCGGCGGGAGATTGGGATGGAGATGAAGGCGGCGGGGGCGGTGTATGAAAAAGATCCTAGATAGAGGGTTGACAAATAATTGGTAGTATCTTAGTATCATGTAGAGCACGATTTGATTTAATATGATGTTTCTTTTAACAAAAATCGTAAAAATACGGGCTAATCTATTGATTATAAATGACTTGTACGAAAATTCATAAAAATAAGAATTGAAATATATGTTGTTTGTTTTATGTCGAACAACAGAAATCCACTAAAACAAGGATATACAGTATGCTTGAAACTATATGTGATTTAACCACTATAACTCTCTACTGCATGAGACCATTGCAAAATAACGAAACACGTAAATTACGTGGTTTCTTCGGCAACCTATACCGCAATCGTGCGGAATTTCACCACCACGGAAACATGGGTCTAATTTACCAGCATCCTCTAATCCAATACAAAACTATAAGTGGTACAGGGAGAATTATGGGACTAGAAAAGGGAGCATTCTTGTTACAGGCTGTCGATATGCCAAACGCCATAGATATAGATAGAGAACACATAGAAGTTCTCGAAAGTAAAAGGACGACTGAACAAGTCCCAATAGGCTCAATGAAAAAAGGTCTGGCATATCGGTTCATCACGCCTTGGCTAGCCCTCAATGAGATCAACTACAAACGCTTTATTAGCACGAAAAGCATAACAGAGCGTGAGAACATCCTCAACAGAATTTTAGTTGGAAATATCTTGTCTTTATGTAAATCAATAGGTTTCTCGGTGGAAGAGAGGCTCGTCTCTTCAATGCGAATAGAAGGCACACAGCAGATAGAAATCAAAAATGGCGTCGAACTGCTAGGCATTGCAGGTACCTTCACTGTCAATTTTGCATTGCCCAACTGGTGGGGCATCGGCAAACAGAGTGCTCGTGGATTTGGCACCATCCAAAGGATTGAGGAATAAGCAATGAGCGAAGTCCAGATATGCTTTCCCAGACTCAACAATTTCTGGAACGACTCAGGGGTGTTGGGTATATATCGCTGCATCATGGGGGATGTCCACGCCGATCTACAGCGCGGTGATAACGAGTCGTATAACCATCTTGGTGAAGAATATTCAGTTACCGTCAATTTAGAAAAAGATGGTCTGAAAATCGGCGGTGAGGCGAAGGATGTTGAGGCAGTTTTAGGAAGAGCATACGGCCGCTTAGTAAAGCGTTATTATGATGTCTCTACGCAACTTCAGATCGAGGACAATCCTTCTTGGAATTTCTATTACGATTCCGAAAAAGACCAGTTTGTGCCTTTCCCCAAGCGAAAAGCGCGAGGTATCGCCGCGCTCGTTTTTGACAAGGCTCCCCGACCAGCTAGTGGCCAAGTCCGTTGGAAGGACAAGCAGCCCGGCCAGTTACCTGACTCACATGCCCATATACAAGACAGATTGGACGCATTCTTAGAACAGCAAAAACTCAAGGCCGGACCTCCTGCAGGCATGCTGCTAGACGAACCCAACAGAGTGCGACCTAAAGTAAAAATTAAAATCAAAGACGGTAGGCTCAGAGCCGACCCTTGCTTTCTCTGCGGCCAATACTCTTCGTCAATGGAAAAGGTCAATCAGACAATTTTTCCTTTTGTCACCGGCGACTCTGGTGGTCTATCTTTCTTTAATATGACTCGTGAAGTATCTCAGGTATGCTGGCGTTGTGCCTACGTCGGCAAATTTGTTCCAGTCAATGGGTTTTTCAGTAAATCAGGTGACCGCCTGCACATGTTCTTTCCTTTCGCACCCGACTTGCTCAAGATGGATCAAGTCTATGGTACTCTGAATAGTATCGTTGAGTGGGAACCCAATTTCTGGCGCAATTTTGAGTCGCGTATAGGAGGCTATTTCACCCATCCGCGAGAAGTAGCATTTTCTTTCATGCACCGCGTTTACGAACATCTGACCCAAGATCGACAAAACGCCGACCAAGACGATGGCTATAGCGCATTTATGGATGTGGTATGGAGTGATGCGCCTCTTTCTTTCGGGTTGGTCTCTGCCGAACAGAAGGGCAATACCCAGATGCCCACACAAGTCTGGCTCTTTGACGATGTGGTCTATCTGTTCCGTTTATTCCAACATATAGGAAAACAAGAAGGAACTTGGAAAGACATCGCACATTCAATGATCGATTTCACAGCACAACGAAATGAAAATCGCTCTCTGGAACGCGATCGTTTGCTCGGATCGGTACTGCGTAAACAATCCATTTTACGCCAAGCAGAAGCATTCGCCTATCACATAAATCGAGAAGGGCGGCAGTACTTTGCGCCACTTTTCGATTTCGTCATTCACTACGAAGATGTTCTGCGGAAGAAAGGAGAAAGTATGGAAACACAAGCACGAGAAGCTGCCGTAACCCTAGGGCGACGCATCGGATCGGTCATCGCTAAAGAAGGAGGTAAAAAGGGAAGTCTGTTCGCACTGAGAAAGTGTCGAACGCTTCCAGATTTTCTCAGCGAACTAAACCGACTTCAGTTTAAGTGGAAAATCGCCGTACCCCCAGCCGCGTATGAAGGTCAACTAAACCAAACCAACTTTGAAGAGTTTCGCGGTTTCTGCATGTTGGCGGCTCTCAATTCCTTTAACGCTGGTACTGCCTCTAACGACAAGAAAGGAGAACAGTAATGAGCGAAGATCGCACTCAGGCGAAAGCCTTGACCATTACCTATATGACACCCGTTTCGTTCGCTAGCCTCAACGGAGGTGATAAGGAAGCGGATAATATATCCAGTATCAAGAAGCTCACCCGGGAGACAAACGAAGGCATCAGAGAGTATCCCTATGTCTCCTCCCAAGCGCTGCGCAGGGCATTGCGCGATCAGTTGGCCACGATGGGCCACAAGCTGTCCGAGGGAGTGGTGGCTGCGGCTAAAAAGGGAGCGGCGACAACTAAATGCGATCCGGCCTCCTATATCGACGATGACCTGTTCGGTTACATGAATGCCCAGTCGGGAGAAAGTGGCGGCAGAGGAAAGACCGATAAAAGGACCTCTCCCGTACGCGTCTCACCCTTAGTCGCCATTCAGCCCTACCAGGGAGATTTGGATTTCGGCACCAACTACATGAGCGTTGAAGCGGGTGGCGATCCCAATATCTACGAAACGGAAATTCACGGCGGTCTTTATCGGGGCACCATTCTCATCGAACTTGATCGCGTAGGGGCAGGAGACGGTTTTGAAAGTGACTTGGAAGCCTCTCGTAAAGCCGAGCGCATTACTGCCTTGCTGGATGCCCTGCAAAATCTGTGGAGCACTGGACGACAAAGCCGCTTCTTGGCCGATCTGACACCTAAGTTTATCGCTGCCGCCCTTACCTCAGTGAAGGCACCGATTTTTTTAGAATCTGTCCAAGTCAAGGGGCAGACGCTTAACGGTGCGGTTTTGGACGAAGTGCTAAAAGACCATGAGGCTGTAGTGATCGATTCGGTAATTGGGGTGCGTTCGGGCTTGTTTGAAGGTGTCCCCGAAGGGGCCTGTACCATAGGTGAAGCATTCGTAAAGCTGAACGGTTGGGTGAAAGACCGCTACGAGCAAAACGGAGCGTAAGGCATGCATCTGGTATTGATCCAGGCATTCGCAGAGACCGCCTCCTTTCGCCTACCCGAAACACACACCTTCCACAAAACGCTTCCCCTGCCGTCCTATACAAGTTGTATAGGATTGCTGGGGGCAGCACTTGGATATGGATTGGAGGAGAGTCAACGGTTTGTCGAGGAGAATAAGGTGTGTGTTGGCATCGGGGGTAGAGATCGCGGCACCTTTAAAGACCTCTGGAAGTACCGCAAAGTGAAGTCTGGAGAAGTGGTCTCAGATGTATTACTGAGAGAATATATCGTCGATCTATCTCTTGCTCTGGTGTATGGCACTGAAGACAACGCAATGGCTCAACGCATTGCGAGAGGATTCAACGACCCGGTATATGCGCTTACTGCGGGGCACAGCGATAGCCTGCTCGTCTTGTACTCCGTCGAGTTGATGGAGACAGATTGGGAACCCCTAGAATCGGTCTATTTTTGTGCAGTACCTCAGGATATGACAGGGGCGTACCAAGCTGATGAGTCCGTCTTAGACCTACCTCTCACTGAGTCCATACGTGCGCCCCAAGTATTCAATCTACCTGTACGCTTCAGTTTTGAAGGAGAGCGACGTACGATTGCCGGACGGGAGTTTTTCACCTATATCGGCCATCCGATACAAGTCAAAAAGCCTATTGAGGGCTTTCGTTTAAGATCCCAAATCCTAGGCGTAGGCTACGACCAAATTATAGTGGTACCGCGATGATCTTTCTAGCTAAATGCAGGCCTGATGAAACGTACGAAGAGCACGTTTGGAGCGTCTATTTGGCCTGGAAGCAATTGATCGATAAACACAGCGGTGCCATCAAGCGACTATGTGACCGCCACAGTATAGACCGAGATCGCTTTCTGCTAAGCAGCCTTCTGTGTGTAGCTTTTCACGATATGGGCAAGCTGTCTGCAAATTTCCAACGCATTATGTACGCCTCATCTGAGGCAGAGCGACAAAGAGCCATCAAAGCCAATTTTCGCCATGAATACGCATCTACAGCCTTTGTTTTTCTAGGGGCGTGTAATTTGCAGCAGACGCATGGCCAATTGACCGAAGCCATCTGCACGGGAGTAATGGAAGCGATGGTAGTTCTCGGCCATCACAAAACGGTTGACGGAGAATTGACTCGTTTCGAGCGTGAGGGTAAAAACCCTGGTGCTCTTACATGGGCTGAAGGGGGTATTGAAGAAGGGCAACGTGTCGTCGAGAAAATTTACGACGATTTCGGCGATTGTCCACCGGCACTAGACTACGAAAAGTGTAGCGAGTTAGCGCAGAATCAGCCTCCTTTCGCTAGAAACTTGAATGAGTTTGTGAGAGATATAGGAACTGCCCGAGAGTTGTTTATCCTGATGAAGGGACTATTGATGAATGCCGACTGGCACGCTTCGGCACATAGTTTAGATTACCAATCTGCTGTAGATGTAAGCCCTGAAAAAGTCGGTTCCTATCTCCAAGAAAAAGGCGAACGCGAGGGCTGGGTTTTTTCGGAATTTCGAGATTTTCAACGTGCTTGTGGAGGTGTGGACGGCCATGTTGTCGCGGTCGCACCTACGGGCAGCGGCAAGACGGAAGCAGCCTTGCTGTGGGCACTAGGGCAGGTGAAACAAGGGTACGCTGGAAAAATCCTCTACCTCCTTCCCACCATGGTAACAGCCAACAGTTTGTATGAACGGATGCGTCAATTTTTTTGTTTTTATGAGCATCCAGTGGGTTTGACCCACTCAATGGCGGATTTAGTGACCCGGCGAGAGCAAGAGCAGATGGACGACGCGGTCGGCGATGGCAAAGAAGATGTACGTTCTCGTTCGCTCTTTGATCGCCATTTTATTCCACCGGTGACAGTGGGGACTGTTGATCAATTATTGACGACTTTGTTTCACGCTGGACGTTGGCCTC
Organism: Candidatus Latescibacterota bacterium; assembly: GCA_965208845.1. Classification (GTDB taxonomy): domain Bacteria; phylum Latescibacterota; class UBA2968; order UBA8231; family UBA8231. Next base: position 5,905,808 of record OZ242361.1, on the reverse strand, counting down.
TTAAGGCGTTTGCCGCCTGCGATTCCGCAATTGTTCTGGATGAGATCCACGCATACGATCCCTACACGGCGGGATTAATATTCAAAGCTATCGAGCAATTAGGAGCCGCCGGAGCACGGTTTATGGTGATGAGCGCGACTTTGCCTCGTTTCTTGGAGCGCGACTTGACGGCCGCGCTAAGGCAATCGGCATGTGTAGAGGTCGTCAGAGACCACGAGCTACTACAAGAATCCAGGAGTTTATATCGAGTTGTTGACGATGATCTAATAAGCTATCTGGACATGGTCCGTAGTAAGGTTTCTACCGATAAAAAAGTCTTGGTAGTGGTAAATACTGTGGAGCGATGCCAAGAATTAGCTCAAGCGCTAGAGGATCTTCAGCCCGTCTGTTATCACTCCAAATTCATTCTCAAAGATAGACGAAAAAAAGAGGCGTCTATTTTAAATCAGGAGCCTACGCTGTTAATTGCGACACAAGTGGTAGAAGTTGCTTTAGATATTGATTTCGATGTGCTTTTTACCGAATGTGCGCCCCCCGATGCGCTCGCGCAACGGGCAGGGCGAGTCAACCGAAAAAGAAAACGGAATGGAGAAGTAATTATCTTCCGTCCGGGGCCTGGATCAGAGAAAATCTATTCCGATGATACGCATGTTGAGCAGAGCGAGAAACAGGTGCTCTTAAACCGCAGCTTCCGTGCATTTGCAGATAAGGATAATAGGCGACTAACTGAACAAGACCTACTTGATTTAGTGGAGGGTGTTTATGCTAATACGGAAATACAGTCTCACGACGACTTCATCCTTGCCCAGCAAAGAGTGGATCATGACCAGAGACGTTTTCAAGGTATTTTAGATCCTATTCACGGTGAAGACGAACGTCGTCAAACCCGAATTTCTAAGTATGAACAGCAGAGCGTCATTCCTCACATATTTGAAAACGAAGTAATGAGATTAGCGGATATCAGAGATCGGCGTCTTTACGAGTTGAAAATGCCTGTGTGGTACATAAAGAAGCACTCATGGAGTGCTGAAGATGGCAGGTTTTTGTTTTGCGAGATGGAATACGATTTTCACTTAGGTGGGTGTTTCGTCACAGACGATGCTCTGAGAATGTTCTAATGCAACTCGTCATCAACACCTACGGTGCCTACCTTCAACGGCGCGGCGAACTCTTCCAGATCAGAGCGGATGGCAAGGTTTCGGAAGTCTCTGCCCGCAAGGTTCAGTCCATTCTCATAACCACAGGTGCCGCTTTTTCTACTGATGCTGTCCAACTGGCGACAGAGAAGAATATCGACATTCTGTTTCTGGACAAATACGGCGATCCTTTCGGTCGGGTTTGGCACGGTCGGCCCGGTTCCACCACGGCCATACGCCGTCGGCAACTGGAAATCGCAGGAGAAGAGGCCGGGTTAAAGCTGGCGTTGTCTTGGATGGATCGGAAAATCCAGAATCAAATCGACTTCCTGACCGCGATGCGGGATCGACGCACTCGACTATCTACGCTGCTGACAGAGGCGATCGGCGGCTTGAAGGCTATGCAGTTACAGTTACAGGATATGGAGGGGGGACTGGATCAGGTGCGGGATCAGGTGATGGGGCTGGAAGGCCGCGCCAGTCGTACTTATTGGGCGGCGGTGAGTCGCTTACTGCCTGAGACGTACCGCTTTGAGGGTCGTAGCCGCAATCCCGCTAAAGACGAATTCAACTGTCTGTTGAACTACGCCTACGGAGTGCTTTATGGCCTAGTGGAACGGGCTTGTTTGCTAGCCGGTTTAGACCCGTACATCGGCTTTGTCCATACAGATCACTACAATAAACCTTCGCTGGTTTTCGACCTGATTGAAAACTACCGGATCTGGGCCGATGAGACTGTGGTGCAGCTATTTTCGAGACATAAAATCAAAAAAGCACTGTTCGATCAGCTCAAGAACGGGCTGACCCTGAACAAGGAGGGAAAGGCCGTCTTGCTGGAGGCTCTGACCGAACACCTAGATGAACGTATCAGGTACCGCAATCGCAATATCAGTCGGCGCGATGCTGTGCAGTTTGACCTTCACCGGATTGCTAACGACCTGCTCAAGGAGGAACCGTGAAGCAGACAGAGACACTGGTCTGGGTCATATACGACATCCAGGAGGACAAGGCTCGTACTAAAGTAGCTAAAGCCTGCAAAGAAGCAGGTCTATACCGCGTCCAAAAGTCGGTATTCGTAGGCACGATCCAGCGCAATCGCTTGGATGAACTATCAATGCGCACGGAAGATCTGATCAATCTGGAAGAGGATCGGGTGTACATCTTTCCGATGTGCGGTCCAGATTTCAAAAAAGCCATTCTGCAAGGTCAGGCTTTTGACCAACGTCTGGTCCAAGGTGAGGTAAGGAATCTATTCGTATGATGGATACCGAGACCAGCCCGATGCTCACGCCATCGGAAGTCATCGAACACATCTGGTGTCCGCGCTTCACCTATTTTATGAATGTCCTGATGATTCCTCAGTTTGAGGACCGGCGCTATAAAGTGCTCAAGGGGCGAGAGGTTCACAAACGCCGGGAAAAGGAGAATAGGGATTATTTGCGTAAGAAACTCGGCGTCGTCAATAAGGAACAGGCTGTATATCTGGCATCGCCGAAAGTACGAGTAAGAGGCATTGTAGATGAGGTTCTTTCCTTAGATGATGGCACTATGGCTCCACTCGATTTTAAGTACACTGAGTATCAAGAAAGAGCCTTCAGGACACATGCTATTCAGGTGGCACTGTACGGTTTATTGATTGAGGAAGTATATCAAGCCGAAGTTACGCGGGGTTATGTTGCCTATATTCGCGGTGGAAGCAAGGTTTTGGAAGTGCCTCTTTCGGACGAGATCAGAGAAGCTACGGATCAGATTTTGGATGAAATGTTCTCTATTATCCAGACGGGGAAACTACCTCGGAAGACGGCCAATAAAAATCATTGCATAGACTGTTGCTATAAAAATATCTGCGTTTGATTATGGCTTTTTCTAAATCTACTAGAAACAACGATTTATAGACGTTTTAGATTGAAAAATAGTAAAAAAACTGGCTTGTAACGTTGCTAAAGGCGAATCCCATGGCTATTCTCCAGTGGAGATACGTATGTGTAAATATCAGTTTTAAAAGTATTTATGAGATTTTGGTGTCTCAGCGGCTAATCCAACAAAACAAGGATTGAAACTCCTTATTGACGGCCATGCTAAGCCTCCTCCCAACACTGTCTCAGCGGCTAATCCAACAAAACAAGGATTGAAACTGCGTAGGCCTGCTGAGCCGCCGCCGCCTCGCGCGGTCTCAGCGGCTAATCCAACAAAACAAGGATTGAAACGCTTCCCAAGGAGCGGTTGCGCAGGGCGTCGCGCTTTGTCTCAGCGGCTAATCCAACAAAACAAGGATTGAAACAAGATCGGCCCGCGCTGGCAGAAAGCGGCGCTGAATATGGTCTCAGCGGCTAATCCAACAAAACAAGGATTGAAACGCGCTGGCTGGCCACTAAGAGGGCTGCTTCCAGTGTGTCTCAGCGGCTAATCCAACAAAACAAGGATTGAAACGTCATTATATTGACCTCTTCGCCAGACTCTATGAGGGTCTCAGCGGCTAATCCAACAAAACAAGGATTGAAACAAAAGCGAATCGGGCGTAGTAAACCTCGGCTCGGCGTCTCAGCGGCTAATCCAACAAAACAAGGATTGAAACAAGTGAAAGATAGGGGAGGACCTGCGGGACTCGGTCGAGTCTCAGCGGCTAATCCAACAAAACAAGGATTGAAACGCGAGACCTGCGACACCATGAGCGGCTGACCGCTCAGTCTCAGCGGCTAATCCAACAAAACAAGGATTGAAACCCCGACAAAGACTGAGCCGCCTGACGTGGGGGGAGGGGTCTCAGCGGCTAATCCAACAAAACAAGGATTGAAACTCTTGCCCGATCGCGGCGACGTGAGCCTGATTGAGGTCTCAGCGGCTAATCCAACAAAACAAGGATTGAAACCTGTATGATGAACGCGGCCGCACGCGGCCGCACGGGGGTCTCAGCGGCTAATCCAACAAAACAAGGATTGAAACCTGAGTCGGTAGATCGTCCGCTCAGTGCAACCTAATTGTCTCAGCGGCTAATCCAACAAAACAAGGATTGAAACCCCTGTCCGATACCACCTTTCGGATTACGGGGACTGGCGTCTCAGCGGCTAATCCAACAAAACAAGGATTGAAACCAGTATGTCGGCGACAGCGCGGACGGCACGTTCAGTGTCTCAGCGGCTAATCCAACAAAACAAGGATTGAAACAAGTAGGTTAAGAAAGCAACTCACCACCCCAAGGAGCGAGTCTCAGCGGCTAATCCAACAAAACAAGGATTGAAACTCTATGGGGATCAGGCGCTACCGAAGGCTTATCTTGTGTCTCAGCGGCTAATCCAACAAAACAAGGATTGAAACATGTGGTGTCGGGTTTCGCCACACAAGACCCGTTCAGTCTCAGCGGCTAATCCAACAAAACAAGGATTGAAACCCTGCCATACCCGAAGCCCCTAACCTGCCGCCTACCGGTCTCAGCGGCTAATCCAACAAAACAAGGATTGAAACCCATACGCGCTGACGAGAGACGCCCAAGCGTCTCGCGTCTCAGCGGCTAATCCAACAAAACAAGGATTGAAACGACGAGCGCGAGCGACCTGTAGCGTCGCCGTAGCAGTGTCTCAGCGGCTAATCCAACAAAACAAGGATTGAAACTCGGCCGACAGGGTAACAGCCAGAGCCAGTAGCTCCTGTCTCAGCGGCTAATCCAACAAAACAAGGATTGAAACAAGTTCAAAAGCACTGTCGGGCAAGTGCATTGTAGAGTCTCAGCGGCTAATCCAACAAAACAAGGATTGAAACTGGGGCGACGAAGAGATTGTCAACAACCACGTCGGCGCAGTCTCAGCGGCTAATCCAACAAAACAAGGATTGAAACCCTGTGAGGTCAGTGGTAGGGTGCGAGACGCTTTCATTGTCTCAGCGGCTAATCCAACAAAACAAGGATTGAAACACGGCGACTAAAGCCGAACCGCTCGAGATCACCGTGGCGTCTCAGCGGCTAATCCAACAAAACAAGGATTGAAACAGTCGTACGGGTTGGAGGTGGATCGCACCTCTGACTCGTCTCAGCGGCTAATCCAACAAAACAAGGATTGAAACTTTGTAGGATGTCACGCACGTGGCCCCTACTACGTCCCACGTCTCAGCGGCTAATCCAACAAAACAAGGATTGAAACGTCAGTACGTGGGTTGTTACGTCGTGGTAGTAGCTGAAGTCTCAGCGGCTAATCCAACAAAACAAGGATTGAAACCAGAAAACAGTCCGTTAACGGCGGAAGTCCTAAACGAGTCTCAGCGGCTAATCCAACAAAACAAGGATTGAAACTCTGACCGTGCCCTACCAGACCTCGGCCACGCTGCTCGTCTCAGCGGCTAATCCAACAAAACAAGGATTGAAACGAGAGGAACGAATAATGACCCCCCTGAAAATCATCGTCTCAGCGGCTAATCCAACAAAACAAGGATTGAAACATCGAAACCCGCGATCCGTCGCTCGACCCGCCGCCCGAGTCTCAGCGGCTAATCCAACAAAACAAGGATTGAAACCGGCCTGACCCTGACCCTGACCCTGACCCTAACCCTGGTCTCAGCGGCTAATCCAACAAAACAAGGATTGAAACCGGGACACATCCCCGCCGAGTACGCCTATCTCCAGTCTCAGCGGCTAATCCAACAAAACAAGGATTGAAACTAAAAGAGCGACACGTTCTCCTGCCCCAGCGCGAAGATGTCTCAGCGGCTAATCCAACAAAACAAGGATTGAAACAGGATGCCCTGGTGGAAGCTGTGCGGCTCGTTGGCCGTCTCAGCGGCTAATCCAACAAAACAAGGATTGAAACTTGGGGTCCTTTTTTGACAGACAGCAGCCGGAAGCGTCTCAGCGGCTAATCCAACAAAACAAGGATTGAAACCGCTTAAACAGCGGAATATCCGCCGTCATAAACTGGTCTCAGCGGCTAATCCAACAAAACAAGGATTGAAACCTTAACAAGAAAGGCTCAAAAGCCGCGTCCAACCGGGTCTCAGCGGCTAATCCAACAAAACAAGGATTGAAACACGTTATCTCTGGGGCTACCATCGACAAACGTCGCGGTCTCAGCGGCTAATCCAACAAAACAAGGATTGAAACCCGTTGCCGTCCCCCTGGCCGAGCATCTGCATCTCGTCTCAGCGGCTAATCCAACAAAACAAGGATTGAAACACCATCCAAGTAACCCCACAGCCAAAGGCAAAGATCGGTCTCAGCGGCTAATCCAACAAAACAAGGATTGAAACTCTAAGGGGGTACGTACTCCGCGCACGCGCGTATGATGTCTCAGCGGCTAATCCAACAAAACAAGGATTGAAACCAGTTCCTCGTGGACCTACCGGACGGCAAGGGCCTCCGTCTCAGCGGCTAATCCAACAAAACAAGGATTGAAACATGATCTACGACCGCGACACGCCCGACAGCGCACAGGTCTCAGCGGCTAATCCAACAAAACAAGGATTGAAACTCAAAGAGCAGCGACCAAGTGGCCGCCTCGACCCCCCAGTCTCAGCGGCTAATCCAACAAAACAAGGATTGAAACGTGCAGCAAGTCCCCTAAGCCGATGGTGCGGAACCGTGTCTCAGCGGCTAATCCAACAAAACAAGGATTGAAACATTTCTCCGACTACCAAGTACGTGAGCTGACCTACAAGTCTCAGCGGCTAATCCAACAAAACAAGGATTGAAACGAAACCCCCTCATGCGAGATAGGCGTCCAGTTGGGGTCTCAGCGGCTAATCCAACAAAACAAGGATTGAAACCTGTTACGCTATGGTAAGCAGGTCGCCGTCTTGGTGTCTCAGCGGCTAATCCAACAAAACAAGGATTGAAACGAGACATCCGATACGATCATCGTTCAAATCATCCCATTACACGGTCTCAGCGGCTAATCCAACAAAACAAGGATTGAAACCGGAAATACAACCTCCGGGATCGCTGTGCAATAGAGGTGGTCTCAGCGGCTAATCCAACAAAACAAGGATTGAAACCACCTGAACGCGGTTGCGCGGCTGGTCGTTCTCGTCGGTCTCAGCGGCTAATCCAACAAAACAAGGATTGAAACAGCGCGTCCGAGGAGGCACCCTTCTCGCCCTCAATCTGTCTCAGCGGCTAATCCAACAAAACAAGGATTGAAACATCCAGATATAAAAAGCGTCGAGCGGATCGTTCTTTGTCTCAGCGGCTAATCCAACAAAACAAGGATTGAAACCCCACGCCGTGGGCGTGACCAACGTAGTGATTGGAGGTCTCAGCGGCTAATCCAACAAAACAAGGATTGAAACTACAACCAGACGAGATCTAGCTTGGCCCGATCCATTGTCTCAGCGGCTAATCCAACAAAACAAGGATTGAAACAATAGCGCATCTCAGTTCTCCCTGTTGTCGTGGGCTGGTCTCAGCGGCTAATCCAACAAAACAAGGATTGAAACATACCAGCAAGCTCATCGCCGAGGGCAAGATCGGACCGTCTCAGCGGCTAATCCAACAAAACAAGGATTGAAACGATAAGAGGGTACGTACTCCGCGCACGTGCGTATGATGTCTCAGCGGCTAATCCAACAAAACAAGGATTGAAACAGTCACCACCCAACTAAGTCCGTTAAGTTCGTCGCGTCTCAGCGGCTAATCCAACAAAACAAGGATTGAAACAATCATCGGGTATCCCTGAGTTGGTCCACGTAGCGAGTCTCAGCGGCTAATCCAACAAAACAAGGATTGAAACAGTTTGCGGCATTGGGCTTCCTCCCTCCCCACCGGGTCTCAGCGGCTAATCCAACAAAACAAGGATTGAAACCGGAGATGCTCGCGGATAATGGTCAAGCAATCTCCGTCTCAGCGGCTAATCCAACAAAACAAGGATTGAAACGGTGGAGGGCGACAGGACTCGAACCTGCAACCGATCCAGTCTCAGCGGCTAATCCAACAAAACAAGGATTGAAACATTATAGAGGCTGGGCACAAGGCTATAATGGAAGGGGGTCTCAGCGGCTAATCCAACAAAACAAGGATTGAAACTAGATCCACTCTCCGCCGACTCTCACAGAAAGCGTACAGTCTCATCCCGCATAGCCCCGTCCTCCCCACTGTACTGCCGCCTTGGCATAGATCTTGCAGAGTTACGAATGGCCCAACCGTTCCCTTCGGTTCGGACGGCTTGGCACACTCTAATTCCCAATGGATCGCCATGGCCGAAATCGACACCGTTTCCAAGCACCTGATCCAAACCTACCCGGCTGACTTCGCCCGCTTCGCCCTCCAGCGCGACGACATCGAAGACGTCGAAGTGATAGAGAGCGAGCAGCCCACCGTCAAAGCCCGCCGCACCGACAGCCTCCTCCGCGTGCGCATCAGCGGCAAGGACGCCTTAGTCCATCACGAATTTCAAACCACCGACCACCCGGCCATGCCTCGCCGCATGGCCGGCTACATCGGCCGCAGTATCGAGCACTACGACCTGCCAGTGTACGCCCACGTCTTCTACCTGCGCCCCGACGCCGGACGACGCGACCCGGGCTATTACCTCCAAGAGCATCCCGGCTACCAAATCCTCGTTCAGTATAAAGTGATCCGCCTGAGCCAGCTTCCTGGTCAAGCCGTGCTCGACCGCGGGACGGTCGGCTTGCTGCCCTTTGCTCCGTTGATGCAGCCACCAGCCGGTCAGGCCGAGGAGGCGTGGTTAGAGCAGTGCATCGCTCGGGCGGCAGCGCTGCCGCTAGATCAGTCGGTTAAGGCCGATGTTCTCGCGGGACTGGCGATCTTGAGCGGCTTAGTGTATAATCCGCAGACAATCACGGCCATTGTTTCCAAGGAGCATCTCATGGACCTCATGCGCGAATCCTCATTTGCCCAGTACCTCGCCGAAACAATCCGTGAGGAAATCATTGAGGAAGTCACCAAGCAAGGCATTGAGCAAGGCATTGAGCAAGGCATTGAGCAAGGCATCCAAGAAAGCATCCAAGAAGTGTTGGCTCTGCGCTTTCAGCCGGAGGATATGCACCTGTTGGCCCGCCGCATTGGGGCCATTGACGATGTGCAGCGCCTCAAGCAGTTGCATCGGGCGGCCATCCAGGTGCCCAGCCTCGAAGCCTTTAGGCGTCTGTTAAACGCCGACGAGTAAGCCCGCTGCGTCTGCCGCTTGCGGCCTGTGGCCTGTCGTCCACCGTCATTCTCGCGCACACGGGTAAGTTTCCTCGCTAGCTTCCTATCAGAAAGTATCATCGTCGGGCAACAATGAACCCAGAACACCATACTGTCATCATCGTCGGCGGTGGGCCGGCGGGCCTGCCGCTGGCCGTAGTCTTGAACGGCTGGCATCCCTTTTTCCGCAGCAGCAGCATGTTTGCCAGGCGCTACGCGCCCCTAGCCGGATACTTGCAGCAGTTCGACCGCACGCTGCTAGGGCTAGATATGCAGTATCTCGTGCAGAGCGGCATCAAGCCCGTCGATCTATTCCGCACCTTGCACCACCCGCGCCAGCTCTTTGAGGAACTCGACCAAGTCGCCATGGACTTCCGGCGCGGCGAGCCGCTGGACGCGCTGCTCATCAGCCGCGAGCCGGTCGGCGGACTGTGGAACCGCGCGCCGCACAACCTGCTGACTCTGTCGCCGGGTCAGTGGATGGAATTTGCCTTTTATCCACTGGCACAGCACGCCGTAGAAATCGGGCATTCCTTAGACGTCAACGCCCTGATCCTCAAGACCGATCTGATCGAGTACTATCACCGCGTGCCCGATCGCTTTGGGGTGGCAGAGCGCATTCGCACCTCTGAGGAGGTCGAGCGGATTGAACCGCACGAAAAGGGCTTTCAGCTCACTAGTCGGCACGTGCAAACGGGCGCTGAGCAACGCTACACCTGTAAGTACTTGGTCCTCGCAACCGGCCAGCGCGGTCAGTTGCGCTCCCTCGGCGTAGAGGGCGAGGACTGGCCTTTTGTCACCGCTCACTACGACAAGCCCGCAGACTTCCCCGGCGAGCGGGTGCTCATCGTCGGCGGCGGGCGCTCGGGCGATTGGGCCGCGACCGAATTGCACGACGCCGGCAAGCAGGTGTATTATGCCATGCGCCAAGGGCCAGCGGTCCATTGGCAGCTCATCAACGACAGCCGCCACGGGCTGCCCTATTACCATCGCATCGCCAAAATCCTCGAAAGCCGCTCGCCCCGGCTCCAAACCTTGTACCACACCCACGTGACGCAGATCGCCGAGGACGGACAGGTCGAGCTGCAAACGCCCGAAGGAGACCAAGTGGTGGAAGTTGATCACGTGATCAAGGAAATCGGCGGCACGGCCGACTATTCGATCTTACAGGGCTTTGCGCCGCTGACCCTCGCGCCCATGCGCGACAACTACCGCTTCCAACTCGATCAAGTACAGACCCACGCCCACAACTACGAGTCGATTGACATCCCCAACTTATACCTCGGCGGCTATCTCGCGGCCGGGATCGGACTCGTCGTCATTGCCATGCACGGAACGACCTACGCGATTGCCGGGGATATTCTGCAGAAGGAAGGTCGGCTTTAGCCTGCCAATCCGGAGCAGTCCTTCGCTGTCGCCGTAGTTGGTTGAGCCGCCAAAACCGCTTCCGGAATCGTGCCAACAAGGTTGCGATAAACCTCTGGATCGGTCGCCCCCTCGGTTGCAATGATGACGATGCGGCTGTTGCAATCGAGTCCAAGCTGCTGGCGCAGATTTTCGTCCCGGGTCGCTGCCAGAAATCCTGCCCACGCTGCAATCCCCGTTTCACCAATGACCATTGGGGGATCGCCACCGACACCGGTCGCCGCTTGTCGCATGGCATCAACAGCCGCTTCGTCGGGGATAGTAAGAAAGGCGAAAGCACCAGCCTTTAGAATATCCCATGCTTGGGGCGAAGCGGATTCAACGACCAGTCCGTCCATAACGGACCGACCATCCCCGCTGACGGTTGCTGCGCTGTTTTCAATCGCGCTTTGGTATAGGCAGGCAGAGGTGGTGGGTTCAACAACAACTACCCGCGGATGGTTGCTCTCATAGCGCTCCCACAAATGCCCACAGGTCGCCGCGGCAAGCCGACCGCCACCGCCGGGGACGAAGACATGAGTGGGCGGCTGGACGTCGCTGAACTGCCGCACGATTTCGTCCGCGACCATTGCGTACCCCTGCATAATTTCACGGGAGATGTGGGGATACTCCGCGGATTTCTCATCCGATATTCCGATATGGCAAAGGAATCTCTGATTAAGTCTGTTGGCCATTTTTTTGCGATGTTATATTTAAGACAACAGGAGATGAGACGCCATGCATCAACTTAGTTTTTCCGAGGAAGCCTACACGTGTAAAAAGAAAACCACGCGCAAAGAGCGTTTTCTCTGCGAGATGGATGCTGTGTTGCCTTGGGACGACCTGCTTGAACCGATCTTGCGTAAGTATCCCAAGCCGGGTCGCGGGCGTCGTCCGATTCCTGCGGCGACGATGTTGCGCATCTATTTCATGCAACAATGGTATGGGCTTTCCGATCCGGGTATGGAGGATAGTCTGTATGATGTGGCGTCGATGCGTCGGTTTGCGGGGGTGGGGTTGGATGGCATCCCGGATGAGACGACGATTTGTAAATTTCGTCATTTTTTGGAGCGGCATGGGTTGACTGAAGTGTTGTTTGAGCGCACGGGTCAGTATTTGTCGGAGCGGGGTTTGATCGTCCGTGAAGGGACGATTGTGGATGCGACGATTTTGGCGGCCCCGACTTCGACCAAGAATCAGGATCGCGCCCGGGATCCGCAGACGGGTTCGACTAAGAAGGGCAATACGTGGCATTTTGGTCTCAAAGCGCATGTGGGTAGTGATCCGCAAGGACGGGTCCACACCGTCGTGGTGACCTCGGCGTCGGTGCATGATTCGCAGATGATGGACGAGTGTTTGCATGGCGACGAAGCGGTTATCTATGGCGACAAAGCCTATGTGGATGCCCAACGCCAGCAGGACGCCCAAGCCGAGGGGATCGAATGGCGCGTCCTGCGTAAGGCCACCCGCGGCAGGAAACTCACTTGTGCCGATCACTCGTTTAACCGAAAAAGTAACCGCACCCGCGCCCGGGTCGAACACCCCTTTGGCATCATCAAGCACCTGTGGGGCTATCGCAAAGTGCGCTATCGCGGCTTGGCCAAGAATGCCGCCCAAGTGTTCACCTTGTTTGCCTTGGCCAATGTATACCTAGCGCGTAGAGCATTGATGGCGACCTAGGGAGCAATCCGTCCACAGCCCAGATCGGAACAAAAAAAGGATGAAAATACACCCCGGAAAACAACGATTAACGCGTCGATACAAAACCAAAATTCAACCGAATCTTCCGGTTTTTAAAAAGGCAACTTGATCAGAGGTTCCCAAAATAGCCGAACAGCTCAGCGTCCGCGTACGAGCGTTGCACCACTCGATCGTAGTTTCCCGCTACCCGCACCACCTCTGCACCATAGGCGGCAATCGCTTCCTCTCTACCGGCGCTGACACCATCGTTCATGTAAATCACGCATCGACAACCAAACATGCGGGCACCCCACGCCAACGCGCGCCCGTGATTGCCCGATGTTGCCGCCGAGACGACGAGCTGTCTCGTCACCGATTCATACTGCCGATTTATCAGGTCCTGTGTTGTGACTGTTTCCACGCCAGTGGCTTTTTTGATCTCGCCCTTCAACACGGACAGCATTGCGTAAACGGGTCCCGTCGGCTTAAAACTCCCCACCTCTAAGCGATACCCTTCATGCTTGCACCACAGGCCTTCAACACCGCTCGCCGCAGCAAGACCGCTCAATGCAATCAGCGGCGTCGGTTGATAACCGGGCAAGCGCGTCACCTCTGCTTCCACATCGGCGAAAGCATCTCGATTGAGTAACGCCTGCTGCGTTGGACCGTAGTCCAGTGGAGGGTGAGCTTGCGCATTGATAAAGACATTAGTTTGGTAGGGGTTCATAGCTTTCACTTTGTGGGTGTTTGTTCCCTTCTCTCTGGAAAACTTGAAACTCAAAAGGAGCTCCTCACTTCCATGAATAATCTCAGGCATTCTCTCGCAGTCTGCTGCACACTGGCCCTGTTGCCCGCCCGCGGTTTTGCCGACGAAGAGAGTGTGCGGTCTGCCGTGATGGATCATTACCAAGCTTTTGCTGCCAAAGATCACGAAGGTCTGGGGCGCAGTTTTGCGCCGGGCTATACCATTTTCTCCTCATCTGGCGGTCTGCTGCGCGAAGGGTTCGATCAGAACCGCATGAAGTCCGGGTTCAAGGCCGGACTCACGTTCAATCTCAAACCCCGGCATATCGAGGTGCAACTCTTCGAGAATATGGCTGTGGTGACAGGATATTTGGATGTCAGAATCTCTATGAAAAAACAGCGCAGTCGGATGCATACACTTCGCCTCTCCAGCGTGTGGGTCAAGCAGGAAGGAGGATGGCACCTTGCCCACGAGCACTTGTCCAGGTTAGTGCTGCGTTCCCAATCTCCACCTGCTCAGCGGTCAGAAACAGTGGTTCAGGAGGATAAGCAAGGTATTGACTTCGAGGCATGGCTACTGACGTTTGCTGATATTCTGTTCTGATGCAGAGTCCAATGGGCTACATGTCGCCTGCCCACAGCTTGAGCGTTCTCATCCTCACACCTGCGGCCGCAAGTTCAACAGTACCAAGAGCCAAGTGCGGCTCCAGTAAGCGCTGTTGATATAGGGGTTTTCCTCACTGGGCCAATTGGTCCAATAGGTCTCGTTGTGCGGGATGCGGTGCGGCCATTGGACGATGGGGATGGAGGGCAGTTCGGCAAGCCAGAGGTCCATGGCCTTGCGGTAGAGCTCGTCCATCTCCGGGGCGTCGGTTGGGGTCTGGCCCATCTGGTCGATCAGCGCGTCGTAGGCCGAGTTTTGCCAGCGCCACGGCATGTCGGCTGGCTCGCCGGTGGGCTGGACAAAGCGGCTGTGGTACTGGCGCAGCACAAAATAGGGGTCGCGCATGGAGCTGAAGTTGCCGATCAGGTACGCGCGGGCCGTGCCCTGGCGCAGGCGAGTGGAGAAGTCCGAAGTCATGCGGAAAGAGGCGTTGATGCCGGCCTTTTTGAGCTGGGCGATGAGCACCGGCGTCAAGTCCTGAAAGTGGGAGAAAATGTCGATGACCATGCTCAGCGGCTGCCCGTCCTTTTCCCAGAAAACCCCGTTGTGTTCGTAGCCTTTGCGGGTGAGTATCTCCGCGCTCTTTTCCAAGTCAAAGACGCCGACTTGGTGTTTGGCGACCAAATCCTCGGAGAGAGTAAAATACCGATGCATCTGCGGCAGATCGGGCAAGGGCAGCAGAGTCCACGCACCTGAGTTTTGCCAGCCGATGGCGACGAGCTGTTCGCGGTCGATGGCGTAGTTGACTGCGCGGCGCATCTCCGGGTCGGACCAAGGGGCTTCTAGCCCATTGAACCCCAGCGATATAGGCCACCAAGTGATGTAGCTATACGGCGGCTCGCGGCCCGTCCAAGTCGTGATGTTGCGATTGCGCTCCAAGAGGGAAACCATGTTAGCCGGACGCAGCTCCAAGCAGGTGTCGATGTTGTTGGCGATCAGGTTTTGCACCCGCTTGTGTTCTTCCATGTAAGTCAGATAGATCAGCCGCTCGACCTGGGGTAACTCCTGAAAGCCCAGTTTCTCCGCCCACCAACCCTCGCGCAGATCCCAGATCCGTTGGGCCGGCTCCGAGCGCACAATGCGATAGGGGCCAGTCAGCACCGGCCAGTCTTTTTGTAGGTCGAAGTTGGAAAAAGTCAGCGGGTCTTTGTCCTCCCAGATGTGCTTGGGCACGATGGGGACGCCTTGGTCGCCGCTGTGGACGAAGTAGCTGAAGAGAAAGCGCGGGTTGGGAGCCTTGAGCACGATGCGCGCTGTCAAGCTGTCGAGGGCGACCGCTTCTTCGACCCAAGTCGCCATATCCGTCGAGTACATGAGCTGTGGGGCGTGCTCCACGAGCATGTTGACGGTAAAGGCAAAGTCGTGTGCCGACCAAGGATGCCCGTCGCTCCACTCGACGCCGGGACGAATTTTGACTACGAGTTCGGTGTAATCCTCGTTGAAACGGTGGCTCTCGGCGATCCAAGGTATTAGCTCGGAATCTTCCTCGTAGGCATTGAAGAAGTAGAGCGGCTCGTAGAGGAAATTATATCCTATCCGCGAGATGCCGCCTGGGATGAAGGGATTGAAGGAGTTGTAATCCTGGATCTGGCCAGAGCAGGTATTGGCCTCGGAGCAATCCATGATCAAGGTCCGGTTGCGCGGCACCTTTTTGAGGGCACCCTCGTCGCCACTACAGGCAATGAAGGGCAAGGTCGCTAAAAGCAGGATATAAATAGGCATCTAATACTCTCTTTTAGCCGCATTGCAGAGCACAAATGCGGCTTTGGGTAAGCGCGGCCACGGGGTCGGGGAGTTGGGGACTGAGCTCAATGCTCACTGGACCGGCGTACGGGCTTAGGGCAAGGGCGGCGAAAGTCGCGGCTAGCGCCTCCTCGGTCAGCACGCCTGCTAGCAGAGGCCAGTGCAAGTCGGCCTCCCCGTCGTTGTCATCTAGATGCACATACCCGAGCCGGTCTCCAGCGGCGGCTATGACAGCAGCCGGATCTTCCTCGGACATCTGTAGGTGGCCGGTGTCGAGAAGCAAGTAGAGGTTGGGGTGGTTTAGGCGGGACAAGTACTCCAAGGTCCCGGCAGCCGTTGGCAGCGCCTTGCCGGGGAAGTGCTCAACCCCAACGCGAATCGCGCGCGCGGCCGCGAAGTCCGCCACCCGCCCCAAGGCGTCACCAAACTGGGGCAGAGCAGCCGGATCGGTCCCTGGGACAACATACGCGGTACCGGCACCGAGGGCGGCAGCGTGGTCCAGGGCCTCCCGACAGTGGGCGAGGGCGGCTTGTCGAGCGGCGGCTGTTGCACCGTCGAGAGCCGCGCCGTCTTCCATGTTAAAACACAGCGCGAGGCAGGAGACCGACAGGCCGAGGTCGTCGATGCGCGCTTGCGACGCTGGGCCGACAAAGGTCTTCGCCTGCACGTCAATGGAGCGGAAGCCGATGGCGGCCAGCGCGGTGAGGGCGTCTTCTTCCGAGCCGGTCAAGGCCCAAGCACAACAGGATAGGTTCACGATCTATTCCTTTCCTTGTATCGACCGTATCGGGCGGCGAATAAAGCTACCAAGCGGGCAACACGCCGTAGCACACGCGGCGGCTCACCTCGGCTTTGGCAAAACCGAGGCGAGCGAGCAAGCGACCGGGCCGGCGGTCCTTCATCACCACTCGGCGGCGAGCGACGCGACGGGCCTCGCGTAGGTCTGCGGGTGTGGGGCCGCCCGGCTGCGCCAAGCAGCGGACCAAGTCCAAGCCCCGCGCATGGGCAATGCTCTCGTCGAACATGGGGTCGAAGTAAACCACATCCCAAGCCGCGTCGGCTTCCTCGCGCAAATACGTCGCAAAGTCGGCGCGACACACTTCGACTCGTCGCATGGCCAAACCGAGGTCTGGATCGTCGGCGAGCGGGTACGAAGCCATGCCGCGCTCGACTATGAGCGCCAACAGCGGCGCGGCTTCCAAAGCGCGTACGCGGCCCTCGGGCCCAGCTGCGTACGAGGCCACGACCGCATCGGCCCCTAGTCCGCAGGTGCAGTCGAGGACGCTGGCCCCCGGTGCGATTTGCAGAGCCTCTATCAAAGCATCTTTTCTCTGCTGCCGCAAAGCGAGCACCCGCAGTTTAGCCATGTTGGGATGGTAGCAAAAGCGCTGCCCAGCAATCCACAGAGCCAAATTTTCGCGCTCGACCACGAGCAGACCGTCGAGGTCGGCGCAAGTTTCGGCGAGTGCGTCCCGAGGCCAGTAGGGGCAGTCCATTTCAGCGGCAATGCGGCGTGCGGCCGCGCATTCCTCGGGCCGAGGCCGGGCCACCGTGGTCGTGGCGAGTGCTCGGTTAGTTTGCATGCTGAGCCGTTGGGCTTGTCAACCAGCCTCTGTCGGACTAGGTGGGACGAAGCGCTCTAGCCGCCAGCGCTTGGCCCAGGTCTTTTCCAAGCGCACGCACAAGCAAACGTCGTTGCCCGTATAGGTCTCTGCGAGGACCTGACCCTGCTGGTGTAAATAGGCCAATAGTCGGCCTTCGGATTGGGGAACCTGCAGCTCCAAGGTGACGTCCCCAGCGACGCTATACGCGAGGATTTTGTCGCGTATAGCGTCGATGTTGATGGCTTGGCTAGCTGAGACGGCGATGGCATCTTCGCGGTCTGCGTACGCGGCCACGATTCGCTCTTCTTCGCCGGGGGCTACTTGGTCGATTTTGTTGTACACCCTCAGGGTGGGGCTGTCGGCAAGTCCGAGGTTGTGGAGGACTTGCTCGACCGTGGCGATTTGCGACTCGTAGTACGGAAAACTCAAGTCGATCACGTGGAGCAGCAAGTCGGCCTCCACGGCCTCTTCGAGCGTGGCGCGGAAAGAGGCAAACAGGTGGTGGGGCAGGCGGTTGATGAAACCGACCGTGTCGGTGAGCAGGATCTTGTGGTTGCGGTCGAGGTCAACGGCGCGGGTAGTAGAGTCCAAGGTGGCAAAAAGCTGGTCTTCGACTAGGACATCCGCGCCGGAGAGCGCCCTCATCAGAGTGGACTTGCCGGCGTTGGTATAACCCACGAGGGCCACCTTAAAAACATCCGCGCGATTTTTGCGGTTGGTCGCCATCTGCACGCCGATCTTGTCGAGCTTGGCCTCGAGGGAGTTGATCTGACGGCGAATCAGGCGGCGATCGATTTCCAATTGGGTTTCGCCCGGGCCGCGGACGCCGGCTGCTCCCATGCCGCGAATGGCTCCTCCACCTGCTTGGCGCGACAGGTGGGTCCAGTAGCGAGTCAAACGCGGTAGGAGGTAGTTGAGCTGGGCCAACTCGACTTGGATATGAGCCGTGTGGGTGCGAGCGTGGTGCGCGAAAATGTCCAAGATCACGGCGCTGCGGTCGATAATGCGGAGTTTGGTGATGCGCTCCAAGTTGCGCATCTGGGCTGGCGAGAGGTCGTTGTCAAAGACGATCACGTCGGCTTGACACTGGGCCGCAAGCTGCTTGAGAGAGGCGGCCTTGCCCTTGCCGACGTAGTGGGCCGGGTCAATGCGGTCGCGCCGTTGGATCTGGCGCGCGGCTTCGACGAGGCCAGCGGTGGCGACTAAGCGGCCGAGTTCGTCGAAGGAGTGTTCGGCCTCCCAAGCAGGCATCTGGGGGAGGGCGACGCCGACGAGAATGGCGCGTTCTTTTTGGCTCAGCGTGTGATTTGTTTCCATCCAGGCTTCTTTGAACTTGATTGCACAGCGCATCAAACACAAACAGAGCGCATCACTTTGTCAATACCGCAAGGGCGAGTTTGCGCCTCCAATGTGCGGGCGAGCCGTTTGCGACAAGAGAATTGTCGTTTGAATCGACATCGACAATTTTATCGTTACTACGGGCAGCCGGGGTAAAATCGCGTGTTTCTAACTCGTCTTTATCCTTGACTTTTTGAAAAATTATTTGTGGTATTACTTTGTTTTGCAAACGTTTGTTTGATATCGGAACACGGGTCTTACCATGAGCAAACACAGCGGCGGCAATGCTAACGAGGACCTGTTGCGGGACTTGCGGCTCGCGGTTTGGCGGCACAAAGAACCGGAAAGCGAATTCATAGTCTTATCGCAGATTCGCCAGACTTTGGACCGCGCTGGGATCGCTTACGACGGTTGCCGGTTGTACCGAGTACAAGCCGACAACGGCGAGTGCAAGATGCGCTTCCATCCCTTGACGGCCGATGGGTATTGGTCTCCACTAACGGAAGGACAGCAGTGGGTGCTGGGAGCGTGGAAATCAGCCGCGACCTGCTATCGAGCGCCGAGTCGCCACGGAGAATGCGACTGGCTGGCCCAGCAGATGCGTTGCAATGTCAAAGCCATTCTCGAAACGACCTTTGATCAAGGCGTCCTAGCCGTTTATCGCAAAGAGGCTATCGTCTGTAGCGACGCAGACATCAGCTTGTTCAAGGGCTTGGGCGAGGTCCTTAGCGGGCTATACTACCGCCGAGAAGACCTGGCGCAGTTGCAGGTTAAAGAAGCGCAGCTACGCCAAGCGCAGAAATTGCGGGTGATGGGGCAATTGACGGCCGAGTTTGCGGGCGAAATTAACCAATACTTAGAGGTGATCATCGGCGAGACCAGCTTGCTGCGCGAAGGCGACTTAGCATCGGCAGTCGGCGAAGGCGTACAGGCCGTGTACGAGGCCAGCCTGCTGGCGCGCAACACCAGCGAGCGGCTGTTGGCGTGCGTGCGCCAGCAGAAGGCCCGGAAGGACTGGGTCAACTTCACCCGCCTCTTGCAGGAAACAGCCCTGCTGATGCGCCGAACGCTCCTGACCGACCAGATCGAAATCGTCGAGGACCTAGCCCCGAATCTGCCCTATATCAAGGCTCATACCGGCCAGCTCCAACAGGTCGTCCTCAATCTCATCCAAAATAGCCGCGAAGCCATCAAGCAGGTGCGAGACGCAGGACGAATCGCGCTGCGGCTATCGACCCGCCAAGGCTGGATTGTACTGGAAGTCGAGGACAACGGGCCGGGCATTCCCGAGGGAATGCGGGCCGATATTATTGCGCCGTTCTTCACGACCAAGGCGTCGAGCCAGCACAGCGGATTGGGATTAAGCATATGCGCGGGCATTGCTCGCGAACACCACGGCCGCCTCTTCGTCGCAGACTGCGCCCAAGGGGCCTGTGTGGTCTTGGAACTACCCATCAATCCGCACGCCTCGTATAGTGAACAACTGACCTTGTTGCAACAGACGCGCTCCTATATGTTCAAGCCCGCAGCGCACAACGCGGGAGATCAAGCGCATGGTCATCGTACTAATGGGCGTAACGGGCAGCGGTAAGACGACGGTGGGCGAACAACTCGCCCAACAGCTCGGATGGGCTTATTACGACGCGGACGATTTCCACCCAGAAGTCAACGTGCGCAAAATGGCCAGCGGCACGCCGCTTACCGACAAAGACCGCTGGCCTTGGCTGGAGATCCTCTCTGTGGCCATCGACCAGTGGCTTTGTGCCGAGCAAGGGGCGATACTCGGCTGCTCGGCGCTCAAACAAAGCTACCGCGACATCTTGGTCCGCGGGCGACCCGGCGTGCAGATTGTCCATCTCAAAGGCTCGAAGGCACTCATCGCCCAGCGGCTCAAGGAGCGGCAGCACCGCTACATGCCGGCCAGCCTGCTCGACAGCCAGTTTGCGACCCTCGAAGAGCCACGCGACGCACTGAGCGTAGATATCGGCCCTTCGCCCGCCGCCATTGCCGCGACCATCCGCACGGCCTTGCAGCTCTGATTAAGAGGCAGCGTCATCCCAAGTACACAAATAAGTACACCGCCAAGAAAATCGTCACCAATAACACACTGCTACTGATAGGCCACGCCCGCGCGAAGACACCGGTTGGGCCGTGGTACTGGCGCACCTGATCCATTAGAGCGAAGACCTGCCGCTTGCACCAGGCGATCAGTCCATCCCGCAGCGGTGCCCCCACCTGTACGCACAACCGCGCTACGCCGGGCAACAGCTTTCGGTAGGTCCAGTCCACGTCGATATTGGCCGAGCGCAGCTCCGGCGGGTAGATGCCCGTCAGCTTGAGCGCGACAAAGGCCAGCGCCGAAAAGAACAACAACTGGAGTTGTAAAACGATGTGGGTCGCATCGTACGGCTCGTAGTCAACCGGGTAGGGCAAGAGGCTGTACAGATAGTGCGGGAACGAGCCGATACCAATGCACAGCGCCGCCCCAATCCCCATTGCCACGAGCATGTTGCGCGGTGCTTCGCGGCAGCGGATCCCCGCGTCGTGGGCGAAGAAGGCAAAGAAGGGAATTTTGATGCCGGCGTGATGGAAGACGCCAGCCGAGGCAAACAGCAACAGCAGCCATACCACGAGGTGTCCCTCGTTGGCCGCGGCCTGCATGACCATGGACTTGCTGACAAATCCACTAAAGAGCGGAAAGGCCGAAATCGACGCGGCTCCGACCATGCAAAAGCCACAGGTCCAAGGCATGGATTTGTACAGGCCCCCGAGATCCGAACCATTGATCCTGCCGGTGCGATAGAGCACCGCGCCCATCGACATAAAGAGCAAGCCCTTGAAGAGCACATCGTTAAAAGCGTGGGCAACCGCGCCGTTGACACCCATACCCGGCCCCAAGCCGACGCCTACTACCATAAAACCGATCTGGTTGATCATGCTGTAGCCCAACACGCGGCGCAGATCGTTTTCAATAACCGCATAGAAGATGGGAAACATCGCCATGGCCGCGCCGATGTAGAGCAGGAGTTCGGTACCGGCAAAACTGCGCGCCAGCACATAGACCGCGGTCTTGGTGGTAAAGGAACTCAAGAAAACCGCGCCGGTGGGTGTGGACTCTGGGTAGGCATCCACTAGCCACGAGTGCAACAACGGGAAGGCGCATTTAATGCCAACGCCGAGGAAGATCAGCCGCGTGGCCCAGCTATCGATGCCCAGATGCCCCAGCGCCAGCGAGCCGGTCTGCTGATAGTGCCACGCCGTGCCGACCAAGAGCAGCAGACCAGAGCTAATGTGGATCAGCAGATAGCGCGTACCCGCGGCAATGGCCCTTTCGCTTTGGTTGGCCCAGATCTGGAAGACCGAAGAAATCGCCAACAGCTCCCAGAAGATGAAGAGCACAATGAGATCGCCGGCAAAAACTGCGCCCACAGCCGCACCCGCGTACAGGAAGCCGGTCGCCTGTTGCAGGCGGTCGCGCAGGTGCAGCGAAAAGAGCGCGGCGAGAAAGGCAGCCACGTGAAAGAGATAGCCAAAGAGCAGGCTGAGTTGGTCAACGCGCACCCAGTGCAACTCGTACCCGGCTAGGGAGCCGACTTGGCTGTCGCCTATCTGGTAGCCGAGGAGATTGTAGAATCCGGCCAGCGGCAAAAGGAGCAACGCCACCCGCCGCACGGCCAGCGGCAAAAGAGGCAACAGCAACCCGCCTAAAAGGAGGAAGGCCGCTGGGTGCAGGCTAATCATAGTAATCCTCGCAATACATCCTAATTCCTAATTTTCATAGTAATCCTCGCGGCGCATCAGCACCTTGCGCATTTGCGTGGCCGTCAAAACCAACAGCACGCAAGCGACAAATCCGTATATCGCGTAAAAGCCGAACCATCCCTCGACCGGGAAGGTGCCCTCGGCAAAGTTCAAGTGCCGATGGAAGAGCAGGTCCGCGCCCAAGAGCAAGGCGCAAAGGACGAAGAAGACCCATATCAAGCGGTGGACGTTCCGCGGCTGGTCGAATAGGTGTTTTTTTTCTGAGTTCATGGCCTTATCCTCCGATCTGGCGGCAGAGGTCGAGGAGCGGGTCGGGGTAGAGGAAGAGCACCAGCCCACCCAACGCCGTGCAAATCAGCGGCAGGACGCAGGCCAGCGGAGCTTCCTGTAGGCCGCTTTCTTCATCGGGTGCTGCGTAGAAGAAGGCGTTGACCGCCACTGGCAACAGGTAGGCGATGTTGAGCAGCGAACTTACCAAGAGTACGCCAATGGCCACGTACTGCTCAGCGTCCAGCCCGGC
Source organism: Candidatus Latescibacterota bacterium (assembly GCA_965208845.1). GTDB lineage: Bacteria > Latescibacterota > UBA2968 > UBA8231 > UBA8231. The sequence goes on along the minus strand of OZ242361.1, from coordinate 5,883,088 downwards.
GAGAATGAGGTACCACTTGCTCCAAGCTCCTCCCAGCGGCGGCAAGCCGATGATGCTCAGCGAGCCGACGAGAAAAGCCCCCATCGTCCACGGCATTTGCCGGCCAATTCCTTTCATCTCGCTGATCTCGGTCTTGTGCAGAGCGACCGCAATGGCCCCGGCACAGAAGAAGAGCGTGATCTTGCCGAAGGCGTGCATGGCGATGTGCAGGCTGCCGCCGAGGACGCCCCAACTATTGGCCAAGGCCGCGCCGAGGACGATGTAGGAGAGCTGACTGACCGTGGAATACGCCAAGCGGGCCTTGAGGTTGTCCTTGGTCATGGCCACCAGCGAGCCAATGAGAATCGTGGCGCAGGCCGCGTAGGCCAGATACGTGCCCAAACCCGTGTCGGCGAGCAGGTCGATGCCGAAGATATAGACGACGACCTTAAGGATAGTGAAGACGCCAGCTTTGACCACGGCCACCGCGTGCAGCAGGGCGCTGACTGGAGCCGGAGCCACCATAGCGGCAGGAAGCCAGCGGTGGAAGGGCATCAGCGCGGCCTTGCCCGTGCCAAAGGCATAGAGAAAAAGCAGGACGCCGATGGTCCATGTCGGGGCCTTACCAGCGAGGATGCCGCCGGAAACGAAGTCAAGCGTCCCAGCGATGTAGTAGGTGGCGACCAAGCCTGTGAGCAGGAAACCGATCGAGGTCGCAAGCAGTACCCCCATATAGACGCGGCCCCCCGCTTTGGCCTCCGCGCTGCGGTGGTGCGTGACCAGCGGATAGGTCGAAAGCGTCAGCGCTTCGTAGCAGAAAAACAGCGTCAGCATGTTGCCGGCAAATGCCGCGCCCAAGGCCGCGGCGATCGCCAAGGCGAAGAAGGCGAAGAAGCGGGTCTGATGCTCCTCGTGATGGCCCCGCATGTAGCCGATGGAGTACACCGAGGTCGCCATCCACAACCCAGCGGCGATCAGCGCAAAGAGCGCGCCGAGCGGCTCGACCTCAAAGGCTAGGGACAGACCCGGGAAGACCTCCACCAGATGCACCGACGGTCGGGCACCTGCGGCGACTTTGGGCACCAAGGTGCAGACCGAGGCAAAGGTGCCTAGCCCGGCGAGCAAGGTCACCGTCTCGCGCAGATTGGGACGGCGGCCCAAAAGGGCGATCAATGGCGCAGCACCTAGAGGCAGAAGTACGGCCGCGATAATAGCGGTGGAGGCACTCATGGCGCAGTTCCCAAGAGCCAATGCGCCGCCTTGCGAGCGACCCCAGCCGTCAGCGAAGTCTGCATCCCAAAACCAATGGTAAGCGCGATGAGCAGCCACACGGGGATCTGCATCGAGAGGGGGGCTTCGGCCACAGACTCAGCATCTTCGGGTACCGGGCGGAAATAGGCGATCTCGACAAAGCGCCAGATATAGACCAGCGCCAGCAGCGAACTGATCACCACCAGCGCGGCCACTGGCCACCAACCGCGCTCTATCGCGCCCAAAATCAAGTACCACTTGCTGATAAAGCCCACGGTAAACGGCACACCGACTAGCCCCAAGCCAGCAAGGACAAAGGCGCACGAAGTCAGCGGCAGGCGCTTGCCCAGCCCGCTGAGATCGGCCAATTGCAGAGAGTTGATGCGGAGGAAGATACAGCCAGCGGCTAGGAAGAGTGCCGCCTTCATCAGCGCGTGATTGAACAGGTGGACGATGCCAGCCGTCAGTCCAGTGGCCGAGCCCAAGCTAACACCGAGCATCACATAGCCGATCTGCGCCACGCTCGAATAGGCCAAAAGCCGCTTGAGATCGGTCTGGTAAATGGCCACGGCCGAGGCGATGAAAATGCCCAATAGCACCAGCGGCAAGAGCAAAACATCGAGGTGCATGGTGCCAAAGGCAAAGTCCGCGCCAAAAATCGTAAAAACGAAGCGCAGGAAGGCGTACGCTGCGACCTTAGTCGCGGTTGCCGAGATGAAGGCAGTAACGGCCGAAGGCGCATAGGTATAGGCGTTGGGCAACCAGATATGCAGCGGAAAAAGCGCCATCTTGAGGGTGAAGCCGACGCTTATAAAGGCAAAGGCCACGTGGATGGTGCGGGTATCGGCGACAGCTTTGATGCGCATGGCGAGATCGGCCATGTTGAGCGTGCCGGTCATCGCGTACATCAGACCGATGCCGATCAGGATAAAGGTCGCGCCAATCGTGCCCAAGATCAGGTAGTTATACGTCGCCATCAGGGCGCGGCGATCGCGGCCAAGACTAATCAGCCCATACGCCGAAAGCGACGAAATCTCCATAAACACGAAGACGTTAAAAGCGTCGCCGGTAATGGCAATGCCCAGTAAGCCAGCGAGACAAAGCAGAAAGATCGCGCAGAAATACGGGCGGCGCTCTGCCTCGACTTCGCGCGCCGCACTCGCTGGCGCGTAGCTCAGGACCACGGCCCCGATCAGCGCCACTAAGAGAATCAAATACGCATTGAGAGCATCTACTCGGAACTCGATGCCCCAAGGTGCGCTCCAGCCGCCCAAGGCGTACGAGATGGGGCCGTCGGAGAGGACTTGCTGCAACAGTAGTACGGCCAGTACCAGCGTACCCCAGCCAACGGCCACGACAAACGGCCATAGCAACTGCCGCGGACGCAGCAATAGGCAGAGCGGCGCGGCGACCAGCGGCAAGACGATCTGCAGGGCGGGTAGATGGGCGGCGATCACGACCCCTCTTCCCGGCGTTGGATTTCGTCTTCCTCGATGGTCCCGTAGGCCGCGCGGATGCGCACCACCAGCGCCAATCCTACAGCGGTGGTGGCGATGCCTACTACAATGGCGGTGAGAATGAGGACGTGGGGCAGAGGGTTGGAGTACGCGGTCGCGCCTTCGGCGAGGATGGGCGCGGTCCCCCCCTCGACTTTGCCCATGCTGATGTAGAGCAAAAAGACCGAGGTCTGGAAGATATTGAGGCCGATCAGTTTCCGAATCAGGTTGCCGCGGGCGATGACGTTGTAGAAGCCGGCCATCATCAGGAAAATGACGATCCAGTAGTTGTACAGACCGAGAAACGAACTCATGGCCGCTCCCGGCTGGCAAAGTGGCAGAAGATGCTGATTACGACAGCGGCGACGGTAATGCCAACCCCTAGCTCAATCAGCAAAATGCCGTAGTGCTCGCCGTGGGTGGGATCGCTGGCCAACACCTTGTATTCGAGGAAATTGCCCCCGGCCAACAGGCAGGCCACGCCCGTGCCGATGTAGAGCAGAAGCCCTAAGGCAAAAAAGACTTGGACGCGGCCAGCAGGGGCCACCCGGCGCGCCTCCTCGACCCCGTAGATCAGGGCGTAGAGGATAAAGGCCGCGGCAAAGATCACGCCCGCCTGGAAACCGCCACCCGGACCGAAGTCGCCGTGGAACTGCACGTAGAGTCCAAAGAGCAGAATCAGCGGGATGAAGAGCTTGGAGGCGACGCGGAGGATCATCGCGTGTCGCATGGACTCACCGTCGTCGGCTTCCTGCGTGGAACGGCTGCCGTGCAAGAGCAAAAGCACTGCTAGCCCAGCGGTGAAGATCACCGTCACCTCGCCCAAGGTGTCGTAGCCCCGGTAGCTGGCCAACACCGAGGTGACCATGTTGGGAATGCCGATTTCTTCGGGAGACTCGGCGATATAGCGAGGAGCCACGTGCTGGTGGACCGGAGCGTTGGGGTCGCCCAAATGCGGCATATCCAGCGTGCCATAGATCAGCGCTCCGCCGGTCAGAAGGCAGACGCAGAGGCCACTCCAAGAGTGTTGGTGTTGGGCCTTTTCTCCAGGCCCGGTCAAGGAAAGCGCGGCCAAAAAGAGAACCGTCGCCAAGCCAGCACCCACCGCCGCCTCGGTGAAAGCCACATCGACGGCGTCGAGCGAGGTAAAAATACACGCCGAAAGCAAACTGAAGATACCAGTGAGCACTACCGCAGCAAAAAGGTCCCGCACTTGGATAATGGCCACGGCGATGATGGCGAGGAACGTCATCAACACGAGGTCAATGTCAATTAGCGCAGTCACTATTCCTCTCCAGTGCCTTGGGGTGCAAGCCCACTGTGCCGCGCCGCGCGGGCGATGGCGTGGGTGGCCACGGGACCGGCCAGCAGCAAGAATAGCCCGATCATCACCAGCTTGACGGTCGCCAGCGACAGACCGCTTTGGAACATAAGTCCTAAGAGGACCAACCCTGCGCCCAGCGTATCGGTGACACCGCCGCCGTGCATGCGGCTGTAGAAGTCGGGCAAGCGCAGGAGACCCACGCCGCCGACGAAGCAAAAGCCAGCCCCCAACAGCAGACAGATCCAGCTAGCATAGTAGAGCAGAGCTTCCATCAGGCTTGGGCCTCCTCCTCGCCAACGGTCGAGACGTATTTGAGGATGGCGATGGTGCCGATGAAATTGATTAGCGCATAGACCAGCCCCAAGTCGAGAAAGTCGGGCCGACCAGTCAAAAAGCCGATGACTGATAGCAGCAATACGGTCTTGGTACCGAACATATTGACGGCGAGCACGCGATCGTACACGGTGGGGCCTTTCAGAGCGCGCACTAAGGCCAGCAGCATGGTGGCCAGCACCCCGATCATTGCAGCGACAAACACTAGCGCTCCCCTTCCATGTCGGTTACGCGGCGGTCCATGTCCCCAGAGCGCACATCCTCGGCGGCTTCGCGGGTCAAGGCGTGGACATCGATGGTGCCCTCGTCGGTCTCAACGGCGACCGTGCCCGGCGTTAGGGTGATGGAGTTGGCGTAAATGACTTGCCCCAAGTGGGTCTTTTGACTTGCCTCAACTCGGATTACGCGGGGTGCCATCGGCAGCCGAGGATGTACAATCCGCCGCACCACATCGATATTGGCTTTGACTATTGCCCACAAGAGCCAAGGCACATAGCGCAGCAGACCGGGGATCAGGTGGTTGGGGTGCCCTTCGGGATCGACGATCTTCATGCGGCGGCAGATGGTAATGACCAAAAGGCACGAGAGTACGCCGAAGCCCAAGAACAGGCCCGTATAATTGCCCGACAAAAGCAGCCAGGTCAAAAACAGCAGGACGAAAAGACTGAGCGTTCTGCGCAGCGCGTTTGACAAAATAAGCCCTCAATTCTCCTTGCAATGAACGGACATAATTTCTGCATTTGCAGGTTTGGATGCAAACTGCTTTGGCGGCGACCAGTAGCCGATTTCAGAGGCGTTTATCGCCTCGACCTGCTCAGCGATCGATGACCCAGTACGTTGTCCCGATCTCTTTTACACCTGAGTAAGGCTGGCTGTCATGGGTGCCAAAAAGCTGCCAGCGGCTAAATCCTGCTAGGCGCAGCAATAGCTGAAATTCTTCTTTGTAGATCCACCGCGCCGTCATGGACTCTACCGCTGTTTCTCCGTCGTAAGTAAAAAACCACTGGTAGTGCTCCCTCTGCTCGCCCAGATCGACGATCTTTTTGAACCGGACGCTGATTCGGCGGCCTGTTTCGGGGTGAGTGAATTCGCCAAATTCCTCCAGCGACGGGGACGGCCTGACGTGAGCCAGCAGATCATCGGCAAGCGACGGGATATAGAAGTTCATCAGCAACCGCCCGCCAAGCACCAGATGGGCGCGGATGCGTTCGAGACAGGCGATTTGGGCCGCTTGGCTGGGCAAGAGCATGAACGAACTGGCCGGAATCAGGATGGCCGCAAAGGATTGGTCGTAGCAGAAGTCAACCATGTCCTGACAGCAGACGCGGCGGTCGATATCGTCCAGCCCCAAATCCGCTGCCTTGCGGCGCAAAACGGCCAGCATCCCTGCGGCGCAATCAAAACCCCTGATGTCAACGCCCTGGCGCAAAAGACGGAGCAGAATCGAACCAGTGCCGCAAGCCGCTTCGAGGACTGGACCCGCCTCTCCGGCGAGCTGCATGCTGTAGAATTGGAACTCGCGCTCGTGCGTCTGCTGTCTGTCGCCCCGCTCGTTCCACTGGTCATATATCAGCGGCCACCAGGGATTGTCGTAATTGGCATCAGGCACAAGCAGGTCCTCTACTTTGGCGCACCCGGTCGGCTGCTTGCCTCATCGCCCGGCAAGAGGCAATTTCTTGTTTTGCGTATTAACCGCCAGCGCACATTCAAATAAAGAGATGATAGGCAGCAATACCAGCAAAGGGAAACACATCATGGACGCTCAACAGCAATACCTCTTCGACTTGCAGGGCTACATCGTACTCAAGGGCGTCGTGCCCGCAGCGGTGGTCGCCGCCTGCAATCAGGTTCTGGACCGCTTCGAGACTATGGACGAGGCCGATTACCCACCGCCGCTGTGTTTGGGCGACCAGCGCACGCAGCAGAATCTCTATATTTCAAACATTCTCGAAGGGGACGAAGTCCTCCGCGCGTTGATCGATATTCCCGCGGTCCTAGACGTCGTCGCCACCGTCACCGGGGGGCCGTACCGACTAAACCACACCTATGCGATCTATCGCTGGGGCGGCGGCTACACTGGCTTGCACATGCACGGCACACCCATCATTCCCAAGTGTCAGTATCACTGCCGCAACGGGCAGATGGTCTCGACCCTGACCAAGGCGGTCTTTCCCCTGCTCGACTGCGCCGAGCAAGACGGCTGTTTCGCCGTGATCCCCGGTGCGCACAAAAGCAACTTCCCTAGGCCTTGGGGCCCTCACCCAGACGACAATCCGGCGCTACAAGCAGTACCGGCCGCCGCCGGGGACGCCATCATCTTTACTGAGGCGTTGACCCACGGCTCGCTGGTCAATACTTCCGGTCGCCCTCGTCGAACCCTATATTATTGCTACAGCACGGGATACATGCCCGACTGGGGCGGACAGCACCTGCGCTTCAGCAACGAAATCTACGAGGCATTGCCCGAGCAACAGCGCGAAATACTCAGGCTAAAATGACGGAGAAATGTCTATGCTGACTCAAGAACAGATCGCCAGCTACCACGAAAAAGGCTACCTCGGCGTCGAGGGCGTATTGTCCCCCGGAGAGGTCGAGGCGCTGCGGCAGACCACCGACGAGTTCGTCGAGCAGTCGCGGGCCGCGACCGAAAGCGATAGCGTATTCGACTTGGAGCCGGGGCACGCGCCCGATAGCCCCAAGCTGCGGCGGCTCAAAAGCCCAGTTGCCCAGCACGAGATTTACCGCAGCACCCTGCACCACGAGCGGATTGTGGACATCGTCGCCGAGTTAATCGGCCCACGCATCCGCACCAACGGCGACAAGCTCAATATGAAATCCGGCGAGTTTGGCAGCCCGGTGGAGTGGCATCAGGACTGGGCTTTTTATCCGCACACCAACGACGACCTGCTCGCCGTGGGCGTGTGCATCGACGATATGAACGAGACCAACGGCTGCTTGCTGGTCATCCCTGGGTCGCACAAGGGGCCGATCTACAACCACCACCTCGACGGCCATTTCGCCGGTGCAGTGACCACGACGGATTTCGACGACTCCACAGCCGAAAAGATCGAGCTAAAAGCCGGCGGCATCTCCATCCACCACGTCCGCGCCCTGCACGCCTCCCTGCCCAACACCTCGCCCTATCCACGTCGGCTCCTACTCTTGCAGTATTGCGCCGGCGACTCCTGGCCCCTAGTGCCAGCGCCCGATTGGGAGGGCTATTGCCGGACCTTCGTGCGCGGCGAGCCGAGCCGGCACATCCGCGTCGCCGACGTGCCCGTGAGCATGCCGATGCCCGGAGCCAAGGTCGGCGGCTCCATCTACGCTACCCAGACCGTATTGCGCCACTCGACCTTTGGATCGGTAAAAGCCGCGCAGCCCACCTAGCGCTGCGCCCATGAACCTAACATGCTGTTAAGATCTTCGACCGCCGCATGGTGGCAACAATATAGTATAGGATCTATGGCCAACATGCTCTTCGAACAGCCTTGACCAAGCAGGCAGATTGCAGGACGTGAGTTTATTATTGGGAGTTCTCGAAGGGAGGCAACATCCATGCAGGCTCTGAAGTCCATGTCTGTAAATTTCCGACTTAAGAAATGAAGGAGGTAGGAAAGAAATAGTGAGTGATCCTATGCGCCATGATATTCAGTGATTATCAAAAAAAGAAGAATCAATTACCTTTATTATTTAGTCCATATTGACAACATGCCTTCAATCAGCCGAAACGGTCTACTTTCCCGAAACCGTGTACGTGGGTGTGATTTGGCGGAGGATATAGCAGACGAAAAAGTCATAGAGACACGAAAGAAGAAAACCTTTTTTGATCGTTCGCTACTTGATTTTGTTCCCCTATACTTTACACCCAAGAACCCAATGCTGTTCGTTCGCAGAGAGATACAGGATAAAATCGCCATTCTTTGTTTAAATAAGAACCTGCTGTTGCAGGAAGGCACAGTGTTCACCGATGGAAATGCCGCTTCTATGGAGACCAAATGCTTTAGAAATCCAATGGATCTCGAGAACCTTGATTGGGAGTGCATTCGTGCCCCATACTGGCCAGAATTTGAAGACGGTGGGCGAAAGCGCTGTGCTGAAGTTCTGGTTCCTGACCAGATTTCTTTTTCGCATGTCCAAAGAATAATTACCCGGACAGAAGATGCCCAATCTTGGGTATATGAGGCTACAGGCAGAAGGAAGGAAGTAGACCTGCAACCCAAGTGGTATTTCAATGAGTAACATTTCAGTGAAGGAAGGCAACATCTTCACCAGTGAGTGCCAAACCCTAGTAAATACCGTCAATTGCGACGGTGTGATGGGGCGTGGCATCGCACTGGAGTTCCGCTTACGCCGCCCTGCAATGTTCGCTGAATATGCAAAACACTGTAAGGCTAAGCGTCTGGACATCGGAAAGCTATGGATATACAAACCGCCTCCAAGTGAGCCAGACAAAAGGTGGACGCTTAATTTTCCAACGAAACGACACTGGAAGTATCCATCCAAGAAAGAGTATCTAGAATCTGGGTTGCAGAAATTTGTCGCTACCTATCGAGATCAGTACATTGAGTCAATCGCTTTTCCAACTTTGGGCACGGCTAATGGCGGTCTTTTTGAAGATGAAGTAATACCTTTGATGAAGAGCTACTTAGAAAAATGCGATATACCGGTAGAAATTTATCTCTACAAACCCGGTGCCGGAGACGATCTGTACCTCGAATTTTGTAGGCGAGTGTTATCAGAAAAAAATGAGGAAAAAATGGCGAAGGCCATGGGTCTGCGAGTTGATCGGCTAAAGAAAATTCGGAATTCGGTGCAATCTGATCTGGAAATTCAGTCTCTCAGTCAATTAGCAAAAGTCCAAGGGATCGGCTTGAAGTCGCTAGAGAAATGCTTTCATTTCACTATGAGAGGATTCAGTAACGCCGGAACCGGGGCACAAGATTCAAGACAGAGCCGTGTAACAGATGATTCATTTGCCGTCTCGCAACAGACCTTTGAATTCTGATGAAGCGGAATAGGACTATCATCACCGGATTCACACACCAAAAAGAAAAAATTCGATAGCCACAATCCGTCATTGTATATCTACTCGACTAAGCCTCCAATGATGCGCTGTAGCTGCAGGGCTTCTATCGGAGTTGGGTCTTGGGACAACAATCACATCCGTACCCTCTTGGCATCCATATCGTTATCCTATCTCATTGATACTCTTTTGACGCTACAGTCGGACAACCTAGATGTCGGTTCTGGACCTAGCTAACTGTTTACCACGACTAAAAATATCTATGAACCTGCAACACCTGCGCTACTTCCTCGCCGTGGCGCGCACGGGCGGCTTTACCCCAGCGGCGCGCCAGATGAACGTGACCCAGCCGACGGTTTCCAGCGCGGTCTTGGAGCTGGAGAAGAGCATGGGGGTCCAGCTCTTCAACCGCGACAATCGGCATGTGGCTCTGACGACTGAAGGCCGCCTGCTGCTGAGCTATGCCGTCCAAGTCGAGGACTTGCTGGAGGAGGCGAGCGAGCGGCTGCAGCGAAGCGACCTAGAGCCGGGAGGCGGCTTTCAGTTCGGGGCGGTAGATGCGGCCGTTATCTACCTCCTGCCGGAAATTCTCAAAGAGTACATGGGCCGCTATCCGGGCGTCGCGCTCAAGACCCAAGTCGCGCCCTCGCGTTACCTCATCGACGATTTGCTGACGCAGCGCTCTGAATTCGCGCTGATCCACCTGCCCTATACCCATCCCAGAATCGACGCCGTGCCGATTTACCGCGACGACATGCCCTTGGTCGTCGGGCCAGCGCATCGCTTTGCCCGGTGCGAGTCTGTTGCCCTCGCCGAAGTGGTGGAAGAGCCGCTGATCCTCTTTCACGCCGACTCGATTTCGCGCAAGGTGATTGACGAGAAGCTCGCCGAAGCTGGCCTAACGCCGGGCGCGGTGATGGAACTGCGCAGCCCAGAGGCCATGCGCAAGTTGGTGGAGGCCGGCGTGGGCATCTCGTTTTTGCCGCGACTGACCATCCGCGAGTCGCTGGCCAGCGGCGCGCTCAAAACAGTAGAAGTGCGCGGCGTGGCCTTTGAACGCGAAATCGGCGTGGCCTGGCGACGGGGCCGCTACTTTGGCCAAGCCGTGCGGCTTTTGCTCGAAGCCGTGTTTGCCGCCTACGGCGGGCGGGACGAGTGGCTGCAAAAGATAGCTCCAAAAAGCTGAGACCCTCGCGATATTGCCACGATTCGCGCCAGCGGCGTTCTTATTTTTAATCCATTTTTGACCCAAAACTGAGAGCGAGCATTATGATCGACCCAAAGGCCGTGCGCACCGATCCCGACGCCATGCGCGAGGCAATACGAGTGCGGAAAGTTGACCCGGCCAAAGCCAATGTAGATCGCTGGTTGGCCCTCGACGCGGCGCGGCAAAAGCTGCAACGGGACATCGACGCGCTCAATAGCGAGAAAAAGCAACTAGCCCAACTCGGTCGCAACGACCCGGACGCGGCGCGGCAAAAGGGGCGGGAGTTGCGCGAGCGCGGGCGAGTGCTGGAGCACGAATTGGGAACCATCGTCGCCGAGTGGCAGGGAATCATGGATTGGTTCCCCAACTGGCCGCATCCCGACATGCCCGCTGGTGCTGGCGAAGAAGACAACGTCGAGGAGAATGCCTGGATTCCGGGGCAAGGCTACCTAGCCGCCGACAAGCTGGGCCGTGGAAACACCAGCGCCCAGTATATGCCCACGCGACCCCTGCACACCCAAGACGACACCTTTGAGCCGCTGCACCACTCAGAACTCGGCGTCAGATTAGGCGGCATCAACACCTTGCAGGGCGGTCAAGTTTCCGGCTCGCGCTTTGCCTATTTGCGCGGCGATGTCGCGCGGATGCAATACGCCCTGAGCCAACTCCTCATCGACGAGCTGTTAACGCGCGGGTACGAGATGCTCGTGCCGCCGCTCCTAGTGCGGGAGCGCTCGCTGTACGGCACCTCGCACTTTCCCGAAGGCCGCGACCAAGTCTATGCCATCAAGACCGACAACGTAGAAGAAGGAGCCGAGCTTTTCCTAGTCGGATCGTCCGAGCCGGCCAATTTCAGCTACTTCATGGACCAGACCTTGGATTCAGCCGAGCTGCCCGTCAAGCTCTTCGCCTATACAGCCTGCTTTCGCTCGGAAGCCGGGTCTTGGGGCCAAGACGTCAAGGGCATCAAGCGCATGCACCAATTCGACAAAATCGAAATGAACGCCGTGTGCCTGCCCGATCAGTCCGCAGCCCTGTACGAAGAATTCGGCCAAATCAACGAATGGCTCCTGCAAGAGTTGGCCTTGCCCTACCGGGTCGTCGATAAGTGCCACGGCGACGCCGGCTATCTGGCCAGCCATCGGCAGCGTGACATGGAAGTGTGGATGTCTGGGACGGGCGAGTTCATGGAGGTAATGACCGACACCAATGCCACGGACTATCAGTCCCGGCGCTTGAACATTCGCTACAAGGGCGCGAGCGGTCGGGGATTTTGTCACCTAGTCAACGACACAGGTTGTGCGATGGGCCGGCTGTTGATCGCCATTTTGGACAACTATCAACAACCCGACGGCGCAGTACAGGTCCCCGAAGCCCTGCAACGGGTCGTGCAGAAGAGCGTCCTGCAACCGAAAGGCGCGTGATGGGCGAGCGACTCGATGGCCGGGCGATTGCGGCCCAAGTGCAAGAGGAGTTGCTGGTGGACATCGCGCGCCTGAAACAGGAGCACGGTCTAGTGCCGGGCTTGGCAGTCGTGCTGGTGGGAGACAACCCGGCCTCGCAGTCCTATGTGCGCGCCAAGGGCCGAGCTTGCGAAGCCCTCGGCATTCACTCCGTGCAAATAGATCTACCGGCCAGCGCCACCACCAAGGACGTGCTAGCCACCGTCGAGCGGCTCAACTCCGACGACGCGATCCACGGCATCTTGATACAGCTACCGCTGCCGGGCCAAGACGAGCAGCAAGTCCTCAACGCCATTGACCCGAATAAGGATGTCGATGGCTTGCACCCGGTCAATTTGGGCCGCCTCGTGCGGCAGGAGGAGTGCTTTTGGCCCTGTACGCCGCACGGGGTTTTGCAGATCCTCAGCCGCAGCGGGATCGAGGTGGATGGCCAGCACGTGGTCGTAGTTGGCCGCAGCACGCTCGTGGGGCGGCCCGTAGCCATCTTGCTGGGGCACAAGGCGACCGGAGCCAATGCCACGGTAACTCTGTGCCACACCGGCACCCGCGACCTCGGGCACTTCACGCGCCAAGCGGACATTCTAGTGGTGGCGGCTGGATTTCCCCGTGGCATCACGGCGGATATGGTCAAAGAAGGGGCGGTGGTAATCGACGTGGGCACCAACCAAATTGACGACCCTTCGCGCGAACGCGGCTGGCGGCTCGTCGGCGACGTGGACTACAAACAAGTGCGCCCGAAGGCCCGCGCGATCACGCCTGTGCCCAACGGAGTCGGGCCGATGACGATCGCGCTGTTGCTCTACAACACCGTGTGGGCGGCCAAGCGGCAGGTGGGACTAGCGTAGTTTACAAAGGATTAGGAGATATGGCGACAAAACAGGCCATTAGCATTCCGCGCAACGAAGAATTGCTTGAAGAGTACGAAGCAGCGTGGTCGATCCCCTCAATTTTTTCGCCGAATGGTGATCCAGCCCCGGGCATCGTAACTACGCACGATCAATTCGCTATCTCATGGACACCGGAAGAAGCGGCGGCTAAAGTCGAGCGTTTGCTCGCCACCGCATCGGAAGATGAGGCACGTGCCCAATGGCGTCTGTGTTCGCAGAATCAATGGCAATATGACCAAGCTAAACAGGAACTAGCGGGTGACTCTTGGCGCGGGCAAATCAAACCAGTCCTCTACCGACCGTTCGATGTCCGGGCCACAGTATTCGACCGCAATGTCGCTGTCCACAGGCGAGAGCGCGTCATGCGCCACATGTTGGCAGGCCCGAACTTAGGGTTGTGCATCGGCCGTGCTGGTCAAGTTATTGGTTCCGACACTTGGGAGATCGTTTTTGCTTCAAAATTTTCCTCGGATTTCAATTTGTTTCGACGTGGTGGGAACTGTCTCTTCCCGCTCTATATCTATTCAACAGAAAAATCTAGGCGTGTCGATGAGAGGCGCGTCCCCAACCTGAACTCCGATTTCGTCAAGGCCTTCTCCTCCGCCACCACTCTCGATTTCATCTCCGAAGGCACCGGCGATCTCAAAACTACCTTCGGCCCGGAAGATGTACTCCACTATCTCTATGCCGTCCTCCACAGCCCAGAATACCGCCGCCGCTACGCCGACTTTCTCAAGGCGGATTTCCCCCGAGTTCCTGTGACCAACTGCGGCGAACTGTTTACATCGCTCGCCGCGCTTGGGAAACGGCTGACGGCCCTGCACTTAATGGAAGTCGAGGACGGAGAAGCCCCCGTCTTTCCGGTCAAAGGCAACAATCGCGTAGAAAAAGTGCGCTATGCACTGCCGCAGAAGCGGGTGTGGATCAACGGCGAGCAGTACTTTGACGGCGTTGCGCCAGACACGTGGGAATTCACCATTGGTGGCTACCAGTCGGCAGAGAAGTGGCTCAAGGATCGCAAAAACCGCCCTCTTTCATACGACGATATTGCCCACTACTGCCGCCTCTGCGTGGCCTTGGCCGAGACACCGCGCATCATGGCCAAAATTGACAAAACAATAGAAGCCTACGGCGGCTGGCCGCTAGTTCAGGAAGATTACCTGCGTGGTCTTTACCAGACGATGAGCGAAGAATGGACTTCTCCAGACGATGAGGAGGCTTGGCGTGCCCTTTGATCCATTCGATGTCGTCGTCGTTCCCTTCCCCTTCGCAGACCTCAATGAAAAGAAACGCCGCCCGGCTCTAGTCGTCTCTTCAGTGAGCTTCAATAAGGTTCACAAGCAAACGATCTTCGCCATGATTACGAGTACGAAAAACAAATGGCCAAGCGATGTAGTCATTGAGGATTGGCAGGAAGTCGGCCTCAATGTGCCTTGCAAAATCCGCCTCAAGCTTTTCACGCTCGATAATAAATCGGTGATACGCAAAATCGGCAGGCTATCGAAACGGGACGAGAAATCCATCGTAGCCACCGTCGCCGATTCACTGACGACGACCCAACAACCTTAGAGGATAGCGACTCAGTTTGAAATCTCACCCTAAACCGCCAAAGTTAGGCTCGGAACTTGCGGTTGAGGCAGACTACTGTTGATCTCGGGAAGCGCCCATCAATCTAGGGCCGTCGCGCCTAGAGCAACATGCGGCTCTACCTCTCGCTCGATCTGGCGACGCGTCGTGCGCTCGGCGACATCGAGATCGTAGCGGGTCTGAAGATTGATCCAGAACTCAGGCGTCATGCCAAAGTAGCGCCCAAGGCGCAGCGCAGTATCGGTCGTGATACCGCGACGTCCGAGCACAATATCGTTCAGTCGCGGACGCGAAACCTTGATCGCTTGGGCAAGTCGGTACACGCTGATCTCCATGGGCGTCAGGAATTCGTCGCGCAGAATCTCGCCGGGATGCACCGGCGGCAGCCGTCGTCCAGAGGCCACATCCGAGAAATCGACCTCTTGCCTGTCCAGGTCTTCCCGCTTGATAGTCATATTCATTTGCCTCCTCAATGGTAGTCAACAATCTCGACCTCCCACGCTTCCCCATCGCGCCAAACGAAGCAGATACGCCATCGGTCATTGACGCGAATACTGTATTGACCGCGACGGTCCGCCCGCAAAGTTTCGAGGCGACTGCCGGGCGGCGTGTGCAGATCGCCAAGCCGACCAGCCGCGTCAATCGCCAGTAGCTTCGCTCGCGCTCGCTGCTGGAGTTGCATGGGTATGCCACGAACGGCATGACCTGCAAAGATCGCCGCAGTGCGCTTGTCCGCAAAGCTCTTGATCATGTGTCAACGTAACGGAAAACGATACGCTCAGTCAAGCCCGTGTGGGCGGCCAAGCGGTAGGTGGGGCTGGCGTAGCGTTGTAACTCTGATCTCGATTGATTATACTCAAAACCCTCTTCCCTCCGAAAATTACAAAGGGGCCACCCATGCTACGCATTATCTTTTTCTCCCTATCGTTTTTAGTTCTCTCCTGCTCCAAACATCAGCCATCGCCCGTCGCCCCAGCGGGCAAGGCCGCCGACTTCGGCAATCTGTTCGATCTTTTTAACCAAGCTCAGTCGGAATCGGAGTCGGAATCAGAATCACCGGCCGATACCTCTCAAGTGGCTGCAAAAGATGATCCACTCCCAGAAGAAGATACTCATCCGGAATTGGAATCACCGGCCGACACCTCTCAAGTGGCCATAGAATCGGAGACTGAGACAGACGTTGATTTCAATATCGAGATTGTATTCCTAGACGATTTCGACCCGGACAAGAAAGCTTGGATTGAAGAAATCGCCAGTCAATGGGAAATGTTTTTCTATGATATGGATGATTATGTATTTGATGATGAGATAGAGTTGTCGATACATGCTGGGTTAAATGTCCATTTTGAAAAAGGCGAGGTTATAGACGATATACGTATCTATGTGGATAAGTTTAGTAAAGCCAGCAATTATACTACCGTATGGGGTGAACAACCCTATGGTCTGGGTGATGTAGTGCTATTCCGCCCGGATGGGGATGTTCCAGTAATCGGAACAGTACTCATGAACGAGAATAGGATGGAAAGACAAAGAGAAGAGAATAATGAACCATCACACTTTACGGAATTCTTATGGAGAAAAACATTTCACCACGAAATAGGACATGCCCTTGGCATTGGCCCCTCGCCAGCGTGGACCAGAAACGTTTATTGGCAAGATAATGCCAACGCATGGTTCATAGGGCCGAATGCAGTCAGGGAATATCGCCTTATGGCTCCAGACGATGATTCGCCTGGGGTTCCGCTTTCTGAAAGCTCTATCCAAAAACCTAGAATAGCACCTCATTGGGAACCACATAGCCCAATGGAATGGGGGTTTTTCGACACGTATTTCTTACAAGATAATGGTTTACCTAATATAACGAGAACAGCCCTAGGAGCATTCCATGATATAGGGTGGAATGTCAACTACGAAATGGGACTCCTTAAAATACCAGATGACATACTGCCCTGCTGGCTGCTAGGAGATATCGGGAATTTTCATCTGTGTCCAAGAGAAGAATAACGGCGCTATAATTCGTTTATCTAACACAAAAAAGGTGGCCCTGTTACTCGTACAGGACCGCCAAGCCATCATATAGCAACCCTTAATGACTTGAACGATTCGAGCTGCGGATCGTCTTGTTTCTGCTGTTCTGCGTCTATCTGCGTCCATCTGCGGATCATCTCGTGAATGATTTAGGATTGCTATATAATCCCGATGCGAATTTTAAAGCCAATACGGTTTAGTTAAGCCAAAAAAGCGATGACTCCCCGGACCTTTTTGGCCATCTTTGAGGATTATCCGATCACTCAAAGCTCAAGGAGCCATCGCATGCCTTTCAACCTACGACTGCTGACGACCGATGCCAAGCTGTCGGATCAATCGCTCTTAGCTGTACTGGAACAGGTCCTGCCTTATGTTCGGGTGGAAACGATCGTGGCCACGCACCGATTGGCCCGTCAACGGCGGCGTAAATTGAGTGCGGAACTGGGTTTGTTGCTAGTGGTGGCGATGAATTTATGGGCGTGCCATTCGCTTTCTCAGGTTTTGTTCAAACTGCTGCGGGGCTTTCGGTTCATCTGGCCGGTCGGCTTGGCTGCACCGGCCAGCAAAGGCGCTTTGAGTCACTTACGCGACCACTTGGGAGCCCCACCGGTCGTCGACCTGTTTCATCAAGTCTGCACGCCGATGACGTCGCCGCAGACGCCGGGGGCGTTTGCCTATGGGCTGCGGCTAATGGCGTTGGATAGCACCCTTGAAGAGGTCGCCGATACCCCGGCCAATGTGCGCGTGTTTGGCCGGTATGTGGGAGGACGCGGGCAGAGTGCCTTTGCCTTGGTGCGCGGAGTCTATCTGATGGAAGTGGGCAGTCATGGCGTCG
Source organism: Candidatus Latescibacterota bacterium (assembly GCA_965208845.1). Lineage (GTDB taxonomy): Bacteria > Latescibacterota > UBA2968 > UBA8231 > UBA8231. The sequence goes on along the minus strand of OZ242361.1, from coordinate 5,865,675 downwards.
TAGATGCCGGCTTTTGGCCGCATGCGGTCAGTGAACACTTCGGAGCGCACCGCCTGCTGCGCTCGGTGCGGGCGGACATGTTGGTGCTGTGGGATCGCGGCTTGCATAGCTTTGATCTGGTGCATAGGGTGCGGCAACGCCACGCCCATTTCCTCTCGCGGGTGTCGAATCGGCTCCAACTCAAGCCGGTGCAGTCGTTGGCCGATGGCTCGTATCGGGCGTGGCTGCGACCGTCGGATGCCCAGCGCCGACGGAGCGGCCAACGGATCGCGGTGCGGGTGATTGACTATACGCTCACCGACCCGAATCGGCCCGGCTATGGGCAACCCCATCGGGTGATCACCTCGTTGTTGGATGAACAGCAAGCCCCGGCCCCCTCGTTGATTGCCACGTATCATCAACGCTGGGAAATCGAATCGGCGATAGACGAAATGGATACCCATCAACGGCGCGCGGGCACCCCGCTGCGCAGCAAAAAACCAGTGGGGGTCATCCAAGAGTTATACGGCCTGTTGATCGCCCATTATGCCGTGCGCAAAGTCATGGCTGACGCCGCCCAGCAGGAGACGATGGACCCGGATCGGTTAAGTTTCACCCAAGCCTTACACCTGATCTGTGAGGCCGTCCCCGAATTCCAAATGACGGATCCCCAGCAGCATGAGGCGTTGTATCAACGGCTGTTGGCCGACATCCGGCACTATCGCTTGCCGCCACGCGACCGGCGCTCCAATCCCCGCGTGGTCAAACGAAAAATGTCTAAGTTTCCCCGAAAACGACGACAACATCAACAAAAGCCGCAGCCCAAAAAGCCCTTTCAAGAAGCTATCGTCATCCTTAACTAAACCGTATTGATCTTAAAGCTCCTTATAAAAATAAACTAAAAAAAGGCATCAGCACGTGCTGCAAATCCGTGAGCGGCAGCATGGAGCGCACTTGCACGGCCGCGCCTGCGTCAACTTCGACCGCGCCGAGCGGTCCCGCCTCAAAGCCGAGCGGTTTGTCCTCTCCGCATCCTGCCGCGAGCGCCGCGAGGAATGCGACGTGGAATACTCTGTTAGCCATTGATGTACAGGGCAGCGGCGTAAGGTATCACGGTCTATCTGTGGCTGCAATGCCGCCACAGGTTGGAGATGACCGGATGCAACCTAACCTATTACATTAGACGATATAGTATAACTTCTCATCAGAAAGGGTATGCCGACAAACGCCATGAAATCACTCGATTCTGCCAATGAACAGTCTTCCCCGTCCGCACAGCCGATAGCGATTGTGGGCATGGCGTGCCGGTTCCCCGGTGCGGAGGGGCTTGCAGCCTTCTGGCGTCTGCTCGCAGCCGGTAAAAATGCGGTGACGGAGGGCGTTCCCGGCTCTGGCGTCGGACGCTTGGGTGAGCTGTTCCCGGACGCGGTGCAAAGCGAAGCCTGTCGGTTTGGCGGCTTCATTGATGGCATCGACCAGTTCGATGCAGAATTTTTCCGAATCTCGCCGATTGAGGCGGACCTGCTGGATCCACAGCAGCGCATGATGCTGGAGACGAGTTGGCAGGCCCTTGAGGACGCGGGGATGGACCCGGAGCGGTTAAAGGGCAGTCGCACGGGGGTGTTCGCTGGGATCAGCAATAACGAATATCGGGGGCTGATCCTGAGTTCCAGCGACACCGCCGAGCCAGCCACCAGCCTCTATTCCGTTACCGGCACTTCCCTGAATACGGCCATCGGGCGAGTTGCCTTTGTGATGGGGCTGGAGGGACCGGCGCTGTCGATCGATACGGCCTGTTCATCGTCACTGGTCGCGGTGCATCAGGCGGTCGTCGCTTTGCAGCGGGGCGAGGCCGATCTAGCGCTTGCCGGGGGGGTACACGCGATCCTGTCCGGGCGGCTGTTCGAGCTGCGCGCCAATGCCGGGATGTTGGCGCCGGATGGGCGGTGCAAAACGTTTGATGCGGCGGCGAACGGGTACGTGCGCGGGGAAGGCTGCGGAATCGTGGTTCTGAAGCGGCTGAGTGAGGCAGAGGTAGATGGCGACCGGATCTGGGGTGTGATCCGAGGCTCGGCGGTCAATCAGGATGGGACGAGTGCGGGACTGACGGTACCCAACGAAGCGTCGCAGGAGCGGGTCATCGAGGCGGCACTACTGCGGGCGGGGGTTTTGCCCTCGGACGTGGATTACGTGGAGATGCACGGGACCGGGACAGAAGTGGGCGATCCGATTGAGTTGCGCTCGACCGCGGCGGCGTATGGCAAGGGACACACCGCAGATTGCCCGCTGCTGATCGGCTCGGTGAAGACCAACTTCGGCCATCTGGAGTCAGCAGCGGGGGTCGCCGCGCTGATCAAGGTAATGCTGGCGATGAAGCAGGGCGCGATTCCGCAGCACCTGCACTTTCGGGATCCTACGCCGCAGGTGGATTGGGAAGGGCTGCCGTTACAGGTGACTGCGGCCGCGATGGACTGGCCGAACCACGACGGTCGTCCCCCGATAGCGGGTACGAGTGGGTTTGGGTGGTCGGGTACGAATGCGCATGTCGTGGTGGAGGGCTATGGGGGGCCGAACGGTGCTGCTTCCAGACTTAATGGAGTGTATTTGCCCGCGGGTTCAGCGCGGCCTGTTTCCGTTGCCCTGCCGGAGCCAATTGTGGAAGGAGCGCTCCGTCCGCGTGCGACGCGGTTTTTGCCGCTGGCGGGAAAATCGGATCAGGCGCTGAGGGATTTGGCGGGGCGGTATCTGTCGTGGCTCGGCGAGCTTGCTGACGCGGGCACCGCAGGGGACATGCTGGCGGACATGGCGTGGACTGCGGGTGTGGGGCGGAGTCATTTCGCGCACCGGGCGGGCGTGGTATTCAGCGATGTCGAGTCGCTGCGCGAGGGGCTGAGTGCGATTATCGAGACGGGCGCAGGGCCGGTTCCGCCAGCGCCGTCCAAGGTGGCGTTTGTCTATACCGGGCAGGGCAGCCATTGGGTCGGCATGGGTGAGGAGCTGTACCACACTGAGCCGGTGGTGCGGGGGGTGCTGGATCGATGTGACGCGGTACTGCGGGAAGATCGCGGTGTCTCGCTGCTCGATGTGATGTTTGGCCGGGCCGGTGATTTGTCGGACCAGGTGTGGACGCAGCCGGCCATTTTTGCGCTGGAGTGCGCGTTGACGGCGCTGTGGGAGAGCGTGGGGGTTCGTCCGAGTGCAGTGCTTGGGCACAGTCTTGGGGAACTGGCGGCGGCGCAAGCGGCCGGGGTGTATGGCTTGGAGGAAGGGGTGCGATTTGCCGCGGCGAGAGGCGAACTGACGGCCAAGCTGCCGCAAGGGGCTATGGCGGCGATTTTTGCGGATGTGCCGCAGGTAGAAGCGGCGATTGATGAATTGAACGCTGCTTCTGAGAGGGTGGGGCTGAGCATTGCGGCCTACAATGGGGCGCATCAGGTGGTGAGCGGGCCGGAGGAAGAGGTCATGGCGATTGAGGAGCGCTTCCTTGCGGAGGATGTTCGGGTCAATCGTTTGCGCACCAACAACGCCTTCCACAGTCCGTTGGTAGAGCCAATGTTGGACGGGTTGGAAGCCGTAGTCGCGGGGATGGAGATTGCGCCGCCGTCGCTGACGCTGGTGAGCAATGTGACGGGACGGGTGCTGGAATCGGATGGACTGCTGGATGGGACGTACTGGCGCAAGCACACGCGGGAGCCAGTGGCGTTCGCTCCGAGCATGGAGACGCTGGCGGAACTGGGCGTCGATCTGATTGTTGAAGTCGGTCCGCACGCAGTGCTAGGTTCGATGGCGACTTTGGCGTGGCCGAACTCGGCCGATGACAGCGGGTCGCCGGTTGCGTTGTCGAGCTTGTTGAGGCCCTCGTCCAAGGTGTCGCAGGAAGAAGCGGACCACGCGTTTACAGCAGCGGTTGCGGGCGCGTACGAGGAGGGTCTTTCGCTGTCCTTTGCCGGGCTGTTTGCCGGGGAGACCCGACGCCGAGTCGCGCTGCCGGATTATCCGTTCCAGCGCCGGCGTCACTGGATTGAGGCACCCAAACGGCGGCGGACGAGCGCTGGCCACCCGTTGTTGGGCGACCGGCACGAATCCGCCAGCGGGGAGATCACCTTTGAGACGGAAGTGTTTCCCTCAGATCCGGAATGGTTGAACGACCACCGGGTGTTCGGCCGGCTCGTGGTGCCGGGCGCGCTCTACGGAGCCATGGCGACATTGGCATCTGCCGCTGAGGCCGGATCGCCAGCGCTGGAGGACATGCAGCTTCACAACCCGTTGATTTTTCCAGAGGAAGGGGAAGGGGCCGGCGAAAAAGGACGGAAGGTACAGGTTTTGCTCGACCGTGCTGAGGACGAATCGTCGCGTCGAGTGCGGATTCTCAGCAGAGGAGAGGACGGGGAGGAATGGACGCTGCACGCCGAGGCTCAGATCGCGCCGGGCTCCCGTGGGCCGGAAGCCGAATCGCGTTTGGATATAGAAGGCCTCAAGGCCAGCCTGTCGCCGGTGGATGTGCCGGCTTTCTATCGCGCCAAGGCCGAGGTGGGGATTGATCTCGGGCCGAGATTCCGCACGTTGGCCGCGGTCTGGTCCCGGCTAGGTGAGGCGTTGGGCGAGGTGTCTTTCCCCGAAGCGGTTGGTCAGGGAGAGCTCGATGTACATCCGCTGCTGCTCGACGGTTGTTTTCAGGTCTTGGCCGCGGCGCGCAATCCGGGTCAGAGCGAAGACGGAATCACCTATCTGCCGTTTGCTTGGGAGCGGCTGTGGCTGAAGGACCGGCTGCCGGATCGGCTGATTTGCCACGTGCGTCTGAGGGAGGATCCACGCGGGGAGGAAGCTGACGAGTTGCCGGAGGTTTGGGCCGGGGATTTGCACATTTACGACCCGAGCGGGGCCTTGGTCGGTGAGTTGAGCGGGTACGCGGTGAAGCGGGCGACGCGGGCGACGCTGCTCGCCGCGGTAGAAGGGTTGAATGAGTTGCTGTACGAAGTTGTGTGGCGGGACCAACCTCTTGCACAGGGAATGCCGCCTGCGGATTTCCTTCCGAGTCCGGCGACTGTTGCGGCCGGTTCGGACTTGTTCACTCAGTACTTGGCGGCCGAAGGCGTCGGGGCTGAAGATCGGGACGCCCTGCTGGGAGATCTGGAGCGGTTGTCGCGGTCTTACGCCTTGTTGACGCTGGACAAGTTAGGTTGGGAGCGCAAGGTGGGCGAGGCGGTGGACTCCGAGGACTTGCGGCAGCGCCTGCAGGTCATCGACGATCACAAGCGTCTCTTCCGCCGGATGCTGGAAATGCTGGCCAAGTCGGGGGTACTGGAGGAGGCGGGCGACGGTTTTGTCGTGGTAGTGGGGTCCGGCGATCCGCTGCCGGAAGGAATGCCGGGCGATCCCGACGAATTTGCGACCCAGATGGCTGGGTTGTACGCGCATGGTTCGAACGAGATCGGGCTGTTCCGGCGCTCTGGCGCTGCCTTGGCAGAGGTGCTGCGCGATCAGGCGGACCCGCTCACGTTGCTGTTTAGCAGTGGGGAACCGAGTGCGGCTGATTTGTATCTGAAGGCGCCGGTGGCGCGCGCGGCGAATCGGATGCTGGGCGATGCGATTCAGACGCTCGTGGCCGGGTTGCCGGATGGCCGGCGGCTGCGGGTGCTGGAGGTCGGGGCGGGCACCGGGTCGGCGACTGCGTCCGTGCTGCCGGAGCTGCCGGAGGGCCGGTTCGACTACACGTACACGGACATCTCGGCGGGCTTCTTTGCCGAAGCCGAGTCGCGCTTCGGGGACACGGGCATTGAATATCGGGTGCTGGATATTGAAAAGGACCCGGTGGAGCAGGATTTCGACTCGCACGGCTACGATCTGGTGATCGCGTCCAATGTGCTGCACGCGACGCGGTATCTGGAGGAGACGCTGGCGCATTGTCGAGAGCTTCTGGCACCATCGGGGCAGTTGGTGGCGCTGGAGAACTTGCGCGGCCAGGGTTGGCTGGATCTGACCTTCGGACAGTTGGACGGCTGGTGGCGGTTTGCCGACAGCTATCGCCCGCATCACGCGCTCGCTAGCCCGGCGATATGGCGGCAGGCACTTGGGGACGCGGGTTTCGGGGAGGTGGAGGTAATAGGAGTAGATGAGTCGGAATCGGCGGGGATGCCCGACCGGGGAGTGATTGTGGCGCAGGGACCGGTGGAGGTTGACGAGCCGGCAGGAGCGTGGATTTTGGCTGCGGATGAAGGTGGTGTGGCGGAAGAGTTAGCGGCGGAACTGGTGGCGCGGAATCAGATGGTGGTGTTGGCGGGCCGGGAAGGGGGGGCGGTGGCGGACGGTTCTGGAGTAGTCCGTACGACCGTGGATATGGAGCAGCGCGAGTCGTGGCGAGTGCTCGTGAGTGAGCTGCCGGGCGATGTGCCGCTCAGCGGCGTCGTGCATCTGGCGGCGCTGGACGGTCACGGGCCGCAGGCGACGACCGGGGAAATGGCCGCGGATGCGAAGCGGATAGCGGGGAGCGCGCTGGCACTGGTGCAGGGTGTGGCCGACGCCGACCTGACCCCGGTTAGGGGCATGTGGTTCGTAACGTGCGGCGCGCAGGTTTTGGAGCAGGAACGCGGCGGCCAGCTTGCCGGTGCCACGTTGTGGGGCTTCGGCAAGGTGGCGGCGCGCGAAGCGCACCAGTTGCAGCCGAGGATGATCGATCTCGATCCCGGAGACGCGGTATCTCTGGCCGATGCCGTGAACGAACTGATGTATCCCGATTCCGAAACTCACATCGCCTATCGCTTTGGTCGCCGCCAAGGTGCCCGGTTGATCCGCGCTGCGGCGGTCACCGATCGGCTGGCCCTGCCGGACGAGCCGGGATGGACGCTGGAGCCGGATGCTGGCGGTTCCCTTGACACCATTCAGGTGGTGCCGGAGCCGGAGCAACCGCTGAAGCCGGGGGAAGTGCGTGCCGCGATCGAAGCCTTCGGCCTCAACTTCCGGGACGTGTTCATCGCGCTCGGCCTTGTCGATGACTTCATGGGCGGGGAGTTCTGCGGCCGGGTGCTGGAGGTGGGAGACGGCGTCTCCAGCGTCGCGGTGGGCGATCGCGTCGTCGGAATGACCTTTCGGAATTACGGGTCGGAGACGGTGACCTTGGAAAAGATGATCGTGCCCGCGCCGCCGGGGTTCTCAGTCGCCGAGCTTGCGACAATCCCGACGGCGTTCGTCTCGGCGTCGCTCTCGTTCGAGCTTGCGGGGCTGAACGCCGGGGACCGGGTGCTGATTCACGCCGGTGCTGGTGGCGTGGGTCTGGCAGCCATCCAGTTGGCACAGGCGGCGGGAGCGGAGGTATTTGCGACCGCGAGCGCGCGCAAGCGGGACTATCTGCGCTCGCTCGGCGTGGAGCATGTGTTCGACAGCCGCACGACGGCGTTTGGCCAAGAGATTCTCGACGCCACGAACGGGGCCGGGGTCGATATGGTGCTGAACAGCCTGACCGGCGAGGGCTTCATTGAGGCGAGTCTCTCGTGCCTCGCGCAAGGCGGCCGCTTCGTGGAAATGGGCAGGGTAGATATCCTGAGTGAGGACGAGATGACGGCGATCCGGCCGGACGTCTCCTATGTCATCCTCATGATTGACGTTCTCAAGGAGGAAGAGCCCGCACGGGCCGGCGACATCTTGCGGCGAGTGATGGCGCGGCTCGCGGCCGGTGAGTTGACTCCGCTCATCCACGCCCGCTGGCCTGTGGCCGAGGCCGGGCGCGCGATGAAGTGCATGCAGGGTGGGCGTCACATCGGCAAAATCGTCTTCACCAATTCGCCGCTGGTCCGAGGCCGGTTGCGCGACGACCGGACCTATCTGGTCACTGGAGGCCTCGGCGGGATCGGCTGCGCGGTGGCTGGCTGGCTGGCCGAGCGCGGCGCTGGTGCTATCGCGCTCAATGGTCGTCGCCTCCCCGACCCCGAGGTCGAGGCGGAAATCGAGACGTTGCGCAAGAGCGGGGTCAGGGTACAGGTGGAACTCGCCGATGTGACGGATGCCGCTGCGCTGGACGCGATGCTGGCGCGGATGGATCGGGATATGCCGCCGCTTGGGGGCGTGATCCACAGCGTGGGCGTACTGTCGGACGCCGCGATCGGCAACCAGCGTTGGGAGACGTTCGAGACGGTGATGTGGCCGAAGATGCTGGGAGCCTGGCACCTTCACCGGGCGACCGCCGACCGCGATCTGGACATGTTCGTCCTGTTCTCAAGCGTGGCTGGCGTTCTGGGCAATCCGGGTCAGTCGAACCACGCGGCGGCCAACGCGTTTCTCGATCAGCTCGCTGCCCATCGGCGCGCGCTAGGGCTTCCTGGACAGGCCATGGCTTGGGGCGCTTGGTCGGAGATTGGTGAAGCCGAGGAACAGCGGGAGCGGATGACCCAGCGTTCCGCGACGAGCGGCATCGAATGGATCACCCCGCAGCAGGGTCTCCGGGCATTTGATCGGCTGGTGCGCGAGGACGCCGCAACTAGCGTTGTGCTGGCGCGGGACTGGGTCGCGTTCGGAGAGTCTCTCGAAGGCCGCCCGAACTTTTTGGAGGATTTGCTGTCCGAAGATGAAGATGGGGAAGCCGATGTTGCCGCCTCGTCGGACGATCTGCTGTCCACGCTACGGGAGTCGCCGGCTGCGGCGCGGGAGGAACTGCTGGTCTCTTTCCTACAGGGAGAGGCGCAGGCCGTGCTGAGAATGCCGTCGGTGCCCGAGCCTACGGTGGGTTTTTTCGACTTGGGGATGGACTCGCTGATGGCGGTGGAATTGCGGAATCGGCTCAACCGGGCGTTTGCCGGGGAGTACACAGCGCCGAACACGCTGGTGTTCGACTACCCGGATATCGCCACGCTTGCCCGTCATTTGGTCGGGGAACTTGGCGAGGTCGGCAGTGCGCCCGTTCCCCAGGCGCAATCTGAACCGGAGAGCCGTCCGACGGTGCAGAGTGAGGAGGACGGCATTGCGATTGTGGGCATGGCGTGTCGATTCCCCGGCGCACCGGATATTGCGGAATTCTGGCGTCAGCTCGAAGCGGGTGTAGATGCGGTGACGGATGGACGCGGAGATTCCGGTTCTTGGAGCGAGCTCGCCGAAGACCTGCCCACTGAGTACGCCGCGTACCGCGAGGGTGGGTTTGTGGAAGGGATCGAGCTATTCGACTCGAGGTTCTTTCGGATTGCGCCGATTGAAGCGCGCCTGATGGACCCGAGGCAGCGGATGCTGCTGGAGACGAGCTGGCAGGCTCTTGAGGATGCCGGGATGGATCCAGACCAGTTGCGCGGCAGCCGCACCGGGCTATATGCTGGTATTTCCGCCAGCGAATACCGGGATCTGATGACCGGCGGCGACTACGGCGTCAGTTATCTGGGCACCGCCGGGAGCATGACGGTCGGGCGAGTTTCCTTCGCGCTGGGTCTGGAGGGGCCGACGATGCCGGTGGAGCTCAACTGCGCGTCGTCGCTGATCGCGGTGCATTATGCGGTTGCGGCCTTGCGGCAGGGCGAAGTAGATATGGCTCTGGTTGGAGGCGTACACGCCGTCCTGTCGCCTCACATAACTAGAGAGATGGCGGAGTTGGGGATGTTGTCGGCGAGTGGACGGTGCAGAGCTTTCGATACCGCGGCGGACGGTTTCGTGCGCGGTGAAGGCTGTGGAGTGGTTGTCCTGAAGCGGTTGAGTAAGGCGGAGGATGACGGCGACCGCATCTGGGGGGTGATCCGCGGGTCCGCGGTCAACCAGAATGGGGCGAGTGCTGGGCCGACGGTGCCGAATGGTCCGGCGCAGGAGCGGGTGATTGAAGAGGCGCTGGCGCGGGCGAATGTTGCTCCGGCGGAAGTGGACTATTTGGAAGCACATGGGGCCGGGTCGGGGTTTGGCGATCCGATTGAGGTGCAGGCAGCGGCGGCGGTGTACGGCAAGGGACGCGAAGCGGACCGCCCGCTTTTGATCGGCTCGGTGAAGACCAACATCGGTCACTTGGAGCCGGCTGCTGGGGTTGCGAGCCTGATCAAGACCGTGTTGGCGATGAAGCGGGGGGTGATTCCCAAGAATTTGCACTTTGAGGAACCGAGCCCGCACTTGGACTGGGATCAGCTTCCGGTGCAGGTGGTGTCGGCTATGACGGAGTGGCCGCGCCATGACGGCCGGCCGCGGCGTGCGGGGGTGAGTGCCTTTGGGATATCGGGGACGAACTCTCACGTCGTGGTGGAAGGATATTCTGCCGATTCAGATGGTGGAATGCAGTTGCCAGCGGGTTCTGCGCGACCTGTAGCCGTTGCCCTGCCGGAGCCGGTGGTGGACCTACCGCTGGCGGAGGAGCGCGGGACGCGGTTGTTGCCGCTGTCGGGGAAGGCGGACGGTGCGTTGCGGGAATTGGCGGCGCGCTATCTGTCGTGGCTGGACGAGCGCGACGGGGAAGGGGACGCAGAGACGATGCTGGCGGACATGGCGTGGACCGCGGGTGTAGGGCGGAGTCATTTTGATTACCGGGCCGGGGTGGTGTTCTGCGATGCTGCGTCGTTGCGAGATGGGCTGAAGATGATAGCGGACAAGCGGCTGGAACGAGTAGCGGCGACGAAGGTGGCGTTTGCGTTTGCCGGGGAGGGGAGCGAGTGGGTCGGCATGGGTCAGGCGCTGTACGAAAGCGAGCCGGTGGTGCGGGCGGTGCTGGACCGCTGCGACGCGGTACTGCGGGAAGAACGGGGTGCTTCACTGCTGGATGCGATGTTCGGTCGGGCGGAGGGAGCGTTGGACGACCCGGCCATTTACGCGCTGGAGTGCGCACTGGCGGCGCTGTGGGTGAGCGTGGGAATCAGGCCGAGCGCGGTGGTTGGGCAGGGCGTCGGGGAACTTGCGGCAGCGCAGGCGGCGGGGGTGTTCGGCTTGGAGGAGGGGTTGCGGCTTGCAGCGGCGCGGGGCGCGGGGGAGACTATGGAAGGAGTCGCGGTTGCGTCGCCAACGCTTGCGTTTGTGAGCAGTGTGACGGGACGGGTGATGGAGGGTGCGCTCGACGAGGTGTACTGGCAGCGGCCGGCGCGTGAGTCGGTAGCGTTCGACCGCTGTGTGGAGACGCTGGCCGAGTTGGATGTGCAGGTAGTTGTGGAGATTGGCCCAGATGCGGTGCTGGGGCCGATGGTAGCCCCGGCTTGGAACGGTACCGGAGCGCCGGTCGTGTTGTCTAGCTTGCGACGGGACTCGCAGGGAGACGACAGCTTCGTGGCGGCGGTTGCGGGTGCGTACGAGGCGGGGCTGGCGGTTTCTTTTGCGGGGTTGTTTGCCGGAGAGACGCGGTCCCGGATCTCGCTGCCGAGTTATCCGTTTCAGCGTCGTCGCCACTGGATTGAGGCGCGGCCCGCTTTGAGCGCGGGGCGTTGAGTACAGTGGATTGACGTAACGTATGCATTTTTCTATTTTGCCCGTCGTTTTAATCCATATACCATTCACCTTGAGAAAGGATTGTGAACATGGCCTCAACCGGAGATCGCCTCAGAAATCTCATCAGCGAAAACCTCGAAGTAGATGGGCAGCCCATAGATGTGCCCCAAGATCTGAACATCAGCCTCTTGGAAGCTGGCGTCCCCTCTACGGATCTCGTTGCGTTCGCGAAATTGGTCTCGCAGGAGTTCAACGTTTCGTTTACCGCCGAACATTGCACACAGCTCAACAGCGTCCAGGAAGTGGTCGAGTTCATCGATTCCCAATAAACGCCCTTGGTAAGGTGTCCGCTGGTCCTGTGAAAACTGGCGGCTTTCTGGTCGGGCTGACACGGCCGATTGGGAAGCCGCCGTTTCTATGCACATGGTAGCGTCCCGATCTACAGACGATCCGCAGATAGACGCAGATGGACGCAGAATGGTATTGACAAGACGATCCGTTTCGAGCGGAGTAGGGGCGAGCGATCGCTCGCCCCTACAATTCGGCGTCTGTCGGCGTCTGTCGGCGGATTATCTCGTGAATGATGTAGGACGGCTATATATGCCTGATTTCATTGCCGAGTGTTGGTGGCGTCCATTTAGAAAGGTTGGCCGTGCTACGGTCCTGCACGTTGATCTGACGGCTCATGCGGCCCGCGAGGCGGAGGCTTGGGCGTGGCTCGATGAGGGAGAACGGGCGCGTTGGCAACGCTACCAGCACGATGGTCCGCGCCGCCGATTTGCTTTATGCCGCGCAGCACTCCGCACGGTGCTCTGTAGTCAGCTCGGTTGCCGCAATGAACAGCTTGCGTTCGGTGCGTCTGATCACGGCAAGCCGTACGCGGTGGTGCAGGGAGTGGCGGCTCCCGTCAGCTTCAACATCAGTCACAGCGGCGCGCATGGACTAATCGCGGTTGCAGCGGCTGGACGGCTGGGCGTGGATGTGGAGGAGCGCAGTGCGCCGCGCGATCTCGAAGGACTCATCAGTAGCGTGTTGGGGCCAGACGAACAAGCCGAACTGGCACTAGCACATGGCTGTCGCAAGTTGCACTTGTTCTTCAATTTTTGGACCATTAAAGAAGCATTGATCAAGGCGCTTGGCCTAGGGCTTGCTTTGGATATGTCGCGATTCGAGATCCCATTGGCCATGCGTCACGGTGAGACGACGAGCCTCTTTCAGTTTCCGCAGATGCCGGCCGTTAGATGGCGGCTGGAAGATCTGGGCAACGAGCATTTTGCGGCTGCCATCGCTTGCGAATTAGATCCGGTTCCCAATTGACCTCAATTTCAGAACCCGTCTGGGAAATTCCCGAGCCGCTTTCCACTAGCGATGTTCGCATGGACGATGGCACCGTCATCACGTTGCGTCGTCATGGGAATCCGACGGGGCCGCGGCTTGTTTTGAGCCACGGCAATGGTCTGGCGATTGATCTCTACTATCCCTTTTGGTCGCTGCTGACCGACGATTTCGATCTGATCCTCTACGACCTCAGAAATCACGGTTGGAATGCTGTCAGCTCCCCGCAAAATCACAATGTTTCGACTTTTGTTAGCGACCACGATCTTATTCTCGCAGCGATTGACCACCACTACGGCAAGAAACCGAAAATAGGTGTCTTTCATTCGGTGTCGGCGCTGGCAACGCTTTTATCGCCTACGAAAGGAAGTGGCTTCGCGGCGTACGTGCTGTTTGATCCGCCTTTGTGCAAGCGCGGCGCTAGTTATGAAGAATTCGATGCCGCCGCTGAGCGCGTGGCCGCTATGACACGGCGTCGCACGCCTCAGTTTAGGACTAGGGAAGAGCTGGTAGAGATTCTTCCCTATATACCAACGTTCCAGCGCGTCGTGCCCGGGGTTTTCGATCTAGTGGGAAGGACGACGCTGCGCGCATGTGAGAGTGGCGAAGGGTATGAGCTTCGCTGTCCGCGCGAGTACGAAGCCCAGGTCGTAGAGTATGCGGCCCCTTATGCCGTGCTGGTAGATTTTGCAACATTCCGTTGCCCAATAAAGGTCCTCGGTGCCGATCCCACCTTGCCGTATTCCTATCTGCCGACGCTCGACCTTAGTCACATCTTGACCGTAGATTACGATTTCCTGCCCGAAGCAACGCACCTGTTGCAACTGGAACAGCCGGAGGAATGCGTTGCGGCCATGCGCGAATTTATCGAGCATACTACCGGGCCACTTGCACCGTAACGATGTCCAGTCCGTGATACTTCTGGTGCCGCACCGACGAAGCGTAGTGGCGCAACAGGCGAAACGATAGCTCCCGTTCGTCAAGGGTTTCGGTCTGTTCGTCTAGATACGCGAGGCGGTCTTCTAGGTTTTCCTCGTCGAAGACCGCTAGAAATTCCATTTCCACAGTCCCGCCCTCGGGCCGCGCGACGACGATCAAGCGCGGGGCCTCGCCTGCTGGATATGCGTCGCCCGGCTGCAACAAACTCGACAGAGTCTCCTCGCCCGCGGAGCGCAACCGCTCGGTCGCAGCGGCGTCCCAACCCATCTGGGCGGCAACCTCTTGGAGAAAGGCGTTGATGCGGGGAAGGTCGGCGATATCCAACCGGACCGCTAGGCGTCGGCGGCGCGGGCTGGTTAGTTCGAGGAACGCGGTGAGTACAAGCGCCGTTGCCGTGCCGATGGTCATGCCGTTGCCGAGCAACGCGCCCCAAGGACTAGGCAGCAGGTCCGCGAGAATGTTCTGATGCTGCATACCAAGGCCGATGGAAAACGACAGGCCTACTACGATGGCCTTTTGCGGGTCGAGGCCGGCCCGTGCAAGGGTCTGTACCCCCCTCGACGAAGAGCATCCCAATCGCGACTAGCAAGAACCCCCCCATGACTGGGCTGGGAATGGAGATTAGTACGCTCGTTATCTTGGGAAAGAACGCCAGACCTACGAGGAGTCCCCCTACGGCGTAGCCAGCGCTGCGCGCCGAGACTCCAGTGAGATTGATGAGTGAGACAGTAGAAGACGAATAGGAAGTCGTGGGCGGCGTCCCGGTAAGGCCCGATAACAGAACACCCAACCCGTTGGCGTAGGTTGAGCCTTGAATCAGGCAGAAGTCGGTCGTCCGTGGCCGCCGCCGCGATACCTGTTGAACAACTACACCGTCGCCAATGCCCTTGATCACTTGGACGAGGGTGCCAATCAGGAACATCGGCAACAGCGCCCAGAATTCCGTGCTCGGCGTCAGGTCCAGCCCCGGGAAGCCGCTACGCTGGATAAATGCCCAAAAATTCGCGGGCCGGGTGGTGCGGCTCCGAGGCTGAGCGGGCGTCGGGATCGTTTATTACCGCAGTAGTGGGCGGTACTACGGGACGTCCGTGGGCTAGGGGATCGTCGGTGTCTTGCATCCATTGGTCGAGGCGCTGGCGTAGCTCCTCTAGGTGATTTTGGCAATTGGGGTCTGCGCCCAAATTGTGGGTTTCGTGCGGGTCGAAGACCAAGTCGTAGAGCCGTTCGCGCTCTAGGGGGCGTTGTCGCCAGCCTTGGTCGATGAAGTAGTCTTTGGTCAGGCTGTCGTCGCAATTGGGCATGACTGGGTATTGGCGCTGGTCGAAGCGGCGGATGTACTTGAAGCGCGGCGTGCGGATGCAGCGCTGGGGTTCGTAGTAGGTGTGGTAGTTTACTTCGGCGAAAATTTCATCGCGGATTTCCTGTGCTTGGCCGTTCACCAGCGGCAGGAGCGAAGTGCCCTGCGCGTGATCGGGCAAGGTGATTCCGGCTAGAGCGCAGACCGTTGGATAGATATCGACTTGGCTGACCAAGGCATCGATTACTTGGCCTCCGCTGAAGCCGCCCGGGCCGCGCAGCACTAGCATGACGCCAAGGCCGTGGTCGGTGAGGTTGCACTTCATGGTGGGAAAGGCAATGCCGTGGTCGGTGGTGCAAATGACGAGGGTATTGTCGGCTAAACCGTTGTCTTGTAGGGCGGCGAAAACGCGGCCCATTTTGGCGTCGAGGGTGCGGGCCGCGTCGATGTACTCGGCCATGTCGCGGCGCGTCTCAGGTGTATCGGGGAAAGGCGCGGGTGGTCGTACGTAGCGCGGATCGGTGGGATCCTCGTCTTGGGGCTGGGGCGCAAAACCGCGTCGCTGACGGTGGGTTTCGCTAAAGCCCACGTCTAAATAGAAAGGCGCACGATGATCTTCGGCTAAAAAGGCGGCGGCCCGGTCCTCGGTTTGGGCATCGGGAGCCTCTTGGGGCAACAGGCGGGTGAAGCCGCCGTCGTTGACGTCCGCTACCACGTGCTGGAAGCCGGCCATGGCCGTGGTGTAGCCAGCTTCTTGCAGGATATGGGTCAGCAGCCGTTCGGGGTAGGGCAAGGTCCAGCCGCGATTGACCAAGCCGGTCATGCCGCAGGAATGGGCCCACTGGCCGGTGAGCAGGCAGGCGCGGCTGGGCGAGCAGGTGGGATTGGCGCAAAAGGCTTGGCGGAAGAGGACGCCTTCCTCGGCTAGCTGCTGGATGTGCGGCGTGGGTATGGCGTGGCCGTAGGGTTGGACATAGCGGCCGGTGTCGTGCGAGTGGATATAGACGATATTGGGGGGTGGCATGGGAACCTGCGATTGGTCAATGGTGTGGGGTGCAATGGGACTATCCAATAGACAACACCAATGCGGCTACCCGCTGATGTGTATCTTTGATTGGCTGCTTTTCGACGACGGCACTTTCCCAGACGCCACCTCCTCGATGCGGCTGACTACCTCCGCGACATCCCAGACACCATTGACGCGACCAGCCAGCAGGCCGTCTGGTCCCACTAGGAGATAGGTGGGTATGCTCCGAATCTGGTACAATTGAGCCACCGCCGCTTGCCAGCCGCCCGGGGAGCGGACGTGGACGCCGGTCAGGCCGTGCTCAGCGACGGCTTGCTGCCATCGGTCGGCGCTGGCGTCCAAGGAGATGCTCAGGAAGACGACCTTCTGGCTCCGGGTCTGCTGTTTGATCTGTTCCAGATAGGGAAAATCTTCGACGCACGGGAGGCATCCTCTCGACCAAAAATCGAGGAAAACCGCTTGGCCTCTAAAATCGCTCAGGGAGACGCTCTGGCCCTGAAGATCGTCGAGGGTGAAGTTGGGCGCGGGCTGGCCGGGTTTGAACTTGGATGTTTCTCGTACTACTTCTTCAACGGCCTCGGTGTATTCGGGATAGGGATTGTCTTGGAGGAATTCGGCTAGGCGTTGTTCACCTTGGTCAAAACGGCCGTTTTGGAAGTCGTCGATGATTTCACCGGCGAGAAAGAAGTACAGAACTTTGCCGTGCAAGAGCCGTTTGGCCAAGTGATAGGTGATGGTGTGGAATTGGAGAAAGTCGCTTCGGCGTTGCTCTTCGTCCAATCGCACGATGAAGTCTGGCAGATACGCGATGGTGTGAGGTTGGATACCGGCTTGGCGTTCCTTCTCGGATAGTTGCTCTCGTGCAGCTTGCTCCTCGGCTTCGTCTATTATGCGCCAAAAGTTTTCCTCCAGAAAGTCGCGGTAATGGGCGGTGCCAATAGCCGCTTCGTCAACCAGTTCGACTTGATCGAGGACATCGTAATAGTCCGCCGGGAGGACTGGGCGCTTCCGTCCATTGCACATCTCGTAATTGCCCAGATAAAGGAACAACTCTTCAGCCCATTCGTAAGTGATTTCAGCGCGGTAGTAATCGACAAAAGCCGACGTGAGTTGATACTGGTTGCAACCCTCGTCCAAAAAGTGCTCCAGTTCCGAACGCCGCTGGTCGATCATTTTGCGATGCGCGTCAACCGCCAAGTCTTCGTAGTCGATGCGCAGGTAATCGGGGAAGCGGGCTCGCAGGGCGGCGAGGAACTGATTGTTGGCCGCGCCTCGGTCGGAAAAGCGGAGGGACTGAGGCAAATCGAGCAAGTCCGCGTCGAGGTGCAATTGGTCGCCCGGTTCCAAGAAGAGCTTGACCTTCTCGTCGAGTTTGACCGAAACCATCTGCGCTTCGGTAAACGGCAGTTCCACCGCGAGGCAACCCTTTTCGGCGAGAGGGACTTCGACGGTGACGGGCGTATGGTAGATGGGCGTTTGCTGGTACTCGAAGGAAATGCTGCGGTGCTCTGAAGCATTGGCTAGCGTGGCGGTGACGCGGGTGGAGGGCGGTACCATGAGAAATTTCCTCTCTTGGTGGAATTGCACGTAGTATGATTTATGATTAAGGCAGATTGAGCTGTCTATGCTTGGTAGATAACGGGGTTGCGCTTGGGATCGTCGATAAACGCGGTGAGGCCGGCGCGGTGGTCATTGACGGGCCGCGACTTTTCTGTGCGCATGTGGATGGCTAGGCTACGCCGGGGACCAGCCGAGCGATTCGGGCCACTGCCGTGAAAGGTAAGGCAGTGGTGGAAACTGGCACCACCCGGTGGCAACAGAGCCGGTTGCTCCCGCCAAATTTGGCCGTCCGGGACCGGGATGGCAGCACGCAGGTCATCGAGGTCTTGGCGGTGGAAACCTCCGTCGTCTAATAGGCCCCACTGGTGCGAGCCCTGCACAAAGCGCATGGGACCCGCATCCGCGGTCACATTGCTCAAGGCCACCCAAGCGGTGAATAGTTCGCTGCCCTCCTCCCACACCTGCCAGTAGTGTCGGTCTTGGTGCCAGCCAATGTTGAGGTCAGCCTTCCCAGCCTCGGGCTGGGGCGGTTTGTACAGCAATTGTGTCCACCACACCTGCACCATGCTCGCCCCTGTGACGCGGGCGGCCCATTGGCCCAAATCGGCATGGCTGACCAAGGCGCGGATGCCGAGGTCGGCCTGCTGGGGCAATTCTATTTTGCACAGTTCATTGAGATCGTCGCCCGGATTCCAGCGTGAGGGCTGGGGTAGCTGGCCAGTATCGTAGCGGCCTTGGCGCACCGCGTCCATACCGGCGACAGCACGCTCGACGACCTCGGGGGGCAAAATGGGCTCTTGAGGTATATAGAAACCGTCGGTCTGGTACTGTTCTTGGGTAGGAGTGAGGGTCTGGGTGGACATGAGGTCTCCTTTGGAACTTGTGATTGGGAGAATAATATAGAAGAAAGGGATGGGTGGTGCCCGGTTTCGCGCTCTTTTGGGTTATCGAGGGTCTTGTCCGGTGGTACCTCGGGGCTGCGGCTTGTGTAGGGGAGCCAAATTTCGTATTTCGCTTCTCTAAGTGAATCGGAGATGGAATTTTCGGGACTCGATCCATGCTCCTCGGTCATTGATCACCCACTAAAGGAGGTCCACTGTGACTGATAACAGGGAAGTTATGCTGCAGAATTACACTCGGCGCGAATTTCGCCAAGGGCTTGAGGCCGGGAAATTCCAGGCCGCGATTATCCCCACCGGCAGTATCGAGCAGCACCTCGAACACCTGCCCTTTGACCATGATATCGCCTCGTCAACATGGGTGGCGCAACAAGCGGCCCTACGCATGTACCCAAAGGTGATCGTGGCCGTGCCCATGGCCGTGGGCATTTCCGAGCACCACATGAAGCACAAGGGCAGTCTCACAGCCAAGCCGGGCTCGTGGCTGGCCGTACTCTTCGACGCGGTGGAATGTTTTGCCCGCCACGGCATTGAGAACATCCTAATCCTCAACGGGCACGGCGGCAATGTGCGACCCGTGAATAGCATACTTCGTCAGTGGCGTCTCTTTTTCGAATCCACAGCTCCGGGGGTCAATCTGCACTTCCACCCCTATTGGAACTTAATTCCCAGGGCGCTCATCGACGAGCACATGGTCACCAAAAGCGCGCCGGGACACGCCACGGAATTCGAAACCTCGTTGGCCATGCACATGTTCCCAGAGAAGATCCGCCATGACGCCATGCAAGACCAGGAGGACAAGACACCCTTAGAGGCCAATGCGGAAAAAGGCAGGATTTTGTCCGAAGAAGCAGTCAATCGGACCGTGGAATACCTCGCGGCGATGATGGAAGGGAAAACCCTGCTGGACATGGAGGAGCGGTACTAGCAGAACGACTTGGGGGCATCCACAGGCTGTCGCAAGCCACACCGGATGCCCCCATTCAGTTCTTTAGCACTCGTTCAAGTGCGTTTGTCTAAAAGCGACTTTTGAGCTGTCCCCAGGATTGGCCTTCAACTGCCGTAGAAGCGGATTCCGGAAAAAAGCCAGAACCCAAGACGAAATTTTGGCCGAGAGCGGAATAGGGGATGGCGTAGCTCACTTTAGGCGAGCCGGTGTCCCCTTCTATCTGCGGATCGGGCCAAAGATACTCGACGTAGCCGCCTCCCTCAGCCGCCGCGGCGATGAGCTCTTGGACGATTTTGACTCCGTTGGCGTCTTCGAGGTCGATCAAGTTTTGGCCCTCGAGGTCTGGATCCGCTCCGTGCAGGATGAAGAGACCTTCAGTGGTAAAAAGAAAGAGGTAGATGGATCCCTGCTTCCAAGGTCCTTCGGTTCTGAATTCCTGCAAGATCTTCAGGTATTCGGGCAGGGTGGAGGCTTTATCGCCGTATGCCTTCGCCGCTTCGACAAAGGCCTTCAGGGTTTCCCGGTCCACTACATCAGCGGCCGTTACCTCCGCGTCTTGGGCGATGGCGGGATGCGCGGCGGGTAAGAGGGCAGCGAGCGCCAGAATGAGTACTGCTGTTAGACGCTTCATGACGATTTCCTTTCTTTATGCTAAGTATGAATGGTATGGAATAAGATACGCCCAACCCTGCAAAAAATCTATCAGACATGGGTGGAAAGCGGTGCCATGGAATCTCCTCTTATTGTCGTCCAGCATTTTTAGCGGACTTAGGGCAACGCTTCCCGCCCGAATCGCTCGATAGCCTCCAAGGTCTCGCGCACATCGTCCCAAGTCGTAGTGTGGTTGACGATGCACATCCGCAGCGAAAACTTTCCATGCAGAAGGGTCGATGATACGAAGGCATGGTCGTCCCAAAAGACGTGGGCGAGCACCGTCCTGTTGACTTCTTCAAGGGCTTCCTCGTCGAGGTCAATGTCGGCGGGGTTGACCCGGAAGCACACGATGCTCAGCGACGCGGGGGTCAACATCTCTAGGGTCTGGCTCGCTTGGACGTATTCCTCGGCTTGGTCGGCTAGCTCCATTCCCTTTGACACGGCCTGCCGGAACGCGGCCATCCCAAAGGTCTGCACCGACATCCAAATTTTCAATGCGCGCACCGAGCGGCTCAGTTGCAGGCCGCGATCCGAGAAGTTCGGATGGTTCGCGCCCCATATCGTGTCTTGGAGAATGTCGTGATGAACGCCGAAAGCGTGCTCAAGCGTGCTCAGGTCCTTCACCAATAGGCAGCCGGCTTCATAAGGCTGGAAGAACCATTTGTGCGCGTCTAGCCCAATCGAATCGGCGCGCTCGATTCCGCGCAAAAGCTCCTTGCCGCGCTCGGTCACAACGGCGAAACCGCCGTACGCCGCATCGACGTGCAGCCAGATGCCTTCGGTCTCGCAGTAGTCGGCCATGGCTCCGATCGGATCAATGGCCCCGGTGCTGCTCGCGCCGGCGTTGGCGCACACCGCGATGGGATTGAACCCCGCTGTGCGGTCGTCGGCTACAGCCTGTGCGAGTGCTTCCATGTCCAGGCGGAAGAGGTCGTCGCTCGGTATCAGGCGTATGCACTCCGGTCGCACGCCGATGATCTTGGCCGTGCGAACGAGTGCGCTATGGCTCTGGTTGCTCATGTACACCGTCATCCGCTCGGGGTGGCCCGCTGCTTCCCGCGCTGCGACAAAGGCGTCAAGGCTGGCCGCCGAGCCGCCGCTCGTCAACAGCCCGCCGGCGCTGTCGGGATAGCCGAGCCAGCGCCGCAACCAGTCGATGACGACCAACTCTAGCTGGCTCGGACCGCTTGCGACCAGCCAGGTACATTGATTGACGTTGTACCCAGCGGCCATGAAGTCGGCCAGCACTCCGGGCCAAGTGGGTGCTGTAGGGACAAAGCCAAAGCAACGCGGGTGGTCCAACCGCGTCGCAATTGGGAGGATATCGCGCGCGGCCTGCTCAAGGACCTCCGCTGCCGGCCGGCCCACCTCGGGTGGCTCCTTTAGCAGCCACTGCTCGAGTTCGCGCCGGAATTCTCCTTCCCAAGCATTTTCTCTGGGCAGGCCGTCGATCCGCTCCACCACGAGTTCTGCGGCCTTGCGCGCAAGATCGAGCATCTGCTCGGGGGGCATCTGGAGGCCGTTGCCATGTTCACCGGCTTCTCGTTTTCCCGCTGATTGTTCCATTCTGTCCTTTGTCTGTGTATAGAAGTGCGTTCAGTGCAATAGCTAAAAGCGGCTTTTGAGCTGTCCCCAAGAGCGGCCTTCAATCGGCCGTAGCGGATTCCAGATAAATGCCGGCACAGAGAATAAAAAGTTGGTCCCTGTCTGGCAGGTGGAAGCCTTCGGCGTAGGTCAGTTTGGGCGAGCCGAAGGCTTCGTCTCCTTCCACCGTCGGATCATTGTAGTGATACTCGACATAGCCGCCTCCTGTGGTGGCTGCATCTATGAGCCGTCTTATGATTTTGACGCCATAGCTATCTTCGAGGTCCAGCGCGATTATGCCCTCTCGGGATGGATCGGCTCCGTGAAAGAGCACGTACCCGTCGCTGCTCATGATGAAGGTGTAGATGGAGCCGGACTTCCAATAGCTCCCCTCCATCCTGAATGCCTTCTTTACGTTAGTGTGCCCACTGAAATCGCCAAGCATAGCCTCTCGATAGGTTTGGGCCGCCGCCTTTACAAAGGTCTTCAGGGTTTCCCGGTCCACCACCTCACTGGCCGTTACCTCGGGGCGTGCCATCTCCGGGATTTTGGTGGCCACATTGGACACATCCTGATAATAGCCTCCGACCAAGACGAGGGGCTTGCCAAATAAACCAGAGATGTATTCGACTGCGTAACTTACCTTGGGGTTGGCGTCTCCTTCTACCACTGGATCGTCCCAATAGTATTCGACAAAGTCGCCGCCCCGGCCGGCCGCGGCGAGGAGTTCTTGCACGACTTTCTTGCCCTTGCCGTCTTCGACATCAATCAGGACTTCGTTGTCTATTGCGGCATCGCCCCCGTGCAGGAGAACGGCACCGTCTTTGATCAATATCACGAGGAACGTGGAGCCAGATTTCCAATCCCCCTCGGCTCTGAAGATGGCCCGCAGTTTCGCGGTTTCGGTAAGAGTTCTGATGCTCTCTAGGTATTCTTTTCCTCCCTCGACAAAAGCCTTCAAGGTTTCCCGGTCCACCACCTCACTGGCCGTTATTTTAGGGCGCTCTGGGTCTTGGGCTGTGGCGGACGAGAGGCTGGCTAGCCCTAGTATGAGTACTGCGATCAGACGCTTCATGATGGCTTCTCCCTCTTGTCGAGACGATGAATAATATAGGATAAGATATGCCCGATTCTGGAAAAAATCTATCAGACTAAACCACCATATCCACCGCTTCACCGCCCCAAAAGCGGCCATTGGTGCCAGCGTGCGTCACGGCCGATTCTGACTGGCCACGTATTGAGATAGCAGGGTGAGATTGCGGTTGAAGGTGCGGCAGGAGATGACCTCGGCGACGATGGGCGCGTGGCGGTCTTCGGGGTTGCGCAGACGACCTTCTTCTAGCCAGCGGCCTTCTGCGTCGAGGGCGTCGATAATGGCTTTGATATGTTCATCAGCGACTGGGCGCACTTGGGCGCGTTCGGCTAGGATGGTTTCGCGGCCTTCTTGGAGGATGCGCTGGTACAGGCTTTCAATGCGACCGGTGCGGTTGCCCACTTTAAAGGCATAGTGCGTCGGTAGGTCTGCATCGCTGTAGGTGAGCGCGTATTCTCTGGTAAAGTAGAGAGGCCGATTGGTCTGCAACTCGTAGAACCGGGCCATGCGCCCATCGGGCAATTGCGCTGCTTTCGCCCAAGCCAAGGCGCGGGGAATAGGTTCGAGAAAGCGCGGCTTGCCGTATGCGAGATAGAGTTCCAGCAGGATTTGCATTACGCCAAAACTCTCGCCGCCGGTGATGGCGGGCGGTTCAAATCTGCGCGCCCAAGCTGGCTCCATCGCCAAGTTGTACTGTTGTGCCCAAGCCGGTTGCGGATCGGGCATCTGGGCTAGGATAATGAAGTCGCCGCCTTGTTCGGCTGCACGACGCCAGCGCTCGTCGCCGTAGATTTCGTGCGCTTCGATCATGGTCTCAATGACGTCGGCGATGGCGTTGTCGTTAAAGGTGTAGTACGCGAGGTAGCGCTCTTTGGGGTACTGGTGGGACCAAGTCGCCGGATAGCGCGCCTTTTTGACGGGGAATTGGCTGGGATCGGCCCATTCGCTGTAGCGCTGGGGCCAAGCGCCGTTGGGGTATTGGGCTTTGAGCAGGGACTCCAGTCCGTAGAGGACGGCGCGGTGTATATCCGCATTGGCAAAGTCGAGGTGCTGATCGACCTGCATGAGCAAGCGCAGGGCGCTTTGCGTGTTGTCGTCGTCGAGGGTGGTGCGGTTGCGGCGTTCGCCGGTTGTGTGGTCGCCTTGTTCGACATCGCGCCGGTAGTGCCAGTTTTTGCTCGTCTCTGGGTCAAAGTCGATCCGGTAATCCCAACCGCCCGAGGCCAGTTGCCCCCAGACGAGGGCTTGCGCCGCTTCGACCGCGCCGTTGAGGAAGAGGGTGTCGCCGGTGGCGTCGTAGGCTTGGAGGAAAGCCATGCCGACCGCCGGGGTGCCCGGAGGCTGGACCCAGATGGTGGTCGGCGATGCGATCCCTTCGCCTTGGCGGCGGGTAAAGTCGCTTTGGTAGAGCCAGAGATAGCCGCCGTTGGTGGCCACTTGGCCGCGAAAATAGCGCGTCGCTTGGACCATGGTTTCCACGGCGGCTCGATGCAAAGCCTCGTCGCTGTGGAGCGGCGCACTACATAATACTAAGAGAAATAGCGAGACGATTTTGTGCATCCGGTTGCCTTTGCGGTTTGTCAGTTTGATATATCTAAATTATCGAAAAAACTGCCAGTGGCTAAAATTCATTGACAATCGAATAAGGCCAAACGTAGCTTAAGCCCGACAACAGGGCCAACCTTCCCATCCGCCGAAAGAGAGGGTGCAAAATGACTACCGAGCAATCTCCGGCGCAGGAGACCTACCGCGCCACCGCGTTTGCCGACTCCAAGCCCGAACTCGCCGCTCCTGGGGCCACGCCCGAGCGGTTGGAACACTTGCGGGAGCATGGTTTCGTCATCATCACCGATTTTGTCGATAACCCGTGGATCCCCGTGCTCCGCGAGGCCGGTCGCCGCGTTACCGAAGCGTGCGCGCCCGAGCATGGTTACAGCAAGATCGACTGCTCAAAGGGCTATGTGCATCGCGCCGGCGGCAATGAGCCGTGGGCGATTCGGGGTCTCATCCATCCGGCCTTTGAGGAGCCTTGCTTTGCCGAATTCCACGGCTCGGACGACTTCTTGAATTTCGTCGCCTCGTGGTGCGATGGGCTTGGGCCTGAAGATATGACGCTGAGTGGTCTGCTGCTGTGGTGCAATCCCCGGCACCACGAGAATGGGCCGAGTTGGCACCGCGACGTGACGTGGTGGGGCGAGGGTAAGCCCTATTTTTCGCAGCGGGACAACCGAGGGGAAAGCCCGGAGGATTATTCCGAGGAAGTCGAAAAGGTCCGCTGGGCAGAAATCCGCGCCAACAACGCCAAGTCGCTCGCTAATCGGAACGGCGTGAGCATGTTCTTGGCGCTGGTGGACGACGAGTGCCACGAACTCATCCCCGGCAGCCACGAACGCTGGCGCACGCCGTTTGAGCACGATGTGCTCCTGCCGCAAGCGATGAAGGACCAAGGGGTGCCGTACACGCCTAGTTGGAACAGGAAGGACCCGTTGCCGGGCCAAGTGTCGATCCGGCTCAAGCCCGGGGAAGCCCTCATCCGCAATGGGGTGACGATCCACACCGGGCACACCGTCCCCGAGCGCGAGCGCAACACCTTGTCCATCGGCTGGTCGAAGTGGTTGGGGCCGTTTACCGGGGAGCCGGCGGTGGCGGACGCGCGCAGTGCGTGGCAACTCGATCCCGCGGTGCGAGAGGCGTTGCCGCACGAGTGGATGCAGACCGCGTGGGATCGTTGGGCTGAGACTCAGAAGTTAGGGGATACGCTTGAGGATCGGTACGCGGGGTTTGATGTCCAGCGCATTAAAGCGGGAGAGGTCGTGGGGTGGCGCAGCGAGCTGGAGCGCCAAGCGGCTGCCGCTGGCGAGGCGTGGGAGCGGTTTCAGACGGTGGCGTGAGGTGCGATCCGACGGATTATTGCGAAGCGGCCTTAGCTAGTTCCGCCTTGCGCTCGACAAACGCTTGGGGTGGGGGAGTGAGGATCGTGCGTTTGCGGTCGTCGATCCCTTGCCATTGGTCGGCGTCCGTTGGGCTGAAAAAATTGTCTGGGCCGGAATAGGTCTCTTCGCGCGCCATGTATTTGTAAAAGAGCGTGGTGCGCGTGCTCGGTGCCGTCCACGGCAGGGTGACGTGACACAGGGCCTCGGTGAAGATGATGGCCGTGCCAGCGCGGGCCGGCACGCGGGTGACCATCGGATGCACGCCCTTGGACAAATCGACCCACGCTTCCGGGACGGGGTAATGCCCTTTGTGCGAGCCCGCCAAACAGCCGAATCCACCCCCGTTGCAAACAGTATCCTCCAGCTCGTATGCCACGGTGACCAGACCGTTGGAGAAAGCCCCACTTGCGGGATCGCGCTCGAAGTAATGCGTGACTAGCTCATGCGGCCGATTGGGATCTAACAAGCGTCCGTTGCCACCGTGGATGGTGCCCCCAGCGAGATTTTTGTTGAAGGTACCGTGCGTGTGCACGTTGATATGGTCGATGCGGAAGGGGGGGAGGCCTCCGGCCCGTTGGCCGCCGTAGATCTCTGCTAGGATTGCAGAAATTGCCGGAACGTCCAGTAAATCGACGAAAGCCTGCGACCAGAAGCCGCCGCGGTCCGCGTGCTGCGAGTGAAGTTCTGGGCCTTTGGCATCGACGGTGGCCTTGAGGTCGGCAACCTGCCCGGGGGTAATCGCATCCTCTACCGTGAGGAAGCCCCACGTGTCAAAAGCAAAGCGTTGTTCTTCATCCATCTTGGATCGCCCCCTCAGTACGCGACGACAATGGTTTTCAGGACCTGCTCGCCATCAATGCCAGCACCCTCGGTGTCGGTGTCGATCCGCAAGCGAGCGTAATACACTCCGGGCGGCACCAAGGCCCCTGCGTCGTCTCTGCCGTCCCAGCCGATGGCGTAGGAACCAGTGCTCAAATCCCGCTGCTCCACTAACCGGCGCACTCGACGGCCCGCCAGATCGAAAACTTCCACTTCCGCCGGGCTATCGTCGCCCACTCGCACCACCTTGAAGGCGAACTGAGCTTGGTCGTTGACGCCGTCGCCGTTGGGCGTGAAGACGCGCGGGATCACTTCAACCTCCGTCAGCAGCGAGGTACTCTGCACCGCACCGACCAGCGTTGTAGTGTTGCTCTCGATTCCGACCAAAGCCTCGCCGGCATCGACGCGCTGCCAGTTGTCCGTGCCGGCGTCGCTATTTTTTAACAGCGCCCGCAGCACCGCGCCCGCCGAAAACAACGCCGTTGCAAAATCTAGCCGTAGCACTTCTACGCCTGAGCGCGGCTCCACCGGCGGAAAGGCCAGTTGCAGACTGTCCGCACGCGTCTGCATCACCTCCACGTCGGCCACAGCCAGACTGGACAAGTCGGCGTTGGGCTCGAAGGCGTCCTCGGCACCGGCGTATAATCCCACAAAGCGCAGTGGCATATCGGACGGTGCCACCAGCAGCAACTGGTCGAAGCCCGGATCCCGGCTGCCGAAGTCTGGACGCACATAGAACGAAAACATCTGCTCCTTACCCAGTTGGTCCACCTGAAACGGCGAGATTTCACCGGTGATGCTCTGCGCCACGGGATTGCTAAAGTTGAGCCAAATCGAGCGCAAAGTCGGACTGACCTCTGGATCGTTCGACAGCAAGGTCGCCCGCAAAGTCAGAAACTCGCGCGGGCTGGGCGAGGTCACCGGCGAACCGGTCGGGTCTTCATAAGGTTGGCTCCACGGCTCCCAGTCGGAACCGGCGGTTTCTTCGGCGACGATCTCGCCGCGGAAAATCGACAGCAGCTTGTCGTAGTCTTCCTTGGATACTTCGGTGCCGTCTTTTTTAAAGTAATGCAGGGTTTCACTCAACTCGTTGCCAGTACGGGTCTGGATCAGCACACTGGTTCCGGGTGGCGTATCGGCATCCCACTCGACAGAGAGCAGGTTGCGGCTGCCTCCCAAACGGATCAGATCGGAGGCCAGCGTTACTTCAGGGAGGAAACCTCGCCCGTATAGCTGTAGCTCTGCTGGCTGCCCAGTGGCTCCGCCTTTGCCCGTGGAACTGGTGCTTTCAAATTGCCTCCAGACGAAGCGAAAAAAACGGGCTTTGAGCCGCCCAAAATCGTTGCCTTCGTAAAAGCCGAAGCCCAAAGCCGAAATCCCACCGCCGCCGCGCTGCTCGCGATCGACAGCGGTATTCCACTTGATGCTGCCGTCGGCGGCCAGCGTGCCGTCCGAAAAATCCAGCCGATAATTGGAAAACCTAGACCCGCCGTAGGCCATCCTGAAGGCGTCGATCCAGTAAAAGGCACCCAAATCGAAAAGTACCTGCCCTTCGGGCGACTTGAGCGATCCCCGGCCGTAGGTGTAGATGAACTGCACTTTGCTTTCGATCTGCCCGTCAATCAAGCTATTGATCGATGCCGTCTGGGAAGCCGTGCCAAAACCGCCCCGGTCCAACGCTCCGGTGAGGATCTCGTCGCCTTCTGCCCACACTTCCAACTCGGCTAGTCGTGGACGCTCGATCCGATAATAGCGCACCGACCCTTGTTGTTCGGGCTCAAGTTGGCGGTGTACCTCTTGGGGCACTAGGGTCTCGCGCCCGTTCGCATGGAGCTTAAAGTAATCGACCTCGCCCCGCTCATCGGCCGCGAGCTGATCGTATTCGGCCTGAGTCACTTCTCGACCTCGGCCAAAATTGCTGCCAGTCACCACCACCTGCACAAAGCGAATGCCGACGCCCTCGAACTCGCGCTCCAAGTTCATGTCGATCTCAAAGAGCCGCTGTTCCTTGTTGGGCTTGAGGGTCCGCAACATGGTGGTGTATTCGAGAGAGGGTCCACGACTACCCGTGGGCTTGTTGCCCTGGGACACCAGCACGTCGAACTGTAGGAAGGGATCGCCCAATGCCTCGTCGACGAATTTCAGCACGATGCCCTTGGCGATCACTATCCGCCCTAGATCGACGGTAAACCACCACTGGCCAGCTAGTTCGCCCTCACCTGTGGGCGGGTCGGGCTGCCAGTACGTTCCTAGGTCGGAGTCGAAAAGGTTGACCACGTCCGCTTGATTGCCAGCGGTTCCGGCTTGGATGCCGTCTAGGACGGTAATTTCTTCGGGGGCCTTTTTTATCCCTTCGGGTGGGCGGGCTTGCAGATAAGCGGCAATGTCCCGGACCGCGTTGATGTCGCGGTGCAACTGGTGCGGCGTCAAGGCTCCACTGGACGAAATTTCCACTACCCCTTTGGGAAAGGTCCAATTGCGCCAGTGCGCTGCGCTGTTGACCACTACTTGGTCGGACGTTACTCGGTGTCCCGCCCCCTGACCGTACGCTGCCGTACAGCAAACCACCGACCAGGCCGTCCAACGTATGTACCGCAGAATCCGTTCCATATCTCGTACCACTCGCTAAGTGTGCAGATCAATAAACCAGCGAAATCACTCGTTGCTCCGATTTTATGCCCCCGTCGCTTTCTACTTCTAGGCGCAGGATATAGAGGCCCGGCGGCACCAATTTGGCTTGGGCGTCGCGGCCGTCCCAAGTTACTGCAAAGCGGCCGCTGGTCGCGATGCCGTGGTATAGCTCGCTGATGCGCCGCCCCGAAAGGTCGTATAGATCAATAGCTACCGGTACAGCACCCAGGTTGAGCAATTCGTACTGAATTTTTAGCTGATCGTTGACGCCGTCTCCATTTGGAGTGAATGACCGCGAGGTCAAGCGCAGGTCATTGACCGCCTTTTTGTCGATATCTACCAGACCGACGCGCAAGGTGCTGCTATCGACCAATTGATCGGCATCTCCTGCCGTGACCTCCTGATGCACTTCGTGGGGCTGGTCGCTATCGAAAATCCGCGCCGCGAATACCGTGCCAAACTGGAAGACCTGGGCTTGGAAATCCACTTCCAGCAATTCGTTGGTGCGCTGCAGGTCCATGCGGGGAATTCGCAACTCAAATTCATTTTCTTCCACGCGGACCTCGGTAAAGTCCACTGACAAGCCTTCCAGTCGGACCTGATCAATGCTGGCGACCCGTGCTGGCGTTTTGATCTCAATGCTGTCAAAACCCAGATCAGTGCCGGTTAATCGCGGCAGAATTTTGTAGGTAAACTGCGTTACTGCGCCCGCTGGCACCTCCACCGGGACGATCTCGGCTAGGGCTTGGGATGCCACCGGCGGATTGGATACTTCAAATTGCAGATAATGCAGCCATCCGCCCGCTGCCGAGGTAGAAGAGAACTGGACGGCGAACTGGACGAATTGCCGCGGCTTGTTGCCGGCGAGGTCGCCGCTGCTGAGGGCCAGATCGTACGGAGGGCTCCAAGTTTGCCAGTTTTCGGTGTCTGGCGTGATTCCGGCTCGCTCCCCTTTGTCCAGTCTGTTGTACGTGGCCAACACCAAGGCTTTGCCATCGTTATAGCGCGTAGTCTCGTCGCCACGGAAGGTTTTGCGCCAGTAGGTGTTGGGATCGGAATCGTCGCCGCTGCGCATAGTCAGATCAATCGCCGCGCCTTCGTCCTTCTGCACAGACCAGTTGAGTCGGCCCAAGCTGACGGGTTGGCCTAGGTCAATCACATTGGAGACGTAGGTGGCATGTGGTGCAAAACCGGAACCGTAAATTTCAAATTCGGCGATTTCCCAGACGCCGCGGATATTGGCCGGCGCTTCAAACAGGATGTTGCGGATGGGCCGATCGGGCATTTCGATGACGATATCGGAGCGGGTGTTTTCGGTGGCGTTGAGGACGATTGCAAAGTCTTTCCGCGCGCCTGGCGGCCGCCTTGCCCACCCCTCGCCTACGAGGTATTCCCGAGTCCCGTCCTTGAGGGGGTCGCCGTCGTTGATGCCGACTATACAGGTCTGGATAAAGCGATCTACAAGGTGCTTTTCGCGGGGATAGAAGCGCACCCGGTCGATGTTGAATAGCCCGCCCAGATCGAATACCAGCACTTTGTTTTCTATTGCGCCGTAGTCTCCGCCCCAATCGCCGTCGCCGAGAAAGTGAGTGGTGGGATCGCCGTCGAACATCGGTGCGTCGCGGGCGGGAAAATCGGCCCAGCCCACGATCGAGCGCAGCGTTTCGATCTTCCCGCCCCGCTCATCTAGCAACGGTGTCAGATTGACGGTAGGGTCCAGTTGCTCGGGTGCGAGGGTCGTGCTGATCTCAGTCAGCAGAGTGCTGCCGTGCTGCTTGGCGTCGATATCGGCCCATTCCAGTTGGATGAAGTCGAAAGGCGCGTCGCGCTCGGGCGGCGGCAGGTCGGAGCCACCGATGCGGTAGATGGTCAGCGCATGACTCACGTCGGTCAGCGTGGCGCAAAATACCAAGGCTATCAGTGGCAATACCAGACGTCGGCTCATCTGAACGATCCCCTTCGGGCGGCGTGAACGATCTTTAACAGGCTGTACTTGTACTTATGGGATATAGAGAAAAAGGGGGGGAAGGGCAACTGCTAACCGCATGTCTGCACATTGAGTTCAGCGGCCACCGTGCAGCCGCATTGAGGCACCAAGTATCTATTAGCTACCTTGGGGCAAAATGCCGTACTGACGCAGCGTATCCTCCAAGGTTGGCCGACGGAGGCGAATGCGATCGTCGCTCAGCAAATAGGAGAATACGTAGCCAAGCCCGAGCATCAGAATGCCAATCAGGAAGCAATAGATGAACGCTCGGTCGGGATATTGATCCTTGAGATACCCCACGTACAGCGGCCCGCAAATTCCCGCCGCTGCCCAAGCCGTCAAGATGGTGCCGTAGATCGTCGACATCTTTTGCGGGCCGAAAACGTCGAGCACGAAAGAGGGCATGGTGGCAAAACCGCCGCCAAAGCACAAGAGAACGTAACAAATGAGGACCGAAAAGACCCAAGGATTGCGCTCGGTCATTAAAATGCCAAACACGACCATCTGACTGGCGAGCAGAATTCTGAAGACCCTGACGCGCCCCAGCCGATCCGAGAGCAAGCCCCAGAACAGTCGGCCCACGCCATTGCACAGCGAACTGACGGCGATCAACGTGGCCCCATACTCGGCCAGCGTCGCCGGTTCGACGGTAGGATCAGCCAGCCCCCAAACTTCCTGCAGCAGTTCTGACTGAAAGCTGATGACGGAGATGCCAGCGGCGATGTTGCAGAAGAAGACGATCCAGATGAGGGCGAACTCAGAGGAGCGCAGGTACGGTGCCACCGAATCGGACTCGTCGGCGGGCGTCTGTGCGGCAACCGCTGCAACAGCGGCCGGGGGATTGCTCAACAGCAAACTGCAAGGGATCAGGACGACGGCGAAAATTATCCCGAGGCCCAAGAAGACATGGGACAGATCGCCTGCTAGGTGGGATACGAGCAGGGGTGCCAAACCTTTGCTCAACAGAAGGGCACCCACCCCAAAACCCATGACGACGATTCCGGTCGCCAAGCCCTTTTTGTCCGGGAACCACTTGGCGACCGTGGCCACGGGCGTGACGTAACCCAGCCCGATGCCCGCGCCGCCGATGACGCCGTAGCCGACGTAGAACAATGCGAGCATGTCCCAGCGCAGCGCCAGACTCGCCAGCACATAGCCGACCGAAAACATGACGCTGCCGGTCACGGCCAAACGCCGCGGCCCGACCCTCGGCAGCAGCGCACCCGCCCAAGCCGCCGAAGTGCCGAGCGAAAGGATCGTCAGGCTAAAAGCCCAAGCCGTTTCCGTAAACGACCAACCCAATTGCCGCACCAAGAGCGTCTGGAAGAAACTCCACGCATACACAGTCCCAAAACAGACCTGCAGGACTGTGCAGAACAGCGCCATAAGCGAGCGTGGGATATGTAGCCTTTGTCGTGCCATTTTTCCTATACCTCAATCGCTAAGCACCTAAGTACACGACAGTAGAAGCGGTATGAGATACTTCGCTTCGCTCAGCATGACAAGTGTATCATTCTGCTTTCTAGGGTCATGCTGAGCGGAGCGAAGTGGAGTCGAAGCATCTTGTTTCTAGAAGCCCATGTGTAACGTCCATTGGATTACTAGCGAGTACTAAGCCAATCACTACAACAGCCCCTAACGAGACCTACTCCGCGCTTTCCGGCGAGCGCTGGCCTTTGTCAGCAACGTAGAGGAAGAGTCGAGCTAAGTGTCCAGCTTCGTCGTCGCGCGCCAGCAGGTTGTCGTCGGTGGGCTTCTCGTCGCGTGCCACGCCCACGGCGTAGCCCAAGAGCGCACCCAGTGGTTTGGCTGCTAGGTTGACCAACCAGATGGCGGCAAAGACGCCGACGACGAGGATGATGGAGAAGAGGTACACCTGCTGGCCGATTGCGCGTTGAATTTTTAGCGCAATCAGACCAGTGTCCATGCCCACGTGTACCGTGCCGGCAACGCCGGCGAGAATCGGACTGCCCACTTCGACGAAATCGCCCATCCCCGGTAGGCTGCGCTCCACCGTCTCCATATTAAACGGATCGCTGGCGCGAATTTCTGCGGGAATGCCCGGCACAAAGGTGTGGGCGAGAAACTCGCCGGATTCGTCGGTGATGTAGATGTACTTGATGCCCTGAATCTCGACGAACTGGATGAGCGACTGCAAAGCCGACAAGTCGCGATTTAAGAGAATATCGACGCTGGAATCGGCGATGGTCTTGGCGATGTCGCGGCTGTTGCTCTCGTATTCGGCTGACAGGTGCGTATCGACCGTATAGACGCAGAGAATGGAGGTTGATAGGCCGATCAAGCCGAATAGGGCAAAGACGCCAAACAGCGTTTTCTTAAACAGCTTTTGGACTTTTATCATCATGCAAACCTAGCGCGCCAATCGTCGAGGGGGACAAAACGGCCTTCCTCGACCACTGTGTAGTACACTCGCTGGAGACCTTGGCGACGGTCGGGACCAAAGGAGACCTGTTCGCCAATGCCGAGATCGAAGTCCGCGACCGAGAACACGGCCTCTTCGAGCTGGTTGCGCTGCGGCTCGGCACCGAGGCGGTGCAAAATTTCGACCAGTAACTTGGCATTGAGAAAGCCTTCGAGACTGACGAAGCTGTGGTCAAAGGGCGTATAAGGGTCTTTTAACAGCTCTGCGGGCGGCTGCGGGGCGTAGCGGTTCATCAAGTCGCGGTACTCTTGGACCGCGGGTATGGACGTGTCCTCGTAACTGGGCACCACTTGGGAGTTGACCAGCCATTGGGTGTAGCGCTGGCTGTCGTCGCGCCCTTCGGTGAGCAGCTTGAGGAGGTTTTCGCTGCCGACAAACGACAGGTTGGCAAAGGGCACCTGTAGGCCGAGATCGACGGCATCGCGAGCAAAGGCCGCGCAGGCCGCATAGGCTCCGATGCAGATCACCGCTTCGGGCTCGACTTCCTTGAGGATTTCGACCTGTTTGCGCATCGTGCTGGTGAACCGTTCGCCGCGCCGGTACGTGGCCTCGCCGACGATTTGTTCGCCGTGTTTTTTCAGGGCGCTGCGCACGCCGGCCCAGCCACTGCGGCCGTACGCATCGGCCTGATAGAACACGGCAATGCGCCGACGGTTGATGCGCACGAAATTGTCGACTAGACCGGCTGTTTCTTGGCGATAGGAGGCGCGTAGATTAAAGGCGAAGGTGCCATAGGGTGGTTCGCGCTGAGGTTGTGCGCCGGTGAAGGGGAAGAACAGCAGGATGTTCTGGTCTTGGAATTTTTTGAGGATGGGCAACACGCGCGTCACCGTCGGCGTGCCAACGTAGCCGAACAGCAAAAACACCTGATCGTCGAGCATTAGCTTCATGGTGTTTTTGACCGAAGGACCGGGCTGGTAGCCATCGTCGTAGGCTTTGACCTGTACGGTGCGGCCCGCTATGCCACCTTGCTGATTTACGTGGGTAAAGTACGCACCGGCCCCCCGATAGAGTTCGATGCCCAACCCTCGGGAGGGGCCAGAGAAGGCAGCGGACGTGCCGAGGATGATCTCGGTATCGGTCACGCCAGATTTTGTTAGACGATCGGCAAAGGCCCGCACTGCGTGCCACCAAGGGGCGACCAAGCAACCGGTAAGGCCGGCACGGAGCAGCGATCGCCGCGTCATTGCTCGCATACAGTTACCGTAGCTTCTTTCTGCTGGAGGGGGCCAGCATGTGGTCGGGATATAAGGCAAATAAAGGAACTTTGCTGGTCGTGGGTCAAGTTCGTTCGCAATAGTAGGCGTTAAAGGTTAATCCGGCGGTGCGACCATGGCGATGCGGACTTTGGGGTGGACTTGTGGGGGATTTTGACAGTTTTTTGAGGCCGACCAACCTCGCCACCCGCAAACCACAGGAGCCTCCATGCAAGCTCTTACTTCCCGCGCTCCCACCCTGCCGCCGACTCTGCGCCCGCGCGTGGCCTATTACGACTTGGGCATTCCCTTTGTCGGTGCTGTGTGGAACGGCTTCTCCATTACTTATGATCCTGCTAATGGGCACACCTTGGCTTGGGGCGCTGAATTTTCCCAAGACGGGGCGCACTACTTCTGCAACGACCTCGACACCGGCAGCTTGGAAGTCTTTCCCATGCCCTGCCGCGAGCACGGCCCCGTCTTCCAGACCCAAGACGGCACCATTTACGCCCGGATCATGTCCGGCTTGTCGGCCGACCACGGCCACCATCTCATGGTATTTGACGCCGAGGCCCGCACCTTCAGCAGTCTGGGGCGTCCCGCCCCCGGCGATCAGCGCCTCCTGTGCATGGAGGAGCGCGACGGCCTGTTGTACATGGGCGGCCACGAACTGGCCGAACTGTTCTGCTACGACCCGCAAAAGCGGTGCTTTGACAAACTCTGTCGCCCGTTTGCTCCGCCTACCGACCGCCTAGTGAATATCCAATTGCTGCCCGATGGCCGGCTGCTGCTCAGCGGCTATCCGGCCGTCCCGGCCAAAATCTACGATGTGGAAAGCGGTCAGTTGAGCGATGTACCGCCCGCAGCCGAGGGGATTGTCGGCGCTGTATCCGAAGGGGATCGCCTGTTTTTGGCGGCTGGCGATCAAGTGCGCGTCCTCAATGCCGATTTTACCGAAGTAGCCCGCCTCGACAGTCCTAGCGCGGCGCTCGCGCCCTTAGCCTTGGGTCGCAATAGCCGCGCGAGTGATCGCGGGGTGGTGTACGCTTGGGCTGGGGATCAATTGGTGGCTATTGACGCCCAGACCTTGGACATTCGCTCCATTTGCCAAGGTCCTTTCGTCGGCATATCGGGGCTGAGCAAAGACGGCCATTTGGTCTTCGCCCAAGTCGCGGAGGGCCGCGCCACTATTGTGGATCCCGACACAGGCGATCGGGAAGAACGCAGTTTTGAGGTCTATCAAGGCAGTCGTGGCAGCGCGGTGTGCGCCTTGGGTAGAGGGCCGGAGGGCAAAATCTATGGCACCAATATTTACGGCATGCACCTGTGCGCCATCGATCCCGATACGGATGCAATAGAAGATTTGGGTTACACTTGGTCTGGCGGCGAACTCTACCACGTCCACGCCCACGGGGACAAGCTCTACGTCGGCAGTTACGGCGGCTCTAACATTGGCGTGTACGACCCGAGTCGGCCGTGGAAGCCTGGCGCGGAGGACGACAGCAATCCGCGCAATTGGGGGCAATTGGGCCAGAATCAGAACCGACCCTTTGAGGCGGTGACCGGCCCCGACGGCCGCATTTACGTGGCCAACCGCAGCAATTATGGCATTCCCGGCGGCTCCTTGGCCTCGTACGACCCCGCAACCGGCCTCGACGATAGGGAAATCTACCTCGACTCCGAGCAAAGCGTGCAATGTGTGGCCGCAGACCAGTGCTATGTGTACGGTGGTACCAGCATTTACGGGGGGCGCGGCTCGGAAATCACCACCCGCGACGGCTTGTTGTTTGTCTTTGACCCCCAGACGAAGCAACGCGTTTGCCAATTGCGTCCGGTGGAAGGGGCCAATACGGTCACCAGCTTGGCTGTCCATCCCTCGGGGCTGGTTTTTGGCACTACGGACAACCGCCGCTTGTTCGCGTTCGACCCGGAGCGGTTTGTCGTAGAAGAAGTGATAGGCCCCCTGCGCTCGGAGGGGACTCGATTGATGGGCGTGCCCGAAGGGGTGGAGATGTTCCCGCTGATTTGCGCCTCTGACGGCTTTATTTACGGCTTGACGCGCTTTGACCTGTTCCGCATCGACGGTTCGTCCCGCGTCCTAACCTATCTCAACGATCCGCCCCTGCCCGAACTTTACGCTTTGACCGAAGGAAATCCCGGCGTGCTTTACATGAGCGCCGGCACTCATGTCATCAAGTGCCTGCTGAGGCCGCCGCCGTTTTATCGTTGAGCCTAAGTACACGATAGTAGAGGGTCTGAGATGCTTCGCTTCGCTCAGCATGACAAGTGGGTGCTCTGCTGCACCGTGTCATGCTGAGCGAAGCGGAGCGGAGTCGAAGCATCTAATACCTCGATGGCCATGCGTAACGTTACTATCGTGTACTTAGCCGCTGAGATTCGTTCGCTATGCGAGGGCTTCGCGCACCACTTGTCCGGCCCAATCCTCCGCCGGTGCCACTTCTAGCAAAGCGGCAATGGTCGTCGGATTGTCGATAATACTCACCGGCTGCTGCAAGTTCCGTCCGGGGGATACCGCAGGACCGGAGATCACCCACGGGATGGTCATGTCCTCGTCCATTTCCGTACCGTGGGTGCGCTCGTGCCCGCCGTGGTCGCTGGTGACGATGGCCACGGTCTCTTCTTGGTTGACTGCCTCCAGCACCGCACCAATGGCTGTATCGGCCCGCCCAATAGTGGCCAGATATTCGGCCGACATCCAGCCGTGGTCGTGGCCAGCTATATCGGTGCAGCCTAGATAGACAAAGGCGAAATCGGGCGTCCATTCTCGCAGCGTCGCCGCGGCCAAGCTGGCCAACTCCAAATCGCCGTTTGGCTCGTGGCAATTGTTCATATAGTACGAGCGGTCCAGCGAGCCTGGATCGGCCAAATCGCGCAATTGCTCCCAGTTATAGAAGAAGGCCGTGCGCTTGCCAGCTTGGTGCAGCACATCGACGAGGCTGGGCACGGGTCTGACTTGGGGCACCCAAGTGTTGGTGAGGATGCCGTGCCGTTGTGGGGTCACGCCGCGAAACATGGAGGTGTGGCAGGGCAAGGTAGATGAGGGCATTACGGTGCGGGCCGTATAGGTGCTGGCACCCTCGCTGATCAAGCGATCGACGTGGGGGGTGGAGGCTTGTTGCAAGCCGTCGGGCCGCAGTCCGTCGAGGACAAAGAGGATGACGCGCATGGGATTCCTTTCTTTGGGGGGATACTGATGCGATTACGCGCTGGCGTACAGCGCTGCATCGTGCGGTTTTAGCGGATACCTCGGCACTACACCTTGGTTGACGATGTTTTCCGGCGCTGGCCAGTGGCCCTTGAGGACGGAGGCCAGATTGCAGACGCCCGTGCGCGCCACGTCTTCGCCAGACTGCACTGAGTGAGCGGAGACGTGGGACGTCATCAGGACGTTGTCTAGTTCCATGAGAGGATGCTGAGGAGTCTGATCTTCGTCCGTGAATACGTTGAGCCACTCGTACGTGTCCAGCGCTGCGCCAGCCAGTGGCCCTTCTCGCAATACCCGCACCAGCGCATCCTCATCGACCAAAGCGCCGCGAGACGTGTTGATAAGGTAAGACCCCGGCTTCATCTTGCGCAGCAGCTCTTCGTCGAACATGTGGTAGGTGTCCGCGTTCAGGGGCACCTGCAAGGAGACGAAGTCGGACTCGGCGAGTAGCGTTTCCAGATTCACCATTTCGATGTCCAAGTCGGCTGGCAGGGGTGCCTGCAGGTTTCTGCGCGTGGCCAAGACCCGGAGGCCGAAGGCGCTGGCGCGGCGGGCGACCATCTCGCCGGTGGCTCCAAAGCCGACGATGCCCAGCGCACAGGTGGAGAGCCGCTGCAATTGGGTGGACTCGACGCGGGCTTGGCGGAAGCGGCCGGCGCGCATGAACTGCTCCATCTTCGGCAATTGACGGGCTAGGGCCAGCAGCATGGCCATGATGTGGTCGGTCATTTCCTCGGCGCAGAAGAAGGGGGCATTGGAGACGATGATGCCGCATTCCGTAGCCTTTGCCACGGCGATTTTATCGGTGCCGTTGCCGAGGCGGGAGATCAGGCGACAGCGGTTCAGCGATGCGACCACGGCCGCGGGCAAGCCGGTCGAGATGACGGCGACGGCATCGCAGTTAGCTAGCTGGCGAATGAGTTCCTGCGGGTTTTCTTCCTCGATGTATTCAGGTGTGATGCCGAACTTGGCGTACAGCGATTGCTCCAGCTCGCTAGCTGGGTACATGGTGGCGTTGAGGCGGACGAAGCGGAAGGACGCCATGACGAGTAGGGGTAGGGACAAACGATCGTTTGTCCCTACGACCAGCCTTTCACCAGACCACTTCCATCATGTCCCGCGCCCAGTACATCGGCCCGTCGAAGACGCTTTTTACCTCGGCGATTCCTTGAGTGGTTTCTTCTGCGGAATCGAGGGTCGGAGACTGGTGGTTGATTACCAAGCGCTTGGCACCGGCCTCGGCGGCCATGCGCCCGGCATTTAGGGTGCCGGTTTCGGAGATGACGCTGGGGAAGGTTTGGATTTTCTCCTCCCGGTGCACGGCCTCCATCACGAACAGGTCTGCGTCCCGCGCTAGCTCGACTACGGACTCGATCGGCGCGGTATCGCCGCTGAAGGCGACGATGCCTTCTTCGGTCTCAAAGCGGAAGCCGTAGCATTCGATGTAGGGCTGGGCGTGTTTGACCTCGCGCGCATAGCAGGTCCAGCCTTCTCCTGAGGCCACTTTTCCCTCGGCGTATTCGACTGTGTGGACTACTGGTTCCGGTCTGGAATCGCCTACGCCGCCGCGCATCTGATAGGCGTGGACGCTCATGGGATGATTGGTGCGGGCGATCACGTCGTACCAGAAGAGGCCATTGGGACTCCAGATGCCGTCGGTGATGCGCTTGATCGGGGGAGGCCCGTAAACGCGCAGGTCGGGTTCAGTGCCGATGCACTGGTCGAAGCGCGTCATCAGGAAGCAGAGATAATCGGAGATGTGGTCGGAGTGCAGGTGGGTGAAAAACAGGTTGTGTACCGAGGTGCAGGGGATGCCCATGCGGTGCATCTTAAAGGTCGATGCCGGGCCGCAGTCGATCATCAGCCGCTGGTCGCAGATTTCGAGAATGAAACAGGTGCCCCAGCGGTCGCGAGTGGGGGTGGGCGTACCGGCACCGACAATGTTTAGCTTTGGCATGGGATCGTCTCCAACACGTAGCCGCCGACCGCTCTAGTTATCTATATCACTCGCTTTAGTTCGGGTTCCTTCTAGCAATCCTTCTATGTGGGCTACGCACTCTGCCAAACTTGATACGCGCCTATCTACTGCCGTTATTTTCTCGCTTAAACGCAATTCAACGCCCGAAAGATCCTTAGTAAGTTTCCACAAAAACGCCAGAACAGCAGCTATTCCGGCTAAGGTAATCCCAGTGCCTAAATCAATCATGACAACCTCCTTTCAAAACCCAAATTAAGCAAACTCCAACGATTCTCTCCAAATCCCACGCCATTAACTTCTCTTCCTAAGTTTGGGATATTTATAAACGGAAACGAAAATGATAGCTCTGTCAAGGCTCACACCGTCCACCTGCACACGCCCCGCCTGCACCTGCGTCCCATGACCGACGCCGATTGGGACACCTTGCTGCGCGGGAACCTGTCAGCCTGTACTATCGAGGAGAATTCGACCTTGAAATTCGACACTAAAAAACTGCCCGCCACCCCTGACGTGACTGCCCCCGACGGCTCGGACGTGCGCATTCTATTGGGTTTGCAAGGCGGCGGCATGGCGCATTTTGAACTCCAACCCGGCCAGACGTCCAAGGCCGTTGCCCACCGCACGGTCGAAGAGCTCTGGTTTTTTCTCGCTGGTCGTGGCCAAATGTGGCGGCGGCAGAACGACCGCGAGGAAGTCGTGGTGGTCGAGCCGGGCGTCTGCCTGACCATTCCGCTGGGCACCCACTTCCAGTTCCGCGCCTTGGGCGATGAGCCTCTGGCCGCGATTGCCGTTACCATGCCTCCGTGGCCCGGCGAAGACGAAGCCTATCCGGTTGAGGGGATGTGGCCGGCGACCGTGTCCGAGGGATATTGACGTTATTAAGCATAGCCTTATATATAGGTGTAAGATGAGTAACTCTTCAGACAATCCTAAGAAGGTTCGTTGGTCGCCTTGGTTATTGCTATTTCCAGGAGTAATCATTCTTTGGGGACTGTTTTGGGCCTTGAGTTCTTGGATGTATCCTGAAATTGAGTGTAGAGGACAATTTGGGGACTCATTTGGGGCAGTCAATGCGCTGTTTGCTGGACTGGCTTTTGCAGGTGTCATTTATGCAATAATCCTTCAGAAGAAGGAACTTGGACTGCAACGGGATGAACTTGGGCTGCAACGGAGGGAATTAGAGGACACGCGGGCTGAAATCAGGGGACAAAAGGAACAACTCCAAGCTCAGAATCAAACCCTTCAGAAGCAGAATTTTGAGAATTCCTTCTTTCAACTTCTTAGCCGGCACAGCGAGATTGTCAATTCAATGGCGATACCTGGTTCTTCTCTTACGAGTCCAAAGAGGCATTGGGGGGAGAAGTACTACTCTGGGCGAGAGAACTTTGGTATTATGCTCAAAAAGCTGGAAGACATCTATGAGGCACCCACTGAACAGTTCAATGCTGAAATGCAACCAGACGCGGATAGAGCAGAAAGTTTAAGGCGTAAATGGCTAAAAGATAAATATGAGGAGTTCTTTCCTGATTTGCAGCCGTATGTTGGTCATTACTTTCGGCATTTGTACAATACCATCGAATTCGTTGATAAAAGTGCCTCAGAGGTTGCAGAAAAGAAGTTCTATATCGATCTCATCCGTGCACAACTGTCAAGCACTGAATTGGGGCTTCTCTTTTACCATAGTCTGAGTGACCGAGGAGTCGAGTTCAGAGTTTTGATTGAGAAATACGCTCTTTTTGAGCATATACCTTCTGAAGTGTTTATAAGCGAAGAGCATAAGGGACTATACGGCGAAAAAGCTTATACGCCGGATTAACCTCCCATGGGCTTGAACATCAAGAAGAATAACGTCAGGCGGCTAACTGACCGCCGGAAATGAGCAGATGTCGTTTCACAGAGTATTGGAAGGTCTTCAGGCTGTCGGTGAACTGCTGATCAAGCGGGGCTCAGCCATGGGGCCGCTGGTCCCTTCGATCATCGTGCTGGTCCCGGGATTTATCGTTGCGGCTTGGTTTTTTCGATCAATAGCTATGATCAAAGGTGTTCCTCTCATCAGCGTCTTGTTCGTGGTTGCAGCCCTCGGGATCGTGATTGACTACCACCGCCGCTACGCGTTTTTTGCAAAGAACGATCCAGACAGGTTGCAGTCGGAGGAGTACCGATATAAAACGGCGCAGATGCGGATGATCGCAGCTAAGGAGTTACCCAGTCCAATGCCCGCAGAGGAGCTTTCGCTGGAAGATCCGAGAAAAAATCTGGACGCACCTAGACCGTCATCCGAAGAAGATGAACCACCAGCCTCAACCGATACAGATGAGGAAAAGCTATCATGAAATCCTATCTCTTTACGTTCAGCCAAGTCTGCACACAGGCGCAGGCGCATGACGTGCTTAACGACATTGAGGGAATTCAAACATGGATTGCGCCGTTTCCGTACTCCGCCATCCTCGTCTCCAGACTCAATGCCCAGGATCTCAGTGCCATTCTTCGCGGGCGACTGCCCAACGTGTGGTTCATGGTCGCGGAAATGGCCCCCCAGGCCGTAGATGGCTGGCTGCCCGGAAATCTCTGGGAGTACGTAAACGATCCGCAGAAGGCGTGGTCTCAGCAATTGATCAGGACTATCGCCGATCCAAAGTATCTTCGTCGTCCCGTCGCCGATGCAGACAGAATGACGGGGACGTAGAGGTGTCTTTCTAAAAGACTCTTTGATACCCTTACACCAGGGCAATCGCATTATAAATGACAATTTTACAGAGTTTTAGGTGATGTTCTGCATGAGCATAGGCATTTTCAGCCCATTCCTTCTCTCACGGAAGGGATCTACGGCCGCGTGTGGGGCCTCTTTCTCGTCTTTGAGGCCCTACAAAGGCCGATTAGGCTTGTCTGGCGTTTTCTGAAGCCCTTTCCAAAGGGAGAGTAGGTTGGTTGAATTAACATGTGCTAGCCAAGCCCATAGAAAAATAAGGGTTTATAATGCGATTGCCCTGACCCTTACACTTTTGAAAACAGGGCTGCTGCCCATAGATTAGCGCTTTCTTTTAACCGACCAAGATCAAAGGAGCGCCTTATGAGCAGCAGCGAACAGGTATATACTCGATTGATGAGTACGTTGCAAGTGATCGTGCCGGTATCCAATCGCAAACAGTTGGTCAACTGG
Organism: Candidatus Latescibacterota bacterium; assembly: GCA_965208845.1. Classification (GTDB taxonomy): domain Bacteria; phylum Latescibacterota; class UBA2968; order UBA8231; family UBA8231. The sequence continues at coordinate 5,822,622 of OZ242361.1, read as the reverse complement.
GCTTGGATTGCGGTGGCTATTTTCCAAGCCCAGTCGATTGCCTTGAGTCAGCTTGCCGTTTTTCTGCCGGGTTCGGCCAAAGCCGAGTCCCGGGTGACGCGGTTGCGCCGCTGGCTGTCGAATCAGCAGTGCTCGGTGTGGGCTTTGTATCGCCCGCTGCTTTTGCATGTGTTGGCCCCGTTTGCCGGGCGGGCGGTGTATGTGATCTTGGATGGGACGTTGGTGTTCGGCCATCGCATGCAGATTTTTCGCCTGTCGTTGGTGCATAAGAATCGAGCGATTCCGATTATATGGAAGGTCATCCCCGGTACAGGCAATACCCGCGTGTCGCACCTGGAAGGGATGTTGACCCACGCCGCGGAGGTGCTCAACGGGTCGGTCGCGTCGGTGACCTTGCTGGCCGATCGAGGCTTCCGCGATCATCAGTGGGCGGCGTTATGTCTAAGGTTAGACTGGCAGTACGTCCTGCGCCTACCGGCCAACACTTGGGTGAACCTGCCCGATGGGTGGAGCGGACGCATCGATCAGTTGGACGTGCCCCCAGGCCGTCGTCGCTTTTATCCACAGGTTACACTCACCAAACAGGCGACGCGGCCCACCGCGCTGTCGGTGGGTTGGACCCACCCGACGCCCAAACAACCCGCCGAGTTAATCGCCGTTATCTCCGATCAACCCGCCGGCCCCGCCCGCCGGCGTGCCTATCGCAAGCGGATGCGGATTGAGCAGAGCTTCAAAGAAGATAAATCCGGCGGCTTCGATCTGGATCATACCCGCTTGCTCAACCCCCAACGTCTTGAACGCCTGCTGCTGGCCGGGGCGTTGGCCACCTTATGGGCGCACGAGTTGGGCGAATATGTCCTCCGAGGAGGCCCCGCCCGCCGACAGACCATCGATGCGGGCACCCAGCGCGAACGGAGTGTGTTCCAATTGGGGCTCCGGTGGCTCAAACGGTGTATCGCCCTCCAACTCCAGCGCTTGCCTGCGTTCAAAGGACGCTTGGCACCCACGGGAATAAGAACCGTCGGTAAAACCAACACAGCCACGACAAAGTAAAAGTGTAAGGGTATCAGAAAGACTCTAACAAAACTCGCTGGGTGCTTGCTGGCAACGGGGGCGTCTCGTCCGCTGGTCGCGGTCAAATGTAGCGGTGGCAGGACGGCCGCGAGGAAGTCGTGGCCGTCCTGTCGGGCGTCTGCTTGACCATTCCGCTGGGCACCCACTTCCAGTTCCGCACCTTGGGTGACGAACCGCTTGCCGCGCTTGCCGTTACCATACCTCCTTGATCCGGTGAGGACGAAGCCTAATGTGGCCGGAGACTGCGTACCGCTAGGCGAATACAGCGCCTCAAGCGTTCTGGGCGGGTGTATCAGCGGCGACATTACCATATATTACAAGGAGACTGGAGGCATTACCATGATCGAATTCTCTATCAAAAAAAAGGACAGACGACATTACCTAAGTCCGTGCGGGAGACGCTTGGTCTAAAGGTTGGAGACAGGGGGCGCTACGTCATTTCCGACGGCGAGGTGCGAATGCTGCCTGTGCGCCCGATCCGTCGGCTGTTCGGCGCGCTCCAGCACGACGGCCCTGTCGTCCCTGCGGAGGAGATGGAACAGGCCGCAGCCGAGGGAGCGTGTGGGGAGTGATTGCACTCGATACCAGTGTTCTCGTCCGCTATGTTATTGTTGTATGATTAGGATGTCTTGAAGGAACCCTGGACTTCCCAAATAGTCGATTCATGATTTTCAAAATTTCCTCCTAGGTTAAGTCCTGCCCTTCCAGCCTTAGCTTCGAGATCAGCATTGATGCCGAAGTCGTTCTTATATTGGAAAAGAAACGAAAAATTCTTCATGCCGTATTCTATCCTACTCTTCGCGACTTGTTGCCATGTAGGCTCGTGAGGATACCAAACCAGTTCATCTGGGACTGACGGGTCTGAAGTTCCTTCTAGGGAAATTTGGAAGAGTAAACGCCTCTGTTTCTCGGTATTCCCACCCGCAGTGGTGCCAACTTGTTCTTCGGCTTTTCCGGTTGGCACGTTGAGGTTAGCTGAGAACTCTCTTCCCCATCCCACTTGATGTTCCACACTGATCTCGATGGCACCCAAGGCCATAAGTAGTTCAATAGCTTCGGAGAGCTTGTGTTCGAACGTCAGTTGATGGAACTGAGCAGTTGGGTAGTAGATTTCGCAGACCGCAGGATGACCGACGTAGAGTACACCATCTTGCGGATGCCCTAGAGGGAATTGGAGCACAGCGCTTTCATCTCTTGAGATAGAGAGCACATTAATCCCCTGCTCTCGTGCTGCATTTATTCTCTTTGCCACTTCGAGCCCTATGGCGATAGCCGGGCTGACGTAGGGCAAGGACTTCTCCAAAACCTTGGCCCAACCCGCCCTGTCGCTTTCTACCCTCTTGGAAGCTCTGGCAGCCCTTTCCTTTTCTACAACAGATTCGTCAGCCACAACTATCCATTTCCTTTTATCATAAGGTATTTCAAGGAAGGCTTCTGCTTCTTTTCTCTTCATTTTATATATCTCCTTGTTTCCGAAGAATCCGTTCGGATAATGGTCCTGTTCTGACACGAAGGTATGTATATAGGTGGATAGGGCAAAGGTTAGTTCAACGGTCCAGCGCTGAGGGTATAGGTGAGTGATCCTGTCGATTTCTTTCCTATTGAAACGCTATAGGTGATCTGGGTAGCATGACGCCGAGGCGGCCATTGCACGTCGGTCGGATCAGTCGGATATTGATTGGACATACTCATTAGTGGACTTGGAATTACCATGCCGTCCTCACTCAACACCCACACCATCCACCTGCACACGCCCCGCCTGCACCTGCGTCCCATGACCGACGCCGATTGGGACATCTTATTGCGCTGGAACCAAGATCCCGACGTGTTGTATTACGCCGATGGCGCGGATGTGACGGCCTATACACTCGACGAGATCAAGCGCATTTATGGCGGCATCTCGCAAGCTGCCTTCTGCTTTATCGCCGAACTCGACGGTCAGCCCATCGCCGAGGCCTGGTTGCAGGCCATGAATCTGTCGCGCATTATCGAGGCTCATCCCGGCTGCGACTGCCGCCGCATTGACCTGTCCATTGGCGAGAAGCAGTATTGGAACAAAGGCTTGGGGACTGAAATTATCCGCGCATTGGTCGATTTTGGTTTTGCCGAGGAGAAGGCCGATTTTATCTTCGCCTGCGATATTGCCGACTACAATCCCCGCAGCCGTGCTGCTTTTGCCAAAGTGGGCTTCCGCGTCGTGGCTCATATCGCTCAGCCGCCCGGCGGCAAGGCGCGCTCCACCTGCGACATGCGCATCGCCAAAACCGAGTGGGCGGCGAGTACTAATTCCAGCGAGGAGGCCGACCTATGCGCCTAGTCATCCTGTCGTACAGCCACCACGGTCGCGGCATCGGCCAGACCATTCGCGCCTTGGGACACGATATAATCGGGGTCATGGATGGGGAACAAGCTCCGCGCCAACAACTTGCAGAGATTTTCCAATGCCCGGGCTTTGCCACGGCGGGCGAGTGCCTCGACGCCGCACAGCCCGACGCCGCCCTAGTCGCTGGCAAGCACATTGAAATGCCGGATCACGTGCAGGCCTGCGTCGAGCGGCGCATCCCCTACCTGCTCGACAAACCCTTTGCCGATTGCGCTGCTCGGCTTCGTCCCGCAGCCGCAGCTTCGGCCAAATACGGAGTCTTCAGCGCCCTCACCCTGCCCAACCGCGCTAGCCGCATCGTCGCCACGGTGGAGCGTCTGTTAGCTGACGGCACGCTGGGCGATTTGGTCCAGTATAGCTGCCGCCTCAACAACGGCCCGCCTTCGCGCTACGACCCGACGCCCTCGGCTTGGCACAACGACCCGGCCATTTCCGGCGGCGGCAGTTGGGCCGTAGAGGCGGCTCATGGTATTGACACTTTCCTGCAATTCGTCGGCGAGCAGACGGTACACGTGGTCGGTGCCATCATGTCCAACGCCACTCACGGTCGTATAGTAGAGGATATTGGCTTGGGAATGCTGCGCACGGATGGGGGAGTGACCGGCGTTATCGAAAGCGGCTACGCCTATCCGTCAGGGGTGCGCGGCGGCGACCACTTCTTCCGCTTCATCGGCACCCGCGCCATGGTGTTCCAGCAATACGGCAAAGAGGGCGAGCCGCTCATCGAAGTCCACACTACCGAGGGCGTGCAGTTCAGTGAAGATCTGTCGCACGGCGAGCGCATGACGACCATTGTCGATCAAGCTCTGACCGCTTTGGCAGAGGGGCGGTCCTTCACCCCGAATGTTGACCAAGCCGTGCATATCCTCGAAATACAGGACGCGGTGTACGACCACGCCCGCCGAAACCCGCTGACCAATGGCCCATATCCCATGGGTTCTACGCCTAGTATCTAATGATGCTGATGCTACGGCGAAAAACTACGGGCTATAGCTGCTTGTATAGTTGAATAGTTCGCTGGGCCGCGTCTTCCCACGTGAAGGCTGCGGCCCGTTGGCGTCCTTGGTGCGATAGCCGTTGGCGGAGCGCGGAATCGGTCAGCAAGCGCTGCATCCCGGCGGCGATGGACGCGACGTCGAGCGGATCGACGAGTACTGCATCTTCTCCGGCGATTTCGGCGAGCGACGAACAGTTTGACGTGAGTACCGGGCAGCCGCTGGCCATTGCTTCGAGTACGGGCAACCCGAATCCTTCTATCAGCGATGGAAACGCGAAAAAGAGCGCGTGGGCAAAACAGGCGCGGATTTGTTCGTCGCTGAGTTGGCCGACGAGGAGCACCCGGTCGCTTAGGCCGAGTTGATGCGCTAGCCGCACGAGCGCGGGATTGCCCTCGCCACGGCCGGCGAACACGAGGGCGAGGTCGAGATGGTCCGGGGCGACTTGGGCAAAGGCGCGAATTAGCCGAGGTAAGTTTTTGTACGGCAAGCTATTACCTAGGCCAAAGATAAAGGGCCGCTTGGCGAGATCGTCGAGCATATCCCGCTGCGCATGGTCTTGGTCGGTCGCATGACCCAAGTCAAACGGGGCTGGTTCCGAATTGCCCGAGTGCCAGGCGGAAGCCACGCCGTGGAGGACGGCTGTTACTTTGTCGGCCGGCACGCCGTGGTCGAGTGCAGCTTGGCGCGTGCTTGCGGAGACGGCGACGATGTGATCGGCTGCGGCGATGGCTCGGCGAATGCCAAAGCTGCCCAGAGACCCTTTGACCCAGCACCGCCAGCGTCGTCCGTCGGAGAGGTAAGAATGATCCACCCAAATCAGGTCGTGTAAGGTGATGATGACGCGCCGAGCGCGCACGCCGATGGGGAGAAAGTGGTATAGGGAGTGGTACACGTCGGCGTCGAGCCCGTTGATGACCCGGGCACCGGCGAGGATGTTGTGCGGCGAGGAAATGTCGTGCGGTGCGAAAATCTCCCTGAAGTTGGCCTGATCGGCGATGGGGCCGTGGCGCGAGGGTCGGCGGACGACGATGTACTCGTTTTCGCGGTCTAGCTTGGCGATATGGCTAACGAGGTCGGCGGCGTAGCGGCCGAGGCTGGTGGGCATGTCGCGCAGAGAGCGAGCGTCGATGCAAATCCTCATGGGGGGAGGCCGGCGCAGTAGTTGGGGATGTGCGCTAGCGCTGACCGCGGCCAGACCCGGAAGTCGGCGTAGGCGGCGGCGGCGTACCCTCGGGTCGAATTGGCATCGGTGAGCAAGGCGATGCCGATGGTTTTTTTCGGCAGCTTGGACGACAAGACGCGTTCGTGATCTTTTTCCAGATCGACCCACTCTTGCAGCCATTGCCCCAACTTCTCCGGTCCGCTTTGGAGCACGACAAACCAAGGGCGGGCAATGCCTTTGCGGCGGGAGACGGTGCTTGGGGCCAAGGTCGTGCTCCACACGTATTTGATCTGGCGCGGGATGCCGAGCCAGTTGTGCGAAAAAATGACGTGTACCCCGGCGGCGCTGTCGTTGGTCTCGGTATAGCGTTCGTCGCCCCCCGGCGGCAGGGCGTCGGCGCGCCAGCACCAAGTCATAATTGGGTATTGCCGAGGATCCCAGTGGAATCGCTTCATGAGGACGACTGAGTGGCCGGTGTCCTGCGCGGCTAGGTAGCGGCGGCCGTTGGCTTCGCGAACGGCGTAGAGCTTGGGTTTGTCGTCGTCTTTGCCGCGCCAGCGCCAGTCCCGGGGCAGGCTGTCTAAGGGCGTGGTGGCAAAGTCTTCGATGACGAGGTAAGGGGGGGCTTCATGCCCGCCCTCATCCGGTGGCGCATCTTGGGCAGAGGCAGTGTAGAGAGAGAGGACGCAGCAGCCCGCTAGGCCAGCGAGTATGTGTCGACGCATTGCTCCATCTCTTGTTGGGGCAGGGTCAGCGCGGGTTTTCTTGTTCCTGGAGCATGCTTAAGGCCGTCGAGGGGCGGCGCTGGAGCGCGGTGCGACTCATGTAGCTAAGAAAAGTCCAGCCGATGAAAATCCAGAACACGCGGCGCATGCGGCGCGTAAGACCCAAGGACAAGCCGAGAGACGGGTCCAGCCCCAAGCTGGAGAACAGGAACACGAGGCTGCCTTCCATGACCCCGATATTGGAGGGCATGAAGAAGAACAGGCCGTTGATGACCGCGCCCAAGGCGTTGAGCAGGAAACAAAACCAAAAACCAATGCCCGCGTCCAGTGCCCAGAGGATGGCGTAGGTCTCGCAGGTGCCCATAAACCAGCCGATGCTCTGAAAGAACAAGGCGCGCAGGAAGCGAGTGCGATGGGTGCGGTAAAAGGTGCCGATATTGGTGTCGATGCGCGCCGCGCGCCCCATATTGCGCTCGATCATGTCGGTGCGCAGACCGGCTGAGCGGAGCAGTTTGAGCAGGGACGTGAACATGCGCTCTTGACGCTTGTAGAAGACCCAGAAGGCCGCCAAACTGACGATGAGCAGACCGGCGAAAAAGATCCGGTATTCCAAGGGAATAAGCTCGGACACGTCGTGGTAGTAAAACAACAGCCCGAGGCCGAGGACGGTGAAGGACAGGCCGACCGCAATTTGCGCGGTTTTGTCAACGACCACCGAGGCCATGCCGCGCGGGCCGGGCGTCCGGTGGGTGAGCAAATAGGCCTTGACCGGCTCGCCGCCGAGATTGGCCAGCGGCGTGAGTTGATTGACCGCCTCGCCGGCCAGCTTGGCGGCAAAAAGGGTGAGTAGCCGCGGTTTGAAGGCGTCGGGTGGGAAGGCGAAGTTCCAGGCGATTGTGTTGGAGATGTGCCAGGCGCACGAGGGCAGCAACAGCAGGGGGAACATCCACTTGATCGCGTCTAGGTGGTGCAGGACCTCATCGACCCCAAGCTGGCCGACGAGATAGCCCAGCAGCAGGAAGCCGAAGGCGACCATGGAAATTTGCAAAGCTCTCACGCGATTTCCTCGGGGTTGACAGTCGGTGCCGGAAGTGAGGCAATCTGCCGCTCGGCAGCGCGCTGGTTGCCCATCAGCCGATAGTGGGTAGTCAAAACGCCCAGCGCTGCTACGTGAATCAGGACGACGAGGAGCCAATAAAGGATCGGCAACAGATTGGCCACCAGCCCGATGGCAATGAACAATGAGAGGAAATCCCGCTTGGTAATAAAGCCGGCGCGCTCTAGGAAGCGATAGCTCCAGTCCTTTTCGCCATCGGGCACCTTGTTGCCCAAGTCGCCGAGGTAGTATTGCAGGCTGCCGGTGCCGGTTTTCAAGGCGTAGCTGTAGAGCAGGACTAGGGTCAGGACCATTGAGGCGATGGCGGAGATGCCGGCGTAGATGGGTAAGTAGTTGTCGGGATAGAGGTGCCACATACCGGCCATCAGCGCGGCGTAACCGCAGAGATAGGCGAGGTTGTCGGTGACCGTGTCGAACCAAGCGCCGAATTTGGTCTCGGCTAGCTTGACGCGGGCGATTTCGCCGTCGCAGCCGTCGAGGATGGAGGCGAGTTGCCAGAGGACGCCGGCACATGCGAGCCGCAAGTAGGAGTCCGGCTGCGACGCCAGATAGGCGGCGAACAGGCCCGGACATAGGACCATGAAGAAGGTCACCATGTTGGGCGAGATGCCGGTATCGACGATGAGCTTGCTGATGGGCACCGAGATGCGCACGTTGAGCAGACGCGCTACTGTGCCGCTGGTGGCCTTGCTCACTTGGTCGAAGAGCATGTTCTTAGCGGCGCGCGCGCTGCGCTTGTCGGTTACTTGCTGCCACAGGTGCGGCGCGATGTCCTCGCGGCGCTGCGGGCGCACTGCGAGTGAACTCCAGAGGTCGCCGGTTAGTGCGTCCGGGGATAATGCGCTCGGCGCGCAGAGGAACGCTCCGCTGCTGACGCCGTCGCTTGTCTGTGCGACGAGGTCGTCGCGTTGCAGGCCTGCGTTGATGAGGGCTTGCAGCGAGGAGTGGTGGTGGACGCAATCACCCCTGAGCAGCAGCGAGGGCGCGTCGGGTAGGCGAGCGGCCTCCAGGGTGGTTTGCTCTACTTGGATGTCGAGGTCGGGGACTAGGGATTTGCCGCTGGGGGTGTGGCCGGGGGGAAGCACGACCAAGATGCGCTTGATGCCCGCGCTGGCCATGGTGCGGACCCCGCGCTGGAGGAGGGTGCGGCCAGCGACCCGTATATCGGTTGCAGCGCCAGCGGGAAAAACCAAAATGCCTTGCTCAATTGCGCGCTTTGGCATGCGTTTGCCGTTCAATTTGGGAAGTGGAGAAAAGAAGTGCTTTATAAAGAAACACTTAGTATAAGGATTTTTGCACAGTTTGTCGGACCTTAAATTCACGTGGCTATTGTGTTACAATTGACAGAAAAGGCGCGTCATGGCGGTTAAAATTTTCGCGTGGCTGCTGCTAATCTGCTGGGCGACGGCTAGCAGTGCCCAGCGGCAAAGTTGGCAAATCGGCGGCGCGGGTTTGGCTTGGAGCGAGGGCGATTCCTCGGTGGTGCTCGTCGATTTTGACTCGGTGTCCGGCGCTATTCAGCCCATTTATATCGACCCCGACCAAAGTATGTTTTCGCTGTTTACCGGCTGGGAGCCGCTCAAAGAGCCGCGCGAGTTGACCTATGTCGAAGGCGAAACGCCACGGGCTTGGAAGGGGTCGCAGGGCAACGAGACCACCGCCCACAATGGCACCTATATGGTCGATGGCGACAGCATGTCTTTTAATCCGCCGGTGTCGTCCAATCCCGAGTCAGTCTGGTACACCATCGACTTAGCCGTGCCAGTGCCTGCACACCGCTTTGGCTTTTTTACTCCGCCTCGGGGCTTTCGCTCCGATGGTATCCCCTTTGCCGAGGATGCCGTGCCCGCCTACGAGGTGTCTATCGCAGCGGAAGGCGATCCGAGTTGGCTCGCAGGGAGCCAACCCTACAAGCGCATTGGTCCGCTAATCGCCGATGTAGCCGAAAATTTTGTCGCCCGGGTGCAGATCGAATTTCCCAGACAATACGTGCGCTTCGTGCGCTACAAGCGGAAGACCTCGCTGCTGGATTCGGGGAGGGGAGGCAACACTAGCGTGGGTTCGGGGACCGCTTTCAAGGGATCCATCGGCGACTTTGAACTCTTTGGCGAGGGGGTGCCGCGCAAAGTGGTGTACCGCTCGCGGATTTTCGACTTGGGTGCGCCCCGCAATTTCGGTCGCCTTTTTTGGGCGGCAACGCCGCTGCGCGTGATCGATGGCGAACTGGTGGAGGCTCCCGCTGCCGAGGTAGGGGTGGAGGTGGAAGTGCGCACCGGGCGCGACGAGGATCCGAATATCTACCACGAATACACGGATCGCGGCGGCGAGGAAGTGGTGACGCGCGAGCGCTACGATTTGGTTTTGCAGCCGCGCTGGCGCGCCGGTCGCCTGCGCGATCCCCGGCCGGGAATGCGTGCTTCTATTCAGTACGATAGCGACAATTGGTCTTTTTGGTCGCTGCCTTTTTCTGAGCCGGGGCAGGCGCTTGACCTCAAGGGGGGGACCCATTTTCAGTTGCGGATTGCGCTCAAAAGCGAGGATTTCGCCGCATTCGTGCGGCTCGACTCGTTGTGGATTGAGACCGCGCCGCTGTTGGCCCGTCGGGTCGTGGGCGAGGTCGCGCTAGCAGGCGACGTGCAGCCGGCCGGGGGCTTGACCCAAGTGCCGTTGGGGGCAGCGGCGGAACTGATCTACGATATTCGCGGCGAATTTGCCGGTGAGGAAGCGGGTTTTGACGCACTGAGGATTCGCACCGGGACGCGGGCTGCGTTTACCCGGCTAGAGATGGGGAATCCTCCGAGGGCGATCGAGCCGGTTGAAGTCGTCGAGGGCGACGAGGAACTAGCGGTCGTGTTGCCGGAGCGGGTCGGGCCGGGGGCCGCGGAGGGGGTGCGGGTCGTCTTTGTCGCCGATGTGTTCTCGCTGGCGTGGACGTTTTCGGGCGAGGTCTATAATGCCGGCGTCGATGCGCTGCCCCAGCCCGTCGAACCGGGCAATGCCAGCGCCGAATTGGGGACCAATAGCCTGCGGGTCTTGGGGATGGCCGGGCAAAGCGATGGGCCGGTGGTGGGATTGGATTTTTCCACTAGGGTGCTGACGCCCAATGGCGACGGAGTCCACGACGAGGTCGAGATTGGCTATGCGCTGGTGGGGTTGCCCGAGGATGTTCCCGTGATGTTCAGAAGCTGTTGAGTTATTCGGAATAACCCACGAAACAGGGCTGATTTCAGCCGTATAAGCCCTGTTTTGAAGGTCCACCGGGTGCTGAAATCGCCGTAAAATCGCCTTATTCCTCCGATATTCGTTTTAGCTCAACAGCTTCTCAAGGTGTATGCGCTCGATGGGAGGCGGGTGGCCCAGCGGTCCTTGGGTGTGCAGCGTTTCGGTGTGCAGCGGGTGCGCTGGGATGGGCGCGATGAGGACGGGGTTTTATTGTCGCCCGGTCTCTATCTAGTTGAAGTAGCGCCTGAAGCCGAGCGGCAGGGGGTGCGTCGGTTGCGTCCATTAACACTAATCTACTGAGAGCATGGCGATGCGCTCGTTTTACGCGCTAGGGGCAATGCTGCTATTAGGAATAAGCGGCGCAGTATGGGCTGATGCGCTGCGCTTCGATAGTGCGGCGGCGTGGCGGTCGTGGCAGATGCCCAACGACTTGGTGCAGATTGGGGCCGATGGCGGGCTGCGGCTGCGGAAGTTCCGCAAGGAGATCAACGCCGTGGCCAACGCCGGAGACTTTCGCCATCCAACGCAGGAGCGCGGCGAAGTGAGCGGCGGGATCTGGGAGGCCAAGAGCAACCCGCAGACGGCAGATTTGATTGTCGATGGCGATCTAGAAACCTTCTGGCAACCCGACCCCGACGATGCGCTCGATCAGTGGTCGGTGCAGCTAGATTTGGGGCGTCCGGTGCTGGCGCGCCAGATTCGCTTGGTCTTTCCCGACCGCGAGGGGGCGCGGCCCTTGCGGCAATTCAGCGTCTTTGTCGCCTCGGGTGCCCGCATTCAGGCGCTCGACGATGTATTCAAGTTTGAAGCGATCTATCGCACGTCCAGACCCAATACTGCGACCGAACTGGTGATTCCCTTGGAGTATCTGAGAACCGATAGCACTTATGTACTCGACGAGGGGCGGGTGCTCGATTTAGAGCGCGAGAAGCGCTTTCAAGTGGTCCAGTATATCATTATCGAAATCGACGAGCATAGCCCGGGCGTGGGTCTGGCCGAGGTCGAGGTCTTGGCGGTGGGAGACAATGTGAGCCTAGGCACGGCCGGTCGCGGTGGCAGTTTTCTCGAAGGCGGCCGGACTACGGGCGCGGCCCTGATGTTCGATGGCGATATGGACAGCTTTGCCCTGTTGACCAGCGCCGAAGGCGGCTGGCGCGATGCCGGGGTGTGGTGGCGAGTGGATTTGGGGGCGGTGTTTTTTCTCGATGAAATTTTTATCTACTTCAGCCAGCTAGGCGAGGGGCTGCGCAGTCAGGTCCAGGGCGGCAATCCTTCGGCGGCGGGCGGACTTTTCTTGGTCTCCGACGGCCGTCCGGCCGCGGGGTCGGGATTGCCAGTGCCCGAGCAGGTCGATTACGAGGTGCTCGTCGAAGATCGCTGTCGGCCCCAGTGTTTGGGGCGACTTTTCCACCAGCGCTACTTGTTCGCCCCGCGCAAAGTCCGCTACCTGCTCTGGCACGAGATAGATGGGACGGCCTCGGGTTTTGGTTGGGGCTTGGAGACCATGCTCTTTTCTCCGGGCTACCCAGCGCGCGTGGAGATGCGCTCGGGCTTTGTCGATTTAGCGACGGAAGCTGGCGACGGGCGGCCCCAAGTGATTGAGCGGCTGACGTGGGACGCCGACCTGCCGCCGCAGACTCGGATCCAACTGCGCTCGCGCTCGGGCAATGCACTACAGGAGGTGTACACTTTCTCCGACCGCAAAGGCGATGTCGTCACCGAGGAGAAGTGGAATAGCTTGCCCAAGGTGTTAAAAGGCCCGATTGATACGACCTTGGTCGTAGGCGAAGATTGGGACGCTTGGAGCAATGTGTACCAGGCTTCGGGCGAGGACTTCCAATCGGCGAGCCCGCGCCGCTTCGTGCAATTGGAAATGATTCTCGCAACCGACGACCCGCACGCGGCTCCGGCAGTAGATGCGCTGACGATAGAGTTTACCGACGCGCTAGTGCAGTCGGCGCGCGGGCAAATCTGGCCGCGGGAAGCCCGGCTCAACGAGGATACGCGCTTTACCTATACGCTGTGGCCGGGCACCGACGGGCAGGACAGCGGCTTCGATCGCTTGCGCTTTCGCATTCCCGGCGCGACCACGGGCGAGGTGGCCCTGCGGATCGGCGGAGAGGAGGTAGCACCCGAGGCGGTGAGGTTGCACGGCGATACACTATTGGTCTTGTTGCCGCACGTGGTGGTCGCCGATTCGGTGGAGGTGGATTTTACGGCCCGGCTGTGGAACAATGCAGCGCTGTTCGCGCTCGATCTAGGCGCGGGCGAGCGCCCGGGGATCTGGCAATCGGTGGTACCGAGCGAGCGACGGGCCAATATCGTGTTGTTGCCCGACCTGCCGGGCCAATCTGCGCTCGTCGGCGATGTGAAAATTGCGCCGGTGGCGTTTACGCCCAACGGCGATGGGGTCAACGACGCGGTGGAGATCAGCTTTATAGTTTTCAAGGCGCAGGGCATCCAGCCGCGAGTGCAGATTTTTGATGTCGCCGGTCGGTTGGTGGCCCAGCCGGGTGGTAACGAGGTAGCCGGACGCTGGCACTTTCGCTGGTCGGGGCACGCTGCAGATGGCGCGTTGGCGTTGCCGGGGATGTACCTCTGCCGGATTGACCCGGGCGCGGCGAGCGGTAGCGCGGCTATTTTGCGGCCTCTAGCCGTGGTTTATTAGTCCCTCAACCCAAACAAGCAAAGGTAGATAGCATGGCAGTTAAGACGTGTTTGATGATCGGAGCTAGCGGCATGGCCGGTGGTTGGATTCAGCGGATGACCCAGCAACTCGGCGACCGGATTCAAATAGTCGGCTTGGTGGATGTCAACGAGGAAGTGCTCGCAGCGCAAGGAGCTAAGCTCGGCTTGGGTGCCGATCAGCTCTTTGCCGACTACCAAGAGGCTTGCGCTAAGGTACAGGCCGATTTCTGCGGCATTGCCACCCCGCCGCAATTCCACAGCCCGCAGGCCATCGCTGCGTTGGAGGCGGGGATGCCGGTCATTTGCGAGAAGCCGATTGCCGATACCTTGGCCGCGGCCAAGGCCATGGCGGCCAAGGCCGAGGAGACCGGGTTGCCGTGCGCGATTATCCAGAATTACCGCTACGCGCCCAACAAGCAGGAGGTGGTGCGGATTCGCGACGAAGGGCGACTGGGGCGATTGCAGCACATCTTTGGCCGCTACGCCTGCGACTATCGCCAATACAAGTCGTGGGGCAAGGAGTGGCGACACGATATGGATTTTAGTCTGCTCTTTGAGGGTTCGGTGCATCACTTCGATATGATGCGCTTTTTAGCAGGGGGGGATTGCGAGGTGTTGCAAGGGTTTGGCTGGAACCCGGCTTGGTCGAGTTTTAAGCACTATTCGAGTGGGTTTTATCTGATGAGAATGGACAATGGAGTACACACCGCGTACGAGGGAAACAGTTCGGCTGCGGGGATTACGAGTTGTTGGCAACGCGAGTACTATCGCCTAGAGTTCGAGGAAGGGACGGTGGAAATAGGGGCGGGAGACGAGGTGCGAATTTATCGGGTGGGGCAGGAGGTGGAGGTGTATGCGGCACCGGCGATTGAGTGGGCAGGGCACGATCACTTGTTCAAGGAGTTTGTAGATTGGCTGGAGGGCGGGGCCGCGTCGGCGACGAGGATTGAAGATAATTTGCAGAGTTTCGCGCTGGTGATTGCGGCGATGGAGACGACGGTGGATGGACAGCCCAAGCGAATTGCGGATTATCTGTAAGGTGCAATTCGCTTGGGCTCACTTGCAGCCGCACGGCTCCTATCGTGCCGTTGCAACTGAACTGATTACTGGAAGCGTCTGTCCTAGCTGTCGTTACCGCCGCGCAACAGGAACACGCCCATCGCGCCCGTAAGCAGCGGTAGCGTGGCGTCGATGAGGATCCACACGAGGGAAGCTGTATCCGCTCCTATTGCGGTGAATGCGGGACTGTACAGGATAAACCAGTTCCAGAAGAACATGATGCCCACGCACAGGAAGCCGTAAAATTGGACGTTGGCGGCAACAAACTCGCGGCTCACTGTGCTGTCCTCCGCGTTGTCGGCGGCTTTCTTGCGGCTATAGCCGAATAGCACCCCCAACACAATGGCTACTGCCATCAACGGGTTCAAGATGTTCCAAAACGGGCTGTACGGCTGTCCTTCGCTGGAGGTGTGATAGAGCGGTTCGACTACGGTGTGGACTGCGACCGCAACCGCCATTACGACGAGAAATAGACCACTAATTCGCTTGAGCGCATTCATAATTCCCTCCCATGTGGTGTGGTTGAATTTTCCCTCACAAGTTGCGACCTATAGCCATCCTACATCATTGACTAGACTGGATTCCCGCTTGCGGAGCGCGGGAATGACTTATAGGGAGAAGAGACCGTGCTGATGAACGCATGCTTTTAAATCATTTAGGACTGCTGTATATAGCAATCCTAAATGACTTGAGAGATATGCACTTCGTTCTCTCTGGTGAACACGCTACGATAGCTATCTGTGTCATCTGCGGATCATTTTGTACATGATTTCGGACTGCTATATCTATGGTGATTCAATAGGAAAAGCGCGCACCCGCACATCGACTTCGAGGTGGGTTTCGCCGCCGCCTTGGAGGACGCCGCGCGTCGGCGACACGTCGTGGTAATCGCGTCCTACGGCGATGTGTACTTTCCCTCCCTCGCCGGCGAAACTCTGGTTGGTCGGGTCGAAGCCGACCCAGCCAAGCTCTGGCAGCCGGCATTCGACCCAAGCGTGCGTGGCGTTGCTTGGTGCCGACGCGCCGGATAGATCGGTTGGGTTCAGGTAGCCCGAGACATAGCGGGCGGGAATGTCCCAAGAGCGCGCAATGGCGATCATGAGATGGGCGTAGTCTTGGCAGACGCCCCGACCGGTTTCGATGATGTGCTCGACCGGGGATTCCGCGGTGGTGCTGCCCGGGATGTATTGCAGGCAGTCGTGTAGCGTATGCGACAGTTGCAGCAGGCTTGCGAGCGGGTCGTCCATAGGCGCGATGCCATGCCGGTCGACGAACTCGGTGAGTGTGGGCGAGGGGCGCACCAGCGCGCTCGGGTGTGTGAAGTCCCACTCGGCGCACGATTCTCTACGGGAGCGGATTTCCTCCCAAGCACCGGTGTGCAAGTGCGCTGGGAGCGGTGGGGCGGGCACCGTCTCGACCGTGGAGCGAGTTGTGATTTCCAAAATTTGGTGCGTTTGGTGGAGGTCGAGCAGGTGCCGCGTGTTGCCGAAGCAGTCCGTCTCGCGGTTTAGGTTGGCCGGAGGTTGCGTCTCAATCTCGAAGTCGAGGAGCCGCTGCCCTCGGTTCTCGCGCGGCTCCAGACACAGGAGCATTACGCACTGCTGGACTGGTGCTGTATAGGAGTAGCGAGAGCGGTGTTCGATCTCGTAGCGGACGGCTCCGGTCATGGCGTTTGCACTGGAGAGTCCTCGATGGCGTAGTCGATATACGCGGCGATCACGAGCGCGTGGAGCTTCCGGCAGTCGTCGCCCACCTGAGCGAGGAGCGCTTCTCGATCTTCCCGATCCGGCCACTCGTAGCGGGTCAGGGTACATAGCCGGCCAGCGAGCCGCTCGGCTGCGGCTCCTGCGTGCGAGTCAGGGCTTTCACCAATGGCCGCCAGCTCGGTTGCTATCGCGTCGAGTGCACAGCACAATGAGCTAGGCAGTAGCGGATCGGTAACGAGTAGATTGATCACCCGCTCCGGCTGGATTTCGACGCTGTAGCTGCGCTTGTAGGCGTAGAATGCTTGGCATGAACGCAACAGGCTCGTCCAGTCCGTGTCCGAGGTTTCGCCCTGCTCGCGGCCCGCGGCAAACTGGGCGAGGAGCAAGGCGACCAGGAGTTGGGCGCGCTCTATGAAACGACCGAGTAGCATGAAGTGCCAGCCCTCGTCGCGGTACATGGTCGCGTTGGCCACCCCAGCGAAGGTGTTGATCTCCTGCATGGTCTCGGCGTAGAAGCTCTCCGGGGAAACCTTCCAGATGTCCGCGATGTCGAGGTCGCGGATGCGCAGCCAAGCTAAGTTCAGGCAGGTCCACATCTCGGCGCTGATGCAGTGGCGCACTTGGCGGGCGTTTTCGCGGCCGAGGGCGAAGCAGTTGCGCACTGAATTGGGGTTGTCGCGCTCGAACGTGAGATCGCCCGCTAGGGTGTAGGAATCGGCCAAGGTGTAATCGTCGCTCTCGTTGGTCTCGATATCGCCCCAAGGCGGCTGTCGCCTCAAGCCTGTGTAGATCCGGTTCCAGCCAAAGTGGATTTCAGCAATGGGCCGGTCCACCAGCGCTTCCACCTGCAAGCGCAGCAGGCGACACAGATGTTCTGCCCGCTCGAGGTAGCGGCCCATCCAGTACAGTCCTTGAGCACTGCGTGCGAGCATTCAGTCCTCCAGTACCCAGAGGTCTTTGCCGCCGCCGCCTTGGCTGGAATTGACCACGAGGCTGCCTTGGCGCAGCGCCACGCGGCAGAAGGCCCCAGGTACGATGCGAGTTTCGCGACCGTGGAGGACGAAAGGACGCAGATCGACGTGGCGCGGTGCGGCGCGGCCGGCAATAAAACAAGGCGCTCTCGACAGGGACAGCGTCGGCTGGGAGATAAAATTGGCCGGATTGGCGCGAATCGCCGCGGCGTAGGCCGTGCGCTCGGCGGGCGTGGCGTGCGGGCCGATGAGCATACCGTAGCCGCCAGATTCGCCCACCTGCTTCACCACTAGGTTTTCGAGGTTGTCGAGGGTGTACTCCAAGTCCTCTGGCCGTCGGCACAGGTGGGTTGGCACATTGGCGAGGATCGGCTCTTCGCCTAGGTAGTAGCGGATCATGTCCGGGACGTAGGCATAGACGCTTTTGTCGTCGGCCACGCCCGTCCCGGGTGCGTTGGCCAAAGCCACATTTCCGCGCTTAAAGGTGTGCAGCAGCCCAGGCACTCCGAGCAGCGAGTCCGGGCGGAAGACGAGAGGGTCGAGGAAATCGTCATCTACCCGGCGGTAGATCACATCGACGCGCCGCAGCCCGGTGGTGGTGCGCATGTACACGAAGCCGTCGTTGACTAGCAGGTCGCGGCCTTCCACCAGCGACGCGCCAATCTCATACGCGAGGAACATGTGTTCGTAAAAGGCCGAGTTGTAAACGCCGGGTGTCAGGAGGACGATGCAGGGGTCGGTGCGGCCCTCGGGGGCGAGGTCGCGCAAGGTCTGGAGCAATACCTGCCCGTAGTGCTCTACCTCTCGCACGCGGCAGCTTCGGTAGAGGCGGCGCAAGCTGGTCTTTACCACCTTGCGGTTGGCGATCATATAGGACACGCCCGAGGGCACGCGCAGGTTGTCCTCAAGCACCACGAAGCCGTCATCGTGAGTGCGCACTAGGTCGGTGCCGCAGACGGCGACCCACGTGCCGTGGGGGATGGAGATGCCGCGCATTTCGAGGCGGTACTGGGGACAACCGCGCACCACGTCGGCCGGAATCACGCCATCGGCGATGATGCGGGCTTCGCCGTACACGTCCGCTAGGAAGCGGTTTAGGGCAGCGATGCGCTGGGTTAGGCCGCTTTCGAGATGTTGCCACTCGGCAGCCGAAAGGAGCCGGGGCACGCAATCGATGGGAATGATGCGCTCGTCGGCCTCGTCGTCGCCATAGACGGTGAAGGTGATGCCTTCGGTGGAGAAGGAGTGCGTTACGCGCTCTTGGATTGCGTTGAGTTCCTCATCGGAAAGCCGGCACAGGGTATCGTATAACTCACGGCAGTGCGCACGGGGCGTGCCGTCGGGCAGGAACATTTCATCGTAGATTGCGGCATTGAGATCGTAGGCGTCGAAGTGCATGGGACGACTTTCCGATCGAGGGACGGATTGCGAGGGTGCTGCCAGAGGCGGGAAAGAGTTCCGACCGACTCCACACTTAGGTGAAATATATACCATTTACTTTTGGAAAAACAGATGAATTCCTCCTATTTGACGGCAAGCATCTTACGTCCGAGGACGACCTGCCCAGCCTGCAACACTGCTCCGAATCGCCTCATTCCGCCGTCAGCACTGGTGACTCGGCAGCGCGGGCGTAGAGGTCGGCGAATTCGGCGCTGCCGTCGTCGTCGATTAGCTCGGTATTCGATCCCCATTCGTCAACGGGGTGATTGCCGCCTTGGAAGAAGGTCCACTTCTGACCGGAGTTGGCAAAGTAGATGTTGATGCCGCCGGTACGGGAGACTTTGACCAGCCGTTTGGGCAGGCTGTGGTCGGCTTGATCGACGCGGTACTTGGCCAGTGCCTCTTCGTCGATTTCAATGCCCAAGCCCGGCGCTTCGGGCACCCGGGCGTGGCCGCCGAGGACCTCGATTCGCTGTTTGAGCAGGCTGTGCTCGTACAGCTCGTGACAGGTGATAGTCGGCCACTGGGCTTGGACTAGCACTGCGCTCAGGTGCAGCGAGAGTGCGGTGGTTGGCCCGGCACCGACCATTTGCAGGAAGAAGGGCATGCGTAGCGCCGCGCACGTGCTGCCTTGGCTGGTGATCGCGTTGACGCCGCCGCCCAAGATCCAGCCGTCGCAGACGCCGCCTAGCTCCATGGCCTCGCGGGGGTGGATTACGCCGTAGTGGTGGGCGATGGCGGTGCTGATCTGGGTGCGCAGGAAGCGATTGCCGGAGGCGTCGTGGCGCGGGATGGGGTCTTCGAAAATTTTGATTTTGGGGAAGGTCTGCTCCAGCTCGCGCAGCAGGGGGATGGCGTTGGAGGCGTTGTTCAAAAAGGCGTTCCAGTCGGCGTCGATGCGGAAGTGGTCGGGGGTAACGGCGCTGATTTGGCGGATGGTCTCGCGGACATCGAACCACGGTCGGGTCTTGATCTTGATGCTGGTGTAGCCGAGTTCAACTGCGGTTTGCGCTTCGATGGCGTAGCGTTCCGGCGACATGTCGTGATCCCAAAACGAAATGGCGCACCAGTCGCGGCACTTGGTGCCCAACAGCTTATAGAGCGGCACGCCAGCCAGTTTGCCTGCGGCGTCGAAGAGGGCCATTTGCAGGCCAGCGCCCAAGGAGTCGTCCCACATGACGGCAAAGGGCGATTGGCCGAGGACGCGCTCGTGGGCTTGGACGCGGCCCCAAGTATAGTTCTGAATGGTCTCGCCCCAGCCGACGACGCCAGCGTCGGTCTCGACGCGGGTGATTTCGAGCTCGGACCAAGTGTGGATACCGGCGCGTTCCATCTCGCGGCGGACGCGCTCGACAAACGGCACTTGCAGGGTGAAGCGTTCGACGTGGGTGATTTTGGCAGTCATGGGCGGGCCTTCCTTCATCATTCATCTGCGGATACGTTGTCGTCGAGGTTCAGCCTTCTCAGCGCGGATCCTGCTCGAGGTCGAGCGGCACCGCGTAACGCGGCTCGGCGACCGGCCGGCCGGGTAGCGGCTCTTCCAGAAAGGTGATACTCTCGTAGTAATCGTCTAGGGCGATAAACCGGCCCACGTTTTCGGCCCATTCCCGCATTCGACGATTGCAACTGTGCCGCCACGACAGCACTTCAATGAGCCAGCCTCTGCCGTGCATGCGTTCTAGGTCGGCGTGAAAGCCGACGCCGTCGGCAAAGCCGCTGCCATCTCCGGTCAGCAGCACGGCGATGCCGGGGTCGCCGTTGTAGTCAACTGTGTCGCGGAGCATCTGCGTCTGCAAGAGTTGATCCACGCCCTGCTCGCCGCCTTGTACCTGGCCGCGCTCCAGCAGTTCAACGGTAACGCCCTCGTTTTCGAGGCGATTCCACACTTGGCGCATCTCCGGGGGAATGGAGCCAACTGCGACCGCGTGTTGAACCGGCCGGTTGGCGTGTGCCAACGCCAGCAGGTTGCGGAAGTGAATGCGCATCCGCGAGCGCACCTGTTCGCCTTCTTGTTCCGCCGCCGCCTCTTGGGCGCTGATGAAGATGTTGGAGGTGTCCCAATAAATAAATACCTTGGCCATTACTGTCCTCTGTGCCGGGGTTAGAAGTGATAATTTAATCTAGCCCGCGCTGTCGCCTAACGCAACGCGGCCCGATTGACGGGCCAAGCGCTCTTCCCTTAATTCCCGGCCTCACATAGCCAAAGGAAAGCCCTATGTCTGCTACTAGATGGCGGGATCACCCTTGGGCGGGTGTGTTCCCCGCGACGTTGTGTCCCTTCCGCGCCGACGAGTCGATTGACGAAGAGGGGCTGCGGGACTATATCGCCGAATTGGCCGCGGTCGATGGCGTCGATGGCTTGACGTGCAATGGCCATACCGGCGAGATCATGTCGTTGCGTCCGGCCGAGCGCAATCGGGTGACGCAGCTTGTGGCCGAGACAGCCAAAGCTGCTGGGCGCGCGGTGAAGACGATCTCGGGCGTGTCGGTCGAGGGCAGCTTGGAGGGGATTGACCACGCACTGGCGGCCAAGGAAGCTGGGGCCGATGCGATCTTGTTGATGCCGCCGCACCACTGGTTGCGCTTTGGCCGATCGAGTCAGACCGCGGTGGGCTTTTTTGAGGATGTGGCCTCGGCTGGGATCGACATTGTGGTGCATCAGTATCCGGCGTGGACCAAGGCCGGCTATACGCTCGACGAGATGAAGGCGCTCGTGCAGATTCCCCGAGTTAAGTGCATCAAGATGGGCACCCGCGATATGAGCCGCTGGCTCTACGACTACCAGGAATTGAAAAAGGTCAATGCGGATGTGCCGATCATCACCTGCCACGACGAGTTTTTGCTGCCCAGCTTGCTGGAAGCGGCCGATGGGGCACTGGTCGGCTTTGCTGGTTTTGTGCCCGAGCTGATCGTCGAGTTGGTGCAGCGGGCGTTGGACGGGGATTTGGCCGGGGCCAAGGAGGTGCAGAAAAAAGTCGAGCCGCTCAATCGCATCGTCTATGCTTTTGGCGAGCCATCGTCGAGCGCTCACCAGCGCATGAAGTGCGCCCGCTGGCTGTTGGGCAAGTTCCCCTCGCCCAAGATGCGGCGGCCCCTGCGGGACTTGGCCCCGGCGGAGATCGCGGGCATTCGGCAGGGGTTGGAGGCGCTCGGCTACGAGTGCGTACGCAAATAAAAGAGCAGGTCTGGTATGGAAGTTCCCAAGTTAGATGATCCGGTAAAAGTCGCCTTGATCGGCACCGGCAATCGCGCCAGCACCATTTACCAGCCCTTGCTGCCGGTGCTTAAAGACTGGGTCGAGGTGGTGGCCTGCGTCGATCCGGTCCGGGAGCATTGCGACCGGGCGGCTGCCGCGCTCGGCGCGCGGGCTTATTACGACGTCCGCGAATTGGTCAAAGACGGGATTGCCGAGGCCGCATTGGTAGTAACGCCGATGCCGTCGCACTACGCGTATTCGATATACCTGTCGAGCCACGGCATGCACAACATGTGCGAGACGACTTGGTGCAATTTGATAGCCCAAGCGCGGGAGATGATCCGGGTGGCGCGGGAACAGGGGGTGGTGGTGCGCGTGGCGGAAAACTTCTTCCGCTTTGCCTGCGACCGCTTCGCTCTGACGGTGAAGGACAGCGGGTTTATCGGCCGCATTGGCCGCATCTTCAGCTACGCCGACCACACCGGGTATCACAACAACTCGCGCTGGGTGCGCTTTTTTGGCCATCCGGTGTGGGCGCAGGCTATTGGGCATCCGATGGAGACGCCGTCCTTCCGCTCAATGCCACACCGCTTTCACTCCGGCGAGCATTTCACGGCGCATTACTTCGGCTTTGCCGATGGCGAGATGGTCGCCGATCAGCTCGCCAATGGCAAGGGCTGGTTGGGGCGGCATCCGCGGCCTGGGTACACCGAATGGCAGGGCGAGCGCGGGACGCTGCTCTACCGGGCGCAGGATCCGGGGGTGGGAGCAAGCAAAGGGGGCTTTACGATCGCCAAGATGCAGCTTAGGCGCTGTTCGGACGCTGGGATTGACCCTGAGCACGGGGTGGAGACAATCCGCTCAATCGCCGACGAGATCATCGACGTCATCGACGAGGACGATGGCTATAGCTGGACCCGGAGCTATGCCGACACCAGCCTAGGCCGGATCGAATACGAAAATCCCTTTCGCACCAATGCGTATTCGAATCTGCGCAAGGACTATGGCGCGTCGGCCATGAGCCACATTGCCGACTTCGCGCTCGCTGTGCGGGGGGTGCAGCAGAGTGAATTCGACGACGAAGATGCGTTGATGTCGTTGATGATGAATATGGCCTGCGATTTGTCGGCGCAGAACGAGGGGCAGCGGATAGCCCTGCCATTGGCCGACGAGGCGGCCGCGGATGCTCCGATGCACCAGAGCCTCACCAAACAGTACGGCGTCGATCCCATGGATGTAGAGGGCATGATGTCGGTCAACTACGCCCAGCCCTGACGTGGGACGGGGCACGCTTTATCCGCCCGAGTCGCGGACCTTGCGCGACGCACAGACGGGTGCCGAAATACGCCAAGTTACCGCGCACGCGTCCATTCACCACCATCCGTTCTATTATATTCCCGCGTACGACGATGCAATGCGGCATCTGGTGTTTGTCTCGCACCGCACGGGCCGACCGGAACTTTTCTTGGAATTGCGCGATTCTGGGCAGTTGCTGCAGCTAACCGAGCACGAGGGGTTAGCCGAGTTTTCGATTGCGCCGTCGCACGATGGCCGCTATGTCTATTTCACCGATGGGCAAGGGGCTTGGCGGGTGGATACTGAAACTTGCCGGGAAGAGCAGTTGGCTTCTTTTGCCACCGAGGCCATGCACGAAAAAGGTATGGTTGCAGCGGCGATGGGGACGACGGCGCTTAGTTACGACGATGCGTGGTGGGCGGTGCCGGTGAAGATGGGCGATGTGGCGCGCTTGGTGGTGATTGACACCCGCAATGGTGCGAGTGAGGTGATCGTGGAGCGGGATTCGATTGGTCATCCAGAATTTCATCCGAATGACAGTTCGCTATTGCGCTACGCCGGGCCGTATTACGAGCGGATGTGGGTGGTAAATCGGGATGGCAGCGACCATCGGCTGGCGTACGCGCGCAAGGGGGACGAGTGGATCGTCCACGAGACTTGGCACCCGCGCAAGCGCGAGTTGCTGACGACGCGCTGGCCGCACGGGATTATCGGCGTCGATGTCGATACCGGAGCCGTGCGTTCGGTCTGTTCGTTCAACGCTTGGCATCCGATGGTCAGCCGGGATGGCGCACGGATGGTGGCGGATACGACGTTTCCCGATAGCGGCTTGCAGGTGTTTGATCCCAACGACGGGGTCGGCGCGCCGCAACTGCTCTGCCGGTCGCAGTCGAGCAACGAGGGCAAACACTGGAATACTGACCACTGTCCGTACGACGACGGCCCGGTCGCAGTCTATGCGCCGCAGCACACGCATCCGCACCCGAATTTTTCGCCGGATGGGCGCTACGTGGTCTTTGCGTCGGATCGGAGCGGGTGGGCGCAGGTGTACGAGTGTAGGTTGCCAGACGAGTTAACGTGAGGAGATATTAGTTATGACGACATATAGGGACACAATCGCTTCCCTTATAAGCTCTTTTCCGATTGAGATTGATACAGATATCCAATTAAAGAAAAATCCTCCGACCATGGCGAGTTCGGATTTTCTGACCAACAAGGAACAAGGCGATTGGGCGGAGCAAATTGTACTCAATGCAGTGAATACACATTCTACGGAGTACTGCGCGGTACAATATGGACGCTCTGACGACCTTGCAGCAGGTGATCCAGGATTTGCAGAATTCTATTCAGGATACCAAGATGAACTAAATAATATAGGCAAGAAGCCAGATCTTTTGATCTTTAGACGCTCTGACGCTCCGGATATTGATTGTTTGGATATCGATGATGATATTGTCCGAAAAGCAATTGCGGCTATCGAGGTTCGATCTAGCAGTTTTCTTGTGAATAAGTACGCTTCCTTTATGAATAATCGTACCCGAGAAGCAGAAGCGGAATGCAGTAGAATTCAAGGCGAGTTGATGCAGGAGCCAATATCAAGTTTGCTCTTGGAGAAAAGTCCAGAACTTCATCGTATGATTAAACATGCAACAGTCAATACGTTCCGTGAACTCGATTTTCGTGCAAGGTCATGGTCCTCTTCAGCAGATTTGAGACGTCTTAGTCAGCAACTGAAAGGTTTAAAAGATCAAATTAAAATACTGCATAAGAGAGACCATCTGAGCATCACTCCCAAAATAGAAGACTTGGCACTTGTAAACCGTTGGATACAACACTTTGATGTAAAACACTTCTATCTCCAAGTATTTTTCGATAAAGCCTACGTCATTCCGTTTAAGGACATTCTCACAATCAGTTCTGATTCGAAGAACGAAGGAGTCATTTTCTCTGTCGAGCGAGACATAAAGAACCAAGGAAAGACTACAATAAAAATAGATGTCCAAGTGGGTAAAGAAATATTGGGGCGTATTGATATGCCAGAACATTGCTCTGCGTTGAAGGAACTCGATCGAGGCAGGCTTCTTTTTTACGTAACCTTTCATGGGGGTCGAGGGTATCTTGATCCAGACACTTTTACAAAAGAAATTATTGATCATGTCTGATTATCTTCAAATGGTTGGAGAGAAGCACCAGAAGCGATTTGGACAGTTTTTTACTCCAGATGCAGTAGCCGCTTTTATGGCGGATTGGGTGCTGGATTCGGAGGCGAATGAGGTGTTTGATCCAGCTTTTGGGTTAGGGGCGTTTCGAGCAGCGATTGATGATCGCTCTGACGTTCAGTTCACAGGATGTGAAGTGGATGCTACCATTGTCGATTTCTGGGAGCGAAACACAGGGGAACGTGCAGATTTTATTGCAATTGAGGATTACTTGCTTTCTTGGGGTGGCCAATACGCTAGTATCGTTTGTAACCCGCCGTACATGCGCTTTCAGAAGTTTCTTAATAGGGATGTAGTCATTCGAGAGTTTAAGAAAAATATCGGCATCAAGCTCTCTGGATATATGAATACTGCTTCGGCCTTTCTACTCAAGTCACTTTCTGAACTTTCTGAGCGCGGCCGCTTGGCGTATATCATGCCACTCGAGTTTTTGAATGCGGGATACGGCACGTTGGTAAAGCAGAAACTCGTTGAATCCGGGCACTTGTGCAGCATTATCAGCTTCGATTGCGAGAAAGACATTTTCCCGGACGCCACTACGTCTGTGGGCATCATTTTATACGACAAAGCGGTTTATCACATCGCCGTCCCGTTTTTCCGCCTTCAATCTATAGACGAACTCGCCGCATTCGAGAGTCTGCAACCAGTTGCTGAAGTTCCTCGCTCGGCATTGGATCCGCAGGCCAAGTGGCTGCCTCATCTCCAGGGAACAGCGTTCAGCGTTGATCGCCAAAAGACTACCACTCTTGCACACTTTGGAAAATTTAGCCGAGGCATTGCCACAGGTGCGAATGCGTTCTTCGTCCTAAATCCTACGAGTGTAGCAGCAAGACGCCTCGGCAGGACCGAGCGCGTGCCTTGCATCGCCAAGAGTTCGCAGATTAAAACGGCCGTTTTTCGGGATGCGGATTTTTCGAATAACCCTGTCTTCCTATTCTCGGTTACTGGGAATCCCTCCAAGGCTGCTGAAGATTACATCAGGTTTGGGGAGAGCGAGGGCTATCACGAGCGATTTTTGACGAAAAACAGAACGCCGTGGTACAAAACAGAGACGCGAAGTCCGTCGCCTCTCTTATTAGGTGTGTTCTCGCGTAACGGCTACAAAGTCGTATTAAACAAGACCAAGGCATTGAACTTGACTTGCTACCATGGATTCCAACCCAACCTGTTGGGTGTCGCATACATAGAGCACTTATTTCTCTATTTGTCGTCGCAAACAGGAAGGCAGATAATCGCTCGCTCTATGCGCCAATACGGCCGGGGGCTGGACAAATTTGAACCCAATGATTTGAATGACGCTCTGGTACCCACGACGGCTTTCTTCGATACCATACCCAAGGAGAAAATTGCCGAAGCCGTCCGGTCGTTGGAGGGAAACGGAGAGTTGCCGGAGTGGATGGAAGCGGTCTTCGCGCCGTTGAAGTGTGAAGAGTGAAAGATAAATCACTGGTCTCTCATATATAAATAGAGGAAGGATCATGCTACCTATCGTCGATACGCATCAACACATGTGGGATTTGGCGCAGTTTGCGCTGCCGTGGCTGGAGGGTGAGGGAATGGAGCCGCTGCGGAAAAGTTACTTGATGAGCGATTACTTGGCCGCGGGTGCTGGGGCTAGTATCGCCCGCACCATTTACATGGAAGTCGATGTCGCCGCTGGGCAGCGCATTGCGGAAGCGGAGTTTGTCGCTGGCTTATGCAAAGCCGACGACAACCCAATGGCCGGGGCGGTGATCGGCGGCAGCCCGGGGGAGGAGGGTTTCCGCGCTTATATCGACCGCTTTAAGGACGAGGACGCTATCAAGGGCGTGCGGCAGGTGTTGCACGTGCCCGACGCCGAGCCGGGGCGTTGTTTGCAGGAGCGTTTCGTCCGGGATGTGCAGTACCTGGGCGAGGTTGGTATGAGCTTCGATTTGTGTCTGCGGCCGAGCGAGTTGGGAGACGCGGTTAGCTTGGTGGATCAATGCCCAGATACGCTCTTCATCGTCGATCACTGCGGCAACGCCGATCCGCAGATCGTCAGCGGCGAGGCGGAACACGATCCGACCAACCCGTTCAGCCATACCAAAGAGCAGTGGCAGCGCGACATGGCGGCTTTGGCCGAGCGCGAGCACGTGGTGTGCAAAATATCCGGTATTATCGCCCGGGCACCCGCAGGGTGGAGCGCCGACACGTTGGCACCGACGGTCAATCACTGCTTGGACAGCTTTGGGCCGGATCGGGTGGTGTTCGGCGGCGACTGGCCGGTGTGCAACTTTGGAGCGAGTTTGGGCGCGTGGGTGGCCGCACTGCGGGAGATCGTCTCCGGGCGGCCGGAGGAAGAGCAGGCCAAATTGCTCGCCGGCAATGCCGAGCGGCTCTACGGACTGGAGTAACTATGGACCCTTTTGAAAAGGTAGCGATTGGCAATACGGGCGTGGAGGTGACGCGGCTGGGGTTGGGCGGCGCGCCGTTGGGTGGAATGGTCTTAGCTGATGGAATTTTTGTGGGCAGCGGTTACGAGGAAGCATTGGCCATCATCCGCCGGGCCTATGAAATGGGCGTGCGCTATTTCGATACCGCGCCGATGTACGGCGACGGGCGCAGCGAGGTGCGCTATGGGCGGGTGCTCGGCGAATTCCCGCGCGAGTCGTTCGCCATCTCGACCAAGGGATCGCGGGTGTTGCGGCCTGAAAACCCGGACGATTTGGAACCTTACAGCGAGGACGGGATTCCGCATTACGGCTACGATTTTGATTTCAGCGCTGCGGGCTTGCGGGCCTCGCTCGATTCGAGCTTGGAACGGCTGGGCTTGGCGGCAGTGGATATTTTCTTTGTCCACGACAGCGACTTCAAGGGGCAGCACACCGACGAGGAATTTATCGAGGCGCTAGAGGCCGCGGTCGAATTGCGGGCAGCGGGTACGGTCAAGGCCATCGGCATGGGTATGAACGAATGGGAGCGCACCGGGCGGATGGTCGAGCGCTTTGACTTGGATTACATCCTGTTGGCTGGGCGCTACACGCTGCTGGACCAGTCGGCGCTGCCCGAGTTTTTGCCGCTGTGCATAGAGCGCGGGGTTAAGCTGACCATGGGCGGGCCGTACAACAGCGGAATCCTCGCCCGCGATTTGAGCCAGCCGGTCTCCTTTGATTACCTGCCCGCGCCCGCGCATCTGGTGCAACAGGCCAAGGCGCTCAAGGCCGTCTGCGACCGACACGGCGTTGAGCTGCGAGCCGCGGCATTGCAATTTCCCTTTGGGCACGAGGCGGTGATTTCTGCGGTGCCCGGCGCGGCGTCGGTGGCCGAGCTGGAGGACAATGCGCGCGTGATGCAGGTGGAGATTCCGCCGGTTCTGTGGGACGAGTTCAAGGCCGAAGGGCTGCTGCCAGAGGGGGCACCGACGCCGTAAGAAAAGGACCGGGGTATTGGGGCAGGCTCCAACGAAAAGTGCGCGATTGTCTTCGGCGCGGCTATTCAATATTCGAATTTCAAATTATAGCAGACAGCTTTAGGCCAGATAGCCTTTGACCTTTCGGACAAGGGCTGTCTGGTCTTTCTTTACGGCTATGGGTGCGGTCTCTGTGGACTCGGCAAAGGGCTGTACGGCCAAGGCGCTTTTCGTCGGGCTGGTCGGGGCAGTCTGCCTAGGTTTGGGGTCAACCTACAACGATATGATCATTAAAGGCTCCGGCTTGGCGGTTTGGAATCTGACGCCGGGGGCGATCTTTTTATTTTTTTTAGTCGTTGTCGGCAATGGGCTGGTGCGTTGGGTCTATCCCCGTTTGGCGCTGGTGCGGGGAGAGTTGGCGGTAGTGTTTTTCCTGTTGCTGTTGGCCAATACGCTTTCCGGGCGCGGTTTGCCGGTACAACTGCTGCCGGTGATGACCGGAGCCTCTTATTACGCGACCCCCGAAAATAATTGGCGAGAGCTGGTCCAGCCCTTTCTGCCGGATTGGCCGCTGCCGCAGGGGGATGAGGCTGTTCGCCGGTTTTACGAGGGCGCACCCGACGGGGCGATCCCCTATGATGTATGGGTAGCGCCATTGTGCTGGTGGGCGATTTTCGGGTTGGCGCTCTTTTGGGCGATGATCTGCCTGATGGTCATCGTCAGGCGTCAGTGGGTCGAGCACGAGCGGCTGAGTTATCCGATGGTGCAGTTGCCGCTGGCGCTATTGGGAGGCGAGAAGCAAAAGCCTCTATTGCGGCGGGGACTGGTGTGGATTGGTTTTGCCGTGCCCTTTCTGCTCGGCTCGATCAACGCCCTGCACAATTATTATGGGATCTTTCCCCAGGTGAGCTTGTCGCTGGGCTCGGTGGAGATCGTGCGCGGCATGCCCACGCTCGGGCTGGGGCTCAACCCTTCGATGGTCGGGTTCTCGTACTTCGTGCCGCAGAACGTCGCCTCGGGTTTGGTGGTCTTCTTTTTATTCAATCGCTTACAGAGCGGGTTGCTGACGCAGTTCGCTTGGGGCGGCAGGGACGCCAGCATGGGTCCCTACAGCCAGTATACGGATTCGGTTATTATCTACCAGGCAATGGGGGGTATGATCGTACTGGTGCTGGGGACGTTATGGGTGGGGCGGGAGCATTTGCGGGCGGTGTTGCGCCGAGCGCTACGCAGCGTTGCGGATGTAGAAGACGGCGACGAGATCATGTCCTATCGCGCGGCGGTCGGTGGCGCGATAATTAGCTTTGTGGTGATGACCGTCTGGCTTTGGCGCACGGGAATGCCATTGCCGGTGGCGGTGATGTTGTTAATCGGCTCGTTTGTCGGTTTTATGACCATCACGCGGGTGGTCGCCCAAGGGGGGGTGGCTTCGATGTTTCCGCCGAGCAATGGCCCGGATTTCGTCATCTCGGGGGTTGGGGCCTCGCTATTGGGTTTCAAGGGCACAGCGGGGCTGGCGTTGAGCTATGCTTGGGGAGTGGATCAGTTGATCCTGCTGATGGCGGCCTGCGCCAATGGCCTGAAGCTGTTTACCGAGATAGACTTGGCCGGTCGGCGACGGATGTTTTGGGGTATTTTGGCGGTGATTGTGCTGACGCTGAGTTCGGTCATCGGGCTGACGCTCTATCTGGCCTACAAACACGGGGCGATCAATCTGTCGAGTTTCTATTTTAACAATGTCGCCCAGTATCCTTACAATTTTATGAGTAAGAACGTGCAGACTCCCGAGGGGCCGAGTCCAGGTATGTGGTCGCATACTTGGGTCGGGGCGGGAATTATGGGCGCGTTGATGTGGTTGCAATATCGCTTCGTGTGGTGGCCTTTTCACCCGCTGGGTTTTCCGATCAGTTGCGTCTTCGGCTCAATGTGGTTTTCGGTATTCGTCGCTTGGGCGATTAAAGGCACAGTACTCAAATACGGGGGTTTGGGGCTTTTCGAGCGCTTGAAGCCGTTGTTTTTGGGCTTGATCTTGGGCGAGGCGGTCGTCGCCGGCTTCTGGGTGGTCGTCGATTATTGCACCGGGATGCAGGGCAGCCGCTTGGGCAATATCATCATGGGGTAGCGATCGCGTCGCGATCATATAGCAAGCCTAAATCATTTACAAGAGAATCCGCAGATGGACGCAGATGGACGCAGAATTGTATGATTAGACGATCCACATATCGAATCGTTCAAATCGTTTAGGACTGCTATATCATACGGAAGGCAGCTATGGCCAAACGACTGGTGTATTTCAACGGCGAGTTCGTCCCCGAGCCGGAGGCGCGGATCTCGATTTTCGACTGCGCCCTGATGTATGGGGACATGGTTTTTGAGATGACGCGGAGCTTTGGGCAACAGCCCTTTCGGCTGCGCGAGCATCTGGAGCGGCTCTACGGCTCGCTCAAATACGCGCAGATCGACTGCGGGATGGACATCGACGCGATGGAGGAGGCGACCCACGAGACCATTGCCCGCAACCTGCCGGCGATCGGCGGGCTGGACTTTCAGATCATGCACGACGTCACGCGCGGTGCCCTGCCGCTGTACGATTCCATCGTCAAGGAGGGCACGGATCCCATTGTCACCATCAACGTCTTCCCGCTGGTGCGGCACACTGGCGGGATGGCGCATCTCTACCAAGAGGGGGCGCACTTCGTCGTCCCACCGCAGCAGTCGGTGCCTTCGCGCTACATCGACCCCAAGGCCAAAAATCGCAGCCGCATCTTCTACAAGATCGCCGAGTTGCAAGCCGCACAGATGGAGGCCGGTGCCCAGGCGCTGCTGACCGACGAGCACGGCTTTATCACTGAGGGAACGGGCAACAATTTCTTCATGGTCCGCGACGGCCAAGTAATAACGCCCAAAGGGCACAATGTCCTGCGCGGCGTATCGCGCGGCGCGTGTATGGAGTTGGCGAGCAAACTCGACATTCCTCTGTGCGAAGCCGATATCGAACCCTACGACGTGCGCTTGGCCGACGAGGCGTGGTTTACCAGCACCACTATCTGCATGGTGCCGATTACGCGCTTTAACTTTCAGGCAGTGGGCGACGGCCAGGTGGGGCCGGTGTATCGCCAGTTGCTGGCGGCGTGGTCTGAGGAAGTGGGCGTGGACATCGCCGGTCAGGCGCGCCAGTACGCCGAGATGATGGAGGAGTGGACCCCCTAGGAGAGCTTCGATTATGAGTGACCATCCTACAGACGCCGAGCGCTTCTTCTTCGACAACAACGGCTATTTGGTACTGGAAGATTTCCTCGCGTCGGATCGGGTCGCGGCGCTCTACGCAGCGCTGGAGCGCACCATTGAGCGGCGGCGCGACTCCCAGTTCAGGCGCGAGCACGAGCCAGCTTTTGCCGACCGGCTCGACGCGGCCAACGTGCGGGTTATGCACCTGCTGGCCGAAGATCCGCTCTTTTTGGAAATGCTCGACTACGAGCCGATGATGGCTTACGTCCACGGTCTGTTTAACGAGATGCCGCACCTGCATTCGACGGACGCTTTCTACGAGGTTGAACCCGCCGACTACCACGGGCAGGGCTGGCACATCGACGGGATTCAGGATGGCTTCCGCAACCTCAAGCCGCACATCCCGCTGTTGCAGTTCAAGGTGGGTTATTACCTGAGCGACATGAGCGCGCCCGATCAAGGCAATTTGACCTTAGTGCCCGGCAGCCATAAAGCGTTGCTAGAGCCAGACATAGGGAATGGTATGTCCGGGGCCGTGCAAATATGTGGCGGCCCGGGGACGGCGGTGCTCTTCCACAACGCGATGTGGCATACGGCTGGTCCCTTTACGCGCCGTGGGGGCAAGCGGGTGATGCTGTACTATGGATACGAACATCCGTGGATGCTGGCGTGTGCCGAGCAGTGGCGCTACGATCAGGCCTTTTTGCGGAGGCTCTCACCGGCGCAGCGGCGCTTTTTCCACGGGTTTGTGTTTGACCCGCCTGAGTACCGTTGGGGATGAACTGGAACTCGCCCGATCTGCGGGGGCGTCGCCAGTTGGGCTTGGCCCTGTTTTTGATCTCGCTGGCCATGCTCTTTGGGGCCAGTATCGCGGCTTTTGCCTATCTGCGGCTGACCAGCCCGGCGCTACAGGGAAGCGAACCCATTGAGCTGCCGTTGGTGCTTATCGTTTCGACGGTCGTGCTGTTGGGCGCTGGGCTGGCGATGTACAAGGCGACGCAGAACGCCCGGCGCGGGCACTTCCCGCTTCTGCACCGGTGGTTGGCGTGGGCTTGGGTGACGAGTGCGTTGTTTATCGGCGTGCAAGTGCCGGCGCTGATGCAGCTACTCGACCGCCACCAGGCCCTGGGGGTGAGTGTCTATGGCATTGCATTTGCGCTGGTGGTAGTTCACGCGCTGCACGTGGTGGGTGGCATGGTGCCGTTGTCGATGTTGGCGTGGAAAGCGCACAAGAATCGGCTCGACAGCGAGCATTTGCTCTCAGTGCGAGCTTGCGCCGCGTACTGGCATTTCCTCGAAGCGGTGTGGGTTGCTCTGTTGGGTGCGTTTCTCTTGTGGGGGTGAAGGACGCGAGGGCAAGTTTCGTGCCAGTGCCTTTTCGGTACTGCTATTCCATTGGCTCGCTCACGGATGCCAGAAGCTCGAAGTCCGTATCTGCGGATTCGAGTGCGGCACCGTGGCGGCGGGCGCAGGCGGCAATGATTACATCGGTGGCCGGTGCGGTAACGCCTTGGGCTCGTGCTCGCCGCGCTAGATCGCAGGCCGCCTGCCAGATCTCTGCGTCGATGGGAAGTTCGGGGAGGGTGCGGGCAAAGTCCCGCAGAACCTTCTGTTCCTGTTGCCCGGAGGCACCGTTCCACAGTTCGAGCTGCACCAGTGGGCACCAACAGGCTTGCCCCGTGGTCAGTGCTGCTTCGACGCGGGCGCGAACCGTGGGGTCGCCGCCCGGACGCAGCATGTGTATCCAAGACGAGGTATCGACGAGGATCAACGGCTCAGCCTTGCCGCCGCGTGGCCTGAAGCTCTTGCGGCGTGATCAGATCCGGGCAAGTGCCGGCGTATTGGACGAGTTCCGCCATGCGCATGCGGCGGTTGAAGTCCGCGATGGCTCCGACAATGGCCTCGCGTTTAGTCTTCGCTTGCGTGAACCTGATAGCATCCTCAAGCTCATCTTCAGGAATATCAACAGTGGTTTTCATGCTTCTAAAATAGCCGTCTATAGAAGCTAAATCAAGCATAATTAGATTCTCTACAATAAAAGAATTTTACAGGCTGTCTGAACTTTAACAGCTCCAATCACTTAACTCGGGAGGGGTTTATTATGCGGAGCATATATGAGGACTTGGCCGGTCTAATGCGTCTGTTGGGGACGGCGGCCCTGAGTCTCGCGCTCGTCGTCGGGCAGGCGGCGTGGTCCGAGGAGGCGGAGGACGAGGCTTATACCGAAGACATCTATCTGATGGAAGAAGCCATCGTCGTGGGGTCGCGCCATGCGCCGCGTTCGGAGAAGGAGTCAGCCGCGCCCGTAGATGTGCTGAATGCAGATGAGTTGCGCACGCAAGCAGCGGTCGATATGGACGACATGCTGCGCACCCTGACCCCGTCGTACAATATCCAGCGGCACGGTATTGACGACGAAGCGACCTTGGTGCGTCCAGCCACGCTGCGGGGCCTGCCGCCGGACAACCTGCTGGTGCTGGTCAACGGCAAGCGCCGCCATCGCTCCGGCGTCATCGCGCTGTTGGGCAGTTCGCTCAATACGGGATCGCAAGGGCCGGATTTGAGCGTGATCCCGGCCATTGCTTTAGCGCAGATGGAACTGCTGCGCGACGGCGCGGCAGCTCAGTACGGGTCCGACGCCATTGCCGGGGTGCTGAACCTGAGATTGCGCGAATCCTCCGAAGGGGTGCTGGTGGAAACGCGGGGGGGCCAGTACTTCGAGGGCGACGGTAGCTTGTCCCAAGTCGCCGCCAATGTCGGCCTGCCGCTTACTGAGGACGGCTTTTTCAACGTCAGCGTCGAGTACCGCCAGAGCGATCCAACCATCCGCAGCGGCCAACGCGCCAATGCGGCGACGTTGCGAGAGAGAGGCTATCCCGTCGAGGAGCCGGCGCAGATTTGGGGCAGTCCCGACCTCGATGGCGTGTGGAACACTTTTTTCAACACTGGAGTTGATCTCGGCAATGGGGCCGAAGCCTATAGCTTTGGCGGCTGGGCCAAGCGCCGCGCCGAAGGAGGCTTTTTCTTCCGCGCTCCGGGTACTGCCTCGGCGCGCAGCAGCGTATTTCGCATCGGTACGGAACGGGCGGTAGCCGATCTCGATCCCGACGACGACATTGATCCGGCGAACTTGGAAGTGCCCTCTCTGGACGCTAGCTTCGACGATATCCAGGCTTTCGTCGATGAGCATCAGGGCGATCTCTTTCTGTTCAACGAGCGCTTCCCCGGTGGTTTTACGCCGCGCTTTGGAGCCGACATCCGCGATGTCAGCCTGGTGGCTGGTCTGCGCAGTGCCCGCTCCGGCGGCCTTAAGTGGGACGCCAGCGTCAGCGCCGCCCGCAGCGATATTGAATTCTTCATCTTCAATACCATCAACGCCTCGCTGGGGCCGGATACGCCGACCTCGTTCCGCCCGCGCGACTACATCCAGACCGAAGTCGCGGCCAACCTTGACTTTTCCTACGCAGTGAAGGTGGGTGGTTTGGCCTCACCGCTCGGCATTGCTTGGGGCGCGGAATGGCGCCAGGAGACGTTCGAGTCCGTGGCTGGCGATGAAGCCTCCTATGTGGTGGGGCCCTTTGCGGCCCAGGGCTTCAGCAGCGGTTCCAACGGCTACCAGGGGCTGCACCCGAGTAATGCCGGTAAGTGGGATCGCCCCAACTATGCCTTGTACGTGGATTTGCAGACGGATGTAGTGCCGCAGCTTCAGCTAGGCACGGCCGTGCGCTACGAGGATTTCTACGCCGACTTTGGCAATACCCTCAACGGCAAGCTCTCGGCCTTGTTGCGGGCTAGCGACCGAGTGAACCTGCGCTCGACAATCAGCACTGGATTCCGCGCCCCGTCGTCCGGCCAAGCCAATCTCCGCGCTGTGACCACTGGTTTCTCTGGCACCGGTGGTCTGACTGAGCAGGGGCAGGTGCCGCCCACCCATCCCATTGCCGCGGCCTTGGGCGGCGAGGAACTGACCGAGGAGAAGTCCGTGGGATTTTCCATTGGCACCACCATGCAACTCGCCGACGGTTTTGATATGACTCTCGACTTCTTCGACATTGCCATCGCGGATCGCATCGCCCTGACCGGGAATATCAAGATCACCGACCAAATCGCCCAGATCATCCGCGATGATGAATCTCTGCGGGGCGTCAGCGTCCTCCAAGAAGTCAAGTTCTTCTCCAACGACTTCGACACCCGCACCCAGGGTATTGACTTGGTGCTGTCGTGGACGCGGACGTGGGACACCCAATCCCTGTCGCACATCGATGTCGCTTATAACTGGACTCAGAACATCCTCGAGGACTTTTCGCAGGTGCGGACCGTCAGCGAATTCCTCGGCAAGCCCTTGGACGAACCGATCAGCTTCAAACTGATGACGCCCCGGCGCGAGGTGGAACTGGCGGACATGAACCCCAAGCATCGCCTAGTGCTCACCGGGAGCCAACAAATAGGGGCTTGGAACGGTATGCTGCGGCCCAGCTACTTCAGTGCTTGGAAAGCCTGCCGCTTCCAGGACAACAGTTGCGGCGAGCTCGACTTCTTTGACGGGGGCGTCATTGTCGATGCCGAAGTCGGCTACACCTTTGCCGAGCGCTACCAGTTGAGCGTGGGAGCGCAGAATATTTTCGACTCGGTGCCCGAGGCCGCACCCGAGGAGACCGCAGGCCAGGGCAATCTGCGCCCGGAGAGCACGCCTTGGGATTACAACGGTGCCTTTTGGTACACGCGCTTGTTTGCGGAATTTTAATTGCAAGCTGTCTAAAGAGAGTCTGACCAAACAGACGGTGGAAGATGCGGCCGGGCAGGACAAGCTCGGCCGCATTTCCATGAGAAGCTATTTGCGTTTGGATGCTGATCTGTTTCTGCGACCCCTAGTAGGCCACGGCCACGATGCGTCGTGTGCTGCGATCGCCGGCGTCGCCGGCGATGTGCAACTCGGCTATGTAGAGGCCGGGTGGTACGCGCTGGCCGTCTTGGTCGCGGCCATCCCAGTGCCATTCGATGTGCCCGGCTTGGCCGTCCCGTTCTTGGGCAAAAAGCGGCCGGCCAGACAAATCGTAGAGCCGCAGGCGCAAGGGGCGGACGGAGAGCACGTTGATGAGGTCTAAGGAGATGAGGAGTTGATCGTTGATCCCGTCGCCGTTGGGCGTAATGAGCGCGGGGCTGAACGAGAGGTCGGCAAAGAGCTGGTCGGCTACGGGCAGGCGCACGACGTTGGAACTGCTCTCAACTTGGGGGGCAGCGTCGCCTGGGTCCACGAGTTGTCGTTGTGCCTTTTGGCTGTCCTCGAGAAAGGCGTCGAAACGGGTCGCCTGTAGGTAAATAGGGGCAGTAAAGCGCAATTCGACGAGTTGGCGGCTGCGGATGCGGCGCGGGAAGGTGGCGCGAAAGCCCTGCGCTAGGGTATCGGCGACCACCTCGACAGGCTCGCCATCGACCAAGGCGGCGTCAAAGCGGGGGATGGTGGTGGCTTCAATGGCGATCTGGTCGAAGCCGTCGCGGGTCGTCGCGGGCCGCAGGAAGTAGGAAAACTGGGTCTCTTGGCCGGGTGTGACCTGGAGGGGGAACACTTCGCCGACGACTTGGGAAGCCAGTGGGTCGCTGAAGTTGACGGCCAGCCAGTCGAAGTGGGGAGCCTGCGTCGGGCTGTCGGACGCCAAGCGCACGTCGAGTTCCATAAAGCGGCGCGGCGAGGGCGACTGGAAGGCCGCGCCCGACGCGCTGTACATATTGCTCCAAGGGCTCCAGTCCGCCCCGGGGATGCGCGAGGTGTCGATTCTGCCCTTAAAACTGGGGATCAGTTTGTCGTAGCGCCTCTGGGTTACTTCCTTGCCATTTTTATCGTGAAAAGTGTATTGCTCTACTACCTCGTTGCCCGTGCGCGAGCGGATTTCGATGTGGGTGCCCAAGGGGGTCTGGGCTTGCCACTCAAGCGAGTTGAGATTCTTGCCGCTTTCTAGGTCGATGAGCGGCGAGCGAAGACGGGCTGCGAGGGGATAGCCGTCGCCGTACACTTGGATTTCTTCGGCTGAGCCGTTGGCGTAGCAACCCCAGCGCGAGGCAGCGTCGGTCAGGGTCGCGGCGCAGGTGGCGTCCCAGATGAGCCAGGCGATGCGGACGAAGCGGGCTGGCAGGGTGGGGAACTGGTGGTCGGCTAGCCCCGCACGGTGGTTTTCGCTGTCGGGATATCCGGCAAAGTGCCGCGTCCATATCCGGGTGCCGTCCGGGGCGATGGAACCGTCCGAGGTGAGGACTTCGTAGTTTTTGTAGCTAAAGGAACGCGCGCCGCTGGCTCCGGCCCGGGTGCGCAGCAGGTGTTCGCCAAAGCCGCCGCGGATGGCGATGCCGGTAATCAGGCGCACGAAGTCCACCGGATAGACGGCTCCTAAGTCGATGGTGATATGGCTCCAGGTGTTGTAGGTGTTGCGCGGCTCGCGCCCGTTGCGCCAGCGGTTGAAGATCGAGCCATCGACTAGGTTGAGCGCGTTGCCCAAGGTGACTTCTTCGGCGCGGACAAAGGCGTCAATGACCACGTCGATAGCCCCGCCGCGCTCGAGGAGGTCGAGGGTGAGATTATCGCCGATGCTCTCGACCTCGACCGCGACGAGCCGGGCGTCGGGGACGTGCTTGAGGTTGCGGATTTGCAGGTAGCGAATGGGTGTTAGGTAGAGTGCGTCGCCCGGGGCGAATGTGACGCGGTGGCGGGCGTTTTCCTTGAAGCGTTCCTTAATGCGGTAGATCAAGGAGCCTTCAATTGGATTGGCTACTTGGTCGAGTTGCGGCTCGCCAGAGGAGAGCAAGAGGTCGAACAGTTCAAAGGGGGGTGCGTCGTCGGCGAATACCAAGGTAATGCCGCGCGCCGAGACGCTGCGGCCGAGGTCGATTTCCACAAACCAGTCGTCCGGGTCGTCGTCTGGGCTAGGTGCCCAGCCGGTCGCTAGGTTGCCGTCGAGGAGTGCAATGGCGTCCCTAGGATTGGAGCCGGCCCGGCGGATGCCGCCGCCTAGCTGGAGAGCATCGCGCACGGCGTCGGTATTTTTTGTAACGCGCACTGGCTGAATCGAGCCATTGGGTGCAATCTCGACTGCACCGAGCGGCAGTTGCCAATCGCTCCACTGGCGCGCCGAACTAAAGCGCAGTTGGTCGGCGTCAGCGGCGGTGACCAAGAAGAAGAACAATAGGACGGCGGACATGGGGCTAGGTGCTCAGCGCAACAGGAGCAATTTCCGCACTTGGACCTGCTCACCAGCGCGCAGGCGGTAGATATAAACACCCGTGGCCAAGCGCATCTCCGCGTCGTTGCGCCCGTCCCAACGGGTGGTGTAGTGCCCGGCTGCGTGCCAGCCGCGTGCGAGGCGGGCGACCTTTTGGCCGAGGACGAAGGCCGCGGGTTGGTCCGTGCCGGATACTGCGGCGACGACTGTCGGCACGCGCGGTAGAGACGGAATGCGCGTTATGAGGCGCACATCGTCTAGGTGAAAGGTGCCCGTCATGTTGCCCTCGAAGCGGAGGGCGTCGATCCAGTCCACTTGGTCGCGGAGGCCGGGACCATAGTAGTTGGGCTGGTCGAAAGCTGTGAGGGGAATTTCTAGGACCTGCCATTCGCGGCGAGAAAAATCGAGATGGAACTGCTCGGGATCGCGCACCAAATCCACGCCTAGACCGTCGATGAAGAGGGCGAAGATGGGAAAGCTGGGCAACTCGATGTCGCCGGGGTGGAAGGCGAAGCGCACGCCAGCAAAACCGAGGGGATCGACGGGAGCGGTCGGACGGAATTCAACAGTCCACGGAGTGTAGAAGTTTGGGGGCTCCGCTTTGACAGCGACGGCGCGGGTGCCGTAGAAGATGGGGCCATCGCCTGTGACCTGCATTTGGGCACCGCTGTTGCCGACCAATTGCCAGTCGGCCGCTACGCTCTCGTCGAATACGGACAAGTCCGGCGGCAGGAGCGCGATGGAGTGGATAAAGTCGATGCCCTTGAAGACGCCATCGACCTTCTGTTCGAGGCGAACGACCACTTTGTACAAGCCCTTGGGCAGGTCGGCGGTCTCCAAGCGGGTGTCGAGTTGGTAGGTCTGGTCGTCGAGGGCGACTAGCGGCAGAGCGTTCGGGCCGCCCAAAGAGCTTAGGTCTGCGGTTAGGCGCGGCGATCCGCCGTTGGGGACGAGCCGTTCGACGTGTACGGTAGCGCGGACTTGGAGCGCGTCGCCGACAGATAGGGCGTCGGGCATTTGGTGTTCCCATGAGCCGCCGATGGGGCTGTAGGTTATTTTGATGACGAGGTGGTTGCGATTGTCGCTGGTGACGTATAGGCTACCCTCGGCGTCGCTGGCAAGCCCGACCGGGAAGCCCCAGACGTCGCTTTGGGTTTGCCCAGCCTGGAAGCCGGTGATGAAGCTGCCCATGCGGGCGTCGCTGCCATCGGGTTGGCTAAAGAGGGCGGCTACTTGGTAGCCGGGATGCGACGAGAGCTTGGCTTTGCCGGCGCGGAAGGCGACGAACGCGGCGTTGTGGTAGCGGGAGGGGAACTGGTCGCCGGTGTAAAAGTGGAGGCCCATCGGCGCGTAGTGAGCTGGCACCAAGGCTACCGGACGCTTTTGGGTGGCGGCGAGGAGGCTGTCTTGGCGGGTGATGGGCAGTACTTTTTCGTAGCCATCAATGGTAAAGTCGCTCCAGACTTGGTGGCTGTGGACCAAAGGATAGCCCATAAAGTCTTGGTCGCCGATGATGTCAATCCACTCGGGCGGGCGCGTGCGGCCTTCGAGGTCGTGACCGTTGTGATTGGCCCACAGCGCATTGGTCTGCGGGTGGAAGTCCATGCCGATGGTGTGGCGGATGCCCGTGGCAAAGATGCGGCGATCGCTGCCGTCGGGATTAAATTGCAAGATGGTGCCGCGCTCGGGGTGGTGAGGCACGGGGTTGTTGGTGTTGGCGACGACCTGAAAGCCCTCGTCCATGCGGCACAGGTCGCAGGGCGAGCCGACCGACAGGTACATTTTGTCGTTGCGGCGATCGACGACGAGGGTGCGGGTATCGTGCCAACCCTCCGAGGGAACGTCGGGCAGGACGACTTCTTCTTGCTCGTATATTAGGTCGCCGTTGGTGTCGCGCACGCGGATGACTTGGTGTTCCTCGGCGACGTAGAGCGCGTCTTTGTAGAACAGGAGGCTGTGGGCTTCTCTGAGGCCGCGCAGGGAGACGATACGCTCGTCGGCGACGCCATCGCGGTTGCGGTCGGGCAGGGCGACAATCTGGTCGGCACCCATGTTGGCCACGTGCAACACGCCGTTGGGATCAAAGGCCATAAAGCGGGGTTTGCGCAGGCCCTCGTGGGCGAAGACGCGGGCCGAGAAGCCGGGGGGAAGATTGAGCACCAAGTCTTGGGGCACGGCACCGCGGAAGGGCTCGGGCACAATCAGTGGAGTCGGCTGCAAGCCCAGATCGACTTCGGGGACTAGCGTTCCGGCTGGGTAGCCTTCGTCTTGGGCGAGGGCGGCAGCGGCGAAGCTGAGGGCGAGGGCGAATGAGATGACGATGTGCATGGGAGTCTTTTTGGATAGGATGGGTATTTGGTTTTACAATTAGCATTTTTTGTATTAGGCGTGTCAATAACTGATGTTACGCATCGTAGGGGCGGGGCGGGGCGCATCGCCCCTACACGGCGCATTCAGCCGGTGGGATCCGAAAAGGGCAACCCCAAGGGTTGCCCCTACACGGCGTAACGTCAGTACTTAGTCGGAGGACCTTACGCGGATGCCCTTAATACCATTGATAGGACGCCTTGTGCTGGGAATCGCGGCGTTAGCTGCGGTGGGCTACGTTTTGGCCGCAGCCTATTTGTATTTTTTTCAGGAAAAATTCGTCTATGTGCCGAGTACTCGCATCAAAGCCACGCCGGCCGCGGTGGGGATGTACTATGAAGAAGTCGCGTTGGTCGCCAGCGATGGGGTGCGGCTGAGCGGGTGGTACCTGCCGTTGGCCGATGCGCGGGGCACGGTGCTTTTTTGCCATGGCAATGCGGGCAATATATCAGATCTGCTTGGAGTGGCCGAGGATGCGCACCGGTTGGGGTTGGGGATTTTGCTGTTTGACTATCGCGGCTATGGTCAGAGCGAGGGGACGCTTTCTGAGGAAGGAACCTATCGGGATGCGGCCGCGGCGTGGGACTATCTGGTCTCGGAGGCGGGCGTGCCCTCGGAGCGCATCGTCGTCATTGGCCGCTCGCTGGGTGGGCCGATCGCCGCGCAGCTAGTGCAGGACAAGACACCTGCCGCGCTGTTCTTGGAGGCGACCTTTACCTCCATCCCCGAACTGGGCCAAGAGCTGTATCCGATTTTCCCGGTCAGTCTGCTGGCCCGCTACGAGTATCCCACGCTGGAGTACCTAAAGCAGGTACAATGCCCGGTGCTAGTGAGCCACAGCCGCGACGACAGGTTTATTGTATTCGCGCACGGCCAGCGGCTGTACGAGGCCGCCAACCAGCCCAAGGCGTTTACCGAGCTGCGGGGCGGTCACAGCTCGGCCTTTAGCGAGGATGCGGCTACGTATGAAGCTGGGGTGGAGGCGTTTTTGACGAGGGTTTTGGGATGGTGATGGAAGGGATTTTCATTTATGACGTTACGTAGGGGCGACCGGCTGGTCGCCCCTACCACAAACCAACCTGTGGAGGTAGAGATGAGCGAAAACAAGAAGGGCGAGGTCGTCCGATTGGCGATGGTGGGTTGCGGCGGCATGGCCGGGGCGCACTTGCGGGGATACGAAGAGCTGTTGGAAAAGGGCGAGACGCGGTTCCGCATTGTCGCGGCTGTTGATGAGGTGCCTGCACGCGCCGAGGATTTTGCCACGCGCATTAACGGGTTCGCTGGCTGGGAGGTCAATGCTTATGCGAGCGTGGCCGAGTTACTCGCCGGAGAAGATGCGCTCGATGGGGCCGATATATGCAGCCCGCATGGCTTGCATCACGTGCTGGCCTGTGAGCTGCTAGAGGGTGGGGTCCACGTGTTGGTCGAAAAGCCGATTGGTATCACGGTGCGGGCCTCGAAGAAGATCGCGCAGACGGCGCAGCGCTGCGGGCGGGTCGCTGCCACGGCCGAGCAGTGCCGTCGCGCCCTGGGCCAGCGCACCATCCACTGGGCCTTTAACGACGGCCTGTTGGGCACACCGAAGATGTGGTGGGCCGTGCAGGCCGGGTGGCGCGATCCAGCGGAAGTGCCCAATTGGCACTGGCGCATTGATCGCAAGTTAGGCGGCTGCGGCATGGTCATGGACAGTGGGGCGCACTGGGTGGACACCATGCGCTATTGGTTCGGCGAGATCGACAGCGTGTACGCCCGAGTTGAACAGATGTACCCGCGCCCCCATCGCCAAGGCGAGGAAATCGTCAATAGTGCGTCCGAGGACTTTTGGACCAGCATATTCAACTTCAAGAGTGGCTTGATCGGCACGTGGTCGTGGACGATCAGTGCGCCGGGCAAGGGCTTTACCCAACTGACGCTGAGCGGCGAGAAAGGGTCGATCATCGACACGGACATCTTCCACCCGGCCGCCTTTCAAGCCAATGGCGAGTGCCAACTCGCCGATGGGACCACGCACAGCATGTCCGAGTTGCAGGAAATGTATTTGGCGACCCTGAGCGAGGAGGAAAAGGACGCGCTCTTCCCGTATGGGATCACCGGCGGGGTGACGTTGGAGTTGTGGGATTTTATCGATGCGTTGAGCGAGGGGCGGCCAGTGGAAATCGACGCGGAAGAAGGCTTGCGCAGCAAGGCCGTCAGCGAGGCTATCTATGAATCCGGCCAGTCTGGGCA
This sequence comes from Candidatus Latescibacterota bacterium, assembly GCA_965208845.1. Lineage (GTDB taxonomy): Bacteria > Latescibacterota > UBA2968 > UBA8231 > UBA8231. Next base: position 5,778,964 of record OZ242361.1, on the reverse strand, counting down.
GGTAGTGCAGGTCTCCGATGTGCTGGCGGGTAAGATTGACGCGTACCAGCGCGACGTCGATCAGGCGTGGGGGTTATAGAATTAGGAATTGAGAATTAGGAATGGGGAGTGGGAGCGGGTTAAGGAGGTTTAGTTTCCGAGTAGGCGGAGCCAGAGCCGCTTGAGGGCTTGGTCGGTGAGCTCAGATGGGTTGTTGATGCGCTGGAGGTCGGCGATGCGCTCGGGATGGGATGGATCCGGCAACAGGCGGAACGTGAAGAAGTAGGTGCCGGTGGAGTCGAGATAGAAGTCGGAGCGGCCAAAGCGCAAGTCGTAGAAGTAAAGCGCGTCGGCGCGGTGCTCCACCCGGTAGTACCCGCGAGAAAACCAAAACAGACGCTGGATAGGCGGGTCGTCGCGCCGGGGGGCGATGAGGTGGGTGTTGCGCTCGATGCGGCGGAAGCGGATCGCCGAGTTGTCGTCGAGTAGGGAGTGCAGCCCGGCCCACAGGTGGTCGTCTGCACCGGCTAGGCCCGACCACAGCACGGCGTTGAACGGAGTCGGCACGACGTGCAGGCGCTCGTAGGCAATGCCTTGCTCGGTGAGAGCGTGGGCAAAGGTGCTGCGGACGTGTAGGCAGATTGCGGCGGTAATGAGTAGATACGCCGTGCTCGCGCACAGGCCCAGCGCGTTGAGCCGCCGTCGCCAGTGCAGTCGCCGTTGAAATAGGGCGGCGATGAGGCCGATGGCTAAGGGCAGGGTATAGAGCGGATCTATGACGAAGATGGAACCGAAGGCGACCGGGTAATTGCTGAACGGACTGAACAATTGGGTGCCGTACCCGGTGAAGCAGTCGAGGAGGGCATGCGTGAGAATCGCCCAGAACGCCAGTGCGGACCACTCGCGCCAGTTCGCGGCGCGGTGTAGCTTAGACAGCGCCCAGCCGATCCCGAAGCCGCCGCCTACCGCAAAGAGCAGGGAGTGCGACACCCAGCGGTGAAAGCCCAATAGGTCAGTCCCCGATAGAAAGGCCGCGCCCAACACGTCGAGGTCTGGGAGGATGCCGACGGCCGCGCCCCACAGGGGGGCTTTGTTGCCAACCTTTTTGCCTAAGACCTTTTCGCCGACGGCTGCGCCGAGTGCGATTTGCGTAACGCTATCCATAGGAGTTTTCGATTTGCAGAGAACAACGTACGAAGAAAACGCCGCGAGTGCATTGTGGCGGCCCGTGGGGCCGGACGAGTGCGCCGACCCGCTCCGCGCCTTGGCCCAGGCGGAGATACCGGCGATCCTGCTGCCCCAGGTCTGCACGCCGGCCGACTGTCAGCGGCTGATGGAGCGCTTTGGCGAGCGTGGGTTGCTGCGCGCTGCGGGTGACGCGCGCTCGCGCATCGACATTGGTACCAGTCTCGGCAACTTGGGTGGCGACCAAGAGGCATTCTTGGCTGATGCGAAGGAGACGCACGCGCTTTTTGCCACTCTTTTTGAGGGTTTGATTGATCCGGTGCAGTTGCTTTATCACCACTTGCAGGCGTTGGCTCCCAACAAGGCGGTTAAGACGGCGCGCGAGCGCGACGGGCGTTTGTACGGCCCGGCCATCTTTCGCATCCACTACGAGACTCACTCCTATAGTCCGCACATCGACCACGTAGTACTGCGCGAAAAGCGGTTCAATTACGAGGTGGCTCGCTTTACCCACCAATTTGCCGGTGTGCTGTGCGTGCAGAACGCGGATTCTGCGGGGCCTGGGGTGCAGGCTGTGTTGCACCGCTGTCTGTGGACCGAGGAGATACAGCCGTATATCGCCGAGGGTCGTTTTCACGAGTACGCGGCTGCGAATGGCGTGGAGCACTGCGAGGTCGCGCTCGAGCCGGGCGATTTGTATTTCTTCAATACGCGCTGCATCCACGAGGTCCCGGCGGTGCAGGGGGACGATCCGCGAGTGGTGCTCGCCGTCTTCATTGGCTATGCCGACGACGACGACGAAATCTACGTGTGGTCTTAAGCCGTGTTGCCGTTTACGCACATCGTCCGCGCTCTGCCAGCGACCGTACCCTTTGTGCCGCCCGAGGCGTTGGAGAGGGAGCAGGGGCAGCCGCTTGCCCTGCGGGTTGGGGCTAATGAGAGCAACTTCGGGATTTCGCCGCAGGTGCGGCAGGCTATGGTGGAGGCGGTGGATCAAGTGCATTGGTACAACGATCCAGAGGGATACGAGCTGCGCTCGGTGCTGGCGGTGCGGCACGGGGTGGCGCGGGAAGAGGTCGCCTTGGGCGCGGGGATTGATGAACTCTTGGGGCTGCTAGTACGCCTTTTCGCCGAGCCGGGCGACGCGGTGGTGACGTCGCTGGGGGCCTATCCGACGTTCAGTTACCATGTCGAGGGACATGGGGCGATATTGCACAAGGTGCCCTATCGTGCGGACCGAGAGGATTTGTCGGCCCTGTTGGACAAGGCGCGGCAAGTGCGTCCCAAGCTGATCTACGTGGCTAATCCCGACAATCCGATGGGCACCTATCAGCGGGCCGACGAGTTGCGGGATTTTATCGCGGGGTTGCCGCCGGATTGTGTGTTTTTGCTCGACGAGGCGTATATCGACTTTGCGCCCGCAGACGAGTACCTGCCGCTGGACACGGAACGGGCACAGGTGGTGCGGCTGCGGACATTTTCCAAGGCGCACGGCATGGCCGGGGCGAGGGTCGGCTATGCGCTGGCGCACCGCGACTTGGTGGCCGCGCTCGACAAGGTGCGCAATCACTTTGGCGTCAATCGCATCGCTCAGGCTGGGGCGCTTGCTTCGCTAGCCGACGACGAGTTTGTGCGTTCGGTGGTACAGCAAGTGGAGGAAGGACGGCGGGAATACGCGCAGTTAGCAGCGGAATTGGGGCTGAAAACGGTGCCTTCGGCGACGAATTTCGTGGCGCTCGACGTGGGTAGTGGCGAGCGTGCACGGAGCCTGATGCAGGTGCTTTTGCAGCATGGGGTTTTTGTGCGGATGCCGGGTGTGGCTCCGCTCGACCGCTGCATTCGCCTGACCGTGGGGCCAGCCGCCGAGCGGCAAGCCTTTGCAAAAGTGCTGCGCGAGGTGTTGCCGCAATTAGATGAGGACGGATAAAGATGACTGCTACAGACCCAGCACTTCTCCACCGCGATCCGCATTATATCTACCCGGTTCTCGTCAAGGGAGAGGGGATTTATTTGTACGACGAAGCGGGTAATCGCTATATCGACGGCACGGCCGGGGCTGGCAACGTCACCTTGGGCCACGGTCGTCATGCCATCGTCGAGGCTATGGCCGACCAGGGACGGGAGTTGGCCTATTGTTTTTCGACGTTTTTCACCAATCAGCCAGCCCTTGAGTACGCCCGGCGCTTAGCCGAAATGGCTCCCGGCGATTTGAATCACGCCTACTTTGTCTCAGGCGGCTCTGAAGGCGTGGAGACGGCCATTAAACTGGCCCGCTTGTACCATGTGCAACGGGGGCAGGCGCAAAAGCACCAGATCATTGGTCGCTGGCGCGGCTATCACGGCGCTACCTTGGGGGCCTTGGCTGCTACCGGGATGCCGGGGCTGCGGGCACCTTTTGAGCCGTATCTGCCGGCTTTTCCGCACATTGCCTCGTGCTATCCCTACCGCTGTGCGTTTGCCGACTGCGAAGATCGCTGCAATTTGACTTGCGCCCACCAATTAGAAGAGACCATCCGCGAGGTAGGGGCCGACAATATCGCCGCCTTTATCGCCGAGCCAGTGGTCATGGCCGGAATCGCCGCCGGAGTTCCGCCGCCCGATTACTACCCTCTCATCCGTCAGATCTGCGACGAGCACGACGTCCTCTTTATCGCCGACGAGATCATCACTGGCTTTGGCCGCACCGGCAAGCTCTTTGCCATTGAGCACTGGGATGTGGTGCCCGATATGATTGTTTTTGGCAAAGGGGCCAGCAGCGGGTACGCGCCCTTGGGAGGGGTGTTACTGAGCGAACAGATGCGGCGGGATCTTATGCGCAGTGGCCAAGCTCTGCCGCACGTTTTTACCTATGTCAATAACCCAGTGTCTATGCGCGCTGGCTTGGCCGTACTAGAACTGTTGGAAGAAGAAGGTATCGTGGAACACGCCGCCCAAGTCGGGGCCTATTTGCAGGAAAAGGCCCAGGGCTTGACGCGCCACGCTTGCGTCGGCCAAGTGCGCGGCAAGGGACTGATGTTGGGCATTGAACTAGTGCAGGATCGCCGTACCCGCAAGCCCTTTCCCCCTGAGTGGGGTGTGTCGCGACGCGTGCCTCAACTGACCTTAGAACGGGGGTTGGCCATTTCGGGTGCCAGTGGGGGAGCCGACTGGGTCGAGGGGGACGATTTGCGTTTTTACCCGCCGTTGATCATTGCGCGAGAACAGCTCGACGAGTCTCTGGCTATCATGGACGAGTGTTTGGGCCTGATGGAGGAGGAACTGCGGCAAAAGGGCTGAGTAGGGCCAGTAAAGCGCGGCTTTGTTGCACGAAAAACGGCAACTCGGATCAAAGGAAATCGCTAGTGAAAATACTAGTAGCAGGCAGCAGCGGCTTGATCGGCACGGCGCTCTGTAGCCGGTTGGAGCGCGAGGGACATGAGGTGGTGCGCTTGGTGCGGCGACCGCCAGCACAAGGAGAGTTGCGCTGGGATCCAGAAGCTGGCGAGTTGGAACAAGAGGCGCTGGAGGGAATAGAAGCGACGGTGCATTTGGGGGGGCGGAACATTGCCGCTGGGCGCTGGACTGCCACCGTCAAGGAGCAGTTGCGCCAGAGTCGGGAGCAGACGACGCAGCTACTTGCTGCGCGCTTGGCGGGATTGGTCGCGCCGCCACGGGTGTTGGTTTGTGCGTCGGCCGTCGGCATTTACGGCCATCGGCGCGACGAGGAATTAGACGAGGAAAGCGACACTGGTGAGGGGTTTTTGGCCGAATTGGGTCGGGCGTGGGAAGGGGCGAGCGCTGTGGCATCTGAGGCTGACATCCGCGTCGTACAGGCCCGCTTGGGGATCGTCCTCAGTCGCCGGGGTGGGGCGCTGGCCAAGATGCTGTTGCCCTTCCGCTTGGGGGTGGGTGGCAAGATCGGCAGCGGGCGGCAGTACGTTAGCTGGATTAGTTTGGAAGACGCGGTGGCGGCGCTGATTTATGCGGTGGAAAACGACGCCTTGCGCGGGCCGGTGAACCTGACCGCGCCGCAGCAGGTGACCAACGCCGAATTGACGCGGACGCTGGGGCGCGTGTTGCGACGGCCGACGCTGTTGCCGCTGCCGGCGTTTGCCGCCAAGTTGGTCTTGGGCGAGTTGGCCGAGGAGGGGTTGTTGGCCAGCCAGCGGGTGCGGCCGAAGCGGCTGTTGGAGGCTGGTTTCGAGTTTGCGTATCCCGAATTAGAGGGTGCGTTGCGCCACGCGCTGACTTCGTGAAGCGCCACGTCGGATTGTAAATACAAGGAGCATACTTATGAACATCATCGTCTTGGTCAGCGACACCTTTCGCTACGACTATCTGGGGTGCAACGGCAATGCGTGGATCGGCACGGCCGCGCTCGATCACTTTGCCGAGCGAGCGGTGTGCTTCGACCGGCACTATTTGTCGAGCTTTCCGACCATCCCCAATCGCACCGACCTCTTTACTGGCCGCTACAGTTTTCCCTTCCACGGCTGGAAAGCCCTCGACCCAAGTATCCCGGTGCTGAGCACGATTTTCGGCGCGGCTGGCTACCAGAGTCAGCTTATCTGCGACACGCCGCATCTGATGAAGGGCGTCCACCATTTTGACCGGGGGTTTGACGGGGCGTATTGGATCCGCGGCCAAGAGGGAGACAAGCCGCTGTTAAAAGGCAACTTGCCGCCGCGCCTGGAGGTAGCAGGGGCCAAGACGCGCGTCGATCCGCACTTGGCTCAGTCGCGCTTTGGCAATTTGGCGACTCTGCACTCGTGGACCAACCGCGACTGGGCGTGGGAGGAAGATCGCTTCTGCGTGCGCACGGCGCAGACGGCGAGCCGCTGGCTGGAGGAAAACCGTGGCGGCGAGCCGTTCTTGCTGTGGGTGGATTTCTTCGACGCGCACGAGCCGTGGGACCCGCCGGAGCATCTCGTGGGCCGCTACGACTCATCGGGGTACGACGGCCCGCCGATGATCCACCCGAACTACGGCCCGGCGACCGCCTATACCAAAGAGGAACTAGCCAACCTCCAAGCCCACTACGCAGCCGAGATTTACTTGGTCAACAAATGGATTGGCTATGTGTTGGACAAAGTTGAGGAGCTTGGGTTGTTCGACGACAGCGTGGTGGTTTTTACGTCCGATCACGGCATGTTCGTCGGCGAGCACAACCGCACGGGCAAGTCCAACATCCACCCCGAAGACGACCGCGTCTGGCCGCTATACGAAGAGATCAGCCACATTCCGCTGCTGATCGCCGCCCCCGAGATCGCGGGCGGACAGCGGGTGGGGGCATTGACGCAGTCGGTGGATTTGCTGCCGACGCTGCTGGCTTTGACTGGCGTGGGAAAGAGCGACCTGACAATGCACGGACACTCGCTGGTGCCGCTGCTGAGCGGATCGGCCGCGTGGCCGCGGCAGTACGCCTTCAGCTCGACCTTTATCCGCAATGGCGGACCGACCGTGACCGACGAGCACTGGACCTATTTGGCGCATGGCGAACACGGCGGCGCACCCGAGCTGTACGATATGAAGGCAGATCCTCAGCAGCAGACGAATGTAATCGACGCGCATCCAGAGGTGGCACAGCGGATGCAGCAAGCCTTGGCGGACTTTCTCGACGAGGTGGAAACGCCCGCGGAAAATCGTGCGTTGCTGGGGCCGGTCGGCGGGCCGGATTACAATTGACCGCGGCCGCTAGCTGGTGAAGAAATCGAAGATGTGGCCGAGACGCGAACTATCGGCGGCGTAGAATTCAGTGTAGCGGCACTGCTGGCAAGTTACGGTTGTCAGCTTGCGGTTTTGCACGTCGAATATCTTGGACCAGAAACCGCCGGAGGCGCGGATTTCGCCGGTCTCGTAGGCGGTGTGACGGCATTTGGGGCACTCAAAGCGCAACTCAGGTGAACTCATAGGGCCTCATACATTGGGTGTGGATATCCTACAGGGCAATATATCACAAACGTAGATTGCCGTCATACTTATAAGGCTAGGGGATGGACTGAATTTTTGCCGGAAAGAAGAAGAGGACGGGGGAAGGGACTAACAGGTGTTTTTTGCGTTGCTTAGTGCCGTGCGCTGCTTCACTCTTCTACATCGGCAAGTATTTCTTCGAGAGTCCACAAACGCTCGGAGTCGGCGATTAGGGCCTCTATGATGAGGGGATGGGCTTTGATGGTCCGCAAGTCGATAAACTCGAAACGGGGCTGGCCCTGCCCGAGCATTCCCCGATCCTCGATCACGAGGATATCGTCTGGGCCTCCCGAGGCTTCTGCGTGGCGATAGAGTGGCATATTGTCCCTCCTGTCAAAAGATTTGCTGCTGCTTAGACGCCGGTATTGGATAATAGTTGCCGGTTATTTACTGACTGCGCAACATCAGTATTCCATATCCCGCCCTTTTATCCACCCCTCGATATAGTCGGCGGTCTCGTCGGGGTATTCGAGGTGGGGCGCGTGTCCGCAGTTGGGGAAGACGTGCAGGTCGGCGCAGGGCAGGTCGGCGGCGAAGCACTGGGCTGAGCGCACGGGTAAGACGCGGTCTTGTTGCCCCCACAAAACCAAGGTCGGGCAGGTGATGTCGCCAAAGCGCTGGTAGAACGTTGCTACGTCGGGTGGTACGAGGTTTCGCGCTGAGTAGTGGTAGGCGTACGCGGCGTTGGGTGTTTCGAGCGCGGCGCGGGCGACTGTTGCGAGTTCGGGGGGGATTTTGCTGCGGTCGTGGAAGCAGCGCCGGAAAGTGCGCCAAACAGCCAAGCGCAACAGACCGCAGGCCCGCGCTAGGGTGTGGAGCGGAGCGTAGGTCAACAGCTTGCCTAGGGAGCTGCCGAGGGTGCGCACGTGGACGGGAAGTTTGTGGGGATAGCCGGCTGCGTCGATGAGCACTAGCCCGCGCACCTTAGCTGCGAGCGCGGGAAAGTCGAGGTACAAGCGCAGGGCTAAGCCGCCACCGAGTGAGTTGCCCACGAGAATTACGTCGTCTAAGTCCAACGCGGCGATAAAGGCCGCGAGGTAGCTAACCTGCATATCCGGCGAGTAACGCTCGCGCGCCGGGCGGGCGGCAAAGGTCGGCTTGCTGCTGTGCCCGTGGCCGATCAAGTCGGGGGCGATGATGCGGTGGCCGGGCAGGCGGGCGGTCAAGCGGAACCAAGTGGCCTTGTTGTCAAAGATTCCGTGTAGGAGTACTAAAGGGGGGTGGTCCCCGCTACCGCCATTGTCGATATACGCCATTTCAACTTGGTCGGCGAGGGCGATGCGGTACTCGCCGAACCGAGGGAAGAGGGAAGAGGATGAAGAAGCAATAGACGACATAGGGTATGTAAAGAAGCATATTTGCCTAGTGGAATTCAACTTGAGGCAACCCTAGTATATGATTTAGATTTAAGGCGTCGGCGGTTGTATTTTAGGAGTGGGTCGAGCGGACCGGCCAAGATATCTTTTGAGTACGTGATAAAAAGAAGATGGGTATAAAAGGTTCCTTTCACTTCCCCTTTTACTTATGGAGGTGCCGTCATGTTGAGATTCGCCGTTGTTGGATGCTTAGTGCTATGGAGCGGCCTCGCCGAGGCGGTCAAGTGGGATTTCGACGATGGGACGGCGCAAGGGTGGTCCGCCAAAAGAGCGTTTGAATGGGGTGGGCCAAATGAATTTTATCTGTTCCCAGGGGAAGTCGAAGACGGCGTGTGGAGGATCGATGTCTCGCCCTCGGTGGTGGACGAAAAGGATCCTTATCCGAACGCGGCCTTGATTTCTTATTTCATCGGCTACGATTCGCACCTGTTCGACCGGGTGCGAGTTCGGTTCCGCACCGTGCATGATCGCCCTACGGTAGGGCGCGTTGGGCTTGCTTGGACTAATGAGCATAACCTCGCGACACCAGGGCGCGATCCAGAAGAGTCGTCAGAAAACCGATTTGCGATCCTCTCCACAGACTTCGCTTACACGACCGAGTGGCAGGAAGTAGAGTTTTCCCTCTCCGGCCAAGATGAGATTGTCTGGGCGGGGCTTTTACGGGATATTCGGCTGCGTTTTAGCTTGGATCGAAACGAAGCGGAGGAGTCCCGGTCGGTGGATGAGGTGGTCGGGCATTTTGAGATAGACTGGATCGAGTTGACCGGCCCTGAAGAGCGCTCGCAGGGCGAATTAGCCTTGCCGCCGGTGAAGTATTTTCACTTTGATGATCCCGGTCTTTTTGCACCCCCGGTGTTTTATCCGATTACACCGGGTTTAGGGGCTCGATTGGGGAGCGGCGTCTTGACCGACTTAGATGGCGATGGCGACTTAGATATTTTCTCTACTCGGTTTGCCCCTTATCAGGGTGATCCCCCCTCTGGCTATAGGCCTCCTTGGGGTTGGGTCATGGCCCTCAATGATGGTAGCGGGTCCTTTGAAAGCGCGCGTATCGGATATACTCAAGATGTGGGAGGATTTTTGGATATACTCGCCCGCGACTTAGATGGCGATGGCCAAGACGAGCTTGCGATTTTTAAGTGGAATGGAGGCGAAGTAGAGGTTTGGTCTATCGGAGCGGATCTCGAGGAAGAGGTACTCACTGTAAGTTCGGACGACCGCGAAGCGCTATGGGATTTGTACTACAGCAGGTTTGATTCCATGAGAGGGGATTTTGATGGCGATGGGCAGCAGGAGATACCCGTGGAACTCCAACGCAATTCTTTTGAAGGAAATATGGGACTTGTCGTGAAAAGGTGGTCCGCGGAAGGGGGGCTGTCCGAAGAAGTATTGAAGGTGCTGTATGATGAGCATTTGTTTCTGCGCACGTGGGTGGTGGTGCGCGATTTGAACGCCGATGGGGTAGATGATTGGGTGTTTGTCGGCGGCAATCGGGCGTCGGGCTTTGGGGTATTTGTCGAATGGGGTGGGGGCTTGAATCCGACCCAAGAAGAGGAGACGCATCGCTTGATTGGCGATGGGACCGGGGTGTTGACCGGCGATGTGGATGACGATGGAGACCTGGACTTGGTGGTGTTGGATTCGGCCTTGGGCGGCGTGCATGTGCTCAAGAATTCGGGAGGAGGGCAGCCGACGGCAGTGATGACATCGGCGGGTGCTGTGCCGGCGCAGTATCGGCTGGGCGACAGCTATCCCAATCCGTTTAATCCGGCTGTGGTGATTCCCCTTGATTTGGCGACGGACGCAGCGGGAGTGTCGCTGACGGTGTACGATGTGTTGGGTCGTCGGGTGCGGCAGTTGTGGCAGGGGGCACTACCGGCGGGTACGCATCGGTTTATGTGGGACGGTCGCGACGAGGTGGATAGGGATGTGGCCGCTGGCGTGTATCTCTATCGGGTCGAAGTGAATGGGCGCGTAGAAGCTAAGAAGATGACGAAGCTGCCGTGAGGGAAAACGTGGGCCGATGAGACGGCCAACTTCGGGTCGCATTTGACTTCGGACAGCAGATCAACCGCCGCTAACGCCATAAGTTAGCGGCGGTTTTCTATACTCAGCGCGCCTCTTGTTCCACCAAGGCGCTGATGGCTTCGAGGTCGAGGTCGCTGCCGTCTTGGGGGTAGGTGTAGGGCAGGAGCCACCAGTCCTCGGTGAAGGAGGCTTCGCCGCCGGGCGGTATATTCTCGCGCGGGCCGATAGGCTCCAACTCGCACATTAGATCCTTGTAATACCATATTGAGATGGTCAGCCCGGCTAGTTCGCCATAGGGGCGGTCGGGGTACACCGGATAGCGCTTGACCCACAGTAGGTCGTTGCGATCGAGATAGGCGAACCATCCGGCTTGCGAGTCCATGCCGAGCTTGGCTCTGAGCGGCGTGGAGAGGACTTCGAGGAAGTTGTCGCGGATGCGGATATTGGGGTCTTCGGGGCGGTAATTGATGACCGGGCCGGGGCCGTACATGACATAGGAATCCGGGAAGCGACTCGGCGTCAAGGGAATGAGCACGATGCCGCCGCCCGTGCCAAAGGTGCGGCTCCAGTGGCCCCAGTGTTTTGCGCTGTCGGAGACGTTTTTGATGGTTTGGGTGACGCTCAAGTGAGTGGAGTCCTCGGCGAGTTGGAAGTCGCGGATGAGTTGGACGCCGGTAGGCTCGTCCTCTTTGCTAATTAGGCGGGCCGAGCGCGGGCCAGTGATTTGGCTTTCCCATTGTCCGAGCCAGAGGTCGGGGTGGGCGGGGATGATCATTTCCGGGCCGATGTCGAGGCGGCCGCCAGTGGGTCCGAAGCGAGGATCGCCGCCCTCAAAGGTCGCGCCTTCTTGCGCGGGGTCGAGGTAGATGGCGTTGGGGCCTTTGCGCGAGTATTCGAGGACGCGACCGGCCGATGAGGTGAGGACGACGCGGGTGTGGTCGTTTTCGAGCAGGATGCAGTCTTCGTAGCCGAAGTAGGTGATGCGGTCGGTACCGGGCATGTTGGGGTCGGCTCCAGCTTGGGTGGTGGCGAGGGTGAGGAGTAGAAGCGTTAGTCGGCGCATAGTGTGTTTTCCTTACTGGTTGGGATTGACGATGACGCGGCCTTGCACTTTGCCCGCCAAGATGTCCTTGCCGAGGCGGGGGACGTCGGCTAGACCGACCTCCGTGCAGATGCGATCTAATTTTTCTAAGGGCAATGCGGAGGCTAGGCGCGACCAAGCGGCAGCGCGGCGCTCGGCTGGGTAGAACACCGAGTCGATGCCGAGGATGTTGACGCTGCGCAGCAAGAAGGGGATGACGGTGGTTGTGAGTTGGGCACCGCCGGCTAAGCCCACCGAGGCGATGGAACCCCCGTAGGCCATTTGGGCCACGACGCGGGCCAAGGTGGTGCCGCCGACCGAGTCGATGCAGGCGGCCCAGCGCGCACTTTCCAAGGGTTTGTTGGATGGCTCGGCAAGGTCTTGGCGCGGGATGATGGTCTGGGCACCGAGGTCTTTTAGATAGGGTTCGAGCTCGGGGCGTCCAGTGGATGCGGCGACTTGGTAGCCCAGCGAGGCGAGGAGTAGGACGGATAGGGAGCCGACGCCGCCGGCCGCGCCGGTGACGAGGACTTCGCCTTTGTCGGGTGCGAGGCCGTGGGTTTCGAGGGCTTCTAAGGAGATGGCCGCGGTCAGGCCAGCGGCCCCCAAGCCCATGGCGGTGCGCAGCGTGAGGTCGGTGGGTAGGGGCACGAGCCAGTCAGCCTTGAGCCGCGCTTTTTGCGCGTACCCGCCCCAGTGGGTTTCGCCGACGCGCCAGCCAGTGCAGATAACTTGGTCGCCGGGCTGGAACTGGTCGCTCTGGCTGTGGACGACGGTGCCGGCGAGGTCGAGGCCGGGGATGTGGGGATAGGTTTTGACCAAACCTCCCAAGCCATTGAGGATCATCCCGTCCTTGTAGTTGAGCGAGGAGTACGCAACGGCGATTTCTACGTCGCCGGCGGGCAGGCGGCTTTCGTCGAGTTCTTCGATGAGAGCAGAGTGCTCATGTAAGATGAGTGCTTTGAACATGGTCTTTATAAGATCGAAAGAGGAAACTGAAGCAAGTGAACAGCCCGTGGACAGACGATCTGCCGGGGGATTATGGTAGGGTCTCGGTTTGAAATTCGCAAACTAATCCGCAGATGGCGCAGATAGCGCAGATGGCGCAGAGGGGTGAATCGACCGTTTTAGTGCCGACGATTCCAGAGTGAACTATGGTCGGACAAAGAAGTACGAGAATACGCGGGCGCAACCTGTCGTTTTCAAGCTCACGAAAATACACCGTACTCGAGGCGACCGAGGAGGTTTGCGACCTCGCGGGCACCCGGCTCGGTATCGGCGTATTGCAATGGCGTCTTCATGCCGAGGGCCTTCTTCGGCTCTTTGAACCACGCCTCCGCCCACTCTTGGTCGCCCAATACTTCAATCGCCCGGTCGTATAGCGCGGCAATGCGGAATAAACGCTCGGATTCATCGGTTTGGAGGCGGCCTTCTTTACGGCGGCGCTTGAGCGTCCGAACTGCGATATTAGCTGCGCTGGCTAACGTCTTGGCCGGTACGGCCATGGCACCTTGAAGGTCGTCAAAAGCGGTCATCGGTAGTCCGCGCTTGAGCTGACGGATCAGGGTTCCGGTATCTTTGAACGACAGTCCCGCAGAGGCCCCATAAGAAGGGCCGCTGGGGGTATCCGCGCTGATGGTCGAAGCGGCCAACGGCTTCACGCCTTCGGAAGCCCAAACATAAGGACCTATGGGTTTGTTTTTTTCAGACGATGGAGACATGGTGGGAGGGCGTTCTCTTTTCTGCGGAGGGCTAAGGCTATATTGCCATGTAAGATGGGCCGTATGGCGTTATTGGACAATCCGTTAATGCCGATTTCTTTACGATTTTGGCAATGTTGGCGCGGAGCTAAAATCTAAGAAGCTGTTGAGCTAAAACGAATATCAGTAGGAATAAGGCGATTTTACGGCGATTTCAGCACCCGGCGGACCTTCAAAACGGGGCTTATACGGCAAAAATCGGCTCTTTTCCGTAGGTTATTCCGAATAACTCAACAGCTTCTAAAGGTTTTCTTCCAACCAGAGGAAGAACAGATCATGCGCTTCGGCGATATAGAGCGCGATTAACACAGCCCGATCTTGTTCAACGGCGATCGCGATCGTAGTCTGCTCTGTGCCTAAACCGATTCCATCTGGCAACGTCGGGTCAAGCGGATTCGCAATATAGGTCAATAAGCAGGACATCCGCTAGATTTATCAGGCCGTCTTCGTTGACGTCGCCTAGGGCGATATTGCCTTGATTGGGTGCTACGAAGGAGAAGCGTTCTAAGGTATAGAGCAGCACGAGCAGCGCGTCCGCTATATCGACCTGATTATCGTTGTTGACATCGCCGAGTATGCCCACCACTTGTGCGGCCTTGCCTGCAGGACGCGACCGGAGGGTCTCTTCGACAGTTATGGCCTCTCCCGTAAAAGCGAACGCCGTATCGACATAGGTTGTCATATAGGGACCGGAAATGCCCAACCAGTAGCTCGGCCGCTGGGGTACAGAGACCATAAAGCCTCCTTGGTCGTCCACCGGCGCACGGGCTAACACTATCAGACGCTCCGCGTCGATGATAATTACTTCAGCCTCTGATATCGCAGATCCCTCGACCGGCACAATCTGACCCCTTTGAACCTGTTCCGAGCCAGATGGATAGAGCGGGTTGGAAGATTGGTTTTCAGGCTGGTGGTCGCCGTCGCCACAAGCGATCATCGACAAGGCGAATATCAGAACGAATAGGCTAGGCATGGCATGTTTTTCGGTTTAGAGCGAAGGGCCAATATGGCGATCAGATCGAACGCACTTTGGGCGTCTATACTACACTACTAGTTGTATAATTGAACGTTACGTAGAGCCTCTACTCAGCCTACTCGTCGGCGTCTAATAGGTCCGTAAAGGCTTCGAGGCTTGGGACTTGTATGGCGGCGCGATGCAACTGCTTGAGGCGCTGCACATCGTCAATGGCCCTAATACGAGCGACCAACTGTTGCACCTCCTCTGGCTGAAAGCGAAGGGCCAACACATCGAGGAGAAATTCGCGGCTCCCCTGCTCAATACCCTGTTGGATAAGGTATTGGGCAAAGGATGATTCGCGTATCAGGTCCGTGACGCCCTCCTGTGCCATAGTATCAGCAAAGGCTTCGAGGCTTGGGACTTGTATGGCGGCGCGATGCAACTGCTTGAGGCGCTGCACATCGTCGATGGTCCCAATGCGGGCGGCCAACTGGTGCACCTCCTCCGACTGAAAGCGAAGGGCCAACACGTCGAGGAGAAATTCGCGCCCCCCCTGCCTAATGCCCTGTTGGATAAGGCGTTGGGCAATAGATGATTCGCGTATCAGGTCCATAACGCTCTCCTGTGCCATAGTATCAGCAATAGTTTCCGACGGATACACCAACCCACTCATAAGCGACATACTGGCGAGAAGGTCGGCTCGGGCGGAGCGATCGGAAGGGGTATTCCCATCCTGAGAGTGAGGTGAATCAGATTCGGCCATAAGAGATGCCTTGGGACTTTGGAAATGACAGGTCAGTTCTAGGTGTGGGCAAAGTGCGTACCGGACGTTACGCGGCGACCCTACTCGTCGGCGTCTTATCAGTAGTATAACATGCTTAGAGTGTTCATTCCACCGGGATTTCGTCGTTGAAAACCTGGGTGCGTTTCATCAGACGGCGCTGGTCTGGGGGGAAGGCGAGGCGGCGGTGCATGGTCGGGCGGTTGTCGAAGAGGACGAGGTCGCCGACTTGCCACTCATGGGTCCAGACGAAGCGCGGCTGTTCGAGATGGGCGTACAGTTCGCCGAGTAGGGCGTCGCTGTCTTGGCGGCTGAGGCCGACGACGTATTTGGTCAGGTGCGGCCCTACGTAGAGCGAGCGACGCCCCGTTTCGGGATGAGTGCGGACGATGGGGTGGGCAATGTGCTC
The DNA here is from genome assembly GCA_965208845.1 of Candidatus Latescibacterota bacterium. Taxonomy (GTDB): domain Bacteria; phylum Latescibacterota; class UBA2968; order UBA8231; family UBA8231. The sequence continues at coordinate 5,763,458 of OZ242361.1, read as the reverse complement.
GGGCGGGTTTTGCGCTTCGACGTAGTGGCGATGTACGGCGCGCATTCCCTTGAGGCGAGTTTTCCAGGCGTCGTCAAGCGCTTCGTAGGCAGCGGTGCAATTGCACCACTGAGTCTGGCCGCCCTCTGAGGGAATCTCCACTGCGTAGAGCACCGACAGGGTGCCGGGACGTTCGAGGTAGGAAAGGTCCGAGTGGAAGGGGATCAGTTCGTCGCCTAGTTCGCCGATTGACTCGCCGTTTTCTTTGACATTGGAGATGAGGAAAATCTCCTTGACTCGCCGTGGGCGCTGCTTGCGCACGTGGGGTACGGGTTTGCCAAAGTACGCGGTGAAGCGCACTTGGTCTTCGTCGCTGAGTTGCTGTTGGCGGAAAAAGATCACGCCGTGGGCGAGCAGTGCTTGGCGCACCTGCGCGACTTGGCCGGGTGCCAGCGGTGCGGATAGGTCGCAGCCTTTGATCTCAGCGCCGAGTGCGCCGCCGGTGGGCGCGACTGTTATCTCACAGGCCATTTGAAAATCCCGCGTACGCCCCAAACAACGTCATCCCACATCTGCGTTCATCTGCGTTCATCTGCGTTCATCTGCGGATACTTTGCCCGTGCGACCATCGCCGGAGGGTTTCAGACATTGCAGACCTCAAAAGCGTGTTCGAGTGAGTCAATGGCATCGCCCTTGGGTCGGTACTCATGACCGACGTAGCCCTCGTAGGAAGTGGCGGCGATGGCCTGCATGATCGGCGGGTAGTAGATCTCCTGCTGGTCGTCGAGGTCTTGGCGGCCGGGGTTGCCGGCAGTGTGGAAGTGGCCGATGCAGTCGATGTGGTCGGTGATGTTGCGGATGAGATCGCCTTCCATGATCTGCATGTGGTAGATGTCGTAGAGGAGCTTGAACCGGGGCGAGCCGACGGCCCGGCACAGAGCCACGCCCCAAGCGGTGCGGTCGCACTGGTAGTCGGGATGGTTGACGCGCGAGTTGAGCAATTCCATGCAGAGGGTAATGCCCTTTTCCTCGGCGGCATCGGTGACGCGGTGCAGACCGGCGACGCAGTTGGCGAGACCCTCTTCTGAGGACCGACCCTCGCAGTTGCCGGAAAAGCAAATCAGCGAGGGGATGCCGTGTTCAACGGCGAGGTCGATGTTGGCGAGCAGCTCGTCTTCGATGCGGTCGTGATTCTCTGGTTTGTTGAGGCCGTCGGGTAGAGAAGCATGGCCGGAGACGATGGCGATGGCGAGGCCGTGGTCTTGGATGAGCGGCCAGTGTTCTTGGGCCGCCATCTCTACGGATTGGTAGCCGATGCGAGCGGCGGCCGCTACGAGTTCCTGCGGGCTGAGGCCGCTGCCGGCGAAGGGATTGAAGCAGACGGATTGTTTGATGGCAGGCATAAAGCTAGGCTCCTGTGCCGAACATTTCGGCGACCGGGGTAAAAGGGGCATCGAGCTCGAGCGGGTACATGGGCCGCTGGCAGACGCGGTGCCCGAGGGTGGGCAAGTTTGCGCTGGTCGAGCCGGGGGCATCGATGTTGAAGTTTATCTCGGCCCACTCGTCGAAAAAGTGCCACTGGCAGTGCGGCGACTTGATGACGATGAGATCGTAGTCCTTGGGGTTGATGTCGTGGGCGATAAAGACCGAGCGATCGATAAAGGGCACCGAGCGGCTGACGCAGACGATGGTGAGGTTGTCGCTTTCCAGCACGGCTGTAGGGCCGGCGTGCTGGGGCGTGTTCCAAGATTCGCAGAGATATTCGCCGTCGCCGAGTTGGGTGACTTCCACCTCTAGGTCGAGCGGGGCAAAGCGCGAGTCGAGCGAGCCGCCCAAGACTACACGGATGCGTGCGCCTAGTCCGGCGTCGTGGGCCATGTACGCGGCGGGCGCATCCACCAGCGGTGCGAGTACTTGGCCGGAGTAGCCGTTGGTGTGCAGGGCTTGGACCAGCACGTTGCTGTCGCCGGTTGCGCCCGAGGAAGGGGCGTCGGCCGCGTCGGTGAAGAGCACTGGCCTGCTGTATTGGGTGGCTTGGGCGACGGCGTCTTCGACCGATACGAGGTCGGGCTGCATGAGGGCGCGGCGTTCCCAGAATTCGGCGGCGAGATGCAGGGCTTCGTTGCGGGCGAGGTCGGGGTCGGCATCGGCCACGACGATGGCTTGGGAGCACAACTCGGGCACATCGGTGAATGGGTTGCCGATCATCATGCCGGCGGCGAGAATGTCGGGCTGCTCCTCTAGGGCTTGGCAGTAGCGGATGGTCTCGCCGTACACGCCGGAGGCGGTGATGAGTTCGTTGCCGCGCACGAGCGCGGGCACTTGCACGCGGGCCACTACGGGCTGTGCGCCAGCGAGAACTTGCAGGAGCAAGTACGCAGCGCGGCGTCCGGTGTCGGCCAAATCGACGTGCGGGTAGGTGTGATAAATGGCGAGGCCGTTTGAGTGCTCCAACATGCGGTGGGTGAGGATGCCGTGGAGGTCTTGCGAGATCACGATGGGGAAATCGGGGCCGGCAGCTCGGCGAATCTCTTGCAGCAAGTAGCCCTCTGGGTCGAGTTCCTCGGTGCAGCCCATGGCACCGTGCAGGCAGAAGTACATGCCGTCGGCGTCGGCTAGATGCGGTGTGACCGCGTCGAGCAGCTCGGCGGCAAGGCGCTCAAAGTCCTGTTGGTCTAAAGGCCCGGCCGAGGGGGCGACGGCCCCGTACGTGGGGATGACGTCGATGTGGCTGTCGGCGAAGACCTGCAAGGCACCGCACAGCTCGGTCTCGCGGCCTTGGTGATAAGTGAGCAACTTAGGGCCGCGGCGGACGGAGAAGTTGTCGTACGTGCCGATGACCGGGTTGAAGGAGGAAATTTCTTGCTTGCACTCGGCGACGATAATGCGGGACATGGGCGTCCGTTCGGTTAAGTTTTGCGCGGGTGGATGTGAGGGCCTTGGGGGGTGTCTTCGATTTCGTAGCCGGCCGCGGCGATTTCGTCGCGCAGGGCGTCGGCCGTGGCCCAGTCTTTGGCGGTGCGGGCCTGTTGCCGCTGGGCGGCGAGCGCGTGAATCGCGTCGGGTATGGCCTCCTCTTGCGGCATCCAATCGGCCAGCTCCAAGCCCATGACTTGGTCGAAGTGCAGGAGCGTGGCCTTCTTGGCGGCATCGGGAAGATCGTCGGCTACGAGCTCCCAGCACAAGGCGAGGACGCGCGGCATGTTGAGGTCATCCTCGACGCGCTCTTTGAACGCGGCTACGTAGCGGTCATCGGGCTCAGACGGCGCACCATAGGCGTGGGCGGCTGCGCGCAGCCGGTCGAGGGCCGTGGCCGCGCCGCTGAGACTTTCCCAAGTGAAGGAAAGCTTGGCTCGGTAGCGCGCCCCGAGGCAGAAAAAGCGGTAGGCGAGGGGATCGTACCCCTTTTCGACGAGGGATTCGAGGCGCAGGAAGTCGCCGCTCGACTTGGACATCTTCTCCCCATCGAGTTGTAAAAACGCGCCGTGGAGCCAGAACTCGGCCAACCGCGTGTCGTAGCAGGCTTGGGCTTGGGCGATCTCGTTGGTGTGGTGGACTGAGATGTGATCTTCGCCGCCGCAGTGGATGTCGAAGTACGGCCCCAAGTACTTAGCTGCCATAGCCGTGCATTCGATGTGCCAGCCGGGGAAGCCGCGCCCCCACGGGCTGTCCCATTCCATCTGCCGCTGCGTTTCTGCTGGGCTGAATTTCCACAGCGCGAAGTCCGTGATGCGGCGCTTCTGCCCGAGATCGACGCGCTGGCCGCCTTGCAGGCCTTTGATGTCGAGGCGGGCGAGGTGGCCGTAGTCGTTCAGGCGCGAGGTGTCGAAATACAGGCCGTCGTCTGTGCGGTACGCGTAGCCTTTTTCCTCGATGGCGACGATGGCCGCGATCTGCTCGTGGATGTGGTCGGTGGCCCGGCACCAGACGTGGGGCGTGTGCACGTTGAGCCATTCGAGCTTTTCTTGGAAATCCGCGGTGTAGCGTTCGGCGATTTCCCAAGCTGTCAGGCCGGTGCGCCGTGCGCCGGCTTCCATCTTATCCTCGCCGGTGTCCGCGTCGGAGGTCAGGTGCCCCACGTCGGTGATGTTGACGACGTGGTGGACCTCATAGCCGCTGTATTCGAGGGTGCGCCGCAGGATGTCTTCGAATATGTAAGTGCGCAAGTTGCCGATGTGCTGGTAGTTGTACACGGTCGGGCCGCAGGCATAGAGGCGGACTTGAGGTGGCGCGAGCGGTGTGAAGGGACGCTCTTGGCGAGCATAGGTATCAAAAAGATGCAGAGTCATAGGGCTATTAAAGAGGGGTTAGTGGCAAGATGTGGCAATAGAGGGTCAGGCTATAGCTCGTCGATGGATACTTCTCGTCCTTCCATCGCACTTTTGACTGCGGCAAAAACCATGGCCATGGACTTGAGATTATCGGCTGCGTTGCACTCGGGCGTGCGGCCCTCTTCTATGGCGGCGACGAATTCCCGCAGCACGGGATTTTGGCCTTGACCGCCATCGTCGTCGAGGGGGATTTGCTGGCGAATTTTGGGATCGGCGCGGTGTGAGTGGGTGTGGTACAAGTCGAAGCCCTCCCACGTCAGGGTGCCGCGCGGCCCCTCGTAGCGCCACTCGCCGTTGTGCCCGGCTGGCACGTGCCCGACCGTGCAGCCGATACCGCGATGGGTGGCGACTGTGCCGTTGGCAAAGCGAAAGAGGATCATCTGAGCGGCGTCGCCTTGGTGCCAGCCCCAGGGGAGGTTCCAGGTGAGGGCGTGCGCGCTCACGGGGTCTTGGCCGAGGGTGTAGCGCATCATGTCGAAGTGGTGAATGCCCATGTCGGTGAGGAACATATACGGCTCGGTGACGTAGTGCGAGCCGGGCGAGTCGGCCCAATTGACGTAGAGCGAGACATCGAGTTGGCCGACCGGGCCGATGAGGTCTTCGGCCAGCAGGCGACGAGTCGTGCGCGGCAGGCCGTTAAAGCGGTAATTCTGGGTAATCATGTGCGCGACGCTAGCGTGGGTGCCGGCCTCCACCACGCGCCGGGCCGCTTGGTAATCGTCGCTGAGGGGTTTTTCTCCAAGTAGGTGCAGGCCGGCGGCAAAGGTCTGCATGGCGATTTCTTCGTGGCTGGCTGGCGGGGTTACGTCGAGCACGAAGTCGGCCTGGACAGAGTCGAGAGCTTGGCAGAGATCGTCGTACATCCGGTCGGCGGCAAAGCCGTGGTCGGCTGTCGCGCGCTGGCGGTTGGGCGCAAAAGGCTCGACGCAAGCTGCTACCTCAACGCCCGACTGCTGTTGGCACTGACCGAGCCAATAGCGGCCCCGGCCGCCCAACCCTACGAGTATGGCTTTCATTGGTGTCCTTTCTCTTTATTTTCTCTAAATAAAGGGCTTGATCTGCTGCCGGGCCAGTCGCCGGAGAAAATTGACACGGTTTGGGCACAAGACTACCTTTAGACGATTTTATATTAACGAGAGATACCATAACGCGCCTCCCGTCTCCTTGCCCCTGAGGTACACTACTTTTGGCCATATCGCATAGGGCTTCTACTCGTCTCTTCCTCGCACTTCTCGCGTGGTCCTTGAGTTGGAGTTGCGCCGAGGAAAACACCGAAGAAATAGCTCCCGGGGTGGTGTACCACAAAATTCACGTGCCCGAAGGGCCGTGGCGGATCCACGTGGTAGAAGTGGATCTGCCGCGCTCTTGGGCGGCGGGCATTCGAGTGCGCACAGCCAAGCAAGGGGAGGCGCAAAAGACCAGTAGTTTGGCCGCCGGTGCCTTAGCGGCCATAAACGGAGACTTTTTGTTCCCCGGCGAATCCAGCCAGCCAGCCGGGTTGTACATTGAATCCGGTAATCTCATCCGCATCCCACAGCGGCGCTCGGCCTTTGCCATAACCGAGATGGGCCAGCCTTTGATCGCAGTGTACAAGATGGAATTGGGTCTGTTGACAGCCGAGAGCGAGCACCTGCACGTCGCGGGCTTCAATCGCGAGCCAGCGCTCGGGGAGCTATCCGTGTTCAACGATCGCGCACAAGGGCAGGGGGATTCGCTGCAAGCGGATACGGGCTTTTTGTTGCAAGGGCTGGGCAGCACCTCCATCGCCAACGACACGATTTCCTTGCGGGTGCAACAGATCCGGCGGGAGGCTTGGCCGCTGTCCCTCCAGCGCGATCAGTGGCTGTTGGCCGCTGGTGCTGAATACGAAGCGACGGAACAGATCGCTTTGGGCGATACGGTACAGCTATATTGTCGGCTGGCGCCGGCCCACGCCAAGCTAATGGAAGCCATCAGCGGCGGCCCGCGCATCCTGCGCAACGGCGGAGTATCCATTGAAGTAGAAGAGGAACGGCTCAGCCGCAGCTTTGCCGACAAGCGACATCCGCGCACGGCCATTGGCTATTCCCAAAACGCGGAGGTGCTCTTCCTGATTGTCGTCGATGGGCGGCAGCCAGGATATAGCGTTGGCATGAGCTTGGAGGAGCTAGCCGAATTTATGTGCACGCGCTTAGCCGAATTTTCCCGCGCCAAGGTCAATGCCTATCAAGGACTAAACCTCGACGGCGGCGGCTCAACGACGATGGTAGTAAGCGATCAGGTGGTCAACAAGCCATCCGATCCGACGGGCGAACGGCCGGTGGTCAACGCTCTGTTGGTCGTGGCGGACGCTTGGGACGAGGAGCGGCCCTAGTGCCGACCTTGTGCGCCGAAGATCTCGATGCGCTGGCGCGAGCGTGCTTGCGGCGGGTCGGCGTTCCCGCGGCCGACGCCGCGTTGGTGGCCGAGCACTTAGTCGAAGCCGGGCTGATGGGGCACGATACCCACAGCGTGTTGCGACTGCCCCAATACGCGAACATGGTGCGCGACGGCCAAGTCGAGCCTGGAGCCGAGTTGGTGGTGCTGGACGAAAGCGAGTGCGGGGGGCGGTTGAGCGGCCAATGGAACTACGGTCCGGTGACCGCAACCGAGGCCGTGCGCTGGGCACTGGACAAGCTCGGCGACGGGGCCGTGGCGGTTGTCGGGGTGCGCGACTGCAACCACGTGGCGCGGCTGGGGCGCTTCGCCGAGATGGCTACCCGCGCCGACTGCATCGTTCTCATTGCGGCTAACGGCCACGGTGGCGATTGGTCGGTGGCTCCCTTTGGCGGCCGCAGCCGTCGCCTGCCGACGAATCCGATCTGCTGCGGCATTCCCACCGGCGGCGCGTGGCCCGTGATCCTAGACATGACGACGAGCATGATTTCCGGCGGCGATATGCGGCTTTTGCGCAACAGGGGCGAGGATGCCCCGCCCGGAATGCTGATCGACGCAGAGGGCCGTCCGACGACGAGTGTGGATGCGTACTATGGCCCGCCGGCTGGTGCCATTTTGCCGCTCGGTTTCCCGCAGAGCGGTCACAAGGGCTACGGGCTTTCCGTGCTAGTGGATATTCTGGCCGGGTCGCTTTCCGGGGCCGGGATGACGCAAGAAGCGCCCGAGCGCTCGGGCAACGCACTGTTCATCGCCGTGCTCAATGTCGCGGCCTTCCTGCCGTTGGATGAGTTTTACGCCGAGGTCACGGGCTTTGTCGAGTGGATCAAGTCGTGTCCGCCAGCTTCCGAGGTGGCCGAGGTGTTGCTGCCCGGAGAGCGGGCGCACCAGCGGTTGCAGGCGCGGCGGCGCGATGGTCTGTACGTGGATGATAAGGCTTGGGCCGATATAGAGGCTTTGGCGGCTGAGTTGGGCGTGGAACTGCCGAGGCCGGTGGCCGTTCGATAAAAATGATCCGCAGATGGCGCAGATGGACGCAGAATAGTCCTCTATAGATTAGGCACTAATTATTCCAAAAATTAAAAAGGAGTTTGCGATGCTTCATATTGGTATTGTCGGCATGGGTGGAATTGGCAACAATCACGCCCGTTGCTACACGGCAAATGAGAACGCAAAGATCGTCGCCGTGTGCGACATGGTTAAAGAGCAAGCGGACAAAGCGGCCGCGTCCTATGAGGCACAGGCCTTTTACTCGGTCGAGGAGATGATCGCCAGCGGCCTACAACTTGACGCCTGCTCGGTGACCACGGCTGGCGTGGAAAACGGCGGCGATCACTATGAGCCGACGATGGCGCTTTTGCGGGCTGGGATTCCGGTGCTGGGCGAGAAGCCGATTTCCAATGAAATTCCCAAGGCGCGAGAGATGGTGGCCTTGGCCGCAGAAAAGAAGTTGTCCTATGGAATCAACCTAAACCACCGTTTCACGCCTGCGGCAGTTAAGGCCAAGGAATGGCTGACCAACGGACGGCTCGGCGAGCTACAGATGGTCAATATGACGATGTGGATCAACAATCCCAACGAGTCGAGCCCGTGGTTCCACATCCGCGCTCTGCACCCGCACTCGCTGGACGTGATGAGCTATTTTGCCGGCGGAGTGGATCGGGTACACGCCTTTTTCAAGAAGGGAAAAGGGCGGCAGATCTGGTCCAATGTGCAGGCGAACCTGCTGTACGAGAATGGCGTCATCGGGCATTTGACCGGGTCGTACGACGCCGGGGGAAGCTATGGCTTGGAGACCTTGGAACTAGTCGGCTCGGAGGGGCGGATCATTATCAATGAAGCCTGTGAGAAGCTGACGTTTTACCCGCGCTTTTCGCGCGAGGTGGAAAGTTACGATCACCTCGGGGGCATGGGCGGCTTTGCGGATACCTTTCCGGCGCGCATCAACGCTTGGATCGACGATTTGCTAAATCAAGTCCCACCTGAGCAGGTGGATGCTAAAGGCGCGGACGCCTTGCGGGTCCAGCTCGTGATTGAAGCACTCATCGAAAGCTGGGAAACCGGGCAAGTGGTGAAGGTGCCGCAGCAATAAGCGCAAATGGCGGCTGGGGGGGTAGTTTGTTATACTCAGATCTGAGGAGATACTGCGGATGAAGCGCGCCAAGCCAAAGTCCGAATTTGGCCAATATTTGTATTCGATATTGACTGTCGTGGGTTTGTTTTTGGTCATTCGCACCAGTGTGGTGCAGGCCTTTTACATCCCTTCTAGTTCGATGGAAGATACGCTCTTGGTGGGAGATTACCTTCTGGCCAACAAGTTTATCTACGGCGTTCCAGTCGATGTGCCCCTGACGAGTATTTCTCTCTTCCGCCTACCTGCATTCAAGGAACCGCAGCCGGGGGACATCGTGATTTTTCGCTCCCCGCAGGACGAGGGCCGCGACTTGATCAAGCGCTGCGTGGCCGTTGGGGGGCAGCAGGTGGAGATTGTCAACAAGGTGCTCTACGTCGATGGCGAGCCAGCGCAAGAACCGCCGCTAGCCAAGCACACCGACCGGGCGTACTATCCACGGGAGCTCAATCCCCGCGACAATTTCGGTCCATATCTCGTGCCCGAAGACCATTTCTTTATGATGGGCGACAACCGCGACAACAGCTCGGACAGCCGCTATTTTCGCGCCGTGCCCAAGCGGTTGATCAAGGGCAAGGCCATGAGTATCTATTGGTCGTGGGAGCCCGATACTCGCGGGCCTTACTATCGGGGCTTGACGTCCCTACCCGCGGTGGTGGCCAGCTTTATCTGGCGACTGCCCAGCCGAGTGCGCTACGGGCGTCTCGGCGACGTGATCTACTAACATCTTCCCTTACAATTTGGAAAGGGGAGCGGATTGAAACGGGAATCGCACGAATACGACAAGGCCCAAGAGCCAGAAGAGCAGGTCGCCGAGCCGTTGCGCTTGGTCGATCAACTACTCGCGCTAGCGCCAGACCGCGACCCGGCCCGGCCTCTGCTATACCGTCTCCGGCGCCAGCTTATGGAGCGGGAGATTTCCTTTCAGGAGGCGCGCCGTGCCCTCGTGGAAATGGAAGCCGCGCTAGAGAAAGTAACGGCACCGGCCAATCGCGTCGGCATCTTTCTCGGCATGCCGAGCGAGGGGATCGCCACGGTCTTTGTCGGCAGCGCCGAGTACTATGCCAACATCGACCCGCGCGTCGATGTGTCCCAGCTCAGAGTCGGCTGCCGCGTGCTGGTAAATGAAGCATACGCGGTCGTCGGCAATTTGGGGCACAGCCCCTCGGGGCCGGTGGCCAAGGTCGGCGATCTGCTGCCAGAGGGCCGCTTGCGGATTACCCAAGCGCACGGCACTCAGGAAGTGGTCGTGGAGCGCGCTGCGGAACTGGCCGACGAGGATTTGCAAATCGGCGACGAGGTGCGGATGGACCCGGCCTACAAGGTTGCGCTGGAGGTTTTGCAGTCCGCCGAGAGCAAGGAGTACTTCATCGAGGATGTCCCCCCGACTCCTTGGGAAAGCATCGGCGGCCAGCAAGAGGCGATCGAGGCCATCCGCGACACCATTGAACTGCCTGCGTTGCACCCCCAGCTCTTCGAGCGCTTCGAGTACTCGACGCCCAAGGGCTTTCTGCTCTACGGCCCTCCGGGCTGTGGTAAGACCCTCATCGGCAAGGCCACGGCGTACAACTTGGTGCAGCACATGCGCGAGGTCGAAGGCCTAGAGCTGGAAGAGTACTTCATGCACATCAAGGGGCCGGAGATCCTCAACATGTGGCTCGGCGAAACCGAGCGCATGGTGCGCGAGGTCTTTGCCCAAGCGCGCCAAAAGCGCAAGGAAGGCTACTTGCCCTTTGTCTTTATCGACGAAGCCGAGTCGATCTTGGGTACTCGGCGCTCGATGCGCAGCCACAACATCTCCAATACGGTCGTGCCGATGTTTTGCACTGAGATGGACGGCATTGAGTCGCTGCACGACGTGGTGCTGATTCTGGCTTCCAACCGCCACGATCTGATCGACCCGGCCGTGCTCCGGCCCGGCCGGGTCGACCGCAAGATCAAGGTCGCGCGCCCCAACCACGAGGCCGCTGGCGACATTTTGGGGATTTACCTCAAGCCCGAACTGCCGCTCGATCGCGCCGAGGTGGAGCAGCACGGCGGCGAAGCGGCTGCGCGCGAGGTTCTGATACAAGAGGGGCTAGACGAGTTGTTTTCCAAAGGCGAAGAGGCCCGCTTCTTGGAGGTGTCGCTGCGCAGCGGTCGCCAGGAAGTGCTCTATCGCGGCGATTTGATTTCTGGGGCCATCATCGCCTCGGTCGTATCGCGGGCCAAGGAAATGGCGATCAAGCGCGCCATTGCCGAGGGCGACCCCGAAGGCGGGATTCGCGCCGAGGATTTGCGGCGGGCGACGCGGGCTGAATACCGCGAGAACGAGGTGTTCCCGCCCTCGGACAGCGTCGAGGACTGGCTCAAGCTGCTCGACTACGAGCCGGAGAACGTGGTGCGGGTAACGCCAGTCAGACCCCAGCCGGAAAAGGCACCGGAAAAACGCGTCGGTCAGGTGATCTAACTCAGCTCATGCAGCGGCTCTGCGGGCTAGAAACCGAGTACGGCATCCAGGTTGATGAGGACGAGTCCATGGACGTGGTGGTAGAGTCCATGGAATTGATCCGCTGCTATGTGCGCCAAGATTTTGTCGCCCTGTGGAATTACGCGCTCGAAAACCCCCGGCTCGACATGCGCGGCTTTGAGGTCTCTGAACTTCTCAACGACAAGGACGAGACCGTCCACTTGCAGAAGGATCGCCAGCGCCCGATCCAGCTAGCGGACCTCAAAAGCGACCTGATCGTCCACAACGGTGCCCGCCTGTACAACGATCACACCCACCCGGAATTTTCTACCCCAGAATGCTATAGTCTCCGCGATTTGGTAGCTGTCGATCGCGCCGGGGAGCGGATTCTCCTCCAGTGTGCGCGCCAACGCACCGAGGACCGCGACCGGGGCGTGGTGCGTTTGTACAAAAACAACACCGACTTCGAAGGGCACAGCTACGGCTGCCACGAGAACTTCCTGCTCAGCCGCGACATTCCCTTCCAGCAGGTGATCAACGGGCTGCTGCCCTTTGTGGTGACGCGCCAAATTTTTGCCGGGGCCGGCAAGGTCGGCGTCGAACAAGACACTCGGGCGCGGGCCGCTACCTACCAACTAAGCCAGCGCGCGGACTTTTTCGAAGTCATCGCCAGCGTCGATACCATGCACCGCCGCCCGCTGGTCAACACCCGCGACGAGCCACACGCCGATCCTGCGCAGTACCGCCGCCTGCACCTGATCATCGGCGATGCCAACATGTGCGAATACGCCACCGCGCTCAAGGTCGGTACGGCTTCCTTGGTGCTGGATTTGCTGGAGGCTGGAGCACTGCCCGCATTTACCTTGGCCGATCCCATTGGCGCGCTCAAGGCCATTTCCCGCGACGAGTCCCAGCAGTGGCCGGTGGCCTTGTCCGAGGGAGGGGTGAGTTCGGCGCTGGAGATCCAGACGGCCATTATGGCGGCAGCGACGCGAGTTTTTCAAGGCCGTGACGAGGAGACCGATTGGGTGCTCGCGGCTTGGCGCGATGTGTTGGATTCCCTCGCGCGGGATCCGCAAGAGTTAATTGGACGCCTCGACTGGGTGACCAAAAAGTGGCTTTTGGATGCGTTTGCCGAGTCCGAGGGGCTCGATTGGGAACGGCCAGAGGACCGCGCTTGGCTGCAAAGCCAAGACCTTGAATACCACAATATCGACCCGGCTGAGGGGCTGTATCTGACACTCGAAGCTGCTGGTCAAGTAGAGCGCGTCGTCTCCGAGGAGGAGGTGGGCTGGGCGTTGGTCAATCCGCCCGGGGACACGCGGGCCTATTTTCGCGGCAAGATGTTACAGAAATTTGCCGCCGCGGTGCGCTCGCTCAATTGGGACAGCATTGAACTGGAACTCAATGGCCGCTGTGAGGTCATCGACCTCAAGGCTTGTGTCAGCCGAGAGACAGCGGCTTATTATAACACAGCCTTAGACGCGGCTGCGAGCGTCGAGGATTTGCTCGCCAGATTGGGTAGAAACCCGAAACCGGAGGTGGCACCATGAGCGATTTTATTTACTACCGGGAGCGCGCGCCCCGGCCGACCAAGCCGATCGACGACAACGACGACGGGCCAGACACCGGCCCGCGTCGGCCGCGGGTCGAGCGCCCTAGCACGGACGACATCCTCAAGCGGATGCGCCGCGTGGATCCGAATCAGGCGCGTCGCTACCGCCAGCGCACCGGACAGTAGCGGCCGATGGAAAGCTGCAATTTCCTCGACTTGCTCAAGGAGCAGGGGCTCTTGCCTGCCGCCCCGGTCGCCGCTGCGGAAGCGTCCTTGCAGCCGGTCGAGGGCACCACGATTGTAGCGGTGCGTTGCGCCGACGGGGTGGTGGTGGCTGGTGACCGCCGCGCTACTATGGGCAACTCAGTGGTGTACGACCGCGCCGACAAAGTGCTGATCATCGACGACGAAGCGGTCATGGCCATTGCCGGCTCGCCGGCGGTGGCGTGGGACATTGCGCGGATGCTGGAAATGTCGGTGCAGTACTACCGCCGCAGCCAGCTACAAGGGCTGAGCTTGGACGGCAAGGTGCGGACTTTGTCGCGGCTGTTGCGCCAGAACTTGCCGCTGGCCATGCAGGGGATTGGCGCGGTAGTGCCGATTTTCGCGGCCTTTGACCAAGCGGCCGCAGAGGGCAAAATTTTCTTTTACGACCTCTTGGGGGCTGAGTTCGAGTGCGTGGATTTCTGCGCCACCGGATCGGGCGCACACATCGTGCGCGGCGCGCTGTACTACCAAAATCGCTGGGGGCCGCAGCCGTTGCGGGAAATGGCCGGGGAGCAGGCGGTCGAGCTGGTGCTCAAGATGCTGGAGACGGCCGCTGAATACGACACGGCTACCGGCGGCTTCCGCGAGGCCGCGCATATTTTTCCCCAGGTTGTGCAGGTAACGGCCGCGGGTTTGAGTGTCGTGCCCGAAGCCGAGTTGGCTGCGTTCTACCAAAGGGCTTGAGGCACATGTTAGAAGAACCTTATCGCTGGGTCGAGGCCATCAATAACCGCCGCGAATACGTGGAAGACCAGCTCGCGAGCGGCAGTCCGGTGGTGGGTACGACGTATGCCGACGGGGTACTGCTGCTGACGGCCACTCCAGGCCCGCGCAAGCTCTTCGAGGTGTACGACGAAATCGCCTTCGCGGCCGTGGGGCACCCGGCCGACATCGAGAAGCTGCGCAAAGCTGTCATCGACATCGCCCATCTCGAGGGATTCAACCTGTCGGCCAACGACGTGACCTTACAGCGGTTGGTCAGCTTTGGCATCGGTCCGCTGATGAAGGCGGCTTTCGACGAGTTGTTTCGCTCGCCGTTTGTCGCCCGCGTGATGATGGCCGAGTTAGACCCAGATGGTGGCGGCGACGCTTTTTTCACCATTGACGCCGATGGGTCCTTTGCCCAGAGCGGCGGGACAGCGGCCATCAGCGGCAACACAGAGAGCGCACAGGCCATGACGGCACAACTGCAAGAGACTAGTCCAGAGCTTCCCCTCGACCAAGCCTTGGGCGCGGCGTTGGAGGTGTGGGGATTGGGCCGGTTGATCCTCGCTGCCCGCGATGGAGATGGAGAGGCTCCCAGCGCGGAGGCGGTTTGCGATTTTCTAAAGGGCGGTTTGCAAGGGCTGACAGTCGAAGCTGCGGTACTCGACCGCGACCGCGCCACCAAGTCGAAGTTCCGCTTACTCACTGCGGAACAACTAGCCGCGCCACTCGCTTCCTACTTCGAGGTCTAGTATGGAAGGTCGCATTTACGGGATAGAAACCGAGTACGGCTGTCTGCCGCCGGCTTCGGATCCCTTTCTGAGTCCCGATTTCGTGTCGATAAAGGCCAAGGACTGCGTGTTCTACCGCGAGGGCTTGGGCATTGTCGATATGCACTATCGGGGCCGCGACGAGCCGCCTGGCAACGGCGGCTTTCTCTTCAACGGCGGGCGTGTGTACATCGACATGGGCCACGTCGAATACGCCACCCCAGAATGCACCGGGCTTTTTGATTTAGTGGCTGCCGATCGGGCCGGCGAGCGGTTGGTGCAGCGAGCGCTAGACCAGCTCGGCTTGGCTGATAGCGCGGCCTTTTTCAAGAACAATATCGACCACTACACAGGGGCTACGTTTGGCTGCCACGAAAACTATCTCGTGCGGCGGGAGGTGCCGTTTTCGCAAGTGTTGCTGCCGACCATGCTGCCCTTTTTCGTCACCCGCCAGATATTCGCTGGTGCCGGCCGCGTGGGTTGCCACACGGATATTTTCGAGTACGGTAGTGCCGAGGACGAAGGCGTTGGATTCCAGCTATCGCAGCGGGCCGACCACATCGTCACCGAGATCTACCAGTGGATTCAGTTCAGCCGCGCGATCATCAACACGCGCGACGAGCCACTGGCCGACTGGGGGTTGTACCGCCGCTTGCACCTGCTGGTAGGCGACTCGAACATGATGGAGTACGCCACGGCCCTGAAGGTGGGGACCACGGCCTTGGTATTGCAGCTTTTGGAAGAGCAAGAGCGCGTGATCTGCGACGACATCAAGCTGCTCGACCCGGTGCAAGCCATCCGCGACATTTCGCGCGACATGACCTATCGCTGGGAAGTGCAGCTCGAGGATGGCCGCTACACCACGGCGACGGAGATCCAGCGCACGTATCTAAACTTGGCCGAGCGCTATCTGCGCGGCCGGGATGAAGAGAGCGACTGGGTGTTGGACGAGTGGCGCTTTGTCATCGACGCTTTAGAACACGATCCTGGGTGCTTGGTCGATCGCGTCGATTGGGTGGCCAAGAAGTGGCTGTTGGAGTACTTCATGCGGGAAGAGGGGTTAGACTGGCAGGATACTTGGATCCAAAGTTTGGATTTGGAATACCACAATCTCAACGCGGCGCGGAGCCTCTATTTCGACCTATACGAGCGCGGGATGGTCAAGCGAGTAGTAAGCGACGAGCAGATCAACCAAGCCATCACGCATCCCCCGGTCGATACCCGTGCCAGCGCCCGCTCCCGCGTGATGAGGGCGCTGACCGACCAGAAGACGCGCTACCAAATTGATTGGGATTCCATCTGCGTGGGCGACGATAAGTTCCTCAGCCTCGACGACCCCTTTCTCACCTATGGCCGCGAAGCCGAAGTCTTCATCCGCGAATGTCGGCAGATGCCGGTCGATAAGTTTTGATGTAGGCCGCTGGGCTGGCAAGTCTCAGGAGATTTGTCAGTAGCTATAGAGTATTCCTCTACGGGGACCGCCTCGATTGGCTCCATTTCTGATTATTTTTTCACCAAAGAACGTTTTAGTAATGAATAGATGGACTAAGTTAAGCATAGATTATGCAAATCAAAGATCGTACTTAGATGATTTGTTCCTAGTCTATCCGACTATTCCGGAAGGTATTAGAGATATAGATGAAGAATCTTGGTCTAAAATTGAGCGAGCGTTTTATGATGAAGATAATTATACCCTAGTCTGTGAGTTATTAGAACTTGATTTGTTTCCAATAAAAGATAGTTATATTGCTTATCTGAGAAGAGACAGAAGTGCATTAGGCAGAAATCCTAGAACGATAAATAGAATATGCGGTAGGTTATATGAAATGGGCATTGACAAAATTTTTGAAAGATGCACTGAACCGAAAGAAACCAATAGACAAATTGGCCCTATGTTTCGAGAGTGGTTAAGAAAAAAATCGTTGGGTGTCAGTCCTGTCGATTTAGCAACTTTTGTATCAAGTTCTGGAGATGCAGTTTTAGATGGAAGTGATGAAGAAAATATGAATTTTGCTAAAAAGTATTTAGGCTATAAACACAATAAAGGATTAGATCTTGTGGCGAGATTTAACAATAAGTATGTGATTGGGGAAGCAAAATTTCTTACGGATTTTGGCGGACATCAAAATGCCCAGTTTAACGATGCGATTAGTACTATGAGAACAGAAGGTGTAAAAGCTGTAAAGGTCGCCATATTAGATGGAGTCCTTTATATAAAAGGGAAAAACAAAATGCATAAATTAATAACTGAAGATTACAAAGACTACAATATTATGAGTGCTCTTGTCTTGCGAGATTTTCTGTACCAAATATGAAAGGAGGTACATTCCTGTGAATCTGCTCGTACAAGGAGATAATATCAAGGGCCTAGATTACCTCTTGCGAGAGAGAAATCTGCGAAAAAAAATAGACTTGGTGTATATTGATCCTCCCTTTGCTACTGGTAGTAGTTTTACTATTACCGAAGGCCGTGCTGCGACGATTAGCAATTCGCGCAGCGGTTCTATCGCTTATTCCGACCGACTAACAGGTTCTGAGTTTGTTGAGTTTTTGCGGCAGAGATTGCTCTTGCTAAGGGGACTATTATCTGTGAGAGGTTCGATTTACTTACATATAGACTACAAAATAGGACATTACGTCAAGGTTATGATGGACGAAGTGTTCGGCATAGAGAATTTTCGCAACGACATCACGAGAATAAAGTGCAATCCCAAGAATTTTAAGAGAACGGGCTATGGCAATGTAAAAGACTTGATTCTCTTTTATAGTAAAACAGCGCATCCCATATGGAATGAACCAAGAGAGAAATATTCGGCGGAAGATATAGGGAAGCTGTTCCCTAAAACGGACAAACGAGGAAGGCGCTATACTACGGTGCCGATTCACGCGCCGGGAGAAACTCAACGTGGAAAATCCAATCAGCCATTTAGAGGCATGATGCCGCCGAAAGGCCGGCATTGGCGGACCGACGTCGAGACGTTAGAGCGGTGGGATAAGGAGGGTCTGATAGAGTGGTCGGCAACGGGTAATCCAAGAAAAGTGGTTTTTGCAGATGAGAGAGAGGGTAAGAGGGTGCAAGATATTTGGGAGTACAAAGATCCTCAATATCCGGTGTATCCAACGGAGAAAAATCCTAAACTCTTGGACTTGATTATTCGCACTTCTTCCAATCCGGGAAGTATTGTGCTGGACTGTTTTTGTGGCTCGGGGACGACGTTAAAATCGGCTCAGCGGCTCAACAGAAACTGGATCGGTATTGACCAATCAGAACACGCGATTAAAGCAACGGTCGAAAAACTTGAGGACATCGAAGGCGACTTTTTCACGGGCAAGCTAGAATACGAATTTCTGAAACTCGCTGTAGCGGATTGAAAGCAATACTTTTGCAAGTGAGGATTCTATGCTAACGGCCTATATTCAATCGGTGATGAGACACGCGACATACGAGATTCTCGACGATCAAACGTTTTATGGAGAAATCGCTGGCTTTCAAGGTGTGTATGTAAATGCGGATGCCTTAGAACAGTGCCGTGAAGAATTGCAATCTGTGCTTGAAGGCTGGATCATCCTTGGGTTGAGAATGGATCACCCGCTTCCAGGGTGTTTTGAACAAGATTTTGCGGCAGGCCGAGGTCAGTCGGTCAATTTGAGAGAGTTTGTACTGGATAGTAGTCATGTATTAAAAGTAGGAACTAAGAAAGTCTAACCGTTTGTAGAGGAAGAACGCATGAGTGCTGTTAGTTACTTCGACGCATTGCGGAAAGCGTTGTGCGCCGATTTAGATTTTCATGGTACAGACGGCAGATATGCCTCGCATGGTTGGCATCCATTCCCCGCCAAGTTTCCGCCGCAACTCCCCCAATTTTTTATTAAACATCTTTCGGATGCAGAGGATGTAGTTCTCGATCCGATGCTTGGTTCGGGGACGACGCTGGTGGAAGCTATGCGGCTGGGACGTCGCGTGATAGGTTGCGATATCGATCCGTTGGCACGAATGATTGCGGCGGCCAAGCTGACACCTATGAAAGCGGCAAAAACTCTGCAAGCCGGATATCGAATTATCGACGCAGCAAAGCGCGACTATCGGCAAAACCGTGACGCACTGGAACGAGAACTGGATCTGCGTTTCGATGAGAAAACTAGTGAGTTTATCAACTACTGGTTTCTGCCCCAGCAGCAGTTGGAGTTGATCGCGCTTTTGCAGAACATTGAATCTCTGTCCGAGTATTCGGAGGACTCTGATATATCGCAGAATCAGGAAAGGATACGAGATTTTCTCAAGATAGTTTTTTCTTCGACGATCATCGCCAAATCCGGGGGGGTTTCGCTCGCTCGCGATCTGGCGCATACTCGTCCCCACAGGGACACCGAAAAAAAACCGAATTCGGCGTTTGTCGAATTTGCTAAGCGTTTGGAACGCAATCTCATTGCGTACGATAGGAGCCGCTTGAAATCCCAGACAATGGACACGCCTTTTCAGATTCGAGCGGCTAGTGCGGATAAAACCGGCTTGGGACCCGAGAGCATTGACTTGATTGTGACGTCTCCCCCTTATGCCAACAATGCGATTGACTATATGAGAGCGCACAAGTTTTCGCTGGTGTGGTTTGGCTGGAAAATAGCCGATCTCACCAAGATTCGCGCCCAGTACTTGGGACACGATGCCGCATCCGACGAGGAATACGATCACTTGCCGGAACAATGTGAAAAAACGCTGGCAAGACTAGCTGAACTCGACTCAAAAAAAGCGGTGGCCTTGCGCCGATATTTCGGCGAGATGTCTGCCGTGATTGCGGAGATGCAACGGGTTTTAAAAAAAGGCAAGGCGGCCGTGATTGTCGTCGGTACCTCGCATCTACGCGGTATGGATGTCGAGACGCAAAGAGGGCTCGCTGCCATTGGAGAAAAAGTCGGTTTTGACTTGGTGGGAATCGGTGTCCGCCGCTTGGATAGAGACAAGCGTATGATGCCGGCACGCTGGGGCAATAAGCGACACTCACAGATTGAGGAACGGATGCACGAAGAGTACGTGATTGGATTGGTGAAACCATAATGATGGGAAAAATCGAAGATCTGAGACTTGCATATCACCGCCAGATTTGCGACGAGGTATTGCGCCAAGACGAATCCGGTATTCCGAACAATGCCGATAAAGGGAGCACGGCAAGTGTCAGAATCGGCAGGAGAATTATTGAACTTATCGGTTTTCCGATAGAAACCGGAAAACTGGCCGGACAAACGGCAGGCCACCGATTCGAGGCGGCCACTAAGGATTTTTTGCGCGACGCATTCGGATTGCTAGCTCATCTGCGTCCAGGTGAATGGGAATTCTCGCTAGGCGGTAATATAGGCAATTTCGAGCAATACCAGCATTTGTCCGATGTATCGCGAGTAGTCGAAGAGAACAAGGAACTACTGATTGTCTTCGGGGATTACATCGTTAAGCCCGATATTGTGGTTTGCCGAAAGTCGGTCGCCGACGAGATGATCAATGAAGACGACGTACTGTTGGGCAATGGTGAAACAGCCACGCATACGCCTTTGCGTAGTACGAATTCGCAAGTGGACATTTTGCACGCCAGCGTTTCGTGCAAATGGACGATGCGCAGCGACCGCTCGCAAAATGCACGGACTGAAGGATTGAACTTGGTGCGCAATCGCAAGGGCAGGACACCACACATCGTCGTCGTTGTTGGTGAACCATTACCAAGTAGAATCTCGTCGCTGGCCTATGGCACTGGAGATATAGACTGCATTTATCATTTTGCGTTGCGTGAATTGGTGGAAGCCTCTGCGGATAACGATTCGGAGTCCGATCTATTGGCTACGCTGGTCTCCGGCCGGCGCTTGCGCGACATTAGCGATCTGCCGTTTGATTTGGCGATTTGAGCATCCCTTGTGCCGCAGCGATTGTTCCTTTTTCTCCTTCTCCTCCTCCCATCCCAGGCCCTAGCGGCCCAGTTCGCCTGTGCGGCGTTGGAGTCGTCAGCGCAGCAGGTTGTGCAGCCGCCGGAGCATCTGAGTGCATTAGTTATCTTTGCGCAGTTCCAAGATGAGGGTGCTCCTACCACTGCGCCCTCGTGGGCAAACGGCCTTTTCGACGACGAGTTGCCCGGCAGTTTTGCCCACTTCTACCGCGAGATGTCGGGCGGGCGGATTCACGTCGATGGTCAGGTGCTGCCTCGGCGCTATCGTTCGCGCTCGGCTGCAGATACCTACTTGGCTGATATTCTAGGGGCTAGGGGCCAGTTTGGCCGCTTCAATCTGGAGATTCTCACAGCAGCCGACGCAGACGCCGATTTTGGGCACTTTGACAACGACGGCCCCGACGGAGTGCCCAACTCAGGTGACGACGACGGGTACGTCGATGTCGTCTTTATCAACCTGCATACCGCGCCCCGCGATTTCTTCATCGGCGGGGCCACTGGCATCGCCAGTCTGGGGTTAGACACCGATTACATTAGCGGCGATCCGGCAGCCGGCGGTGGCTTTGTGCGGGTGCGGAGTCGCTTCACGGGTTTCGGCGGTACCACACAGCGCGGCCACACCTTCAGCATTACGGCCGCGACGATGTGCCACGAGTTCGCGCACGTGTTGGGGTTGCCCGATCTCTTCGATCAGACGGCGTTGACCGTGGCCGAGTTGGACCCGGAGGAGGATTCCGCGGGCATTGGCAATTGGGGGATCATGGGTTGGGGGACGCTCGGTTGGGGCGTGGAAGATGGGCCCAATGCCTTTTCGGCGTGGTCGCTGGCCACTCTCGGTTGGATCGAGGTGGTGGAAGTGGAAGGGAGCGTCGCAGGGCTGGAGATCGGGGAGATCTTCAGCGGCCGGAAGGTGTACAAAATTCCCCTGACCCAAGACGAGTACTTCCTGCTGGAACACCGGCGCGCCGATGGCTCGTACTACAACCGCAATATCCCGCAAGATGGCTTGCTCATCTGGCACATAGACGAGCAAGCCGACAACGACGAAGAGCGCCACAAACAGGTCGATTTAGTCTGCGCTGATGGGCTTTTTGCCCCCAACGGCGACCCTGATGTAGTGGAAGGACGGGATAATCTCGACTTTTGGGCGCGGGACGCAGCGTATTCTTCAGCCCACAACGGCAACAAAGGCGACGCGACCGACCCTTTTGACGGCGTGCGCTTCCGCCGCTTTGCTTGGGACACGAATCCGGCCTTCAGCGGGCACACGGGCTTTGCGCGGAACTTGCCGCTGGGCGTGGCCATAGACAACATCCGCCCACAAGGCACAGCTATGGTCGTCGATGTGGTGCGGCAGCAACGCCCCGGCCACATTGTCGGCGACGAGACGTGGACGGGGCGGGTGGATTTGGACGGGGACGTGGTCGTGGCCCCAGGCGCAACGCTGACTATTGACGCCGGTGCGGAGATCCGCTTTGCTCGCGGCGATGCCCAGGGCACGGGATTTGATCCAGACCGCAGCGAGTTGATCGTCTATGGCGATATCAAAATCGGCGAGGGTGCCTCTTTTGCGTCGAGTGCGGCGCGCACCGGCCCCTTGGATTGGTCGGGCATTTACCTGCTCGACGGTCAAGCAGTTGATCCAGCGGCCATCGCCATTGAACACGCCCATCGCGGGGTCGTTGGCTTCCGTCTGCCTCCGGGGCGGACGCAGTGGCTGGGCGAGCAGGCCGTGTACGCGGATTTGCTGGTGCCGGCCGGGTCCGAACTGCACATCGGCCCGAGCAGCGTGTCCTTTGCCCGCTCTGATCTCAGTCGGCGCGGCGTGTCCCCGGACTTTGTCGAGCTAATCGTGGAAGGCGCGTTGACGATTGAGGGGATGGCTGGACAGCGGGCGCAGCTAACCACCGATCCCGGCCCGGACAACGACGGCTTGTGGTATGGCATTCACGTGCTGCCGGGTGCCCAAGTCGAGGTGCAGCACGCCGAGCTAACGCGCACGGCTTTTGCCTTTAGCGGCGAGATTGACGAGGCAACGATTCTGCGCATCGCCGACTCCTTGGTGCGCGAAAGCGGCGGCAACGGCCTGCGGCTGCGGCTCAATGGCCAAGCACAGGTAGATCGGAGCGAATTTACTACAATCGCCGGTCCAGCCGTGCTCATCGCTGGCAGCGGGCAGCTCGCGCTGCGCAATGTCACTATTGAGGGCAACGGCCAAGAGGGGATTCTGCTCAATAACGCATCCTTGGAGGCCATCCGCGTCGCCGTAATCGACAACGGCCAACTCGACCCAGATGACCCGCGGGTTGGGGTGCGGGCCATAGGCGGCCGCGGCCAACGCATTGAGATGTGGAAGTCGCAGATTGAGCAAAACACCTCGCACGGCATGGATTTGGAGGAGTGGTTAGGGGAGGTGGAGTTGCACGACAGCCGCATTGTCGGCAACCAAGGCGATGGCTTGCGCGCCGGGGGTGCGGCGCGCTTGGCTCTTGCGCAGGTGCTGGTCGAGCGCAATTTGCGCGCTGGGGCCGAAATCGCCGGGTCGCTGGTGGAGATATGGAACTCGACGTTCAGGGCGCATGTTGCCGTAGGTCTGCGCTTGGGGCAAGGGACGAGAGGGGTGATTGACATGAGCTCGTTTGTCGGGGGGAAGGGTTTGGAACTGGCCGGCGTGGAGGCGCTGGAGATTCGCGCCAGCGAGTTTGTCCACGGGACGCCGGCGCTCCAGTCTGTTGATTCTGCGCCGCATATCGTCGGCAACCGCTTTGCGGACAATACGGTGGCCATCCGGGTTGAAGGGCCGCGGATGCCGACGGCGATTCGCGGCAACACCTTTGCCAACAATACTACGGCCATTGAGAATTTGAGCGCCGAGGAACTGAACGCTCAAAACAACTACTGGAGCGGAGCCGACAGTGCGGCCATTGCCGCGCAGATCGAGGGTGCAGTGGCGTGGGTGCCGTTTCTCACGGAGGAAGGGGTATCTAAGGCGGTGGCTCTGCCGACCGACTTTGCACTGCATCCGGCCTATCCCAATCCCTTTAACGCCGAGGTGGCGCTGTCGTTTGATCTGCCGAAGGCGGTGTCGGTTGCGTTGGTGCTCTACGACGCGCTGGGACGGCCTGTGCGCCACCTTGTGGACGGGCCGTTAGCGGCTGGCCGTTATCGATTCGTCTGGGATGGGCGCGACCAAGAGGGGAGAGCGGTGGCCTCGGGGATTTACTTCTATCGCTTGGTGGCGGATTCGTTTGTTGGGGTGGGGCGTTTGGCGTTGGTGCGCTGAGCCACATCCGGCATGATTTGAACGATTCGAGCGGTGGACCGTCTTGTACATCCTATTCTGCGTCTATATGCGTCCATCTGCGGATAGGATTGCTATATGATTTCCAATCGGGTACGTGCGCCGTTAGCAAGGCTTTGAAGAGCTTGCCGTGATTGGGTACGCGCAGGTGCAGCAGTTCGTGGACAATGACGAAGTCTTGGAAGCCTACGTCCTGATCGGCCAGATCAGCGGCGAGGGTGACAACGCCCGCAGTCGAACACGAGCCCCACTTGCGCGTCATGTGCTGCACGCGCACCTGCCGTGGCTGGACGTTCAGCCGCTGCGCCCAAGATGCGACGCGCTCGCGCATGACCTTGCGCCGTTCGTCTTCGGCGAGCTCAGACTTCGGCGAGCTCAGTCGAGTCGTCGAGTCGTCAGGCGTTCTCATCAATGCTTGCTCCCAAAATGCTGAGGATGCGCTCTACGACGCGGCTCCGTTCGTCCCTTTGCAGTCGCAGCAGCGGGACATAGAGGGCCGTGCGCAGCCGTCGTTGCTCATCGGCGTTGACGGGTGCGTTGGGGAAGCGGTCGAGCAGCATTTCCGCTCGTTGTGCCAACTCCAAGGTGTTGATGCCAGCGATCTTCAGCTTATCGTCGTCCTTCAACGCCCAATGAACGGCGAATGCGCGCGACGATAGCCCGCTATCTCGTGCGGCCCGGATGGCAGCATCCTTCTCCGCGGCGAGATCAGCTAACCGATCCATGGCCGCTAGCGCGGTCGTCTTGCGATTTTCCAGTTCCTTCAGGATGCTTTCGGCGCGTTCCTTTAAGGGCAGCAGCACGGACTCTTTGTCTGGGTTGTTCTCGATTTCCTGCCGGAGGCCGCGCACGAGGTTGAACACCTTGGCCGCGTCCGAGCCTGACTCGCTTCGCAGGGCTTTAAGGGTGGATACGTCGAACGTTACGGTCTTCGCCAGACGGCCGAGCCCTTCTTGAGTAGCATTCTCCTGTACCAGAAGCCGCGTTTTGTTAGCCAAGTCCACCGTGTAGCTGGTGGTGCCGCTGGCATAGGCGTTGCGCACGGTCTCGTAGAGTCGCGCCAGCCGCCTGAAGGTTTCGATGTGGTCGCGCAACTTTGGCGAAGGAGACAGGATCTCCCAAAGTGCCTCAATTTCCTTGTAGGCTGCAAAGAACTCCTTGCGCTGCTCTGGTTCTAGAAAACGCCCATAGACGAGCTTCTCCAGTCGTTCATCTGCGCCACCGTTTTTCCCATCGGCGAGGTAGGTAGCTTCCGCTTGTCTGAGTTTGTCGAGCAAGTCGCTTAGCAGGAGATCGAGGTCTTCAATTGCGCCGCTGACGTCGGACGAGTCGAACTGCAATGCCTTTTTCAGTTCGCGCAGCACGCCGACAAAATCGACCACGAGGCCGATCCGTTTTTGTGGGCCGCAAGGGCGGTTCACGCGCGCGATGGCTTGTAGGAGCACGTGGTCGCGCATGGGTTTGTCGAGATACAGGCAGTAGAGGAGCGGCGCGTCGTAGCCCGTGAGTAGTTTGTCGGTGACGATGAGAATCTTCGGATTCGCATCCGCTTTCTTGAACATCAGGCGCGTATCTGCCTCGCGGTCCGGCGAAAGCTGGTACTTCGCAACAAGCGGGCGGTTGACGATGTCGGCGGCATTCTCGGTATAGACCGGCGCAGTCCATTCGGGGGGCAGCAGCTTGTCGAGCGCCCGCTTGTACTTGGCACAGGCTTCGCGGTTTACGCCGACGAGAAACGCTTTGTAATGGAGCGGTACCACGTTCTCGCGGAAATGCTTGGCGACGAACGCGGCAACTTTTTCGATGCGGTCGTCAGCGGTGAGGAAGGTCCGCAGGCCGACGGTTTGGTCGAGGACCTTGTTGAGCTCATCGACATCGGTGACGCCCTCCATTTCGGCGAGGGCGAAGAATTCTTGGTCGAGCCGCTCTGCCGGCACCGTCATCTCGCTCGGAGCCATGGTGTGGCGGATCGGCAGCGTTGTTTCGTCCTCAATCGATTCGGCGATGGAGTACTTGTCGAGATAGTTCAACTCATCATCGACTCCGAATATCTTGAAGGTGCCCTCTCCGTAGGCAGTTTGGTCAATTGGCGTGCCGGTGAATCCGATGATCGTCGCGTTGGGCACGGCCGCCATCAGATAGGTGCCTAGTTCCTTGGCGACCGAGCGGTGCGCCTCGTCGATGAATACGTACACGTTGTCGCGGGTATTGGCGTCTTTCTCTATCCCCTCAAACTTGTGGATCATGGATAGGATCAGGCCGCGCTTATCGGTTTTGAGCATGTCCCGCAGTTCGGCCTTGGAGTCTGCTCGCCATACTGCGATGTCCTGCTGCTGCATCTCGCCGAGCAGGCGTTCGACCCAGCCCTTGAGTTGCCCTTCGAGTTCCGTTCGGTCCACGACCACTACCACCGTCGGCGTGCTGAATTCATCTTTGCGTTCCAAGATCAGACGAGCGGCGGTAAGCAGGGTGAAGGTTTTGCCGGAGCCTTGGGTATGCCAGATGAGTCCGCGCCGTTTCGCTGGCTCGGCGCAGCGCTCGACGATGCGGCCCACGGCTCGGCGCTGGTGCTGGCGCAGCACGGACTTCCGCGTCTCGCCGTCTTCGACGTAGAACAGGATCCAATCGCGCAATGTGCGGAGAAAGTCGGTTGGCTCGAAGAACGACTGGACGGCGAAGCGGTAGTTTTCCTCCGGCCGCTCCTTCCAACGCGCCATGGACCGGCGTGCTATGTTCCAAGTGACGCCATACCAATAGTCGAGGAGGTGCGTAACGTTGAAGAACTGCGCCGCGCCCATCAGTTCCGGCGTCTCCTGCTCATAGCGTCGCAACTGGGTGACGCCCCGCTCGATGGCGTCGGCGTCCTTGGGGTGCTTATGCTCGATGATGGCAACTGGTACGCCGTTGACGACGAACATCACGTCTGCACGATTGCCCTTGCGCGCTGGTGGCTTGAGCTTCCATTCCCAAGTGACGTGGAAGATGTTGGTGCTGGGCGCATCGAAATCGACGAGTTGGACGGGGCGGGATCGCTGTTCGGCTTCGTCGTACCACTGCCGCTCTCCGCGCAGCCAAGCGAGCATCTCGCGGTTGCCCTCAATCGTCGGTGAGATCGCTTCGAGTCGTTCGACGACGGCGCGGATGGAATCGTCTGTCATCCAAGGATTGAATCGCCCGAGTGCTCCTTCAAGCTCATCGCGGAATAGCATTCCGGCCTCGCCGCCGCGCTTTTGCAGGGAGCTAGCGGGCGGAATGGGTGTCCAGCCTATTTCGGCCGCGTGGCGGACCATGGGGAACTGGACGGTGGTGGCTTCGGTGATGTTGAAGGTGGTCACAAACGGCTCTCCATTTGCCAAGCCCCTCGGTTAGCTATATTTTTAGCTAACTTCATTCTCAAGGAGTTGGCGATGATAACAGTGAATGTCCACGAAGCGAAGACCAACCTGTCGCGCTTGCTTGCCAAAGTCGAGGCCGGGGAGGAGGTCGTCATCGCCCGCAGCGGCACGCCGGTGGCCCAGATAGTAAGCGTCCAAAAGCAGGGCAAGCGGGAATTCGGCTCCATGAAGGGCCGGATAAAACTCGACGACCGTTTCTTTGACCCGCTGCCAGAAGAGGAATTGGCAGCTTGGGAGGGTAATTGAGCGTTGCGACTGCTGCTCGACACCCATGCGTTCTTTTGGTGGCTTTCCGGGAGCAATCGCCTGTCGCTACCTGCGCGGCAGGCGATTGGGGATGAGGACAACGAAGTAATGGTCAGCGCGGCGTCGGCTTGGGAAATCGCCACCAAACATCGGCTCGGCAAACTCCCGGACGCGGAGGCATTGGCCCTCGACATTCCTGGGGCAATAGCTGGACAGAACTTTGAGGAACTACCAATCACTGTAGAGCACGCCGTACGCGCTAGGGCCTTGCCGGGGCCGCACCGCGATCCCTTCGACAGAATGCTAATCGCCCAAGCATTGTCCGGCAATTTGGTCCTCGTTTCCATTGAATCGCTCTTCGATAGTTATGGCGTTCGCCGCCTTTGGTGATCGTGGCTAGAGCGGATCACCGAACACTTTTGGATAGGCTGGCCTGACGCGAATGAGACATAGCACCCCTTAAGACCCCCTTAAGACCCTCTTTACTGTCCCCGTACGCTTTTCCACATTTTGTCATAGCTCCATGTCACAGCTTGTCATAGCTTCCGAACTAGATGCGTGGGCAGTATCCACGAATAAGCCAGAATAAGCCAGAATAAGCCAGAATAAGCCAGAATAAGCCAGCCTGCGCTCTCACAGGCGTTTCCAACGCGCACCCCGGCCGTGTCCCATGGCTGTGACCAAACCTCTATCCTTGAGTATGGCAAGATCTTCACGCAATCGTCGCTCGTTAGTATGCGGCCCTAACTGAGCGCGGATTTCGCGCAGTGCCAGACCATCCTCCGCACGATCCAACAGAGCGAGAATTGCCTTTTGTCGTTCGCTCGTGTCCCCTCTGCGTGGCACGAATTGGCCATGTCGGAACCGCACGGTCACGCACCCACCGTCATCTTCTATCTCAGGGATTGGCAGACCCGCTGCGCTCGTCTGTTCCGCCATCTTGAGGGTGCCGCTTCCCCACTTCTCAATGACGCCGCGGCGGTAGAAGGTGCGAGCGATCAGTGGATTCCACGGCCGCGATTCGTGTGGGGCGAACAGCGCCTCTGGCGTCAGGCCAAAGTGCAGTGAGCCAGCAGAGGTCACCTCCAGACGGTCATCGTAAACCGCTACGCCAATGGAGCCGCCGCCGATGGAGTAATCGCGATGGCATAGGGCGTTGGCCAGTGCTTCTCGCGTGGCCAGAGGCGGATAGAGCGGTTCGTCTATCCGCTCGAAGCGATCCGGCTCGAACCGAGCGGCTATTGGCAAGGTGTCGCGCAGGAAGCGTTCGGCGTGCGCGAGCAGTGTGAAGGCGTTGCCGTTGAATTCGCGATTGTCTAGGAACTTCATCTTGTCGATACCGCGGAAACGGGCGACGCGCAGCAGGCACTGCGGCATCTCGAATTCGAGGCGATCCACGTTGCCGAATAGCACCGCCGCCGCCCGAAGTAAAGCGCCGTCGCGCAGCAGTCCAAGTCCACGCAGCAGGTCGAATGGCTCCCTGCTCATGGGTTCCTCCAGCCGACCCTCTTGGACGGCCATCGCGACAGTCCGGCGAATTTCTCCCACATCGAGGTCATCGACCGACCACCCGGTGGCCGGTCGGTTCTCCCAGCGGTGTTCGTTGTGCATGCGCTCAAAGAGCATTCGATTGTACTCGTCGGCGGTCATGGCCACGGTTGTATTTCCAACACGGCGGTAGGCGGACCCTCGATAGGTGTACGGCCTCACAGGTCCTGGACTCACGCTAACCACCAGCACTTCGCGGTCGCCGGTCACGCGAACCCGTTCCACCGTGGGCAAGGCCGGTGGATCAATCCTCTGGAGTTCGCCGCTCAGCTCTTCGATGGTGTGCTCGCTGACGTGCTGGCCAACCACGCTTCCATCAGGAGCAACCCCGAATAGAACTTGCCCGCCATGTTGGTTGAGCATGGCGCAAGCCGTTTTGGCCGCCTCGCGGCGCGTACCCGTCGTGGCCTTGAACTCTAGCGTCTCGGATTCGCCGATCTGGGCCAACGCTGAGATTTGGTCAAGGGTCATGGGCGCACTTTTTCCTCGTGATGTTTAGCGGGGATGGAGTAGTCGGAGATCATCCTTTTTTCAAATCCTTAGCACATCGGCCTGACCTTGACATGTGCCCGCCTCGGAGAGTACATTTCTCATCAGTTTAAGTCCTCTCCTGACGACGGCATTCCAAGGGGATGCCCCCGGGTGGTCAGGAGGGGCGGTCGGGTGTGATTCATCCAGCCCGACGTCAAAAGGTTCCCCCCCGATGACAAGCGCTCCAGGTGAGAACTCTCCGGTAACGGAGTAGTCGGGGGGGTCATTTTTTCTTTAACATGCGGCGTGTCGCCTTGCGGAGCATTTGATGCTCACTCGCCAAGCTCGGCCGGATGCGATCAAAATGAGTCGTGTCCCCCTGTTCCCACTTCCTGAATACAGCCCAACAGCAATAATCCGCCACCTGTAGTCCGAAGTGCGAGCGGGAGCTATGGTGCATGATGCGGTACTTCTTTGTCTGTGGTAACATCTCCGTCAACGCTCGCTTCACCGCTTTGGCGATGACGTGCCGCCTATTGTGCAGCGGAATGGAATCTGTAATGACGATGATTTCCTTGGCATCCGTGGTCAATTCCTTGGACAGGAGATGCTTCAACAGATAGCCCAGCATTCTCGGGTAGAACTGAGTGTCTCGCCGTAGGTTAGCACTGACTATTGATTTCTCTGTCACCAGACATTCCATACGCATATCCTTGAGATGAGCGGCTATCAGATCGAATACCCGATTACGCACCTCCCTGCGGTCGTGAGCACAATGGAAGTACTCGATATTTCGCCCGGCTTCAAGAAGGTCATGCTTGTACGAGTCGAGCGTCTGCAATGCAGGAAATGGTCGCCGCATGCTGACTCCGGTTAGTACGAAGTAGCGGGAACCACTCGCACTGAAGTCGAAGTTTCCAGACTCGTCGAGAAAGATGTAGGCGCAGCGGGTCATTTCAGTCTTGGTCAGATTCAGGAGGAACGATTCGCTCGATGTTGGTTATCAACGTCGGCAGGTCCTCCTGCACGGTCTGCCAGACTACATCAAGATTGATGCTGAAGTACGCGTGAACAAGTCGGTTTCGCATGGCGATAATTTTGGTCCAAGGAATGTCCGCCAATTCCATGCGAGTCGGTTCGGTTACTTGGGTTGCAGCTTCGCCAATGATTTCGATGTCTTTGACCAATGACAAGACCAACTGGCGATCAACTTCTAGGTCGCTGCGGACTCGGCCATGTGCAAACGACACGGCTTCACGCGCCGCTTCAATCATGTGGCGTAAGCGGATTTCGTCATGTTTGATCATATTGCACTTCTGCTGTGGCCAGAACGTCTTGTCGGAAATAGGGGCTCAGATCCTCGGGTGTTCGCAGATCCACTTTGCGTCCTGTGAATAGCTCAGATAACTCCAGTTCCATACCGGCAATACCTAGCAGTCCAGGGATGCGATTTGGTTCAAACTCGACGAGCACATCTATATCGCTCTCTGGGCCGAAATCCTCTCGTAGCGCTGAGCCAAAGATGGCGAGTCGTTTGATTCCGTGCTCTTGACAGAAGGCTGCAAGGGCGGTTTTTGATACTGAAATCTGTGGGTCCATTGTTTCTGCTTCCTTATTTCAATAGCGTCATGTGACGGGACCATCCCGGCTCTCTCATCTCCCGCACGCTTTCGAGTTCGACTTGTCAAACAAAGAATCGATACTCTGTATGCTAATCTTGATCACACCCAATAAGTCTCAGTTTCGACTTCATATTCCTTGTAAATTTTTTGCCTTGTCCCCCGGTGAATCCGTACCAGCCGTGCGACTTCCAAGCCATGAGAAACTCGAAGCTTGTCCAAACTAGACTTCAGTACTGTTGTTATTGATCCGACGGCTGATTTGAGCTCAGGAAACATCGTAGGTTCCCAATCCGCATACCAGTGAACCCAACGAGAAAGCACATTGCCTTTCGCTTTAAGGCAGATCTCGGAAGGGCCACATTGGATATTGGCGGGTGTTCCAAACACGTATGGCGATGCAAGCCTGATTTCCAAAGCCATTTCGGTGTGGACGCGCCCAATGTACTTCGGCAGGACGCCTTGGATCATGACGAGAGGGGATTTGATGGAAAGGGGGTCGGTGCCTGCGTTCTGCCCCACTATCCCTGTCATCTCGCCGGGACGTTCGTTTACTATGAGTAAGTCGAGTGTTTCTGTCTCGGTAGGACCCATGGTGAAGCCGGATGGCCCGATAGCCAACGTTAAGTCGAACTCGATGAAATCCTTCGTGTCAAAATCGACCACTTTGAGGGCAAGTGGTACTTCATCGGGGTTCGTAGCGGCTTCCGCGTACGCCCAGAGTTTCTGCACAAGTTCCTTCGTGCATCCAGCATCGCAAGAGAGAAGGTTCCGCGCCCAATCTGGTCTGTCAATAGGCTCCAAGTCAGCCAACCCCCGGTTCATCGTGATAGCTATCATCGCGTAGTGCTCCGCGATCGCATGCGGTATTGATCCAGTTATGGAGGCATAAGTCAGCGTCCGAAGATACGCAGAGACATAAAGTTCTCGTTGGCCATGATCGAACTGACCGACGCGCTTTCGATCCCCACTGGAGAAGAAGTACGGGTAATCTGCTGCTGGGCGAGGATTGGTAGATTGGAGCCAGCGCCAATCGTGTTTCCAGCGCATTCGGAAGGGAAAACAGGTCAATTGTTGAAGCTGTGCAAGCTCGCTCGAAAACATCGGTGCGACCGCCCACTTGCGGTAACGGTCAAACCAAGCTTCCTGATCCCGGGGCAACGTAGCCGGTTCCGATGGCGAAATAGTGTAACGAAATGGAGATAGGCCCCTTGCGTTGGTGAAATTTTTCTTCAGAAGGTAATCCGAAAGATGCGAAGGAATCCTAACGGCTTCCGATACGTCGGTGAACTCGAAGTAGGAACTAAGATCGAACGCATCAATAATGCCAAGGCCGAGTACCGCTTCGCTCTCCAGCCGACGGGCACTGATCCAGTTGAGGAGACCATTCGCAGCTTCCCTGTCTCCCTCACGAATAAGACGTGCCAAACTACGGGCTGTTTCCCACCGGGCTCGTGGGACCGGCCACAGCAATCGTTCGAGCAGCATCAGGAGAGCAGAGTTGGTCATCTCGACCACTCTGGCATTTCAATTGGCTGTTCTGCCAACTCTTCCTTAAAGATCTGTGCCATCTCCAAGGCATAGGTTCGGGCTAAATCTAGTTCGCCAACTTCGACTAATAAATAGACAAGACGAGACAAACCTATGACGATACCGTTCTGCTCAGCCCCGGTCAAGAATACAGGTTTCGCCGTGTTCCTGATGAACTTCCGCCACTGCTGGCGATAATGTAAAGCTGCCAATCGCATTCTGGCTTGGGCTTCTTCGTCGCTGCTCATAGGCCATCTGTACCATCCGAAGCCTCTGACATGGGCTCGGATGAGCCAAGAAAAGGCCTTGGATCGGCCTTGCGTCTTGAGTGAGATTTCGAACGCCACATCCAGCACGTCATCAAAGTCGAGGAGACGTCTCGTCTCCGAGATTGCAGCTTCGAGATTGGTCAGCGCCTCTTCGGCACATCCTGCGCCCTCCCAATACTTCAGCCACTCGGTTACGAGTTTCCGCTTATGCCCATAGGAACTCACATCACGTGTTGCGCTCAGGTATTCTTGCAGCCGCTTGGGAGGAAATTTGCTTGGATCGGGAACTGATACTTCGGTTTCTCCGGACTCAGAGTCATCACCAATGGAATTCGGGTTTCCGGCGTGTGTCGTTCCCTTCTGCTCGGATGGTGCCTCGGTAGCCCTTCCGGTTTTCTGCTGGACAGATGCTAGGGCTGCCTTGGTATGAGACCGGGACGCTGCAGTTTTCTTCAGCGCAAGAAGTTCCGGAGGAACGATATAGCTTTCGAGCAACGCACGCCCAGTCCGCGATTCGACTTGGTCGGTTTCAGCGAAGGCGATGGCTAACGCTTCGGCATAGTGCCATTCTTCGTCGTGGATCAGGTGAGCATAGCAGCCTGGGACCCGTTCGGGAAAGTACGCGGCGATCACTTCGTAATATTTTTTACTAACGTAGTCAGTTGCGTCGCCGTCTGTGTATTCGGTTAAGGCTCCGAACGCGCCGGCAAGATCAAGCAGGGATTTCTGGGCGTCGGTATCGCCGTTTCTTGCCAGTAAATCCAGAGACTCAAGAACCTCAAGAGCGAACATATCCTTGTGCGATCCGTAACCAAGTAAACACCCTACGGCTCGTCTAAGTTCCTTCTTTGCCAGCGAAATGAGATCATAGTCGGACGCGAACATTGCCAATTTGATAGCGTCCGTTGCCCGCTCGTTAAACTCCATGATTTTGGTATCAAGGTTGTGTCCCACTCGCTCTACGATTACCTGTGCCGCCTCTGACGTGTGCAACGGCAAGCGCCGTTCTGTGAAGCTGTCAAGCCAAAGTTCATCCAGCCAAAATGGCGATATTGAAGCGGAGGCAATATCACTTACGTCAATAAGAGCATTCGGGTTGAGGCCTTTCGCGATAGTACACAGATCGACTGCAATATCTCGAAGCGCAAGACGGACGGCTATGAAGCGATGCTGCGCGTCATGAGAATTCAATGTGGATGGTTGCAATTCGAAAGCGTTGTAAATATCCCGGAGGGTGGGCCACCGCCGCGCCGCCTTCCATCCTTCTGCGATGACTCCTGCTAGCCGTTCTAGTGCTCGCACGGCTTCGCTCAGCCATGTCGTCCGGGCCTCAGATGGGATTGTGACGATTCTTGAGCTTGACCCCCAGATAGGCCTGTAGCCAGCGCAACGAAGAAGACTTCGTACACGACTCTACGTGTGTCATGTACAAATCCTGGGTCGGGACTGTCGTCTCCGGCGAATAAACGAGAGAGGTCTTTTTTCGTCTGAGATCGTTTAGCGGTGCCACCCTTGAGAAGTGCGAAGCAGCGGATTGCCGGATGTGTGAGTGCCTTGAGTTCCGGTTTCGCAGCAGGATCAAGGCCTTCGAGACATAGCGCCGCGAACACTTCGCGGTCTAGCCGGTGCCCAGACCACTGCCTGCCTACCGCGAAAACGTTGTCGAAATTGCGAACAAGAATGGATTCTTGGGCGTAGGTGGTGATTAGTGCATCAGCATTCGCAGCCCGCTTAGCATAAGCGACGAGGCTTTGCGCTCTCAGGGGTTCGTCGTTTGCGTTCACCGCAGCAATGGCGTGAATCAATTCTGACTGTCGGTCACCGGTCCCCGTCTCATTGTCGCGGCGACATGCAATGCGCCGATTCAGCTCTGCGATGGTATTCCGAACTACGTCCGCACGGACGGACTCATCCGCGCTGCGTACGATGAAAGGCAGCAGGTCAACAGATGCACGATGGAGTGCTGCCCGCAAGAGGGCTCGGATGTGCGGATCTTCAGATAATGAAATCGCAATCTCTTGAAAAAGTGGCCATTCGTTGGTCTGGGATTCCGGCCCATTTACTACGCGCTTCTTGAGCGAACGAAGACTTAGCAGGCGGGGAAGATCGAATGCGTCGAATGCGGCTTTTTCGGCGTGATCGAGTATAGTGATCAACTGCTCGATCGGATATCCAGCAACGAGCGATTTGATCGCCCATTCGCGGTCGGGTTCCGTGAGAAGGTCTGATGGATTACCGAGTTGCTCCTTGGTGATCCACAACCAAGCCCAGCGCCAATACTCTGGAGCACGTGTCTCTAACCAAGCGAGGACATCGGACGCATTCACACGAAAAATAGTTTCATGTCTTGGAAGGTCTCGCACGAAGGCAAATAGACTTCCGTGGAAGGGCTGGACTTCCATCTCCCGACAGTCAAGCAGGTGATTGATCTCGGCGAGTGCCGCGAGACTTTCATTGCTGCGTCCGAAGCAGTCTTGCATCGCAAATAGAGGAGGTCCAAACTCCAGGCCCGCTAGGACATGCAAGATCGTCTGAGCCTTCGCGTCCATCCTTGCCCAGAATGACCGGTAGTAGTCTCGAATATCACCTGTGGGACATGCTGGAAGTGCTGCCACGTCTTCTGCCGTCACCGCGTTGCCAGCTCGGGCAATCGTCTCGAACGAATAAATCAGATGAAGCGGCAGACCTTGCGAGATGTCGTGGAAAGCTCTCGCTACTGAGCGGACCATTTGGCCGCGCGGTTGCCGTCCGGTCACTTCCAGATTCAGTCTGCCAGCCTTGTCTTGGGAGCGCAGCCAGCGGTGTACCGCCGTCTGAGACATCAATGGAAGCTCGGTCCAATGCTCGGTTGGGAGGGCGTTTAGAAATCTCGCGGGTAAATGTTCGCTGGCTATCTTCTGCGTCCCCACGACCAGCCTGACATTATCCGGAAGTGGTAGAAGCGCATCAAACAGCGCTTCCATGTCCTCGTGATCTCGATGATCACGCCATACATGATCTAGCCCATCGACGACTACGATTAGTCGGCGGCCCTCGCCCTTCAGCCGGGAAGCGGCCGTTTCAAGAAGTTCCCCTAAGTCCTTACTTGGTCCTTCCAGATCCGGAATTGCCTCCTCAAGCTGATGTTTAAGTGATTGGGCTATCGCATAGTAGTGGAAACGGCCCTCCGAACGGTCTTCAAGGCTCAGAAAATAGTGGTGGCGGATGCATACGGTACTTTTCTGGTTGATGTCGGCAACGCAATGGCTGAGGTAAGTGCTCTTTCCACGCCCAGGCGGACCCCACAGCACGGTAAGGCCATCCGAGCCGGTGATTTCTTCGAGAAAAGCTCTGTCAAAGTCCGGGTCGGGTACGCTGTATGTGGGCGGCACAAGAAAGCCTTGCGGTATCGGCTTCGAACGTTCGACGGAAAATGCCTGTCGAAGATGGATGTACTTGATTCTGCCATCTGGGTCGGGTTGCCCTTTCCGCGTTGACCATCGTTGAACCTGTTCCCGGAATAGGGCCCAACCGCCACGGTCCGTGTCGGAGGCGATTCTCGACCAGAGCTTCTCTTCAAGATCATCAAGCCTCGGTAGCGAATGGATGAATTCAAAGCTCTCAAAGAAGGACTTGGCAGCTTCGAGCGATCCGAGTTGCTCCTCGACCTTAGCTTTGTCCTCTCCTGACATTCGCGTGTAGGCGACTTTTGTGCCTTCTAGGCATTTCGCGAACGCGGCATCTGGGACGCGATCGGTTTTAAGAGTCGCCTGAGCAAGGGTACCAGCCGCCTTGTGGTGGAGAGTCGTCTTGGCCCATTTCTGTAGCAGGGACTTCTTGCGAATACCGCCATTTTCGGTGAGCCATGCCCAACTCAAGCTATTGGCCGGAGCATCGGGATCGGCGGTGAACTTGACCTGCGTCAGTTCGTAGAGACCGTCCGGCGTACAGGCGACTACGTCCTCGATCGATCGAAACGCCCGTTCTTCAGCTTCGAGTTGCACCCAAGCGTAGAGATTCCGTTGTCTGTAAAAGTTGATCAATATCTCGATGGCGACGAGGTCCTGATATTGAAAGCCTGCCCTGAGCAGGCCGGGTGTTTTATAGTCGTGTCTTACCGTCGCCTTCTGAGCCTTTACCAACGGCGGCTGTCTATTTGCGCCCACGGTCATTCCGATACCTGCGTGGTGGCTGGATTTCTTTCTTCAATTTTTGGAAGATCAAGGTCACTGACGCGAATCTCCCTCGTCATCAGCTTGTGCAGCAGCGTCTTGAACAAATCGTCGAGTACCGCCCGTTTCCTGCGATGCAGGTCAATCTTGCGGTCAATGGCGTCGAGGATGGCGACGATTTCGCGCTGCTCATCTAAATCTGTCACTGGAATTCCAAACTCCCGAAGTTTTCCGGCGCTGATGTTGGCTTGGCTCACTCCTCGGCTAGCGAGCTTCTTCAGTTCGGCCTGCGCAGAGCCCCAATTGAGAAAATGATTCAGGAACCGAGGATCTAGACGCTTGTTGTCAACTGAGACACGCACAAGGTATGAAGCAAAGACCGCATTAGTTTCTATCTCAACAATCGCTGTTCTTCCCACAAGCTCATAACTATTGGTCCGATTGAACAGGATATCGCCCGGTTTGACGCGATAAGCCTTAGCCGTTTCGTCGTCAACGTTCACAAACTGTAAGTCACGTAGAAGGACTTTTCCATCCTGCTGGCAGTTCATTCGCAGTATCGGGTAGCGGCCAGAAGGCTCGCCGCGCACTGAGAGTCCATATTGCAACTGATGTGCGAACTCACCTATAGGTCGTAGTTTCCAACTCTCCGGAACCGGCCCAATCTCGGTTTCTTTCTGCACCTCACCCCTGAGTCCACGAGTAAAGAGAGCCTGCATCGCGGCACGTTTCAAATCCTGTGCAATCGTGACGCTCTGATGCTGTGTCTTGATAGCTTCTCGAACCTGCGAAAGGGTGGCGACTATCGCTAGCTGCTCGTCAATCGTTGGCTGTGGCACCTCAAGTCCTGCCAATCGACTACGCGACAGGTTTGGGATCGTCGTCTTATTGCCCACACCCTCGAATATGCCGAGTTGGGTAAAGGCAGATTGCAGGAAGTACACGTAAAAGCGCGGCTCGACCTCCTCGACAATGGGCCGTAGCCGATGCAAGTGGTTCTGAAATGACATCTTTTTGACCTTGCCGTTCCATATCGCAGCCCGCCCGATCTCACCACCCTCGCACACAAGCAGGTCGCCCCGGCACAACAGCTTGGCAGGCAGTTGGTGGTCTGGAATCGCCATCTCATCTACAGACGACAGGTCAATTTCGTCCCAGAGGACATTCGATGTCCGAAGGAATCGGGTCTTGTCAGGACCGTTGCGAGCGGCGGCGGACATGGTTTTTCCCGCGCCGATCTCGAACAGTTCCCCGAGGGGACGCCATGTCCATGCTTCATTCATTGACGTCACGCCATTCTCTTGAGCCGCACGGCCGGCAGCCTCTTTAGCCGCTGATTCACCGGATCCACTTCTATGCCGACGGATTCCAGCGCCGTCACGCCCAGCAGCGGCTCTGCGTTAGCGTCGCCGAAGATGACCGTTCCGCCGACGAATTCGCCCATGAACTCGATCTTGGCAACGGCGACGTCCACTGCGATCTCGCTGCCATCGGCCAGTTCATACACGCGCTTCCCCTCGGGCTCCAAGCCGATAGCCTCCAGATGCGGTCTGGGCACAAGGGAATCTGTGGCTCCTGTATCGACCAAGAATAGTCCCTCCCAGTACCTGTCCGAGTCAGCGGGGTTCGTGATCCTGACTGTTACGTGTGTCGCTCCCATCTTCTTGCCTCCTTATGTCATTGAGTGTGCGCTTACTGCAATCGGGCCAACATTTGAGCCATGGACGCTTCAATCTCGCGGGCCTCTTCATCGAGGCGCTGCATTTCGGCAATGATTTCCTTGATCGGACGCTGAGACACTGCATCCGTCTGCCCCACCCACCGGCTCGGACTCAAGTTGTAATCCGCTTTCTCTGCCTGCTCTCTCGTTATGACAGCGACCTCACCCTCCACCGGCTCCCCCTTCGCAAACGCCGCCGCGAGCGGGCGAATACCCTCCTCCGGGATGAAATTCTTGGGCCGTCCCTTGCCCACGCGCTTGCTGGCGTTGAGCAGCACGATCTTGCCTTGCCGAGCCTCCGGCTTGCGCTTCGACAGCACCACGATCACGCCAGCGGCGCTGGTGTTGTAGAAAAGGTTATCCGGCAATAGGATCACGCCGTCGATCAGGTCTCGCTCTACGAACCATTTGCGTATGTTGCGCTCCCTATCTTCGTGCTTGGCACCCGAGCCGCGCGTCACCGCGCCAGTGTCAAGCACCACAGCCGCCCGCCCGCGCTCGTTCAGACAGGAGAGGGTGTGCTGGAGCCAAGCCCAATCGCCCTTGCCGGTGGTCGCGCCGCCTTGGGTGCGGAAGCGGTCGAATGGGTCGTTGGCGAAGAGTTCCGGGCTGAACGGCTGATTCCACATAGGATTGGCGACCACGATGTCGTGCGTGGCGATCTGGCCGGTCGCGGTCTTGAACTTGGGATTGATCATGGTGTCGCCGCGCTCGATTTCCACCTCCATGTCGTGGATGATCCCATTCATGCGGGCGACGGCGTAGCTCTCAGCTTGCAGTTCTTGGCCGTAGAGCTTGAGTGGCACGCGGCTGGTGGGGTCGAGTTCACGGGCGACGAGCTGAAGCTTGACGAGCAGACCAGCCGAGCCGCAGGCGTAGTCGTGGCAATCCTCGCCGGGCCTTGGGCGCATGATGTGCGCCATGAGGAAGCCAACTTCGGTGGGGGTAAAGAACTCGCCCGCGCTCTGACCGGAACCTTCGGCGAACTTCCTCAGCAGATACTCGTAGGCGCGGCCGAGAAAGTCTGGCTGCA
Source organism: Candidatus Latescibacterota bacterium (assembly GCA_965208845.1). GTDB lineage: Bacteria > Latescibacterota > UBA2968 > UBA8231 > UBA8231. Next base: position 5,723,649 of record OZ242361.1, on the reverse strand, counting down.
CGTCGGCGAGGCCGAGCCGGTAGCGGGGATCGGAAAAGGTTTCGATGACTGCGGCGAGCTTGGACGGGTTGATATCGCGCTCGCCGTTGCGCTCGGCGGCGAAATCGACAAAGTCGATGACGCCCGAAAGCGAGGGATTCTGTCGTGCGACCGCCCGCACCGCCTTTGTCAGATGCTCGCCGATGTCCCTCGGCTGCGTGCTGCGCCCTTGGTCGTCGAGCGGCCATCCGTAACTTTCGCGACCGCTGATGACGCCCCAACGCGCTTCCGGGGGCAGGTAGAAGCGCAGCAGCGCGTGATCGCTCTCGGCGATTTCCAACGCGATGTTTCGTTCGCCGTATTCCTCGACTAGCCGTTCTATCTCGTCGTCGAACACATCGGACAGCCGCTTGAGGAAGAGGAGCGGCAGCAGGTAATCTTTGAATTTGGCCGCGTCTTTCTCGCCGCGGATGGAGCAGGCCGCATCCCACAGCATTTGTTCCATGGGCTTGGTCGAGGGCACAGCCGCACGGCCTTTGCCTTTCCGGCGCTGCGTTACGCGCACGGCCGCTTCGGTTGGCTCGGACGCGTCAACGCCCGCTTCGACAGCGAGTGCGGCGATGGCTTCCTGCGCGGCCTTCTGCGGCTTGATCGCGCCGCCCTCCCAGCGGTTGATGCTGGCGAAGGAGACGCCGAGCCGCTCGGCGAGTTGCTCTTGGGTGAGGTCAAGGTGGGAGCGGATGGCGCGTAATACGGCCGGGATATCGTGCAATTCTGTTATATTTGTCATGGTTGTTAATATAACAGAATGCCGATTGCCGTCAAGAGTACCAGTATGATTAAGTGATGTTACGCAGCGTGTTAGACGTTGGTACTGCTTGAGGACTACCGAGTAGGAGATGCTTCGCCTCGCTCAGCATGACATCGGGAAGCAGTGCCTGTCATGCTGAGCGAAGCGAAGCATCCCATACCTATATAAGCCCGTGCGTAAGCCTGAGCTTCTCTTCGTAGCGCCAGAACCGGATAGCCGGTTTTATATCTCCAACTGCTGGCGCAACAATTCTTGCACGAGCTGCGGATTGGCCTTCCCTCGCGTCACCCGCATCACTTGACCCATCAGAAATTGCACGGTGTTGTGATTGCCGCCCTTGATCTTTTCGACGGCGTCGGGATGCGCGGCGATTACCTCGGCTACTGCTTGGTCGAGTTCGCCGCTGTCGGAGATTTGTCCGAGGCCGTGCGCGGCGACAATCTCGGCGGGCGAGCCGCCCTGCTCCCATAATTGGCCAAAGACTTCGCGGGCCGCGTTTTGGTTGATCGTGCCTTTTTTGACTAAGGAGAGCAATTCGACGAGCGCGGCTGGCTGAACTTCGACGTCCTCTATCGACCGGCCCTCGGCGTTGAGGCGGCGGAAAACTTCTCCGGTGATCCAGTTGCCCACTTGCTTGGGATCTGCGTCTTGTACTTGGGCGGCCTCTTCGAAATACGCGGCCACGGCTTGGTCCTCGACTAAGGCGGCGACTTCCTGTGGGTTGAGTCCATAGGAATCGGCAAAGCGTGCGGCCTTGGCAGCAGGCAACTCGGGCAAGCTGGTGTGGACTCGGGCGATCCACTCGTCGTCTAATTCCGCGACGAGCAAGTCTGGCTCCGGGAAGTAGCGGTAGTCGTCCGAGGTCTCTTTGCTGCGCTGTGGGCGGGTAATGTTGGCGCGTTCGTCCCAGCCCATGGTCTCTTGTTGGACGTGGCCGCCGGCTTCGACGATGTGTTGCTGGCGCTCGGCTTCGTAGGCGATGGCGCTGCGCACGGCGCGGAAGGAATTGAGGTTTTTGACCTCGACCTTGGTGCCCAATTCGCGGCTGCCCACGGGCCGGATCGAGATGTTGGCCTCGCAGCGCATGGCCCCTTTCTCCATGTCGCCAGAGGACGCGCCTAGGTAGCGGACGATCTGGCGGATCTGGGTCAGGTACGCATAGCTCTCGTCGGCTGAGCGGAGCGAGGAATCGGTGACGATTTCCATCAGCGGCACGCCAGCGCGGTTGTAGTCGATCAGGCTGGAGTGGCCGGCGTGCTGGAGCTTGCCGGTGTCTTCTTCGAGGTGGACGCGGACGACGCCGATTTGTTTGGGGCCGCTCTCGCCGTCGATCTCGATCCAACCGCTCTCGCACAGGGGCTGCTCGTATTGCGAGATCTGGTAGCCCTTGGGCAGGTCGGGATAGACGTAGTTTTTGCGCGCAAAAACGCTGCGGGGTTTGACTTGGCAATGAAGGGCCATGCCGGTCATAACCGTCAGTTCGACGGCGCGGCCGTTGATCACGGGCAAGGCACCGGGCTGACCGGTACACACCGGGCAGATATGGGCGTTGGCCGCCACCTGAAAGTGATCGGCTGCGCAGGCGCAAAACATCTTAGAAGCGGTTTGCAACTCGACGTGGACTTCCATGCCGATGACGGTTTCGTAGTGCAAGGGATGCTCCTTTGGGCGGGCTTTAGGCGAAGAGGACGTGCTGGCGGAGAAAGGCCTCGCAGGCTTGGTAGAAGGCCCGCACGGTCTCGGGTTTGCGCCAGCCGTGGCCCTCGCCTTCGTACAGATGATAGACGTGCGGTATGTTGCGGCGGCGCAACGAGGCGACGATCTCCTCGGCTTGGGCCGGCGGCACGACTTGGTCGTCGGTTCCCTGAAAGATGGCGATTGGATCGCGTAGCTGGTCGGCGGCATAGACCGGCGAGCGATTGCGATAGACCGCAGCCGCTGCGGGCAGAGAGCCGATCATGGAGTCGAGGTAACGGGACTCAAATTTGTGGGTGTCTGCGGCGAGGGTGAACAGGTTGGCCACGCCGTAGAGGCAGATGCCGGCGCGGAAGAAGCCGGGCCGCGTGGTGAGCGCCCGCAAAACCGTGTAGCCACCGGCGCTGCCACCCATGATGACGAGGCGGTCTGGGTCGGCGAGGCCGCTGGAGACGAGGTGCTGGGCACCGCTGATGGCGTCTGTCACGTCGAGAAGGCCCCACTGGGCGCGCAGGGCGGTCATGTAGGCGCGCCCGTGGCCCGTGCTGCCCCGATAATCCACGTCGAGAACGGCCCAGCCGCGCGTGGCAAAGTATTGGTGGCTGCCTTCAAAGCCGGTCTCTATCTGACCGGTGGGGCCGCCGTGGATGGCCACGATCAGCGGCGGTCGGCCTTGGCCGGCAAAGCGGTGGCTAGCCGGAGGATAGTACAGCCCGTGGACTTGCGTGGCGTCTTCGGTGGCCCAAGAAACTGGCTCGGGCGTGGACAGATCGGCTGGGGCAAGCGACTCGCTGGCGGAGCGAGCGCGGATTGTTACTTGGGTGGCAGTACCGGCGACGATGCGGGCGGGGATTGCGCTGGCCGCGGCAATGCAGGCCAAGCCCTTGCCGCGCGGGGCCGCCGCGAGCTGTTCGATGTGGGTGTAGGCGGCCAGCGCTTCGACCTTGGCGACTGCTCCACTGGCGAAGTCGAGCGCGTATGCTAGGCGCTGGGAGTTTTCGCTGCGCACGAAATACAAAGTGCGGCTATCGGCGGCCCACGAAAACGCCCGCATGCCCTGCGCCCAGGTGGGACTGGCGACATCGTTGGCGTCCTCGTACAGACAGTGCGTGGCCCCGTTGGCGAGGTCGCGGCACCAGAGGTTGCTGTAGCCGCGCTCGTCCGAGGCATAGACCAAATAGCGGCCATCGGGTGAAAAGCAAGGCTGGGCAATGGCGGTGTCTGCGTCGCCGGCGAGCACCTCGGTTGTGCGCAGGCTAGGCAGCCCGTGGCGGCTGCGCGCAAGCTGGCCCAGCACTAGGCGGGTGCCGTCCCAAGGCATCTGCGGATGATCCCACTCGATCCAGGCCAAGCGGTCGCCTCTGGGATGCCAGGCTGGCTGCATGTAGAAGTCGGCCCCCTCCGCGAGGATTTGCGGCCAAAAGCGCCCGGCGACATCGACGACGGCCAATGTGTCGCGGCCCTCGTAACTGTGGACGTATATGAGATGACGCCCTGTTGGCGCAGGCGCAGGAGACGCGGCATGGCCAAACTCGGGAGTGATTGGCTGGGCTGGGCCGCCGGCTAGCGGTTGGCGGTAGAGGCGGCCGCCGTGCTCGACGAAATACGCATGGCAGCGGGATACAGCAAAGTCGCCGCCGCCGTAGCCGACTTGGGCGCGCACCGAGAGCGCGGTGTTGAGGTCACGCGGGGCAGCGCCCGGTTCTTGGCAGACGAGCACGCCCCGCGGTCCTCGGCCCTCCAGCCAGACGAGGGTGCGGCCGTCGGCATCCCAAGCCACGTCGCGGAGGCGCGTGGAGTTGGCCAACTCGTCGGGCGAGAGGGGGCTGGGCCACAGGCCGAAGGGGCGGATTTCCATCCTAGCTTTGCTCCATCAATTCGATCTTGACGTTGTCTGGGCCGTTGATGAAGACGATGCGGTTGCCGTCGTCGAGCGTTACCGGCCCCATCCAGATCTCGACGCCGAGTTCGGCGATGTCGGCGAGGGTTTGGTCGAAGTCGGAGGAGGTGAGAGCGATGTGGTCGTAGCCTTGATAGCGCCCCAATTCCATGGGGGCAAACTCGCGGTCCGTGACGGTGATTTGCACTGCGCCGATGTGGACCGGAACCCAAGTCGCACCGCCGCGCTCAAAGGGCGGATCGCTGGTAGCACCGAAGAGCTTTTTGTACCAGTCAACCGCGGCGTGGACGTCGACGGCCTCGTGGTGGACGTGGTTGAGGGTGTAGTTGGGCATGTGGAATCCTTTCTTTATGAGTGCCCGAAAGTTCGCAAAAAGGGCGCTACTGTCAAGGGAGGTCCAGGGTGGCGGCAATGCCTTTGAGGTAGTGCAGGCTGCCGGCGGCAATGGTGCGCGGGTCCGGGCTAAAATCGAACACTTCCACTGAGACGTAGCGCTGATAATCCAGCTCCTTGAGCGTTCGCATGACGCTGGCGAAGTCGGTGTTGCCAAAGCCGGGGCCGCGCTTGTTGGCGTCGTTGACGTGGACGTGGTAGAGGTGCTCGCCGGAGTCACGCAAAAGCTGGGCGACGGGAATTTCCTCGGTCGAGCCGGAGCACACATCGACCATGGTCTGGAAGTGCGGATGGTCGATCTCGGCGATCATTTTGCGTGCTTCCGCGCAAGTAGTGATGATGTTCGTCTGCTCCTTGCTCAGCGACTCTATGCAGAGATAGACGCCGTGCTGTTGGGCTAACTCCAAGCTGCCTTCAAACGCCCCGCGCATGCGGTTCCAGCACTCTTGGTAATCCCATCCTTCCTGCACGTTGCGCTGCATGGGCGAGCCGATGATCATCACTTGGCCGCCGAGATCGCCGCAGAATTGGACTAGCTCTTTGAAGTACGCGCAGGTGCGCTGGTAGATGGCTGGGTCGGGATGGGTGATATATAGCCCGTCGGGGCTGGCCAAAAGCCAGTGCAGGCCGGCGATTTCCACGCCAGCGCGCTCGGCGGCAGCGCGGATTTGGGCGCGGCGCGACGCGGGGATGTCTGCGACGCTGTCGGCGAGAGTGAAGGGGGCGATTTCTACGGCGGCGTATCCGAGGTCCGCGGCGTAGGAGAAGACCTCTTCGATGGGCCAGTCGGTGAAGTATTCGTTGCAGGTGGTGAGTTTCATATTGTGGCTCCTTATTGAGAGTTGCATTAGAAGTATTTCAGAGTGCTGTCATTATTCCGAAGCCGCCAATCCACAATCAGTAAGCTCCATCTCGACAGAGGAACAGGCCACAAGTATGCGCTCCAGTGCTTCCGCCTCCCTGCGGTCAATAGTGAGGCCGTACTTTCGGCGCACTTCGACGATGCGCTGGGCAAACCAGCACCTATTCATCGGCGGCATCCATTCGGCACCATCGTAGTGGAGCTTGCGGCCGCGGTTTAATTCAGGGCTGGCAAGCGTCAGATTGAGCGGATCGGCAGCAAAGGCTCGACGTAGCTGCATGATGTTGGGGGTAGGCTCGCATAGCCCACTGTCGTGCGCCTCGGAAAGCGCGATGATGTGCTCAATGTCCGTCTCCCACTGATTAGCAAAACAGTGCCCAGTGTACGGGCTATAGATGCCGCCGAGCTCTTCGATAATGGCAAGCTCGACAGACTGCGGGTAGCGATAGTCGCTGCGATCATAAGGGGAACATCTGCTTTCGGGGTGAATCTCGATTCCCCGCCAATGACTTGCTGCATTCACAATGGCATTGTTCCCGCCGTCGTGCTCTTGCGCGGCGGCGAGTTGTCCCTGCCCATTCCCAATCGCATTATCCCTACGGCCTTCGACGGGATTATCGTCGTCGCCACAGGCGATGAGCAGGGCATGGGCGAGCAGAATAGTGTATTTACGGGCTCTCATGTATGATCTCGTTGGGAATGGAAACGCCCATTCGCCTCGGTGACTGCCTGCTTGGGACTGTAACCTAAAGGAAACAGAATAGGGAATCAAAGGATACACTAGCCACTGTCCCCTCCACTGACCGCGCCTCATGGCACAGTCCTTGCAAGCGTCCAGACAAAGGAGGAAGGACTATGTGGCGACTGTGGGTGTTGGTATTGGTCGGCCCGGTGTGGGCCGAGGGGGATTTGGGGGAGGAGGACGCGGGTTATTTGGAGCAGCGGTTGGACGATTTGAGGGGGCTAGACGCGGCGGCCGTGCGGTGGCGGGTGCGCGGGGCGGAAGTGGCGCGGGAACGATGGCAGTTGTATCAGCGGGTGGAGGTCGCGCCGGTTAGCGGACAGGCGTTTTTTGGCTTGGCCGAGCGCGACCCAGGCGAGTCCGGGTGGAGCGATTTTAGGACGTTTTACTACGCGGTGCAGAGGCCGCAGTCCGAATGGGTCGTCGGCGATCTGCGGCCCGGCACGGGTGCGGGCTTGGTGTTTGGGCGCAACCGGCGCGGGAGTATTGCGCCGAGGATGCCGGCGGGCGACAGTCGGCGCTTGGGCTATCGCTCTAGCGGGGAGAATCACGCCCTGCGCGGTGCGGCGTGGCGCTACGAGGGGCGGGCGTGGAGCGGGATGCTGCTCGGGGGTTGGGCGCATCGGGATGGACGCTTGGACGAAGAGGGGCAGGTGCGGTCGCTGCCCGAGAGCGGCTATCACGTGACCGCGACCGAGGTGGCTGGCCGCGATCTGCTGGGCATCCGGGCTGGCGGCGGTCGGTTGCACTGGCGGGGCGAGCATTGGCAGTGGGGCACGACCCTGCTGGCCTTGGACTTTTCCCACCGTATCGACTTGCGCCGGAATGGGCGGACGCCTTGGGGCTTTGTCGGCGACGAGCAGCACATGGGAGCAGTGGACATGCGCGTGGATTGGGATCGAGGCCGAGCAGCGTTGGCGGTGGCTGGCGATGGGATGGGGCACTGGGGGATGGTCGGGGAACTGCGAGGGCGGTATGGGAGTCTGCGGCTGAGGACGCTGGGCCGCTATTACGCGCCGGGATTCCACAGCTTCTTTGGCGCGGCTCCAGGGACTTCGGCTATGCAAAACGAGCAGGGCGGAGTCGCTGAAGTCAGCGGTCGGGGCTGGCGCGGCTACGTGGATGTGTACCGCCGACCCGCGCGCTCCTACTTCATACCTGTACCGGCCACGTATGCTACTTGGGGGGGCGAGTTGCGGCGGCGGTTGGGTCGTCACTGGGCGATGCGTGGGCAGTGGCAGAGACGCCTGCGGCCGCGCTGGGCGGACGAGCGGTTGGTGCAAGAGCGCAGCCACAAATGGCGTTTGGACTTGGACCGAGGGGCTTGGCGCTGGCGCGGTGAACTGGTGCGCTGGCATCGCGCCGCTCGCTCCGAGTGGGGTCTGTTGGGCGGCGTGCGGTTTAAGACGCGCTGGCTGACCTTGCACGCGAGCCGCTTCCGCACGGACTCGTATTGGACGCGGATTTACGAATACGAGGTGGATCTGCCCGGGGCCGTGAGCATTCGCCCGCTCTACGGCACGGGCTGGCGCGGGTACGCGCTGGTGGAGGTCGCCTATCGCGGCTGGCGGCTGAGCAGCCGCTACCGCATCCAGCGCGACCAGCGGCTGAGGCACTACGGCGGCGTCCAGATCGACTGGACCCGAGGTGATGTTGACAAGCGTTAGGTGCCCCCACGAGATCAAGGGTGTCTCTACGGACCTTGCCCCTGAACCGTTTTAAGCTGTTTATAAAGTATCTAAGAAAGTGGAGACTCCATGAGGATCAAAGAGACCAACCGCCGCTTGGACCGCCCGCAATAAATGGACTGGTATTCCTCCGTCAAACCGTATCCATCTTATTGTATCAGGAGTTGCAATGACTTTGACCAGCCTCAAGGATGTGTGGGACTTGACACGTGCTAGCCTACGTAAGTCTTCCGCCGATGGAGCGGACGATCTGCAGGGAGAGCAAAGATGAAAAAAGCCCTTCTTCCCGTTAGAGATTTCAAGCTGGCAATCGCATACACTACGGCGTGGATGTTCGCGTTCTGGGTGGTAGAGTATCCCATAGGCGATTGGGCTGTAACGGCGGTCGTTTTATACGTGTCGTTATGGCTAGCGAGAGAAGTCGTTTCAGCCTTGGTGCAGTTTGTAGCAGAGCGTATGCAGGAGTATGCAAAGCGCCTTGCCCAGAAGGTAGGTGTTGAACTTCTCGATCACTTACCTCCTGAATACAGCCTTCGGGATAAATTGCTCTATGCCGCCCTATTACTGCTATTGTGTTTTACCATCATCGGCCTCTCGCTGATCGCCGGGAGCCCAGCGCTCAGTCTATATGGGCTTGCCCCACTTCCTGCCTTTTTTAACTGGATAGCTTGGAGCCTCTTTCTCGTCGGGGGAGTCGGCATATCCTTGATATTAGGGATCGTAATGTGGCTGTTGTCTTCTGCCGACGCCGGAATCAACACTGCAATCGCCTCCCAACAAGCTCACGCCGCGGTCCACCGCAAACCGACCGAATTAGAATTGCGTCTATTATTTTTGTACTTACTACTGTTGTATCGCTTTCATCTGCAATTCGGTCGTCGCCAACCGTAAGTAAAGTCTGCTCCGTCCCCGATAGAGCACCACGAGGGTTGCCCCTACGATTGCGATCTTGCAGACTTCTTGTATGAGAAGCCTTTTACTGCTCGTCGCCGCTTGGGTCATCGCCGTAGAAGTAGGCGCGGCCCCCCTGCAAGACGTCGCCCCCCAAACGGGGCGCATCCACGCCCTGACCATCTTCGCGCATTTTGCCGATGAGGGCGGCTTGGGCCGCGAGGTTCCGTCTTTTGCAGGGAGGATTTTTGCCGATCAGCCGGGCAGCCTGACCCACTTCTTCCGCGAGATGTCGCGCGGGCAGTTTGAACTCACCGGCGAGGTGCTGCCCCGCTGGTACGCGTCCCGCAGCAATGCCGAGGTGTACTCAGACGCGGAGGGCGGGTATGGTCGCTTTGCCCGCGAGATCATCGAGGCCGTTGATGCCGACGTGGACTTTAGCCGCTACGACAACGACGGTCCCGACGGAGTGCCCAACTCCGGCGACGACGATGGGTACGTGGATTTTATTTTTATCATCTCGGCCTCGGCCCCAACGGGCTTTATCATCGAAGAGGCCACGGGCGTTGCTCAACTCGGGTTGGGCAACGACTATGTGAGCCAAGACCGCGCCCTCCGCGGCGGTTTCATCCGGGTCGATTCAAAAAAAGGTGCTGTCCAGCGCGGGAGATCTTTTGTCGAGGCCGTAGGCAGTACGGCCCATGAGTTTGGACACTTTCTGGGTCTGCCCGACCTGTACGACCGCGAGTTTGGGTCCGAGCCGGAAGACGACTCAGGAGGCATTGGCTATTGGGGCTTGATGGGGCACGGCAATCGCGGCTGGGGCGAGACAGATGGCCCCAATCCCTTCTGCGCGTGGAGCTTGGGGCAACTCGGCTGGCTGGGGGTAAACAACCAACAACTCAAAGTGCTGAGCGAGGACCAAGATGACGTGATTTTTGCCGATGTCAACGCGGGTGGCGATGTGTATTTACTGCCCGCGTCTGCGCCCGCCGAGCACTTTTTTCTCGTGGAGTTCCGCAGCCGTCAGCACAGTTATTACGAGCGCAATCTGCCCGGCGAGGGCTTGCTGATCTGGCGCATAAATCCCAGTCGCTACAGCAATAATACGGAAGCTATCAAACGAGTGGACTTAGTGTGTGCCGATGGGCTTTTTAGCGATGCGGGCTTCCCCTTGGGCCGCAAGTCGTCCCCGTTTAATGGTCGCGACAATCTCGATTTTTGGGCGCATGACGTGCGCTATCGCACGGATTTTGGCGGCAATTTAGGCGACGCTACCGACGTGTTTGACGGCGAGCAATTTACCGACTTCTGGGCCGCGTCCAACCCGGCATCGACGACGGGGATTAGCGTGACTAACATCCGCCGCGAGGGCGATCAGATGGTGGCCGATCTCAAGCTGCAAGATCGCCGTCGCGCCGGCCCGATTGCCACCGACGAAATCTGGCGCGACCACATTGAAGTCGTCGGCGACGTGACCGTTTTGCCCGGAGGGTACCTCGATATCCGCGCAGGTGCGCAGGTGCAGGTGGGGCCAGACGCGCTGGCTACGGGTGCGGATACGGCGCGCGTGGAGCTGATAGTGTACGGCGATCTCGTCATCGGCGTTTCGGGGCAGGGGCAAACCGCCTTCCACTCAGCCGCAGCCGACCCGCAGCCCGGAGATTGGCACGGCATCGTGCTGCACCAAACGGCCACGGCCTATTTGCGCAGCGTCCTCATCGACCATGCTCACTATGGCCTATTGTCCGAGGAAATCGACCACGCCACTACCTTAGAAGATGTGACCATCCGCCACGCTAGGGCGGACGGCATTCGCTTAGAAAAGGTCGAAGAGGAGATTCTCTTAGATCGCGTACGCGTCGAGGAAGCAGGTGGAGTGGGCATTTGGATCGCTGGCCCAGGCTTGACGCGGATAAACCACGCTGAGTTGCACGACAATGGCCGCGCTGGCCTCTGGCGCGAGGGCGGGTTTTTGTCGTTGGTCGATACCCGTTTTAACACCAACGGCTCGGCTGCGCCTGAGGAGGCCAATTTGGTCTTGGGGCGGGGGACTAGCGGCAAGGTGGCGGGCAATTCGTTTAATGGTGGGATTGGGATTTACTGCGTGGAGACGCGAGAAGTCGAAATTGAGGACAACGCGCTGTACAATCACGAAGTTGGCCTATGGACTAGAAGTGCGCGCCCGCGCATTGTGCGCAATCAATTCTTCCGCAATGCGTTGGCTATGCGGATAGAAGGGAGCGTGGTGCCGGCGTGGCTGGTTTTGAACGGCGTCCAAGAGGGCGAGCAACTGATCGACAATCAAACTGAGCAACTATTGCAGGCGATCAACAATTGGTGGGGGAACGAGGACGAGAGTTGGATCGCGGCTCGGATTAGCGGCGATGTTCGTTGGCGGCCCTTCCTCAACTTCGATCCGCGCATACCCTTGGACTTTGACTTGGGACAGAATTACCCCAACCCGTTCAACGAGGGTACGCAGATCGATTATCAGATCGGGATCAACGATCCCATTGTCGCCGGCCAGACTAGGGTCGAGCTCGAAGTCCGTACCTTGACCGGCGGCTTGGTACGGCACCTCGTGGAGGATCTGGCGGCTCCGGGGTTGTACAGCGCTTCTTGGGATGGCCGCGACGAGCGGGGCGAGCGCGTGGCCAGTGGTATGTATTATTATATATTGCGCATCGGGCCGATCTCCCGCGCTAATAAGATGATTTTTATTAAATGAAAATTGAGGCGGATTATCTCGTTTTAGGCAGCGGGATTGCCGGTTTGTTCTTTGCCCTCAAGGCTGCTCAGCACGGGTCTGTGGCCGTGGTGACCAAGCGCGAGCGGCGCGAGTCCAATACTCAATACGCGCAAGGCGGCATTGCCGCGGCCATGGATGCGGCTGATTCGGTCGCCAGCCACGCGCAGGATACGGTTGCGGCGGGCGCTGGGTTGTGCGACCGCGCGATCGTCGAAGGGGTGGTGGCTGAAGGGCCGGAGGTGGTGGCCGAACTGCTGGCGATTGGCGCGCAATTCAACGAAGTGCGGCCTGGGGTGTTGGCGTTGGGGCGCGAGGGTGGGCACGCCCATGCGCGGGTCGTACATGCGGACGATATGACTGGCCGCGAGGTAACGCGCGCTTTGGTCGCGGCCGTGCAAGCACTGCCGCAGGTGACCCTGTACGATCACCATTTGGCGATAGACTTAATCGTAGATGAACAACGGCGTTGCCACGGGGCTTGGGTATTGGACTCGCAGCAAGCCGATCCCATCGCCGCGGTGGCGCCGGTTACGCTGCTGGCCACGGGCGGCTGCGGACAGGTCTTTTTGCACACCACTAATCCGCGTGTGGCCTCCGGCGATGGGATCGCTATGGCTTGGCGGGCTGGAACTAGGGTGAGCAACATGGAGTTTATGCAGTTCCATCCGACCATGCTCTACGATCCGGGGCGGCCCTCGTTCCTAATTACCGAGGCTTTGCGCGGGTTTGGTGCTGTGCTGATTGACGAGCGCGGTGAGGCGTTTACCGACCCGCTGCAGACGCGCGATGTGGTGTCGCGGGCTATTGTTGCGCAGATGCAGCAAAGCGGTGCCGAGTGCGTCTATTTGGACGTTACGGGCCAAGATGCGGACCAGACCCGACGGCGTTTTCCCAACATCTATCAGCATTGTCTGGGGATGGGAGTAGAAATGACCAAGACGCCGATTCCGGTGGTGCCGGCGGCTCACTATAGCTGCGGCGGGGTGTGGACGGACGTGTACGGCCAGACGGATATTGCGGGTCTATACGCGGCTGGTGAGGTGGCGATGAGTGGGTTTCAGGGGGCCAACCGGCTGGCGAGTAATTCGCTGTTGGAAGGGTTGGTTTTTGCGCGGCGCGCTGTCGCGCACGCCCGTGCGGTCGCGCCCGTGGCGGTGGGGCGGTTTGAGATGGAGCATAGGGACGATGCGGTTGCGTCTGATGCGCTGGAGGAGCGGCGGGAGTTGCTGCGGCGCTTGATGTGGGACGAGGTGGGGATCGTGCGCAGCGACTGCGGATTGCAGCGGGCCTGTGAGGAGACGGAGCGACTGGCGCGGGAAATTGAAGCGTTGTACAACGAACACCGGCTCGACGCCGAGCTTGTACAGCTACGCAGCTTGGCGACTGTGGCTCAGCTCATTGCCCGCTCGGCGCGGCAGCGCTTGGAAAGCCGCGGCGTCCACTACAACTGCGACCATCCCGTGCGCGACGATGCCTGCTGGCAGCAGCCGACGCTGCTGGTGAGGGATCGGGCAGCGGCGTCAAAAATACACTAGCGCCGCTACCTCCGTTTGGAAGGTCTTGATGGACCACTCCCGCTTACTGTGAAAACGAGATTCTGTGTTAGAGCGTGATTCTGTGTAGAGGTAGCTCAGGCCTAGTCCGATCTGGCCGCTCAGACTGATGCGTTGGAAGGGAAACCAGTCGGCACCCAGCCCTAGCGCTAGCCCCAGATCGTGCTTGGTCCCGACGCGCTGTGTCTCCGGATCGATATCTGGTAGGCGATGCCAAGAACCGGAAAAACCTGCGTGGGCTTGATAAAAAACAAAAGGGGCGACTTGGTCGTGCATGGGACGGTAGTGCTTGATGGTAGGACGCAGTTGCACCCTTAGAGAACGATACTGAGATCGAGTGTTGTCTTGGTCGAAATTTTCGAGATCTTCGGAAGTGCGCTTGCTGTAGTACGATGAAAAATCTATTTCCAAGCCGAGAGCCGTGACGGGAGAGCGTACTTTCCACAGACTCAAGCTGAGTTCGTCGCTGGAAGGCAGGGCTACACCCAACGCCCAGTTACCTCGGTCGGTCAAAGGGTCTTGGTCCGCGGCGGCGGTTCTTATCAACAGGACGATACCGATCAGGGGGAAAATGAACATGACTTTCTCCACGAAAGAAGTCGGGTCTCATCTATAGCGCAGAACATCCTCACCTAATCGCCGGTTCATCTTGGAGTCTCTGGTACTGGAGCCACCCATAAAAAGGCCGGATTGTCCTTGAAGGAGTAGTTTTGCTTTTTGCGCAAGGTTATTCGGCCATCGACAATACAGACCTCTGCGAAGGCGGGGTTCGGCTGAAATCCATCAATGGCTTGTCCGTCGTCGCGGCACAGCGTCGCTGGTTCAGACGGTCGCACAAAAATATATATCCATTGATCGGGATCATATCTATGACCATAGTCGGTGGCTTCGTTAATTGGAGCAAGATAGATTTTATCTATAGCACTCGCCGGCCAATTTACCAGATCTCGAATAAGATTATCCTCATCGAACCGCAAAGAAGTATCACTAGTGAGACGTATTCCGGTCGTCACGAGGAATTCTGATCGTCGGTAGGGTTCTTCTACTATGGGAATGATCCTTAGAGAAACGGGATTGTCCTTAAAGGAGTAGTCTTGCTCTTTGTGCAAGGTTATTTGGCCATCGACAATACAGACTTCTGCGAAGGCCGGATTCGGCTGAAACCCATCAATGGCTTGTTCATCGTCGCGGCATAGCGTCGCTGGTTCGGCATTGGATGACCGCACAAAAACGTATATCCTGTAATCGGGATCGTCTATACCATAACCGGTGGCCTCGTTAAGCGGTAAAAAATAAATGGCATCTATGGCACTTGCTGGCCAATTCCAAAGAATTAAAGAGAAATGTCGACTCTCATTGAAGCGGGTATCGTCTCCGAGAAAAACGCGTCGCGGTCGCCTAGGAGAATCGGGCGATTCAAAGGACCGCGTTGGGCTCCAATAATCGCAAGCCGTGATATGGATGGCTAGTAGAAAAGTAAGAATTGAAAAAGGCATCGCATCGCTCAAATAGTGGAGAGGGATGGGTGGAGGTATCGTCTGCCATCAAAAGTACATCAATGCCTTCACCTCCGATTGAAAAGTCGATAAGGACAGGGACCAATTGCGATTCTCACTGATAATAAAATTGCCCCTAGTATCGTACTTCCCGTAGCGGTAGCCCAATCTCAACCCGGTCTGGCCGCCTAAGCTGATGCGTTGGAATGGGAACCATTCGACTCCCAAACCCAGTGATAGCCCTACACTACCAGAACTGCCGCCGTATTGAGTAGGTGAGTCGGAGTCCCATTTACGGCCCAAAAAACGGGCGTCGACTCGGCCGTACATAAAAGGTGCAACTTGGTCGTGCAGCGGACGATAGTGCTTGATAGTAGGACGCAGTTGTAGCGATAGGTAGTGCTTTTGGAGGGTGGTCGGGTTGGGGGCATCGGCGTTGAGGGTGGAATCGGCGTAGCTCCACAAAACACCTACTTCCAAGCCCACGGCAGTGGTGGGAGAGCGAATTTTCCACAGGCTGAAGCTGCTTCCGCCGCTAGAGGGCCACGCCACGCCCAACGCCCAGTCGCCTCGGTCGGCCAAGGGGCCTTGGTCGGCAGCGGCGATGCCGCTCGTCAGCAGGCTGATCCAGATTAGACGGGGGATAGACATAGGGGCTTCTCCTAGAGCACTGATTAGCTAGCGTTACGCATCGTCCAGCGAGATGCTTCGACTCCGCTGCGCTGCGCTCAGCATGACAAGGTCGCAATACCTGTAAGTAGCTGGTGCTACGCATCCTTATGTGGGGTCCGGTGTTTGCGGTCTCGCCCGGTCTCATTCCCGCTGTAGGGGCGGTTCGCGAACCGCCCCTACTTTGGATGCCTACAAGGCGTGATGTCAGTAATATACACGATTCGGCGCGTCTGTGTGTTCCATCGCACCAATTGGCCACCTAGGTTTTCCCCATGCGATACAGCGCCACGCGGTGCCAACACCAGCCGAGCAAGAGCAGCCCCAAGCCGCTGAGCCAGATCGTGCGCTCGACGAAAAACGCCAACCCTAGGCAGGCGACTAATCCCACTATGGCTATCCACCGGGGATAGAGCCGCTGGGCGGCTGGCAAGCGCAGGGCGCAGAAGTTGGTGATGGCGTAATAGACCAGAATAGTGAAGGCGCTAAAGGACCAAGTGGTCTTGATGTTGCCTACGAGGACTAGCCCGGCGATGGCCAGCCCGACGACCATCACGGCAATAGAGGGCGTAGTCTGATCCCGATTGAGGCGAGCAAGCGCCTGGGGCATATCCCCTCGGCGGCCCATGGCCAGCAAAACCCGCGATAGACCGAGGATTAGGTTGAGCAGCACCCCGGCCATAGCGGTGATAGCTCCCAAGGCTAGGAGCCAAGAGATGCTGGGTGCGTCAAAGGTGTGGGCGATGACCTTTAGGGGAGCGGCTTTCTCCATGGTGGCCGCGTAGAACGTCTCCGACCCTACGGCCGCTATGGCGACGGCACCGACGCCGATGTAGAGCATCATAGAGATCAGCAGCACGGCGACGATGGCGCGGGGGATTGTCTTGCGGGGTTGGCGCACTTCTTCGCCAAGCGTGGCGATGCGACCGTAGCCCGTATAAGCGACGAACATCAGGGCGCTGGCTTGCAACAGGGCCGACCAGCCGTCGTCGCCCAAGAAAGGGGTTAGATGCAGATTGCTCAGGGCGCTGGGTGTGCCAGCGACTATAAAGGCGATCAGCGAGCAAAGCGTCGCGGCGACGATGGCGATGTTGACCTTGTTGGTGCGGTTGATGCCCAAGAGGGAGATGAAGGTGAGCACCAGCACGGCGGCCAAGGCGACTGAGGTAATAGATGCGGCCTGATCTAGTGCGTTGAGCAGGTAGCCGGCCAGTCCCAGCGCCGCGGTGGCCGCGGTCGCGCTCTTGGCGCAGAGGAACATCCATCCGGCGGTAAAGCCGATGGCTGGCGAGGCATACTCATAGCCGTATTGGTACGTGCCGCCGCTGAGCGGATGGCTGGCGGCTAGTTGGGCGCTGGACAGGCCGTTGCAGAGAGCGACCAGGGCTCCGATGGCGATGGCGACTAGGACTGACGGTCCAGCGATGCCAGCGCCGATGCCAATGCTGACAAAGACACCAGTGCCGACGATCGAACCCAAGCCGAGGGCAATGGTGCCGATTAGGCCCAACTCGGGACGCAGGCGTTCGGATGGGATGGGGGTGGAAGTCATGCGAGCAAATATAGTCCGGCGGCGCGCTCGCGTCTTGTACTAGGGAGCGAAAAGAGCCGGTGTGTCTTGACTATATACTTAAAGCCCCTTTACGTACTATAGCAGTCCTAAACGATTTGAACGATTCGATATGTGGATCGTCTAATCATACAATTCTGCGTCCATCTGCGTCCATCTGCGGATTCTCTTGTAAATGATTTAGGCTTGCTATATTTACCACTCATTAACCAACTGCGGGGAGAAGATCATGATCCGAATATTGTCATTTGTCCTAGTTGCGATAGGGCTGCTCGGCGGAGCAGAGAAAGCCACTGCTGCCGCAAGGGATGTGGTAGATCGAGAGACGCTGAAGAATTTCGTGCTGGAAGCGAAGAGTCTGCTGGAGTCGGCACAAGACGAGGCGGAGCGGGCGGCTATTTTGGAGACCTTCAGGGCCGACGAAGAATGGCGACATGGGCCGATTTATATCTTCATCACCAGTTTTGACGGCACGGGCTTCTTCCACGCGACCCAACCCGAGCGCGAAGGGGTCAATAATATCGACTCAGAAGACAGCAATGGCGTTAAGATCACGCAGCAGAATATCGCGGCGGCACAAGCCGGGGGCGGATTTACGGAATATCTCTTTGATAATCCAGAGATCGAAGGCGAAGACGAGTCCACCAAGGTAAGCTACGTGGCCCCCATCGAGATTGAGGGTGCATCCTATTACATTGGCGCTGGGCTGTATATTGACTCGGAGCAGACGAATGTAATGCCCATTTCGTGGGGTAGCTTGAAAGGGCAGGTGTAACCGAGGCAATGTCTAGGCCTGTAAAAAAAGGAGGCTCGTAATGGACGTGAAGGAAGCCGCGCAGACGGCGCGAGCATATATTGCTGACCTTTTTGCTGATGAAAATGTGAAACATGTCGGTCTAGAAGAGGTTGAATTCGACGACCTATCGAAAGTTTGGCATATAACTATCGGTTTCTCTCGACCTTGGGAATTACCTGAGGATCCTCCCCCGCCTTCTTTTGGTTCTGGTTCTGTGCTCGACGAATTAAAGCCGCCACCGCCATCAACACAGCGCTCCTACAAGATCGTTCGAGTCTGCGACGGGGACGGTCACGTCATATCTGTTATGAACCGCGCTCTAGCTGATCACAATTGAGCCAATGGCCCGGAAAGGGATATTCATTGACGCCAACCTGCTCGTGCTACTCGTCGTGGGCGCGACAGATCAAGCGTTGATTTCCAAGCATCGTCGCCTGCGAACATTCATGGAGGAAGATTACGGGCGTTTGCTTGAGCTAATTGAGCAAGCTGGTCAGGTATTCTTGACGCCCAACACGCTAACCGAAGCCTCCAATCTACTCGCTCAACATCCGAACCCAGAGCGTTCCCGATTTTTCGAGATGTTCCGCCGCATCATTGGAACAAACGAGGAGATCATCGTTGAAAGTAAGACTGCCTCCCGCAACAACGCATTCGTGCGACTTGGATTGACCGACGCTGCGCTCTTGGAGGTCATCTCCGAGGAAACTCCATTGGTCACCGTGGATTTGGATTTGTTCGTGGCAGCTTTTACAGAAGGAAAGATAGCAGCATTGAATTTTACACACTTACAAGCGTTGTAATTTGCAGCCATCGCCCTCTTTCACTGGAGATTTCTCTTGAGCATCGTCGTCCTCGACTTCGGCGGGCAGTACGCCCACCTGATCGCCAACCGCATTCGCCGCCTCCGCGTCCATGCTGAGATTCGCTCGCCAGAGACTGCGGTTGCCGATTTGCAAGACGCCGACGGGTTGATTTTGTCGGGCGGTCCGGCCAGCGTCTATGACCCGGAAGCTCCGGCGTATAATCCCGATATTTTGGCGATGGACAAGCCCATGCTGGGCTTGTGCTATGGCCACCAACTGCTCTGCCACCGCTTGGGCGGCCAAGTCGAGATGGGGGCGACCCACGAGTTTGGCGCAGCCTATATGCACGTTGACAAGGCAGAGGGGGTGCTGGCCGGGTTGGACGCGCGCGAGCGGGTGTGGATGAGCCATCGCGACCACGTCGCGGCGTTGCCGCCTGGGTTTGCTGTCTTGGGCGCGACCGAGGACTGCCCAGTAGCGGCAATGGGCGACGACGAACGCAAGATATACGGCTTGCAGTTCCATCCAGAAGTGACGCACACCGTCCGGGGCATGGATATTCTCGATAACTTCGCCGCGCTGTGTGGTGCCGAGCGGAACTGGACGATGGAGCGCTACACCGAGGAGACGATAGAGCGGATTCAAGAGCAGGCGCAGGGGCGCAACGTCTTTTTGTTCGTCAGCGGTGGAGTCGATTCGTCGGTGGCGTTTCTCCTGCTCAACCGCGCCTTGGGTGCGGAACGGGTGCTGGGCTTGCACATTGACAACGGCTTTATGCGCGAGGGCGAGACGGCGCTGGTCGAGCGGCTGATGAAGGGGGCGGGTCTGCACAATCTGGAAGTCGTCGATGCCAGCGCGGAATTCCTCGCCGTTACCGAGGGGATTGCCGACCCGGAGGAAAAGCGGCGGCGGATTGGCGAGGAGTTCATCCGCGTCCGCGACCGAGCGCTGGCGGCGCTAGAGCTGGACCCGGACGAATGGCTGTTGGGTCAGGGGACGCTCTACACGGATACCATTGAGTCCGGTGGCACGGAAAACGCAGCGGTCATTAAGACCCATCACAATCGCGTCGGCGTCATCGATCAGCTCTTGGCCGAGGGCAAGGTCGTTGAGCCGCTAGATCAGCTCTACAAGGACGAGGCGCGTACCTTGGGGGAGACGCTCGGCTTGCCGCACCACTTGGTCTGGCGGCATCCGTTCCCAGGGCCGGGGCTGGCGGTGCGGGCCTTGTGCAGCGAGGGGCCAGACGCAGAGAGTGCTGATAACGGCTTGGCTCACGAAACGGTCGCCGAGGCGCAGAAGGTGGCGGCGACATTCGGTCTGGTGCTCGATGTGCTGCCGTTGCGTAGCGTTGGGGTACAGGGCGATTCGCGGACTTACGCGCATCCAGCGGTGGTCACTGGCCAGAGGGAGTGGAAGACGCTGGAGGCCCTTTCTACCGAGTTGACCAATAACTTCCCGTCGATCAATCGGGTGATCTACCTGCTGGGGCCGACATCGCGGCCGCAGCAAAACCTCAAAGCGGGGTATTTGACCCGCGACCGACTCGATCTCCTGCGTCGGGCAGATGCCATCAGCATGGAGGCGCTGGAGCGCCACGGGCTGATGGAAGAAGTAACCCAGATGCCGACGGTGCTTTTGCCGCTGTCGTCGGATGGGGTGCAAGAGAGCGTAGTGCTGAGGCCAATTGCGACTTCCGACTTTATGACCGCGCGCTTTTGTCCGTTGCCGCAGGCGTTTTTGGACGATGTGTGCGAGCGGCTGTTGGCGCTAGCGGGGATTGAAGCGGTCTTCTACGACATTACCCACAAGCCGCCGGGCACGGTGGAGTGGGAATAAAGCCCAAGCGGCGAAAGTATGTTTGACACCAGCATCCTCGACGAGGCCATAAGAGCGCGACGACAGCGGCTAGCGGCCGAGCAAGCCGAGTTGTTCGACTGTGTTCGTCGCATCCTGTTGGAGCTACGGGAACCTCTCGGAATCAAGGCCGCGTACATTGTGGGCTCGCTGCGGTCGCCCGATTCTTGGAGAGAGTCGTCCGACATTGACGTGGCTGTGGTAGGTTGCTCGCCTGTTGTGCTTGAGCTAATGAAAAAACTAGAGGACGCTACCGGCAGAGTAGTGACCGTAATCGACCTCGACTGGCATCCTGCCCCCCAATCCTTTGCCCAGTTTGGAGCCAAGGTGTGCGGATAAAAGGACCTTCTCAGTCCTCCCTTGCTGGACATTCTTTTGCCCCATGTTGTCCTTCTCACCGTTTTCTAGCAGACGAGCGTGTACTGCTTCTTGCCTCGGCGCACGATTAGGTATTTGCCGTGTAGGCCCTGTTGGCACCGCATGTTTCGCGCCATGTCCGTGCAGCGCTCGCCGTTGATGTAGATCGAGCCGTTTTGCACGTCTTGGCGGGCTTGGCGTTTAGAGGACGAGACGCCAGCCGCGACGAGCAGATCGATCAGTCCTAATTCCTCCTGACCCATCGCGTGCGTTGGCACGTCGTCAAAGCCTTCGAGGATTTCCTCCTCGGATAGGTCCTGAAATTCCCCGTAAAAAAGCGCGTGCGAGATGCGTTCGGCCCGGCGAGCAGCGTCGGCTCCGTGCACGATAGTCGTTGCCTCGGCGGCGAGGGTTCGCTGGGCTTCGCGCCGTTCGGGTTGATCGCGGACAGCCTCGGCGAGTTGGAGGATCGCGTCCTGCTCCAAGAAGGTGTACGTTTTCAGGTGGTCGATGACCTTCTGGTCTTCGGCGTTGATCCAGAACTGGTAAAACTGGTAAGGCGAGGTCTTAGCCGCGTCGAGCCAGACGGTGCCAGCCTCGGTCTTGCCGAATTTGGTGCCGTCTGCTTTGGTTACTAGCGGGCAGGTCAGGCCAAAGGCCCGGGTGCCGGCGGAGCGGCGGATTAGATCGGTGCCGGCGGTGATGTTGCCCCATTGGTCAGAGCCGCCGGTCTGCAACTCGCAGCCGTATTTTTCGTTGAGAACCAAAAAGTCGTACGCTTGTAGCGCCATGTAGCTGAACTCGGTGTAGGAGATGCCCGTTTCGAGGCGCGAGGCGACCGAGTCCTTGGCCAGCATGTAGGGGACGGGAAAGTGCTTGCCGACGTCGCGCATAAAGTCGATGGCCGCGAGTTGGCCGAGCCAGTCGTGGTTATCGACCATGATCGCGGGGTTGGGGCCGTCGAATTCGAGGAAGCGCTCTAGCTGTGCTCTGACCTGCTGCGTCCATTCGGCCACGACGTCGATGGCATTGAGCTGGCGCTCCTCGGTCTTGCCGCCGGGATCGCCGATTAGGCCGGTGCCGCCGCCAGCCAAGGCGATGACTTTGTGACCGGCGAGTTGGAAGCGGCGCAGGAGCAGGATCGGCACGAGGTTGCCCACCGTCAGGCTGTCGGCGGTTGGGTCGAAGCCATTGTAGAGCACGATTGGACCGGCGGCGAGGCGCTCGGCGAGGCCGTCGAGGTCGGTGACTTGGTAGATCAAGCCGCGAAACTCAAGATCGGGTATGATGTTCATCACATTTCCTTCTGGTATGGGCATAAAAAAAGCCCCTGTAATCAGGGGCTTGTAAACGCGGTTGAGACGATAAAGCGGACGTACTACCCCTGTTTATGAAGCGGGGTATAATAGTAGTAGCGTACGGCGCGTAGAGTTTGCATCATTTATTCTCCGCGCAAAAATATAATTGCGACCTATCTTCCCGTCAATTAGGAGACACACAATGACTAATGAACAATACCGAGTGGCCGTCGTCGGTGCGGCCGGCACGTGGGGACGCTACTACACGCGCGCGTACGCCGCCCATCCCAACTGTGAGATTGTCGGCCTCGTCGATCGCGCCAGAGAGCGGCGGGATGCCATTGCTCGGCGCTACGGCGTGGAGAAGGTGTACGACGATCTCGACGGTCTTTTCGCGGCTGAAGTGCCGGACATTGTCTCTGCCGTGGTTCCGGTGGGCCAGAATTATCCGTGCGTCACGGCCTGTGCTCGCGCT
Source organism: Candidatus Latescibacterota bacterium (assembly GCA_965208845.1). Taxonomy (GTDB): domain Bacteria; phylum Latescibacterota; class UBA2968; order UBA8231; family UBA8231. Next base: position 5,701,059 of record OZ242361.1, on the reverse strand, counting down.
GGCGTGCGGGTGGTTTCCTGCGAGAAGCCGATTTCGCACGAATTGCACGAGGCCGACGAAATGATTCGCATCTGCCGGGAACACGGCACGTTGTTCGGCTGCGCTCAGGCCGGCTGGGCGCAGCCGCATATGCCCGAGGTGGTCGAGTGGGTGCGGCAGGGGCACATTGGCCGACTGACGGCGGCGGCGATCCCGGGTGGGTTGCCGACCGAGGTGTCCGGTGGTGGTTGCGTGCAGATTGCGGCTCTGCGCATCCTCACCGGGATGGATGTGGAATGGGTGGAAGGGTACACCTTGCCGGCGGTGCCGGGGTACGTGGCAGAAGGCACTTCTATAGAGGAGGGGGATGTGCCTGCGTACGGCCGCTTGGGGCTGAGCGGCGGCATTGTCTGTGAGGTTGTCGCACCTGAGCCGGATGGTCGCGTGCCGACCTTTATCTCGGTCACCGGTGAGCGCGGGCAGGTCTTTTTGTCGCGCCCGCGGCCCGTGTTGATTGAGGGGACCGGCGCAGCGGCTTCTCCGGCGCATCCCGACTTTTTGGATCAGCCAGCGGCCGATGCTTTTACCTATACGATTGAGCGCCTGATGCGCGCCCATCGGGACGGCACTGAGCCATATAGCAGTGGCGACGACTACCGCCACTCGCTCGAAGTGGCCATCGCCTTAGTGCGCTCGGCCCACCGGGGACACGAGCGGGTGTCCCTGCCGTTTGCGGATCGTACGCTCAAGCTGTATCCGCATCCCTATCGCCTCAGGGGCGGCGATGTCGCTGGGTGGCAGAGCATTGGCTACGATGGGCCGCCGCCGATGGATTTTTGAGGGGGAACCGGATGATTCGCGTGGTAGTCTCACTCGCAATTGATCCGCAGATGGACGCAGATGGACGCAGAATAGTAGAAACAAGACGATCCGCAACTCGAATCGTTCAAGTCATCTAGGATTGCTATATGATCTGACGCGGGAGACATAGGAATGTCTGATACCACACTGCCGCAGCAAGCTAGGTGCGTCATCATTGGCGCGGGCATCGTCGGTTGCAGCGTCGCATACCATCTGACGAAACTCGGCTGGCGGGATGTTGTTGTCGTCGAGCAAGGGCCGCTGTTCGAGACCGGCGGCTCGACATCACACGCCCCGGGCCTCGTTTTCCAGCTTAACCCGTCGAAGACCATGACGGGCTTTGCGCGCTATACGGTTGAGCTGTGGAGACAGTTGGAACTCGAGGGTGAGCCATGCGCCAAGACCTTGGGTAGCCTTGAAGTGGCCTGGACGCAGGAGCGCCTCAATGACTTGAAACGCAAGGCCGGGTATGGCATGAGTTGGGGCGTGGAGGCTCATCTGCTCAGCGCCGACGAGGCACGCAGTCGGCTTCCCATGCTGTCCGACCGCATTTTGGGCGCGCTGTATGTTCCCTCCGACATCCAGACGAAGGCGACAAGGCCGGCGGAAGCGATGGCGCGAGAGGCGGAGCGGAACGGTGCAACGTTCTACAGTAATGTCAAGGTTACTGGCTTTGCTATCGCGGATGGACGAATTGTGGCGGTCCATACCACGCGCGGCGACATCAAGACGGATTTGGTAGTCGCTGCTGCCGGTATATGGGCTCCAAAGGTTGGCGGGTTTGCCGATGTGCCCATCCCGCTGTCGCCGATGCAACATCTCTACGCCGTTACGACGCCCCTGCGGGAACTCGCCGGTGCGACCGAGGAGATAGCGCAGCCGTTCTTGCGCCACCAAGACGAGGCTATGTACTTCCGGCAGGTCGGCGAGTGCTACGGCATCGGCTCGTACCAACACGAGCCTCTCCTAGTGGACGCCAACGACATTCTCGACCACGAGGAAGCGCCAGTTGCTCCGGCCGAGATGCCGTTCACGCCGCCTCACTTTGAGCAGGCGATGGCCGCGGCCGGGGAAGTGCTGCCGAGCCTCAAGGGCGTGGGATTGACGCGCAAGTTCAACGGCCTCTTTTCGTTTACTACTGATGGATTTCCCGTACTCGGCGAAGCGCCCCAGGTGCGCGGGTTCTGGTCGGCACAGGCCGTCTGGATTACGCACGCCGGTGGCGTTGGCAAGGCGGTCGCTGAGTGGATTGCAAACGGCGAGCCAACCAGCGACCTGCGGGAGTGCGACATAAGGCGCTTTCATCCGCACGCGTACAGCCGCTCCTACGTCCGCACCCGGGCTGCGCAACAGTACCGCGAGGTGTACGACATCATCCACCCCCGCCAGCAGCTAGCCAACCCGCGCAACCTCCGCTTGACACCGTTCTATGCGAGGCAGCGGGAATTGGGTGGTGTCTTTTTCGAGAACGCGGGATGGGAGCGTCCCCAGTGGTACGCCGCGAACGAGGGCTTGCTCGACTCTCTTACCGTTACCGGTGCGTCGCGGACTGGCTGGGCGGCGCGAGAATGGTCGCCGACCATCGCCGCGGAACACGTCGCCACTCGCGAGCGAGTAGCCCTGTTTGACCTCACGCCCTTCGCCAAGTTCGAGGTGACGGGAGAAGGCTCGCTCGCTGCGCTCCAGCGTCTTACGACCAATCAGATGGACAAGCCTGTCGGGACTATCACGTACACGTCTATGCTTACACCTCGGGGCGGTATCAAGTGCGACCTGACCGTGACGCGGCTGGGTGAGAACCGCTTTATGGTGGTCACGGGAGGAGCTATGGGACGCCACGATATAGGCTGGATTCAGGCTCATTTAGCGGACGGCGGATCGGTTGGGGTAGCTGACATTTCGTCGGGGCTGTGCTGCATCGGCTTGTGGGGGCCGAGCGCGCGTGACTTGCTGGGCCGGGTTTGTGAGGACGATGTAAGCAACGAGGGGTTTCCCTACTTGACCGCGCAGCCGATACGGATAGCTGAGGTTTCCGCGTTGGCGCTGCGCATCTCATACGTGGGCGAACTCGGCTGGGAGATCTACGCTCCCGTTGAGCAGGGCTTGCGGTTGTGGGATGTCCTGTGGGAGGCTGGCCAGCCGCTTGGCGTCATCGCGGCAGGTGGAGGTGCGTTCGACTCGCTGCGGCTGGAGAAAGGCTACCGACTGTGGGGGAACGACATCCACACCGAGTACAATCCTTACGAGGCGGGCCTAGGTTTCGCAGTGAGGATGGGCAAGGGCGATTTCTTGGGTAGGGACGCGCTGCGGAAAATTCGCGCCGAGGGTCTGACACGCAAGCTGCGCTGTATGACTTTGGACGACCCCAACGCCGTCGTCATGGGCAAGGAACCAATCCTGAGCGGCGACCGCGTGATGGGCTACGTGACGAGCGCCAACTGTGGCCACTCGATTGGCCTCGGCATTGCGTATGGCTACCTGCCGATGAACTGCGCCGAGGTGGGGGCTAGCGTTGACATCCTCTACTTTGGCGAGCGGCTTAAAGCAACGGTTGTGCAGGAGCCTTTGTACGATCCGGAAGGTAAGAAGATGAGGGCGTGAGTTTTGTCAACCATTGTGTGTTGCATCAGAAGCTGTTGAGTTATTCGGAATAACCCACGAAACAGGGCTGATTTCAGCCGTATAAGCCCTGTTTTGAAGGTCCACCGGGTGCTGAAATCGCCGTAAAATCGCCTTATTCCTCCGATATTCGTTTTAGCTCAACAGCTTCTCATATCCCATTGATGTAAAACACCAAACAACTGGAGGTCCGCAGATGGCACAAACTCTGGTGATTGACGGTCTCAAGCGGCGTACCTTGCCGATTAATCTTCGGCAGAGCGGCAACAGCGACGCACAGATGCTCATATCTACCCGTATCAGGAAGTCCCCGTGGTGGCACCTGTCAAAGGCGGCAGGCTGCTGGGCATATACGGTGTACAATCACATGTATCATCCGCGCGCGTATATCAAACCTGAAGATGGGGGACTGTTTGCGGAGTACAAGTACCTGACCGAGCATGTCAGCATGTGGAATGTGGCAGTCGAGCGTCAGATCCAGATCAAGGGCCCCGACGCCGCGGATTTTGTGAACCTGCTCATCACCTGCGATGTCCACACCGTAGTGCCGACTATGCAAGCCCGTTATGTGATTCTGTGTAATCAGTACGGCGGCGTCATAAACGATCCGGTGCTGCTGCGGGTGGCTGACGACGAGTTCTGGTTTAGTATTTCCGATTCTGATCTTCTACTTTGGGCGCAGGGAGTCAACGCATCTGGCAGGTTCAACGTTGACATCCGCGAGATTGATGTGTCGCCAGTCCAGATACAGGGACCCAAGTCCGTGTTGCTGATGGAGAAGATGTTCGGTTCCCACATCCGAGAAATCCCATACTACCATCTGATTCACGATACGCTGAACGGCCATGCGGTCACGATTTCGCGTACGGGCTTCTCCGCCGAGGTTGGGTTTGAGATATACCTGCACGGTGCCATGCTTCATGCCGACGATGTCTGGCCGTATATCCTAGAACAGGGAGAAGAGTTCAATTTGGGTGTGATCGCTCCCAGTCACGTCCGTCGCCTAGAGGCCGGCATCTTGTCCTACGGCCAGGACGTGGATATAGAGAACAATCCATTTGAAGTCCGGCTTGGTTGGCAGGTGGATCTGAACAAAGATGACTTCATTGGCAAAGAGGCGCTGGTCAGAATCAAGGAAGAGGGTGTTAAGCAGCGACTGGTCGGCCTGAAGGTCGGCGGCGAGCCGATTACTTGGTACAACGAGGATTTCTACCTTGTTAAGGATAGCGATTCGGGCGACGACGTAGGCTACGTGACTAGCGCTTTCTGGTCGCCGAATATGGAGTCGAACATAGCGCTGGCCGTTATGCCTCGGTCGCACTGGAGCAGGGGCACTCAAGTGAAGGTTCAGTTGCCGAAGGATGGCATTGTGGATGCCGAGGTGGTGCGGGTGCCGTTCTTCGATCCAGCTAAGGAGCGTCCCAAGAGCGCTTTGTGAAGAATCAATCGCCGAGATAGCCTTGGTCTGCCCAGACCTTGCTCGCCAGTTTTTTTGCTGCGGCGTCCGGTTCGATTGCACCCAAAATACTGCTCGGCGGTTGCCCCTTCTTTTTGCGCTCGGGGTCGGGCGACCAGTCGTCTTTGGCGTATTTTTTACGCACTGACTCGCGGCGGAAGTCGGGTATTTCCATCGGCGTCGCGTCGTTCAGCGCCGAACGCCACGCTTGGATCCCGGCGATGCTCATGTCTATGCCGCGGTACACGTCTAGATAGGGCGGCTCGCCGGTGCGGATGGCCTCGGCAAAGTGGTAGCTGGTGAAAAAGTCGCCGCCGCCGTGGCCAGCGCGCGCCGCTAGGCCATGATGCACGGGGAAGTTGGGACTGTACACGGTTTCGACTGGATCGCTCTTGCGCTTTTCCCACGGCTCGTACCACACGCGCAGCCGCTGTTTGTCGCCGTGGCGGCAGTTTTCCATCACCCCCTTATTGCCGTGGATGCGGACGTAGTTGCCGTGGCCGCGCAGTGCGCCGTGTAGCGACTTCATAACCGCGTCGTTGTCCATCCGACAGATGATTACTGCGGCGGTATCACTGCGGTTCATGTGCAGCGTTTGCGTCGGGTCCGCGAAATCAAAGGGGATGACGAAGCCGTTTACTTTTACGGGCCGGGTGTCGGTGATGTACATGACCGGGGCGATGGAGTGGGTGCAGTAGTACGTGGCGGGGATCCAGTTGCGCCAGTGGTCGCGCCCGCAACTGCGCGCTAGTTTCACCTCGGGTGGGTCGGGGTGGACGTACTCGCCCTCGCCGTATTTGAACTCGCCGACGCGGCCCTGTTGGTAGAGCCGCTTCATCTCTTGGTTGAAGACCATGTAGGGGTAGTTCTCGGCGAACATGTAGATCTTGCCGGTTTTCTCGACCGCTCGCGCCAGCGCCACGCCTTCGCCCAAGGTGTGGCAGGCTGCGGTTTCGCTCATTACGTGTTTGCCGGCGTTGAGCGCTTTGATGGCAAACGGCGCGTGCTGGTGGAAGTAGTTGGCCAGCACGACCGCGTCCATGTCGCAGCCGAGGAATTCGTCGTAATCGACGAATGTGGATACGTTGAGCGCCTTGCCTTCTGCTATGAGGCGCTCTTCCCAAATGTCGCAAATGGCGACCAGTTCCATGCCGGTCGCCGCAGCCGCCTGCATAAAGGAGCGACCGCGACCGACGCCGACTACGCCGACGCGGATGGGAGGTTGTTTGCCGCGTTTTTTGGCCATGGTTTGATCCTGTGTATGTAGATTCGCGTACGGAGCGGCCTTATTATACCTAATACGTACCGGTAAACGCCAGAGACTCGGAGTGTGATGATGAGCCCGCGCCCGAATATAGTGCTGATTATGTGCGATCAGATGACCCAGGTAAAATGAAAAACGTGGCTGGTCGTCCCGATTGTCAGGACTGGATTGCGTCAATGCGCGGGCAAATCGTCGAGATGGTTTGCCGTACCGGGCCCGGTTCGTACGAATGGTGTTTAGACTAGCGAGTTACTCCTACCAACCCATCTATTAAACATGATGGGCGCAGGTTGGCGGGAGCCATCGACAAACTTGAGAAAGCTTATAGGAACCTCTGATCAAGTTGCCTTTTTAAAAACCGGAAGATTCGGTTGAATTTTGGTTTTGTATCGACGCGTTAATCGTTGTTTTCCGGGGTGTATTTTCATCCTTTTTTTGTTCCGATCTGGGCTGTGGACGGATTGCTCCCTAGGTCGCCATCAATGCTCTACGCGCTAGGTATACATTGGCCAAGGCAAACAAGGTGAACACTTGGGCGGCATTCTTGGCCAAGCCGCGATAGCGCACTTTGCGATAGCCCCACAGGTGCTTGATGATGCCAAAGGGGTGTTCGACCCGGGCGCGGGTGCGGTTACTTTTTCGGTTAAACGAGTGATCGGCACAAGTGAGTTTCCTGCCGCGGGTGGCCTTACGCAGGACGCGCCATTCGATCCCCTCGGCTTGGGCGTCCTGCTGGCGTTGGGCATCCACATAGGCTTTGTCGCCATAGATAACCGCTTCGTCGCCATGCAAACACTCGTCCATCATCTGCGAATCATGCACCGACGCCGAGGTCACCACGACGGTGTGGACCCGTCCTTGCGGATCACTACCCACATGCGCTTTGAGACCAAAATGCCACGTATTGCCCTTCTTAGTCGAACCCGTCTGCGGATCCCGGGCGCGATCCTGATTCTTGGTCGAAGTCGGGGCCGCCAAAATCGTCGCATCCACAATCGTCCCTTCACGGACGATCAAACCCCGCTCCGACAAATACTGACCCGTGCGCTCAAACAACACTTCAGTCAACCCATGCCGCTCCAAAAAATGACGAAATTTACAAATCGTCGTCTCATCCGGGATGCCATCCAACCCCACCCCCGCAAACCGACGCATCGACGCCACATCATACAGACTATCCTCCATACCCGGATCGGAAAGCCCATACCATTGTTGCATGAAATAGATGCGCAACATCGTCGCCGCAGGAATCGGACGACGCCCGCGACCCGGCTTGGGATACTTACGCAAGATCGGTTCAAGCAGGTCGTCCCAAGGCAACACAGCATCCATCTCGCAGAGAAAACGCTCTTTGCGCGTGGTTTTCTTTTTACACGTGTAGGCTTCCTCGGAAAAACTAAGTTGATGCATGGCGTCTCATCTCCTGTTGTCTTAAATATAACATCGCAAAAAAATGGCCAACAGACTTAATCAGAGATTCCTATAATGTTCACGGACTTCGACCTCCACATGCCCACGGGCAGGCTTGCCTTGCGCCGCGTGAAGGAGCGGATTCCCGAGATCGTGGTGACGGATATCACTTCTGGAGAACTCCTCACACGGGTACCGCAACGGTTCCTGCCCCAGACCCCGCGATTCTCTCCAGATGGCAAACTGCTCGCCTGTGCCGGCGACGGCCGAATATACCTGCACTCAATTGAGACAGGGATGACAGAGATGATCGTGGACCTGCCCGACCATCACGCAGGATTTGCCTCTTGGTCCCCCAATGGCCGCTACCTAGCCTTTTCTGCCCATGCCGTTCCAATGAGCCGAAGCAGCCCACCGAGGATATTTCGAGTTGGGGTCACGGATGGCGCAATAGCCGAGTTCAAATCCAGCCCGAAGAAAGATTGTGATCGTTTCCCACAGTGGAGCATGTCAGGAGCTAGGCTGGCGTTCCGCAGGACGTTCTACGACACGCCTGAACCTTATGATGCTATCGTACTTACCGACAGAGAGCTTCACTCCCAGCGACAAGTGCCCATTCCCCGTGGCGGCTCCCATCTTGCCGGTCGATTCTGCTGGTCGCCGGACGACCGGCGTTTGCTGATCACGGAGAAGGGGCAGACCACCCGATTGACGGTCTTTGATGCGACGGACATGAGCCTCGTATGGGCCGTCGAAGCAGACGAGACCGTCCGCGGATGCTTCGACCCCAAGGGCAGAATCCTTGCGGTCTGCGAGGAGCGGCTTAGGCTCTTCGCCCCACCTTCCGCGAAACCGATTGCCGAGTTCGCCTTGGAGGCACTGTGCCCTGTACAAATCACCCACACGGGGCCTGCAGTGACCTTCGACCGGGACGGTAAGAGCATCTACTTCTTGGGTGCCGACGGAAGGCTCCATCACTGGGAGGTAGGCGGTGCCTGCGACTTGGTTATGGAGGATCTGTCCCCAAAAGTCACACCTCCCCATGAGCGAAGCGACTACCGATTCAAGGCCCGGGACGGGCTGGACATCCCCGTTCTGCGTTATCTGCCTAGGAATCCCACTGGTCGGGCTGTTGTCTATGTCGATGGAGGACCCTCTGGAGAGATCGGCGAAGACGATCCCGTGGTGTTTCGATTGCTGGAGGAAGGGTACGAGGTGATCCGGCCCGCGTACCGAGGCAAGGGCGGGTACGGTACTGAGCACGAACTGGCAAATCGCGGGGAATGCGGGCGGACAGATGTCCTCGACGTGGTTGATTGCGGTCTGGATTGGCGGTGTCGATTCAACGGAAAGGATCGCCCGCTGGCGGTGTCCGGCTTCAGCTACGGCGGCTTTCTGACGTTCCTAGCTTTGACTCACTCCGAAGTTTCCTGGACCTGCGGCATTACGTTGTGGGGAGTCACAGAGCTGATGCCTTTGTGGTATTCTAGGGGACTGCCAGTCAATCCCGCGGAACGGAAACGTGCCTTTCAGGAGCGTTCGCCAGTCCGGCGGGCCGGTGACATCCGATTCCCTCTGCTTATCCTGCACGGGGGTCAGGACACCAACGCGACCACTGATGACGTGCGATTAATTCAGAAATCGGTGTGGAAATCGGGCCACCATTGCGAGCTCGTAGTCTTTGAGGAGGATGGGCATGGATTGAAACTCAGCAGGTCGGAGATGCTCGGCCGCATGCTGAAGTTTCTGGAAACCCACTCTTGGTAGATGCCTCGCTGTGGACCGCTTGTCGGTCTGGAATGGACACCGCGGGGATTGCCGGGCGGGAGGTCTTGAGGCTGGCATACGGGGCGCTTAGAACGTCCCGGGTTTGGGCGTTGCCGGGGGCCAGTAGCCGTCGGGATCTTCGTCCCACGCCGTGCCGCACATCCGCGAGATAACCGCCCATTCAGCGGCGGTCAGGTGGGCGTGATTGTGGAAGAGGAAGTGCTGTAGCCCGGCTGCTTCCGAAGCTTGGAGGATGCGGTAGAGATCACCGGCGGTCATGGGGTCGCCGCCGTGGGGCATGCGCCCGGTATCGACCCAGGGCAGGATCTTTTGCGGGTCACCGACTGCGGCGATGGCGCGGCGCGTCTCTTCCTGCACCACCTCGTCGAAAAACGCCTGCGGAAATCCCAGTTCCATATCGGCTAGGCACTCCACCTCGGGCAGGCGGATGCCGAGCCAAGCGCGGAGCACCGTCCAGCACTGCGTCTCACTCAACGCCGGATTCCATTCCTGAATCTGCTGCACCCAGCGGGCAACCGTGCCGTACATCCCGTCAAAGCCGCGATGCCAGAAGTAGTGCTTGACTAGGAGCAAATCCACGATCTGGCCCCAAGCGTGGAAGTCGAGCGCGGTCATGCCGGAAAACACAGCCGAGCGCGGGCCGTTGCCCAAGAGCAGTTGGCGCGGCAACTCGTCGATGGCTTGGCGGAAGTCGCGGCCTTGGCGGATGCCGTCTTCGCGTCGCCAGCGCAGCCAGTAGAGCGCGTCCTCATTGATGTCGAAGAGGTTCATCTCCGAGAGCACGCCGTAATCGCCATAGTAGGACACTTCGGCGGATGTGAAGCTCTGGAAGCGCTGGTGCAAGTGCTGGCGGCCCTGTTCTAAGCGTTCAGCGTCGTAGCCTCTAGCCGTGGCTTCTCGGCGCTGGCCGTTGTTGAGCGGGCGGAAAACCGCGTTGCCGTGGTGATACGTCAGCTCGTAGGGCGATTCGGTCCAGCCATCGACAATGCCGCCGTCGGCCTCCGGAAAAGCCGCGAAGATGTCCTCCCAAGACGCGGCGTGTAGCTGGGTGCCATAGGGGTCTTCCTCCAGCGGCAGGCCCTCGGCGGCAATGGTACCGGAGGCAGGCGCGAAGATCATCACGGTCCAGCCGCGATTTTTGGCGTCGGCTAGCATGGCGTGTAGGAGCTTTTCCTTGTCGGGTTGTAGGGGGACGTCGCGCAGTTGGGCATTGAGGCCGCGCTTTTGGTAGGGCGCGGGATCGCCCTTGAACGCGGGGATGGTACTCTGGCCTTGCTCGTCAGCAAAGACCAGACGGCCAAAGACAAGGCCGCGGATGCCGCCTTGTTCCCAGGCGTCGAAAATGCGCTCGTAGTCGGACATGACCGCCTCTAAGGGCTGGCCGATGCGGATCCAAGGGGTTAGAGCCATGGCGTGTTCTCCTGTTGATTGGTAGGCGCAATATACCGCGTCGGTGAGGCGGCGTCCATTCATCTGTCTATACGAATTCTTGCGATATGGTAACAACAGCGTTACTATATATACAAGCAACAGGAGGTATGAAACATGCCGCTCACTCGTGATTTCAAGGAGACTGTGCTGGCCCGCGCTGTGCGCGACCCGGCATTTCGAGAGGGGTTGCTGAAGGAAGGCGTCGAGTGCCTGCTTGCCGGGGACGTCGATGCTGGCAAGATCGTACTGCGTGACTACATCAACGCCACCATCGGGTTCGAGGAGCTTGGCTCCCTCACAAACAAGCCGCCTAAGAGTCTGATGCGCATGTTCGGACCGTCCGGCAATCCCCACGCCCGCAACCTATTCGAGGTCATCAGCCGCATTCAGCAGCACGAGGGCGTCCAGCTCGAGGTGAACGCCGTTCGATAAGTAGGTCTCCGACTGAACTGCTGGGGCCGGTAGGACGAGGCGTCATTGAATTTCGGTTCAGGATACCGAGTGTATTTTGCCGAGTTGGCAGATCGGCTTATTCTGCTTACGGCAGGCAATAAAGCCACCCAGCAGCGCGATATAAGGCGAGCCCAAGCATATTGGGCCGAGTACAAGGAGCCAGAGCCGTGAGAAAATTAAGAGCCTTTAAAGAATTTCATTCGCAGGAACTCAACGATCCTGTCAAGGCTAAAGCGTATATTGATGTGGCTTTAGAGGAATATCAGAGCGATAACGACGACGAAGCACTCTTGCTAGCCTTACGGGATGTGGTGGAGGCGCAAGGAGGACTGGGTCAATTAGCTGAGAAAACGGGCTTGAATCAGTCCAATATCTATCGAACTTTATCGGCGGGCGGGAATCCCCGCCTCCATACTTTAGCCACCATTCTGCACAGTATGGGTCTGAGGCTATCAGTAGATTTTGTATCGTCAGATCCTCAATAGGGCCGCCAGTTCATTATGAGCAAAGCATCTCGACCGTATAAAGAAGGGCTACTTGAGGATCTCAGAGATTCTAGCGAAGCGGCTGCGTATCTGACTGCTGCTCTTGAGGACGGCTCCCCTGATGTATTCCTCCTTGCGCTGCGCGATGTAGCCGAAGCCCACGGCATGAAGCGGCTCGCAGAGGGCGCTCAGCTCAATCGCGAGTCGATGTATCGAATGCTGTCCGACCAAGGTAATCCCCAACTCTTAAGTTTGACCGCAGTTCTGCGCGAGTTGGGCTTACGCCTTGCAGTTGAGGTCGGCGATCCCGTGGCTGCCTAAACACCACACCGGACAAAGGAGATATCCAAATGGACCGCGAAGTGATGACCAATGAAGAGAATTACTGTTTCGACGTGGCTGGGTATTTGCACGTGCCGGGGACGTTGACTCGACCGGAGGTCGAGCGGCTCAATAAGGAGATCGACGCCATGGGGGCGACGGAGGGGATGCTGGGCTGGCCGGGGCAGGCGCGGGAGCCGTTCCGCGATTTGCTGGTGCATCCGGCGTTGGTGTGGTATCTCAACCAGCTCGTCGGCCAGGGGTTTATCCTCGACCGCACACCGAAAGTCTGGTGCGAGGAGACCTGCGATACGAGTGCGCCGCTGGTGGGTGGCAACGAGCCTCGGGACCCCGCCATTGCGTACTACTTCCAGAACGGGCGGCGCTTCAGCGAGGGGGTGCGGGTGCTGTGGGCGTTGGAGGATGCCGAGGAAGGGGACGGCGGCTTTGTGTTGGTGCCGTGCAGCCACAAGGGCAATGTGGCGACGCCGGAGGAGGTGGCGACCGGGGCCGACGATATGGGGCTTATCTTGCAGCCGGCGCTCAAGGCAGGGGATTTGCTGATCGTGGCGCTGGCGACGGTGCAGGGGATGCGGCCGTGGAAGGGAAAAGGGCGTCAGCGGCTGTTGAGTTATGAATTCGTGGGACGCGGCGCGATCCGCAGCGCGGGGACGGGGCCGAAGACCGCAGCGGAGCCGCGACCGGAGTGGCACGCTGAATTGAGCACAGAGCAGCGGGCCTCGCTCTATAAGCCGGGCTACCAAGCCACGTCGCCGCCGCCGCCGATTGTGACCGATGGCAAGACGACGCGGATGGAGTCCGGGGTTTTTCATCCGTCGCTTTTGCAGGTAGATCCCGACAGCGGCATCGACTACCGGGAATTTTACTTCTGGGACCTCAACGGCTATTTGGTTTTGCGCGGGGTGATGGACGAGGGGTGGTTGGCTGCAGCCAACGAGGCAGTGGATCGCTTTGAGGAGCGGATCCAAGTCGGCGAAGAGCTGGCGCGGGGGTCCAAAAGCTTGGCGGGAACCGGGCGGCCCTTGTTGAATGGACTGCTGGAACTGCCTCAGCCGTATTGCGAACCGTTCCGGCGCATGGTCGCGCATCCGGTAGTCGAGCACCGGCTGAATTGGATGGGCGGCAGCGGTGGGCGGATGGGTGGAGCGACGGGTTTTGTCTCGGTCAAGGGTACCAGCGGCCACGCGTTGCACGACGCCAACGAGCCGCTCAACCCCGGCCGCGGCTATGTGTACCACAACGGCCGCAGCTATTGCGAGGCGATTACCGTGACTTGGCAGCTCAGGGACGTGCGGGCGGGCGATGGGGGTTTTGCCTGCGTGCCGGGCAGTCACAAGGCATACTACAAATTGCCCCCCGGCGTGCGGACTTGCGACCGAGATATGGGGCTGGTCAAACACGTCGAGATGCAAGCCGGCGACGTGCTGTTCTTCGGCGACGGCGGCACGACGCACGGGGCGTTGGCTTGGAAGAGCGAAATTGCGCGGCGGGGCATCCTGATCAAGTATTCGTCGCGCAACTTCAACCGCAGCGGCGGCGAGATGGTGCATCCGGAAAACCGCTGGGGCGAATTGGTCGAGGGGATGAGCGATGCCCAGTTGGCGGTGATGCGCGGCCCGGACCGCGATGTGTTCAACAACAACGTGCCGCGACTGGACGTGGCCAATGGCGAGGTGTTCGTGTCGTACGAGCGCGGGTCGTCGCTCTACAGCAAGGAAGCACCGAGCGGGCCGTTGGCAAAGGACGAGAAAAGTTAATAGATCATCCTAAATACACGACAGGAGAAGCGGTATGAGATGCTTCGCTACGCTCAGCATGACACTAAGAATAATGCACTAGAACCGGTCATGCTGAGCGCAGCAAAGCGGAGTCGAAGCATCTCATACCTAGATGCCTATACGTAATCCCATCTATTGACACTTGGGAGGAATCATGCGCCTACTCATCCTAATTCTCGTCACGGCACAACTAGCTGCGGCCGACGCACCCGACTGGCGGCGACCTGTGGCTACTTATTCCATCGTCGCTCGCGACTCCCTTACCGGACAACTCGGCGTCGCCGTTCAGTCCCACTGGTTTTCCGTTGGCCCCATCGTTCCTTGGGCCCGGTCCGGCGTTGGTGCGGTGGCTACTCAATCCCTCGTTGATCCGGCCTACGGTCCGCTCGGTCTTGAACTGATGGCGATGGGCAAGACGGCGTCGGCGTCGCTCACTGCCCTGCTTGCGGGGGATGCCGATGCTGCGGTGCGGCAAGTAGCTATGGTCGATGCCGAGGGAAACGTGGCCGTCCACACGGGCGAGCGGGCCATTGCCGCCGCTGGCCATCAGACCGGTGCCCAGTACAGCGTTCAGGCGAATCTGATGGACCGAGACAGCGTGTGGCCGGCTATGGCGCACGCCTACGAGAATGCCGAAGGCGATCTAGCCGAGCGGCTGCTTGTGGCTTTGGAGGTCGCCGAGGCTGAGGGAGGCGATCTGCGCGGTCGGCAGTCCGCGGCCATCCTCGTGGTCTCCGCTGAGGATACGGGAAGACCGTGGGTTGATCGCTTGTTCGACCTGCGCGTGGAAGATCATCCCGAGCCGGTGGAGGAACTGCGCCGCTTGGTGCGTCTGGCGCGGGCCTACCACAAGCTCAACGAGGGCGACGAATGGGTGACCGCGGGGGACATGGAGGCGGCTATGGATGCCTACCGCGAAGCGACCGAACTGGTGCCTGATGAGGCAACGGGCGGCGAGGCTCCGTTTTGGGTGGGTGTGACCTTGGCTTCTGAGGGACGCGAGGAGGAAGCGGTGCCCTATCTGCAACGGGCGCAGGCACAGTACGACCGCTGGGCCGACTTATTGCGGCGTTTGCCGGCCTCTGGTCTGCTGCCAGCCGACGATGCGCTCTTGGATCGTCTTACTGCTGCTATGATCGGCGAGTGACATTTTGGATGGTAAAATGGCGGATACATTTCTCAACGAATTAGCTTGGCAGCGGTCGTCCCAGCCCGTGCTTTCGACCATGACGACAGAACAGACTTGGTGCCGGGTGACGCTCTACAATCCCACGGTGATCAAGGTCGATGGCCGGTACGAGATGTGGTATCTGGGCAACAGCAGTGCCACGCGCAACGGCGACATGAATCTGGGCTATGCCGAATCGGAGGACGGCCTGCACTGGACGGCCTTTCTTGGCAACCCCATTCTGCGCACGGGCGAGACCCCCGTGGGCCAAGCGTGGCAGACACCGCATGTCCTCTTTGATGTCGATGAGGGTCTGTACAAGATGTGGTTCGTGATGAGCGAGCGCCTCGGCACCACCAGCAAAGGCCCTCTTATGCGACAGATGCTTGGTTATGCCACCAGCCCGGACGGTCGGAGCTGGGAAGTTCACCCCGAGCCGCTCTACCCAAGCGGTCGCCGCCCCTGTGTGCTCAAGGACGGCCCGGGCCGCTACCGCATGTGGATGAATTCTGCGCCAGCGGCGGACGATGATTTCCGCGCTATGGCTCGCCACATCTACCGCTTCACCTCGGAAGATGGTTTGCACTGGAGCCGCGATGCCGAACCAGCGGTTGTGGCCAATGAGACCCATAGAAGCGTCGTCTATCCCTATGTCCTAGAAAACAACGGAACCTACACCATGTGGTATGGCTGCCACATAGCGGACGGCATTTTCGAAATTTACGCCTCGACCTCGGCCGATGGCCTGCACTGGAAGCACCATTTTGAGCGCTCGGCCTTTCCGGCCACGCGCCATCCCGACCACTTTGACGGCCGCTACACTTCAACGCCGTGCGTCCTTGCAGACGACAACCGCTATTTGCTCTATTACTCGGCCCGCGACCAAGGCAATATCTACGGCGCGGGCGACGGCACAATACAGGTTGATCAAGACGGTATTTACCGCCACATCGGAGTCGCCGTTTGCGAAAAATAGATGAGTGACCGGGTCCTTGCCCAGCAGGATATCACCTCGTTTACTTTTAGCGAGATCTCTTGAAGTAGTGAATCTGATCTTCTGGGCACAGATCCTTCGTTTCGAAATAGTGCACCTGCTGTACGAAATGAATTTCTTGCATCATTTCGTCGTGCGGGAATTCTGCCCGCACTTCTTCGCGAATTCTCTCCCGCTCAGCATCGGTCAACTTGCCCATTGGTAGCTCCTATAGCTCTGGTGGAGCAATGATTTCAACTTGCCCATATCCCATCAGAGAGTTTACCAGGTTTACTTCTCGACGGGTTGAGACTTTCACAAGATGTGTGATTTTGTCCTTGACGGCGAGGCTCTTCCATTTACTTTATAAAACGTCTATTGATCGACAACGAAAAACCATGACCCAGCGCATTCCATACGCCATTTGCTATGCTCAGCCCGCGGGGCTGGTACCGTCTGTAGTAGTACAGGTAAGGACGGTGGTGTGCGTGGTCTGAAGACCCAAAGCCATTGATAGTACACACCGCCGCCGAGTTTGACTCGCGGCGGTTTTTTGTGCCCGCTGTCGAGTTCGACTCACAGCGGGTTTTTTCTTTTCAGGAGGGGATATGATGTTGGCCAAAAAATTCGACTGCAAAACTGAGGAGCCGCGTCTCCGGGCACAGTGGGAAGAGCAGGGCATTTACCGCTTTGACCCAGCTAAGGGGCAACCCGTCCACGCCATCGACACACCACCGCCTACGGTCTCGGGCAAATTGCACATGGGGCACGTCTATTCGTACTGCCAGACCGACTTCACGGCTCGCTTCCAGCGCATGCGAGGTCGGGCCGTGTTCTATCCCATGGGTTTTGACGACAACGGGTTGCCCACTGAGCAGTTAGTAGAGCGCCAAGTGGGCCGCCGGGCCGAAGACATGGAGATAGCGCAATTCCGCGCCCACTGTCTGGAGGTGAGCCAGAAAGCAGCCGAGGAATACCGGGCTTTGTGGCGGGAGTTGGGCTTGTCGGTGGACTGGACCCATACTTATCGGACGATTGAGGCGGTCGGCATGGCCCAGTGGGCTTTCGTGGATCTATACGAAAAAGATCTGGTGTACCGACGCGAGGCCCCCGTTATCTGGTGTCCGGCCTGCGCTACGGCCATGGCCCAGGCCGATTTGGAGGAAGTGGAACGGGATAGCGCGATGTACACCCTAGCTTTCAGCCTAGAGAACGGGGACGCGCTGCCCATCGCTACTACCCGGCCCGAGTTGTTGCCGGCTTGTGTCGCGGTGTTTGTCCACCCGGACGATCCGCGTTTCGCCCACTTGGTGGGATGTCGGGTGTTACCGCCGCTGGGCAGCGGGACTGTGGAGGTGCGGGCCGATGCCGGTGTTGATCGGGACAAAGGCACAGGTGCAGTGATGTGCTGCACTTTTGGCGATGCTGCGGATGTGGAGTGGTGGCGATTGCACTCTTTGGCGTTGATCGAGATCCTCGACGAGAGAGGTCGGTTGACCCGAGGGCCGGGTCGGGGACTGCCCGCAGTCGAGGCGCGTGTTCGGACCGTAGAAGCCCTAAAGGCATCGGGGGCGCTGTTGGACTGGCAAGACATGCGCCAAGCTGTGCGGGTGCACGAGCGCTGCGATATGCCGGTGGAATATCGGGTGGCACCCCAGTGGTTTGTGCGGGTGCTCGACTTCAAGGAGGAATTGCTGGAGATGGGGCGGCAACTCGACTGGCGTCCGGCCTATATGGGCGTCCGGTACCGTCAGTGGGTGGAGGGACTGGCTTGGGATTGGTGCATTTCCCGGCAGCGCTTTTTTGGCGTGCCCTTCCCGGTTTGGTACTGCCGAGCTTGTGGGAAGGAAAGGGTGGCCGGGGCGGATGAATTGCCCGTTGACCCACAGCAAAGTCGCCCCTTGGAATCCTGTGCCTGTGGGGCTGCGGATTGGCGGGAGGAAAAGGATGTGATGGACACTTGGGCGACCTCGTCGCTTACACCGCAGATTGCCGGACGCATGGGGGAGGACGAGGCCCTCTATGGCCAAGTTTTTCCTTTTTCCGTGCGGCCTTTGGCCCACGAGATCATTCGCAGTTGGGCTTTTTATTCTTTGGTTCGAGCGCGACATCACTTTGGTCAACTGCCCTGGAAAACAGTGGCTGTGTCGGGGTGGGGTCTAGCCCCGGAGGGGAGTGGCAAGATCAGCAAGAGTCGCGGAGGCGGTCCAGTGGCCCCGGCGCAAGTGCTGGCGCACTATCCGGCCGATGCTGTCCGCTATTGGGCTGCTAGCACCGGCCTAGGACGCGACACGCTCATCAGCGAGGAGAAGATCCAAGCCGGGGAC
Organism: Candidatus Latescibacterota bacterium; assembly: GCA_965208845.1. Classification (GTDB taxonomy): domain Bacteria; phylum Latescibacterota; class UBA2968; order UBA8231; family UBA8231. The sequence continues at coordinate 5,682,725 of OZ242361.1, read as the reverse complement.
CGTCTCTTAAACAAGCTGTGGAATGTGGCTAGGTTCGGCGAGCCTTTTTTGGGCGCAGTACAGCGCAAAGAAAGGCCGGATATCTCGCCGGCTGATGCTTGGATTCTAGCGCGTTTGCAGGGCGTGATTGCGCAGGCGACTCAGGCCCTTGAAGCCTATGATCACGTCGCGGCCAAAAGCGCTGTTGAAGCTTTCTTTTGGAGCGATCTGGCCGACAACTATCTCGAAATGGCCAAGAAGCGGCTCTACGATGGCAGCGGGGCTATGCACCAAGGAGCATGTTGGGCCTTGGATTGCTGTCTGAGGACCACAATCAAATTGCTGGCACCTTTTCTGCCTTATGTCACCGAGGCGATTTATCAAGTGCTCTTTGCTCGTCAAGAGGGAGGCGGATCAGTGCATCGAGCCTCTTGGCCCGAGGTGGACGAGAGCCTGTGCTCGGCGAGGGCCGAGCGCATGGGAGCTGTTCTGCTGGCTGTGGGTACTGCGGTGCGCCGGTGCAAAAGTGAAGATAGTAGGCCCTTGTCGACGCCTTTGGAACGGTTGCAGGTGGTGGTGCCCGACCCAGAGTTAAGAGCTTGGTTGCCGGCCGCCGCGGCCGATATAGCCAGTTTGACCCGAGCTCGCCGGGTGGAGGTGGGAACGCACTTGGATGCGGCCTTGCAGGAAGTGCAGACTGATGGGGAGATAAAACTTGGTCTGGATTGGGGCCGGGTGCATGAACGCAGTCAAAAATAAAATCTGCGTGTCGTCAGAAGAGTGTCTCCATGTGAATGAATCTCCTGCGATAGCTTCAGTAGCACCTTACTCGACGACAATCGAATGGATGGTGGCCGCCTCCATCGTTTCCCAGTCCACGGCGAGGCCGAGGCCCGGCCCGGCGGGTGCATAAGCATAGCCGTCGGGTTGGGCGCGGATGACATCTTGCATTCCGTATTCGTAGGGTTCGCAGGGAACCGATTGCTCGAAATAGGAGCAGTTGTCGTGAGCCAGCATCAGGTGCAGGTTGGCTGCCGATACTAGGCTGTATCCCCACGACATGATCTCGCATTTCATGCCGGCCGCTTCGGTGAGGGCGATTGCTTTGTTGGTTTGCGTTATTCCGCCCATCATGGCCGCGTCGGTGCGGGCGCGGCCCCACGCCTTTGAATGGAGGGCTTCGGCAAAGGTGTGGAGGTCTTGAAACCAGTTGCCGGATGGCAGGATGGGAATGGTTACTCGGCTGGTCAGCTCCCGGTAGCCGTCGAGATCCGAGTCGTGCAATGGGGCTTCAAACCACGTGAAGCCCATTGCTTCGAGTTCTTGGGCGACGCGCAGGGCACCGTCGCGGTCGTAGTTGTTTTCGGCGTCGAGCATGAAGGCGACATCGTTGTCGGGGTACTGCTTTCTGACGGCACGGGCGAGTTCGAGGTCTAGTTCGGGAATGCACCAGGTGTGGAACTTGATGGCCTTGAAGCCTTGGGCGATGAACTCCTCGGCATTCTTCAGGTAGGATTCGAAATCCTCAAAGAGCGGGGTGCTGGCGTAGGCGGGGATTTTGTTGCGCGCTCCGCCCAATAGCCGGTAGAGCGGCAGGTCTGCGACCTTGCCTGCCAAATCCCACAGAGCAATGTCGATGGCGGCCAACGACTGGGGCGGCAGTGGGAAGACGCGCGGCCTGATCTCGTGCCAGATATGCTCTCGCAAGAGTGGGTCCTTGTCCAGCAGAATGGGGGCTAGGTGGCGTATGGATTCGGCAGTGTAGCGCTCGAAGTCAAAGGAGGTCGCGTTCCAGACGCCGGCTACGCCCTCGACGCCCTCGTCTGTATAGATGCGGACGACTGTGTTGGTCGAGTATTGATCCGGCAGATCGTCCGACCAAGTGAAGCGATCGACCGGTGGAGCTACGGTGCGTATTTCGACTTTGGTGATGTGCATGGAATACCTTTCGTGGGAATGAATTTATGAGGCAGGTTCAGATGCGAGGTTCTCGGGGTATATTTCAATTTGCTCTGCGTACTTCTCCCGCAGTTGTCTTAGAAAAGCTTCAAAGCGCTCTTCAATGCGCTGGCCATTTGCCGAACGCACCATCTTTTTTACGGTTTGTTGAACCTCGGGGTGGGCAAAAGGTAGCAATCGGGCAGGGCGTTGCTCCAGGGTGCGAAAAACGATGTATCCCGGCCAGACTTTTTCGCGCGGCTGGAAGTGCACCAAGAACGGCCCGCCGACTTTTCCCACTGGGGTTTTGCGGACGGCTGCCAGCACGGCCGACATGGTGTGCGGGGAGTGGGCGTGTTGCTCGTCTTCCTCGCGGTGGATGTGGTAAATGTTATAGTGGAACCAAGCGTCGTGAAAACGCGGATAACCTTGGGCCAAAGTCCACATATCGGCTCCTTGGCGCACTTTTTCGGCCACGTCGAGTGCATCTGCTTCATGTTGGAGCAGGATGGCTTCGTAGATGAGCAGATCGGGATCGGTAAACCAAGATAGATGCTCTTCGTAATAGGCCCGCATAGCAGCTTCGTTGATAATCGGTGCTTCTGCCTCTAGACGATGTAACGCTTCGATCATTAATACCGATTGACGCTTTTTTAGGTAGTGCTTCATCTCGTCGTCGTCGGCTAGCCCGGCCTGCTGGGCGGCTAGCGGCAGGAGTACGGAATCGACTGCCGTGCGTCTGGCGTAGCGAGCAATACTCGCGGTATCTACGGTTACGGGACGCCGCTGGGGTGAGGTTGTTACGAGCCATTGTAGGTACTGCTCAAGTGTAACCTGTCCTCCTTCGTAGAGTATTAGCGGCCTTGTTGAGTACTCGTCCACGCCAAACTCGGGAATGCCGTGCGAGGCGGTTTTGCCCAGCTTGACTAGCTGCAACCAAGTTTCTTCGACTAGCTGTAAATTGAACTGTTTTCTGATATTCGTGCGAAATTCCGCCGTGCGTACGGCAAGGCGATCCGCGTAGAGCCGGTCTTTGATCCTCTTTTTTAAGGACTCATAGGGTAGCGGACGCTCGTCCTCCGCGCGCACGATGTGGAAGTAGCCCTCTCTGCCTTGGAAAGGTGCAGACAGCTCGCCCGACTGCATGGAAAAGAGCACCTTGCTGACGGGGCCGAGCATTAAGGACTCGTCCCAGTAGCCGAGATCGCCTCCTTTATCGGCGGTCTGCTGGTCTAGGGAAAAGCGCCGAGCTAGCTCGGCGAAATTTTCACCGTCTATGAGCGCTTGGTAGAGCGTTTGCGCTTCCGCTGCTGTTTTCACCATGATGTGCCGCCCCCGCACCTCGCGCTTGGTGCGTAGGTCGCTGTTTTCGTAATAGGTTTTGATCTCTGCGTCAGAGACCGTTACGCGGCTTTTAACCTCCCTTTCGATGAGGCGTTCTACGGCCCGTTGTTGGCGCACGCGTTCTAAGTTGGATAGTACCTGTGCGCTTTTATCCAGTCCCCTATTCTTGGCTTCTATGAACAGCAACTCGCGGTTGATAAGCGTCTCTAGGACATCTTGCTTTGATTGTTTTTGCTCCAACTTGTCCCAGACCCGCTCTACCTGATCGATTGTGATGGCGCGGTCGGCGATGCGCGCTGCTACAGAATGGTTCTCTGCACATCCCAAGAGGATGCCGAACAAAAGGACTGCGATTATCACTATAGCTCCTCCACAGCTCAGGAGTGTACGGGGAGGGTAAGGACGAGGTAGAAGTTCTTGGTGAGGAGCATGAGAAGTTTGCGGTCTATTGCACCGGTTCGAGTTCGAGGAGAACCAGCAGCCAAGTGCGCGCCCAGTAGGCACTGTTGATATAAGGCGTCTCCGCGGTGGGCCAGTTCTGCCAGTAGGTTTCGTTGTGGGGGATTCTGTGGTACCACTGGAGCAGTGGAATCGAGGGCAACTCGCGCAGCCAGATTTCCATGGCTTGGCGAAAGAGTTCAAGTAGTTGCGGATCGTCGGGGGCCGTGCCGGCCATGCGATCGATGATCTGGTCGAAGCGATCGTTTTGCCAGCGCCAGAAGTAGATAGCGGCCGTACCAGTCGGTTGCACGTAGCGGCTGTGATAGAGCCTGAGGGTGAAGTACGGGTCGCGCACGCTGCCCGCATTGCCGATCAGAAAGGCCCGGGCGTCACCCACGGTCATGCGGGTGTAATAATCGGAAGTCATTCTGAAGCCGGCATCGAAACCGGCGCGGCGTAGCTGTTCGACCAACACGGGGACGATGTCGTGGAGATTTGGATGCAGGTCGATGGTGATTTTGAACGGCGTGCCTTCCTTGGTCCAGATGCCTTTTTCTAGGACCCAACCTCGGCGCTGCATGATCTCCGTGGTCTTGGCCGGGTCGTGTGTGCCGACTGGATAGCGGGCGAGCAAATCCTCGATCTGGTCGGTAAAGCGGCGCAGGGGCGGAAAATCTGGAAAGGGCAGCAGGGAATAGGTGCCCGCGCCCTGCCAGCCGACCTCGACGAGTTGCTGCCGATCAATAGCGTGGTTGATGGCCCAGCGGATTTCCGCATCCGCAAACGGCGCTTCGAGATTGTTAAAGCCCAAGGCGGTGGGCCACCAATCGAGGTAGCCGTAGGGTGGTTCGCGACCGGTCCAAGTGGATACGTCGGGATTCTGGTCGAGAATGGTCTTGATGTTGGACGGGCGCAGGTCCAGACAGGTATCCATTTGGTTGCTGATCAGCAGTTGCACTCTTTTGTCTTCGTCCATGTAGGGCAGATAGATCAGGCGTTCTACTCGGGGAAGTCGGCGAAATCCTATCTCAGCCGCCCACCAGTCTTGCCGCAAATCCCAGATCCGCTGTTGAGGCTCGGAGCGGACCAGCCGGTAGGGGCCGCTGACTACCGGCCAGCCGCGTTGGATATCTAAGTTGGCAAAGGTTTTGGCGTCTTTGCCCTCCCAGATGTGCTTGGGGACAATAGGTATGCCGTTGCCGAAATTGTTGGTCAAATACTCGAATACGAAGCGCGGATTCGGCGATTTTAGCGCGATTTTCGCCTGTAAGTCGTCCACGACCTTGGCCTCTGCGACCCATAGCTCCATATCCACCGAGGAATTGAGGACTGGGGCGTTCTGTTTGAGCATGTCGATTGTGAATACCAGATCTGCCGCAGTCCAAGGTGTGCCATCGCTCCATTTCACGCCGTCTCTGAGGTATATGGTCACTTCAGTGAAGTCGTCGTTGTACTCGTGGCCGGTCGCGATCCAGGGTATGAGGTTTTGTTCTTTGCCATAGGGGTTGTAGAAATAGAGCGGCTCGTAGAGGAAGTTGTGGCCGGTGCTGGAGATGCTGCCGGGGAGAAAAGGGTTGAAAGAATCGTAGTCTTGGATCTGGCCGGCGCAGGTGTTGGGCGGCGTGCAGTTCATTATGAGCGAGCGGTTACGGGGGACGTCCGCCCCATCGTTGATCTCGCCGCAAGCAAAGAGCAGGCAGCAGGCCAGCAAGCCGCTCAACACGCAGTTAAGCATGGTGGGCAAGTCTCCATAGTGAAAGTTGACATGTACTATGCTATTAAATAGCTTGAACGGGCAAAAGGGCGCATGGTATAACTCTTCAAAAAGGAGGTTTTAGTGGTTAGTAGAACGAGCATATATGACAAACAAAACAGTCAATTTACTCTCTAAAAGGAGGCTAACTATGAGAATCCTTGCTGTTTTTGGCATTTTGCTGTTGGCTGTGGGTGCGTGCTTTGCGCACAGCAACGCCAATGGTTTTGGGTATTTCGCTTTGGAATGGCCCGCGGATGTGACGTATGTCGCCGATGGTGAGGACGGAGATTGGGCGTGGTACGATCCCAATTTTATCGTCACGCCCGACGAAATGGGCGAGGTCGTACAGCAGGTAATTCCCGACAAGAGCGATATCGATGTTTCCATCAGGACGGCTTGGACGCAGCAACCCGACAACCGCATCATGGGCTTTGTGCGAGTGACGGACGATTCGCTGCACGCGGCCGAAACGGATCCAGAGAACGGATGGTTTGAGGACGATCTCGAAATTATTACCGACGGCGACCACAGCGGTGGTCCGTACCGCGATCCGAACCAAGTGAACGCGCAGCAGTGGACCATGCACGTGCAGGTGCCCGGCGGATATTCGACGCCCTATGGCAATGGCACGACTTGGCTGCGCAAAGACGCCGATCCGGCCAAGCAATGGGCCACGGCTTATATTGAGGCCGATGTCAGTCTCAGCCCTCCCGGCGCTACGCACGGATCGACCAATGTCACCCTCGGCTATGAGTTCGCCATGCCGCTGTGGGTCAACTTGGAAAACGACGAGGCCTCGACAGAACGCGTGGTCCTGCAGCCGGGCATGACCGTTGGTCTGACCTACCAGCTCAACGAGGCCGATACGACGCCTGCTGAAGGCGCCGCCCGGACGCATCAGCTAGTCACCGGGGACGTCAACGGGGCGCATAGAGATCAGGATTTCGCCTCTGATTTCACCTTGTTGACCGTAGATGAGTACACCCGAGGCAGCGATGTCGGCACCGCGGTTGAAGGTAGCACTTGGGGAAAGATCAAGGCGACTTTCGACGAGTAACATTTCTCCACTTTATTTTGCCGCGGGGGAGCAGAGATATGCACATCTCTACTCCCCCGCTTTCGCGTTTTGTAGGATGTTTGGGAAGAGTTCATACTTGAGTGCCTTGGTGCTGCTGGGGCTGGTCGGTTGTGGTCGCTACTTCCCAGGACCAATCGAACCTGCGCCCGAAAATCACCAAGAAGCCTATGCTTCGGTCGAAGACGACGGAACCATTATCGCCGTTTTCAACCGCCTCGAAATCTCTCTGCGCCCCATGGCGGACGAAGAACTGAACCGTCAATTCGCCGACTACTCTGCGGCGGGTGCCAATTCCAAGAATCCATATACCTTTGGCAACTGGAAGCCGCTGGGCGATACTTACACGCCGCCCAAGTACACTGTCTTTTCGGTGCAAGTAAAAAACTACGAGTATCCCAAGGTACATCTGGACCCCACCCGCATAACCCTCGTCTCCCAACAAGCTGGCCGCGAGTACGATCCGCTCAACAGAACGGACATTCTCGAATTCTATGCTTCCATGATTCCCGGATATGCGGGCAATGCCTACAGTGTCTTCCAAGAGCGGCGGGAGATTCTGACCCGCACTATGTATCTAGGCGAAGACGTTTTCAGCGGCCAGGAAGTCGAGGGATATGTGGTGTTTCCCGCCTTACCCCACGATATCAATGAGTTTACCGTTTACCTCAGCGACGTGGCGATTCGCTTCGACTTCAGGCAGCAGCCCGTCGAGACTATAGATCTGGCGTATCGCTTCCAGCGCGAGGTGTTCAGGGGATATCAGCCGCCGGCAGATTGGGCGCAGGAATGAGACTGCTCACAAGCAGCCTCGTTTTGTGCGGAGTATGCTGGCTGAGCGCGCCGCTCGAAGCACAGGTCGAAAGCTATCGGGTTGGTGGGGATGGGCTTGCTTGGGATTCCCAAGCCGCGGTCGCCGGGGGAGTAGATATGCAAAACCCGGTTCTGATTCGTCCCATCGGCTTGGCAGCAACCGACAATATCCTTCGCTCGCTCGACTGGAGCGACTCGCCTACCTTGGACTTTGTCACCGAAGGCCGTGCCCACATCTGGGACAATGCCGCGATCGAAGGCTCGGCTGTTGCCTTGGTCGATGGCGATGACCAGACTTCTTCCGGCGACCGCTTCAAAGGGCTGGGCACCGATCAGACCGGTCGCATCTTTTTTTTAGACTTGGGAGCTTCTTTTCCGGTCAATCGTCTGATTTACTTTCCCAGTCCATCCTTTCCTGACGACTTCCCGAGGGCCTTTGAACTTTCCGTGAACGATGGCCGCGACTATACCCAACAAGGCGAGCCGCGCTATCAGGTTTTGAAACGCGTTGATTTGCAGACCGAGCCGAGGACGGTAATCGACTTTCCGGTGCAGCTAATCCGCTTTATCAGGTTGCGCATCCTGTCGCCCAATCCGTTTGAAATAGCGGAAATCCAAGCCTTTGGTACGGGTTTCGTGCCCAAGGGTACTTATCTTTCCAAGCTCATTGAATTGCCCACAGCAGCGATCCTCGGCGCGCTCTCCGTCAAAGCCACTAAGTTGCGCCGACAGCCGGACGGCGTCCTGCTGCCGACAGCGGCCGCCGCCGCGTCTGTGGATCTGACCTTGCGCAACGGCACGGACGAGACTCCGCTGGTCCATTTTGAAATCGTCGATCGCGAAACGGGTTCGGAGCAGCCCACGACCGCAGACGCCTATGCCAAACTAGCGGAAGACTTTCGCGGTTCCATCCTCGACGATGCCGACAACTGGACTTGGAAGAATCCGATCCTCATTGATTCGACGGGGACTTTTACCTATCCCCTCGAACTGCCCGGCCCAAGGCGGTATTTCGATTTTCAGCTCTTTTTTCGCGGCACTTCTACCGATCTCGTCCAGATAGACAGCCTAGCTATTAGCTACTCGCTGCCGCTAGCCGACCGCGCCGTAGGCGAGGTGGCTGTTCTCGCAGACCCATTTCCCCCAAGTGGTATAGTCGCGGTGCCAGCAGGACGAGATACCCTTTTTACCTATGACATTCGGGCAGAATTTGGCAGCGACGCGCAGGTTGGGTTCGATGGTTTGCACATTGCGACCCAAACCGAACCGACGTTGCTCAAATTCGAGATGGGGGAGCCGCTTGTCGAAGTGATGCCCGACAGCGTCCACGCGGATGCGCAGGGGCTGATGCTATACTTCCCATCGAACCGGGTCACGCCGAACAACAATCAGCCGCTGCGCGTTACTTTTCGCACGGCGATTCTGGTCTATGCCACTGATTTGGTGAGCCACCTAATCGACTCTGGGGGGCGTTTGCCCCAGCCGGTCGCTGCCGGCGATGCCAGTTCGAGTGTTGGCACCAACACCAACCGGGTCTTTTTCTCTAACGCCGAGGAGGGTGGGATTTTATCTGCGATGCAGGTCGTACCGGCGGTATGTACGCCCAATGGGGACGGCGTCAACGAAGAGAGTCGCATTGTGTTCCAAGTTCTGCGTCTGGTGCAAGAGGTCGATTTTTCCATTGGGATCTACGATTTGGCTGGCCGCCGGGTGCGTCAGCTATTTTTCGACACCTTGTCTGCCGGAGCCTACGAGCACACTTGGGATGGCCGCGATGCGACCGGTAATCTGGTGCCTCCGGGGGCTTATATCGCGCGCATTGCGGCTGATACCAAGTCGGGGGAAGAGGTGTTAGCTAGGACGCTCGGTGTGGCATATTGAATTCAATGATCGCCGATGGGACTGGGAGGCTGTTTTGCGTTCGCCCATGGTGTAGTGTAATATCTTTGCTCCGCTCAGCATGACCGGTGATGACGCCCCTGTTGTCATGCTGAGCGAAGCATCTCAGCGCTCTACTGTCGTGTACTTAGATATATCACAACACCTTCTACCCGAAAGGAGCCGCGTTATGAACTGTAGATCCATGCTGATCGTCTGCTTGGCAACGCTGGGATTGGCTGCCGCTGGCTGGGGACAAGCCGACGGTAAAATCGCATTTATCTCCGACCGCGAGGAGCACCGCTTTGACGTGTGGATCATGAATGCGGATGGGAGCGACCCCATAAACCTGACCAAAGGGCGGGATTGCGCTAGTCCGGCTTGGTCTCCAGACGGCACGAAGATCGCCTATATCGGCGACGTTTTTGACGATGATCGGTACGGTGGGGAGATTTGGGTGATGGATGCCGACGGCGGCAATCCACAGCAGCTAACAGACGATTCAGTCGATGGACTATTGCTTTCGTGGTCTGCAGACGGGAGTCGTATTTACTATACCGTCTATACCCCGCCGGATACAGACGATCAGAGAGATGGTCCTGATACGTTCGCTCTGGCGCTGGACGGTAGCGGCTCCTCGTCCGTGGACTGGAGAGAGGCACCTCACTTTCGCCGCTCCAGTCTTTCCCCGGACGGAACCAAAGAAGCTTTCATCGTGTTACGTGACAAAGAGGACGCAGGGCAGCCTGCTCGCCTCCACATTAGCGATGCTGGTGGAGATGAGCACTCGGTTATTCCCCTGACTGACCACCCGGCCGAAGACCGGTCTCCTTCGTGGTCTTCGGATGGCCGACACATCGCCTTCGAGTCCAACCGCGATGGCGACTGGGAGATTTACGTGATGGACATCGCGTCTTATGTCGGTGGGGAGCCGACGGCTGCGGCCGAGACCTCGTGGGGACAGATCAAATCGCTGCTTTCAATAGGTACTCATTAATCGCGCCTCGTGCGTAGGGGCGGCTTGCGCTCCGCACCGCCCCTACGTCCCCTTCTGTACCAACCCCGCCTTATCGCTCCACAAGCGCAAAATCCGCGCTGACTCGCGCAACAAATGCACGTATAAGGACCCCGCCCGGCGTCTCTTTTCGAGCCGCTCTCGCTGATTGAGCGCCATGTTGAACTTGCCTCGGGCTTGGGTGACGGCCCGCTGGCGGTTGTCAACGGCGATGGTGAGGACGCGTTTTTCAAGGGCCTCTTCGGCGTCGGCGTTGAGCGCCCGCAGTGACCAGATCGAGGTGTCGCCAGCAAGACAGCGCTCGGTGTAAGAAAAGACGCAGTGGCCCATGATGCGGCCCTCGGCTTGGAGCTGCTGCGAGGTGCAGAGTTCGTAGATGGTCCAGACGAGGTTGCACTTGAGCTGCGCGTCGTATTCTGCGAGGCGAAAACCAGCCAACCCCGTAGCCGCCCACGTCTTGAGTGGCACGTCCTCTTCCCCTGACAACGTCTCGTGCCATTGATCCACTTGGTTGAGCAGCTTGGCGGCACTGCGGCCCTTCATGCAGAAGTTGGGTTGCGGTGGCGATCCTTCGATTTGGGTGCCGTCGGGCTGGGTGATCTGCTGGGGCAGGTACTTCTGGTGGCGGATGTAGTCATAGACCGGCAGGAAATAGCTGCGGTGTAGCATGGGGTAGTTGTTGACGTAGAAATGGACGACCGAGATCCAAAAGTCCTCGTTTGCCAACGAGTCGCCCAGCGGCGTGGCGGCCACGTACCAAGAGGAGTGGGAATCGCCGCCGAGTGCCTCCACTTGGGCCATGCGCAGTGCTTGGAGCAGGGTGTGATGTGGATGCTTCATCTGCATGAAGATATGCGCCATGCGCTTGGTGATTTTCATGGGCACATCGGCGGTACGCAAGTTTTGGCCGCCGGCTACGTGCTTGAACCACTCCTGCTGCTGATAGGCTGCTGTGGTATGCCCTTGGAGCCAAGCGGTGTCCATGGGCGCGGGGACCTCGTAGCGGGCGAGCAGGTGTCGCGCCAGCGACTGAAACTGGGGTCGCTCCTTGGCCGTGTCGGGCCGCCATTCCTCTACTGGCCGCAGCCAGTCGCGGTGGTGTCGCGCTAGCTGTCCGAGGGCGGCAATGTAGGTGTTGGCGCGGTTGGCACCGAGGCGTTTGAGCACGGGCATGGGCCGCAGCAAGTGGCCGTATTTTTCGACGTGCAGCACTAGCTGTCCGAGGGCCTGTTGGGCGGCTGGGTCGCTGGCGAGCGCGTTGCGTTCGACGCGCAGCCGCGAGAGTAGGTCGTTGAGCTTTTCGTCCTCTAGCTCGCCGTTGAAAAGCTGGTCGATTAGTGCGGCGCGGCGCGGGTCGTGTTCCTTGCTGGCTGCGGGATCTACTGAGGGCTGCAAGGAGGTAAAAAGCGCTCGCTCTGCGGCTCGTTCTTGCGGCGTTTTGTCCAGTGCCGTGCTCAGTCCGTGCCGGTGGCACCAGAGCTTGTAGGCCGAGATTGTGCCGACGCCGAGTGCGGCAAAGTGCGTGGCGAGGGCTTCGTCAACTTGGTTGGGTAGCAGTAGGGCGTGCGTGGCGTTGGTCATCTTTTTGCTAGTCTGTGTCGGCGGTGAGTGAATTTTAATTCTAGGGCAGAAGAACAACAGTGACAAGCGGTTCCTCTCGACCGCGAGGGCTTTATAGCGCCGTTGTTCTGCCGTATATTCCCGCCTATGCGCCGAATTTGTAGGGGATGGTTTGCAAACGGTAGGGGGCGGTTTGCGAATTTGTAGGGGGCGGTTTGTAAACCGCCCCCTACAGACACGGGGTTGCAACCCAGAATATAGACGAATGAACATTGCTTTCATTGCCGTTGCTGCGGTGTTGTTGAGCGGCCCCGAGTCGCTACGGGCCGAGATTCACACCTTGGTCCTCGGACAGGGCGGAGTCCCATGGGACGAACTGGGTGAGCGCGTCGTCGGTTTGGAGTCTGTCTCGGTCGATGGTGTCTTGCAGCCCCTCGAACTTTTACCGCAGCAGAATATCATCGCCGGCCCCCGCACGGAAAGCGGTGAATATACCACGATTTTGGGCAGCACTTGGCAGCTAGGTAAACAACCCAAAAGGGACGATTTTGAACTGGGAGTAACGCCTCGGTTCTGGACCAGTATCCTGCCTCTGTACCACACGGCGCCCTTTCAGGTCATCGACGGCGATCTCGCTACGGTGACCAAGCTGCGCTGGTCCGTAGTGGGTGGGGGTCGCCGGGAAGATATATATACTTTCGACTTTGCGTTTCCCATTCCCATAAACCGCGTGGTATTCTATCCCCCGGCTACCGGACTGGACGAAGGCGGAGGCTTGAGAAAGCAGCGCTTTCCCCGGGCGTATGAAATATCGGGTGCCAGAGAATCGGTGGATTTTCTCCTGCTCAGCGAAGAAGACAGGCCTCACACTCTAGAGCAGGTCCTGTCCCGCACCTTTGTCAACTCCGACCGCGTTATAGATGTCCGCTTTCCCACGCAGACGCTGCGTTTTTTGCGTATTGCCTTCAATCTGATCGCACAGGTGTACATGCTGAGCGAGATTGAGGTGTACGGCGAGGGATTTGCGCCGGAGACTAGTTATCGCACAGCGGTTATCGACTTGGGAGCGCCGGTGAATTTCGGGCGCATCTTCTGGGAGTTCGAAAAGTTTCGCAAAACGCCGGGCGAATTAGAACCCATTCTGGCCCCAGATGCACCGATCAGCTTGGTGTTGGAAACGCGCACTGGCAGGGACGATACCCCGAAGGCGTATTACATCATCAGCGACATAGGTGCGGAACGGCAAGTAGAGGAAGCGGTTTACAACAAGGCGCTGGAAAAATCGCCCTTTGTCCGGGGAAATCGCCCCGGCGACAAGTCGTCGATCAAGCTCGACGAGCAAAACTGGAGTTTCTGGTCAACGCCCTACGACCGTTCCGGCCAGTTGCTCCGTTCGCCGGACGCCCGGCGTTATATGCAGCTTCAGTTCAATATGGTAGCTGAGGATTTCCACACTTTCGGTCGGGTGAAATCCGTGGCGATTGAGTACTCGCCGCTCCTCGTGGAATCTCTCGTTGGCGAGGTGGGTTTGGCTGGGGGAGGAGACCGGGTGCCCGAAGCGCCGGCCGGTCAGGAGACAACATTTATCTACGACGTTTTGGCTAGTTTTGGCAGCGACGGTCAGCTAGGCTTTGATGCGATTAAACTCAATACTGTAGCGGAGGCTGAGTTCGTCAAGCTGGAGATTGGTCAGCCGCTAGAAGAGGTAGTCCCCGACAGCGTCCGTTTCGCCAATGGGGTTTTAGCCGTGTATTTCCCCTCGCATAAAGTGGTGCGCGCCGATGGCGAGGAGCATCTGCGGCTGACCTTTCGCACGGCCTTGTTGGATTTTACTACCCACTTCCTCGGCGAGGTGTTGGAACTGACGGGGGAAAATCTGCCCCAGTCGATCGATCCTGGCGACGCGAGTGCGGATCTCAATAGCGACGACATTCGCGTCTTCGCCACGGGGACTTCCATAGAAACGCTGTCCGAGATTGCGTTGGATTCGTCGTTCCTGACTCCCAACGGCGACCGCATCAACGACGAACTCGACATCGCATTTACGCTGCTGGGCGTCGAAGATACCGCCGCCGAAATCGGCATCTATACCCTTGCCGGCCAGCGGGTCAGGGCCTTGGTGCGCGAGCAGTTCGACAAGGGTGTTTATACTGAGCAATGGGATGGGCGCGACGACCAAGGGGCGTTGGTCCCTCCGGGTATCTACCTTTTGCACATAAAGGTAGAGGCGGACAAGGAAGCATCAGCGCAATTTCGTTCGGTGTCGGTAGCGTATTGAATCCGCAGATGGACGCAGATACAGGCAGATACAGGCAGATACAGTGTGTACAAGACGATCCACCGCTCGAATCGTTCAAATCATGCTGGATGGCTATAGGCCGAGGATAGCATGTTGCAACGGATATACTTGCTAACACTGTTGGTACTCTTTCCGCTAGGGGAAACGAGTGCCGGAACGCTGCTCATAAACAGCCAAAACCAGTGGGAGCAATGGACTTTTCCCCAAGGGGTGCTGTCGTTGGCGGCAGATGGCAGTGTGGCCCTGAGACACTTCCGGCGCAATATAGACGCCGTCGCCGACGCGGCCGAATTTTTTCACCCAAATGCCAAGGGAAAAGAGGTGCAGGGAGGAATACGCAGTGCGGGGACTCACATTGACCAAGCCGCCCATATTCTCGATGGCGCTGCCACCACTTGGTGGCAACCCAGCCAAGAGGCCCCGCTCGACGATTGGTGGGTCGAGATCGATTTGGGCCGCCTCGTCCAGGCCAAAAGGATCCGACTGACTTTTCCCGATACCGAGGGGGCGCGGCCCCTGCGGGAGTTTTCCGTTTTCGTCACCGAAGGAACGCCTTTTCTCACCGGCCAAGACGTTTTCCGCTACGACCGGGTGGGCGGCACGACCCAGCCCAGCCGGGAAACGGTGATAGAGTACGACCTTGCGACGCCGGAGTTGGGCAACGCCACCGGCGAGTATTTGGCGACCAGCGATACCCTAGAGTATATGTCCATCCAATACGTCCGCGTCGTCGCCCACGCCAAGAGTATAGATGCGGCGCTGGCAGCCGTCGAGGTCGAGGCCATAGGCGACAATATTGCCCCGGGGACTATCGAGCGGGGAGGCGTCATACGGACTGGGCGCGACCCGCGTACCATCGCCAATATCATGGACGGAACCGCAGCCACGTGGTGGACCTTGACCTCGCGGGGGGACCTCGACTGGCGCGATAAAGGCGATTGGTTTGAATGGGATCTAGGAGCCACCTTCTGGATTGATCAATTAACGATGGTGGAGCCGCCGCCGGGGTTTGCCACGCTGGGGGTGAATTCGTACCGGAATCAGTCCGGTTTTGAATTGTTGACCTCGGACGGCACGCCGATTCCCACCCAGGGGGAAGAACGGCTTCAGAGTCCCGTCGATTACCAATTGCTCAGCTTCGTCGATAACGAAACGCTGAGCAGCGCGGGCACGAGAAACCGCAATTTTGACTTCCGCTTTCCCGCCCGCAAGGTGCGCTATCTGTTCTATCACCACGAATCTCCAGTCAACAGGTCCACCGTTTTCCATTTGTTCGAGATTTTCCTCTACGGCGCAGGCCATCCAGCCGAGGTGGTGATGACCTCGAATTTTATCGACCTAAAAGGAGCCAAAAGCCTGCGTCGGATGCGCTGGGAGGCGGAGACAACGGCCGAGACGCGCATAGAAATTCGCACGCGCACCGGCAATACGCTGGACGAAGAGATATTCTATTACGACAAAAATGGTCGCGAAGTTCCCAAAGGACGTTGGGACAAACTGCCGGCCAGCCAGAAATTGCCCGAAGTAACAGTGACGAAAGCTGGTACCGACTGGAGTGCGTGGAGTTCGGCCTACAAGGAATCTGGGGAAGCCTTCCGCTCGCCCACGCCGAGGAAGTTCGTCCAAATGGAGGTGCGCCTGCAGACCGCAGATCCCGAGGTGGCACCGACGCTGCACGAGATTGCCCTCGACTTCGACGATCCGCTCATCGGCGGCGGGGTTTTCGCCAGCGTCTCTCCGCGCGAAGCAGTCCTCGATTCGCTGACGGTTTTTACCTTCCTCCTCGGAGGTCGCACTAGACCGACCGATCGGGGCTTCAACCGCCTCGTGTTCGATTTGCCGAATCCCCTCGAAGGTGAGGTGCAATTGCGGATAGGGGATCGTCGCGTTGAACCCTTGCAGGTGGAGCCCAGCGGAGATTCGGTCGTGATCGACTTGCCCGAACGGGTCCGCGGGGACAGCATCGAAGTCGAACTGCCGCTGCGCCTGTTGGCCAATGCTGCTGCTTTCGACGCTTGGGTAAGCTCTACGACGCAGCCCGATATCCGCCAGGGGATCCAGCCGGAAGACCTAGGCGCTTTGACGGTGTTCGTGCCCGAGATCGCCCAAGAGGAGCATCTCATCCGCGCACTGGAGGTGTCCTCGGCGATGATCACACCCAATGGAGACGGTATCAACGACAGGCTACAGCTACGCCTGCTAGTGGTAAAAACCACCGCCCAACCCAAGGTCGCGATTTACGACTTGAGTGGCGCGCTAGTCGCTAACACCGAACAGGTGGACCAGACGCACTATGTGTGGAATGGTCGGGATGAGAGTGGTCTATTGTTGCCTCCCGGTATCTACATTTTGGACGCCAAGGTAGAGACCGACACTAGAACGGAGCGACGACAGCGCGTCGTTCATGTGGTCTATTAATCGGTCCGTAATGCAAACCGCTATCGATACGGGAAACTAGCGCGATGAATAAAGCCATTTGGTCTTTTGTCTTGCTCGCCCTCTTGCCACTACAACTCAAGGCCGACTTGCAGAGTGGGTTCTTCAATCCGTACAGAGCGACGGGAACGCCGGTTGATTTTGAATCGCTGAGTCCGGTGCTGCGAAAATGGTACGTGCCCCAGACACTGCTTTATCTGTATGGCTGGAAGACCTACGAGTACACCAACTACGCCCGGGACAACTACCAGCGCTACGTCAACCTCTTCTTGGAAGGGGATCGCTACTACGACCTGTACGGCAACTATATCACTCGTGGTTGGCGCATCTACGACTGGCGTCAGGAACACCCGCTCGATTTTGGCAGCAGCATTTTCAAAAATCCCCGATTTAATAGTTGGTTTAACCGCGTCCTGATATCCTCTGCTGCCAACGGGCAATTCTACACTGCACTGACCGTCGGCGAACAGCTGCGGACCACGCTTACGCCGCTGACTTTTTCCAAGCCTCTCTTCGACGGTATCCAGTGGGATATGCAGTCCGACAAATACGCCTTGACCTTTATTGCTTCGCGCATTGACAATCCGGCCGTTCAGCGTCTCGACAGCGAAATCTCCGAAGCGAGAGAGACGGTCTTCACCAATTTGTACGGCTTGCGCGGAGTCGCCCAAGTCGGCGACTTCGCCACACTCGGATTGACGTATGTCAATGCCAACCACGGGAACAGCCGCTTGAGCGTCGAGGAGAATTCCCTCAAGGGCGTCTTGGGGGGACGCTTGAATGCGGAAAACGTCCGCCGCATCGTCGTCCGTCTCAGCGACGATTCGCCCGAAGACAACGCCGGCGGCGCACTGCTGTTCCGCGAGCGGATCTTCATCGACGATGTCGAACACCCGGAAATAAAACCTTCGATTGATGGGGGGACGCGACGCCAGGGCTTGCTCGAAGCCAACGGCGGCGATGTGCTGACGCTTAGTTACGACATCGAACGCGATTTCGTTCCGGGCGTAAAGGACCAAATCAGCGATTTCAAAGAAGCCCGCAAGATCGATATCGAGCTGGTGGTGGCCAATGATTTTCGCATCGAAGTAACCTCCAATATGCAAACCAATTTCACGGGCGAGACGGTCTTTTTGCCGGTCAAGCGGAGCAATGGCAATATCAGCGACGGCTCCAATCAGCAGGTCGTCCGCTTCCAGTACGGCCTGCCGACGGCCAACGAAATCATGGGTTTTACGTTTGAAGTTTCCGAGCTTGCCGGATTCAATCTTCGCTCTGAATTCAACGTCAACCGCCACCACCGCAAGTTTCCCAACCAGAATATCGTCAAGCGGCAGGCGTTAGCGTCCGACCGCGCCGAGGCTTTTTACGTTACCGCTTCGCGCTTGAGCTATCCCTGGTTTGCCTATGGCGAGGCCTTCTCCATGGATCCGAACTACGGCACCTCTATGGTCATTCCCGATCAGCGCGGTTTTATCGACTACGAGGATGAGCTCAACTTCGCCTATGAGTTTGTCGATGACAACGACGACCAAGACCGCTTTCCCGACTGGCGGCGGCGCGTTACCGGAGGTGGTTTTGTGCCGGGGCAGCAGACGACCCGCGCCGCGGATGTCGAGGTGTTTCCCGGCCTCGACGAGAACAACGACTTGGTCAACGACTTTAACCAGAACGACAATTTGCAGCCCGATTACGTCGAACCTTTTCTGCGCTACAATGTCGATCCGCCCGAATTTCTTTTCGGCACCGACATGAACAACAACACCGTCATAGACCGCCTCGAAAACGATACCGAACCCGATTATCCCTACAAGCGCGACCACCGAGGCTACAATCTCTACGTGGGCGCTGAAATGCAGCCCGGTTCTAAGGTCATGGTCGGGCATTTACGCGAGTGGTTGATCGGTAGTGCGCGGCGGAACCAGACGAGCTATGGGCTCTTTACTTGGCAGGAAGACCTGCCATTGCGCGGCTTTAAGTTTCGCTTCATGGAATTTTTGCGCCTCGCCCGTGACGATATTCCCGATGCGCTAATCCAGTGGGTCCAGTCGCCCTTTTCGGCAGGGGGGCTGCAGGATGTGCAGGACCGCTTGATCGCTCAGAATACGATGATCAATACTTCGTACCTAGACTTTGCCATCCATCGCCTGCGACCGCTGAACGTGTCGGGCAAAGTCAAATGGGACCATTATTTTCAGCGCGGGAATCAGTCGCGGGAAAATCGCGACGAGAGTTTTCTTGGTGCCATCCTGAGAGCGGAGTACTTCTACGAGCCGTTCGTGGGAATCACCATTTCGCCCAAGTGGAAGCAGCAGTACGCCCGCCAAGTCCCAACAGATCCCTTGGCGCTGCAACGCAATGAGCTGTCGGAGATTTTCTTCTTAATCGGCACGTACGATCTCATCCCCAGCCAGCTCGTCTCGGAGTCGGGTGTCGAATGGGAGGTCTTTAGAAACCTACGCCAAGAGCCAGATCCACTGCCGCCGGCCTTTGTCGAGGATTTCACTACCCTAACCTTGGCCACCCAGTTCACCAATAGATCCGATTATCAGGGCTACGCACTTTCTACCAAAATCGGTGTGCGCTGGCAACGCCGGGCGTTGCAACAAGGCGATGAGACCAATTTCCTCACGTTTGTTACCATCTTCGCCGGACTGCGCTGAGAAGCCGTCGCAAAATTCTACGTGCGCGCCGCTCAACGTCATTTTAGCTCTGCATTCATCTGCGTTCATCTGTGTGCTATCTTGGGGATCGCGCTGACCACACTGGTCGCGTGCGAGCGTCTCCCCACGACCAAGACCGACTACCAAATGTGGCTGGCCCGGCATCCGCAGGATAGCGAAGCCCATTGGCAACTAGCCGATCTACTCTTGCGCGAGCGCGACTACCAAGGAGCAGAGCACCACTACCGCACGGCCCTGAGTATCGATCCGTTGACTGCGGACGCTTGGATTGGGCTGGGCAATATCTCCTGCAAACAGGGTCTGTACGAGCAGGCCGAAAGCCATTTTCGCAACGCCCTGTCGCTGGACGATGAGCACGTGGGTGCGTTGTGCAGCTTGGCCAGTTTGGCGCTAGAACAGGAAGAGTACGTCCACAGCCGCGATTTGTACCAGCAGGCGCTGGCACTCGATCCAGACAATGCCGGGGCGTTCTACAATTTAGGTTTGGCTTACATCAAGCTCACGGCTTACTACGAGGCGGCTACAGCCCTGCAGCAGGCCACTCGCATTGATACGGGGTACAGTTTGGCATTTTACGCTCTAGGCCAACTCTATGCCGAGCGTCTCGGCGAGTACCAAGAAGGTATCGCGGCGTTTAGGCGGGCAGTGGCGTTGAGAGCGGATTGGCCTAGTGCGCGGATAGGCCTAGGCCACGCCCTGCTAAAAGCGGGCCAAGTAGATGCGGCCGCAACGGCTTTTGGCGAGGCCCTCGCACTCGATCCGAGCGCGGCCCAAGCCCATGTAGGTTTGGGGTTGGCTGAAGAGCGACGGGGTGGTGAGACGCTCGCTGAGGCGCATTATCTGCGCGCCATCGCCTTAGATCCGGTGCGGGCGCGGACCTATTTCAAGCTCGGGACGCTCTACATCAAACAGGGAAGAAAGGAGGAAGCCCAACAATACTTAGGCCGCTTTGAAGAGCTGGCACCTCATGCTGACGATCTAGCCCAACTCAGAGACCGACTGCGGCGAGAGCCGGATAATGCGCTGGCTCATTACGCCTTGGCCGGGATTTACGCCAAACTGAATATGCCTTCTCTGGCAATCGGTTCCCTGAGAAATTGTCTCGCCGTGCGGCCGGATTACGTGCCTGCCTACAACAACCTCGGCAACGCGTATTTGCGCATGGGAGACACTGGGAAAGCCATCGGGATGTACGAAGTCGCCGTCCGCATTGACACGGCGTACGCACTGGCCTACAACAATTTGGGGAGTGCCCAGCTACTCAATGGTCAACCGCATCAGGCATTGGAGTGCTACCAGCGCGCGCTGCGGATTCGCCCGGACTATGCCGATGCGTATTATGGGTTGGCTATGGCCTACAGGAAACAGGGGTTGCACGCCGAGGCGGGGGCGGCCATTGCTCGGTATGAACAAATCGCCACGGCTGATGAGCAGTAAATGGACGGTGATTGTTTTGCGTATAAGGGCTGGAATGACTACACATTCGAATGACGTCGTACCGTGCCGTATGGGGTTGAATCGATCATTCGATGAAGCGTACGATGATTTGCGCTACGTGTGTGAAATGTTCGTCAAAGGTCACCAATTCGGCGCTGTGCTCCATGGCTGAAGCCGCAATCCAGAGATCGTTGGTCGGGATCGGAAGGCCTTGAGACCGCAGGTAAGCATAGATGTGCGCATAGCGCTCTGCTGTTTCCATGCCTGCGGGCACGAGTTTGACGCGCGGGCTTTGTAAAAATTCATTCAGAGACGCCCGGTTCTCTTCCGTGCGAGACCCCGTTTCAAAACCTGCGAGCAGTTCGCCGTGTACGGTCGATGGCAGCAGGATTTCATCTGCTTGACGAATAGCGACGATCACTCCAAGATGACTGCGTTTGAACGCGGAATAGGCTGAGGTGTCGATCATCAATTTCACGACCAGAGCGCCTCGTCGATCTGGCGCTGGTGCCGAAGGTGTGCATTGAACGCTGCGGCTTCTTCTTCTGTCCAGGTGCCTGCGAGATGGTCGAGGTCGTCGTATTCGCGATTGGCCGGGGAGGCGTTCAGCCCCAGTGCTTCGCGAAGCAAATCGAGTACGTATCTGTTCACGCTCTGGCCCTGCCGCTGCGCTTCCCGCTTGAGCGCGTCGTGCAGGTGTGGGTCAATTCCTCGAACTGTAAGCTGGGTCATATCGAACCGCCTCTAAAAAATAGTGCATCCATATTACGAAAATATAATGCATTCATTTATGAATACAATGAAACCCGGAATATCCTCTGGTGTAGACTGCCAGGTAGGGGAGCGCCTTCCGATAGCTGCTCCTCTGTCGTGCGGCGTAGATAAAAGCCCCGCTGCTAAAGCCGAAGCAGCGGAGCGAATATTGGGAGCCCGTACGGGATTCGCTCCGCACCCGTGTTACCGGCGTGAGAGGCCGAATCTTATCTGATATTTACAATAAGTTAATGCGTTTCTCTCCACGCACTTGTTAGGTGTTAATCCGCTGATAATAATGGTTTTACTTTTTTTGCCACGGCCTTGCCCAATGCAAGGTGCTGTTTTGCGTATAAGGGCCGGAATAACTATGCTTAAAAGCCGGGCGGTTAGCTCAGTTGGTCAGAGCGCCTGCCTTACAAGCAGGATGTCCCCAGTTCGAGTCTGGGATCGCCCACCACTCTACAAGCCCCTGAGCAATCAGGGGCTTTTTTTATCGAGTTTTACCCAAGCGATGATCTAACTTCTACAGGAGCTATACCCATGCCCAATCGCCCCAATATCCTCTTTCTTCTCAGCGATGAACACAGTTTTCGCTTCCTCTCGGCTCGCTCTCCAGAGCACGGCGGTGAACCCTGCCGCACGCCGACGCTTGACCGCCTCATCCAGCAGGGCGTCCACTTTGAAACCGCCTATTGTCAGATGCCCCTGTGTACGCCCAGCCGCCTGTCGATGTTGTCCGGCCGACACTCGCACCGCTGCCCGGTCCTATGGCCGGATACCCCTACCTTTGCTTCGCACTTGGGGCAACACGGCTACGCCACGGCTGCCGTCGGCAAAATGCACCTGCCGGGCTCCCGTCAGTATGCCGGCTTCGGAGCCCGTCCCTACGGCGACTTTGCCGCGCCCTCGCCAGGCCACCAAAAAGACCCCCTTTTTCTGCCCGGGGTCCAGGATCACATCTTCATGCCCTCCATCATTGAGGATGCCGGTCTCAGCGATATCCCCGAATCCCTGCTCCAAGAGCAGTTTGTCGTGCGCGAGGCCACGGCGTGGCTGCGCGAACACCGCCACGCCCATCCAGACCAGCCTTGGTTGATGTACACCTCGTTCGTCCACCCGCACTTCCCGATGAACGCACCTCGCCGCTTTTTCGAGCGCTACTATCCCGAAGGAGTTACCCCGCCGAAGGTGGGCCGCAAC
This sequence comes from Candidatus Latescibacterota bacterium, assembly GCA_965208845.1. GTDB lineage: Bacteria > Latescibacterota > UBA2968 > UBA8231 > UBA8231. The sequence continues at coordinate 5,660,114 of OZ242361.1, read as the reverse complement.
GGGGATGCCCAGGATCACCCCATGACCTTGGAAGCGCTGAGGTCGGATAGCGGCGAATCCCAGGGGCATCCCGCCGAAGAGATCACTGCAGAACAGACCCTGCGCGCCCGGGCGGCCTACGCTGCTTGCGTAGATCAATTGGACGAGATCATAGGGGACTTCTTAGCGGTCCTAGAGCGCGACGGGTTGCTCGACAACACCGTCATCGTCTATACCTCGGATCACGGCGAACTGGCTGGAGAACACGGCTTGTGGTGGAAACAGACTTGGCACGAAGCTTCTGCTCGGGTGCCGCTGATCGTTTCCCTGCCGGAGCACCGCCGGGGCCAGCTCTCGTCGGCTGAAATCGCCGCACCGGTGAGCCTGGCTGATATCTTTCCCACGCTCTGCGGCCTGACCGACGCGCCCCTGATCGACGATCTGGACGGCATCGACTTGACGCCGCCGGTGCGGGGTGATGTCTGCCCGGCTCTGGCAGCACGTCCCGGCGTCATCGTCGAGAACTTGAACAAAGGATACCGCATGATCCGCTCGCCGCGCTACAAGTACATTGCCTTCCACACCTACGAGGACTTGGCCTTCGACCTGATAGACGATCCAGACGAACAGCGCAATCTGGCAGGCCGCGCCGCAGGGGAGACAGCCGCCGAACTGGAGAACCTCAAGTCCGTGCTCTTCGAGGGTTTTGATTTTGCGGAAGCTATCGAATCGACCAGGCGGGAAAGTGCGCAATATCACAAGCAGTATCCGAGCCGGATAAAGCCCCGAACGTCTAACCAGATCATGCGTGGAGACGGAATGCTGGTCGAAGCGGACCAGCCGCTCTATTATCCTGATGTGGTCAGCGAGGACCCGCGCCGGGACTTCAGTGACTGTCCGCCGCAGCGCAGAGCTTCCCGTCGCCGTCGATAAACTTGGTGATTGCGCGGTAAGAAGCGCGTTTCAATAGACCACGGCGAGGCTGCGTTCCTGCGTCCATTGCCCTTGGTCCGTTTGGGCGCGTACCTGCACGACGTATATCCCGGGCGCGACGAGTTGGTTTTCTTCGTCGTGCCCGTTCCACAGCGCTTGATGGCGGCCATTGAGCTGTGCCCCGAGGGTTTGCCGCCACGTGGAGCGGCCGTCGAGCGCGTAGATTTCCAGCTCTACCTCGGCGGGGGCTAGCAAGCGGAACAAGTTGTACTGGATCGTTACGCGGTCGTTGATGCCATCGCCTTGCGGGGTGAACGCGGTCGGTTGCACCTCTATCGCGCCCAACACCTCATCCAAGGCTCCCCCACTGGCGACCATGCGCAGTTGATTGGTGCCCAGAGCGTCGCTGGCATCGCCCCCTTCTACTTGCTGCGGCAGGTTCTGCCCGGAGCGCGCAAATGCCTCGGCTTGCACGGTGCCCGAAGCCGTGTACATGACGGTTTCCAAATGCAAGCGCAGCGTTTGCGGACCTCCTTCGCGGATGGGTTCGGGCAAGTAGATCGCTAGGCCCTCGGGTTCGGCGATTACGCTGTCGGCAGCTACTGACTGTGGGGGATCACCCATCTCCAAGCCGAGCAGGGCACCCGCGCTGGGCAGGGTTAAACGCACCGCATCAAAACCGGCTTGTTCCGCTGCGAACTCGGCCCGCAGGTCGCAGACCAACTCGACCTTTTGCCCGGCTGGTATCTCGGCGATATGGCCTATGGGCTGTAGGTCGCTGGCCGCGGCTACCTCGCCCACCACTCGTTCGGCCAGCAGCGGAGAATACTCAATCGCCAGCGAATCCAAACGCGTAAAATCCCACAGTGTTTCGGTTGCTAGCGTCAGGCGCACTTGTAGGTAGCGGCCACTCGGCACTCGCGGTAGCTCGCCGGAACGGCGCAGCGGCGGCGACCAAAAGCTCCAGTTGTCCGCGTCGTCGATGATGGGGCCGCGCCAGCCCACGGCCGGGGGGTCCCAAGGCCAGGTGCGCTGCTTGAGACGTTCGTATGCGCTTTGCGTTACTTCCACCAGTTGGCCGATGTCGTCGTACCCGTGATAGCCAGTGGGGGTGGGGTCTAGGCCAGTTTTAATTTCTATTTGCGCGGATGTGGGTGCGCCGGGCGCAGCCGCGAGTTGGTCGCCGTCGCGCCGCCACTTGCTCGCGCCAAAGCGCCCGCGCCCGATGTTGACCACTTGGCCAAGGTCGGCTACCTGAGACGTCCAGATCGCTCGGGGTGGGAACCCCCGGCCGGACACCTCTAGCTCAGCCAAGGCGAACTTGTTGTAGAACCGGCCGTTGTCTGGGAAGAAGTAGATGCGCAGAAAGCGCAGGTATTGCAGTGGGAACTCGATATGTACGACGGCCTCGGTGTTTAGATCGACGCTGGCTAGCAGGATGTCCAAAGGTCGATAGTGGGTGCCCTCTTCCTTGGCGACACCCACTGGATCAAGGCTGCCGGAGAGTTCGTATTTGGCAAAGGCGAAGTTGGGGCGATACGGCTCTTGGGTGAGTGCGTCTCGCCCCTCGGGTGGATAGAACGCAAAGTGATCCACTGGCGCGGGTACGCCGAGGTCAATGGTGTAGAATTCGTTGGACTCGGAGTAGGTTTGCGCTGCAAAGAAGGTCGTGAGGTCGCCATCGACAAAGTCGCGTGGCTCGGCGCGTGGGCGGAGGTAATTGATGCCGCGCCAGATGCGGACATCCCCTAGGCGATACGTGGATTCTCCGGGGGAGCGCCAGCGATACCAAGGCCCTAATTGGGGGAGCAAGTTTTCGCCGGGTTTGAGTTCTCGCGGCTGGAGTACGGACGGGTCGGTAGTATCGTCCATCATCCTGTTTTGCCACGTCCACTCCGCCCACGGCTCCGTGCCGCCGAGACGAAACTCATCTACTGCCCATGAGCGCGCCGATAGGCCGCTTAGCATTAATGCAAGAGCGAACGCATGTCGCATGGGGACCTCTGATTTCTGTTGGGGGATGGAGGCTTAGGGGGATGGGGAACAGGATTTATGGGATTAGGGGATGGACAGGATTTTTGGGTGAGTGAATTGCACTGGCGCTCTCCGGCAAAGGGGCGCGTTGGCGGCCTTATTCTAGGACCAGCATCTTGCGTACTTGGGCGACTGTCCCGGCCTGTAGCCGGTATAGGTAAACCCCGTTGGCGACGCGCTCGCCGCGCTGGTCGCGGCCGTCCCAAGGAACTTGGTATGCGCCGGCAGCTTGGATTGCGTCCACCAGCGTGCGCACTGGCTGGCCGAGGGCGTTGTAGATCACCAGCCGCACCGGGCCGGAGGCACTGACGCGGTAGGGGATCTGGGTGGAGCTGTTGAAGGGGTTGGGGTAATTAGGTTCTAGACCGCTGGCGACCGGCAGGGTAGCCTTGGCAGCTTCCCAATCGGCTGGATCGGTCGAGAAGATTCGATACAATCCCGTCTGATCGGTGACCCACATGTCGGCTCCCTCCGGCCCGATGGCGACTCGCTGCGGGTTAGTAAAGCCGACCGCAAAGGCTTCGATGTGGCCTTTGGGGCTTGCGATCCAAATGTTGTCCGTTACGGCGTCGGCTACATAGAGAGCGCTGCCGAGCGGCCCAGCGTTAGAGAACGCGATTCCCTGAAATTGACGCTCACTGACAGGTGCAGGCGGCACCAACGTGTGCCATTCTCCGTCGGCTTGCAGTTGGTACAAGCCAGATAGTTCGTCGTTATTGAGATCGGTATCCGAGAGCGTCAGCAGACCACCGTATTTTCCGGTTGGATCGAATTTCAGGTCTATTGGATCGATGTCGCTGCGGCCGGAAGGTAGGGAATGGTAAGTGATTAGGTGGAGCTTGAAAGACTCATCGAGCTGGTAGAAAGATTGGCCTCGCCCAATGTCTAAATCGTAGATATAGGCACCTGCTGGATAGCTTGGCTGGTTAATGAACTCAATGGACGTTCGAGTCGAATTTTTACTATAGACGTGGATTGGGTCGCGGAACTCGCCATTCGGCTCTACGATTACGACCCGGGTTGTGCGATAGCCAGTCGGGCCAGCATTGATCGTCACGAACAGCTTGTTGTCAAACAGTCCGGTTTGATCGAAACGGACCGTCGGCACTGCGTTTACCAACTTGGCAGGGATGCGGGCGACTAGCTCCTCTCCCTCTGCCGAGAACCTCCAGAGTAACACTTCTCCATCGTCGGACGCGGCGTTGAGGATTGTAGCACCCATGATCCCGGTGCCGTATTCGGGATTCGCGATAAAATCCATGGCGACCAGTTCCAACCACGACCACCTCTCGGCGCCAAAGCCGAGCGGAACGGATATATCGACGGGTGGATCTGCGATGTCCCACAGCAGAATCGTGCCGTCCCGACTCCCACTGGCTAGGGCCTGTCCATCGGGACTGAACGCAACGCTTGTGACCGAAGACGTATGCCCTTTGAAGTCCTGCCTGTGTTCACCCGTGTGTGCATCCCACAGCAGAATCGTGCCGTCCCAACCCACACTAGCGATGGTTTGTCCATCGGGGCTAAACGCAATGCTAGTGATCGCATAACGCTTTTTGAGGGTTTGCTTGTGTTCACCCGTGTGTGCATCCCACAGCCATACCGTGCGGACACTATTCGTACTAGCGATGGTTTGTCCATCGGGACTGAACGCAACGTCATAGATCTGATCCGGCCCTTTGAGGGTTTGCTTGTGTTCACCCGTGTGTGCATCCCACAGCCATACCGTGCTGTCCCGACTCCCACTGGCTAGGGTCTGTCCATCGGGGCTAAACGCAACGTCAGAGACCCAACTCGTATGCCCTTTGAGGGTTTGCTTGTGTTCACCCGTGTGTGCATCCCACAGCCATACCGTGCTGTCCTGACTCGTACTAGCGATGGTTTGTCCATCGGGACTGAACGCAACGTCAGAGATTTGATCCGGCCCTTTGAGGGTCTGCTTGTGCTCTCCCGTGTGTGCATCCCACAGCCGCACCGTGCGGTCATGACTCCCACTGGCTAGGGTCTGTCCATCGGGGCTAAACGCAACGTCAGAGACCCAACTCGTATGCCCTTCGAGGGTTTGCTTGTGTTCACCCGTGTGTGCATCCCACAGCCGCACCGTGCGGTCATGACTCGCACTAGCGATGGTTTGTCCATCGGGACTGAACGCAACGTCAGAGACCTCCTTCATATGCCCACCCGTATGCCCTTTGAGGGTCTGCTTGTGCTCTCCCGTGTGTGCATCCCATAGCCGCACCGTGTGGTCGCTACGCTGTACCGGGCTGTCGCTACTCGCACTAGCGATGGTTTGTCCATCGGGACTAAACGCAACGCTTTCGACCGAACTCGTATGCCCTTTGAGGATTTGCTTGTGTTCACCCGTGTGTGCATCCCACAGCCGCACCGTGTCGTCAGAACTCGCACTGGCGATGGTTTGTCCATCGGGACTGAACGCAACGTCAGAGACCCCACTCGTATGCCCTCTGAGGGTCTGCTTGTGTTCGCCCGTGTGCACATCCCACAGCAGTACGCGGTCGCTACTCGTACTAGCGATGGTTTGTCCATCGGGACTAAACGCAACGCTCCAGACCAAATTCTGCCCTTTGAGGATTTGCTTGTGTTCACCCGTGTGTGCATCCCACAGCCGCACCGTGCGGTCGCTACTCGCACTAGCGATGGTTTGTCCATCGGGGCTAAACGCAACGCTCCAGACCCCACTCGTATGCCCTCTGAGGGTCTGCTTGTGTTCGCCCGTGTGCACATCCCACAGCAGAATCGTGCTGTCCTGACTCGTACTAGCAGCAATGGTTTGTCCATCGGGGCTAAACGCAACGTCAGAGACCCAATTCTGCCCTTTGAGGGTCTGCTTGTGCTCACCTGTGTATGCATCCCACAACCGTACGTGGTCGCTACTCGCACTAGCGATGGTTTGTCCATCGGGACTGAACGCAACGTCAGAGACCCAAAAAGCATGCTCCGTGGGTAAGGCGACCTCTTGATAGGTTGCCGTATCGTAGAGCCAAATACCGATGGTACTCGCCACCGCGAGACGAGTGCCATCGGGAGAATACGAGATACTACCAGATAGAATCCCTTTGCCAAGGCGCATTTTGGCACCTTCGGGCAACCCCCATTGCGTATAATCTTGGGCGAAGGTGTTGAGTGAAAATAGAGATAACAGAATCAATGTGATGATTATTTTCATTTTCAACTCTCCACGTTCACATCAGCGGCTAGTGCCTACCAGAAATTTCCCCTAACCACTACCAGAACGGAGCGTCTGTGTCAATAGGAATTTCGTCGTCGTGCGGGAAGCTCCGGCACTAACGCTCTCCCGCAAGAGGACGCGTTGGCCGTAGCCCGAAAAAAGCCGCCATGACCAAGCCGCTGGCAATCCGCGACGCGCAGGCTAGGCCAAAGACGGCCCCGTAGCCATAGTCGAGGATGAGTATGCCGCCGATGAGGCTGCCGAGGAAGTTCAGAAGCTGGAAGCCGCAGACGCGGAGGCCCTGGATCCGCGCCCAGAAGCGCCGGGGCAGCACTTGGGTGGAAAAGTGCTGGTCGGACGGGTTGTCGATGACTTCGCCGATGCGCACGAGCAGGAACATGGGCACGGCCAACGGCAGACTGATAAAGGCCCCCATGATCCCGAGGGCACTACCGCCCATAATGCGGGACGGAAGGATAGTCAGCGTCGGTCCGAAGCGGCGCACCAGCGTCGGTGCGGCAAAGGTCGCTGGCAGGCCGGCGAGTTGGCTGAGGAAGAAGATCGCGCCGATCGCAGCCGGGCCGACCCCCAGTTCAGCCTCGAAGAACACGTTGAAGAATGGGTACGTCAGCCCCATGGAGAAGCCACGCGTACCACTCAAGACGGTAATGGCGGCAAAGACGCGCCACGGTGAGACGGTCGGCTCGTCCTCGTCCGGCGATTTTCGGGCTTCGGCGTGCTCAGGGCGACGCCGGGTCGGCGCGGGTGCTCTTTCGCGGCGGGTTTGACCGGATGCGTACAGCATCGGCACGACGGAGATGAGCGAACACGCCGCACCGAAAAATAGCGCGTAGCGAAAAGGCTCCGGAACTTCGGTGGAAAGGCCGAGGAAATAGCCCATGACTCCGGGCATGAAGCCGCCGATTAGGCTCAAAAGCATGCGGACGACTATTTGCAGAGCCGACCAGATGGCGAGGGCTTCGGCGCGCCGCGCGGGGTGGGCGTTGTCCGAGAGGAAGGGCACGTGGTTGACCCAGACAAAGGCCATGGCCACGCCGCCGACAAACGAAAACGCCAGCAGCGCACCCGGCGACGTGGTCAAGCATAGCCCCAACTGGGAGATGGCCAGCAGCAGGCCCGACGCTATGAGGAAGGGCTTGCGGCCGAGGCGGTCGCTCAGGATGCCGGTGGGCAGGGCTAACAGGCCGGTCGCCAACGGCGCCATGCTGGCGACTTGGCCGATGAAATCCTCCTGGTAACTCAGGCGCAGTAAATAGAGGTTGTACAGCAGGGAAAAGAGCGCCATGCCGGCGTTGATCGAGGTGCCAAAAGCGAAAAACAGCCGGACATTGCGGTTGAATTCCCGCAGCCGAAAGCGGTTTAGGGCGTGGCCGATGGGCATCCGGCGTGGCGTCTTGCAAAGACCTCGACGGTCTTTTGCACGGCGATCTTTGCGGTGTGGACCCGCTCGGCAAAGGGCAGTTCCATGCCGGTCTCAATGGTGAAGGCCAAGCCGTAGGTTTTCGCGGCAAAGTCGGCGAGGTTGAAGCCCTCGCCGCGCTGCTGGGGGTTGAGCCAGAAGACGCTGCGCGGCCCTTTGGTGAAAAAGGACCCGGGCAAATAGTCGCTCGGGGCGAGGGCCACGCCGGATGCCGCGACCGAGGCGATCATCTCGCTGGCCATGCGCTCTTCCCACTGCTGGTCGCTGGGGGTGCGCTGGTGCCGCGCTGAAAACCAGAAGAAGTCGCCCCCGTGCTCGTGGAGGTCCAGCGTCAAGCCGGGCTGGATGGCGGCCATCAGGTCGCGGGTGCAGCGCGACTCGACGGGTGCCCAAGGGGTGTCGTGGAAGCGGTTGAGATGGAGGACTTCGCCGGCGGGATCAATCACCAGCGTGTACGCGCGTTCGACGCCGGGATTGCTGGCGGCAAAGTAGAGCCGACGGCCCTTGAGTGCTTCGATCCAGTCCCCTACTGGATGGTTGTACAGATTGCTCGTTGCGTAGCCATATTCGCCGATGAGGGCGACCACGGTGTCGCCTTCTTCATAGAGGATTTCGCCGCGCTTTTTGAGCAAGGGGGCGACGTCGTCGAGGCCGCCGAGATTTGGGGCTTCGTCTAAGCTCAGGCCGAGCGCGTAGGCGAAGCCATTCATGCCGATGAGGTCGCGGCTGGGGATGGTGTAGAGTTGGTGCTCGGTCTCGATTTCGTCGATGAGGGCGCAGGCCGCGCTGACGCCAGCTTGTTCGGTGGCGTGGCTGCCGGCGCTGATGAAAATGGCCGGTGTTTTGTCGCCGCCGCTTTTGACTGCGACAATGGGTTGTCCGTCGGGCGCGCGGCCGAGGATCTGTGGAGTGTGGCCGTTGTCTTGGATATAGGTGAGTAGGTCGGCGTAGCGGTCGAATGGTTGCATAGCGTTTAGATTCCCTCATAAAAGGTCGGTTCTGTTACCGCTAAGAGTGCGCGCGAGACGCCCGCGTTCCCAGCAGACTCTTAGGCGCACAGGGGATGCGCCATTTGTGCGCGGCGGAAGGGGACGTCGATCTGGCCGTCTTGGTTGATAGCGGACATTCTGGCCCGCGCCTCCAGCCACAGTCGGTGCCACTCGGCCGGGTCGCGCAGTTCGCTGTCTGGGTCGCGGCGGCTGCGGGCGACGAACCCGGGGAAGGCGATGCGCCCGGTGGGTTGGTCGGTGGGATTGTAGCGCAGGTCAAAGCTCCAGCGGACCTCGTCGCTGACGTTGGGATAGGACCCGTGGACGGTCTGCTTGTGGACGAAGATGACGTCGCCGCGCTCGACCGGCACGGGGATAGCCCGATCGGCGGCGAAGAGCTTTTCCGGGACTTGGGCTGCACCCGCGAATTGCGGTGCGTTGTCCATGTAGTTGGGGCAGTGCGGCAAAAGCCCGTTTTTGTGCGAGCCGGGTGCGACCATTAGCGGCCCCTTCTCGATGGGCGTGTCTTGGAGCGAGAACCATACCGTCAGCATCTGGGTGTCGTCCGCTTCCTCGGTTACGACGCCGTGGTCTTGGTGCCACTGGGTCGCGCCGAGGACGGCGTTGCCAAACTGGTTTCTGGGCAGGTGGTGCTCGGGCGGCTTGATGCGCACGTGCTGGACGGGATTGGAATAAATTTCCGGGCCAATCAGCGACTCGACGACGTCGAGCAGGTTCGGGTCGGTGAAGGCGCGGAAGACGGCCGGGCCAGCCCAGAAAGGGGTGTCGGGCTGGACGTTTTGGAAGGGCAGCGAGAAGTCGAAGTACTGGCTGTGGACGCGGCCGGTTTCAACGCAAATTTGGATGTAGCGGTCGCCAAACTCGAGATCCTCGTAGCGCGAGGTGATTTCGCCTTGAGCGTAGAGCTCGTCGGCTAAGCTGTCGAGGACCGTGGCGTATTCGTCGATGACTGGGTCGAGGGTGCCGACCGGATCGAGGACGCCTTTGACGACGACGTAGCCTTCGCTGGCAAAGTGGTCGAGTTGGCTGAGAGTGAGCGCGGGCATGGGTTTTCCCTCCAAAAAGTGCGCAATTGGTGAGTGACACGAGTGTTGTATCTACAATAACAAGGGCCATGCGTAAGAGGCAAGCGCGGATTGGAGGGAGAAGTGCGATTCGATATACTATGGCTTCGCGTCGCTTGCGGTGGGAAACGCCAGCCGAGGCGACCGATGTCATATAGCAATCCTACATCCATAAGATGATCCGCAGATGGACGCAGATGGGCGCAGAATGGGATTGACAAGACAAGCCGCGGCGACCGATGCCATAGGAGGCATCATGGCTTGCAAGGTATTCCTCCATGCCATCGGCGCTATACTATGGCTAGCCGGTTCGCTCGCCGCCGAACAACTCCGCTTTGATGCAGCCGACGAGTGGCGGACGTGGCGCTTGCCGTTGGGGATTGTTGCGCTCGACGACGCTGGAGTGATCCGCCCGGTCGAAATCCGCAAAAATGTCGATCCCGTGCGCGATGCCGCGGCCTTTGGCGGCGGTATTCACGCGGCTGGCTCCAATGCGCTAACTGCGGTGCGAGCCATTGACGGGGATCGGCTGACCGGTTGGAGTCCCAACTTGGCTGACGACTTAGACGATTGGTGGATCGAGATCGACTTGGGACGAGCCGTGGCCGCGCGCCGGGTCGCGCTGACCTTTTTGGAGAGTGCGCCGCCGTGTGCGCTGTTCGACGTGTTGCTTTCCACTGGGGAGCCAGCCATCGACGTGGTTGGCAATCCCATTGAAGGCAGCCTCGTGTACCGCGTGAAGGAGCGCTTTAAGGAAAATCAGCGGCACCAGATCACGTTGGATTTGGACCCGGTGCGCGACCCGTTTGTGCAATTTATTCGCGTCGAAATGCTCGACTGTGGAGCTGGGGCTGCGCTGGCCGAGGTGGAGGTCGAAGCCATTGGCGACAATCTCTCCTTGGATCTGGCGGCCAAGGGCGGGGACCTGGAAATCATCGTCGATATCGACGGCTTTGGCGACGCTGCGTCGTTTGCCAACTCGCTGCCGCTGGCCGACGGTCGGTTTTCCCTGTGGACGGAGAACCGCCGCATCAATCGCTCGGTTGATGTGATCTCGCGCATGACCTTGGATTTGGGTGCGGTCTTTTGGGTGGATTTGGTGCGCATCGTGGGGAATTTTTTGTCGCGGCCTGGGCAATTCCGCTTCAACTTCGATCGCTACGAGGTGCTGACCTCGGATGGGTCGCTGGCGCCGAATGGCACGCGCATCTGGCACCGGCAATTCGCGGGTAAAGCTACGACAGCCAATCGCCAACTCGGGATCGCCAACCACCACTTTGCGCCGATCAGGACGCGCTACGTGCGGGTCGAGTGGGTGTTTTGGGATGCGGCCTGCGCGGCCGCTTGCGTGGGCTGCGGCATTGTGCCGCCTTGCCAGTTTTGGGGCGGCACGCGCGAGTTGCAGGTTTTTGGCGAAGGCCATCCGCAACGGGTGGTGTTGGCCTCGCCCCTGATCGACCTCGGCGGAGACAAGCAGGTACACGCGATCCGCTGGCGGGCCGACGCGCCTGCTGGGACGCGGGTGGAGGTGCGCAGCCGCACGGGCAATGACCTGCAAATGGACATCACCTATCACGACAAAAACGGCCGGGTAGTTACCGAGCGGAAGTACAACAAGCTCATTCCGTCCTTTAAGGGCCGGATCGACACGGCGCTGTCGCCGGGGGCCAATTGGAGCCCGTGGAGCAAGCTGTACTTGCGGCCGGGCGAGCCGTTTGCGTCGCCTTCGCCGCGGCAATACGCCGAGTTGGATGTCGCCTTGGTATCCGAGCGGCCGGATGTGGGGGCGGCCTTAGATTGGCTGGAGATCGAGTTTGGCGATCCGGTGGCGCAACAAGTGGTGGGGGAGATTTTCCCAGTCGAAGTGCAGCCTGGGGAGCGGACCGAGTTTGCCTATTACATCCGTCCGCAGCGGGTGGCGGGCCGCGGCTTTGACCACTTGGAGGTGGAGAGCTCTGCGCCGATTGAGTTTGTCGAGGTGTTGGTGGAGGGCGAAGTGGTGGAGGCGACGGCCACGCCGACCGAGGGGGGAGTGGCTATCGCCTTGGCCGCGCCGGTCAAGAGCCGTCAGTTAGTGGAACTGCGCTTTGTCGGCACTGTGTTTGTTGATGCCACGCGCTTTGACGCCTTTATCGCCCAAGGATCTGCCGACGCGCTGCTGCGGCAGCGGGTGGATGCAGGCGACGCGTACGCGGAAGTTGTCAGCAGCACAAATGCCGTGCGCTTGCCCGTGGGAGCGCGGTTGCTGGCCAATGTGGTGATGGGGCCGCTGGCGTTGACGCCCAATGGCGACGGGGTCAACGACGCGCTGCGGGTGGAATTCGACCTGGTCAATGTCTTGGCCGCGCGGCGGATTGGTCTGCAGATTTTCGACCTTGCGGGGCGGCTGGTGTGGGTGCGGGAAGAGGAGGGTGAGGCTGGTGGTCGGGCTTGGGTTTGGGATGGTCGGGGGAGTTGGGGTGCGGAGGTAACGCCGGGGCTGTACGTGGCGGAATTGCGCGTCGAAGGAGACGAGGAAAGCTACAGCAGGCGGCGCGTGGTGGCGGTGGTGTACTAGCGCTTGGATGGGACTGCGATTGAGAACGTTCTAAGAGGGTGGAACTTCACCCTCTATGTAATTCCGGGAAGTAAGTCGCGTAGAAGCCGCGGTCTCGGGTGAGAAAGGTTTCGGCTTTAACAACTGCGTGGGCACCGATCAGAAAGTCGATAATAATCCGATCTCTGGGCCCGCCGGCCTGTCGGTAGCGCGACCAGCGTTGCCCGGCTTCGTAAGCAATATCGGTATCGATGGGTGAGATCGTCGCGCTGATCTCCCGCAGCGCTCCGTCGAGCATGGCCCGTTCATCAAACGCCGGAACGAGTTCCGCATAGACTACGTCGCAGACGAGAATGGCCCCTCTGTCGTAGGCGTTTCGCAGCAACTCCTTCGACCGGGGGCCGTGCCGCTCGTCGGGGAGAAACACGTCCAATAGGACGCTCGTATCGACGGCGGTGATCATCGCCCACGGATTTCTTCGATGTAGTAGTCGGTGCTTCCCCCCCTGTTTAGGATGGCGTACACGCGCTCCACCGGGTGCCGCGCTGCGGTTCGTTTCTGAATGAGCAGGCCGTGCTCTGTTGGAGTGATCTCAACCTCGACGTCGGGATTCATTCCGAAGCGGTCTCTCAGTTTTTTGGGGATGGTGATTTGTCCTCGCTCAGATATTCGCATGTGACCTCAATATGAATTACAGATTCATAAAATCATACCAATCTATCACGGGACATGCAAGTCTTCCGCGTATGGGACTGATTTTAGGACTGACCTGTTCTTGGCGCTATATTATGACATTATCACGCAAAACCACGACCTCGATTAGCGTCGTTCAGGCGCGGGAGAACGGAATATGAGACTGATTCTCGTAGGTTGCGAATACTCCGGCAAGACGACCTTGGCCAACGCCATCGTCGGTTGGACCGAGCGCACCTTTGGCTCGTCGCGCACCTTCCACGACCACTTCAGCCTGCCGTGCAACGAGTTCCCCGTAGAAGAACAGGAGCAACTGCTGGCCCTTAGCCCGCGGCTGAAGGAGATGTTCCAGCGCTACATGATGAACTACCACTTTCATTCTGCTTTCTACAGCGACCCGGACCACAACTTGGTGGGCTTCCACATCGAAGAGGCCGTGTACGCGCCCCTGTACTACGGCTACGGGGGCCGAGGCGAGTACGGCGACCGCGCTGCACTGGCTCGGGCCTTCGACGAGGAGGTCATGCAGCACGCGCCCGACACGGTACTGGTGCTGTTGCGCGCGCGGCCCGAAGTCATTGCCCAGCGCATGCGCGAGCAGCCGCACGAGCGGCCGGTGGTGCAGGAAAAGGACATCGAGCACGTGTTGCAGCGCTTTGAGGAAGAATTCCGCGATTCGCTGATCCGCAAGAAATTTGCCCTCGACACGTCCGACGCCACAGTGGAGCAGACCTTGGCGGAGTTCGCAGGGGCAATCAAAAATCACCTGAGCGAAACCGACCGCTTGCGCCTTTTGGCTCACCAGAACTGGCCGGGCTAAGCCATGCCACAGCCCTTTCTCGATTGGTATGGCGTATGGGCCGGTCAAGCCGGCATTGAAGGCGGCCAAGCTTGGGTGCAAGACCCGCCGGTCGGTGTGCGCTTGGCCGTGCAGGAGGCGAGTAAATCTCCGGTCTTTATCAAGCCTGAGCATCCTTGGGAAGCGGGCGGTTTGTCGCCACAAGCCGTGCTCTGTGATGACGGTGTGCTGAAGATGTGGTATATCGCCAGCGGCGTTGGGGACGACCAACCTCCCTTCATTGCGTACGCCGAGAGCGCGGACGGCTTTTGTTGGGAGCGACCGGCCCTGCATTTGCAAGAGTACGACGGTAGCACGGCCAACAACCTGCTCTTCCGCTTCGGCGACTTTGGGCTGCAATCCGTGTTTGTGGATCCCGTGGCCCCGCCGGAGGCTCGCTACAAGGCTATGGCGCGCGCTTCTATTACCTATCACGAGGGTGTGCCAGTACCCGCGATGACGCGGGAGCGCAAGTGGGCCATTCGCCGCCTCATGCAAGAGGCCGGCTATACGCCAGAGCAGCGGGCCGCAGCCTTGTATTTCGTCGGCTTGCTCAAAGGTGCGGTGTCGCCCGACGGCAAGCAGTGGACCTTCTTGGAGGAGCCGCTTTTGAACGTGGGCCGTACCGGCCTCGACAGCCACAACATTGCCGCGTACGACGCGGAAGCCGGTCAATACGTGGCCTATTTGCGCGGCCATCAGGACCGCCGCCGCATCGTGCGCCGCACCGAGGGCGCGGAGTTCGGGAATTGGTCGCCGCCGCGGCCGGTATTCGGCGCGGATCCGCAAGATCCCATCGACGACGACGTGTACGCGGCGGGCTATTGCCGCTATCCCCACGGCGGCTTCCACCTGATGTTCCCAGCCATGTACCACCGCTGGACGGCCACGGTAGATGTGCAATTGGCAACTAGCCGCGACGGCTTGCTGTGGAGCCGGCCCGAGCGCAAGCCCATCATCTCCCCCGATCCCGAAGGGTACGGCATGGTGTTTGCCTTCCCGGAATTGGTCTCGCTCGACTCGGAGACGTGGGGCGCGATGTTCATTGGGCAGTACGACTTGCACGATTGGGGAGAGCGATACGATCCGGGCCGCCCCGGGGAATGGCGTTGGGCCACTTGGAAGCGGGATCGGCTGGTAGCTCTTGAAGCGCCGGTGGAGGGGCGCGTAACGCTGGTCGAACGCGAGTGCGAGGGCCGCGAGCTGACGCTCAATTTTCAGACGCAGAAGGAAGGCGGTTGGATCAAATCCGAGTTGGTTGAGCCGCCTTCTTCTCCGGCTGCGCCAGTGCAGGCCATAGAGGGCTTTGGGTTAGCGGAGGCGGATGTGCTGGCTGGCGACGAGTTGGCTGGGGTGGCGACGTGGCGCGGGAGCAGCGATTTGTCGGCCTTGCGCGGTAGGCAGGTGGCCATTCGCCTGCACATGGGTCGGGCGAAGGTGTTTGCGGTGGGGATGTGAGGAGATGGATGCCGACCGGAAAATCATTATCATCGCCGGACCGCACATTTGTGCAACGCACCGTTGCACAAATTGCTAGATACCAATGTGGTGATTTATGCCATCAAGAACCGCCCCCAGTCGCTGCGGCAAAAATTCAATCGGTCGCAAGGTCAGATGGCGATTTCTGCCGTAACTTGGGGCGAACTTATCTATGGCGTTGAACGCTCCGCCCAGCCCGAGCGCAATCTGGCGGATATTGAATCGCTGGGCACTAGGCTTGAGATCATGCCGTTTGACCAAGTTGCAGCCAGCCATTTTGGTCGAATCCGTGCAGAACTGTATCGCCTTGGTGCTCCGATTGGCCCCTATGATATGATGATCGCGGGTCAGGCGCGTGCGTCCGGACTGGTTTTGGTGAGCAATAATGTAAAAGAGTTTGAAAAAGTTCCGGGGCTCATGCTGGAAAACTGGGTTCACTGATTGGAAGCAGTCTAGCCGCCTCGTTTGAGGAGTTGGGGATATGATGAAGAACCGAGCTAGTGAAGTAGATTCCGGCAGAAAGTCCATTGGCCGGCAGCGAAAGGGTGCGTCGTTTCCCGCGCCCGCAGGAAAGGGCGAGTTGCCCGCCGACTATACTGTCTTGCTCGGGCAGATCAAGAAACGCATCTGCTCGGAGCGGTTGCGCGTAGTATCGGCTGCCAACGAGGCGATGGTGTTGCTGTACTGGGATGTCGGCAAGGCGATCCTCGGTCGCCAAGAGCAGGAAGGCTGGGGGGCCAAAACTATCGACCGGCTTTCGCACGACCTGCGAGAGGCGTTCCCGGACCTGCGGGGTTTCTCTCCGCGCAACCTCAATTACATGCGTACTTTCGCCTCCGTTTGGCCCGACCGCAAATTTGTGCAGCAGGCTGCTGCACAAATTCCGTGGTTCCACAATTGCGTCCTTCTCGACAAGGTGTCCGATCATCGGACCCGCCTGTGGTACGCCAAAAAGGCCCGCGAAGAGGGCTGGAGCCGAAGCGTTCTAACGACACAGATCGAGACCAAGCTACACGAGCGCGAGGGCAGGGCCGTCACCAACTTCCCTCGGACGCTGCCACCGGCCGATTCCGACATGGCGACCCAAGTGTTCAAGGACCCGTATTTGTTCGATTTTCTCGGCACTGCGGCACCGAGGGCGGAACGGGAGTTGGAACAGGCTCTCGTGGATCATATACAGCATTTCTTGCTGGAGATGGGGTCAGGGTTCGCCTTCGTTGGTCGGCAGGTGCTCTTGGAAGTCGGCGATCGGGATTTCTACGCGGATTTGCTATTTTACCACCTCAAGCTCCGTCGCTTTGTCGTCGTGGAACTCAAGGCCGTGCCGTTCGATCCGGCCTTTGTCGGCCAGATGAACCTGTATTTGTCTGCCGTGGATGATCTTATGCGCCACTCGGACGACGCGCCGACCATTGGGCTGCTGCTGTGCAAGGGTAAGGATCGGACGGTGGTCGAATATGCCTTGCGCGGTTTTGAGAAACCGATGGGCGTCGCGCAGTGGGAAACCACGCTGGTTGATTCGTTGCCGGATGACCTCAAGGGCAGTTTGCCTACTGTTGAAGAGATAGAGGCTGAGTTGTCGGAGTGGGAGAATGGGGAATGAACACCGACCGGAAAATTATTATCATCGCCGGACCCAATGGCGCGGGAAAAACAACGTTCGCACAGGAGCATTTGCCACACGAAGCCGAATGTCCTGCCTTTGTCAATGCCGACTTGATCGCAGCGGGCCTGTCCCCCTTTCAGCCGGACGTCGCTCTTTTTCGCGCTGGCCGGTTGATGTTAGAGGAAATCAAAAATCATGTGCAGCAGCGAAGCAGTTTTGCTTTTGAAACTACCCTATCCGGCTTGGGCTATGCTAGAATGATCCCACGCTGGCGTAGCGACGGTTACACGGTCAAGCTGATATTTCTGGCGCTGGCAACGCCGGAAGAAGCGATTAAGCGAGTTGAATTGCGCGTAAGGCACGGCGGTCACCATGTTCCACCGGATGTCATTCGCCGCCGCTTTGCGAGTGGGTTAAAGAATTTTCAGAATATGTATCGCCACATCGTCGATTATTGGCAATGGTTTGATAACAGCGGCCATACTCTCATATTGGTTGATGAAGGAGAGAATCCATGAAAAAGCCGAAGCGACCAATCCCCGTCTCTAAACTTGACGATCCCGATATGCAGGCTGTCCCCGATGCGTTATACCGAGCAGCCAGACGCGCGCACAAGATTGCGCATCAGCACAAGACCGGGGTAGTGGTTATGGAAAAAGGCGAGGTCATTGAGATTGAGCCGGATCCCGAGATGTACGAAGAGGAGTAGGAAAATAGTGCAGCAGCTTGCTGTCCAGATTGGGCAAGAGGAGCCTGCACAAACTTAGGGCCGCTGATATGAACCCCCAATCCCTCTCCGACCTCATCGCCCTCGGCGAAGGCTTCACCACCGAGTTCAAACGATCCATGCCCTCCGACCTCGGACGGGAGATATGCGCCTTCGCCAATGCTACCGGCGGAGTGATCATGCTCGGGGTCTCGGATGCCGGAGAGATCGTCGGTGTGGCCGACCACAATCAGCTAAAGTCTAGGGTGCAAAGCACTGCACGGTCTGCGGATCCGCCGATCTCGGTGGAAGTCGAGAGCGTCGGTGAGGTCTTGTGCGTGGTCGTGCCGCCGCAGGAACGCAAGCCCTACTCGTTTGGCGGACGATTCTTTATACGCGCCGGGGCGAATAGTCAACAGATGTCGAATGAGGAAGTGGAAAACCTGTTCTACGCGGTTGGGCGTCTTCATTTTGACAAAAAGCCCTGTGAGATTTTCTCCATGGCAAACGACCTTGATGACGAGACTTGGGCGCGGTTTAGTGAACGCGCCAAAATTCCAGCGGCCATGGAGCGGCTCGTGGCCCTCCGAAACCTCGGCCTAGTCGATGGACAAGACCGCATGACCCACGCCGGCGCATGGCTGCTGGCACGAGACATTCGGAGGTTCACGACCACTGCCCACGTGTCTTGTGCCCTGTTCATGGGGACCGAGAAGGTGAGGATTCTCGATCGGCGGGACTTCCACAGCGACATTCCGACGATGATAGACGAAGTAGTCGCTTGGATTCTCACCAAAATCAATGTCGAGTACATCATCAAGCACGTGAGGCGGCAGGAACGGCCGGAATTGCCCGAAGAGGCCCTGCGGGAAGCAGTGGCGAATGCCGTTGCCCACCGCGATTACCGCTCGACCGCGAACGTCCAGATTTACATCTTTAAGGACCGGATCGAAATCGTCAGTCCGGGCGGGTTGCCCGCAGGGATGGAGGAAGCAGATCTGGGCACCAAGAGCGTCCCGCGCAATCCGCTGCTGTTCAGCATGTTGTACTGCATGGACGTGGTGGAGAATATCGGCTCGGGCATCCGGCGTATTCGAGAGCTTTGCCGAGAGCACGGGGTGCCGGAGCCGGTGATCGACGTGTCGGAGCACTGGGTGACGACGACCTTTCTCAGGCCGACCGCAGAAGTTGAGACCAAGTTGAGACCAAGTCGGCACCAAGTCGCACCCGAAGTCGCACCTGAAGTCGCACCCGAAGTTATGAGACTTCTCCAGGTTATGAGCGGAGCAATGGACCGCAATTCCTTGCAGAAGGCTCTTGGACTCAAAGCAGAAAAGAACTTCCGTCTTCTTTATCTGCGTCCGGCCATTGAAGCAGAGTTGGTGGAAATGACCATCCCCGACAAACCCAGAAGCAGCAAGCAGCAGTATCGGCTAACAGACAAGGGCCAAGCGTTGCGAGATCGCTTGACGCAGACCCAATGACCCCCGCGCCCTACACCGAAGACACCCTCGTCCAGCAGACCACTGCCGATTACTTAGAGCACCCGCTCGGCTGGGAATCCATCTACGCCCATAACGCCGAGGACTTCGGCCCGAATAGCCTACTGGGCCGCGCCTCCGACCGCGAGGTAGTGCTGACGCGCTATCTGTCCGCCGCGCTGTGCTCGCTAAATCCGGGCCTGCCGGATGCCGCTTATGACGACGCCGTGCGGCAGATTACCGCCACCGCCGCTTCGCAGACCCTCGTCGCCGCCAACCGCGAACAGTACGACCTGCTGCGCGACGGCGTGCTGGTCACCTTCCACAACGACAAGGGCGAGCGGGTGCGGCAGCGGCTGAAGGTCTTTGACTTCGAGACGCCGGAGAACAACCACTTCCTCTGCGTGCGCGAACTGTGGGTGCGCGGCGACCTCTATCGTCGGCGAGCCGACATCGTGGGCTTTGTCAATGGCCTGCCCTTGCTGTTCATCGAGTGCAAGAACATCCACCGCAATCTCAAGGCCGCTTTCGAGCAAAACTTCTCGGATTACAAGACCACTATCCCTCATCTCTTCCACCACAACGCAATAGTGATGTTCGGCAATGGCGAACAGGCGAAGATCGGCTCCATCACCAGCCGATGGGAGCACTTTCACGAGTGGAAGCGGCTGGCGGAAGAGGAGCCGGGCGTCGTGGATATGGAGACGCTGCTCAAGGGTGTCTGCGACAAGCGCAACTTTATGGATCTGGTGGAGAACTTCATCCTCTTTGACGAGTCGTTCGGCGAGACGAGGAAAATCCTCGCCCGCAACCACCAGTTTTTGGGCGTGAACCGCGCTGTCGAGGCCGTGCGCAAGCGCAAAACGCGGGATGGCAAACTCGGCGTTTTCTGGCACACGCAGGGCGCGGGCAAGAGCTATTCTATGGTGATTTTCACCCGCAAGGTGCATCGCAAGCTAGGCGGCAATTTCACTTTTCTAGTGCTGACCGACCGCGACGACCTCGACAGCCAAATCTACAAGACCTTCGCCGGCTGCGACGTGGTGAATCACGACCGCGACCCCTGCCGGGCGTCCGACGGACGACATCTGAGCCGACTCTTGGCCGAGCACAAGGCATACATCTTTTCACTGATCCAGAAGTTCAACGTGAACCCCAGCGCGGCGTACACCCAGCGCGACGACATCATCGTCATCACCGACGAGGCGCACCGCTCACAGTACGGCACGCTAGCAATCAACATGCGCAACGCCTTGCCCAACGCCAGCTATATCGGCTTCACCGGTACGCCGCTGTTCAAGGACGACGAACTCACGCGGCGGGTCTTTGGCGAGTACATTTCTACCTACGACTTCCAGCGCGCTGTAGAAGACGAAGCCACTGTGCCGCTCTACTACGACGCCCGAGGCGACAAACTGAACGTGGCCGTCGGCGACCTGAATGAGCGCATCGCCGCGAAGTTGGAAGAATTTGAAATCGACGATATCGACGTGCAGCAGCGCTTGGAGCGGGCACTGGCCCGAGACTACCACGTCATCATCGCTGACAAGCGGCTTGATCAGATTGCGCGGGACTTCGTGCGGCATTATTCAACTGCTTGGGAGACCGGCAAGGCCATGCTGGTCTGCATTGACAAGATCACCTGTGTGCGGATGCACCGGCTGATTGAGTTCTACTGGAACGAGTATGCCAATGAGCTAGAAAAGGGGCTTGTGCGGACGAAGGACGAACAGACCGAAAAGCAGATCGCGTGGATGCGCGAGACGCGCATGGCCGTTGTGGTGAGCGAGGAACAGGGCGAGGTGGAGAAGTTTGACAAGTGGGACTTGAACATTATACCGCACCGTCGGCTCATCAAGGAGGGCATGGAACTGCCCGCGTCCATGCGCGACAAGCCCTCGTTCCGCAACAGGCAGCGAATGGACTTAGACGATGCCTTCAAGGAGCCAGAGCATCCGTTCCGCATCGCCATTGTCTGCGCCATGTGGCTGACCGGCTTTGATGTGCCCTGCCTCTCCACACTTTACCTCGACAAGCCGCTCAAGGCGCACACGCTGATGCAAGCTATTGCCCGCGCCAACCGAGTGAACGAGGGCAAGAACAACGGGCTGATCGTGGATTACTGCGGCATCCTCAAGCACCTGCGCCAAGCACTGGCGACATTTGCTGGAGCGGAACCGAGCGGTGAAGGCCGCGAAATTGATCCCGCTAAGCCAGAAGAGGATCTACTTGCCGACTTGGCCGAGGCGATTGCGTTGGTGCGCGATTTTCTCGCTAAGGGTGGTGCGCCGCTCGACGACGTCATCGGCAAAACCGGATTTGAGCGCAACGCCGCCATCGTCTCTTGCAAGGAGGTCGCCAACGAGAACGACGAGACCCGCCAGCGCTTTGAGGTGATGTGCTGCGAGGTGTTCAGGAAGTTCAAGGCGTGCATTAACGCACCCGACGTCAACGACCACCGCATGGACCGAGACGCCATTGACATCATTTATAAGAGCCTGCAACGGGACCGGGAACAGGCCGACATCAGCGACATCCTTCGTACGCTAAGCGAGGTAGCGAGTGAAGCGATCGCGGTGCAGTCGGATACGGCGGTTGATCGGCCCCTCTACGACATCAGCCGCATTGACTTCGAGCGGCTCAAGCAGGAGTTCAAGCGCAGGACTGTTCATCAGCGCACCGACGTGCAGCGGCTCAAGAGTTCCGTGGAGGAGAAGCTCCAGCGCATGTTGGAGAGGAACTCGTTGCGCACGGATTTCCAGCGGCGCTACGAGGATATCGTCGCGGCGTACAACCGCGAGAAAGATCGTCCGACCATTGAACAGACCTTTGAGGAGTTGCTCGACTTTTTTCAGGGACTGGATCAGGAGGAAAGCCGGGCGGCCCGCGAGGGTTTGGACGAAGAATCGCTGGCGATTTTCGACCTGTTGAGGAAACCGAACCTGAGCGCAGCGGAGCGCGAGCGGATCAAGCAAGTGGCTGTCGAACTGCTGAAAACGCTGAAGGCCGGGAAGCTCCGCGTAAATCAGTGGCGCGACAAGGAGGCAACCCGAGACGCCGTCCGTGTTGCGATCCGCGATTTCCTCTGGAGTGACAAAACCGTCTTACCTTCAGATGATTACTCGGAAGCCGAAGTTGGAACCAAGACGGACGACGTATTCCGGCATGTGTTCCGCGCCTATCCAAGAGTGCCGTCGCCGTATTACGAAAACGCGGCGTGAATTAGTTCCTCTGAATCTTCAAAACTTAGTCTAGCGCCACAAGATAACGGCACAGCGTCTTGCCGCGTTCTGAAAGGGCGTCGTACAAGGCGCGGGGCATTTCTCCATCTCGTTGAGGTCGGCGAAACCAGGGCGCGTAATAGCCGACGCTCGTCATAATGCGTACATCCTCAGAGGTGTTGGCCGTGCCGCCGTGCCAGCAACGCACGTCCCGAATGAGGGCCGAGCGGGCCGGGGCACAGGCGATAGAGTGCTGCATATAGGCGGGTTCGTCTGCGAGGCTGGGGATGGGATGGCGCGAGCGGTGGGTGCCGCGAATGAAGCGCGTGGCTCCGTTTTCCGCGCTAAAATCAATCATGGGAAAGTTGGCCACGACAAAGGGCGTGGGCAGGTCCATGATGGTAACGCGCTGCTCGGGGTCGCCAATCACGTCGGACATGTCGCGGTGCAGGTGCTGGATTTTTGCGCCGGGCAGGGAGTAATCGCCGCCGCCACCGCTGCACGTAAACTGGTCGCTGGCAAAAATGGCTTCGACGATCGGCAAAATGGTCGGCAAGTCCACGAGCATGGCCCATTCGGGATGGTGGATCTGCGAGTCAAAGGAATAGCGCGCAAAGCCCCGGTTGGCTTGCTCCAGCGGGATGGCGGCGGTCTGCTCGGCAACGACGCGGTGGGCACCTTCTTTAAGATAGGCGAATTGTTCGTCAGTCAGGGCGTCGGTGACCACGGCAAAACCGTCGCGGTGAAAGAGGGCGGCGGCGCGGTCAATGGCGTCCGGGGCAACAGGTTCGAGGGCGAGCATGGCATCTCCAGTGTTGTGGGGCGGGGTAGAGGCCCTAACAAGACGCCCGGCGTCGGCCCAAGCGCGAGCGAGCAAGGCCGTGGACAAGGCACCCGACAGAGGCATATTGTCCTATATGCTGACGGAGGGTAACGCCGGCCACGGGCGGCGCAGCCGTGCGACGCCAGCAGGGTGTTTTGTTAGGGCCTCTAAATATGCTATTTAGCTTTCTGCTTTGCGAACCGCCGTAGGAATCCTACATCATTTACAAGAGGATCCGCAGATGGACGCAGATGGACGCAGATGGACGCAGATGGACGCAGATGGACGCAGATGGACGCAGATGGACGCAGAATAGGATACACAAGACGGTCCACAACTCGAATCGTTCAAATGTCAAGGGAGGAATCAATGGAAAATCGTCCGCAAGTACTCATCGCCTGTAGCGAGCGGGTGCGTCATGGCTACCTGCCGCCAGAAGAGCTGACGCGCCTAGAGCAGGTTGCTGATTGGGCGTGGTTTGCCTGCGAGGGCGGCAACATTTATCGCGCTAGTGAAGATGCCGAGGCTATTGCGCAGTTGGCAAAGGAAATGGAAGCCGTGGATGCGCTCGTCGTCTGCCACGGTGCGCCGAGGGTTAATGCGGCGGTCTTGGCAGCCGCTCCTCGGCTGCGCTTCATTGGCGAATTGGAAGGCGACCGCTTTGCCACGCGCATCGATTTGGACGCGGCGTGGGCGCGGGGCATCCGCACCGTGGATACGACCAATGGCTCGTCCTATCCGGTGGCCGAGTGGGCCTTGGCGCTGACGCTGATTGCCATGCGCAATGCCGGTGCGCTCTTCCGCCGCATCCTCGCTAGGAATACCCAAGACCGGTCCACCATGCAGCCGATGGCTGGGATGCTCACCGGCAAGCGGGTGGGGTTGATCGGCGGCGGCCACATAGGGCGGCGGCTGATGAAGCTGTTGCGGCCCTTTGAGGTCGAGTTGTGGGTCCACGATCCGTACTTGTCGCAGGAACTGGCCGAGGCGTTGGGCTTTTTGCTAACGTCGCTGGACAATGTGATGTCGCAATGCGATGCGATTGTCTGCGTCGCGCCGCTGACGCCGCAGACCGAGGGCATGATTGGCCAGCGCGAGTTGGAGCTCATTCCGTCGGGGGCGGTTTTGGTGAATGTGTCGCGCGGACCGATCTTCGACTCTGCGGCCCTGATCGAGCGCCTCAAGCGCGGCGACATTGTTGGGGGCTTTGATGTCTTCGACCCAGAGCCGATCCCGGCCGACAGCGAGATTATCGACCTGCCCAACGTGTTTTTGACCCCGCACTTTTCCGGGCGCGTGGGCGACGAATACCCGCATTTTTTTCGCCTCATGGTCGATGAGTTAGAGCGCTTTTTCGCCGGCCACCAGACCTATTTTGACCTGACGCCGCGCTCGCAGGCGAATCGGCGCGGGGATCAGCCGGGCTAGGGAGGAATTTTTATGGGACATCCTAACGTACTCTACATCTTCACCGATCAGCAGCGCGTGGATACGCTGCGCTGCTACGGCAACGAGCAGATCGAGACCCCGGCGCTCGACGGGTTGGCCGATGACGGCTTTGTCTTTGAAAACGCCTATGTGAGCCAGCCGGTGTGCAGCCCGGCGCGGGCGACCATGCTGACCGGGCTATGGCCGCACACCGCTGGCGTGCCTGCGTGCAATGTGCCGCTGTGCGCCGAGGTGCCGACCTTTGCCGAGATGCTGCCGGCGGAATACCAGACGGCTTTTATGGGCAAATGGCACTTGGGGGATGAGATTTTTCCCCAGCACGGGTTTGAGACGTGGGTCGGCAGCGAAGACTCGTACCGGCGTGGCTATTCCGCGCCGGAGCGGCTGGACGTGCTCAGCTTGTATCACCATTTCTTGGTCGAGCAGGGGTTTGCGCCCGATGCGGACAACCTCGGCCAACGCGTGTTCTCGCGCCACGCCGAGGCCTCCATGCCCGAGGAATACACCAAGGCGGCGTTTTTGGGCGATCGAGCTGCGGAGTACATCCGCCAGAGCGGCGACGCGCCGTTCGCGCTGTGCGTCAGCTATCTGGAGCCGCATCCGCCGCACACTGGGCCGCTCAACGAGTACTACGATCCGGCGACCCTGCCGACCGGGCCGAGCTTTAGGCAGCTCCCGCCGGACGACGCGCCCTTGATCGTGCGGCTGATGGCGGCCTTTTACTCGGCTTCGGAAAACTACGGGTTGGACTTGCAGACCGAGGCTGGCTGGCGCAGGCTGATGGCCCGCTATTGGGGCAATGTGACGCTGGTGGATCGCTCGGTGGCCAAGATCCTCCAGGCCCTAGACGAGAGCGGCAAGGCCGACGACACCATTGTGATTTTCACGTCGGATCACGGCGAACTCATGGGCGATCACGGGATTTTGGGCAAGACCCTGATGTACGAGGAGTCGATCAAGGTGCCGCTGCTGCTGCGCGCGCCTATGCTGGATGCGCCGCCAAGGAGAATCGGCGGTCAGTTCAGCCACATCGACGTGGTACCTACGCTGCTCGACTTGCTGGGGTTGGAAGCTCCGGGCCATTTGCAGGGACAGAGCCGGGTGCCGGTGCTGTGCGGTCGCGACGACTTGGCGGCCAACGACGTTTTTGTCGAGTGGAGCGGTGCCGACGGCCATCCGCCGGCCTCAATCGGCGAAGCCGAGCCGAACCGCAGCTTGGTCCATCCCCTCCGCACCATTGTCGCGGCCGATGGCTGGAAGCTCAACCTGTACGGCAAGGGTCAAGGCGAGCTATACGATTTGAATGCGGACCCGCACGAGTTGGAGAATTTATACCATCGGCCTGAGCACCAAGTGCGGATCGGCGAACTGCGCGCGCGGATTCGCGCTTGGCAGGAGCAGACCGGCGACGAGGTGGCGCTGCCCTAATTATCCAACCGCCGCGCATGAGACCATACCTAACGAGGCAGATGGTCTCAAAGGATCGGCAACTCAGTGCTTGCGGGCTTGGATAGCACCTCGTAGCCGCGATCGGTGACGAGCACGTCTTCTTCGAGCATACAGAAAGCGTCGGCGGTGAAGAGTCCGGGTTCGATGGTGAAGACCATCCCCTCTGCTAAAATCACCTCGTTTTCAAAGGCGATAAAGGGCGGTTCGATAATCTCCAGCCCCATCGCATGGCCGATACCCTTGACCTTTGCGGCATAGTCAGCATGGCCCGAGGCGCTCATCGTCGCCTTCGCGGCGTGGACCAGATCGGCGATGGGGACACCGGGCCGGGTGGCCTCTATCGCCGCCTGCAAACAATCGTAAACGACGCGATAGGCGTCTTGGTGTGCAGCACTAGCCCGCCCCAGCGCAAACATCCGCGTGTAGTCTGACCAGTAGCCCCGATAGACGCCGCCGGCGTCTTGGGTGATCATTTCGCCCGCGGTCAACACGCGATCAATAGGTCGCCGCAGGGTGCTATTGGCGACCCGGATGTCGTCGGGTATATATGGAGCGAGGGTGATCGAGCCCGGCATTTCGGCACCGCGCCTGAGGTGTTCGACCGCGAGCAGGCGACAGAGCTCCCGTTCGCTCATCCCCGGTTTGACCTGCTCGAAGAGGACCTGATACGCTGCATCAGTGATGGCCACTGCCTCGCGGATGCGTTCCACTTCGGCACTCGATTTCCGGGCGCGCAACTGCCAACATAGGGCGGACGCATCGACAAAATCAACATTGGGCAGGTTTTGCCGCAACTGGTCGAAATTTTCGCAAGGCATCCTGAGCGCGACTATCCCGCCGAGTTCGGTGCCAATACGGCCTTCTTCCAGCCCGAGTTCGTGCACGGCGTCGGTAATGGCATCGACACCTTGGAAAATATGTTCTAATGGGAAGGTTCGGATGCTTTGCATCCAGGAATCTTCCTCGCACATACAGGCTTCTTGCGGGGGCACAATAAGCAGCGGTTCGCCCTCCAGCGGCAGCAGGGCGAACATGGCCGTGTACTGGTGCATCCAGCGGTGGGTCACATGGCCGGTAAAGTAGCGGTGATTGGCCTCGGTGGTGACCAGCACAGCGTCGATACCGCGCTCCGCCATTAACACCCTGAGCTTGCTCAGCCGCTGTTGGTATTCTCTGGGGCTGAAATCGACATAATCATTCACTAATGATTCTACTCCTTTAAAGGTAATATTCCAGCAAGTTCAATGGCCCCTCCCCTCAAGTGAGCTTCGGGGCGGATGATCGGTCTGGAGGCCGGGTCTTTTGCGGTCGGCGAACTAAGCGAGCATCCGCGCTTGGCAGGAGTAGCCCGGCGACGAGGTGACGCTATTCTTCCTCGATTAGGGGAAACGGACTTAGAGGAAAGGGGTTACAACTAGCTACAGCCGGCGTGCAAACTCTTCAACACGTCTTTGAACGCTTCCATTTCGCTGCGGAATTTTCCCCAGACATCCTCCATCTCCGTAGCCAATCCGCGGCATAGCTCCCAGCGCAACTGGGTGCCGTATATATTCCTGAAAAGATGGCGGAAGCGCAGATAGGGCCGCAGTGCGTCTGCGAGGTCTGAGTTGAGAACGGCGGGACGCACCGATTCGATTTCGCTCGTCATCCGGCCCAAGAGTTGCACATGCCAATCGGCACCGACTGGTATCTCACCATCGAGCTCGCTGGCGATGTGCTCTATGAGCTGTTCTATGCCGGTGTAGAAGTCGTGTAGGATGCTGCCGATGCCGCGCAGTTCCAGCGTTGTGGGCGATCCGTCGAGTTTTTCTAGGGTCTCCCCACCTTCCATCACCACGGCGGCGATCTGTTCTAGTGCGCGGTCAATATCCGCTCGCAGCAGCAGGAATTTCTGCGCGTTCATACAGCAGCACTCCTTCGTTAGCAACGCATTCGAGCAGGGCCGGCGTCGCCGACTCAAGTAGAATCAAATCGACCTCGCGGCTCGCCCGTTCGGCGATGTCTGCTAGCACCGCAAAGTAGCGTTTTGGGGCTAGGCCTGCGACGACCAAATCGATATCGGAACGCGGATGGAAGCCGCTACCTCTGGCTAGCGAGCCGATCAGGTACACGCGCTCGGCCCCGTGTTCCTCGACTAAGGCTTTGGCGCAGACCTGCGCCTGCATCTGCGCTTTCTGTGCGGCTTGATCGAGTGCCTTCCGCTCTTGGCACAGACGCTTTTGCCAACCCTCGATGTACGAACTGTAGGCGTCCATAAATGGAAGTATAACGGAAGAGGGAACCGGAATCCATAGCACGCACGGGGACGCTGCTAACGAAAAAGCGTCCCTTCCAGCGCCTCTGCGTAGGTTTGCGACTGCCCGGAATGGTCGCCGCCGAGCCAGCGATAGGCTCTCGGATAGAGCGCGAGTGAGCGGTCGGCGAGCGGCAGGTCGAGCGGCACATTGCCCCACAGCGCCGAGTACTTGGCGGCGATGGCCGCTTCGAGCGATTGGCGCAGGTCGTGGCCGGAGATGTACAGCTCTCCGCCGTTTTCTAAGACATCCAAAAACGACAGCACCGAAGTGCCCATGTAGGAAAAACGGGGATATTCGAGAGGGGTATAGGGGCGATCTGTCTTTATGCGGGCACCCTGCGAGTCGTGGCCTTGGAAAATCTCGGGCGGTCCCCAATCCCAGCCCACGAGCGCGTCGTCGGTCCACACATCCACGCCGCGGCTAGGCGTCGGTTGGCCAAAGACCGGGCAGACGAGGCCGTTGCTGAGTAAAAATTGCCCGTTGATGATCAGCCCCTCATCGTCGTCGCGCGCGAGGGCCTCTGGCGGTGTACCCCAGGCGATGACTTGGGTGATCTCGGCTTGGGTGAAAAGCCGCAGGACGGCGATGTGCTGGCAGCCCCCTCCGGAAATCTCGCCGCCCCAGCCGTGGACGCTGGCTCCGCGCAAAGGGCCGTACTCGCCGGCGTGCAGCCAGCCGGCCGCTTCTTGCACCTCGCCCATGGCCCGTTGCAGGTTGCCACCGGCAAAAACCACACCGCGCGCTTCGCATTCCTCGACCATGGCATCGACATCCGATAGGCGTGCCTCAATGGGTTTGTCGGTGGAGACGCCCTTGACGCCAGCTTGGGCCGCGGCGATGACGGCTTCTTTGATGTACTTGCCGGGCAGCACGACGACTGCGATGTCGGGGACGACGTGCTGGAAGAGGTCTTGTGCGTCTTGGTAGAGGGCGCGGACGCCGAAGCGCTCGCCGACGGCTTGGCGGCGCTCGGGGTTGTATTCGGCGATGGCGACTAGCTCGGTGTTGGGCAGGGTTTGATAGACTTCGGCGTAGTGCTGGCCGAGGCGACCGCAGCCGATGATGGCGACCGTGTATTTTTCGTTCATGGAGAAGCTCCTTTAGGTTGGTGTACCCGCGTGATATAGTAATCCTACATTTACAAGGTGATCCGCAGATGACGCAGATAGACGCAGAATAGGATGCACGAGACGATTCACATTTAGAATCGTTCAAATCATGCTGGATTGCTATAGGTCGCTGCGACCCAAGTGGCACTTTGGGCGACAGAGGATAGATACACCTCGGTTATGGTGCCTTGGAAGCGGGCGCTGCCGCCGGCGATATGGCCGATGGTTACGGGAATGTCTGTCTGTTGCAAGGGATGGTCGCAAGCTGAGCGCGAGGCTGCGAGCGCGCCGTCGATGTAGAGTTGGATGTGCGCGCCGTCGTACACCCCGGCGAGGTGGTGGACGCCGGGCGCGAGGGTTTGGTGAGTGGCAATGCTGACTGCGCCGCCGGTGGTATTGACGGTGAAGCTGGGGCCGGGCACGGCCGCGCAGAGTCCGCCGTTGTGGCCCACGTCGCCGTAGCGCAGGGAGAATGCGCCGTCTGCTCCGAGGGTGTCGTAGCGTTGTACGCGGCCGTGGGCGTGGTCGCCGTCGCGGTCGCCGCGCCAGGGAGCGGTGTAGAAATAGCGTCCGTCGAATGCGCCGGCGTTGTACGCGGTCGTGTGCAGGCCGTCGGTATAGCTGGCGTCGTGCGTGTCCCAAGCGGATGGGTCGTCGAACGGGGCGGCCGTGTCGTAGCGCAGCCAGGAGCCGTGGAAGACGCTCTCGCCGGGTGCGGCGGCGCGGGTGAAGGGCACGTAATACACGTAGCGTCCGTCGAAGAAGCCGCCGTCGAAGCCGCTGTTTTCTACGGGAACGTGGGTGTCCCAGCTTTGCGGATCGTCAAACGGTGCGGCCGTGTCGTAGCGCAGCATTGTGCTGTTGCCGTAAGAGCAAAAATAGATGTGCCGCCCGTCGAACACGGCACCGACGTTCATCTGCATCCCCAAGGGGCGGGCGTCGTACAGATCCCAGCTTTGCGGGTCGGCGAAATCCCCGGCGACTGCGTAGCGGAGGACGTGGCCGCTGCTGAGCGGCGCGAAGTAGATATGGCGTCCGTCGAACGCAGCACCGTCGAAACAAGCCGCCTCCGGGTGGAGTTGTTGGGCGTTGAATACGGCATAGCTCGCGGAATTTTTCAGGGGCGCGCGGGTGTCGTAGCGGAGGATGTGGCCGCTGTTCTCGTCGTCCAAGCCGCCCGTTGACGACCGGGTATAGCCTGGGCAGAAGTAGAGGTACTGTCCGTCAAAGGCGAGGCCCTGTCCCGAGTGGGGGAGTTGGGCGTCGTGGGCGGCCCAAGCGTCCGGGTCTTTGAAGTCGGCTTGAGTGTCGTAGCGCAAGAGCCGCGAGTGGTGGACGGTGCCGTCGTCGCGGGGATTGAAGTACACGTAGCGCCCGTCAAAGGCCCCGCCGTAGAAGCCCGAGGTGTGCAGGCCGTCGGTGTAGCTGGCGTCGTAGGCGGCCCAAGCGTTTGGGTCTTTGAAGTCGGCTTGGGTGTCGAGGCGGAGGACGCGGCCGTGGACGGACGTGCGCTCATTCTGGTTGCGGATGGGGCAGAAGTACGCGTAGCGACCGTCGAATACGGCACCGAAGTAGCCTTGGGTCACTAAGCCGTCGGTGTGGCCGGCGTCATAGGTAGAGAAGGCGTCGAATGTGGCGCGGGGTTGCCACTGCGAGACCAGCGGCTGCAGGGCTTCGGCGCGGGTGGAAGGGCTTTCGACCCAAGCGGCGACCGTCAGCGTTTTGTCGAGGGGACGGTCGAGCGCGAAGGGGGCGTTGGAGCGGGTGCGATATTCGGGGGTTGCGGACATGGCGTTGTAACAGTCCTAAGGAAAGATGTGGCGTTCGACTAAGTAGCGCTCGACGCCGTCGCGGTCGAGGGTGTAGCCCAAGCCCGGCCGGTCGGAGACTAGGAAGCTGCCGTCTGCGAGGACGAATTCTTCGTTGACCAAGGAGTGCTGCCAGGCGATGGGGCCGACCATGTCGTAGGGCTGGGTCAAATGGGGCATGCAGGCGGCCACGTGCAGGCCCATAGCAGCGCCTGGACCATAGGCTACGGTCTGCGACCAGCCGCCCAGCCCGAGCGCGTGCGCGAGGTGTGAGCGGTGCAAGGTTTCAAAGTGGCTGGCTCCGCCGACAATGACGTAGTCGAGGGCCTCGGCCTGAAAGCGGTGCAACAGATCGGCCGCGTCGCCGACGTGGTCGCCAATGGGCAGGTGGATGGTGTGGCGCAGGCGGCGCCATTCGGAAAACGTGCCGCCGTGCGCGCCTTTGGCAATGGGGCTTTCGAGCGAGTCTAGCGAATGACCCTGCAGGCGGCGGGCTAGCTCTTGAGCTACCCAGACTTCTTCTAAGCGCCAGCGGATATCCGGGCGCACCACCATGTCGGGGACCACGCGGTGGATGGCCTCGATTCGGTCGGTGACGTAGCGGATGCGCTCTTCGGGGGTTTGTTCGCGGCTGGTGATGCACTTCATCTTGTACGCGCGGAAGCCTTGCTCCCAGCCCCATTGGGCGTCCTCTGCGGTATGTTCGGGCGTTTTGTATCCCGTGCATTGGGTGACCGGAATGCGGTCGCGCAGCCGTCCGCCCAATAATTGCCAGATAGGCACGCTTAGGGCTTGGCCGCGCAGGTCGAGCACGGCCTGTTCAAAAGCCTGCTGCATGGGGTCGTTGCCTTGGGCCAAGTTGACTTGGAGGACGTCCTGCCCCAGCCAAGTCTCAAACTGCTGGCGCATGGTGTCCAAGGCAGTAAAGCGCCCGACTAGCGTCAGACCGGTCAAGCCCTGATCGGTCTCGACTTCGGCGACGCCGTGCTCGGCGCGCTGGTGCGAGGGCTGGCCGTACACGTCGTCCGACCACCACCAGTGGCGCTCGGGCACGTTGACGATGTGGAGAATGATGCGGGTGATTTTCACGGGAGCCTCCTATTCAGTGGTTGGTGGTCAGTGGTCGGTGGTCAGTGGTCGGTGGTCAGTGGTCGGGGTCTGGCCACTGGTCACTGGCTACTGGTCACTGACCCAGATGGGCCAGTCGCGTTCTTGGAGCTTGCGCCAGAGCCTATCAAAGTCCGCGCTGCCGTCGTCTTCGCGCTCGGTGAGGCGGACGCCGGGGGCGAAGGCTTCGTCAACGCCTTGTTTCATCAGGCGCTCGGCCTGGCGCAGGTTGCGGTAGTAATGTTCGAGGCCGCCGGGCAGGGTTACGACGGAGAAGTGGCACGGCCATTGCGGCGCGTGCACGTCGCGGTAGCGCTCGACTGCGTCCTCGTCTAGTTCTACTCCCAAACCGGGGCCTGTGGGCACCTGCATAAAGCCGCGCTGAACTTGATGCGGCTCGACGATTAGGTCGTCTTCGTACGTGTGATGGGCGGTTACGCCCGGCAGGGTGGCCGTGTGCATGACTGCGCCGAGGTGGCAGGCAAAGGCCGCGGTGATGCCGGTGCCGACGTATTGCAAGAGGATCGGGGTATTGGCTGCGGCAAAGGCCCAAGAGGCGGCCAGCGCGTTGCGGATGGTTTCGTGGCTGCAAAGAGCGCCGTCGAAATCGCCAGCGCGCAGCCCAAGCCAGGGGCCGGAAGGCTGGCGCGAGGGACCGTCGAAGATGGTGCTGACGCCGTGGAGGTAGAAGGGAATGCGGATTTCCTGGTGCAAGCGCCGCCAGCCCTCGATGTCATAGGCGAAGATCGGCTCTTCGATTCCTTTGACTATGGGAATTTGCTCTAGCTGGCGCAGGATGGGAAGGGCTTTTTCCACGTTGACGAGTGCGCCGTTGAAGTCGAACTCAATGCGGAAATCGGGTGGGGCTGCATCCTGCATGGCTTGGGCTTGCTCGACTATGTCGTAGAAGGCGCGGGCTTTGCATTTTAGCCCGCGATAGCCTCGGGCGGCGGCGGCTTGCACTTCGGCGGCTGAGTCCTCGGGCGACATGCAGGGCATCCACCAACCCATGTTCACCCACTCCCTCACCTGTTGGCCCATCAGCTTCCAAGCCGGTAGCCCGAGGTGTTTGCCCATTAGGTCGTAACAGGCCATGTCGAGGTTGAAGCGCCCGGTGCCCATGACGTGGTCGAACGGGTTGGTGCCGAGGTAGGCGTCGAGCAATTCCTGCTCAAAGGGCGGGCCGGGGTTTTCGCCCAAGCCGACTAGGCCGGTATCGGTGTGGAATTTGTACACGGTTACCTCTTCGTTCATGCCGAAGTGGTAGAACGCCTTGCGGATGCGATCCTCGTAGGGAAGGCGCAGGGGGATGGTTTCGATGGTGGTGATTTTCACGGCGTGGCTCCTGTGGGGCATGGGACGCGATTTTGTGGTCAGAGATATAGGCAATTCAGGCGAGGAATGAAAGACTCTAATTTCCCTCCATGCCCGTGCGCGTTGCTTGCAAGCGGCGGTGCGCCTAACTTCCTGCCATGTTAAAATCAAAAGCGATCAGTCTCTGGCTCCTGTTGGTGGGAGCCGTCGCCGCGTGGGGTGCCGAGGTTCCGTTTAGTCGGGGCGTCAATCTGACCAATTGGCTGCAAGCGTCCAGTGCGCAGAACGTGCATTTTGCCAAGTTTGGCCGGACCGATTTCGAGCAGATTCAACAGCTCGGTTGCGACGTGGTGCGCCTGCCGATCAACTTGCACGCCATGACGAGCGGGCCGCCTGATTACCGCATTGATCCCTTGCTTTACGACTTTCTCGATCAGATCGCAGATTGGGCCGACGAGTTGGGGCTGCATCTGATTTTGGACAACCACTCATTTGATCCGGCGGTGAGTACGTCGCCGGACATCGGCGACGTACTGGTGCCGGTGTGGACCCAGCTTGCCGCGCATTTTGCCGTGCATCCGGCTCAGCTTTACTACGAAATTCTCAACGAGCCGCACGGCATTAGCGACGCGACTTGGAACGCGATTCAGCAGCAGGTGATCGACGCGATTCGGCAAGTGGATCAGCAGCACGCGATCGTGGTTGGCCCGGCCAACTGGAACAGCTTCCGCAACCTGCAGCGGATGCCGGTCTTTGCCGACGACAACCTCGTGTACACGTTTCACTTCTACGAGCCTTTTGTCTTTACCCACCAAGGCGCTAGCTGGACTAATCCCTCCTTGGTGCCGCTGCGCGGCGTGCCTTTTCCCTACGAGCGGGCGCGTATGCCAGCGTTGCCCTCGTCTTTGCAGGGCACGTGGGTCGGCACGGCGCTGGGCAATTACAGCCAAGAGGGCACCATCACTCAAATGCGCATACTGATCGATGAGGCTTCGGCCTTTCAGAAGGATCGCGGCGTGCCGCTGTTTTGCGGGGAGTTTGGGGTGTACAGCTCCAATAGCGACAGCAGCGACCGCGTCTTGTGGTACGAGGTGGTGCGGCAGCACATGGAGGAGCGGGGCATCGCGTGGACGATTTGGGACTATCGCGGTGGTTTTGGGCTGTTCGAGCTCGGGTCGGACGAGTTGTTCGAGTTTGACCTAAACGTGCCACTGTTGGAGGCGTTGGGGCTGAATGTGCCGCCGCAACGGGATTTTGTGGCCGAGCCGGACCAAAAGGGGTTTGTGCTCTATGAGGACTCTCTCGGCCCGCAGATGGTCGAGTCTAACCACCTCAGTGAAGGCACGGTCGATTACTATGACGAGGCGGACCCAGCGGTGGGGCGCTACTGCATGCGCTGGACCGGGGTGCCGCTCTACGGGTTCATTGGCTTCGACTTCAAGCCCTTTAAGGATATGTCCACATTGGCGGCGACGGGCTATGCGGTCGAGTTCTGGGTGCGGGGGGATACCCCGGGATCGTCGTTTGACATTCGCTTGGTCGATACGGATACCGAAGATCCGGACGATCACCCTTGGCGCATGCGCTATACGATAGATGAGCAGGTGGTGCCGTGGGATGGCGCGTGGCACGCGGTACGCATTCCCTTGCGCGACTTTACCGAACACGGAGCTTGGGAGAATGAGTGGTTCGATCCGATCGGCGCGTTCGACTGGCAAGCGGTCGATCGCTTCGATATCGTGGCTGAGTACCACGGCTTAGACGGGACCCAGTTCTGGTTCGACGAGTTGCGGATTGTGGGACCGGAGTTGACAGCCGTGCTCGGCGAGGCCGCATCGCAGCCGGACGCCTTGGCGTTGGCTGCGAATTATCCCAACCCGTTCAACGCAGCGACCGCGATTCGCTACGCGCTGCCGGCCGCCGGGCCGGTACATCTGGCGGTCTATGCGCTGAACGGCCAGCAGGTGCGGACGCTGGTGCAGGGCGCGGCGGCTCCGGGATGGCACGTGGCGCGATGGGATGGGCGCGACGATGCGGGGCGGGCGGTGGCCAGCGGCGTGTACCTGTATCGTTTGACCGCAGTGGGTGGGGTGCGGACCGGGAAGATGACGCTGGTGCGCTGAAGCTAGCGCTTCTGGTCCGCGTTTTGCTTTTGCCGAACAGCAGGGTGCTCTATTGAATGGGTGCCCATCGGTGAGTACATTAACCTACCAAGAAGGAGCTGGCAGGCATGGCAGAACGTTCTCCCCTCGACTACGGCGACCGCCTTGGTCGCCTCGAAGGCATCATTGAGCAGATCAACGACCGCTTAGGCGGCTTGGAGCGTCGCATGAGCAGCTTAGAGGCCCAGATGAGCAGCTTGAAGAGCGATTTAGAGCGTCGCATGAGCAGCTTAGAGAGCAAGTTAGAGAGCCGCATGAGCAGCTTAGAGAGCAAGTTAGAGGGCCGCATGAACAGCTTGAAGAGCGATTTAGAGGGTCGCATGAACAGCTTGGAGAGCAGCCACCGTCGGGACTTTCGCTGGCTGATCGGCACAATGATCGGCATGTGGACGACGATGATGGGATTGCTCGTGACAGTGGCCGTGAAGGTCTTTTCGGGCTAGCCGAAACTGTTACCGTACAGAAGCGAGTGTTACCGCACTTCTACAAATCCAACCCTACGAATTTCTAGTATTTCAAAAGCAGGTCGAGGCACATGGCGGCAGCGAGGAAATCTCGCTATCGGTGCTGTGCAGCCGTGGTGGTAGTTCTCGACGCGGGTAGATTCCTACTCAGCACATCATGCATCATTGCGGTTTTCCAGCCAATAGGCGTATAGCCGCGCTTGGTGCAGGTAGAATTTCAGGCGCACTGGTTTTTCAAATACCAGATCGTGTGGGTGCTTCCATGCGTATTTGGCGCGTAGGCTGTCGCCAGTGAAGGGCGGCGGCTCCTCTCCGGGTACCCAAAAGCCGGGGAGGGGCCTGCCGGTCTCAGCGTCTTGGATTTCGGCGTAGATTTCGCCCCAGCGGGCGTCGGCGTTGAGGTAGAGGTCTTCGCCGCGCCAGTGGAAGGGCTGGGTGACGAGGGTGGCGATTTCGTCGCCGTCGATGGAGACGAAGCGGGCGGGCGGTAGCTTGGCCAAGCAGAGTGCGCCCGGGTCGGCGAAGTGGCGCTCTGCTACCCCGAGCCGGAACAGCTCCTTGCAGCGATTGAAGCGCTGGTACATTTCCACGCTGCCCGGTATGCGGAGGGCGTTGTAGTAGATCCAAATCTCGCCGTCTTCGCGCACCAGCGGCGCACCGGCCATCAGGAGCTGGCTGGTGCCGTAGTTTTCCCCGTCCCAAGGTTCGATGCCGATAAAGGGCGTGCGGTCGGCCACGCGATCCCAAGTGTGTAGATCGCGCGAGACGGCCATTTCGATCTGGTTGATACGGGTGAAATTGGTGGCTGGCGGCGGGATAGTGCCGATGGGGTTGAAGACGGTGGGGAAGCCGATGTACAGCCCCTGATAGGGCATGACGGCCATGTTGTAGATCTCGGCGTGGTAGTCTTCGTCATCGACGATTGGCGGGGTGATGTACGCTGGGTCGTCGATGATGGTGCGGACGCGCTGGCGGCAGTTTTCCCAGTCGGTTTCATCGGCGCGGAAGATGAGTTCGGGCGCGGTGAAGTGGTCGAAGTCGCGGCTGGTCGCCAGCCAGACCGAGCGGCCCCATTCGGTGGGCTGCTTGACTAGGGCGAGAAATCGCTCGGTATAGGGGTCGTATGCGAACTGGGATTCGTCTTGGCTGGGGATGAAGGAACTGGGGAGCTGGGTCCAGGCAAAGCCGTCGGGCGAGGTGGCACCGTCGCGGCCATGGCTGCCGAACAGGGCCTTGTAGCGGCGGTTCGGGTCGGGGTCGCGCTCGTCGCGGACGATGTGGTACAGGCCCGGGCCATTGGGGTCGCAGGCGATGTTGTTGTCTTTGCTGCCGTTCCACTCGTATAGCCCGAGGGAGGGCAATTCCCAATGCTCGCCGTCGCGGGAGATGGCCAAGCGGGCCTGCGGGCCGTTGTACCACCATTCGTAGCGCGCTTCGTCCGGGTTCCACAAGGGCGCACTGCGGCTCTGGATGCCGCCGGTGATGAGGGGGCCGAATTTTTTGGGCGGGTGTAGGGTGCGGGTGGTGCCTTGCTCGGAGACTAAGGCGCGGCTGTCGAGAAAGAGTTGGCGATGCTTTTTTGGGTCGATGAGGTCAATGGACATGGTTATCGCTCATAGCGCAAAGGGTGGAATGCGGAGGAACGCGCCCCCTTGCCGGGCGGACTCTTGGGCCAGCAGGCAGGCTTGGGCGGTGGCGAACACCGAGCGGGTGGGGATGAAGAGGTCGGTGTCGCGTTCAATAGCGTCGATCAGGTTGGCGACGAATGCGCTGCCTTGGTCTGCGGGTAAATCGGGTGAGTATGGCTCGCGCTCGTTGGTGGCGATGAGCAGGTGGTTGTCGGCATAGGCGCGCAGGTGTGCCGAGCCGGCCGTGCCCATGACGATGAAACGGGTGTCGCCAAACGAGGGTGCGGCTTGAGGCGTGAGCCAGTCGGCGGTGAGGGTGGCTAGCGCGCCGTCGGATAGCGCGAAGGAAGCCTGCACGTGGTCGTCTAGGCGTGGTTCATCTGTGAACCGCTTGCAAGTGGTGAGGGCGTGGACGCCGACGCATTCGGCTCCGGTGAGCCAGCGGATTTGATCGACGCCGTGGCAGGCGAGGTCGTGAAACGCGCCCGTGTACTGCTCCGGGTTGAAATACCAGGCTGGGGCTGTGGCGCGGCGGATCTTGTGCGGGTGAGTGGAGATGAGGCTGGCGATGGTGCCGAGCGCACCGTCGAGAATGGCTTGGCGCAGGGCGATAAACGGCGGATAGCTGCGCGAGGTGAACCACATGGATACGTGGATTGCGCTAGAGGCCACGGCACGGCGCATGCGCTCCCAGTCGTCGAGCGTGCGGCACAGGGGTTTGTCGAGGAGCAGGTGAATGCCGGCGCGGGCGCAGGTTTCTACGAGCGCGGTTTTCTCGTGGTGGATCAAGCCTTCGAGGATCAGTTCGGGTTGGGCGCGGTCGATCATGTCGTCTAAGGTGGCGAAGCGGGGGATGGATGCGTAGCGTGCGCAGAGCGCGTCGTCGTCTTCAACCAAGCCGACGATCTGGCCGTTTGCTGCTTGTAAGGCGGATTGGATCATGCCGCCGATGTGGCCGTAGTGGACGCCCATGATGCCGATGCGCATGATGAATTCTCCGGGTGAAGTGTGCGCGGGAAAATAAGACGCGGCGGGTTAATGCGCTATCTGTTGCGGCGTGTCTTTAGGAACTCACGGCGGGCGCGTTTGCCCTTATTGGGGGCGGGTGCGTTTTTATCGACAAGTTTTTACTCCACTTGCAAGAAAGGTTGCCAACGATGCGTTTGCTCATCGCCCTTTGTCTCCTCGTCAGCAGCGTCTATGCCCAAGCACCCGGCGAGGTCTATGTGACTCCAAAAATCGACCTCCAACTCCAGCCGGTCGCCGTGGCTGGGATGGAGGATCGGACCTTGAACGTCCCGCCCGGTTTTGTGGTCGAGTTGTTCGCCGAGGATGTCGGCAAGGGACGGCTGATGGCGTGGAGCCCAGACAGCGTGTTGCACGTGGCCGTCATGGGCACCCAAGGCAACAACGAGTGGCGCGCCGACCCCAACCGCAGTGCGCGCGTTGTAGCCCTGCCCGACCGCGACCGCGATGGCCGCGCCGACGAGGTACGGACGGTGGCCGACGATCTGCTGTGGCCCAATAGCGTGGCCTTTTATCAGGGGGCTATGTACGTGGCCGATACCGACGAGGTCGTGCGCTTCCACGACGGCGATGGCGACGGCTTTTACGAAGAGCGCGAGGTCTTTATTCCCGATCTGGCGACGTGGATACCCGGTTTAAGCGGTGCTGAGCACGTCACGCACACCATCGTCTTTGACGAGGCCAACGAGCGGATATACGTGCATCAAGGTTCCTCCTGCGATTTGTGCCGCGAGAGCGATCCCGAACGCGCTACGGTGCTGGCTTTTAACCTCGACGGCACCGGGCGGCGGATTTTCGCCCGCGGTTTGCGCAATTCCATCGGCTTGGCGCTGCACCCGCTCACCGGCGAGTTGTGGGCGACCAACAACGGCCACGACCGCAGCGGGCGAGACTTGCCGCCTGAGACCATTGTCATCGTGCGCGAGGGTGGGTTCTACGGCTGGCCGCTGGCGCACGGCTATCAGGCGTGGATCGACTTTGAGATTGACGAGTACTTTCGCTCGATTGCGCCCTTTACGCGCCAAGACACGCTCGACGTGGAGCGAATGGAGCCGCCGGTTGCCACGGTCCCGGCCCACACCGCGCCGATGGCGATCCACTTTTACACTGGCGACCAGTTCCCCTCCGAATACAAAAACCAAGCCTTTGTCGCGCTGCGCGCTGGTGCGCGGGGTAACGACCCCGGCTATAAGGTAGTGGCGGTGTTTAGCGACCCGGATGGGCAAAATTCTCAAGTAGGAGATTTCCTCACCGGCTTCCGTCCCAATTCGGGTAGCAACAGGGTATGGGGCAAGCCCGTGGGCTTGGAGAGCGATGCCCAAGGGGCGCTTTACGTCTCCAGCGATCACACGACCCAGGCGGTCTTTCGGGTGCGGGTTGGGCCGCTGATGGGGCAGTGGGAAGTTGGGCCGCCGGATACGGTTTTGGCCGGTCAGTCGCTCGATTTGTCCGCGGCGATTGCGCTGACGCGCTTTGATCGGGAAGCGGCCGAGCCGGTAGTGATCGCCGATCTGAGTGCCTTGGGCGGCAGCGCCGAAACGCCGCTTATCGATTTGGGCGACGGGCATTACCGGCTGGAGGCTGCCTTGGCGGGCGCGGAGGCCAACGGCCGCAAGCAGGTCGTGGTGAGTGTGGCGCAGAATACGGCGGAAGGTCCGTTTGAAATCGCGCTCTCTCGCACGCTAGTGGTGCTGCCAGCCGAGGACTTGGCGATCGCCGATGATGAGTTGGCTGCGGGCTGGACTGCAAACGCTGGTTTGGGCTTGGACAGCTTTGAGTTCGATGGGAGCGGCCCGGTCTTTACCGGCACCGCGGCCGGCGTGCTGACGGGCGACCCTCTGACGCGGCTGTTGCCTTGGCAGTTGGACATGGAGCCGCCGGCACCTATCGAGACGGTGGGCTACCGGGCGCTGCGGTTGGCGATCCATCCGGGCGATGTGGTACCCGCCGAAGACGATGTGGTCGCGGTGGTGTTGGAAAGCGGCGGCTTCCAGCAGGTCGTGCTCTTGGGAGAAGGAGCAGGGGATTACGGACTGGATTTGGGGCGCAAGGAATGGCGGGTGATTGAAATCCCCCTAAGCGCGTTCGGTACCCTCGACCGGCCGATAGAGACCGTGCGTTTTGTTGCCAATTTAGAGGGGCGTTTTTACATCGACGATCTGCGGCTGGTGCGCACGGAATTTGCCGAGCCTACTGTCGTCCACGAGGCGTGCGAAGACGCGACGCCGCAGCACTTCGGCCTAGAGCAGAATTTCCCCAATCCGTTCAATGGCCAGACCGCGATCCGCTATACGCTCGACCGCGCCCAAGAGGTCGAGCTAAAAGTCTATGCTCTCACAGGGCAACGCGTGGCGACTCTGATAAGTGGCCATCGGTCGGCTGGTCGGCACGTGCTGCATTGGGATGGCCTCGACGGACAGGGACGTCCGCTGGCTTCGGGGTTGTATTTGTATCAGCTACGGGCTGGAAGTGAGAGGCAAACGCGCAAGTTGCTGCTGGTGCGCTAGGGGTGGGCAACCCTATAGATCTTTTGAGGTGAAGTTTATGAACCCAAGAGTATTAGAAGCTACGGCAATAGAAGGACGCAAATTGAAGCTGTTTTTCGATAATGAAGAGCGGGAGTTCTATGACTGCTCTGGATTATTGAATTTCGGTGTGTTTCAAGAATTGCAGGATAAAAGTTACTTTAAGAAAGTAAAAGCCGTGGATGGAACTGTGGTTTGGTACCTGCTAACTTGGAATTGTACGCATATTGCCAATGCTGTGCTTCGCCCTCGAATTGAGGCCATTTGTCGGTCATTCGGGTACGAACCACCAACTATCTGTACGCCCCAAGAACTAATGGAGGTCTAGCATCATGTGGCGCGATCCAATCATTGCAGAAGTCCGCCGCATACGCGAAGAGTATGCGGCGCAGTATAACTACCACATCAAGGCCATTTGCCGTGCTGCTCGTGAACGGCAAAAAACAAGCGGTCACAAAATTGTTTCGTTGTCCCCACGAGCTGCCATAGCATCTCA
The DNA here is from genome assembly GCA_965208845.1 of Candidatus Latescibacterota bacterium. GTDB lineage: Bacteria > Latescibacterota > UBA2968 > UBA8231 > UBA8231. Next base: position 5,618,246 of record OZ242361.1, on the reverse strand, counting down.
GAAAACCGACGCACCCTAGTCCGACAACTTCCGCACGTACACGTAGTACGGGGCGATGGTCCGCTCGGCGTGATCGTGGAACGAGGCGTAGAGCCGGTCGAGGCCAGCGGCGAGGTCAAGCTCAAAGCAGGCGCTCGTCGCGGCAGGATCGACTTCTTGCTGGAGATTTTGGCCGCCGATTGTTAGCTGTGCCCAGCCGAGGGCGAGGGCGACGCCGCCCTCGTAGGCTGGCGCATTTTTCGGCTGGATGCCGGGGCGGTACCAGCCGCTGTCGTCGCCCTCAATCCCCGCAACAAGCGCATAGCCGGTTTCCTCGGGCCAGCGCCGCAGTTCAATCTGGTAGCGTCCCGCTTTTTTGACATCAACGGCCCAAAAACCACTCGCGATCTGTCCGGCGCGGACTTGGCGCTGATTCCAGACGGCGCTGCACGCCTCATTGCGGATGTCGTGGGTGGTGAGTTTGGCCGGTTGGCCGTCCCCGCCCAAGGCAATCGGCTCGTCGCGGTCGAATTGCTCGGATATGAGCTCCCACCAGTCATCGTACGCAACGCGGAGGTCGGCGACGATGTCGGGATGCTCAGCGGCGATGTCCTGCCGCTGGCCGGGATCCGCGCCGAGGTCGTAGAGCGCGCGGCCGTCGATGAGCCGCCACTTGCCCTTCATCACCGCGCTCTTGCGCCATTTGACCGGATTGGCCACGCGCTGGGTGTCGCAGACGTTGACGCGGTCGGCCAAAGCTGAATCGTCCGCGCCGCGCAGCAGCGGTACTAGGCTCTGGCCGTGGAAGGTGCGGCTGGCTGGGACTTCCACCTCGCACAAGTCGAGTAGGGTTGGCATGAAGTCCACGTAGCTGGTCAGCGCGTCGATGTCGCGGCCATCGGCGATGTGTCCGTTGGGATAGCGGATGAGGAAGGGCACGCGGTGGCCGCCTTCATACTGGGAGCCTTTTTTGCCGCGCATTCCGGCGTTGTAACTGCCCGGTCCTTCTTGGGGAAACTGATCGGCATCTAGCTCGACGCCGGTGGCTGTGCCGTTGTCGGTCATAAAGATGAGGATGGTATTGTCGGCGATACCCAACTCGTCGAGCGTGGCCTGCAAGCGGCCGAAGTTTTCGTCGATGTTGGTGATCATGCCGTAGAAGCGAGCGCGTTCTTCGTGCGGGGTGGCGTCGCGGTATTGCTCGACGTAGTGCGGCTCGACGTTGAGCGGTCCGTGCGGCGCGTTGGTGGCGATGTAACAGAAGAAGGGCCGGTCGGCGTTTTCTGCGATAAAGCGCTGGCCTTCGCGGAAGAACACGTCTGTGCAGTAGCCCTCGTACGGGGTGGGGACGCCGTTTTTGAAATAGGTGTCGTCAAAGTAGTCGTTGCCCCAAGGGTCTCCCGTATTGCCGATGCCGCCGCCAGCGTGGTAGATGGATTCGGCAAAGCCGCGCTCGTGCGGCCGGTAGGGCGGGCTGTCGCCGAGGTGCCACTTGCCGAAGTGCCCGGTGCGGTAGCCTGCGCCGGTAAGCGCGTCCGCGAGGGTCCACTCGTCGGCGCGCAACAGGGAGCGGCCGCCGATGGTGTGCCAGACACCGGCGCTGTTGCAGTAGTGCCCGGTGAGTAGGCCAGCGCGGGTGGGGGCGCAGGTGGAGCCGACGTGGTAGGAAGTGAAGCGCACGGCGTCTTGGTGGAAGCGGTCGAGGCAAGGCGTGCGGATTGCGCTGTTGCCGTGGCAGCCTAAGTCGCCGTAGCCTTGGTCGTCGGTGAGGACGAAGACGATGTTGGGGCGTGCAGTCATGGCTATTGTTCCTGTTCGGCGCGCCAGGCTTCGTATTCGGCGCGGCCTTCTTCGCTGAGCGGGTAGTACTTGCGCAGGTGGCCGCCCTCGGCCAGCTTCATGCGGCTGAAGTCCTCCCACTCGGCGTGGGCTTGAGCCTTTTCGGTCAGTTCGGGAGCGAGTTGGGCGGGGACGACGGTGGCGCCGTCGTCGTCGGCAACGATGATGTCGCCGGGCATAACGAGGGTGTCGCCGCAGGCGATGGGCACATTGACCGCAAAGGGGACGATGTTGGTCTGGGTGTGGAAGTTGGGGGTTGTGCCGCGCAGCCAAAGCCCGATGTCGAGGTCTTTGAGCACTTGGGGGAAGTCGCGGATGCAGCCGTCGATGACTGCGCCGATGCCGCCGCGCCCCATGAAAAAGGTAAGCATCATCTCGCCGAAGACGCCGCTGTGCAGGTCGCCGCGGGCATCGACGACGATGATGTCGCCGGGTTGGGTGTGGTACAGGGCGTGGCGGTGAAGTTGTTTTTCCGGGTCGACGTATTCATCGACTGCATACAGGTCTTCGCGCTTGGGCATAAACTGCAAGGTCAGAGCTGGGCCGACGACGTGCTTGCCCGGCGTGCGGGCGACCGGGCCTTGGATATGGGGGTCGCGAATGCCCAAGCGGGCTAGCTCTCCGGCGGCGGTCGCGCTGGAAATAGGGGCGAGGGCGTCGATGAGGTCTTTGGGGGGGCGTTGAATGTCGTTGGTTTCGACCATGATATCTCCTGTCGTTAAGTTCGGGTGATTTGTTTAAGCTAAGAACGAGGCGTTGGTAGGGCCAATGCCGAAAATTAGCAGGGGTTTAAGAGGTTGACTATTATTGGACATCTGGCATAATGAGTGGTCGTGGACGAATCAAGAGAGGTAAGTCCTCCCAATGAGGAGATGACCTATGTTGACCAGACTGAAAGTCTCTAACTTCAAAAATTTGGTGGATGTGGATTTGTACCTCGGTCCGTTTACCTGTGTGGTCGGGCCGAATGGGGTGGGTAAGTCAAACTTGTTCGACGCGATTCGGTTCCTGAGTGCGCTGGCCAATCACACGCTCATGGAGGCCGCCGCCGCCGTGCGGGATCAAGACAGCCGCACAGCACACGTACGCGACCTTTTTCACCGCGTGGGAGATCACTATGCCGAGCGTATAACCTTTGAGGCAGAGATGATCGTGCCCCGTCGAGCCATCGACGACTTGGGACAGGAGGCCGAGGCCAGTATTACATTTTTGCGCTATTCCCTAGAGCTTGCTTACCGAGAGACGGCCGACAACTTGGTGCGAGGTAATCTCGCTATTGTCAAAGAGGAATTGGTCCACATCACCCACCGCGATGCCCCTCGACATCTTTTATTCCCCCACAGCGCAGGGGACTGGCGCGGATCCGCAATGTACGGCAAGCGCCGTGCACCCTATTTCATTTCAACCGAAGGCGAGGGTGAAAACAGAGTTATAAAACTACATCAGGATGGCGGCAGCAGTGGGCGTCCTTTGCCCCGATCAGCTGCTAATCTACCTCGCACGGTGCTTTCCATAGCCAATGCGGCGGAAAGCCCTACGGTATTGGCTGCTCGCCGAGAAATGGAATCTTGGCAGATGTTGCAACTAGAACCTTCGGCCCTGAGAAAGCCCGATGAATTTAGTGCTTCTACACGCTTAGAAGCGGATGGTCGCCATCTGGCCGCTACGTTGTATCGCTTGGGTCGCCATGATGGACAACAGGTCAGTACTGTCGAGGGCTCGGAGTCAGAGAGTCAAGGCCAAGCCATCACTTCACAACAGCTTCGGGACTTGGCGAGTCAACTTGAACTCACAACTCAAAACGCGGCAAGAGTATATAGTCAGATTGCCAACCGCTTAGCCGAACTCATCGACGATGTGCATGAGATCAAGATAGATCGGGATGAGAAGCGGGAGCTTTTAACATTACATATAAAAAACGAGGAGGGTACCTTTCATCCAGCACGTGCCCTGTCGGATGGTACCCTGCGCTTTCTAGCTTTGGCTGTCTTGGAGAGCGACCCACAGATGCAGGGAGTGATTTGTTTGGAAGAGCCAGAAAACGGTATTCATCCGGCGCGAATTCCGGCCATACTGCAGCTACTCAGTGATATTGCGGTGGATACCCAAGAGCCTGTTGGGGAGGATAATCCACTACGCCAAGTGATTGTCAATACTCACTCGCCTTCAGTATTCCAACAAGTCCCGGATGATAGCGTTGTATTTGTAAAGACAAGAGAGGCCATAGACGAGGAAGGACGCCTTTGTAAAAAGGCTCACTTTCTCTGTCTGTCTGATACTTGGCGAGCCAAAGTAAGCGAAGATGCTGCTCGCGGCGATCTGCTCCCTTATCTGAATCCGGTGCTGCCTAAGAATTACATAGAGGTATCAAAGCAGAAGCGGGTAGTCGATAGGGAGGATATGCAGCAACTCCTTCTGTCTTTTTCTGGGTAAGTCTGGCATCGGATGCAGGAACTGCGCTACACGCTGCTGGCGGATGGATCGTCTGATCGCGCCCTTCTACCGATTCTCACTTGGTTGTTGCGCCGGGCCTGCGGTGCGATTCCTATCGAGGCGGAGTTTGCCGACCTACGTCGCCTGCCACATCCTCCCAAGAAACTTTCTGAGCGCATTCACTGGAGCGTCGAACTGTATCCTTGCGATCTGCTTTTTGTGCATCGGGACGCAGAGAGTGCCCCAATCGAAAAGCGCGAGGCAGAGATCCTTAAGGCCTTAGAGGAAAGTTCAGTGGAAGGTTCGGTACGTGTTGTCTGCGTGGTGCCTGTGCGGATGCAGGAAGCGTGGTTGCTCATTGACGAAGCTGCGTTGAGGAGGGCTGCGGGAAATCCCAACGGCACTCAGCCGCTAGATATGCCGGATGTGCAAAGGCTCGAAGAGTTGACAGATCCCAAACAACTCATCCGCGAGCTCCTGCGTCAGGCAAGCGAACTTCAAGGGCGTCGCCTAGAGCGCTTCAACTGGCGGTCGAGTGCCCATCGCGTAGCTGAAATGATTGGCGATTTTAGTCCTCTATACGGATTAGCCGCATTCCAACGGCTGGCAGCGGAGGTTGAACGAGTCGTAACCACAGAGAAATGGCGTTAGAGGCAAATTTTAAAACTAGGAGGAAGCAGATGACAGTGGAAGATCGCGGCTCGGCCATTCGGGTCGAGCGCCTGACGGCCATTCCGGTGGGGCCCAAGGGCTATGTGAAGGTGGAGACGAACATGGGGGTGGTCGGCTGGGGTGAGATCAACAACATGGAGACCAAGGTCGCCTGTGCCTTGGCCGAGTCGCTGGGCTCGCTCATCGTCGGCGAAAACCCGACGCGGATCGAGCACCACTGGCAGCGGCTGTTCCGCGCTCACCGCAACCTGCGCGGCGGCGGGCTGATGCTGCACGTGATTTCGGCCATTGACATGGCGCTGTGGGACATTGCCGGCAAGCTCTATCAGGTGCCGGTGTATCGCCTGTTGGGCGGCCCCTGCCGCGATAAGGTGTGGATGTATCCCAGCCCCAAGGCGATCAAGGTCGGTCCTGGGGGTGCGCACTATCACGCGGGGACGCCGGCCGAGGTGGCGGAGTTGGTGCAACGGGTGGCTGACGCGCGCGCCAAGGTGGGGCCGGATGGGGCGGTGATGTTCGATGCGCACAGCATGTTGCCGCTGCCGCTGGTCAAGCAGTTTGCTGGTTATCTCAAGCCGGACGATTTGCTCTTTTTGGAAGAGGCATGGGTGCCGGGCAACATTGAGGCCATGCAGAAGCTGCGCGCGGCCGTGCCCGTGCCGTTGGCGACTGGCGAGCGCGACCGCACCATTTGGGAGGTGCGCGAGATTTTGGAAGCCCAAGTAGTAGATATCCTGCAGCCCGACTGCGGCCACGGCGGCGGCATCAGCCAGATGCAGAAGGTGGCTGCGCTGTGCGAGGCGCATCACGTGCCGATTGCTCCGCATTGCACTATGTCGTTTTTGGGTCTGACGGCGAGCTTACACGTGGCGGCATCGGTGGCGTTTTTCCTCATCCACGAGGGCTACGAGCACCAATTGCCCGCAGGCGTGGCACACAAGATGTGGACGTTGGATGCGGAGGGATATGCGTCGCTGCCGGAGGGGCCGGGGTTGGGCGTGGAGATCGACGAAGAAAAGGCCATTGCCGTGGGGCAGGAGCGCGCGCGGCAGTTTAAGTGGCCGGATAATCGGCTGCGGGATGGGTCGGTGGCGGATTATTAACGGGTGGTACGCACCGGCGTCGAACCGGTAGATGTAGGGGGCGGTTTGCAAACCGCCCCCTACATGGGTGCTATTCTTCTACTTCTTCTCCTACTACCACTTCTACCTCGAGGAATTGAATACCTTGGAGCAATAGATCGACGTCTTGCTGCGTCGAAATGGGTGCCGGGGGCTCGGGCGGCGGGCCGGGCGGAAAATCTCCGGGCGGCGGAAAATCATCAAAGCCTTCCTCGCCTTCGCCTCCTTCTATACCTTCGCCTTCTTCCCCTTCCTCCCCTTCGGGTGCGTCCTCACCACTTTCATCACCGTCGCCTTCTTCCTCGCCTTCGCCTTCAGGCTCCGCCTCCCCTTCGGTTTCGGTTTCGCCTTCTTCCGGCATCCCTTCGCCTTCCTCGCCTTCAAACTCAGGCGGCGGCTCAGGGGGCAGGGGCGGCGCGAAAAACGTCAGACGGGCTTTTAAGAGGACGTTTTCGTCGGGTTTGTTCAGGCGGGCGAAAACATCGTCGAGCGATTCCTCGTCCTCAAAATAACCCGGTGGTGGCCCAAACAGCAGCGCATCGTCGCCTAATAGAGCGGCGGATCCCACTTCGAGTTGGTAAAAGCCCGGCCAAAGCGTATCCGGTACGCTGAGGGCTAGCTCGACTTCTCGGTCTTCAGTGCGTCCCACGCGCAGCGCAGTGGTAATGTTCAGCGCACTGCCAAGGCTGACGACCGAATCAGCCGTAACCTGCCCTATGGTGGCAAAACGAGTTCCGGGAACCACTGCGACCTGCACCTCAGCCTCGCGCACATAGACGGCGTAATCATTCCGCGTCATAAGTTCTTCAAGGGCGAATGACACGTCGCCATAAGCGTCGTAGATGGAAGCTAAGAGCCGACCGCCTGGCGAGGAGTAGAGCCGGGAGCGGGTGAGGGTTGAATCAGAGCCGGTAAAAGCAATATCCGTTGTAACGCGGATGCTGTGCTCAGGATCGTTGTCAATCCGGTTGGCCAAGGGAGCAAAGAATGCAGTGGAGACCAAATCGAGCGAGGCATAAGGGCTGATGCCGACAGCCATCCGGTGCGTAAGCTCGAGTTCGCTGCCCGACGGAAATGTATAGACGCTTTTAATGGGTACTAAATCCGGCTCTTCGTCGAGTACGCCGCGCACGGCCGGCAAACGGTCTTCGGTCAGGGTGCCGCGCACCGTTGGATTCAGCGTTGCAAACTTAAACGCTGAGGCCAAGTTAGAAACTTCGCCGAGCACCTTTGCTTCGATTATGGGAAGTTCTACCGGCCCAGAACTATTCATTGGATGCCCAAACCCATAGACCCGGTTGCCATCGACGTAGGATATGGTGCCCAATGCACCTAACGTAAACTCGCCGAGCAGTAACCCAACGGTCAGGGGCCGACCAGCCTCAAAGCTCTCTTGGCGCTCTTGGGTCAGGCCAGCGGCGACAGTCTTGCTCAGGAGGGACGAACGCCCCTCCGGCAGCCGACGCACCCCATTGAGTCCGCTGTTGAGCAAGGGGATCTCTAAGGGGCTGATGCTGTACCCTTCCCACGTGGCCATGGGTTTGGCTGCTGGCACGAGCCCCTGTGTGCCAATGACCCATTCGATGGGGGTGGCAAAACCGTAGTACGGCGGGCTGGTTTGGCCGTTAAATCCATACCCAATGGCTCCCCAAGTGCCCTGCTCAGTAAAAACGGGCGAACCGCTCATGCCCGCAGCAACGCCGCCGATTTGTATCAGCGCCGGGTCTGAGGCTTCAAACATGTAAATCGGCATGGGCGGCAGAAAATCATCGATCACCTGCACGAACGTCATTTCGAGGTCAGCCAGTTCGCCGTTGGCAAATTCCGTGCGCATGAATACGGTCGTGCCCGCAGGCATGGCCCGCACCTCGTCGGCCGGGACAATCGCCGAAAGATCCCAAGGCTTTAACTCCCCGGTGGGCCGCACAACCGCTTCTGGAGCCAGTATGGAACCGGCAGCGGCTAGCATGGAGTCAGCGGCGGCAATCATGGTATTAGCAGCGGCTAGCATGGAAGCCGCATCGGCGGCAATGGTTGAATCGGCGTCCGCGGCGACCATCGCATTGGCCGCGGCGATCATGTCATTAGCGGTAGCCATCATGTCATTAGCGGCGGCTAGCATGGAATCGGCATCCGCGGCGATAGTGGAATCCGCGTCCGCGGCGATCATGGTATTGGCCGCGGTAATCATAGAATCCGCGGTGGCCAGCATGGTATTGGCGGCGACCAGCATGGAATCGGCCGTGGCGATCATCGAATCGACGGCCGCCGCCGTGGGTGCAGAGTCGTCGTCTCCACAACTCCAAAGAGCAACGGCGAGGGCGAGTAGGGCTAAACGGATCGGCATAAGAGGGGCTCTCCTACATTAAAGTGTATGCGGTGTGGACAGTTCAATAGAGAGATGGCGATGGGGGAAGGGTTAAGGGGAGAAGGATTAAAAATGTACGCCGAATGGCCGTTTTGTGAAAGGTTATCCCGCCACCTTTCCTACGCGGTCAGCGCGTCCATCAGGGCTTGGGCGATTACCAGATGTCCGGCTTGGTTGGGGTGGACCGGTTCGGGGCAGAAGGTGTCAGCATCGCGGTACTGGAGCTGCTGTTGGAAGATGTCTTGCAAGCGCACTAGGCGGGCGTCAAAGCGCTCAGCTAGTTGCTCCACTACTTCTATGTAGCGCGGCAAGAGTTCGAGCACTTGACTGCGGAAGGTTTGGCCGTGATGGTCGGTTGAAATGTAGAACGGGGTGAGCAAGACGAGGGGACAGCCTAGTTCGTCTTGAGTGGTCGCTAGTATCTGTTCATAGACGGCGGCGAAGCGGGCTGGATCGACGCCGTCTTCGGCTCCGCGCAAATGGCTGTGCAGGTCGTTGATGCCGATTTTGACCGACAGCCGGTCTGGCCGGTGGTAGAGCACATCGTCTTGCCAGCGGGCGGCTAGGTCGGTGACGCGGTTGCCGCCGATGCCTTTGTTGATGTAGCGAACGCGCCGCTCGGGGAAGCGGGCCGTGGCTAGCTCGGTGAACAGGCGCACGTATCCGTTGCCCAGCGGGGCCTCGGCCCCGCGCCGACCGCAGTCGGTGATGCTGTCGCCGATGAACAGCAGCGTTTGTCCGTCTTCAATCCAGTATTGGCTCATGGGTATTCCTCTTGGTTGGGATGACAGTACCGCACGTTTCAGCGCGGGCGGGTGTTGATAAAGATACACCAAAGCCCCGGCAGACACACACCGCCGGGGCTTTGGTTCGCCCGTGTTGGCCGTCAAGGGCCTAGCGGGTATCTCATCCTACTCGTCGGCGTCTAACAGGTTCCTAAAGGCTTCGAGGCTGGGCACCTGTATGGCCGCCCGATGCAACTGCTTGAGACGCGGCACATCGTCAATGGCCGCAATCTGGTCGGCCAAGCGGCGCATGGCCGCCGGCTGAAAGCGCAGTTCCAGCACTTCTTGAATGCTTTCGCGGATGCCTTGTTCAATGCCTTGCTCGCGGGCTTGTTGGGTCAGGTATTGGGCAAACGGGGATTCGCGGATAAGGTCCATGAGATACTCCTTGGAAACTATGGCTGTGATCGTCTGAGGATTATACACTAAGCTGCTCAAGAGCGTCAAGCCGGTGAGAACATCGGCTTTGACCGGCCGCTCTAGCGGCATGTCCCAAGTCTTGGTCACACACTGCTCCAACCACGCGGCCCCGGCCTGTCCGGCCGGCGGCTGCATCAGGGGCGCAAACGGCAGCAAGCCCACTGACCCGCTGTCGAGCACGGCTTGACCGGGCAGTTGGCTTAACCGGAGCACTTTGTAGCGGATCACGACGGGATAGTCGGGATGCTCTTGAAGGTAGTAGCCCGGATCGCGTCGTCCGGCGGCGGGGCGCAGGTAGAGGACGTGAGCATACACCGGCAGGCCGTAGAGTTCGATAAGGCGGCCGATGTAGCCGGCCATGCGGAGGGGCATGGGGGTATCGGTGCTATCGGTGGTTTGAAACTCGTGGTGGACCAATACCTCGTCGCCGCCGATGCACACGCGGAGGAGGCTGTCTGGGCGGCGGACGGAGGGTTGTTCGGTGTCGAGCACTTCAACGCCTTCGATGTCATCGCGCTGGAGGGCGAAGCGGGCGAAGTCGGCCGGGTAGGTTTGGATTAGGTGCTTGGAAACGATGTCGATTTCGGCCATGGCGTTAGGGCTTGGCAAGCCATCCGAACTGGATTGCGGGTGGGGTGGTAGCCGCAATAAGCAAAAATCGTGCTAGGGCGGCGGTTCAGAGGGGGGGCGGGGGATCGGGGGTGCTGGAGTGTAGCGGAAAGGTTACAGGGATGGGAAAGTTGGGGACAAAAGATGCGTAACGTCAGTTAATTAATTTGGCGTCGAGTTCTTGGAGCTTCGTCTTGAGTTCTGGCGGTAGCGGTGACTTGAGGAGCCTGCCGATGAGTTTGCGTTGTATTTGTATTTGGTGCCCGTACGCAAGGTCCGTGGGTGGAAGGGATGGCCTCATATAAAGTACCAACTTTGCCGTCGCTTCGGGGTGCAGTTCCAGTAGATTGCTTCTCTCTAGGTCGTAGATCGCCAAGCTCGGCCGCTTGCCGCCCGACTCGCTTTGCGGCATCTGAATTGCCAAATCAACGGCTTCGGGGAATACCCCTTTCAGATGCGGTAGCCAGTCCATCATGCGTTTGATTTCATCGGATTCAAGAGGCTTTGGGACGCCGTCCAAGCGGTCCTGCCAATAGGGTTTTAGCCAATGATTCCACTGTTCTTGCTGTTGTGTCTCGTTCATGTGGTGCAATCTATGGCCTATCTCATTCGCAAAGGTATGACGGGCGTATGCATCGCTGTGGGTGAAAAACTCAGGAATCCATTGTTCGATAGCATCCAAAGCAAAATATACGAGCATGATAGTATAACAGTTAATGAATCTATTGCGCCGCTTTTGCCCAGATAAGTCGCGATTGATCTGCTGAACAGTGTCGAGAAATGCTTCAGATAGGAGTTCAGCTACAGAAGGAGTAAGACGCCTCCAAGTCAGAAATCCGTCCCATGTAGCTTTATAGTCGTCGGCATCGCTATGGTTTTTCCTAAAGAAAAGTGGCAGCAGATTTTCCTTTGTCCAGTTCTCATCGATCTCTAGCAGGGACGCGAAGTAACCTGCTAGAACGGACTTTCCGAGTCTTCCCGCTATCGTCCGATCTTGCACAATTTTCGACAGTGCCTCTAAATAGTCACCGTCGAGTTGATCGGGGACCGGGTCTTGGTGTTTCCGCCAGAGGGACAGACTTTCCAGCCAGAATTGGGCGAGAGTTCCGGCAGGGTGATTTATGGCCGATATTAGCCAATCTGACCCTTCTTCATAGGGGTGACTTGGGTCGAGATCGTCCCAAAGGGCTGTGGCAATTTTGTTCGCTTGCGGAAGCAATTCTAACGCGCAAGGAATGCCGCCATCTTTTACTAAATCGTAAAGTGTGGAGGCAACCTCACGACCATACTTTTGATGCAGACCGGCGCTCTCCAGCAGATTGAGAACTGCGCGGCCTTGTTTATCGTCAAGCTCCGTTTCTCGCCAAGCGTATATCAACGTGGGCCAAAGATTGGCCTCCCAGTTTTCCTTTGAGGCCAATGCTTCTGCTAGATCGAGTCCCCATTTGAGTTCTTGCTTCGCCGCATCCCCTACGACACGTTGTAGTAGAGGTTCGTTAAAGGGGTCAGTTGAGTGGAGAGACAACAATTCTTCGAGCCACTCGCCGGCTGGCCGTGCCAGTAATTTTTCAACGCTCCAAGAATTTTGAGTATCTACTGGTGGTTCTTGTCGTCTGAATTGCGGATACTGAGCTGATACTTCGTCTAGCTTCGCCTGGGCTAGGGGACAAGAGGGAGCCAAACGATTAAGCCAAGATAACCAGTCAAGATGTTTACGCGCCGTCCGTTCTTCTCTTTCAGAAGCGTCCTCACTTGGCCAATGGTAGGATAAGACAGCTCCGATGAGCTTCTCGCGTTGTTTTGGACTAGCGTTAGGATAGGTCTGATACACAACCCTCTCAGTCTCATGGTGCGCTGCTGGGTCGTGTAGGCCGATGTGCGTCAACAGCCAGTCGATTTTGTCGTCCGCCGTCAGGTCGGAACGCACGGGTAAGGTGTGTATTGCCAGACGGCGCAAGAGCGGTACATCGGAATCGATGAGGAGAGCACACCATAGTGCTGCCGAGTCCGCCTGATTAGACGCCAGCCACTCAAGAGAGTCACGCGCCGCATCGATCAAAACGTCAATGGCCGTGGGACTCATGTTATACTTGTGGGGTTCGATAGCCCAACGATTGTCGCTTACATGATCCCATTTGTTGTTTGCATGTTCCCACGCACACAGTATGCGATGCTGATCTTCGATGCGTCGGACAACCAACGAGAGCAGTGGCTCAGCTACTTGAGCCAGATTCGGTTTGAGTCCTTTTTCCCAAATCTCATTGAGTATATGGTGATCGCAAACTAGCAGCAGATCGGCCCTTGGAGGCTGATCGTTTCCATCGTCAGAGGACCGTGCGAAGTCCGGTTCCAATAGAAGGCGGCTTTTCGACATTGCAGCGAAAATCTGCAATATGGCTGGCATCAATTTTTGATCGCTGCAACGCTTGATGATCTCCAGCCACCACGCACTTGGAAGAGTTATACGAGAATACCAGTTTACATTTAGTGGATCGGTCTTGAGAAGAAACGAAACCCAGCGGGCCAAAGTATCCTTATCCAGCGGCTCATCCCCCTCTTTCCCTATCGCCTTTTGCAGTTCATGCCAGAAATGTGGGTTCAGTTGCATTTGATATTGGGAAATCAGCAGAAAGAGCTTATTAGCATGGTTGCGGGCAAATTTCTCAGCTAACCACCTAGCTAGTACCTGGTTCGGTTCGGATAGGTCGTCGGTGCCGAAGAGCGGAACCAGATGCCCACGCCTGCTGAGCCAGTCGATCCATTCAGGCGAGGTGGCTGCTTGCGTGAAGAATCGCGTCCGTACCGCATCCGAGAAGGAATCGGCGATGAGATCGGCTGCTTCTTCGTCTAGGGAAAGAGGCGGTTTTTCCGCGAGATCAGTAATTTCCCTCTGCCAGTCTAAAACGCCACGGTTTACATACTCTGCCAAGCGACGGACGCCCTCGTAAAGCCTGCTGTGATCGTTTGCGTCCGGCTTCGGATAAAGAAAAGGCTCGATTCCGAGCAATTCCCAACGCTGCAAGTCGCTGTCGTCGGTCAAAGCAAAACGCGGTTTAGTCGAGTCTATGGGGAGCGCCCGCGCTAGATAGTTCAGAATTATGTCTTTGTGGCTATAACCGACGAAAAGGACGGGGAAATTACGGAACAGTTCGACGAGAAAGCGCCTTGCCCATCCCTCGGTCAGATACGCACGGCCGAAGTCCTCATCGGTGAGTACCATCCCTTGGCGATGGCTCAGAGCACCATGAACGTGGACGATTCCATTAAAGTCTCGTCCTAGCGGCAATGCCGGTGCCCGAAACACCTCGGGTACGGCACCGAAGACGTCTTGTGCCGCCGCCTCAAACAAGAGGTCGAAGTTAGTGGTAACGACGCGAACTTGCTCACCGTTTTTTTGGTAGAGCCGCAAAAGGTCTCGATGCAGATCAGTCGGCTTCGGATTATTGCGGGAAAGCTCCTGCACGGCTCGCTCATGTACTTTCACACCTTTTTGGTGAAGCCTGCCGAGAAAGCGGTCCTCTGGTTCTCTCTCTGATTCTTTCTCTCGCAATACTTCGCCGGTTCCTTGCGCGATCTTTTCCGCCAGCTCTTTGAATAGCGGCAGACACGCCGGCTTACCCGTTGAAACGCCTGCGCCGGCGAAAATGACCAATTCGCCATCGCGCAAAGCGGATAATAGAGGAGAAGGGAAGTTGATTTCTGCGATTTTCATGGTGTTTGCGGATGCCTCAGTGATCTATCATGCCTTAATGAACTGGATTCCCGCTTGCGCGGGAATGACGGCCGGCTGACTCCTGCGGCGGTTCGACGCGAGCCAAGACGGCTTCTATACAGAAACGTCGGCGTCCGGTTGACCCGCAGCAAGGGCGTTCACATAGGCGAGGCAGAGGTCGCAGGAGCGGTATTTGCCGTAGGCGGCGGTTTCTTGGCGTCTGACGATGGGGAAGGTCGAGTAGATGTAGCGGATGTCGTCGCGGTCGGTAACGCCGTAGAGATGGAAGAATACGGCGTCGAGTTTGGCGCGGAGCTGCAAGCGGCGGTCGTCGTTCCAGACGAAGGGATCGCCAGCGTAGCCTAAGTCGCGGGCGAAAGGGGCCATATCGTGGGCCGTGTACGTGAGTTCTAAGACGGCTTCGCGGATGATTTGGGCGGCGGTTTTTGGGCCGAAGTGGGTGGACTCGTAGAGGGCGAGAGGGACGACGGGGAGTTGTTCGACGATGAAAAGGTTCAGAGTCTGCCCTTGAATTTTTTGACGTGTTACAAAGTCAAAAACCGTCGCATTGAGATTGGCAGCTAATAGCCATTCTTGGCGGGCGGGCGTTTCCGACTTGAAGATCGGCACTTTGTTTCCGAATCCTACCGTCGGCAAAAGGGCGGCAATAAATGTCCTGATATTTGTTGAAGCCGTGATCTCCTTGAAACCAAGAACCCAAGTCGCTCCTTCCGGCCAACCGCATTCCTCAGCAGGAACCCAAAACTGCGGATCAGGCAGCCAATCGGGATCCTGTTGCTGCTCTGGGGTTGCGGGCACGGGCTGCGCCGGTCGATGCGGATTTTCGGGGTTGACGACGACGCTCGCCGCCCGGTGGTCATACGCCTGCACCATTTTGCCTTCATACAGCGGCACCCACTCGCCGCTTGGACTGCCGAAGCGGTTGCCGCCGGTGGGAAACGCGCCTTCTTGCTCCTCTAGTTCTGCGCGTGTGCGGAACAGGTTGGAGTCGTTGGTCATGTCGAACATACGGACGTATTTCACCGGCCACGCCTTGACTTCCGCGTCCTCCGAGCGATCCACCAGCACCGGCATCCTCTCGTAAATCGCCGTCGTCAATTCCGCATCCCGCCGCGAGCGGAAGATGGGAGCCGTGCCGGTGTTCGGATTGACGCGGGCGAAGTCCTGCGCCGTTAGGGGAAAGCAACGCTTAGGGTCGTCGAGTTCGGAAACGTTATGTAGGTAAAACGCACACTTGGCCGGTTTGTCGCTTGGCGAAGAACTAGCGACGAAAATGCAGAATTTGAACGACGCATGAACGTCGGGGAAAAAGACCTTTTTGTTCTCAAAATCGTAGAGCGCCCGCAGCCGCCCCTCAGTCGCCACCCCCTTGAAAAACTTCGCCGCCGTCTTGTCAGACGCAATGCCCGACGGCGTGAGCAGCCCAACCATGCCTTGGGCATTCACCAACGTCATCGCCCGTTCCACGAACAGGGAGTAGAGGTTCACGTCGCCGCCGGACAGCAGCGGATAGTCGCCAGACGCCCGCGCCATATAAGCCGCATAAGCAGCGCGGGCGCTCGCTTGGTCGAATTCTTCGGCTAGTGGATCACCAGCCTCCTCCAAAGCCGCGATCATCTTCTTGCGATCAGCGGCTCGTTGCGCCTTGACAATCTCCGGCCGTCGCGCCGCAAACCACTCCACTTGTTGCAGCTTAATTCGATCCCAAGGCGGATTGCCAATCACCGCGTCAAAGCCGCCGCGCAACCTAGGCCCCTCCCAATCCTGCCATATACCCGGAAAGGCGACCTGCCAGTTCAGAAATCGCTCTTCGTCCATCAGTGCCCGCGCCTGTTCAAACAGCCGCGCAAACCGCTCGGGATCGGGCACATCCGTCTTGGGAGCGAGTGCGCCAGCCGCAATGGCGACCGGGTCTCCCAACCGGCTCGACAAGAAGTTTTGCAAGGCGATTTTGTCTTCTTTGTCCCGCACGTTTAGCCACGTAAACGCATGGACCAACGAAAGGAAATCCGCCAACGGCTGCGTCCCGGCCTGCATATCGGCAAAGAGCGCAGCCGAGCGGTCCGTCTCCTCGATCTCGGCGTCGGTCAACTCCTCAATTGATTGCATGGCTTCAGCCATGCGGGTCGCCTCGCTGATCGGGCCTTGGAGGAAGAGAGCATTCGCATCGTCCATCCCCTTGTTGACCCAGCCCCCGAACAAGCTATCGCCGCAACGCAAGTGATGGTCGAGAAAGCTCAGCGGCGCACCCGCCGTAAAGGTGTGCAGCCACAGCGACACCTTGGCCAACTCCACGGCCATGGGGTTTTTATCAACCCCGTACACGCATCGCTTGAGCACCATGCGTCGCACAATGTGGCGGTCGTCGAGCCGCTCGGCATCAATGCGCCAGCCGCCTTTTTCGGCATTCGCCATGATCGTCTCGCGCATAGCCTCGATGCGGGCCGCAAGCGGTGAAGCATCGACTTCGGCCATAGCCTCGATGACGCGGTCGCTCAGGTAATCGACTAGGCTCGTCAGAAAGTGCCCAGACCCCATGGCCGGGTCGCAGATCTTCAAGTCCAATATCTGCTCGGCACTGCGTCCCTCGACGAGTGGGCCGACAGTCTCCTTGATAATCAGGCTCACGAGTGCGTCCGGCGTGTAGTAACTGCCCGACCCCTTGCGCGCAAAGACGTTGAGCCGCACGTCGATGCCGCCCTCTTTCTGCACTAACTCGCGTTCGAGCAGCCGCTCGTAAATTGACCCAAGCTGTTCCACGCTCAAGTTGCGGTAATTGATGTAGCGTTGGCTCTCCAAGGTGGTGTCAAAGGACAGGGCATAAATCACATCGGCCACGACCTGATCGCCCAATTGGATATTGGACAAAAGCGATGTGCGCCCTTGGTCGAACAGACCGCCGTTGTAAGGTGGAAGGCCAATGGAGGCATCGCCCTCGTCGATGATGTGGCACAGGTCGCGGATGGCCGACCAGTAGCGAGCGGCCGTATTGGAGAATACGTCGCCCTGTTCCTTGCGCTTACCTACGTCGTCGCGCACTCGACGCAGGCTGTAGTCGTCATACGCGGCGTCCCGCACGGGCAGCAAGTCGCGATCTTCTGCGTAAAGGATGAACAACAGGCGGTAGAACAGAGTTAGGGCGGCGTTGCGTACTTCGGACAATGACGCGGCGGGCGCGGCCTTGAAAATGGCATCAGCGAGTTGAGGGAAAACTTGGTCGAAGACGACCTCGGAAAGGCTGGTGGCTACGCGC
The DNA here is from genome assembly GCA_965208845.1 of Candidatus Latescibacterota bacterium. Lineage (GTDB taxonomy): Bacteria > Latescibacterota > UBA2968 > UBA8231 > UBA8231. The sequence continues at coordinate 5,601,034 of OZ242361.1, read as the reverse complement.
TCTTCGTAGAACCGCCCCTCGTCGAGTATGCGCTGGTGCAAGGTGCGCCCATCCTCGCCCGGCTGGAACGCCGCGCGGCCAAAGACCAGCGCGAACACCTTTAGATAGTGGCTGCGCTCATTCGGCAGGTCGAGGGTCTGCATGAGATCGATCTCGTAGAACTGCTCGGCGACGGAACGCGCACCCGCATAGTAGAGCCGCCAGCGTGCCCCATTCGTGAGTATGCCCCAGCGCAGCTTACCATTGGCCAAGTCATCTACTCGGCGCAAGTAGCGAAGCATTTGGGTAGAAGGCGCGGCCTTGTTCCTGTCGCCGCGGTCGAGTGGCAAGTTCCATCGCTTGGATTCGACGATGGCGCGGCCGTGTTCGTACCGCTTCCATTCTTGGGTGAGTCTGTTAGCCCGATCCTTGGCCACAGCGTCCTCAAATAGCAGCCCGTCCGGCACATCTTCGCGCCCTTTGGCGCTCAGGTTTTGCTGCCGCAAGCTCTCGGTCCAGCCAAGCAGGCGCAAAACCGGCCAGATTAGGTCATCCTCAGTTTGGGTTTCGTTGGGGCTACCGTCCTTGGGGAAGCGGTATAAGAGCGACTGCACCTCGCTCTCCAATGCGGCGAGGTCGTGATCGTCATAAGCCTTCCACTCGGGGAATTCTGTAATGGAGCTGTCGAGGAGGTCTTGGGCGAATAGACTGCCTTGGAGGTAATTTTTGAACATAGATAAATAGGTAAGAGAGATAAGTTACTGGAAGCTATCCTACAAAGACTCGTCCCCGCCACATTCCCTTCGCGTTGTCTCCTCGTCCGTCTTCAACCCAGTATTGGCTCATGGATATTTCTCTTGGTTACTGACGTTACGCAGTTTTCCAGAAAATCCTCGATTTCGCCCCAATATCTTGGGTCAATAGGCTTTGATAAACCACAAGATACAGAGCTGCTGCGTAACATTCAGTTGGTTAGAGGAGATGGCTCAGACACAGCCAGCGTGTTCTTGTCCTCGCAGCAGAGGATAGTCGGGCTTGTCTTGGGGGGCTCCTATCCAACGCGAACGTGCGCTCATGTAGTGGGTGGCCATGCCACGGCGGCGCGTCGTCGTCTGGTTGGGACCGGAGCGGTGCAAGAGTAGGCTGTGGTGGAAGGAGCAGTCGCCCGCTTGCAGCAGGATGGGCTGTTCGCGCTGGTGGTCGATGGCTGCGTCGGGGACTGTCTTGTCTTGCCGCGAGCCGACCATCCACACCTCGCTGTGGTCCACTAGCCCCTCGCGGTGGCTGCCGGACACGACCCATAGGCAGCCATTTTCAAGGGTTACATCGTCTAAGGCGACCCAGGCGGTGGCGAGGTCCATCGGCTCGATGTAGAAGTACGCGGAGTCTTGGTGATAGGTTTTTTCTATGCCGCCCGGCCCTTTGATAAAAACTTGGTCGCCGTAGAGCTTGAGGTCTGGACCGAGCAAGTCGGCGGCTGCGGTGAGGAGGGGCTCCCGCACTGCGTGGTCGCGGAAGAATGGATCGCATTCGGACGGGCCGTTGATCTTGCGCAAATGATCGATGTGGCGTTGTTGGGGCGCGTTGGGATCGAACTCGATGTTTGCCTCTGGGAAAGGCAGTGCGCCCGAAGCGATTCCTTCGATGTGGGTGCGGAGTGTGCTCAAGTCTTCTGCGGAGAGGGCGTTGCGCAAGATGGTGTACCCGTCTTGCTGGTACTGGGCGATTTGTTCGGGGCTGAGTACGGACATGGTTTGCTCCAAATTTAGGCTATCTCCGCCAGCGCATTCCCCACCGCGGCGACTAAGCCGTCGATGTGCCCGGCGTCCATGGGCGCAGAAAGCGCGCACATGCCCAGCCCTGGGCCGAGGAAATACCCCTGCTCGATGAGCGAGAGAAAGAGCGGCTGAATGAGGGTTTTGTCGGCCGCGGCGAGGTCGCGGTAGTTGGCGATGGGGCCGCGGGCGAAGTGGATGCTGAAGACCGACCCCGTGCAGACCGCTTGGGCGGCGATGGCGCGGTCGGCAAAGAGCGCGTTGAGTTGGTCCTTTAGGCGCGTTCCGAGTGCGTTCAGGTGGTCGATGGTTTGCGGCGTCAGCTCGTTCAGGGTCGCCAAGCCAGCGGCCATGGCCACGGGATGTGCGCTAAAGGTGCCGCTCTGAAAGAGGCCGGTGGCTTGCTGCGAGTTGTCGAACAGGTCCATCAGGTCGGCCCGGCCGCCAAAGGCCCCCACTGGAAAGCCGCCGCCGATGATTTTGCCAAAGCAACTTAGGTCCGGGTCGATGCTGTACACTTCTTGCAGTCCGCCGACGCTCGTGCGGAACCCAACGATTTCGTCAAAGATGAGCAAGACTCGGTGGCGGCGGGTGATGTCGCGCACGGCGCGGGCAAAATCCGGCTGGATGTCTAGGATGCCGGCCTTGGGGTCGAAGAGGACGCAGGCGAGTTCGCTGGCGTGCGCGGCGACGAGCCGCTCGACGGCCTCTGGATCGTTGTAGGGGAGGATGACGGCTTCGGACGCGGCTGACGGAGATATGCCGCCAGCTGTTGGCACTGCGACGGGTGCGTCGGCGGGGCCGGCTTGGTCTAGGGGCGGAGCCACGCTGACTTCCACGGCGTCGTGGCTGCCGTGGTAGCCGCCTTCAAACTTGGCGATTCTGCCGCGCTTGGTGTAGCCCCGCACCAAGCGAATCGCGTGCAGGGTGGCCTCGGTGCCAGAGTTGACAAAGCGAATTCGCTCCAGTGCATCCACCCGGTCGCACATGGCGCGGGCGATCTCGCTCTCAATGCCAATGGGCGCGCCCAAGGCAATGCCCTTTTGCATTTGCTCGCGCACGGCCGCTTCCACGCGCTCGTGCCCGTGCCCGAGGACTTGGGCCGTGTGGTGGTTGGCGCAATCGACGTAGCGCCGCCCATCGACATCCCACAGGTAGCAGCCCTGGCCGCGGGCCATGGTGAGTGGATAGGGCGGGTAGTAATACGCGCCTTTGGCCGCACCGGCCGTGTAGGTGCGACCCTGTTCAAAAAGGGCGCGAGAGCGCGGGCTAGCACAGCGATAGCGCGCTTCGAGGTCGGCGAGTGATGTAGGCATAATTGGGTTAAAATACTACTAAACGCGGTTGGCGAACAAATCTGCTCCTCCCGCGCACGCGGAGTTGACGCAGCCCGTGTTCGCACCCTAGAGTTATAGGGCGTCCACAAGGGACGCCCCTACAACCCTTTACCAGCCACAGTTGCCATGTCCCAAACCGAATACGCCGTCCAAGTCGCGACCTCGACTGCCTTTTCGCTGATCGACTGCGACGTCCACAACTACCCGAATTCCATCGACGACCTCATGCCCTATTTGTCGGCGCGCTGGCAGGCGTACGTGCGGCAATCCGGGTTTAGCGGTCCGCCTGGGCCGACCTATCCCAAGGGGTTTGCCCAAGCTGCGCGGCGCGATGCTTGGCCGCCTTCGGGCCTGCGGCCGGGTGGCGACCCGGATTTTGCGCGTACCCAATTGCTCGATGCTTGGGGTATTGACGTGGCTGTGCTCAATCCGCTCTACGGCATGACGGCCCTGCACAACCTCGACTTTGCCAACGCACTGATGCGGGCGGTCAACGAGTGGACCGCGCACGCTTGGCTCGACTGCGATCCGCGCTGGCGCGGATCGATTGTGGTCAATGCCAACGACCCGGCCGCGGCGGCCGCGGAAATCAAACGGGCCGCGGCTGATCCGCGCTTTGTGCAGGCACTGCTGTTGGTGCGGTCGAGCGCGCCGTATGGCAAGCGGCAGTTCCGGCCGATTTTTGCCGCGGCCTGTGAGGTCGGCCTGCCGGTGGGAATCCACTTTGGCGGCAGCGGCCAGCCCATCACGGCCTGCGGCTGGCCTTCCTATTACATCGAAGATCACACGGCCATGTCGCAAGCCTTTGAGGCGCAGGTTATCAGCCTTGTTTGCGAGGGGGTGTTCTGTGAGTTCCCGGAGCTGCGCGTCGCGCTGGTTGAGGGGGGATTCGCGTGGTTGCCTGGGCTGATGTGGCGGCTGGACAAAAACTACCGGGGCTTGCACAGCGAGGTGCCGTGGCTGAAGAAGCGGCCCAGCGAATACATCCGCGAGCACTTCCGCTCCACGACCCAACCCATGGAAGAGCCAGACGACCCCCAGCACTTGTTGCACATCATCGACATGATTGGCGGCGAGGAGTTCCTGATGTTCGCTACGGATTATCCGCATTGGGACTTTGACTCGCCGGCCCGCGCCCTGCCGCCGGCGATTGACGGCGCAATGCGCCGGAGGATCATGGTCGATAATGCCGAGGCATTTTATGGCTTTGCGGCGCATTGACGTAGGGCCGGTCGATGCCTTTGCCGACGGCGAGGTCCGCCGGGTCGAGGTCGAGGGGCGGGGCTTGGCCATTGTGCGGCAGGGGGAGGCTTGGTATGCGCTCCGCGATGTTTGTCCGCATCAAGGGGCGCGGCTGTCGGACGGGCGGGTTGGGGGCACGGCGCTGGCGCGGCAACCAGGGGACGAGATCGTCTTGGGGCGCGCGGGCGAGATCCTGAGCTGTCCGTGGCACGGCTGGGAATACGACGTGCGTACGGGCCGCTCGCTTTGTGAGCCTGAAAAGGTGCGGGTGCGAGCTTATCCGGTGCTCGTGGAGGATGGTCGGGTGCTCGTGGAGTTGGGCTAGGCGGGGATGGGATAATAAGCGTCGTGGACGCTAACCCGACACCCAACCCGCAAGCGCCTTTTAGAGATCAGCAGAACGCCAATTGCGCAGTCCGACCACTAAACACTCTTCGAGCCAAACGCGGAATCGCTCTTCTATGGACGCTAGGTCTTCCCGATAGTTGATCTGAAATAGGCTGCGCGAAAGCACCTTGGCCGGACTCGTCTCCCGGTCTTCGCGGTCCGTCTGAACTCGCTGGAAGAATACCGCCGAACAGGCAAGTACCCCGCGGAATTCGCGTCCGATTCCATGGCAGGAAAGCAGAATTTGGCTCTGGTTCGCATTGTGGATGACGAGGCGCACCCAAGCGCGATAGGACTCCAGATTAGCGAAGTAGTCGAGCACCTGCGCTCCAGCGACAATCTGCTGGCGGAAATAGTGGCTGCGTTCGCCGTGGTCGGATTCTCCGTCAACAAATACATGAACATGATCGAGGACGGCTCCCATGTCGGTCTCTATTGTCTTCTTCAGTTCGTTCATCCGCTTCTCGGCTTCCCGCCGCAGATGTTCCGCCTGATCCTTGACAGTGTTCCATTCACCCGTGAGGGTATCGCGACGATGCTCCAATTCCCTGCGCGTGGCGCGAATCAAATCCTCGGCGCGGAAGTCTTTTTCAACTTCACGAGACAAACCAAGTGCCCGTACAAACTCGCGTTTCTGAATTTCCGAAAAAAAACTGACAAGTGGGTATAGATTACCGCGGTCCGCTTCCTCTAAAGCGTCTAGGTAATCGCCTTTTGCCTTGCTCCGCACGACCAGCGGAAACCGGCGTACCTTGACGAGAACGAGCGTAGCAAGTGCTCTCGCTACCCGGCCATTGCCGTCCTGAAAGGGATGGATCTGCGTGAAGCGATGGTGGAGCCAAGCAGCCTCGACTTCGGGAGCGATCTTTTGGTGAGCCCGGTGCATTTCGATCAGCCGGTCCATCTCGGAAGCAACCTGCTCTGGTGGACAGTATTCGTGGATTGCACCATCGCGACCGGTCGGATTGTTCGGTCGTTTCTTGTAGTCGCCGCGTAGCAGAGGAATCCGAACCCGTTTCCCGAGACGGTCCCTTCCCTCTGCTGTCTCCTGATTCTGCGTCAGCAGTTGGTGAAGCTCCTTGATATAACTCGTGGAGAGTACGCGCTCGTCCTTGACGAAGGCGAATACATATTCGATAGCCGCCTCGTGATCTTGAATCATGGAAGCAATCCGTTCCGGGTCGTCGCCGGAACCGTGAGGGATCAACGTCGCGTCAATGCCGCGCTCAATCAGAAGTTCTGTGACGCCGCGGTCGAAGTCGTACACTCGTTCTATCAGTCCGGTCTCGATCGCCCATTCCCGGTGCAGTTTCCGGTTAAATTCGGACAGGGCCTCCGAGTCTTCTAGTCGGCTGCGCTCTGTTTCCCATACCGCGGCGAGAGAATCGAGTTCCTTCTGCGCCAAGGCAGCCGGGTCGTTCTCATAGTCAAGTATCGGAGTCCACTTGTACCCGCCGTCCATCGTATTCCTCGTCATGACTTCGTTCGTCAGGATACTAACGTCGCAAACTGTTCAGGATGTCCATCTTTCTGATGACGCCCAAAAGTCTTTTTCAGTCCCATCAGCGAGACTCACTTCAGTTCACAACGCACAGTGTGCGTAACCAGCTCTCTCCGAGCAGGTATTCTACTCCAAATATACGACTCGGCTCGGATAGCCGCCTACTTTAGGGTTTCAAAATGGTCGAAGTCCAGCTTAGACTCTCGGCACCGGAATGGGCACCGGCACGTTGCCCTGCTTTTGCGACTCTAAAAACCCGATAATCAGCTCTACTACCGTGTGCCCGGCTCGGCCCGGCGACACGGACTCGACGCCTTGGTCCATGGCGGCGATCAGCTCGTGAATGCCGGCGGGAATGCCCTCGACTGGCCATGTGGGCGGTGCGAGGGGTTCTGGCTCTTCGCCGCGATACAGGGTGCCGCCGTCGCTGACCATAACTAGTCGTCCGGTGGTGCCCACTACTTCGAGTTGCTGCTTGGGCGCTGGCGTGGTCTTCGAGCCGCCGATGTAGAAACCTCTCACACCCCCAGAAAAGTGGATGTATCCGTTGGCCCCCGGCTCGGTGGCTGGTACGTGGCCGCCGTCGCCGCGGTACTCGGCGTAGTCCTCGTACCCTTCCTCCAGTTCGGCCACTACCCACTCGGGCTGTGCATCCGCGTAATAGCAGATAGCGTCAAGCGTGTGGGTGCCGTTGCGGAAGAGCATGGCGCGGGGGCCGGAGAGCGTGCCGATGACGTATTGCACCGGGCCGATGACGCCCTGATTGACGATCTCTTCTTTGGCGTGCCGCCACAGGGGGATGAAGCGCCGGGTGTGATCGACCGACAGGGTGGTGTTGTTGGCATCGCAAGCGGCGATCATGCGGTCGGCGTCTGCGAGGTTGGTGGCCAGCGGCTTTTCGCAGAAGATGCCCTTGGCTCCGGCGTTGGCCGCATCTACTACTAAGTCGGCGTGGCGGTGATCCGAGGTGGCGACGGTGACGATGTCCAGCGCTTCGCGGGCGAGCATCTCGCGGTGATCGCGGTACAGGGTAGGGTTTTCGTCCGGCCAGCGTTGCTCGAACTCGCGGAGCGTTGCTTCGTCGAGGTCGCAAGCCGCTGTGAGGCGGGCGCGGTCTGAGCTAACTATGCCGGTGGCGTGGGCCACGCCAATGCCTCGGCAGCCAATGACTCCAGCTTTATACATGTCGTGCTCCTTTGGTTAGGGTTGCCAGTGTTGGGCGCGCTCGGCGAAAATCGCTGGATTGGCGCGCCACTCGCCGTAGCCAATGCGCTGATGGTCGGTCAGATAGTTGATCTTGTCGTCGATGCAGGCCGCTAGGTCGGCGTCCTCCACGGCCAGTGAGAACCCCCCTAACTCGGTAGCCGCGTCGAGGGCCGCGACGACAAATTCGCCGTCGGAAGAAACGCTGGCGTCGTGGTTGCCGATTCCGCCGCGGGCGCTGGCGTCGATGGTGCCATTTGCTAGGGCCTCTAGCAGTTCCACTTCGCCGGTCTCTTGCCCGAGGTAAATCACTTGCGGCATGTCGGCTGTGGGCGGCACCAGCCGCGTCCGGCCAGCGAGATGATCCGATGCGCCGGCCGCGGTGATGGTGTGCGCGGCCGTGCCGTCGGCGACGATCTCACCCTCGGGCGTTTCAATACGCGTACCAGTAGCGAGTACGCCGTTGGCATCGACGAGGCCCGTTAGCTCCAGCAGGCGGAACTCACCCGTGGTGCCGATCAGCGCACCCACCCGATCTTCGCTCGTCAGGTCGCTGTGGCTGGCAAAGCGCACGGCATCGGCAGCCCTAACCAGCAGCGATTGGCGGAAGGCGATGTGCCCGGAGGTAAAGGTCACCACGCGCTCGCCGGCCGCATTGCGGGTGCGGGAGTCGAGGATGGTGATGCCGCCGCCGACCAAGTCGTAGTCCGGCCCGGCCGCTTGGAGCCATATATCGGGCCACTCGGCTATGCCGCGGCGTGCAAAAGACAGTCCCGCGCCGTCCATGGCCGCTAGAGCGGTCAGCAAATCCGCTTCGTAGCCAAGGTGTTCGTCAAACCCGGTCGTGCTTGGATCGGGGTCGGCGCTATAACTGACCGGCGCGAAAAAGGCGTAGAACCCGACTTGAAGCACCTGCCCGTCGCCGCAAGTTGCCGTGGGCGAGTCCGGCGACGAGCAGGCCGCCCAGAAGAGGGCTAAGGATGCAAGGGTTGCGTAGGGAAGGGATCGGGGCATGTCGCATTCCTCATGACGGTAGGGGGCGGTTTGCAAACCGCCCCCTACACGGCGTAACATCAGTTAGTATAAGGCACGGTGCCGCGGGCATCTACTTGGTATCCCCGGTGCGCTAGATAGGCTGGGCCAGGGAGGAAGGAATCGCCCGCGGCGGCGAGGCGGCGCGCAAGGGCCGCGTCTAATGCGTCGAGCAAATCCTGCTGGCCGGGTTGGCCGACGAGGTTGTCCTGTTGGAAGGGATCGGCCTCGTTGTCGTAGAGCAGCCACGGCCCCTCTAGGGCGCGGACGTACGTGTGGCGGCGGGTGCGCAGGCCGCGATAGGAGCGGCCGCCGATGCCGGTCCACCACTGTCCGAAGGGATGGGGGCACTGCAAGAGTGCGGTGCCGTCCGAGGGATCTGGGCCACCTTGTAGGTACGCGGAGAAGTCGATTCCCTCGACGGTGGCGGGAATCGGTAGGCCGCACAGGCCCAGCAAGGTCGGCATGATGTCGGGCAGGTCGATTGGCGCGTCGAGTTCGGCGGCGTCCATCCCCGGATAGCGCAGCAGGAACGGCACGCGGATGGACTCTTCAAAGGGCTTTTGCTTTTTGTCCATGCCCTGCGAGCCGAGCATGTCGCCGTGATCCGAGAAAAACAGAAAGATCGTCTCTTGTTCCAGCCCTTCCTCCTGCAAAGTCTGAAGCAACATGGCGACGCAGTCGTCTAAGGCCGTGCAATGGGCGTAGTACCCGGCGAGCCACTGCCGCGCGTTTTCGGCCCAGTCGGGTGGGACGTTGGGCCGCAGGGCGATAGCGGCTGGATCGTACAGGGCTTGGTATTCTTCTGGGGCCGTGTGATAGGGGGCGTGCGGCGGCCCCCACGACAGGACTAGTAAGAAGGGTTTGTCACCGCGACCGCGCAGGTACGCTTGGGCGTCGCGGGTTTGGGCAAGGGCGTCGTAGCCCTCCCATACAAGTTGCTCGTCCGAGTCGCCGGCATAGTACGCAGAATGGTTGTAGTCGTGGGTGCATTCGAGCACCTTCCAGTACTCAAAGCCCTGCCGCCGCTCGGGCGGGATATAGCTGGAGCGGCCGCGGCCATTGACGTGCCACTTGCCGATATAGGCCGTGTCGTAGCCGCCCGCGCTGAAAGCCTGCGCGATGCTCGCGGCATCTTGACCCAGCTCTACGTCGTTGACGAAGACGCCGTGCGTGAGGGGGTATTGACCGGTCAAGATCGAGGCCCGCGCCGGTGAGCATACCGAGCAGCCAGACACCGCGTGGGTGCAGTTGACGCTGCGGTGTGCCAGGGCGTCTAAGTTGGGAGTTTGCACGTTGGGGTCGCCGGCGTATCCGCAGGCTTGGGCGCGCCATTGGTCGGCGAAGACGAGGACGACATTCGGTTTTTCGTTGGGCACTGCGCGTCTCCTATGGTTTGCATGAACAGCCCCCAATATCTTCGCGCCGGGGGGCGGCTGTCAATGTTGACCGGGTTCGGCGTGCGCGGTACTTTGGCCGGTCTGAAGGAATAGAAGTCGGATCCTCTATCTGGAGTAACGCACACCATGACCAAACGCAGACTGCCCATTGGCATTCAGACCTTCCGCAAAATTAGGGAGGAGGACTGCTACTACGTCGATAAAACGGCCCACATACGCCGGCTGCTTGACGAGGGTACGCACTATTTCCTGTCGCGTCCACGGCGCTTTGGCAAAAGCCTGTTTTTGGACACGCTGAAGGAATTGTTCGAGGGCAACGAGTCGCTGTTTGAGGGGCTATACATCCACGACCACTGGGATTGGTCACGGCGGTATCCGGTTGTGCGGCTGGACTTCAGCGGCGGCAACTTCACCGAGCCGGGCTACTTGCAAGCGAATCTCGTGGACCAGCTAACCGCTATCGAACGCCGATCTGGAGTGGCTGCCGAGTCCACTACGGTGCCGGGACGCCTCGCCCGCCAGCTAGAAGCGCTGCACGAGCGCACCGGTCAGCGCGTTGCAGTGCTGGTTGATGAGTACGACAAGCCGATTTTGGATGCCTTGGACGCGCCGGAGGTCGCCCGTGCCAACCGCGACTTGCTGCGCGGTCTGTATTCGACCGTGAAGTTTGCCGACGCCCACATCCGCTTCACGTTCCTTACCGGGGTGAGCAAATTTTCCAAGGTCAGCCTGTTTTCTGGCCTCAATAACCTCACTGATATTACCCTCGAACCGGAATACTCAGCGATCTGTGGCTACTCGGACGCCGATTTGGACGCCGTGTTCGCGCCGGAGTTGCCCGGCTTGGACCGGGACCAGATCCGCGACTGGTACAATGGCTACAGTTGGCTCGGCGACGAGAAGGTGTACAACCCGTTTGACATCCTGCTGCTGTTTCGCCGTCGTCGCTTCGACGCCTACTGGTTTGAGACGGGAACGCCGACATTTTTGGTCGAAACGCTGGGCAAGCGCCACGTTAGTTCCCTGGAGTTGGGTGAAATGGTCGGCAGCGACGAGTTGCTATCGACCTTTGATGTCGATGACATCGCCACCGAGGCCCTACTGTTCCAGACCGGCTACCTGACGATAACGGCAGAAGAGGACTTGGGCGGCGAACGGCTCTATCGCTTGGGCTATCCCAACCGGGAGGTGCGTCAGAGCCTGAACCGCAGTCTGCTGCGCTACTTGGTGAAGGACCCATCGCGGCAGATGGCCAACAGCATCCAGCTCTACCGGCTGCTCGAAGCCAATGACTTCACCGGGCTGGAGACACTCTTCCACGCCTTTTTCGCCAGCATTCCCTACGAGTGGTATAACAACAACGACATTGCCGGTTACGAGGGCTACTACGCCAGCGTGTTTTATTCCTATTTTGCGGCGTTGGGGCTGGACATCACCGTGGAGGACAGCAGCAGCCACGGCCGGCTGGACATGGCGGTTCTGTTCAATGGCAGCGTCTATTTGTTCGAGTTCAAGGTGGCTGAGATGGCGTCTGCGGGTGCGGCGATGGCGCAGTTGAAGGAGCAGCGCTATGCGGATAAGTACCGCGCCTTGGGGCAGCCGATATACCTGATTGGCGTGGAATTTAGTAAGGATGAGCGCAATGTGGAAGCGTTTGACGTGGAGCGGGCGTGAGCGTCGAGGCAGTTGTCAACATTGACCGGGTTCAACGCACGCGGTACGATCGAATTCTACCGAATTAAACTCACCTACAGGAGGAAAACTATGAGAGGTCGCAGCATTTTCGCAGCAGCAGTAGTTGTAGGAATCGCCGTCGGTGTTGGTGCCCACGAGGATCACGACGAGGCTTCCGAACCCACGGCCTTCACCGCAATGACGCCGATTCTGAACGTCGCAAGCGTCGAGGCGAGCATTGAGCACTACACCTCGGTTCTAGGTTTCAGCAAGGACTGGGACTGGCCCGCTGAGGCAGAGGACAAGACCTTTGCCTCCATATCCAATGGCAAAGTGCACGTCTTTCTCTCCGAAGATTCGCAGGGTGCCCGGCCGGTGTGGCTCTACTACAACGTTGGCGATGTTGACAAACTGCACGAGGAGTACGCGGCGGCGGGGGCGACTATCAAAAAGGAGCCGGTTGACGAGCCTTGGGGGGCGCGGGAGATGCTGGTTGAGGATTTGGATGGTCATGTTCTGCGGATTGGCGGGCCGCCTAGTGAGGGAGAGGGTGATGAGAGTGAGGAAGGGGGCGATGAAACGAAAGAAGATGGATAAGGTCAACGACACAGAGCAGCCTTCAGAGAGCAAGGACGAGAACACTGGTGTCACCCCTTCGGTGGCCGAACTCCAGCGGCTAATAGGCCCCTCGCCCGCCCCTCGGATGCTGACGCCGTATGAAATTGAGTTGCTGCGGAAATGCGTAGAGGAGACTGTTGAAGTGGTGCGCGAAGTCCTTGCGAGGAAGAATAATAAGGAATAGGGCATATGACCTTCGATCAATTCTTCTCCACAGCATTCGGCAAAGATATTAACCCTTTTGCCTATCAGCAGGCACTCGCAGAGCGAGCTTGGCCGGACGCACTCATCGCTCCAACCGGCCTCGGCAAAACCGCCGCAGTGGTGCTCGGCTGGGCTTGGCAGCATGTCGCCGCCGAGTATGCACCTCCGCGTCGTTTGGTCTATTGCCTGCCCATGCGCACCCTCGTCGAGCAGACAGAACGAAATGTTAGAGAATGGCTGCGACGGCTAGGTGAGGCAGAGCCGCACTGGAAATCGCGCCTCCCGGATTCTGAAACAGGAGTCCATGTCCTTATGGGTGGCATTGACGAGCCGCGCTGGTTTGAAAAACCCGAACATCCGACCATCCTGATTGGGACCCAAGACATGCTGCTTAGTCGCGCTCTGATGCGAGGGTACGCCATGAGTCGCTTCCGCTGGCCGGTGGACTTCGCGTTGCTGCACAACGACGCGCAGTGGGTCTTTGACGAAGTGCAACTCATGAGTTCGGGATTGGCAACCTCCACGCAACTTGAAGGCTTTCGCCGCAAATTGGGGACGGAGATTGCCTCGCGCAGCCTCTGGGTGTCGGCAACCCTTCATCCAGACTGGCTAGGCACGGTTGATTTCCAGCAAAATCCGACGGTCTGGTGCGTTCCATACGATTTTCCCCAAGACGCGCAATCACCGCATGTCCGCAAGCTTATTGACGCGCCTAAGCCTATTCAGCAGGCGTCTGTTGCGCCGGTGAGTGCCAAGAAGGCCGATCTGGATGCCTACGCCACGGCGTTGGCGGAGGAAACTCTGCGGCTGCATCGGCTGCATCAAGAAAACCGCACGACGCTCGTGGTGGTCAATACCGTCGTCCGCGCTCAAGCTGTGCATAAGGCACTCCAGAAAAAGGATTCGCCCGCTCGCCTCACTCTCATCCACTCGCGCTTTCGGTCCAAAGATCGCAAAGCACAGATGGATAAACTGCCGGAGCCTGGGGAGGCGAAAGACTTGATCGTCGTTGCGACGCAGGCGATTGAAGCGGGTGTCGATCTTTCAGCGGCGGTCATGCTCACCGAACTCGCGCCCGCCTCGTCCTTAGTCCAGCGGTTCGGTCGAGTGAACCGCTACGGTGAATTGAATGATTCCGGCGGCGGGATAATCCGCTGGATTGATCTCATCGGTGGGGATCTCGGAGATTCGCTGGCCGCTCCTTATGAGATTGACGAGCTAGCAATTGGACGTGAGCGGATTGCCGCGTTGACGGACGCCCGGCCATTCAATCTCGCGCCGCCCGCACCCGATGACTGCGCCCATCAGCGGGTGATACGATCTAGAGATATGCTAGACCTATACGACACTGATCCAGATTTGACAGGTTTTGATGTCGATATTGCTCCCTATATCCGCGATGCCGAGGATACTGATATTCGCGTCTTCTGGCGCGATTTGTCGGATAGACTGGAAAATCAGCTTGCGCCGACGCGGGACGAGCTTTGTGCAGTTCCGATAAAACAAGCCCGGGACTGGCTCAAAGATGTCCGTCAAAAGGAAAGGCAGCAGGTGTTCCGCATAGACCCGCAGGCGAGAGCCAGCATGAAGGCTTGGACCGAGTTCCGGGAGGAACCTTGGCCGGGTTTGGTCTTGTTGGTTTCTGCAAGTGCCGGAGGATATACGCCGGAGACGGGGTTTGATAAGGCCATAAAAGCAGCGGTCGAGCCTGTGGAGCTAGAAGCAGGGTTGCCGGCAGCAGACGAGTCGAATGACGCCGACCCCGACAGCAGGAGAGGATTCGTGGGACTGGCGCAGCATCTGAACAACGTGGCTTTTGAAGCTGGACTACTGTGCGATGGTATCGGCATTTGTGAAGACAGGAAAGCCGCGATTATCCAAGCTGCGTACTGGCACGACCTCGGCAAGGCACACGCTGAGTTTCAGGCGCGAATGATCGCCAATGCCCCGGAGTCTGATTCACGACCAGAGGGGCTGTTGGCCAAGGCCCCGAAATACGACCGGATGAAGGGGCGGGCCTACTTACGGCACGAACTGGCGTCTGCGCTCGCGTTTCTCACACAAGCAGGATGGGAACGGGAGGCCGATCTGGTCGCATACCTGATTGCCGCCCATCACGGTAAGGTGCGCCTTAATTTGCGTCCACTTCCTGTCGAGCCTCCGGCAATGGGAGAGGACAAACCCCGTTTTGCTCGTGGCGTATGGGAGGGCGATGAGATTCCGTCGGTTGACTTGGGAGGTGGGGAAACTTGGGCAGGAGGGCCGCTGGTACTATCCGTGATGGAGTTGGGGGATCATCCAGAAACCGGCGCGAGTTGGACCGAACGTACGCGCAATTTGCTTTCCCAGTATGGTCCTTTCCGGCTCGCGTGGCTGGAGGCATTGGTGCGTATTGCGGATTGGCAGGCATCGGCTAAAGAAGAACAGGAGGATGGATGTGACGACTAACGCGATAACCCTCGCTGGATGCTCGCCGACGCCGCTGGCGAGCTACTTGAAGGCCCTCGGTTTACTGCGACTTATCGCAAGCCCAACGAGCAGTGTGAGCGGAACCGCAGCCGACTCGGAAGTGCGCGGATTTTGGGAAAATGAACGCTTCCATCTACACACTCGTCTAGACTCCAAGGTCCTGACGTGCTTCTTCCTCGAAGAGTATGTACCTAGCCCGATCATCGCGCCGTGGAATGGGGGAAGCGGGTTCTATCCCGGCGATAATAAGAAAGGTATCGAGCCTCTTGCAGGCTCTAAGGTCGCTCCCCGATTTCTGACTATTGCGGATGCGATAAAGGCAGCTTTTCAAGAAATCCAAAAGCAAGGATTAAAAAATCGCCCGGAAGGTCTAGACAAGGTCCACTTCGTAGCGGGACTTCGCGGTTGTCTAGCAGACGCCGCGCTCGACTGGCTCGACTCGGCATTGGCACTTTCGGGTGACCGCCTCAATTTTCCCCAGCTTCTCGGAACGGGAGGAAACGACGGACGCCTCGATTTCACCAACAACTTCATGCAGCGTCTCGCGTCCACATTCGACGTCGCTACCGGCAAGCCGAAGGAGGACACGGAGCGTTTGCTGCGGACTTCTCTTTTTGCCGATGGGACTTGGGGCTTCCACAACGTCGCCATCGGACAGTTTGCACCTGGGGCGGCCGGCGGACCCAACGCGAGTACTGGCTACGAGGCGGACTCAAACGTCAACCCGTGGGATTTCGTGCTGGCACTTGAAGGGGCCATAATGTTCGCGGGTGCAGCGACGCGCCGGCATCAGGCGGAATTGGGGGCGAGTTTCCCTTTTACGGTGCGGCCAACTGGCGCAGGGTGGGGAGGAGTTTCGGATTCCGATGAAGAGAATGCACGAGCGGAATTTTGGGCTCCTCTCTGGGACCAACCAGCAGGCCATCGCGAACTTGAAGGGTTGCTGAAGGAAGGCCGCGCCGTACTCAACGGCAAAACGGCGCGAGATGGTTTGGATTTTGCACGGGCAGCCGCAAGCCTCGGAACGAGCCGTGGAGTGAGTGGGTTTGCGCGGTACGGCTTTGTGATGCGGTCAGGTAAGGCGTATCTCGCAGCCCCTCTCGGAACCCTGAGCGTCGGGTCGCGTACCGCTGAAGCGGTAGAACTAATCTCCGATCTCGATGCTGGCGACTGGCTGAGTCGGATTCGTCGGTTGGGTCGGGAAAAAGGAGTACCTGCCCGTGCTCGAACGGCGGTGAAACAGCTCGAAGATGCACTTTTCGCCATGAGCGAGACCCCTGTAAGTGCGCGCTCAGTGCAAGGTGCGCTCGGTGCTTTGGGCGATTTGGTTAAGTGGCTCAGAGATAGTCGGGACGCGCCCGAAAAAATCTCACCGCTGCCGCGCTTGTCCTACAAGTGGGTACGCAAGGCCGATGATGGGACGCCAGAGTACCGAGTCGCCGCTGCGTTGGCGAGCTTGGGCTGGCGGTCCAGCGGAAATCCGCCGCAGGATGCATCCACCGACGATAGGGCAACCGATACCACTGCGGATGCCACCGCCCCAAAGAAGCGAATAGCACTGGCCGCGCATTTCGCTCCGCTCGACGCTGAGACGATACCCAAACGGCGGCGTGGATGGGATGCTCAGAATCAAACCCGGGCGGTATGGGGGGCAGGCAGTCTTGAATCCAATCTGATTGCGATACTCCAACGTCGGCTGATTGATGAGTCTATAGCCGCGCCACTCGACGCGGCTGCACCGGCGCGACTGGCGGATATTACAGTATTCATAGAAGGGGAATTCGACGATGAGCGGTGTGCGCGTTTGCTCGCGGGGTTAGTCTGGGCACAGCCGCTTAGATGGCTCCCTCCTGTGAAGCAACCTCGCCGGCCCGTAGTTCCTTTTGCGTATGCCGCGCTAAAACCGATTTTTGCGCCCGCTGCAAGCCTCAAGGTGCTCGCGGAAAAGGGATTGGTTCCGCCAGACTGCAAACTTCCGATCCCTCTAGGCTTGATCTCGCGCTTGCGAAGCGGTGGAGTCAAAGAGGCTGTAAGCCTAGCACTTGCTCGCGCTCGTGCCTCGGGCATTGCCTGCCCTTTCACCAACCCCGGCATTCCACAATCAGCCAGAATTGGCCGTCGCCTCGCCGCTGCGCTGCTCATTCCGCTTGACGAGTATGGTTTACAAACCCTCATGGAGCGGGCCTATCCCGCAGAAAAGGAGAACGAAGATGTCGATTGATTTTTCCAGTCTTTCTGGTCAACCTCGCCTGCTTACGGAGGCCACCCTGAAGCCCGTGCAGGGAACGCGATTTCAGCCGACAGGCTTTCCGAATCTCGGCCACGCTGCTTACGGAGACCCCGACGGGGCCGGGCAGGTGGTTCTCGTCGAAAGCGCCCAGAGCATGGCCAATCGCCTTGAAGCGGTCTGCTGGGATGAGGTCGCGGACGACTGGGTATCCACTCTCAAAGGATTGCCTTTCATCAAGGTCGTCCGTCCCGACGGAAGCACCGTCACGAATTCGGTGCTTGAAGCCCATCGGATCAATTCTGAGTACATAGCACGAACCGATGAGTTTAAGGATACAGTTGAGAAAGAGATCGGCTTCGAGAAGAATCGACCGTTTGACTTTTGCAGGCAACTCACTCCAGTCTTACTCCGGTTCGATATCAACTCGTTGATACACGGAGTGTTTCTTGAGGAGATTGCAGGCGTGATTCGGTTGCCTCGAACACTGTCCGCTTTTGTGGAGGCTGAAGAGGTGGCCCTTGCATCTAGCGGTGGAGTCAAAATCAATCGAGTTGAGCCTACGCTGAAGGGAGGCGAAGGAAACGTTCCTTATGCGCGAGACGAATACGTTGCCCGAAAGATCACCGCGTATTTCAACTTGGATCTGCGCCAGATTCGCTCGTTTGGGTTGGGAGAAGAGGTTGAGAAACTGCTGATCGCACTCGCTCTATTCAAGATTCAGAAGTTCCTCGCCGAGGGGCTTCGCCTGCGCACGGCCTGCGACTTCGATCTGGTAGAACATCGGGTTACGCGGCCCGATGCGTTTGTTCTTCCGTCGCTGGATGCGCTTTGCGACGAACTCCCTCAACTGATCGAAGTGGTCGCGCAGCAAGACCGATTTCACGAGCCGCGGGTGCTTACGGTCACTTATCAGAAATAGGTCTCGAATGTTCGCGCTTACTTTTAGCTTCCCTACGGGCCGTTATCATGCCACGCCGTGGGGACGCCACGTCAATGAAGCCGATGTCGCTTGGCCGCCGGAACCGTGGCGCATTCTCCGGGCACTCGTCGCTAGCTATTGGCGCAAGGGGGACCGGGTACGCTGGTCCGAGGGCGCGCTTGCTCGGCTAATGGACGCGCTGGCCGAGGATACGCCGATCTATCGCCTGCCCGAAGGCGCAATCCACGCACACACCCGACACTACATGCCCGCGCCGGTGAAGACGAAGCTCGTCTTTGATGCCTTCGCACACCTTCCCAAAGGGGAGAAGATCGTAGCGGTTTGGCCGGAGCTCGACTTGGATTCCGACCTCTTCGGTTTGGCGACCGACCTCGCCGAAGGGATCGGCTATTTGGGCCGTGCCGAGAGTTGGGTTGATTGTGAAGCGACAAGCGATTGGGAGGGAGAGGCAAACTGCCGCCCAATCGGCCAAAATGGGGCCACTGATGGGGAGGTGGTGCGGGTGCTCGCGCCGCGTTGTGCTAGGGATTATGCGGCGGAACGGACGCGCCTGTTAGAAGAAGCCGACGATGCAGAGCGTTCCCGCGTCGCTGCTTCCGGCAAGAGGCCCCCTACCCCCAAGGCACTTGAAAGGGCGCATAACAAGACGTTCGGGCCGACCCTGCCTGAGCGCTTGGCCGATGCCTTGACGCTCGATACGGCCGATTATCAGAAGTACCGCTGGAACCGGCCACCCGCCGCACGCGAGGTCGTTTATACACGTCCACCACTGTCGCCCGTTCCGCGGCCCGTACAGAGACGTAAAGCGATTGATGACCGCAGTCGTTTCACCGTAGCCCGCTATCTCCTAGCTGGCCGTCCCCAACCTCGCATTGAGGACGCAGTAAAGATCGGCGAACTCATGCGGCTGGCCGCGCTTTCTATGTTTGGTTGGGAGAACGGGAGACCCAAAGCGCCGTCGGTTATCTCGGGCCGTGGCCCCGACAACAGACCTCTGAGGGACGGTCGGCATTCTCATGCTTTTTGGCTGCCTGAAGACGTCGATGACGATGGCTGGATTGACCATATATCTGTTTATGCAGAGGAAGGTTTCAACGAGGAAGTGCGCGAGAAGCTGGATCGCTTGACCCGATTGTGGGTTAGTAGAAAAGATTCCAGCGGAGAAGAGGGGAGCGAAGAGACGGGTCGCCAAGAATGGCGACTGGCCCTAGAGGGATTTGGCCGCCCGGAAGATTTTGAGGACACATCGCGGCTATTTGGCTGCTCCGCTGAATGGGTCAGCGTAACGCCCTTTTTGGCGGCCGGTCATTTGAAAAAGACTGGCTATGAGGGCGAGGTAAATCGGCTCTGGAAGCGTCGAGAGATTGCGGCTGAATCGAGTACTGGGCCTGTTCAAGTCGAGCACTTGCCCTACATCGAGGTCCATGGTATTCGTCGCCGACCAGAGCATTTTCACCGTTTCCGATCACGCGGAGGCGAGAGACAACCCGACGCTCAAGGTGCTTTACTGCGCCTGAGTTTTTCCGATCTGGTCGAGGGTCCCTTAGCTCTTGGCTATGCCTGCCATTTTGGTCTTGGAATGTTTGCATGTGAATAACGTCTATCTTGGAGAATCATACTCGACATTTTCAAGGCGGCCCTGTTCTGGCCTCATTGAAGCCTCATTCAGATGCTCGGCACCTCGCCCGCTTCCCATATTTCTAGGGTGTCCCTACCTCGGCCTCATTGAAGCTGAGGAGAGTAGTAACATTGTAGCTTGCGCCGTTCTCTAACTTGGACAATTACTGCTGAGTTACTTGGGCTTGTTGTGCGACTTCTTTTTTAAATGAGCTGCAAAGGTCTGCATCAGAGATACTTTCTCAGTTGGTGAGAAAAGATTATCTTAAGTTAAACTTGAAAGGAGCATGACTATGCCAGAGATGATCAACGCCAAACAGCTTCGAGAGTGCCTGCAGGATGTCGTTAAGAAGGTACGACGCGGGGAGCGATTTACCGTTTTATACCGCAGTCGTCCGGCTTTCGACATTGTCCCGGTTGGCAGTCCGCCGATCGAAAGTGCGCCACTGGAATCGGATTCGCTATACCAGGCTCCAGCCGTTGGTGCATCCGAATCGGGAGACGCTGCCGCACGGCATGACGAGGTGCTATACCGGTGAGGCAAATGTTCGTGGATACGGCCGCATGGGTTGCAGCCGCAGATAGTAGTGATATGGCAGGTTCGGCTGTACGGGAAGCTCGGGATCAATGGCTGTCGTCTGGAGGCATACTGACGACGACCGACTATGTGATCGACGAGACTCTGACTACCGTCCGATTCCGCCTTGGTCTTAATGCTGCTGAAGCTTGGTGGAAGCAAATCGACAGCTCGGCTCGCCTGCGTATTGAGTCCATTGACGAACCTCGAAGAGAACGGGCGCGGTCGCTCTTCTTCGGCTATCGGGATAAGGAATTTTCCTTTACCGACTGCTGCAGCTTTGTTCTCATGCGAGAACTGCGAATCCGTCGGGCATTGACGTTGGACCACCATTTCCGACAGATGGGCTTTGAAGTTATCCCGTAAGCGCAGCAGGCTTACGGCGCGTTTTGAACTCCTGTCATAGCCGTGCATTCCGATTGGATACTGTAATCTATGAGCAAAGCAGTCTATCTAGCTGGTGATTTTTCTGGAATTCAGCGTTATGTGCTAGGTGTGAAGAGCGCAGGCAAAGCGCAGGCGAAGCGCTTGCGAGCCCGATCGTTCTTGCTCGAACTCTTTGAACATGCTGCACTTTGGACGATAAAGGAACGTTTACGTATTACCGACGATGATGTCCTAGTCCGGGGTGGAGGTGGTTTCCTAATGCGGATTCCACCTGATACCGACCCTGTTCGCCTTGAGGAGATTCGTTCCGGCTTGCAACGCAAACTGTGGAATGAATCCGGCGGGGAAGTCCAGTTCTCGCTGGGCTGGGCTGAGACGCCACTCGCCGCCCGCGCTCGTCTGGAACTTCAGAAGCGCCGTATAGGAGCTTCCATATTGCAAAGCAGTGGCGGTTGGAACCTGGAGGGTTGGAGTCAACCTCCACTTGATGAGCCATTTGGTAAGCCGTGCGACATCTGTCGCCAGTCTCCGGGATGTCAGGTTGTGCAGGATGAAGATGAGGAGGCTCTACATTGCAAAAGCTGTCTGGAGGCCCGCAGGCTCGGTGAAAAGCTGACACGGTGGAAGTGGATGCGCCCTGGCGGCAACTCGGCGCGAGCGCTGGGCGTCGCCTTTGAGGCATTGGAAAATCAGACGCCGGAATCCTTTCGCGTGGGCCGCTGGATACCGCGTCATTCCGATTCCCGCGAACCGCTGACCTTTGAAGAGATCGCCGAGCAAGCCCGTGGCGACCGTCGTCTGGCTGTGCTGAAAGCCGATGTAGATGACATGGGCGTCCGGGTCGGGCAAGTTGCCAGAGAAGACCAGTCGTATAACCGGCTGAGATCTTTCAGTTACAGTCTGCACGAGTTCTTCGGGCAGACAATTCAGGAGTTGTTGGCAGAGTCATGGCCTCTGATCTATACGCTGTATGCCGGCGGGGACGATCTGCTGCTAGTTGGCCCCTGGAACATCGTGCTCGACTTTGCCGGATTTCTAACAAGAGAGTTTGAAGCCGGTCCGGCCCAAGAGTATTCGCCGCTAACTTTAAGTGCTGGAATTGCTCTAACCCCTTATCGCGTACCGATCCGTCACGCAGTGGAGCGTGCGGAGGAACTCTTGGAGTCGGCCAAGCAATATCCGGGCAAGAATCGGTGTGCCGCCCTCGGGACGGATTGGAGTTGGAAGCAACACGAAGCTGTAGTAAGCGATGGCAAGCGGCTGGCGGACTGGGTTGGGGATGGAGTGGCTCCTCGCTCCCTACTGCATCGTTTGCTGCGTCTCGCGGAGAGCAGCAAGCCTGTGCGAGTGGCTCGCTGGGCTTATCAAATCGAGCGCAACGTGCATCGACGCCACACCGACTTTCGGCGCTGGGCGAACCATGTGCTCGAATATCTAGAGCGCGATGAACAGCGCGTAAACGAATTGGCGGCCAGTCTCCGCTATGCCTTGTTGGCAACACGACCGCGAAAGGAAGGACGCGATGACTAGCATGGAGGATGCTATGAAAAAGGCGGGAATTCAACCAGAACAGCGAGAACGGCGAGATCGCGGTGGCGGTAACAGACCGCCAAGGGGAAACCTGCCGAAATTTCCAGACTCATACTTCGGAACCGATAAACAGAGTCGGAGCTACCTTCAATCTGACTTCGTTTCCAAGCAAAGTGTCAATCCTTTGGCACAATACTTGGGAAGAAATGCCAAACCCAATCTCACCACGGGCCAATTACGCCGTTTTTTCAACCACTGCCGTGAGATTGAACGTCGATTGAAAGTTGACGGCGAAAGTTGGCATCAAGTATCTGCTGGCTTTGAGGCGCTCTGTTACCATGCTCAGAATGCCGTCGCAGGGCGCAAAATCCCGAGAGAATTTCAGTATTTTATCGATGAAAACGTGAAACGGGTAGTCTCCGCAGAAGAGCCTGAAAAGGCATTTCTGGACGGCTTTCTACCACATTTTGAGGCGCTGGTCGGCTTTGGGGCCGTCCACATGAAAACATGAGGAAGGTTTCCTGACATGCAAAGAACAGCCATTCACACCATTACCTTTACCGCTCGCTGCGAAAGCGGCCTTCATATCGGAGGTTCGCAAGACGAATTGGCAATTGGTGGGTCCGACAATCCGGTGATCAAGAATCCAGAAACTCGTGATCCCTATATTCCAGGCTCGTCGCTTAAAGGGAAGATGCGAGCCGAGTTGGAGAAACAGTTGGGAAAATCAGGGCGTAATCCTAATAATCCTTGTGGATGTGCAGAAAGGAATTGTCCCGTCTGCCGGGTATTTGGAGCGCACATGAACCCCAAGAGCAATCTCGGGCCTTCCCGCATCATCGTCCGCGACGGGCGGCTTCTCCAG
This sequence comes from Candidatus Latescibacterota bacterium, assembly GCA_965208845.1. GTDB lineage: Bacteria > Latescibacterota > UBA2968 > UBA8231 > UBA8231. The sequence continues at coordinate 5,578,067 of OZ242361.1, read as the reverse complement.
GGTGGTCGCATTGAGAACAAGACGGAAAACGTCATAAATCGCCAAACTGGCGCGGCCGAACATCCTCGGTCGAATGAGCGGGTCGTCGAGGGGACGGAGTTCAAGATGCAGATCGTTCTGCAAGTTTTCGACCTCGATGGGCAATTCTCGTACACGGATCACAGCGGCAACTCGCATCAAGGTGACGAAGCTCTTCAAGCGGTCGTCGCCGATGGTTTGAACTTGGTTCAGATGACGGGTCTGGGTGGTGGGACGAGCCGGGGTTCAGGCGCGGTGAGTTTCCACGATTTCAAATTGGATGGCAATCCATGGACCCATTGGTCCGTCTGAGGCTGAAGCCTCTCGGGGTTTGGACCACGCCTTGGCAGGCGGATTCGTTGCTTGGCGCAATGGCGTGTGCATGGGCGCGTTCTCGGGGGCAGGATGCGCTCCAGCGGGACTTTTTGGAGCCGTGGCTCGCCCACGAGCCGCTGTTTGTCATCTCCGATGCTTTTCCTGGCGATTCGTTGCCAGCACCGGCGGGCCTGCCGTTATGGTGGGATTGGCCTTCTGAAAAGCGCAAAACCGTCAAGAAATATCGCTGGATGACTACGACCGACTTTCGTCGGGTTCAGAAGGGAGAGCAGCCCAACTTGGAAGATCCCGGTATTTCCATCCGCGACCGCGTACGGCTGCGAAATACTATTTCCCGCTTCTCCAATACTACGGGTGCTGGCGGCGAACTGTTTGAAGTGCCGTTTTCAAATCTCAGCAAGTCCGACGGCAGCCTGACCATTTTTGCTCGCACTGCCGACGGTGGCTTGCAGATTTTGCTGGAAGCCTTAGAAATACTGGGGCGGACCGGATACGGTGCCGATGCCTCGGTGGGCCACGGCGGTTTTGAGCTAGACGGCGATCCAACTCCCTGTCCCGAACTGGATAATGTTCCTAGAGCCGACGGATTTATATCCCTCTCAACGTTCCAGCCAGCAGCTACTGATCTAGTGGAAGGTTTCTGGCGACTCTTCGTCAAGTACGGAAAAATGGCTCCGGAATTCCACTCTAACGCCGTGTTCAAGCGTCCACAGGTCATGCTAGCGGCCGGTGCCTGCTTCCGCACGAAGCATCCTCCAAAACCTTTCTACGGTGCTCCGATTGGGCCGGAGCGTTTGCTCAGCAAAAATGCCCGCGAATCGCTTGCCGAACGAGGCATCCACCCGGTTCAAGCAGCCTTCGCGCTCGCTGTTCCCATGGTCTGGCAGGAGACAGACGAGTGAGCTTGCAATTAAAGGATTGACGCTTTGGCATACCTACTCATCACCACTGTTGGCACGTCTCTGCTAACCAACCGCGATGACCGTCCGTGGGCAGGATGGAGTGGGCGGGCTGGCGACCCGTTACCAAACGTAGCGGACGTAGATCAGTGGCTGGACCAAGCAGAAGCGGTCACAGCCAGCGCCGAAACTAATACCTTGCACGCCATTGGCGTCCATGACTCAGATCATATCCTCTTTCTCCACTCCGACACACCAGAAGGGCGCTTCTGTTCAGAGCGGCTGCAACATTTCTACGCCAATCGCTGTCGTCAAGTTGATGGTCGTTCGCTAACTGCCTTGGGGTACTCTCACGCTAGCTTCTCGCAAAAAGGGTTGAAAGTCTTGGTCGAAGAAGCTATCAAGGCCGTGCGCGAAGCGCGTGAGAAATCTCTCGATCCTGTATTTTGTGCCACAGGTGGGTTCAAGGCTGAAATCGCCTTTCTCAATTTATTGGGTGCCTTGTTAGAGGTCGAAGTGTATTACATCCACGAGCAATTTCGAGAGATTGTTCGTCTGCCTCGCCTGCCATTGAATTGGGATATGCAATGGGTTCTAGAGCGCCAAGATTTTTTTCAGTGGATTGATGACGAGCCGCGTCCGAGTACGGAGGTGGAAAACCGATTAAAAGCACGTCCCGAACTTCGACCGCTTATCGAGGATGATGCAGATGGCAACTCGTACCTCAATGCCGCGGGCGACTTGCTGTTTCGCGTTGCTAAGGAACGGTTGAGCCTTGAACCTCGCTCGATTTGGCCCGATGCGGTAGCGAGACCGCCGCAAGAAAAAAATCAACTCTCTGGTGTGGAACATCACCGTCCGAAGGGTTGGAAGAATTTTGTCTCTCGCCTTTGTGCGATCGATTGTGTAAGCCAAGTCTCTTATGATGCGGCCGCATTTGGTGGCGAAGTGGTCAAGATGCTTGATGGTGCCAACGGCGTCATTGCGGTGCGATATGGTAAGGACGAGGAGTTGCCCTTACGTATTGAGACATCTGCTCGCGGGACAGAGCAAACGGAGTTGGTTAAAGAATACATTGCACGGTGTCTCCGGCACTGACCGCTTTGCGTAATTTACATTAGGTTTTATACCTAAAGGCTTGAAGGCATGATTGCTCCGCTGGCTGCTTTAACCATATAGGGAACGCCCTCCCATGATCCCCGACCACCAACTCACCCTCCCCTTGGCCCCGCCGCCAGCCGATGTGGACACGCCTCTGGTCCCGGCCCGCATGGTCAACGAATGGGTCTATTGCCCGCGGCTGGCCTATTTGGAATGGGTGGAAGGGGAGTGGGCCGAGAGCGGAGACACGGCTGAGGGGCGTCGCGCTCATAGCCGGGTCGATGAAGGTGGGGGCCGCTTGCCCGCGCCCGATGAACTAGGCGAGGAGATGACTCGCGCCCGGGGCGTTATCCTTGCTTCGGAGCGTCTCGGCGTTATCGCCAAGATGGATGTCGTGGAAGCCGACGAGGGCATCGCAATGCCGGTGGATTTCAAGAAAGGGAAGCGTCCCCACGTCGCTGCCGGAGCCTACGAACCGGAGCGCGTCCAAATCTGCGTCCAAGCCATGATCCTCGAAGACAATGGCTACAAGGTTGAGCAAGGTGTGCTTTGGTACGCTGGCTCACGCGAAAGGGTACAGGTTGTTATCGACGAAGAACTTCGTGCGCGGACTCTGGAGGCGATTGCTGGCCTGCGATGGGCCGCGGCCAGTGGTCGTCGGCCACCGCCGCTGGAAAACAGCTCCAAGTGCCCGCGCTGTTCGCTGGCTGGCATCTGCCTGCCGGACGAGACCAACCTGTTTCGCAAGGGGTATCCGCCGCGCCCGCTGAACCCGTCCGACGATCCGGCTCTGCCGCTCTACGTGCAAACGCCGGGGGCGCGGCTGCGCAAAAGCGGCGAGCGCTTGGTGGTGGAAACCAAAGAAGAGACCGTGGAAGTGCCTCTGATTGACGTCTCCCAAGTCGATCTGTTTGGCCCGGTCTCGGTGACCACGCCGGCTCTACACGCGCTGATGAACGCCGAGATTCCGGTGTCGTGGTTTTCTACGGGCGGCTGGTTTCTCGGCCACACCGTGGGGACTGGCAATGGCAATGTGGCCGTGCGCCAAGCCCAATATCAGGCTGCTTTTGACGAGCCTCGCCGCCTCGCCTTTGCGCGTGACTTGGTGGCGGCTAAGGTGCGTAATGCGCGGACGATGCTGCGGCGCAACTGGCGCGTCCATGGGGATGCGGAAGCGAAAAATGAAGTCTTGGTGCGATTGCAGCGCATTGTCCAGCGGGTGCCCCGCGCTAAAGACGACCGTCAACTGCTGGGCATTGAGGGCGAGGCCGCGGCGATCTATTTCGCTTGTTTTGCGAATATGCTCGCCGAGGGGGCAAAAGAGGAGATACCGGCATTCGCTTTTGCAAAGCGCAATCGGCGTCCGCCCACTGATCCGGTGAATGCCATGCTCTCGCTGGCCTATGCCTTGTTGACTCGGGTTTTTATGACCGCGATTTCGGCGACTGGTTTGGACCCTTACATGGGCCTGTACCATCGCCCGCGTCATGGCCGCCCGGCGCTGGCGCTCGATTTGATGGAGCCATTTCGGCCTATTGTCGCGGACTCCTGCGTGATTCAGGCGATCAACAACGGCGAGGTTAAACCGGGCGATTTTGTATTCAATGGCCCCGCGTGTTCGCTAAAAACTGGAGGTCGCAAGGCGTTTATCGCCGCGTTTGAGCGCCGTTTGGAGCAGGAAACCACGCATCCACTTTTTGGCTATCGCGTCTCCATGCGGCGGCTGATTGAGGTACAGGCTCGGTTGTTTGCCCGGCATGTGCAGGGCGAAATTGTCCCCTATCCGCATTATCTGCCCCGGTAGCGAATATGGCCAACGAGCGTCTCTATATCGTTGCTTATGACATTGCCGAGCCAAAGCGTTGGCGGCGCGTGTTTAAGGTGATGAAAGGCTATGGGCACTGGTTGCAGTTGTCGGTTTTCCAGTGTCGGCTGACGGCCCGGCGACGCGCTGAGATGACGGCGCGGTTGGAAGGTCTGATCAAATTGACAGAGGATCACATCCTGATTGTGGACTTGGGGCCTGCTGACCGGGTTGATCCTCTGGTGGAAAGCTTGGGCAAGACTTATGAAGTGCCGAGTCGGCAGGCGACAATTGTTTAGCGGGGCGTCTGCCGTGTCCATTGCGAATGCTCTGGTGGAAGGAAAAAGGCCGGTAGCCCTCGCATGGTGCTTTCTGTTTGTATTACAAGGAGATAGGTTGTATTATGATGTGCGTTTGGCGAACAATTTGCATGTTCGAGAAGACAAAGCGGCCACCGCTCGCAAAACGGATGGAAAACCCAAGCCGCACAGGGAGTTCCGCAGGGACTATTTCCGGGGTGGAAACGCCCCGGCCTCATTGAAGCAACTCGAATAGACGGCGGCGCAGCAATTCGTCGAGGCATTTCCGGGGTGGAAACGCCCCGGCCTCATTGAAGCCGAGCTGGAGGAGAAATTCCCAATCCGTCCGAACTTCATTTCCGGGGTGGAAACGCCCCGGCCTCATTGAAGCGGAAGACGGTGGGGTTCCTTGGCCTTGGGAAAAGCTCATTTCCGGGGTGGAAACGCCCCGGCCTCATTGAAGCATAGTATAGCCCAAATCGCGCACCATTTCGGCGGCCATTTCCGGGGTGGAAACGCCCCGGCCTCATTGAAGCCAGCACAGGCTCTGGGGTGGAAAGTACCATGAGCGGGATTTCCGGGGTGGAAACGCCCCGGCCTCATTGAAGCAATAAAACAGACTGAACATTGTCCGTCTCCAAGATTATTTCCGGGGTGGAAACGCCCCGGCCTCATTGAAGCGGCATGTGACACCCATTTTCTGAAGATGGGCATGACCTATTTCCGGGGTGGAAACGCCCCGGCCTCATTGAAGCTTCTTCTTGTGATCGACCAACACGGCGGCCATGTCCAATTTCCGGGGTGGAAACGCCCCGGCCTCATTGAAGCTCAGGCATGGGTGAGACCAATCGTAGGAGGTTCTCATATTTCCGGGGTGGAAACGCCCCGGCCTCATTGAAGCCATCGTGCCTATCTGGTGGATATACTGGTTCACGAGATTTCCGGGGTGGAAACGCCCCGGCCTCATTGAAGCTGTGATGAATAGTGATAATTGCTCGCAAGAAGGACTAATTTCCGGGGTGGAAACGCCCCGGCCTCATTGAAGCTTGAGCACCACCGCGGCGTAACGACCGGCTGCATAGGATTTCCGGGGTGGAAACGCCCCGGCCTCATTGAAGCTTCTCCTGTTTTGCAATATACAGCTTGTTGCACACTATTTCCGGGGTGGAAACGCCCCGGCCTCATTGAAGCTTGAGCACCACCGCGGCGTAACGACCGGCTGCATAGGATTTCCGGGGTGGAAACGCCCCGGCCTCATTGAAGCCTGAGTTGATCCATGTAGCGATAGCCGTACCGCCCACTGATTTCCGGGGTGGAAACGCCCCGGCCTCATTGAAGCACCAACTTTGGAGATCGCATTCAAGCTGTCTTTTCTGATTTCCGGGGTGGAAACGCCCCGGCCTCATTGAAGCGCGCGTATCCCTATGGAACAGATACCAAAAACAGGGATTTCCGGGGTGGAAACGCCCCGGCCTCATTGAAGCAGGATCTGCGGATTAACGCGAGCCATGGACAACACGCATTTCCGGGGTGGAAACGCCCCGGCCTCATTGAAGCACCTTCTTGGCCTTGTTGCGCCAGCCGTTTGCCTTGAAATTTCCGGGGTGGAAACGCCCCGGCCTCATTGAAGCTGGCCTCAGCAAACAACTGCTCACGGTATTCAGGCAGTGATTTCCGGGGTGGAAACGCCCCGGCCTCATTGAAGCCGATACTTGCGGTTCCAGGGTGGCCCGTCGGGCAGTGATTTCCGGGGTGGAAACGCCCCGGCCTCATTGAAGCATGGGAAACGGAGCAGGAAATCCAGCAGGCCCTGACATTTCCGGGGTGGAAACGCCCCGGCCTCATTGAAGCATGGTACCGATAAACGCACAGCGGCGCTCTACCGTCTCCGCATTTCCGGGGTGGAAACGCCCCGGCCTCATTGAAGCGACGACGTGGCGGACGTGCTCCAAACGTTTGCCGAGTATTTCCGGGGTGGAAACGCCCCGGCCTCATTGAAGCCGTCGCTTTGAATGCTGACAACCTCACATATGCGGCAGGCGAGCCTTCGCTGTTTATGTGTTGCTGGAACGTAGGAAAGATTGATTGACCTCATCAGGCAGTAGTAACATTGCAGCTTGCGCCGTTTTCTAACTTGGACAATTGCTGCTGAGTTACTTGGGCTTGCGGGGCGATTTTTTTTGCGGTAAGGACAACTTTGAAAGCTGGCAACTTCCCTTATATTTGGCAGGACACGCTGGGGCCTTACGGGCGAAAATCTTCAAGAGATGAACAGACGCAGACTACCCATCGGCATTCAGACCTTCCGCAAGCTGCGCGAGGAGGGCTGCTACTACGTCGATAAGACCGCTTACATCCGCCGGCTGCTCGACGAGGGCACGCACTACTTTCTGTCGCGCCCACGCCGCTTTGGCAAGAGCCTGTTCTTGGACACGTGCAAAGAATTGTTCGAGGGCAACGAGAAGCTGTTTGCGGGGCTTTATATCCACGACCGCTGGGATTGGTCGGTGCGCCATCCAGTGCTGCGGCTCAGCTTCGGTAGCGGCAACTTCAAGGTGCCCGGCTACGTGGAGACGAACCTCATGGCACAGTTGGACGCGGTCGAACGCCGGACCAGTGTGGTCTCGGACTACGCCACCGGACCAGAGCGATTCGCTCGCCTGCTGGAGGCGCTGCACAGCCGCGCCGGGCAGCCGGTGACCGTGCTGATTGACGAATACGACAAGCCGATTCTCGATGCGCTGGAGGTGCCGGAAGTAGCCCGCGCCAACCGCGACTTTCTGCGCGGCCTCTACGCGGTCATCAAGGACTGCGACGCCCACGTCCGCTTCACGTTCATTACCGGGGTGAGCAAATTCTCCAAGGTCAGCTTGTTCTCCGGCCTCAACAATCTCACCGACATCACCTTAGACCCGCGCTACTCGGCTCTCTGCGGCTACACCGACGCGGACTTGGATACCGTGTTCGCGCCCGAACTGCCCGGCTTGGACCGGGACCAGATCCGCGACTGGTACAACGGCTACAGTTGGCGGGGCGACGAGAAAGTGTACAACCCCTTCGATATCCTGCTGCTGTTCCGCAATCGCGAGTTCGCCGCCTATTGGTTCGAGACGGGTACGCCGACGTTTTTGGTCGAAACGCTGGTTCAGCGCCACGTCAGTTCCCTCGAACTCGACTCTATGATCGGCAGCGATGAGTTGCTCTCGACTTTTGACGTGGATGATATAGCGACCGAGGCGCTGCTGTTCCAGACCGGCTATTTGACGATTGCCGACAAGGAGGACCTTGGCGGCGAGACAGTCTATCGGCTGGGCTATCCCAACCGCGAAGTGAGGCAGAGCTTAAACCGCAGCTTACTGCGCTACCTCGTGCGGGATTCGACGCGGCAGATGGCCAATAGCGTGCGGCTGTATCGGCTGTTAGAAGCCAACGACTTTGCCGGGCTGGAGACGCTGTTCCACGCCTTTTTCGCTAGCATTCCTTACGAGTGGTACACCAACAACGACATGGCGAATTACGAGGGCTACTACGCGAGCGTGTTCTACTCCTACTTTGCAGGATTGGGATTGGACATCACCGTAGAGGACAGCAGTAGCAAGGGTCGCCTCGACATGGCGGTTTTGTTCAATGGCCACGTCTATTTGTTTGAGTTCAAGGTAGTTGAGATGGCGTCTGAGAGTGCGGCAATGGACCAATTAAAGGCGCGGCGCTATGCGGATAAGTATCGCGCCTTGGGTCAGCCGATTCACCTGATTGGCGTGGAATTTAGCAAGGATGAGCGCAATGTGGCGGCCTTTGACGCGGAGCGGGCGTAACCCGCCTAATCAGCTATGAACGACCTTGAAACGCTGCAATATCTATTCGATGTGCAGGGCTATTTGGTGCTCGAAAACGTCCTCGACGCCGAGGACGTGGCCGCTCTCAACCACTTGCTCGACGCGCACCTGCCGCCGGCAAAGGGCAATCGCTTTGGGGCCGCGCCCGACGGCTCGGGCTTTTTGAACTGGGGCCAGCCCTTCATCGACCTGCTTGACCATTCCCAGATCATGCCCGTACTGCGCTTCCGCTTGGGCGATTGCTTCCGCCTCGACCGGATCTACGGCTTGTGTCTGCGCCACGGCGTGGCCAGAGGTGCCTTGCACTGCGACTACGGCCCCACGTCGCCCACCGCTGGGGCGCAGCCGGGCCAGTACCATCCCCTGCGCGACAATCAGATTCTCAACGGCTTTGTCGTGGCGACTTGGAACCTGACCGACGCTGGGCCGGACTACGGCGGTTTTTGCTGCATCCCCGGCAGCCACAAGAGCCATTTCATACTGCCGCAACCGATTGCCGACGCGCCTGAACAGGCCCCCTGTGTGATTATCCCCTCGGCCCCGGCTGGCTCGGTTACTTTGTTTTCCGAAGCCCTGACCCACGGGACGGCCGCTTGGCACGGGCACCACCAGCGGCGCGCCTTGCTCTACAAATACTGCGTCTCGCAAATGGCCTGGACCAACAGGCGCGTGCAACCGCCGGCCGACCTGACCCGGCGGCAGCAGATCCTCTTTGGTGAGCCAGCCGATCCGCATCGCTTTTTCCCGTCGCTTTTTGCGGGCGTTGACGAGGTGAGCGGCCCGTAAATTGCAACGCATACTCACTCCTTTCGACGAGGTTTTCGATGACTCCCAAACAAGCCATAGAGAAACGCCAACAGCTACTGCGCGACGGATTCTGCGTGGTCGGTAACATTCTCAGCGACGAATTCTTACGGGAATTGCGCGACGAGACCGAGCGCATGATGGAGGACTGGGTGCCGCCGCCCGACTTCAAGTACCAGGGACAGCACGTCACTGCGCGCGGGGAGGACAACCCGACTATCCAGAAGTTGCTCGACTGGCCTCCTACGCGCCGCGCCCTCGAACAAATGGGCCTAGGCGACTTTGCCAGCACGGGCGGCATCATCCTCTTGACCAAAGACCCCGGCGAACCGGCCCTGTACTGGCACCAGGACTGGATGCAGTGGAACGACCCTTTGAGCTGTTCACCGTGGCCGCAGATCATCTTTGTGTCCTACTACTTGAGCGATACCTCACCGGAAAACGGCTGCCTCAAAGTCATCCCCGGCACGCACCACAAGCGCATCTCCTTGCACGACGAAATGGTGCCAGCCCATGAGCAAGGGGCGCGTTTCATAGAAGAAAATCACCCGACCATGTTCAGAGACCATCCCGCCCAAGTCGATGTCTGCGTCAAGGCCGGCGACTTGGTGTTGGCTGATGCCCGCGTGCTGCATTCGGCGTATCGCAATCAGACCGACGAACGCCGCACATTGGTGTTGGCTTGGCACCGGCGGCCAGAGACGGTGCCTGCCTATTGGACCGACGAAGTGCCGGCCATCATTGCTGAACGCGACCCTGAAAAGGAATACCCCGGCTCGCGTATCCCTGGCGAATTACTGCAATAGGAATTTTGCAATTGTCGTATTGACGATCTGTACGTCAATGACCCATAGGTCACTCACCCTTTATGGAGATGGGATATAGGTTATGACAAACTTTCAATACATTGGGAGTTTGAGGATCGCAACTGTCCTCTGTCTTTTGTTGATACCGGATCAATCGGCAGGTGTAGAAGGAGCGTATAATGTGGTGGATCGGTCGGAGGTGCTAGAGGCGATGCAGCAGCATTATGGTGGTTATGAACTAACAGCGGCGTCCAATGGCTGGTTTCTAGCGGGGGTGGTGTTTTCTCTTGTGCAGCAGGCTAAGGAGCGCGATTCGGATGGACTGCCGCTGTTTATCGGGCACGAGGAGTGGTTTCAGTCGCTTTTGGCGGTGACCGGGCAGACGGAGGACACAGTACCGGAGTACGCCCTACTGAACTATCGCTACAAACAGAATATGGAAGTGGACTATCGGCTAGATCGGGTCATTCACGAGGTGAAGGAAGGACCGATGCCGGAACTGGCCGTGAATGTGCGGATCAGATGGGCAGACGGGCCGGGCATACCAGACCGGTATTCGTACCTAGATACGCTTTCGACGCCGACTGTTAAAGTGACTAATCGGCAGTTGATTACCTATCGCTTACTAGATTTTGGCGATTGGATTGTTTACGATGAGATTGAGGGGATTACAGCACGTCCAGAGTCCGGCGTATTAGCTCTGCTTTTTCGGGTTATTGGCGAGGGACGTATTGCACATTCTCGCATAGCCGTTGCAAAGGACGGCATTCAGGTGTCGCGGACGAGGGCCGAGAAGGCATTTATGAAAGTGATGACTACGGTGACGGTGCATCCTGATGGGATTATGGAGAAGGATGTGCCAGATGGCCGAGCGGATCTGTTGGAACTAGAGAAGCGGCTCAAGCAGCCAATGGAAATTGATTATGTGGAGTTATCGGACGATAGGTAATGAGATGATTCGCAAACGAGTAGCACATTCTTAAACTTCTACAAAGAGTTGGGAGGCAAACTATGGTTGACAAATCAATTCTGCAGGAACAAGTCGCCTATTACCGGGCGCGCGCTGACGAGTATGACGAGTGGCATTCGCGCCAAGGACGATACGACCGGGGCGACGAGCATAAATTACAGTGGCAGGCAGAGTTGGATACTATGCGCTCGGCACTTGAGCAAGAGAAGCCGTTCGGCAAATGTCTTGAGCTTGCTTGCGGCACGGGATTGTGGACAACATGTCTGGTGCAGGGTGCCGCTGACTTGACGGCCATAGATGCTTCGCCCGAGACGATTGAGATCAATCGCACCAAGATCGGTGATGCTCCGGTGCAGTATGTGGTGGCGGATCTTTTTGAGTGGTGGCCGACCGAAACGTATGATTTTGTCTTTTTTGGTTTCTGGCTGTCGCACGTTCCGGCGCAGCAATTCAACAGGCTTTGGGAGATGGTTCGCGCCGCTCTAAAGCCGGGGGGTAGAGTGTTCTTTGTCGATGGTCTGGCAACTCAGGAATCAACCGCACGGGATCACGCTGCAATTGACGATTCTGGCGTAATGGAACGGAAGCTGAACGATGGTCAGACGTTTAACATCGTAAAGGTATTCCACGACCCGGCTCAGTTAGAACGGCAGTTACGCGATCTTGGTTGGAGTGGCTCAGTTAAAACAACCGGAGAGTTCTTTTACTACGGCTGCATGGTGCCGGTAGAAACTGATAGATGAATCGGTGTCCATTTTAACGAAATCACAGGACTAAACAATGGTTTTAGAAGTTGCAATACTAGACGTTAAGGCCGGTCGTGAGAAGGAGTTTGAAACTGCTTTTGGCGAGGCGCAAAAGATAATATCGAGCATGGATGGCTACGTCTCACATCAGCTACAGAAGTGTATTGAAAAAAGTAACCGTTATATCCTACTGGTGAACTGGCAAACGCTTGAAGATCATACTGTTGGTTTTAGGGGATCTGAACAGTACCAAGAATGGCGCAAGATGTTACATCACTTTTACGATCCATTTCCCGAAGTGGAACACTATGTGAGCGTTTATGACTAACGCAGCGATTTCCTATAGCGACACTCGGGATATTTCACTGGAAGCCATACGGGAACTGTATATATCGAACGGTTGGTCTGCAGCCAAGAAGCCGGCTGAGCTGCACAATGGCCTGCTAAACTCACATTCGCTATGGACCGCTTGGGATGGAGATCGTTTGATCGGATTGGGCAATGCGATCTCTGATGGTCATTTAGTTGTGTACTATCCCCACTTGCTGGTTCATCCAGACTATCAAAGACGGAGAATTGGATCGGCATTGATGCGAAGACTCATGTCGATGTACGAAGGTTTTCATCAGCACATACTGGTGGCGGACGGCGAGGCGATCCATTTCTACAATAAGCTCGGATTTGAACGGGCTGGTAAGACTCAATCTATGTGGATTTATTCGGACGACGATCACTAATTTTCGACTCTACTATCGCGTATCGCGCATTATATAGCAGTCCGAAATCATTTACAAAATGATCCGCAGATGACACAGATAGCTATAGTAGCGTGTTCACCAGAGAGAACGAAGTGCATATCTCTCCAGTCATTTAGGATTGCTATATCAGATTGCCTTCGACGTGGACGGGCCGGAAGAGCGTGCGGCGCTTGGGCGGCATGGCTTTGAGCGCCTCGGGATGAGGCTGCCACTTGTGCCATTTGCTATCGACGTAATTGTAGCGGCTGAAGATGGCGCAGCGCTCGTGCTTGGTGTTGCCCCACGGGGAAGCGGTGTGCGTGGTGCTCTCGGCGAAAATGAGCAGGGAGCCGGCCGGACACGTGTAGCGAGTCCAAAGGTCTGAATCGAGGCTTTGCGCTCCAGCGGGCAGGGGAAAGGCGGCCTTGTGGCTGCCGTTGATGAACAGGGTGCCGCCGCCACTGGCATCGACCTCGTTCAATTCCCACACCACACAGGTCAAGCTGCTGCGCGCCTTGCCGGGCACGCAGTGGTAGTTATGCCCGTCGCCGGGCAAGCGCCACAGACCATTGCCGTTGTGGGGCCCAAAGCCCCCTTCCCCGGTCTGGCGCATAGCTAGGCTGGTCGATTCCATGCGAAAACCATAGCAGTCTTGGCTCGACAGGTCGGGATGGGCGAGAAATTCGTTCATAAAACCGACGATAAAGGGGTGGTCGGTCAGTTCTTCCAAAGGGCCGCCAATAGGGCTGCGCTGCGACTCTGGCAGCGATTCGGGCTGCTGGTGCAAGCGGTAGCAAAAGGCCCGCATCTCCTCCACTTCGTCTTCGCTGAGCAGACCGGGGATCAACAGCCAACCTTGGGTGTCGAACAAGTACCTCTGTTCCGGCGTCGGATCAATTACCGACTCGCCGGCGGCGTTGGTGTGGGGTAGGTCAATCTCGTCTATATCGACGTAGCCGACGCGGCTCTGTTGAAAGAGGAGGGGTTTGGCGGTGCTGGGGTCAGGTGCGGACATGGCTATTCCTTTCAGTTGGCCCGACGAAGATAAGGCAATAAGGTTAGTGGGCATGGAACGGAATCCTGTATCAGCTAGCGGCGATCACTTCGCGCAAATGGGCCACAGCTAAGCGCATGCATTCCTCGTGGCTGCAACTGTTGAACTCGCCCAGTTCGAATACCAAGCCGATCGTGCCGTTGAAATCCACTCCGCGCAGAATTTCTAACACGCGCCTGTAGTCGATAAACTCCTCAACGCCGCTGTCGATCTTGTAGATCTTGGCCCGCACGTACGTGGCAAAAGGCGCGGTCGGCTCCAAGTAGTCTTTGTACAAATCGATGTTTGGGTCGAACTCGCCGCGCGGATGCGAGCCAATGGCCCCCAGCCACTGCCCGGTATCCAACAGGAAACTGAAATTGTCGCGCTCGGTCTCGTGCAGGATGCGCAATACTTGATCCGCGGTCATGGCGAAACTGCCGTTGTCGTGGTTCTGCAAGGCGACCATCACCCCGCGTTGAGCCGCGTAGTCGGCAAGCGCTTGGAAATCCTCGATCATCGGACGCCACAGGGCTTCTTGTTCTTCGACGGTACTCGGCCACTTGTGGCGCGCAAAAACGCGCAGCACCTGTGCTCCTAGCAAAGCCGCAGCATCGACGTCGGAGCGGCCCTGCGCCATCCGCTTGGCCCGGTCCTCGGGCAGCCCTACAAAGCTGCCGGCCCCGGCGTAGCCGATGTTCAGGCCGCGTTTGAGACAGAGGTTTTTGACGTGGTTGATGTACTGGACGCTGCGGTCCATGCCCGACAAATGGAAATCCACGCCGTCCAACTGCAACTGGCGGGCCTGCTCGACGACCTGATCAATGGTGGCAGTGGGCGTCTCGCGGGCCATTGTGCTCAATTTTATCACAGCTTATTCCTCCTCGGGACGCCAGTCCGATTTATCCTGCGGATAGTAGCCAATGGCGCGTCGTCCGTGGTCGAGGTCGTAGCGCGGCCAAGTGCTGTCCGACACTCCGTACACGATTTCGTAGCGCACCCCGGGGTGTACCACGGCCTGCTCAAAGACCCGCACGGCATCGCCGTGGCTGAGCTGGTGCGGGTGCTCGGGCTGATCGCGTTTGAGGCTGAAATTGCCTATGCGCACTGCGACGAACTCCAGGCCGTGCCTCTCGGAGTAGGAATAGCCCATGTGCTCGCCGAATAGCTTGCTGACCGTATAGTGGCCCACTGGCTGGGGACGCATATCAATGTGGCGCATAACGTCCTCGGGCAAGGTGCCGTGTACTCCGGCGCGACTGGCGTACGCCACCCGGCGCACGCCTTGGATGCGGGCTGCCTCCAGCATATTGTACGTGCCGATGAAATTGTTGGGCAGGGCCTTTTCCCACTCGCCATCGACGCCCGTCAAATGGATGATGGCCTCCATGCCCTCGGCGGCTGCCAACAAAGCATCGTAATCGGCCACATCGCCCACCAAGCTATCTTCTAAGTCGGGCATTTCCACGCGGTCAAAACCGCGCAATTGGTGGCGCTGTCCCATCCCCCTGACGAGCGTGGAGCCGATCTGTCCGGCGGCCCCGGTAATGAGTATTTTCATGGCTTCCTCAGCGATTCCGCGTCCACCAGCCAAAGGGGAACCACGCCTTCCTCGCTAAGTATTTTGAATGGATGGCCGATTGGTTCCGCTTGGCTAGCCGATCCTGACTTATTCTGCGTTGGCCTCGATCAATACCTGAATTTTTACTTCGTCTCCGAGCACGGCGCTGAAGCGTTCCCAGCTATTGACTCCGTAATCGGAGCAGAGGATGGAAAAATTAGTTTCTAGGCCGATCTGCGCCTTGCCACTCCGCGGATTGGTGCCGGTGCCGAGGATCTCGATGGGCAGGGTGACCTCTTTGGTGGTGCCGTGCATGGTCAGCTTGCCCTTGAGGTTGAGGGTGTTTTCGCCCGTGCTGGTCACCTCGGTAGATTCGAAGGTGATGGTGGGGTAGGTCTCTGCTCCGAAAAAGTCGTCACTTTGCAGGTGCCCATCGCGGCGCTCGTTGCCGGTGTCGATGCTCTTGACTTGAATGGTGCCGGAGAAGCTGGAGGCTGCGGGCTTGGCAGCGTCGTAGCTGATGGTGCCGCTGAAGTCCCCGAAGCGGCCCTTGGTGCGGCCGACGAGGTGGCGAATGCTGAAATCGACTGAAGAGTGCGAAGCATCGACCATGTAGGTTTCCGCCAGAGTGGCCTCGGCGGTGAGAGCGAATGTCAGAGCAGCAACCCAGGCGAAGCGGAGCGCATTGGGACGAGTCATGGAAATCTCCTTGGCTATTGATGTGAAAATGGGTCAGGCATTTTTACCTAAAGATGCCTTTTGCTATACTACAAAATCTGGCGCAGTAAGATGTGAACTCATAGCAGCCGGGGCAAGTTCCCCGGCAGGAGATGGCGATGATTAATTTTCCCCGTTCATCCTTTACGTGGAAGGCCCACCCTTGGGAGCCGGACCCATATTACAAGTGGCCCGGCGGTTTCGTCGGCGAGCACGGTCAGGTCTATCACGTGCGCTTTACCTTGGAAGCTCGTTGCGTTTTGCGCGACAGCGACGGGGCCGAGTTGGCCGAACTCTTTTTGGGTGCGCCCTGCCGCAGCGAATACACCATTGCCAGCGAAAACCTGTTCCAGATCCCCAGCGGCGAGTGGCGGATGGCCTTTAGCCGCTCCTCGATTCCGGCGATAGCTCAGCGGCCGAGCACGGAGCCCGAGGCGGTCAGCGCTCGCTCGCTGGCGGATGCGTATCAAGACTACACCATTGACATCCGCTCCTATCCCGCATCCGAGGCGCTGGAGGAAGCCGACGCCATTGTGGCCTCGACCTTTGCCGGCGATGCGCAAAACGCCTGCTCGGTGTACCAAGATGAGGCGAGTGGCATTGAGGTCGAACTGGAATATCCGATCAATGTTATGAACCTCAACGCTGACGATGGTCAGTACCAGACCTGTACCGGCCCGGTACTGCTGCCGGACTTGGCGACTTGGGATGGACGCGACGTGCATCGGGTGTTCGTCGCCCATGCGGCCTTCTCGCGCCGCGACCGGGTGGAGTTTATTTTGCGGCGTCCGGTGCAAGCCGCGCCCGAGGAGCGGGTGTGGCTCGATGCGCCTCGGGGCCGCGATCGGCTGGAATTGCTCGATCCCAATAATCCGCCCCCCGGTTACCCGCCCGCACGGGCTCAGCCGCTGGTGTACAACGAGACTTGGGATCTGGTCGCGCACAATGCGGTGTTGCGGGCGGATTGATTATAGCATCCTGCATCATTTATAAGATCATCCGCAGATGGCGCAGATGGACGCTAAGTAGATGCACAGGAAGATAAGCCGCTCGAATTTTCAAGTCATTCAGGATTGCTATATCTAAAGGAGATTGCTCATGTATCGCGCCGCAGTTATCGGCCTAGGCTGGATGGGCCTGCTCTACGATTTGGCCAGCCGGATCGGGGATCGCTTTGCAATCGACGATATCGACCGGCCCACGCCGCCATTGGATATCCATCGCAAATTTCACCACTACGACCACCCCGGCGACGAGGGCAATCCCACCTCGTATGCCGAGGCGCTGTGGGATCGGCCCGAGGTGGAGACGGTCATTGCTGCCGACCGCGACCCCAAGCGGCTGAAAGCCTATGGCGAGCGCTATGGGATTGAGGCGCTCTACGAGGACGCCGAGGCCATGCTGCGAAAGGAGCGGCCAGAGATCGTCGCGGTGTGTACCAATACCAAATATCGCGCGCATTTTACTTGTCTGGCCGTTGAGTGTGGGGCCAAGGGCATCGTCACGGAAAAGCCGATGGTGCATACGTTAGAGGAAGTGGACCGGATGGTGGGGACTTGCGCCGCGGCGGGGGTGCCCCTGTGTTGCGGGGCGATTACCACGACCCATCCTTCGTTTGCACGGGCCAAGGCACTGCTTGCAGAAGGGGTGATCGGCGAACTGGTGTCGATCGAGGCTCCGGGTGCCGGGGCGCAGCATCAGAACTGGTCTTATTTCCTCGACGCGCCTCCAGCTTGGGTGGTCGGTACGGGGGATCAGCCGCGGCGGGAGTCGGGCAGCGATGAGTTCGCCGGTCAGGGAATGTTGGTGGCTGCGGATGGGACGGTGGTGCATTTCCGCAAGGGGGCACCGGGGGTGCGGTTGTGCGGCGAGCGCGGGGAGATGGTCTTCGACTACGGCAAGGGATGGCGGTTGTGGCAGCAGGTGGAAGGGCCAGCGGGGTCAGCGGTGGCGGAGCTGGATTGGCCGCAGCCGCAGTTCAATGTGCCGTATGGAGCGGTGTATTGTGTGGATGACGTGATGCGATGCTTGGCTGGGGAGATGGAGGAGCCGAAGAATTCGGGGCGGCGCGTGGGCGTGGCGTTGGAGGTGGAGGTGGCGTTGAAGGTTTCCTCAGCGCAGGGCGGAGAGCGGGTGGAGTTGCCGTTGCAGGATCGGTCGTTGGGGTTGAATTACGACTGGTTTCGCTAGCAGAGGCGCTTGATCTGAAAGTTCCGAAAGCGGATCCAGTGCTCGGCGTCCTCCGGGCCGTTGTAGCACTGGATGCTGACTTGATCGTGGCCGGGCGGGGGCAACTCGCCTTGATCCGCGGTGTGGAATTGGTCCTCGCCCTCGGGCCGGTACTGGGCTTCCCAAGAGTCGGCGGTGACAATGAGGCGCAGGCGCACGCTCTGGGTGGGCATGGGCTTGCGGCCGGGAATAATGTAGAGATCGCCGTCGATTAGTTCCTTGACCTGTTTGAAGATAGGCTCGCCGTTTTGGTACCAAGTGATGCCGGCCTGCTCGTACTGCTGGATGGGATGGGTGTGGTTGAACACTGTCACTTCTATGGCCCAGGTTCCTTTACTTCGATCCGGGGCTGGACGCAGAAGCGCGTTTTGCACGGTAGGGGCCACGCCCGGTTCGACGCGAATTTCTAGGCCGTCCTGCAAGCGCCAGAAGCCGGGATGTTCGCGCAGCCAGGTCCACTCGGGATCGAGGGTGCCGTCGAACGCATCGGCAAAGACGAGTTCTTCGCGTGCAGTAGTCATGTTTACTCCTTCGTTTTTCGCCAGTGTAATCGAGAAAATTGGGGGCCGTAACGGCCTTATTATTTATGGGGCTTAATGCCCGCTGTCAATAAGGTGTTATATAGCCGTCCTACATCATTCACAAGAGAATCCGCCGATGGACACAGACAGACGCCGAATTGTAGGGGCGACTGTAGGGGCGACTCTTAGAGTCGCCCCTACCTGCAAGGCGATCCGCATATCTCTCAAGTCATTCAGGACTGCTATATGATCCTTGCCCTCGCTTCATTGGAAGGATACAGTATGGGGCGCAGCTATCGTTGATCAACTCGACCGCATCAAGAGGAGTGTCCCCATGTTGGATATAGGCGACAGGAAGCAGCTTTTTATCGACGAGCGATTTTTTGCTGAATGTGAGGGAATCGCGTTGCAAATGGGGACGCCGGTGCAGCACTTAGAGCCGGTGTTGCGGCCCGATCGGGTGTGGGAGGAGTGGGGGATTGGGGCGTATAACACGGTGTGGCGAGAGGCGGATGGCCGGTGGCGGATGTGGTACGACGCGACCATGCAAACGGGATTGCCGATGGAGGGGGCGCGGCGGCTGGGTTACGCAGAATCCGCGGATGGGTTGCATTGGGAAAAGCCAGAGCTGGGCCTAGTGGAATTTCGCGGCAGCCGGGCCAACAATATCGTCGCGCCCTTGGTCGAGCAGCAGAGCATGCAGGGGGCGACTGTGTTGCGCGACGAGCGGGCGACGGCCGAGGAACGATACAAGCTGTGGACTAAATTCCAGCCGACCGATGAGGAGCGGGCGCAGGGCGTTGAGCCGGGGTTGTGGGCGATGCACTCGGCCGATGGGCTGCACTGGCAGTACTATCCAGACCAGCCGAATCCGCCGCAGACGATGTGCGACACGCAGAATATGTTTTTCTGGGACGACCGGCTTGGACTGTACGTGGGCTATACGCGGGTTAGGGAGACCCAGCACTTGTCCGAAGCAGCCGAGGGCAAGGGCTCGTACCGCTGCGTTGGGCGGATGACTTCGCCCGATTTTAGGCATTGGTCTGCTCAGGAGATCGTCTTTGAAGCGGACGAAGAGGATTTGCAGATCCCGGTGCCGTTCCAGCGCGACGATCCCCGGCCCAACATCGACTTCTACACCAGTTGTGCTACCAAGTACCACGCAGCGCAGGACGCCTATTTCATGCTGCCGGCGGCGTACTATCACTGGGGCGAGGACGACTTCCCGGCGACCATGGACGTGCAGTTGCTCAGCAGCCGTGATGGGATTAGCTGGCAGCGGCAGGGGGAACGCCGGGCCTTTTTGCGCCAGGGCTGGGACGATGGCCTGCTGAGCGGGATGCTGTTTGCCAATCCGTGGTTCATTCCGGTGGGCGACGAGTTGTGGCTCTATTACAATGGCACGGCGCGGCGGCACGGTGGTAGGGAGGATCAGGGAAAGGCGCGGGCGAGTGGGATTTTTCGCGCCTCGCTGCGGCTAGATGGGTTTGTGGCGGCAGTGGCTGGCTATGGTGGCGGGTCTTTCACGACGCCGCTGTTGCAATTTGCCGGCGAGCGGTTGGTGCTGAACTTCGATGGCGGGGCCGGAGGGTGGCTGCGGGTGGAAGTGCTCGATGAAAGCGGGCAAGCGGTGCAAGCGTCCGAGGCGGTGATGGGCAATGGGGTGTGCAAGGAGGTGAGTTGGCGGGAGCCCATTGGGAAGTTGGCGGGTACACCGGTGCGATTGCGCTTTGAGATGCGGGACGCGCGGCTCTACGCGTTGCAGTTTTTGCGTTGAGGGGTGGATTTTCTTGACCGGGACGACCTTATTAGGCTTATTTTTGTACAGAGAAAGGAGACCGTCATGCAGATAATTCGCGGAAAGACTGAAAGAGAAGCTCTTGAGGAGGTCCAGCGGCGCAGAAATACGCCGGAAGGAGCCGGGCTGATTTATAAA
This sequence comes from Candidatus Latescibacterota bacterium, assembly GCA_965208845.1. GTDB lineage: Bacteria > Latescibacterota > UBA2968 > UBA8231 > UBA8231. Next base: position 5,557,714 of record OZ242361.1, on the reverse strand, counting down.
ATCATCAAATCGCGCTTTGGAAATGGGTTTGATATTGTGGCCATGGACCCAGAGCTATACTTGGATATGCTGACGGGCGAACTGCCGACCATTCCCCAACTCAGGGGGCACTCGCTAATGGGCGAAGTAGATTCCTGATGGCGTCACGATCTGGCAAAACCGATAGCGCGCGGCCAGAAGTAGTTTCGGCTGATGATAGGCAGCTTGTTGCCGAAATGGCTTCTGTACAGCGCGAAAAGATCGAGCTTGCTGGCCGCTTTTTGGAAGTTAGCCAGCAAGAGAACCAACGCCATTACGGCTTTCTTTCCAGACAGCTAGACGTACAAGATGCTCAGAATAAGAGGGGATACCAACTGGCGAGGTTAATCGTCGTCGGTTTTGCTGCCGTACTGTTACTTCTACTTTACATGGTATTTTTCTTTACATGGTATTTTTCGGGAGCGAGGCTCAAGCCGGTAATGCGATGAAAATACTGAGCGAAGGGGCCAAAGCACTCGGCGGTGCCGGTGTTGTATTCCTTGTATATAGCGGCCTAAAACGCCTCATTAATCGCTAATTCCGAAAATTTTTATTCCCCCCATCGGCATCCGTCCGCGTTCTCTCCAAACGGAATTATCTAATGGTTGACGAGACGGAGCAGCGTGTCCGCATACCGTGGTTCCCGATGTACCGCGAAGTTCGACACCTCCTTCAGGTCTGGTATGGGCGTCCCAAAAAGCAGATCACCGGGTTACAGACTACACTTGGTGGACTGCGTGGAACGCCCCAGAAACCTGTCAATTGGACGAATCCCGACACATGGATCCTCGAACGCCTCTCGGGTGACGATCAAGACCTAGCTTGGGCTATCTGGACGAAAAGCGGTAAGACTGTCAACCCAAGGTACACCCACGGCTCTTGGCACCTGAGCCAAAAATACGAACTGCTTGAAGATGCTACTGATGGCAATCTTTGCCTGACCAGAGCCGGCCAAAACTTCATCAATCACGAACGGGGTAAGACAGAAACCTTCCTCGATGAGCAAGAAGGGCTTATTAAGCTCTTGACCCTTGTGGCCAACAACGGGCCGACACGTCCGAGTGGCATTCTTGAAGAATGGACCGAGCATCTCAAGCGCTATTCTTCTCCATTCAGCAGTCCTTACACTTTTCGCAATACGCTCCAGTGGCGGCTGAAGAACCTCCTTGACCGAGGCTTGGTGGATCGAAAGAGCGCAATGTACTCTGTGACCGATTTGGGCCTCGCATACCTCCGACAGGTCGGAACTGAGGAGGCCCTAGGTGAAGATGAAAAACAGGAGCTTTGGTCGCTGGCCAAGAAACAAGAGACGTCGGTCCGAGAAAGCCTCCGCGATCTCCTGAGCGATATGGACGCCTTCGCCTTTGAGCACCTTGTGAAGCGTCTCCTTGAGGAAATGGGCTACCAAAATGTCAAAGTGACACCGCCGTCGGGCGACGGGGGCGTTGACGTAATTGCCGATATTGAACTCGGCATTACTTCAGTGCGTGAGGTCGTCCAAGCTAAACGCCACCGACGGACCATCCAGCGCAAGGAACTCGATGCCCTCCGTGGCTCACTCCACAGGTTCAACGCTGTCCGAGGAACCATCATTGCGACTTCCCAGTTTGCCAAAGGCACCAAGGAGGCCGCGTTTGAAAGCGGGGCCGCGCCGATCACACTCATTGACGGCGACAAGCTCATTGATCTCCTGATTGAGCACGACATCGGTGTCCACAAGCAAACTTTCAAAGTGCTTACCCTTGACCACGAAGCATTTACTGCCGCCTTGGCGGAAGAGGCATGACGACCTGCTTGGCTATGAGAGGGGACGCAAAATGAAGCTGGGAATTTTTCACAAGGTTTTTGCGCGACCGACGCTGGAGGAGAGCTTGGATGGGGTGCAGGCCGCTGGCTTGGAGGCCGTGCAGCTCGATTTGGCGGTTGCGGGTATTGATCCGGCGGCGCTGACGGACGCCGATTGCGAGCGCATTCGCGCTGCGCACGCAACGCGGGGGATTGAGATCGCCGCGCTGTCGGGGACTTTTAATATCATCGACCCCGACTTGGAAAAGCGCCGTGTCGGGATGCAGTGGCTCGCCGCGCTAGCTGCTGCGAGCGGCAAGTTGGGGACGGAGCTGATTACCTTTTCCACTGGAACGCGCAATCCCGACTGGCTGTGGGGCGGCCATCCCGACAACAGTACGCCGGCCGCATGGGCCGAGATGGTCACGGCTATGGGGGAAGCCGTGGAAATCGCCGAGGCGCAGGATGCAACGCTCGTGTTCGAGCCGGAGGTCAACAATGTGGTGGATTCGGCGCAGAAGGCGCGGCGCTTGCTCGACGAGGTGCGGTCCAAGCATTTGCAGGTGGTTATCGATGGAGCCAACCTATTCCACGCTGGCCAGCTACCGAGGATGCGCGAGATATTAGACGAGGCGTTCGATCTGCTCGGGGATTCAATTCGGCTGGCCCACGCCAAGGACTTGGAGCAGGACGGCGACGCTGGGCACCAAGCCGCGGGCACGGGTTTGCTCGACTACGATCACTACTTGGCGTGCTTGCGGCAGATAGGTTTTGACGGGTCGTTGATATTGCACAGCCTTGAAGAGGATCAGGTAGCGTCGTCAGCGGCTTTTGTACGCGAGCGCATGAACATTTGAGAAAGGAATGAGCGATGGCTGAAGGCAAGTTGCGTGCGGCCGTTATTGGCGCTGGCGTGGGTGGGGGGCATGGATACGCATACACCCGCGCCCCGGAATACGAATTCGTGGCGGTCTGCGACATAAACCCGGAGGTGTTGGCGCGCTTTTACGAGCGGGCCGAGATTGAGCGGGGATCCGTCGCCGAATACGCGGATTACCGCGCAATGTTGGAACGGGAACGCCTCGACGTGGTGAGCGTGGCTACCCCGGATCACCTCCACGCCGACCCGGTCTGCGATGCGGTGGCCGCGGGCGTGCGCGGCATTTTCTGCGAGAAGCCACTGGCGACCACCGCGGAGGACGCCGACCGCATCATCGACGCGCTCACCCGCCACAATGCGGTGTTGTCGGTGGATCACACGCGCAGTTGGCTGCCTTCCTACCAGGCCGTGCGCACGGCTATCCGCAGTGGCGAGATTGGCAACCTGACGAGGATTGTGGCCCACTTAGGCGGGCATCGCGCCATGCTCTTTCGCAATGGGACGCACTTGGTGGATGCGGTGTGCTTTTTTGCGGACGCCGCGCCGGTGTGGGTGCTCGCCGCACACGAGCGCGGGTTTGAAGACTACGGCCCGGTGTACGACGGCCGGGGCGGCAGGGACCCGCAATTCGATCCCGGATCGACGATCATCGTCGAGTTTGCCAATGGGGTGCGCGGGCTGATCAATTGCGCCAAGCGGACGCCGCAGATGTTCGAGTTGGATCTACAGGGCACGGACGGTCGCTTCTGGATGACCGATCAGCAGTGCATGGCCTGGAAGACCGATGCCCCTGAAGGGACGCCCGAGGTGGTGTCGCCGCCGCCGGGTCGGGGTTATGCCAGTCCGTTTGGCGCGAATTTGATTCCGGCTGTGCAGGAGTTGGCGCAGGCGATACAGGGCGAGGCGCTCAGTTCGTCGCCGGCCGAGCGTGGCCGACACACGCTGGAGATCATGGTAGCCGCACTGTGGTCGCAGGCTGAGGGGAATGCGAAGGTGGAACTACCGCTGCCGAGAGGGTGATCTTCACTTCGGCAATGCCAGCGCTAAAAGCTGCGGCACCCACTCGTCGCTATTGATTGGGAATACGATATACTGACGCCCGTCAGCTATATAGCTGATGGGACTGCCGTTGGGGTTGCCGGGGAATTCCATCTCGGCCAGCACTGCGCCTGTATCTAGGTCGAAGGCGCGCAGGTAAGGCCCATTCTCGACAAAGGCGTCGCCGCTGACGTCTCCCCACCATCCGGGCCGTTGCGAGACCACCACCAGCACGGTCTCGGTGGCGAGTATAAAGTTGTAGTGGAACCAGCCCATAGCAGGTAGGTCGAGGTCGCGCAGGGCCTTGTGGTTGATTGGCCCTTGGCCCACCGGACTCATCCAGACGTGCTCGCCAGTGTCCAAGTCGATGGCGGTGATTCGGCCGTAGGGGGGCTTGGTCAGCGGTAGGCCATCGACGTATTCGGAGTCGTCCATAAAGAAGGCGTAATCCGAAAAGGCGCGTAGGCCCTCCACCTTTTCCAGCCGCACGATGTCGGGACGGGTGCGCGAAGGCACGTAGAGCACGTTCTTTTTTGGCACTAGCGCCGCGCCGCTCCAGTCCGATCCGCCCAAGCCCCCAGGCAATACCAGCGTACCCTTTTCGCTGGGTGGGGTGAACAGCGGGCCGTGCTCGTATTTTTGCAGGATCGCCAGTGCCTTTTCCCGCAGCTCGGGCGTAAAGTCGATCAGGTCGTCTTCCTGTAGTCCTTGGCGGTCGTAGGGCGCGGGCTTGCTGGGGAAGGGCTGGGTCGGCCAGCTTTGCTCGCCCGGGGTTTTTGACTGGGGTACCGCGCGCTCGTCGATCGGCCAGACCGGCTCGCCGGTCGTGCGGTCTAATACGTAGCAGAATGCCTGTTTGCTCACCAAAGCTAGGGCTTTGATCGCTTTGCCTTGTACCTCGATATCGGCCAGGACCGGCGGTGCTGGCGGGTCGTAGTTCCACAGGCCGTGGTGGATGAGCTGGTAGTGCCAGACGCGCTCGCCGGTTGCCGCCTTGAGGCAGACCAGCGTCTGGCTGAAGAGATTGGCGCCGGGGCGCTCGCCGCCATAGTGGTTGTGGGTGGTGCTGCTGACGGGCAGGTACACGTAGCCCAACTCATCATCGGCGCTCATCGCGGACCACACATTGGCTTGGCCATAGGTCTGCCATGCGTCGTTTTCCCAGGTGTCGTTGCCGTACTCGCCCTCCTGCGGCACCGTCTGGAAGACCCACACTTGTTCGCCGGTGTGGGCGTCGAAGCCGCGCACGTCGCCGGGGGTGGAGTATTTGGCGGGAGGCCGGTCGTGCCAGTCGGTAATGCCTGAACCTACCACTACTACGTCGCGGCAGATGATCGGTGGTGAGGTGATGCAGTAGCGGCTGCGGTCGATGCGGCGGCGCAGCCCCTTGCCTAGATCGACGAAGCCGCCCGCGCCAAACTCTGGGTCGGGCTGGCCGGTCTCGATGTCGATGGAGTAGAGGCGGTCAGAAGCAGTGCCGTAGAAGATGCGCTTCTTGTCGCCGCTTTGCCAGTAGGCGATGCCGCGCGCAAAGCCCCAGAAATCGCCCCGATCCTTCCACGACTGCGGATCAAAGGTCCATAGCTCCTCGCCGCTTGTCGGGTCAATGGCGCTGAGGACGTTGAAGGGCGACCCGTAGTAGAGTACGCCGTCGATGACCAGCGGCGTGCTCTTGTTCCACCAAGTCCATAAATCCTCGGTCGCGGCGATTGCACTGTCCGGGACTGTGAAGCGCCAAACCTCCTGCAAGCGGGCGAAGTTGTCGCCGTCGATCTGGGATAGGGGCGCGTATTTGCTGCTCTTGGCGTCGGCCGCGTAATAGGGCCATTCCTCGCCTTGGGCTGCAACGGCGGCAAAGATCAATAACACGCAGACTAATGATTGCATCCTGTGCATGGAGTGGGTCTTTCTAGCTGGAAGAGTCATTCGGCTAAGCCCTGGTAGAGGGCACTGATTTCCGCGGTTGTCAGCACGCGGTCGTAGATCCGCGCGTCGTCTAAGGTCCCGGTGAAGAAGAAGTCCGTCTCGTCGAGGTTTTTCGCACCAATGTAGATGGGCTGATCGGGCGAGGTTTTGACCGCGCTCTGCTTCTGTTCCTGCAACACGCCATTGACGAAGAGCCGGTGATAATCGCCGTCGAAGACGGCTGCGAAATGGTACCAGTGCCCTTGGCGCAAAAGGAGCTTGGCGTGGAGGTCGTCGTCGCGCATCCGGTGCCAGGTGACTCGCCGTCCTCGGGTACTGAGTTGGAACACGCGCACTCCGCCGCCGTTGTCCTGCGCCCAGATGCAATTGTTCCACCAGTGAGGGCGCGTTTCGATCTCGTCGTACTTGGCCCAAATTGAGACGCTGAAGGGGCCATCGAGCAAAAAGCCTTCGATATCGACGACGGCCTTGCCGTCGAAGTAACCGGCACTGTCTTTGTCGCCGGCGCGGTCCTCGGCGAATACTACTTTGACGTTTTTGAGCGGGCGCTGATGCGGGCTGGTGTCGCGGATCTCGCCGTCGAATAGGACCTCAAGGAGTAAGTCCTCGAGGCCCGGCGGGTTTGGCTCGGGTAGCCCTGCGCCGGGGTTGGCTGCCTCGTCTCCCCAGCGCACCTCCACGTCGTACCAGTCGGCACCGCTGTCTTGGTCGGCGAAGACGATGCTGAGGGTGTCGCCGGGCGCTTGGGGCTCCCTCTCTAACTGCGCGACATCGCGCGCCTCGTGTTTGACTAGGCGGTACTGCGCGTTGGAAGGCCATGCGACCTTGTCGGCAAAATACACCTTGCGGGTCTTGTCGCCCTGCCAGACGGGTTGCCAGCGCACCCCATTGACCTCGACGGGCGCAAAGCCATCGCCGTCCTCGTGCCGCCCGGGCAGGACGCCGTCGCGGTGCTCGACCCACAGGCCCTCGCCATCTGCAAATACCTCGTCGCCGCCATCGACGAAGATGCGGACGCGAAGCTGCTCGCCGCGTGGCTCGACTGCGACCGTCTTGTATTCCTCGGTCGGTATTTGGTGGAGGACGCCGGCGATCTCCCAGCCGTTGTCCGCTCGGTTGAGCAACCAAGCGTTGTATTGCTTGTCGCCGACGGGGCCGGACACTCCCACCAAATGCTCCTGCGTTATGGCCATCGCTCGGTCGCCCCACAGGAGGATGTCGAAAAACTCGGCCTTTTTGATGTACTGGTGGATTGCCGGATCGTAGTCCCAAGCGTCGCCGCCGGTCCACTCGCCGACGATCCCGTCGAGGAACTCCTCGCGGGACTGCACCTTGCGCAGAATCCAAGTCTGCGGCTCTTGGCGACTGCGCATGTCGAGCTCGACGACGCTCTCGCCGATCAGGTCTTCGGCGGCGACGAAGTCCTGCTGGTTCCACGCCTCGTAGAAGCGCTGTACTACATCTTGTATCTGCTGGATGTCAGGGCGTTCGTCGCCAAAGGTCAGGGCCGGATGCAACAGACACAGAGCCAGTAAAACATTTGCTACAGAGTTCATATTTCCCCTCGAAGACTGCACGGTTGTTCACTACAGAACTAAAGCACGAGGGGCAATTGAACAGTGTCAATTGCGTAGGGGCGGTTTGCATGGTAGGGGGCGGTTTGGAAACCGCCCCGTCGGAGAGGGGGAAGGGGGCGAAGTCGATGCGGCGGTTTGCATAGTAGGGGGCGGTTTGGAAACCGCCCCCTACTTGCCGATCAGGACGATCCGATTAGTGTTGGTGCCTTTTGTGCGGTTATTTACGCCCCAGCAATTGGCGGTCTTGGTGAACATCTGATCGTTGACCAACACCATAAGGGGCTTGAGGCCGGCCTCCATGGCCGCGGGCACGACGAGGGTTTCCAGTAGGATTTTGCCATTGCGGACCTCGCCCACCTCAAAGGCAACAAAGCCCCCGCTTGCGAGGACCCGGTGCAACTCGCGGAAGGTGCGGGTCATCGCTGCTTGCCAGTCCGCTGGTTTTTTCAATTGCCATATAGCCACCTCTTTGGCGTCGATGCCGTTAAACCAGCAGCGCAGCCAGTTGTCTGCTTGGTAGTTGACGATGTCCAAAAAGGGCGGCGAGGTAACGGCGAGTTGGATGGATGCACGGGCGATGGCCGAGGTATTGTCAGACGAGCCGGTTATGAGCAGGGGGGTATTCGCCGTCAGCGTTTTTAGTTCGGGTGCTTGCAGCTTGCTCAGTAAGGATTTCGTCTTGCGCAGGATGATGGCCTTTATGTCGCGTTCAGGCGGCACTTGAGCGCGTTTTTGGTTGATGCGTTTTTGCGACTCAATGGACACCGCCTGATTAGGCGGCAGCGTATATACGGAGAAAAACCCCGGCGAGTGCCCGGTCAGGCGATTGGTCGCCACCATAAGAATCCACGCATCGACGCGGTCGAGTGGCCCTTCTTGGCGGCGCGCGAGGAGGTAGGAGCGCAGGTTGGCGATTTGGCGGAGGGTATTGGGGTGATAAAAAACAAGGAGATCGTCCCAGATCTCGCTCGATTTATCGAGGTCCAGCGCCGTCAAGCGCGTTTCTACCTCGTTCCATGTGGGTGGATCTAGACGAGGGCGGACTAGGCGCTCGCTGAGGGGATTTATGTCGCAGCCGATGGGGCGGCGGCCCAACAGCGCCGCTTCGAGGACCGTGGTGCCGCGCCCCATGAACGGGTCGTACACTGCGTCGCCGGGTTGCGTCAGGCGGTTGATGAAAAACCTCGGCAATTGCGGCTTGAAACAGGCGCGATAGGAGACCTCGTGGAGCGAGTGGGCGGCGCGCTGCTTGGCGGTCCAAAACTCGTTGACATACACCGGAATGGAAATGGCCGGATCGGGAAAGTCGAGGATTTGCGTCTCTTTGCCAAAATCCGCAAAGGCTTGGATTTCGGCGGCGAATTCCTCGGCGTTTAGAGATTTATTCCTCGCCAACGCACTAGCTCCCACCGCGCATCATTGCCAGAAATCGCTGGGCATTTCCGGCAAAGTGATCTTCGATTTCCGCGGGTGTTAGTTGCAGCATCTCGGCCACTTGCCGCTCTTGGCGCAGTTGCTCGTAGATGACGAGCGTGGCCCGCGAGTCGCAGTGCGGCGTACCGGAATCGTCGCCAGGATAGAACAGCCAGGCGCGGCCATAGGTGATGTACTTGCCGCGCGCACAGCCAGCGACCACGTTGTCCGACCCGAACATCACTCTCTTGCGGTCTTCGTGTTTCATCAGCAGATAGTGTGAATACAGGTCGTTCACCGCCGAGGTGTCGTACCATATATTGGGCAGATCGCACAGGAAGTGGACGGCCTCTTCCATCATAAAGGAGTTGAACGAGCGGGCGCAGTGGGCCAAAATCCACTGCGCGTTGGGGTATTCGCGGGTGTAGCGCGCTAAGTCGCGCTGGTTGTCTGGGTCGGCTGGGCCGGTGGGTTTGGCGAGGTGCATGGTGATGGCCAGCTTCTTGTGATGGGCGAGTTCGATGAGCGATTCCGGCAGGAAGTCGCAGATGCGGGCACCGGCTGGGTCTGGAGCAAAGGTGCGGTAGGGCTTGAGGCCGAGGAAGCCGTACTCATCGACTTGGGCTGCTACGTATTCGGGCGTCATGTCTGGGGTGACCATCATGTTGATCGCGGATTCGGGGTCGGCGGCGAGTTGGGCAGCCATCCAGGCGTTGTGCCCGGCGGCGTCCATGCCCGGCATTGGGGTGCCCAAGACCAGCATGTGGAAGGCGCGGCCTGGGTAGAGTTTGGCCGCCCAGTCGAGGTGGTCCTGATAGTCGATTTCCGTGCGCAGGCCGGTAGGCTCGCCCGTCAAGGAGCCTCGGTGGTCTTCAGACCACATGTGCGTGTGCATGTCGTAAACCGTGGCGGGGACGAAATTTTCGAGTTCTCGTTCCCAGAGCTGGCGGTCGAAATCTTGATAGGTGAAATCGGTCATGGCGTGGTGCTCCCAAGTGGCGCGTTTGACAGAAAATGGCAGGCAACCTAGTGTTGCCTCAAAAGGAGGAAATCCGAGATGAACAGAGAAAAGATAGCGCCCGAACTAGTCGTGGAAAAGGACGCGCTCATCGGCGAAGGGGCCGTTTGGGATGCGGACGACGAGTTGTTGTACTGGGTCGATATTCTCGGCCACGAGGTCTATGTGTACGATCCGATGAGCGGCATCAACCGCACCATCCCCACGTGCCAAGCCGTGGGTACGGTGGTCAAGCGGCAGAGCGGCGGCCTCGTCGTGGCCCTGCACAATGGCTTTGCCCACATCGACTTGCGAACGGAGCGCATGGTGCCGCTCGGCGAAGATCCAGAGTGCGCGATTCCTGCCAATCGCTTCAACGACGGCAAGTGCGACCCGGCTGGAAGGTTGTGGGCGGGGACGATGGATTTTGGGGGTGCCCGGGACCAAGGTGCGCTCTACTGTCTCGACGTGGATCACTCAGTGAGCCGGAAGGTCGAGCCGGTCAGCGTGTCCAACGGCATCGTCTGGAGCGCCGATCAGCAGACTATGTTCTTCATTGACTCTGGCTTGAACAATGTGCGCGCGTACGACTACTGCCGCGACAGCGGGGCCATCAGCAACGAGCGCGTGGTGGTGGAGTACGGAGGGCCGGGGGTGTTAGACGGCATGGCTATCGACGAGAAAGACGCTTTGTGGATCGCCGTGTTCGGAGGATGGTGCGTCTTGTGCTACGATCCTCGCTCTGGGGAGTTGCTGCGCCACTTGGAACTGCCCATGGCCAATGTGACGTCCTGCGCCTTTGGCGGCGCGGACTTGGATCAGCTCTACATCACCTCGGCTTGTCGGGGTTTGGATGCTGAGGCGCGGCAGGCCCAGCCTTTGGCCGGGTCGCTAGTGCGGGTTGATCCGGGCGTGCGCGGCGTGTCCTCGGATGCGTTTGCTGGGTGATCTACTAGAATCCGCAGATGAACGCAGATGAGCGCAGAGGTGGGAGGATTGGGGTGCACTATAGAGCGATAGCGCGTATCTGGTCCGACCAGTCGCGCCACATGTCCTTTTGCGGCGGCTCCTGCTGGGTTTGTTCGATGTCCTGCTTGAGAAAATCGTAGAGCACGGCTTGGCGCAGTTGACGCGAGGTGTTCGGACTGGCCATGTGGCCGAGGCGGTGGTGCCAGAAGACGATGTCGCCGGCTTGGCCGTGGGTATCGACGGGCGGGCGCTGATTGAATGCGGTGCGCACTTTTTCGTAGGCGGCTTCGTCTTGGTCGCGGAGGTATTGCGAGGTGAAGGTCGGGTAAAAGGCGCGATGGCTTTCGGGCCAGACCATGAAGCTGCCGCCGTTGGGCGGCACGTCGTCGATATAGCCGACCACGCCGAGGTGGAAGGGATGGCCGTCGGTGTGGCAGCCTAGGGCTTGGGGCGGGTGATCGCCGTAGGGCAAGGTGCAGTAGATGCCGCGGATGCGCTTGGGCTGGACGAGTTGGCCCTTGCCGAGCATTTGTTCGGCCATGGCCCACACCTTGGGGTCGGTGGCTAGCAGGCGCACCATCCACTCCTCGCCGCCCGGCTCGCGGAAGTTCCAGCGGAAGCCGCGGCGGTGGTTGGCACCGTCGAGGTTTTCTTCGTCTGCGCGGAAGGGGCCAACCCAAGTGTCGGGGTCGTCGCGGCGGCGGCCCGGCGGGGCGCCGTCCCACAGCCGGGTGCGGGCGCGTTCCATAAGTGTGGGGTCGAGCACGCCGCGTTTGATGAGGTAGCCGTTGCGCTTGAAGAAGCGCATTTCGTTGGTCGTCAGCATGTTTTCACCTTTTAGAACTGATTGAGAAGGATAGGCAAAGAGCATACGCTTGGAAAGCTGCGTAGGATTTAGCTTTAGGGCTGTGGCGGCGTATCTTAGAGCGGCTTATTTTACCGAGATTTACCCCAAGGAGATCGCGATGCGCTTTTTCAACACGGCTGGCCCGATCCGGTCCCAAGACCACTACCACATCCCGCCGTTGGAGCGCTTGGAGCTGGATGGGGTGCGGATGCTCATCCAACAAAAAAAGTACTTCGTGCTGCACGCACCGCGTCAGACCGGCAAGACGTCGGCTTTGCTGGCGTTGCACGACCTGCTCAATGCCGAGGATGGCTACCGCTGCGGGTACGTCAATGTCGAAGTCGGGCAAGCGGCCGGGGAAGATACCCAGCGCGCCATGCAGGCGATCCTCAGCCAACTGGCCTTGCGCGCCCGGCAGGACCTGCAAGACGAGTTCGTCGAGGAAATCTGGTTCGACATCTTGCAGCGATCCGGTCCGGATGGGGCACTCCAGCAAGTGCTCAGCCGCTGGGCGGCAGCCGATCCGAGGCCGCTGGTGCTGCTGATCGACGAGATCGACGACAAGGTGTTTCACGGTCGCCGGTCGTCGGCTAATGGGGTGGCGATTGAGGTGTGGGGGATGTAGGACCTATCCTCTAACAAGCGTCGGAAGTATGAGTATGAGTGATATATCCTTTGAGCACGTGTTGAGCAGCCAGTACACGGTCTTTGATGGGCTGGCTGGGATGCACATTGAAGACCTCTACCAAGACCGCGAAGGCTTTCTGTGGGTCGCCACGGCCGACGGCGGCGTCAGCCGGTTCGACAGCGTGCATTTTGATCGGTTTGGTCGCAAAGACGGCCTGCCGCATCTGACGGTCATGGCCATTGCCGAAGACGCCGATGGGCGGCTTTTGTTCGGCACGTTTGGCGGCGGGCTGGCCGCGTACGACGGGCGCGGCTTTCAGGTGTACACCACCGAGCACGGCCTGCCGTCCAACGAGATCGTCGGCCTGCAAGCAGCGCAGCCGGATGGCTCGGTGGTGGTGCTGACCGGCGCGGGCGTGGCGTGGTTTGCCGAAGGCCACTGTGTAAAGTGCCTAACCGAGGTGGGCGGTCAGCCGTTGGGGCGGGTGTACGATATGGCTACTGATGCGGCTGGCACCACGTGGCTGGCCACGTGGGAGCGCGGCGTCGTCAGCGTGGATGGGCGGCGCATGGAGATGGACCAACGGGTGGTTCGCCATCCGTGGAAATTCGCCCAAACCGCGGCCGGCCATCTGTGGATCGCCTGCCATAGCACGACCCCCGACACCTTTATGGGCCGCTACGATCCGCACGACGAGCAGTTCGCCTTCGTCCCGGTCGATGGCGCGGCCAACCGGGGGGTGCAAAACGGGGTGCGGCACGTGCGGACGGACGCGCGCGACCGGCTCTGGTTGGCGCACCGAGGGGTGATGGTCCACGATGGTCAAACGTGGCAGCCCTTTTCCGCTTCTCTGCCGGAGGTGGGTTTTTCGGGTACGCGTCTGACCTACGAAGACCGCGAGGGCAATGTTTGGATTGGGCTTTGGGGCGGCGGGCTGATTTTTTGCGATCCGGTCAGCATCCGCTGCTACACCGAAGCCGACGGCCTGCCCGACCGCGAGGTTTGCCACTTGGGCGAAGATGGCACGGGGTGGATGTGGATCGGCACGATGGGCGGCATGGCCTGCATGGAAGCGGGGCAAATCCGGCCGCTCGGGGCGGGCCAACCCGTTTCGGCCCTGCTGGTGGATAGCGCGGGGCAGGTCTGGAGTGGTGGGGACACCAGCGAGGTGTATCAGTGGGCGGGCCAGACGCCACAGGCGATCGCGGTGGATGCAGAAAGCCACCCAGCAAAAATCACCGGGCTATACGAAGATGGGCACGGGCGTATCTGGGTTAGTACGCTCGCGGGTGGCTTAGGCTGGATAGAAGCCCAGCGCTTTGCTCGGCTCGACGAGTGGGCTGGCGCCGAGTGCCGTGCGCTGGTACAAGACCAAAACGGGGTCTTTTGGCTCGGTTTCTTTGGCCGAGTACCGGCACTCTATTGGTACGAGGACGGTCAGGTCCGCCCGGCGGTGATGGCCGAGGCCGAGACCTTGGCCTACGTCCATGTGTTGTGGGAGCACGAACATACCCTGTGGATCGGTACGGCTCAGGGGCTTTTCGCCTTGGATCACTCGTCCGGGCAGGTGCGCCACTTTACCGCCGATGATTCCGAGCTGTCGGCCAATAGCATTTTGGCGCTGGCGGCGGACCGGCAGGGCCACATTTGGATTGGGACCAGCGGCGGGGGCGTGGTGCGCTACGACGGCGAGAGCTTCCAGTGCATCCGCTTGGGGCCGTCGGTGCCGAGCAACATCGTCGAGGCTATCGCGTGCGACCGCACGGGCCAACTGTGGTTTGGGACCCGGGCCGGCTTGGTCGCCTATCAGCCGAGCGACACGCAGCCGGGCTTGGTTATCCGCGAGGTGCTGGCTGGCCACCGCTTGGTCCTGCCCGAGTCCGTCTCCTGCCCCGAGGACATCCCGGAAATCCGCATCTGCTGCCAAGGCATCAGCTTCCGCAGCGGGGCGGTGCAGATGCGCTATCGCCACCGCCTCGTAGGCTACGGCCCGGCCGCCGCGTGGAGCTCGTTTAGTGCCGCCAATGAGGTCGCGTACCGCACGCTGCCGGTGGGCGACTACCGCTTTGAGGCGCAGACCATGGACCGCGATGGTGTGTCATCTGCGGTGGTCGGCTTGGACCTGCACATCCTGCCCGACCCCCAAACCGAACGCCTCCAAGCCATTACAAAAGACCTACGGAGTTTCGCCCCTATCGTGCCGAGCCGCAGTCGGGCTATGCAGGAAGTAATGCAAGACGTATCGCAGGTGGCCGAGACCGATATGAGCGTGCTGGTGTTAGGCGAGACCGGCTCCGGCAAGGGCATGCTGGCGCAGACCATTCACGACCTGAGCCACCGCCGCGAGCAGCCCTTTATCCAAGTCAATTGCGGCGCGATCCCGGCCAGCCTGATCGAAAGCGAGTTGTTCGGCCACGAGAAAGGGTCTTTTACCGGCGCCGGCACTCGTCAGTTTGGGCGCTTTGAGTTGGCCGAGGGCGGCACGATCTTTTTGGATGAAATCGGCAATTTGCCGTTGGAATCGCAGCGGGCGCTGCTGAACGTTTTGGAAGAGCGGACCTTGACCCGGGTCGGTGGCCAGCGGCCAGTCGCGGTCAATGTGCGGGTCATCGCGGCGACCAATCGCGACTTGGAGCAGGCCATTGAGGAAGAAGCGTTTCGCCGCGACCTGTTCTACCGGCTGAATGGTTTCACGCTGGCGCTGCCGCCGCTTCGGCAACGGGTAGAGGATATACCGGCTTTGGTCGCGCATTTTGCAGCGTGCGCTGCCCACGACCTCCAGCGGCCGGTGCCGACCATAGACGACGCGGTGGTCGCGGCCTTGCAGGAGCATGCTTGGCCGGGGAATATACGCGAGTTAGAGCACGTGATCGAACGGGCGGTTTTGCTGGGCAAAGATGGCGTGGTGCGGGTGGAGGGTTTGGGGCTGGCGTCGGCTGAGCAACAAGCCGGAGCGGGGGAACGTCCGCTGGCGAAACGACCCACTGAAGCGCAGCCGCCTACCGAAGCGGTGGACGAAAAGCAGCAGATTGTGGCGGCTTTGGAGGCAACCCATTGGCGGGTCTATGGCGATCGGGGCGCGGCGGCGTTGTTGGATATGAACCCGGAGCGGCTGCGTTCTCGTATGCGCCATTATGGACTGCGGCGACCGAAACAGCTTGGCCCGGATAAGAAGTAGAGTCAACTTAAATCCGATGCTGCCCATAGCCTCGGGTTGCCATTCCTGCCAAAGCGGGAATCCACGCTGTCTGCTCCCGATCCACTGGACGCCCGCTTACGCGCGACCTTTGCGAAAGGGAGCCACGCCCTGAGCGGTAGCGCGTAACGTCCGTTAATCATACGGAAAATCGTATGAATCATACGGAAAATCGTATGAATCATACGGAAAATCGTATGATGGCTTGCGCCAAGGGCGCGGCGGTGCACCATAGAAAACCCGATCTCATAATTTTAAGTATCATGTTTTTCAATCCTTTAGGTGCATTCTAAAGGATTTTTTTGTGCGTGGTCTGCTTTTTGGCACGGGATTTGCATACATAATCCGTGAAGGCGAGGCCGATGGAGACGAAAGGAGGTGAGGTGATGCGAATTCGCATCGGTCGTTGCTCAATTTTCACTTCCAGTATCGTAGCGGCATTGAGTCGCGGCGGTAGTGGTCAACGAAGGAGATGGATCATGAATAGTTTGCGTGAGTTTTTCGTTTCGTCGAGTGGTTTGGCTCCGGTTCGGCAGGGGCTGGGACTCGGGTGGGTCATCAGCGCCCTCGTAGGAGTCGCCATTCTGATCGGGGCAGAGGAAGCTGAAGCAGGACCCCCTAATTGCCCGGGTACTGTGACTTATTGCGCCTACGCGTATCCCACACACTGCACGAAATATTATCCGACCCGGTGCTGCGTGTATAGTCTGGACCATAATTGCAGGAGTACTCTAGAATATTGCTTCTGCACTCCCTAAGAGCCATTAGCTACTGACAGAGCTATGAGGCTATTTCTCCGGCTAAGGTGCTAAGAGGGCTAGCTTAATCGTAGCGATCGAGCTAGCTCTCTTAGCAACTGCCTAGAGAGGTTATCAGTCGGAATTTCGGCAAGGAGATGGACTATGATGTTGCTATTGTCCGTTGTGGCCGGTATTGCGCTGGCGAATGGTCCCACCGAGGCGATCAAGTGGGATTTCGACGACGGGACGACGCAAGGGTGGTCCGCCAAAGAAGCTGCTATATGGGGGGGTACGCGTGAATTGTACCTGTTTCCAAGTGTGGTCGAAGACGGGGTGTGGACAATCACGGTCGATCCAGATGTCACCAACAGCTATTATAGCTCGGCGAGTATCTCGGTGACTTCTTCTGCCGAATTGATTTCTCCTACTATCGGGTACGATTCGGGTCTGTTCGACCACGTCCGCATCCGGTTCCGCACCGTCCATGACCACCCTACAGAAGGTAGTTTTTCGCTCGCTTGGACCAACGAGCACAACGCTGGGTTGGATAGAGAAGATTTTTCTGAAGACCAGTTTGTCCTTCCCTACCGACCCATGGTCTATACCACCGAGTGGCAGGAAGTGGTGATCGCCTTGGGGCCTCAAGACGAGACGATATGGGAAGGTCTGTTAAAAGATATTCAGCTCAGTTTTGTCTTGGAGCGAGCGGAAGCCTCTCGGGCGGGCGAGCTAGTCAAGTGGCTTGAGATCGACTGGATCGAGTTGACCGGCGTGGAAGAGCAATTACAGGGGGAATTAGCCCCTCCGCACGTGGACTATTTTCGCTGGGCTGAGACTGGCGTTTTTGCCCCGCCGGTGTTCTATCCGATTGCGTCGGGCATAGGAGAAGGTCAAAGAAGGCAGGCCGGCACGTTGACGGACTTGGATGGCGATGACGACTTAGACCTGCTCGCTATCTGGAGTGCCGATCGGAGGAGGTTGTCTAAGACGGGCTGGCTCATGGCGCTCAATGACGGGCAAGGGGCCTTGGAACTTAGGCGCATAGAGGAGTTCGTTGCCACAGGGGAGATTATTACCGATGCGGCAACTGGAGCGACGACCGTCTCCGGGGTGGCCTTAAATGTGCTGGCTGCTGATTTGACGGGCGATGGGCAAGACGAAATCGCGATATCCATAAGCAATAATGGGACCGTAACAGAGGTTTGGTCTATCGATGCCAAACTCCAAGTCGAGGTGCTTGTGCAGATTAAAGACAGATGGCTCAGGAATGTGGCGGATGGGGATGGGGATGGCCGGGTCGAATTATTTGTCGGGAAGACGACGTTGGCGGGAAGCCTTTTAGAGGTCTGGGATGTAGCACAGGGCGTGTGGACCACCGAGGAGGTAGGTGCGTCCGAAAGGTATTCGGCCGACACCATCGGCGACTTTAACGGCGATGGCGCACTCGACGTGTTGTGGACCCCGATCTCTGGTCAGGCGAACAGGTTGATTATGGCTACCTTGGGCGAGGAGCTGCAAAGCGGCGAGATATTTGAATTCGATGAGTGGAAGCGGCTGTTGGGGGTGGGCGATTTTGATGGCGATGGGCAGGTGGATTTGCTCACGGAGCTCATCTTTGAAGAACTGGTAGGCAGCAAGGGGCTGGCCTTGCAGCAGAAGCGCAGCGGGGATCGGGTAGAAGCGGCGGTGCTGTATGATGAGCGGCTGTTTCGGCTCTCGCCCGTGGAGATGCGCGACCTCAACGCCGATGGGGTAGAAGACTGGGTGTTTATCGGTGGAGACCGCGCTTCGGGCTTTGGGGTGTTTGTCGAATGGGGCGGCAGTGTCCGTCCTACCCAAGCCGGGGAGCGGCATCGGCTGGAGGGGAGAGCGACCACCGTGTTGTCGGGGGATATGGATGGCGATGGCGATGTCGATTTGGTCGCGTTGGATCCGATCTTGGGTGGGGTGCATCTGCTCAAGAGTTCGCTGGGCGAGCAAGCGACAGCGGTGCAGACGCCGCCAATAGTTCTACCGGCGCGGCATCGGCTGGGCGACAGCTATCCCAATCCGTTTAATCCGGCAGTAGTAATCCCTCTTGAGTTGGCGACGGACGCGGCAGGGGTGTCGCTACGGGTGTACGATGTGTTGGGTCGTCGGGTGCGGCAGGTGTGGCAGGGGCCGCTGGGGGCGGGCCGTCATCGTTTTACTTGGGATGGCCGCGACGAGGAAGGCAAAGACGTGGCCGCCGGGGTGTATATCTATAAGGTCGAAATTGACGGGCAGGTGGAAGCGAAAAAGACGACGAAGCTGCCGTGAGGGGTCATTTTTTGCTGAACCTTGCCGGTGAATGTCTTGTGACCCCAACGGAGTCAAGCGGGAAGTTAGCTATCAGAATTCGCGAGAGGAGGATTGGATTATGGATATGCTGCTGAATGAGATCAACGCCGTTTTCTGGGTAGAATGGGTTCTGTTGTGCTCAATCATGGTGGTTGCCTCCTACACAACCTATACGGACATCAGCCACAGAGAAATTCCCAACACAGCTACTTGGATTCTGCTCGGTCTGGGGCTGATAGGGCAAATGGGATTGTGGGTATTGGACGAGGTTACACTCGTGCAGATCGGCCTATCCTTTGTGCTAGGGTTTGCCATCGGCTACCTGTTGTTTATGTATGGCTTCTGGGGGGCAGGCGACGCCAAGCTGTATTGGGCCATGGTCGCGGCGCTGCCGAGTACGTTATTTGGTCAGCAAGGGCCGGCAGCCTCCTTGACCTTCTTTTCGCTAGACACTCCTATATGGGCGTTGTTGGTCAACACCATTTTGACCAATACCGTTTTTCTTTTAGCCCTGCTGGTCATCCATAAACCCGCAAAACCCACCAAGACCTCTACAAACAAGCATAGTAAAGGCATGAGTTGGGGCTGGTTGCGTGCTGGGATTGAGGCGGCAGGCGTGAGTGGACTGGTGTTAGGTGGGACGGCCTTAATCGGCGGGACGTTGACCCTTGCCGAGGCGATCGTGGTGGGCGCTGTGCTCTATTTGCTCCATGAAGATCGAACCAAGCTATCCAATAGAGTCATTTGGGTCGTTCCCGGGCTGGTGATCGGCCTTTTTAGCGCGATCGGCACCGGAGATTACTTGATCTATCTGGTGCTTTGGGCTGTGCTGTGGGGCATCCGAAATGTCTATGTGTATATCCATACTCTCGATTACCAGAAGTTTGTGCAGCCGGTTGCTATTGATGTCTTACAGCCGGGCATGGTGCTACATCAGTCGATCTATGAAGCTGCCAAGGAAAGCCGAGTCGAAGGGGTTTCGTTTGGTGATCAGCGTGGAGATACGCCAGAGCTTATAGGCCGCAAGGGAAAGCCGTTGACCATTCGGAAAGTGCGCCAACTAAAAGACCTACAGAAAGAGGGATTATTCCGGGAATGGGGCGATCAGTTGGAGGTTGAACTGTCGCTCCCGTTTGCGCCGATTTTGATGGTTGGTGTTGGCCTAACGCTATTCTGGACCGGCAGTATCGTCGGGTTAGCCAATCGGTGGATGCAGCCGTTATTCGATGCGTTTTAGGGAAAGGAAAAAACTATGCGATCAAAACCACAGGCGACGATGCTGTTATTGTCAACAGTGCTGGGCATTCTCTTAGGGACCAGTCTATTGTTGGCCGCCAAAATCAACAATCCTCCAATCGTCCTAATGGATACGGGCTTGGATCATCTGCTTGGGAAGTTCGTACCGGAATACGAACTTGAACAGTTAGATGGCCGCTCGGTCTCTACCCATCTGTATCAGGGCGAATCTCATCTACTGGTCTTTACGCTACCGGGCTGCGATGCCTGCGACACTATGTACCCCGTTGTAGGGAAAGCGGCTACCGATATTCCCATCTTGATGGTTTCCAACACGCGGGAAGGATTGATAGAAAAGGCCACTGAACACGCCTTGTCCTTTCCTATTGCCGTAGATACGCTGCTGCTGACAATGGAGCATCTCAACATCACGAATTTCCCCACCGCACTCTTGGTGGATGGGGAACAACGGATCGTCGAGGCCGTTAGGGGGGGAGGAGCCCCGATTGAGAACATTGTGCAGTCCGCGCAAAAAGTAATTGCAAAAGAGAGGACCCAATGATGGCCGATCAAAAGTCTTGGCAGATCGCCGGGCTTGTCAGCGTAGTTTTATTGCTTGCGCTGATCTTCAAGGAGAAGTCGGGGAGCCCCACCGGGATCGTCTGGAGCGAGGCGGATGCACAGCGGTCTGAGTATCTGTCTGAGGGAATGGACGCGCCTGATTTTGAATTGCCCTCTGTGCAAGGGGGCCACGTCAGTCTCAGCCGCTTTAAGGGGCAGCGAGTAGGACTCGCTTTTGTAACCCCTACCTGCCCGTATTGCGACGAGTTAGAAAGCTACTTGACAGAGTACGACCTTCCTGAAGGACGCCAGTTATTACTGGTCAGCCAAGGCACAAAAGACCAAGTGCAGCAAATCGTCAAAAATCACAATTTGGCGGTCCCTGTTTTGGTTGATTCGGCCGGTGTGGTTGCCCAAGCCTATCAGATCGGGGGCGTACCGCAGTTTTACGTGGTCAGCGAGGAGGGAACTATCGCTTCTTTTGCCCGCGGTATGCCGTCGGTATGGGAAGCCGTGCAAAGGCTATAACTGAAGAAGGCACTGTGAAGTATGGAAATTGGCCTTCAAGGATGTGCGCGGATGAAACGCCCGTGGAAAGTCCCTTTCCGCAGAAATAGCAAGCTGCAAAGCTGCTTGGCATTGTCGCTGGCGCTGCATCTGCTGGTGCTTTTCGGCCTGACGCGCCACGAACGGGTTACGCAATACCCGGTGCTGCCGCAGATCATGCTGAAGTTCACCAAGCGTCCGCCGCCGCAGCGGAGCCTCACCCGTCGTCAGCGGCCCCAACAGCGTCCGTTAGTGCGGCGTCCGGCCTTGCAAGCGGCTCCGGTGGTGGCGCAGCGTCCGGCTCCTACGGCGTCTCGTCCGCTGCCGATGGTGCAAGCGGCGGCGTTGCGGATACCAACGGCGGGGCTGCCGGATCGACTGGTGCTGCCGGTGCCGGACTTCCCGGCGCGGCAGATTGGGCCGCAGATGCGGGCGGGTGCGTTGGAAGGGACGCGGCAGGGGGCCGATGAGATTGATTTGTCCTTGGAGTTGCTGGATGTGGAGGCATTGGACACGGGTCGGCATCGGGCGATGGTGGTGGTTGATCCCACCGACCGGCGTCAGCTCAAGGGGTTCCTCTATATGTCCGGCATTAACAGCCCTTCTATTGAACGGGCTGAAGAGAGTGTACGGGCTGAAAACATCCAAGTGCGCTGGTATCACCAGATGCCGCGCCGCCTGGTGGAACGGCGGATGCTGCAAGGGTTGGCCGATAAGATGACCGACCAGACCCAGGTCCACGTCGAAGTGCGCGATGCGGTGCGGTTGGACGATCCGCAGCTTTTGCAGGTGCCCTTCGTGCTGATGACGGTCAATACCCCCTTTGATTTTACCGACAGCGAGGCGGCCAATTTGGGTGCGTATTTGACCGGCGGCGGGTTCCTGTTTGTCGATATTATGAGCATGTTGTGGGCCGACTATAGCGACGACCAATTAGACATTCCGGCGGTGCGGTCACTGATTCGCGCCAGCTTTCAAGCGGTGGGTTATCAAGAGTGGAAGGACTGGCAGTTTAGACGCCTAGAGATCACCCATCCGCTCTATCATTGTTTCTACGATGTAAACAGCCTGCCGCGGGGGATGCGCGATCTGCACTTTTTGGCGGGTGACTACCCGCCGCGCACCCCGGACTATTTGGAGGGCATTGTGGTTGGTGAACAGTTAGTGGGGGTGTACTCGATGCGGGGCTATGCCGATTTCTGGGCGGGCATAGGTCGGGAAACGCTGGATTGGTCTTTGGCTAATAACGCAATCAACCACTCGTCTCTCTTCAGTGCCGAGGAGCCGTTGGTATATAATTTGGGTGTCAATATCGTGGTGTATGCGCTGACGCGCGAGGGATCACTGGCGCGGCAATTAGTCGATGCCGACTAAGCACATAGGGGCGGTTGACGAACCGTCCTTAATTTGTCGCGCCTAAAGCTTGGGTCCGTGGAAACTAATCTCCGGTGATGTCGGGACCGGGGCTGACTGTCGCGCCGCTGTGTGCCCAAAGCGCGCCCGCAAAAATAAGCAGCGGCAACTTTGTTTATCGGAATGGTATCTATTGGAAAGGAGCTATGGCATCATGCTAAAATTTACCGTTGTTGTGTGCGCCTTGCTGTGGAGTGTCCCTGCTGGGGCAATCCGGTGGGATTTCGACGATGGGACGACGCAAGGATGGACCGCCCAAGAAGCCTTGGTCCGGGGCGGTACGCGCGAATTTTACCAGTTTCCGGGGGTGGTGGATGAAGGCGTGTGGCGGATCAAGATCGATCCCGCCGCCATTATGAGTACCACCCAAGCGGGAGTCCAAGTGATTTCTTCGCCTATTGGTTACGATTCGGCGCTTTTTGATCAAGTTCGCGTCCGGTTCCGCAGCGTTCACGACCGTCCAACCGAAGGCGCTGTTTGGTTTGAATGGGTAAACGATTCGGATTTTTTCAATAGTATTGATGACACTACTGGACATTTTGCTAAAACCTTCATTAAACGGCTTGTCTATACCGCTGAGTGGCAGGAAGTGGTGTTCTCCTTGGCCGGTGAAGATAGCTGGGCGGGCTTGGTAAGAAACATTCAACTCGGTTTTAATCATTTTGAGTTTGTCGAGGGATTTGCGATTGACTGGATTGAGCTGACCGGGGTGGGCGAGATTTTAGAAGGGGAACTGCCGCCGCCGCCGGTAGAGTACTATTTTGACTTTGCTGGCGTTGGCGCTTTTGCGCCGCCGGTGTTTTATCCGCTTGCGCCGGGCCTAGGAGAAGCTGTCGGTAGGGGGGCGGGAAACGGGTATCTGGGGGATGCGAGGAGCCACGTATTGACGGACTTGGATGGCGATGGCGACTTAGACCTGTTCGGCCTGTGGGAAACGATAACGGACGTTGCGTACCGGCCGCGCGTGTCCAAAAGTGGCTGGCTGATGGCGGTCAATGATGGGCAAGGAGCTTTGGAACAAGGGCCTATTAGCACCGAAGCGGATGAGGAGGGTATCAGTGCGTCGATAAAGGTGTTAGGGGCTGATCTGACTGGCGATGGCCAAGCCGAAATCGCCCTATCCAGAAGCAACCGGGAGCCCCGCACCGAAGTGTGGTCTATTGATGAGGAACTGCAAGTGGAGGTGCTCGTGCAGATGGAGAGACCTGTTCACAGTGTGGTGGATTGGGACGGGGATGGCCGGGCCGAATTGTTTGTCGGGGGCACTACGATTGAAGGCTCTTTGGAGGAAGTGATCGCGGGTACGGCCGAGTTTCTAAACACCTTGGCGGTGTGGGATGTCGAACAGGGCGTGTGGACGGTCGAGGAGTTGACGGCTTCCGAAGATTATGGTGCTAGCGTGATCGGCGACTTTACGGATGATGGGACCTTGGACGTGTTCTGGGCTTCGATTGCTGGGCGGGAGGATAGGTGGATTGTGGGGGCTTTGGACGCGGCGTTGCTGCAAAGCGGGCCCCAAGGCGAGGTCTTTGAATTCGATGAGGATAAGGGGTTGTTAGGCGTGGGCGATTTTGACGGCGATGGACGGGTGGATTTCCTCACCGAGTTGACCTCGGATATAATCGAAGGGAGTAAGGGGCTGGTCTTACAGAGCAAGGGTGCTGGCGACCGGCTTGAGGCGGAGGTGCTGTATGATGATCGGCTGTTGCGGCGCTCGCCGCTGGTGGTAGCAGACCTGAATGGCGATGGGGTTGACGATTGGGTGTTTATCGGCGGGGATCGGGTTTCGGGCTTTGGGGTGTTTGTCGAATGGGGCGGCAGCGTCCAGCCTACCCAAGCCGGGGAGCGGTATCGGCTAGAGGGTACGGCGCGACACGTGCTGGCTGGCGATATGGATAACGACGGCGATGTCGATTTGGTGGTGTTGGATCCGCTGTTAGGTGGGGCGCATCTGCTCAAGAGTACGCTGGCCGAGCAGCCGACGGCGGTACGGACGTCGGCAGCGGTTCGACCGGTGCAGTATCGGCTGGGCGATAGCTATCCCAATCCGTTTAATCCGTCGGTGATGCTGCCGCTTGAGTTGGCGACGGATGCGGCGCGTGTGTCGCTACGGGTGTACGATGTGTTGGGTCGTCGGGTGCGGCAGGTGTGGCAGGGGCCGTTGGGTGCGGGTAGCCATCGGTTTGTGTGGGATGGCCGCGATGAGCAGGGCCGGGCCGTGGCGGCGGGAGTATATGTCTATCAGGTCGCGGTGGATGGACGGGTAGAAGCGAAAAAGACGACGAAGCTGCCGTGAGGGGTTATTACGTTGAGCTATTCGACTCGCATGAGAGTAAGACGGCATGGGACAGCCTAAGCATCCATCCTTGCAGGCAATGAAACGGCCGTGGAAAGTCCCGTTGCACAAGAATAGCAAGCTGCAAAGCTGCTTGGCGTTGTCCCTGGCGCTGCATCTGCTGGTGCTTTTCGGCCTGACGCGCCACGAACGGGTTACGCAATACCCGGTGCTGCCGCAGATCATGCTGAAGTTCACCAAGCGTCCGCCGCCGCAGCGCAGCCTCACCCGCCGCCAACGGCCCCAACAGCGTCCGTTGGTGCGGCGTCCGGCCTTGCAAGCGGCTCCGGTGGTGGCGCAGCGGCCGGCTCCTACGGCGTCGCGTCCGCTGCCGATGGTGCAAGCGGCGGCGCTGCGGATACCGACCGCGTCGCTGCCGGATCGGCTGGTATTGCCGATGCCGGACTTCCCGGCGCGGCAGATTGGACCGCAGTTGCGGGCGGGCGCGTTGGAAGGGACGCGGCAGGGGGCCGATGAGATGACCGCCCAGACCCAAGTCCACGTCGAAGTGCGCGACGCGGTGCGGCTCGACGATCCGCAGCTTTTGCAGGTGCCCTTCGTCCTGTTGACGGTCAATATCCCGCGCAAGAACGTCCCCCCGTGTCCCGACCCGGGGCGGGAATCCACGCTGTCTGCCCCCGATCCACTGGACGCCCGCTTACGTGCGACCTTTGCGAAAGGGAGCCACGCCCTGAGCGATAGCGCGTAACGTCCGTTAATCATACGGAAAATCGTATGAATCATACGGAAAATCGTATGAATCATACGGAAAATCGTATGATGGCTTGCGCCAAGGGCGCGGCGGTGTCTCATAGAAAGCCTTGTTTCATAATTTTAAGTATCATGTTTTTCAATCCTTTAGGTGCATTCTAAAGGATTTTTTTGTGCGTGGTCTGCTTTTTGGCACGGGATTTGCATACATATCAGTGGAAGGTGAAAGCACCCCGAACCGGAGACGCAACGTGATGGAAGCCCTGCTTAGTGATGTCAGTCGCGTATTTTTGTTGGAACTGACGATGGTCTGTGCGCTGACGCTCTGCGGGTGCTATGTAACCTATACCGATATTCACTTCCGCCAGATCCCCAACGGGGCTAGTTGGGGCTTGGTGGCGGTTGGGTTAATCGGCCAAGGTGTATTTTGGCTTTGGGGGGCGGTCGAACTGACCCAAGTCGGGCTCGTCTTGTTGGTCGGTTTTGCCGTTGGTTACGTCCTCTATATCTATGGCTTTTGGGCGGCGGGTGATGCCAAATTGTTTTGGGCTGTTGTCTTGGTGCTGCCGCCGACGCTCTTTTCTTCCGCTACTCTTTCTTCCTTTAACGCGCCGCTTTGGGCGCTGCTGCTCAACACCTTAGTGCTGACCTGTTTGGTCTTGCTGGGGTTGTGGGCGGTGTTGCGTCCGAGTGGGTTGGCCGACGCCAAGGCGGGTTGGGACGGAGCGCAAGGGCTGTACTTGGGTTTGGAGTTGGCTGGCCTGATCGGGCTGGTGCTGGGTTTGGGTGCCTTCCTGCTGGCCGAGACCATGACCTTTGTCGAGGTGGTGGTCGCGGTCTTAGTGCTCTATCTGCTCGTTGACCGCTTCGTCCCCCGGCGTTACCGGCTGACGTTGGCTCTGCCCGGGCTGATCTTGGGCGGGTACACGGCTTGGTCCTCCCCGGACTGGCCGATCTACCTGACGCTGTGGGTCGTCTGTTGGGGCGCGTTCTTGCTCTATACGCTCATCCGGCGTGTAGCCCCTCGATTTTTCGTTCAGGCGCTGCCCATTCCGGCGTTGCGCCAAGGCATGGTGCCGCGTTGGGCGATCTACGCTGCGGATAGAGCAGGGGAATACCGTTGTGGCACTGAGGTCGGGCAGGGGCAGGACGTGTTGTGTTATCCCGGCCGGCCGTTGACGAAGGGGCAAGTGCGGACACTGCACGAAAAAGCGGCGAGTGGTTCTTTCGCGCCCTTTGGCCATGCGTTGGAAGTGGAACTGGCCGTACCGTTCGCGCCCATCATCGCGGTCGCTGGGGTGTTGACGGTGGTCTTGGGCGGCAGTGTGATCGCTCCCCTGATCGAGTGGTTTTCTCCTTGGCTGCCGTCGCTGCAGCAATTGCTAGTGAGGGACCTATGAATCGGGATAGAAAAGACCCGGTAACGATGGCCTTTGGCGTCTTGTTGGTTGTGTTGCTGCCGACCTTTTTCCTGTTGGCGAGTCGCTATCCGTCGCTCGACGAGCGGGTGCGGTCGTTGCAGCCGAAGCCCTTGGTGCCCGTACCGTCGCCGGAAGACCTGTTGGCGGAAGTAAGCCAAGCCGTAGCCGACAGTGTGCTCCAACTCCAACCCGTATGGGCTGCCGAGCCGGAACCGGCTTCCGGTCTCGTGGCCGCCTACCAAGTCGTGCGCGGCGATCAGGCAGTCTATCGGCTGGTGGTGTTCCGCTACGATATCGCTTGTAGTGTGTGCCGGGATGTGCTGGCCGCTGCGCTATACGATGCCGAAGGCGACGCACTGGTGCAGGTGCTCTTGCTCGACGATTGGGAGGTGCGCGGCGAGCGGGTGGATACCGCGCGGTTTTTGCGCCAATTCGCCGGTCGCTCGGTGGCGGAGGAATTGGCTATTGGGGCCGATGTCGATGGGATCAGCGGGGCCACTTTTTCAGCCGGGGGCTTAGTCGAACAACTCAACATGGCGGCGGCGTGGGTGCGGGAGCAGCCGCTGGGGACGCCGGCAAGCGAGGAGGAAAACCTGTGAACGCTCTCAGACCTAATCGCGGGGCTACGGCCTTGATCGTGGCCACGGGCCTTCTGTTAGGGATGTGTACTTTTTTGGCGGCCAAGATCGTCAATCCACCTCCCATTGATCCGCTGGATGTGGAGTTTTGGGATTTGCTGGGTACGCAAGCGACTGTACTGGAACTAGAGAGTCTGGCGGGAACGGGGCAGGTTTCCAACGCGCCATTTGCGGGCGAGCCCTATCTGCTCATTTTCGCCGATCCTACTTGCCGTGCCTGCGAGACGATCTATCCCCACCTGCTGCGCGCCTCGCAGGTGCAGGGCGTGAAGGTCCTGTTGATTGCCTCGGGCGACCGGCTGGCCATGCAAGACAAAGTGGAGGAACACAGTTTTTCGTTTCCCGTCGCCTTTGATTCCCTGTTGACGGCCAATGCGCCTTTTGAGGTAACTGCTTTTCCCACTGCTCTCTTAGTGGATGCCGAAGGCAACATTGCCAAGGCTGCTACTGGCGGCCTGCCCGCTGTGGTCGTCATAGGCATGGCTGGCGGGTCTTGAAAGGATGAATGCGCTATGTCCTTTGTAACGCTCTTGCGTCGTCCGGTGGTGTGGACGGTGATAGCCTGTGCGGCGGTCGTGCTCTTTTTGGTACTGCGCCCCTCTTCGTCCGCCATCTCGCCCGCAGTCTGGACCGAACCTTCGGCCAATCCGCTATCCAAGGTGCTGCGACCAGGGGAGGCCGCGCCGGATTTCGTGCTGCCGGCCGTGCAGGGCGACACGGTAGCATTGAGCACATTGCAGGGAAAGTCCACTCTGCTCGCCTTTGTTACAGCGGAGTGTCCGTATTGTCAGAAATTCAAAAAGAAGCTCGAAGCCTTTGTGCTGAATGCGGATCAACAACTCGTATTCATCTGCACTGGGGAGGAGGGTGCTCGGAAGATCAGCGAGACCTATTCCTTTACGTACCCGGTGTTGATCGATTCGGCTGGCGCAGTCTCACAGGCGTACAAAACTCCCGGGGTGCCTACGGTGTATCAGATCAATACCCAGGGGAATGTGGTGGACTTGGTGGTGGGGTGGCCATCGGCTTGGAACTTTGTCAGGGGTTTTGGCCGAGCACAGCCTAGCGAAGGCTCTTGAGGCCATTAGCTCAATCACCACTACGGCCCAGAAAGGAGGTGCTATCGCGTGCTCATAGGTTTAATACAGATCAGCAGCCTTGATGGCTTGCTGATTCTCTCTTCCAACCTTGAAGGAGGATTAACCATGCAGTCTTTAACGTTTGTTTTTGAGGCAACGCTGCTGGCACCGCTGGTGGAGTTTGCCACATCGTCGAGCGGCCACGTTGAGCCGCGTCAGGGCTTGGCCCTCGGCTGGCTGGGCAGTGTGGTGGCTGGGCTGGCGGTGGTGTTCGGCACGGCCGACCGGGCGCAGGCCGACGACTGCCACGGAATCTCCGAAGGCCCCGGCTATGCTGCAAACTGCGCCTGGGTCTGCACTGGTGGAACATGCAAGTATGATCACAATGGGAACCCCGTAGGGTGGCACGAAGAGAAATACTGCCACTCGGAGATTGGCGGCTGTGATTACATAGAGACGTCCGAGGCCTGCGTCTGCTGAAGTATAGCCGATGTGGTATAGCCGATGTGGCACCCTAGGGCCGGGTGCCACATCGGCTTTTTGTCTTCTATTTTTTTGCGTCGGTTGCTTGAATAGGGGAGGGATTTGATCGGCTAACACTCCTCCCACCCACTCTGGAGGTGCATTATGCGCTACTTGCTCATTGTTATTGGATTGTTGGCGGCCCCGCTGGGAGCCTCCGCCCTAACATGGGATTTCGCCGATGATACTACTTGGGGCTGGACAGCCCAAGAGAGCTTCTTAGGCGATGACAAAAGGAGGCCCACCACGGTGTACAGCGAAGTTGAAAATGGCGTCTGGCGCATTGCTCCCGTGCCGAGCGGACAACGACCGGCCCTTCAATTGCGCTCGCCGCCGATTGGGGAAGACTCCGCCCTGTTCGACTGGGTCACCCTACGGCTACGTATAATCCATGATCGCCCCACTGGGGGAAACCTCCTGATGCAGTGGTTCAATGCCGAGTACAGACGCCTCCGGGAGGAGTTGGGCTTTACCTCACTAGATTATCGGGGGAAGTTTCGTACGGGCCGTTATCAAATCTACCCCACCGAATGGGAAAACATCACGATAGATATGCGCGCCTTGGAAGCGGCTGCGGAAGCGAATCCAGAAGAGGAGATCGTCTGGCAGGACACCCTCTTCAACTTCCAACTAGAATTGAATTTAAACATGAACCCACAGGGTCCGGACGATCATCCGGTTTTTGTCGAGGTCGATTGGATTCAACTGACGGGAGCCGAAGAGTTGCTGTTAGGGGAATTGCCGCCTCGGGAGATCGCCGTGGAGGAAGGGTTGCCCGGAGGGTTGTTCACCGCGCCCAGTTTTTTTCCCCTCGTCGAGGGCATCGAGATGATAGCCTTCCGAATCCCGCAACATGCTTTGGGGGATGTGGACGGCGATGGGGATGTGGATTTGGTGACGGCTTGGGTGCGCCGCTTGAGCGGGGGAGTAGAAACGGGCTGGATAGTGGCGTCCAACGATGGTCTGGGCGGCTTGGTCCCTACCCAAGAGGGTATCATCCAAAAAGCAAGGGGAGGATACCAAGAACCCATCCTCGCGGGCGGCGATTTCGACGGGGATGGACTCCTTGACTTGGCTGTTCAAAGAAGCCTAACCCTCGAACTGTGGCACAATCGCGGCGAGGACGGCTTTGAAACCATCCTGCAACTGCCCGATGTCTTTTTTATAGGCCTAGCCGATGGGGATGGGGATGGGGATATAGACCTGTTGGTTGATGAACTATACGACGAGACATCCCACATAGTCTTGTGGATCAATGACGGTGCCGCCGGTTTTGCTCATAGTGACCGGTTCGTTCTCGACACCGAAGAGGCACTCTTTCCTTTGGTGCTGGCCGAGCAACCGTTGGGCGAGGCTGTGCGCTTGTTATGGGGGCGACCGTGCTTCCTACCCCAAGGTGCTTTGCAACTGACCCAGCCGTGGGCGACCAGCAAGGATCCATCGCTCTTTTTGGAGGCTGTGGTCAATCCTTGTGACCCGCACCTACTCACCGACCTTGATCGCGATGGAGCGGTAGAGTTGATCGGGCCTCCTAATCGGGATTTACAATTTGAATTTCTCGGCACCACCTACCACGGTTTGGCGCTGTGGCGTCTGGATGCGTCGGGTGGGTTGATGCGCTACGCTCTGCTTGGCTCACAGGTGCTCGTGTCTCATCGGGCCATTGCCAGCGACCTCAATGGCGATGGTCTGCTGGACTTGGCCGTGGTCGATGGCAACTTGGCGACGGGTCCGGCTTTGGTGGTGCTGACTGGCCAGCGCGATGGCATACCCGTCGTCGAAGGGCGTTACCGGCTACCGGGCGTGGGCGGTCCGGTGCTCGCGGGTGATATGAACGGCGATGGGGCGACCGATCTGGTGGTGTTAGGCCGGAGTGTGGAAGGCGGTCCGGGTGGGGCTTTCGTCTTTATCAACCAAGGCGTTCCGGCACCCACAGCCGTCGCGGGCGAGACGGCCGTTGCGCCTACAGCCTTTGCCCTCGGTGCCAACTATCCCAATCCGTTTAATCCCACTACAACCATTCCCGTATCGGTAGCTACTGGCGCGGACGATGTGGACGTAACCATCTACAACGTCTTGGGGCAGCCGGTGCGTCAGGTGTGGAACGGTCCGTTGGCGGCAGGCGAGTATCGGCTGGCTTGGGATGGTCGGGACAGGCAGGGGCAATCCGTCGCCGCTGGGGTCTATTTGTATCGGTTGCAGGTGGGCGAACAGACACGCATTCGCAAAATGGTCAAACTCGAATAGACGTACGAACGGAGAGCAGACATGCTGGAGACATTGCGCCAACGCATAGCGACGGGCTTGCAGCATTTGAGCGTCCGTCTGGAATGGGCTAGCACGGTCAAGGGCTTGCCGCGCCACGAGTGTCCCGTCCTGATCTTTTTCCATGGCTACAGCTTGGCTCACACCATCCGGCCGCTGGTCGTAGGGCGCGCGCTGAGATCGCGCGGCTACCCCGTCGAATTCGCCGGGATGGGGCCTCACGCAGACCGGATCGCCGCCGAAGGGTTTCAGGTCTATGACGTAGAAACCATGCCGCAGAGCCGCATGGATGAATATGTATCCCGCAGCGACTACGGCTATTACAATGCCGAGTGGATAGACCGCTGTGTGCAAGCCGAACGCGCCCTTCTCCGGCGGCTCCTTCCCGCACTCGTGTTGGCAGACATGCGGCCTACCTTACGGATTACTGCCTCCCTTGAGGGAATGGATATAGCACTGATAGAGGCGGCTTACAATCAACCGGGCTATCCTTTTCCCATTCGCCTACCCACAATCTTTTCCTTAGGCACCGAACCCTTTGACGAATACGCTCGCAACCACATCTCTACCTTCAAGCCGCACCATACCCTCCGCTTGGTGGCCGATGTGCCCCAGTTCCACCCACCGGGTGAACAGACTCCACCCTACTACTGCTATGTGGGGCCATTGATCGAGTCGCCGCCACTCCGTTCCATCGCGGAGTTGGATGATTGGGACGATTCGTTACCGCTGATCTATTTCAACTGCGGCAGCACCGGCGCTCATCCCGGCTTTCTTGACGAGGTACTGCACCGCATGGCCAACAAGCCCTATCGCGTCTTGGTGACTACAGCGGGTCGTTGGTCTGGACCAATAGAGGCTTCCAATATCCGCATCGTTGACTTTGTGCCTGCGGCTTGGGTGTTGGCGCGGGCGGCGCTCTTCGTGGGTATTGGCGGCATTGGTTCCATCTACCATGCCTTGCGCCAAGGCGTGCCCGTGATCGGCGCACCCGAGCACTTGGACCAAGAATACCACCTCAACCGAGTGCGCGATCTCGGCTTGGGATGCAAGCTCAACTGGGATGAGTTTCTTCAGATGGACCCCCTGTTAGAGGCCATAGATGACCTCTTGGCTCGGCGTGGCGAGTTCGCCCCGCGTTGCCAAGCCCTTGCCGCACACATCGGGGAATGGGATGGGGGCGAGGCCGCGGCCGATGTGGTTGACGCCTTTTTTGTGGACCAGCGTTCCGCCCACCGGATAGAGGCGATCTATCGGATACCCGAGTCCGAATTTCTCCACCACCTCAACCTGAGTACCCCGGCCAACCTCGGCGTTGAGGAAATCCGCACCTTGCTTCACCGCAATCTGAGTCGCGGTCTGCCGCACCTCCGACAGGGCAGTACGATCGTCTTTGATCGGGCGGATTCTTGGAACTGGCTCTACGACCACGAGCCTGTATTCTTTGAAAGCGATTATCGCGCCCTTGAAGAGAAACGCCGCGATTTTTTTCATCCTGTGAATGGCCACATCGCGCTGCACCGGGATCGCCAGCGCTACCGTCTCACCTATACCTATCGGCTCTACTCATCGACCTTGCCATCAGACGTCAGTGCCCGGCTCTTTCTGCCCTATCCCATACCGAGTCCACATCAAGGCGATATCGAGTTGTGCGCCTGTGCGCCAGACGATTTGCGAACGTGCTTTGCTCCGCAGGCTGGTTTTTTCTACGGCTATCCCGTCCGGGCAGAGGAGACCGCTTCGGCCTCGGTGGAGTTTTCCTACACCTGTGAGTTGACCGTGCAGGGGCGTATCGGCCCAACGGGTCCGGCCCGGCTGTCAGACCGCGAGTACCGCCGCTACAGCGAGTTCGATCCCGAGTTGGCGCAAGAAGCGGTGGTCAAAAACTTTTTTGCCGAACTGGACCTCGACGGAGTAGAAGACCCGCTAGAAAAGGCGCGTCGCATCTACGCCCAATTGGCCACGACCAAGCGCTTTAAAAAAACCAAAGAGCGATCACAGGACTTGACTCCTTCCATTCACGTAGTGTTGAATGACAACGGCGGCCACTGCATAACGCTGTCCAATGCCTTTATCGCCCTCTGCCGCTTACAGGGTATCGCGGCGCGGGAGGTCACCGGGGCCCTAGCGGGCTACCCCGCTGGTGAGGGTCGTTTTGAGATGGCGGTCTATAACGAGATTCTCTTTGGGCACACGTGGGCCGAAGTGTTTGCGCCGGGACAAGGTTGGGTGCCAGTGGAGTTTCACGGTATTGTCATTGGCCCGCAGGCGGCCACGGAAGACAATGTCGCCGACGAGACGCTGCGCCGTCATATCTCCGAAGTCGGCGGTCGCTATGTGGATTTTTATTTTGGCCAGTTGGACTGCCACCGCGTGGTGTGCTCCAACTCGGTCAAGGCCCTACCGCACCTGTTGGCTCGGCGCGAGACCGCGTCCGGGCCGCAATTCCACATGCCGGAAGGCTTACAATACGAGTGCCGGCTCGTCTTTGAATGCATCTGAGATGGACATTTCCGTGGTCATTGCCACTCATAATCAGCAGGAACGGCTGCAGCTAGTATTAGCCGGATTGCGCGGCCAGACCCTATCGGCTGAGCGCTTTGAAGTGGTGGTCGTGGATGACGGCTGTAGCGATGGGACGGCCGAGATGCTCGACGAGGTGGGTCGTCAGATGGAGATAAAGGTAGTTCGTCTGCGGCCTAACGAAGGTCGTTGTGTAGCGCGCAATCGGGGTGTGGAGGCCGCAGCGGGAGCATTCGTCGCCTTCTTGGACGGGGACGCCTTGCCTCATCCACAATGGCTCCAGCGCCACGCAGAAGCACTGGAACAGGGCGGGCAGGAGTCCCTGTTGTGCGGTGCTGAGTACAGTTTGCCCGATTTGGAGTATCTGCAAGACCCCCAACGTGGTAGCCTAATGGAGGACAAGACGCCGAGTGTAGTACGCGAGTACTGCCGCGTCCATCAGCAGGAGTTGATCCTGACCGAGGATATGGTCCTCACAGCCTTTGACCGCATCGAAGCCCGCGCCGTGCTCGGTGGGTATCCCTTTCCCGAACTTGAGATCATGCAGGAACAGATCGCCGAGCTTTTTGTCCAGCACCCCGATTCTCCTATTGGTTGGATGGGCTTTTTTCCGCACAACGGTATGGTTTTGAGAGAGGCTTTTTTAGAGGTGGGTGGTTTTGATCCCGACATGGCCTTTAGCGAAGGATGGGACTTGGCTTATCGGCTGCAACGGCATGGCTGTCGGCCCTGCTTTGTACCCGAGGCCAAGACCTATCACCTCTACCACTACCATGACTTTTCCGATCCACTCAAGGCACACGAAGAGACGCTCGCCCCCAAGCGAGCCATGCAGTACATGGAGCGGAAACATGGCGATCCCAAATTGTTACTGTTCCACTTCTGGTACGCCAGTATATGGCCGGACCCCTTCCTGCCCGAAGAGACGTTGCTGGGAGACTTGGTAGAATTTCATCATGCGTACGCACACGGGCCCACCAGCCGCCTGCGCGATCTGCGGATATTATTGGACCATCATCCACTGTGGGCCGAACCGAGTGGAGGGCAAATCCCATGAGTCGCCAAGAGATAGACAAAGAGCGGGTCCAGGCCGAAATAAATGGAGATAAACAAGGCATGACCGCGGCCCATCTTCAATTGGGCCATCTGCATAAGAGAGCCGGCCACCTCGACCGGGCGGAGGCCGCCTACCAGCGTGCTCGCGTCTTGGCCGAAAAGGCAGGGAATGCCCAGCTAGAGGCCGATGCCTATAGCGGCTGGGGTCTGTTATGTGAGGTGCAGGGCAACTTGGGACGGGCGTGGGAACTGCTCATGGCATCTTACGAAATAAACAAGGCGAGTGAAGACCGGGCGCGCTTGGCGGACAACTACAGCAACTTGGGTTTTCTGGCGCAAATGCAGGGCGATTTTGCCAATGCCGAGCGCCTGTACGGCTATGCCTTGCATTTGCGCGAAGAATTGGCAGACCAAGCTGGACGGGCCTTGGACTACGGCAACATGGGTAATCTATTTTTTGCCCGTGACCAGTTAGATCATGCACTGGAGTACTTAGAGGAGTCCCTGAATACATATCGGGCCCTAGATGACCGCGTCGGTATGGCCAACCAGTATCAAAGCCTTGCCCGCGTGTACATGGTTCGCGGCGAAATGGCCTGCGCTGAAGAATTGCTGCACCAAGCGCTGGCCCTAGACGAACCGCTCGGTCGTCTCGAAGGGCTGGGGATTGAATACGACACCTTGGGACAAATCTACTTCCAGGCCGGGCGGTTCGACGAGGCCGAATCCATGTATCGGCAAGCCCTGTTCGTGCAGGAGCGGTTGGGACACAAGCGCAACCAAGCCAGCGCAGCCGGCTATCTGAGCATCATATATCGGAAGCGTCAAGCGTACAAGAGCGCGAAAGAGATGGCGCACCGAGCGCTACAGTTGTTCGAGGAAATAGAGCATGTGCAGGGTATTGCTTGGCAGGCAGGGATCTTAGGCGAGCTATATTGTGTCGAGGGTTCGTTCGAGTGCGCCGAGCCAATGTACCGCCGATGCCTGACCTGCCAAAAGAGCCTAGGCAACGACGAGGCATGCGCCATCGCTCACGTGAGATTGGGCGCTATGTACGCGGCTTGGGGAAAGCGCTACGACGCGATGTTGAACTGGAAACAGGCGCAGGAAATGTTCCGTCAATTGGGCCAAATAGAGCGAGCAGAGGATATACAAAAAATGATGGCTGGTGGCCCCCTATGAATCAAGCTCTGCTATATCAGAAAGGTTGCTATATGGTTACTTCAGCGGTGAAACACGCTCTGCGATCCGGTGGGTTGGTCGCGTTTGTGGCCCTATCGTTACTGGATACTTCGCATCTCAGTGCTGTCACTTGGGATTTTGCACAAGAAGACGGTACCGAGGGTTGGATAGCTTGGGAAAGTGAGGCTTCGGGCGCGGTAATTAGAGCACCGCTGCATTCGGAGACAGCCGGCGGAGTATGGCGTGTTGCTCCCCGGGGCTTTGTGCCCGGGAGCAATCCGATAGTCGAATTGATTTCCCCGCCAATAGGCCGCGATTCGGCTCTGTTCAACCGCGTGCGCGTCCGGCTGCGCGTACTGCATACGCAGCCGCTTGAGAGTCAGATTACGCTCCTCTGGAAGAACGCCGCTAACAAGAACCTCCGAGGATTCTTTATCAATGCACAGCCGGGAACGGGAATCGATCATATCACTTTGCTCAAAAGCCAACGCCATACGTACACGGCGGATTGGCAGGAGGTGACGATTGATAGTGTAGCGTCTAAGACCTACGCAAGAGGGGATAAGATATATCGGCGCGTCTGGGAAGGTGAATTGCTCGAAATACGCCTTCGCCTGTCCTTATCCAATCCCTCGCAGGATGTGGAGGGGCCGGAGGAAATCCCCGAGGCGGTGGAAATCGATTGGATCGAGTTGACCCATGCGGAAAGGCCAGACTCAGAGGATGCGCCGCGAGGGGAAGAGCCGCATCCTGCCGGGACGCTTTTTGCTCTACCGATCTTTTATCCTTTAGACCAGCATGGATTGGACATAGGACAGCGCGGCAAGCCCGTAGCCGAGTTGGGTGATCTGGATGGCGATGGCGACTTGGACATGGCAGCGATATGGGAAGACTGGCAGCCGAGGACTGATTCTGATAGTGCCGGTTGGCTGTGTGCATTCAATGAAGGGGGTCGTTTCTCTCCGAAGGTCAGTACTGAACAATTTCCCGAAATCGGCCCCATCCCTAGGCTGGTCGGTGCTGATTTGCTCGGCGATGACCGCATGGAACTCATCGTGGGTTTTGGTCGTTCACTCGACCTATTGGAGCATTCATCAGCCGGCTGGTCGGTGGCGCGGCATATAGCGGATAGGGCGATTCCCTTGGGTATAGGAGATGTTGATGGGGATGGGGATGAGGATATATGGCTGACCGAGTTCTACTCCAAGACTTCGGTACGTGCCGTCATTTTGCTCAATGACGGTAAGGGACGGTTCGACGAACATAAGACTCTGGCACCCGAGTTGGGCGAGTTTGATTGGTTCCCCATGCGTCTGATCCGCCATGTTCCGGGTGGCCGCAAGACTGGATTGCTTTGGGGCGGCCCCGATGTGGGCACTCCGTATGACTACATGGCGACCTATCTGGGCGAAAATGGAGAAACCATCCAAGAGTATCTCAGAGTGGATGCGGCGGCCGATTTGATATGCTACGCGGGCGATTTCGATGGGGACGGCGATACCGATATGGTTGCGGGCAGGGCCGTTGCCTCTATGGCTATAGGCTCTGTGCTCGCCGGGCTAGATCTTTTAATCAACCCTGGAGACGGCGTCTTGGACAAGGTTGCATGGTATGAAAGGAGTTACGTGCAACAGGACGTGGTATTCTCCGACCTCAATGAAGATGGCCTGTTGGACGCGGTGTTTGTCGATCGCGATTTCCGCCAGCCGGCCCTCGTCGTCAATATGGGAAGCAAGAACGGAGTGCCACTGCGGGAAGGCCACTACCCGCTGCAAGGGTTGGGCGGCACGATCGTAGAAGGCGATGTGGATGGCGATAGCGATCTAGACTTGGCCGTGTTAGAGCATGCCGTGCGCGGTGGGGGCAGTGGTATATACATCCTGTCCAACCAGACAAAAACGGACGATTGAATGGCTAGCTCTGCCAAAAAGAAAGAGGCATAAGCCGTATGGAACGCCCGTGGAAAGTCCCGTTTCGCAAGAATAGCAAGCTGCAAAGCTGCTTGGCGTTGTCCCTGGCGCTGCATCTGCTGGTGCTTTTCGGCCTGACGCGCCACGAACGGGTTACGCAATACCCGGTGCTGCCGCAGATCATGGTCGAGTTCACCAAGCGCCCACCGCCACAGCGCAGCCTCACCCGCCGCCAACGGCCCCAACAGCGTCCGTTAGTGCGGCGTCCGGCGCTGCAAGCGGCTCCGGTGGTGGCGCAGCGTCCGGCTCCTACGGCGTCGCGTCCGCTGCCGATGGTGCAAGCGGCGGCGCTGCGGATACCGACCGCGTCGCTGCCGGATCGGCTGGTGCTGCCGGTGCCGGATTTTCCGGCGCGGCAGATTGGGCCGCAAATGAGGGCAGGCGCGTTGGAAGGGACGCGGCAGGGGGCCGATGAGATCGACTTGGGTTTGGAACTACTGGACGTGGAGGCGATGGACACGGGTCGGCACCGGGCGATGGTGGTCGTCGATCCCCAAGACCGGCGCAAGCTCAAGGGTTTTCTCTATCTGTCGAGTGTTTACAGCCCTTCCATCGAACGGGCTGAGTCGGAAACATCGCGCCGACTTCACCAGACGCGCCAAATGCAAGAAAAACGGATGCTGCACGGCTTGGCCGACAAGATGGTCGCCAGTACCCAAGTCCACGTTGAAGTGCGCGACGCAGTCCGGCTCGACGAGCCGCAGCTTTTGCAGGTGCCCTTCGCGCTGCTGACGGCGAGTGCGCCCTTTGAGTTTACCGACAGCGAGGCGGCCAATTTAGGGGCGTATTTGACCGGCGGCGGCTTTCTGTTTGCCGAGGTTGTGCGCGATTTGCGGCCCGATTACAGCGACGCCGATTTGGACATTCCGGCGCTGCGTGCGCTCATTCGCACTAGCTTCCAAGCGGTGGGTT
This sequence comes from Candidatus Latescibacterota bacterium, assembly GCA_965208845.1. Taxonomy (GTDB): domain Bacteria; phylum Latescibacterota; class UBA2968; order UBA8231; family UBA8231. The sequence continues at coordinate 5,519,011 of OZ242361.1, read as the reverse complement.
ATCAAGAATGGAAGGACTGGCAGTTTGCCCGCTTAGAGTTGACCCATCCGCTCTACCGTTGCTTCTACGATGTGGGTAGTCTCCCCCGGGGGATGCGCGATATGCACTACGTAGGCTCTGTGCGGCTAACGCCGGACTATTTGGAGGGCATCGTGGTGGGCGATCAGTTGGTGGGGGTGTATTCGCTGCGGGGCTACGCTGATTTTTGGGCTGGCATCGCCGAGCAGGAGAGGGCGGCTCTTGATGTGGCCAATAGTCCGTTTCTCGCCAGTGGAGAGGAGCCGTTGGTGTATAATTTGGGCGTCAATTTCGTGGTGTACGCCCTGACGCGGGAGGGATCACTAGCACGGCAATTAGTTGATGCCGACTAAGTACACGACAGTAGAGCGGTATGGGATGCTTCGCTTCGCTCAGCATGACAACATGGGCGTCATCACCGGTCATGCTGAGCGGAGCAAAGCGGAGTCGAAGCATCTCAGCGCTCCCATGCCTAACGTCCACTGGATTACTGTCGTGTACTTAGGATGCGGACTAAGAGAAGAGGGTATCAGCATGATACGCATTGATATTTTAAGCCGCTGCGGCACGACCTTGACCATCGAGCTGATGGGATATATCGACAGGGAGGAGTTCGAAATCCTAGCTGATTTCCTCCAATCGCAGGCTGAGGAGGGGATAACAGAGGTGTGCATCGTGGCCAACGACATGCGGGCACTCAATCCATTGCTTGAGCGAGAGGCGACCCGTTTGGCGCAACTGGGCCTGCGGTTGCGCTTTCAGCAACTGACGCTTCTCATAAAGTACACCTTAGAATGCTGGGGATTGGAGGCATGGATCGATGATGAAGATGAGTAAGATGTGTGTTTGGGTCGGCCTAGCCGTGCTGTGCGGCAGGCCGGTGCTGGCCGGCGAGTGGGTGCAAGAGGGGGCCGACAGCTTCGCGGCGGGCGCGTTTGCCGGCACAGAACTCGACAGCTTGGGACGGGTGTCGCTGGCGTCGTTTCGCGGGGTCAACCTCGCGTTGGAGGCGGTGGCTTCGTCCGGGCCGAACACCTTGAGCGGCCGCCGCAGCGTCACCGATGGCGATACCGGCACCGAGTGGCGCTTTGACAACGAGGTCGAAGTGTTGGGCAAGTGGATTCGGCTCGACTTGGGCGGCGACCGCGGGGTGCGCCAAGTGCGCCTGCTGCCGGGCAAGACGGTGGACCAACGGCCGCTGTTTTTCGTCAAAGGCTATCGCCTCGAAGTGGCGCGCGAGGCCACGCCCGACGATTGGGTGTTGGTGGCGCAACAGGCGGAAAACACCCGCCCGACGGTCGATACGTCGGTGGATTCAACGTGGATCGAGACGAGAGCCGACGGGGGGCCGCTGCCGGTGTTGGGCCGCTTTGTGCGCCTGCGGCTGACGCGGGAAGACCCACCCAACTGGGTCTCCATCGGCGAGGTGGAAGTGTTTGGCGAGGGCTTCCGCGCCGAGGGCGCGTTTGAGTCGGCGGTGTTCGACGCCGGGCAGCCGGTCAACTTGGGGCGGGTGTGGTTTGCTGGCCAGACGCCGCCGGGCACGGCTTTGCGGGTGCAGTTTCGCACATCGGTTGATGGGGCGGCGTGGCCCGCATGGCACCGGGTGCCGGCGTGGGACTTGGCCAACGTGGGCGCGGGCTTGGCCCTGACCGAGCCGGAGCCGGCGCAGTTTGTGCAGTACCGGGCGGTCATGGAAACGCGCGATCCACTTAGGGCACCGCGGCTGGGGCAGGTGGCGGTGGCTTTTGGCGAACAGCTTTTTGCCGAGGCGGTGGACGCGGCCATTGCGCCAGCGCGGCCGGTGTTGGGCGCGGAGACTGTGTTTACCTACACCTTTGACGTGGAAATCGGCTCGGAAGACCTCGGTTTTGACCGCGTGCATATCGGCCTGCCGGGCGTGGTGCAGCAGGTGCGGTTTGATGGGGTGGCGCTGCCGGAGGATGGGTATGAGGCTGGGTGGGACGATGCGGGTCTCCAGCTAGTGTTGGGGGCCGAGCACGAGGTGCGCCGGTCGGGGCGGCTCGAAGTGGAATTTGCCTCGGTGCTGTTGCAGCCGACGTTAGCGGTGCGGGCGGCCGTGGCTTTGGGTGATGGCGCGGATTGGCAGTACGTGCGGCCGGTGGCAGACGATGCTTCGACGTTGGTCGGCGAAGGGGTGGTTGCCCGGGCGTTGCCGCGCACGGGCGTGTCGGTGCGGCCCAATCCGTTCAACGCGGCGGCGGGCGCGGCGCACATTCAAATCGACTTGGCCAAGGTGCAGCATCCGCAGGCGTTGACCGTGGCTTTGTACGATTTGGCGGGACGGCGGTTGCGGGTGCTGTGGGACGGCTCGGCCGCGGCCGGCCGCAAACGCCTGACGTGGGATGGCCGCGACGTTAGCGGGCGGCTAGTTGCACCCGGGCATTATCTGCTGCGCGTAGAAATCGACGCTGACCGCCGGGATGTGTGGACCGGGTTGGTCGGGGTGGTGTACTAGGTGGACTCTAAGTACACGACAGTAGAGCGGTATGAGATGCTTCGCTTCGCTCAGCATGACACATGGGCGTCATCATCTGTCATGCTGAGCGGAGCAAAGCGGAGTCGAAGCATCTCAGCGCTCCCATGCCTAACATCCATTGGATTACTGTCGTGTACTTAGAGGTGGACTAATAATAATGTATGGGCGAGCGATCGCTCGCCCATACTAATACTAAAGGTGATACAAAAATTATGCGCACATACTACCGAGCCATCCTCTGGAGCGCCTTGCTATTATCCGGGCGGCCGCTCGCGGCTGATTTGCCCGACGCCGAGCCCTCGCGCCACTTTTTGCGCCGCCCGCCCCTGAGCGCGTACACCAATTACGGCGAGGACCTATACCGGCCCTATCGCCGCGAGATCCGCTTGGCTCCGCGCTACGACTTCTTGGGCCGCTTTCTCGCCGAGGGCTTCTTAGTCTATGAGTTGGACGAGCAGCGGCCCGGCGGCAGCCGCATCCGCAAAGACCGCCTCTATCGCTCGCTCAACAACCTAATCGTCGCCCACGACAGCTACGGTCCGTGGCACTGGTCGTTGACGGTGGGCGACGAGGTGCGCACCGAGTTTACGCCGTTGACCTTTCGGCAGGCGGGCTTCAATGGGTTGCGCTGGGATGTGGTCTTTCCGGCTAACAAAATTACCTTGCTGACCACGCGCGGCTTTGATTCCTCGCTGTTTCCGACGCTCAACAGCTTTTCCGATCCGGTGGCCCAAGGGCGCGGCACGCTCATCGACTTTTTGGAGCGCACCGAAGAAAACCCGGTGTACAATCTCGCCGGGCACTGGCAGACCCGGGTGGGCGATGTGCTGCGCTTTGGCGCGACGTTGGTCAACCAGCATCAGGCCAATACGGCTCGGGGCAGTGCCGGTGGCTTTTTGAGCGGGGGCATTCCCTATCCGGCCATGCAGCCGCCGAGCGAGATTACCGTGCGCGTGCGCGACGACTCGCCGCAAAGCGACGAGGCCGGGGCCATTGTGTACGACATTGTGCTCGAATTGATAGGAGAAGGGCCGGAAGGCGAGGCCACGATCAGCAGCGACCCGGCCGACGACCGCTTTGCGCCGGTGTTGCAAGCGCAAGTGTTGGGCGGTCGGCGCGGCGATGGCTTGCGGGAGGTGCGCGGCGAGGAAGCGGTGGAATACCTGTTTGTGGTGCCGGAGGATTTTGCGCCGCGGCGGGCTCGGGTGCGGGCGTTGGTAGCCAATGATTACCGCATTGAGGTGGCGCAACAGCACCCCTTTTTCGACGCGCTGCGCAATCAGTTTACGCCGCGCAACACGTCCTTTGAGACGCGAGTGCGCGCGCCCGGGGAGGTGCGCGATTTTTCCAATCGCCGGGCCGTGGAGTTTGACCACGGCTTTACGACCGGCCAGACGATTTTCGGCTTTGACGCCGAGGCCACGTTTGTCGGCCTGAAGGTGCGCGGCGAATACCAGCGCAACCTGCTCTACCGCAGCTTTCCGGTGCTGCGCGGCCAGCGCGACCAGTTGCGAACAGCCGCGTGGTACGTCCATGCGCTCAAGGATGTCGGCCGCTTGGAGGTGGGCGGCGAACTCTTCCGCCTTGGGCCGCGCTACGGCGGCGGGTACGACAGTCGGCGCGGCGGGGTGCGGCTCTACACCGACTTGGGCGGCGACAGCCAAGACCAACAGATGCTGTCCGAGTTTCCCTTAGTTGATGACAACGACGACAACGACCGCTACGCCGACGACAACTTGCGCGATTATCCCAACGGCTCGGAAACCGAGTCGGGCGTCTTCCCCGGGTTAGACGAGGACAACGACAACATCCCGGACGACGACAAAAACGCCAATGGCGTGCCCGATTTTGAGGAGCCGTTTTTGCTGTATCACTCCGATCCGCAGGAGTTTGTCTATGGCATTGACCTAAACAACAACGGCGTGATTGACGAGCGCGAAAACGACAACAAGCCCGACTATCCCTACGACCGCGACCGGCGTGGACTGCACGGGTTTGTCGCCCTGCCACCGTGGCGCGGCCTATCGGCTGGGGTGGGCTACTACCGCCAAGAGGAAATTGCCGGGCCGGGGCAGGCGGTGTCGCGCTACGGGCGGGTGTCCTATCACTTTGACGTGCCGCGCTGGGGCCAAGTCCAGTTCGATCACGACAGCAAGCGAGTCGAGGACACGGTGCCGGATTCGGTCTATATCTTCCGCGCCGGCGAGAACAACAACCCGGACCGGCCGCCCACGCCCGATGCCTTGCTGATGGCCGATTCGTGGGTGCATACCTCGTTTGTCGGCACCCGCTTTAAGCGGCTGGATCAGCTCCACCTTGAAAACAACGCCCAGTGGATTTTGAACCGGCAGTTGGCCGCGGATGCCCGCATGCAGACCTTCACGATGGTCAACAAGGCCGACTATACCTACGAGTTGGCTCGCCTGCGCGTCCAAGCCATGATTAAGCATCTGTACAAGCACGTTACCGCCAGCGACCGGCGGCGGGCGGTGGAGTCGTGGAATCAGATCGCGCCGATCCTGCGCGTGGATTGGACGCTGACCGAGAATACCTTGGTGCAGTTTGGCCAGCAGGGGATGGGAGTGCCGTTTACGCGCACCTTGCTGCCGGTGCTGGCGTTTCGCTTTATCGACCGGGTGGATCGGGAGCGCGAGCTGCGCTCGGCTAGTTCGGTACTGATGTTTACGGTGCGCGGCACGTACATTGGCTATACGATGGTTTCCAACACCGGCATTGAGCTGCGCCACGAAGAATTTGCCGATCCGGCCGTGGCGCGCACCCGCGACGGCGGGGTGTCGCGGTTTTTTATCTCGGTTATCGCGGGGTACGATCGCTAATGGTAAGAAGGTGAAAGGCGAATAAAATGGCTATTTGGCTTCCGTTGGTGATGGCCGGCTTAGTGGCTGGCAGTCAGTTTGTGACCAATCCAGAGGACTTGGGCAAGCGCTTTGCGCGGGCGCAAAAGCTGCTGGCCACCGGCGATTTTGCCGGGGCGCAGCGGATCTACGAGGGGGTGTTGGCCGTGCAGGATGGGGCGCTGATGCGCGCCTCGGCCGTGCGCGTGGAGGTGGATGAGCGTGCGGTGGGCGTCCAAGCGGCCGCGCGCTACCAGTTGGCCAACATGGGCCGCAAGCAGGCGCAGTTGTGGCGAGAAGAGGCCGCACTGGCCGATTCGGTGGAGGCCGATTCGCTGGCCGAGCTAGCTACGGCGTCCTTGCGGCAAGCGGCCGACCGCTTTGCCGTGCTGCGCGATGAGCAAGGCTTTGAACTGCGCGAGACCGCGGCGTACTTAGTGGTGGAGTGCTTTTTCGAGGCCGAAGAATACGCGCAGGCCGCGGAAGCAGGTCAGGTGTTGTTGCGCTTGTTTCCCACGGGGCGTTATGCCGAGCGGACGCGCTACACCTTGGGCTGGGCGTGGTTTCACCAGCGGGAATACGCGCAGGCGGTGGCGGCCTTTGCGGCGTACTTGCAGGATGCGCCGGCCGGGATGCGCGCCGATCGGGCGCGGTTGCAGATGGGATTGGCGCTGGAGGAGTTGGCGCAGTATGAGGACGCGCTGGCGGCGTTTGGGCCCTTGGCCGACTCCTACGATCCGGCGAACATGGACGATGCCGAGAAGCGGGCGGTGGCGTTGGCTGGATTGCGCGCCGGGCAGTCGCGGCGTACGCTGGCGGCTAAAGCGTGGATCAAAAGCGGGGATATGCTCAAGGCGCTGGAACGCTATGCCGAGTCGCTGGCCGCGTACAAGAAGGTCAGCCGAGATTTTCCGCAGGAGCCGCAGTTGGCTGAGCAGGCGTGGGTGCGGCAGGCCCTGTTGGCGCAGACCGCGCACGGGGTGGATGCCAGCTTGGAGGTCTATCGCTATGCGGCCGAGCAGGCCGAGCGGCCAGCGTTTCGGGCGCGGATGCAGGCTGGGCTGATGAGCCTGCTGTTTGACGAGGGGCGTTACGAGGAGTCGCTGGCGGCGCATCGGCTCTACCTGACGGCATACCCGGCGTTTGCCGCAGAAGCCGGGGTGTCGGTGGACGAGGCCGCGTTCCGCCAAGCCGAGTGCCTGCGGCTGATGGGGGAAGAAAGTGCGGTTGCCGACAGTGCCGACGTGTGGTTTGCCGAGGCATTGGCTTTGTACGGCGAGGTGGGGTCGTATTTAGCGGCTGAGGCCCGGTTTTGGCAGGGGACGATCTATCAGGCGCTCGGCGACTCGACTGCGGCCTTGGCGCAGTTTGAGCAGGTCGTGGACGGGGAGGCCACCCCGGAGCTGAGTTGCCGCGCCCTGTTGGAGATTGCCCGCCTGCGCCACGAGCAGAGCGACGCGCTCTACGAACAGATTTTGACCCAATGTGGCGACGCGGATGTGCGCGGGTTGGCGGCGCTGATGTTGGGCCGGCGCTACCGGCAGGCCGGGCGCGGCACGGAAGCGCGCGAGGTGCTAGCGTCCATTGCCCCGACCCAGCCCCAGTACGCGTACGCCCAGTTGGAACTGGCGCAGCTGCACGTGGAGGCGGGCCAGGCCGATGCGGCCATAGAGCTGATTGCGCGGCAACTAGCGCAGGCCCCGAATGCCGAGCTTACCGCTCAGTTGGGGTTGTTGCACCAGCGGCGCGGCGAGCACGAGCAGGCCCTGCCGCTGTTGCGCGAGGCCCTGCCGCAGTTGGACGGGGCGACGGCCGCGGCCGCGCAGGTGGGGTTGGGCTGGAGCTTGTACAAGACCGGGCAGTACGAGGCCGCGTGGCAGGCGTGGCAGGCGGCGTGGCAGACCGGTGCGTTGGCTGGCGACTCACAGCGCACCCTGTTGCAGGCGATGAGCGCGTGCGCCCAGACCTTGAAGGACAGCGGGCGCATGGAACGGGTCTATCGGGCGATGGTTGCAGACGCGGCCACCCGCACCGAGGGCTTGTTGGGGTTGGGGCAGTGGTATTTGGATCAAGGGGAGGCCGCGCAGGCGGCGGCGCAAGTTCGGCCGCTATTGGCGCACGAAGCGCGTGCGTGGCTGCTGGTGGGCCGGGCACTGGTGGCGCAAGACAGCTTGGCCGCGGCGCGGACGGCCTTGGAAAAGGGGCTGGGGCGGATAGCGGACTCGGCGCAAGCGGCCGAATTCCACTTTGAGCTGGGCAGTGTGGCTTTGGGCGAGCGCGCCTACGAGGCCGCAGAGCAGGCGTTTAGCGCGGCCTTGGAACTGGCTCCGCGCCGGGGCTTGCAGGCTGCGGCCTTGTTTTACAAGGGGCACAGCCTGCAAGCGCGCGGCGAGCGGGTGGCCGCGCAGGCGGCCTTTGAGGAGTTGGTCTCGGCCTATCCCGATCAGCCGCAGGCCCCGGAGGCCGAGTTGCTGATCGGCGAACTGTACTACGAGACAGCCGAGTACGAGCGGGCGCTGGCGTGGTACGAGCGGGTCTTCGGCTCGTACCCGGACAGCAAGGACGCGCCCGAGGCCCTGTACGGAGCGGCTTGGTGCCAGTTGGAGCTGGAGCGCATTGAGCCGATGCGCGACCTGTTTTTGCGCTTGGTGCGCGAGTATCCCCAGCACGAACGCGCCCATCAAGGGCTTATGCACCTCGGCGATTACTACTACAACGGCCACCAATTCCTCAGGGCGTCGCGGCTGTACGAGCAAGTGGTGGAGCGCTTTCCCGAGACCGCCGATGCCATGCAAGCGCGTCAATTGCTGACCTATCTGGCCGACACCGAGGCCGACTCGCTTTACAGCGAGGGTATGGCGCTGTACGACGAGGGCGAGTTGGTGCCGGCCATCGGGGTGTTGGAGGAGGTGATTGCGCGTTATCCCAACACCCCGAGTGAAGCGGCCGCACGGTGCAATATCGGGGTTGCTTATTATCAGATGGACAACTGGCGTCTAGCTGCGATAGCATACGAGGAGGCTGTCGCGGCGTTAGAGGAAAGAGAGGAAGAATGGCGCGCCTTGGAATTTGCCCGCAGCAATCGGGAACTGATCGGTCGCCTGTATTTGGGCGAGGTGGCCGCAGAATGAGGTGGTGGGGATGGAGTGTGCTCGCGCTGGTGGTGGCGGCTGGCTGCATTCGGTTCCCGCCGGATTTGCGCTATGCGCTGCACGTGATGCCGCAGGAGAGCCTGCTGGAGGATGGTCGCTATTACTTCGATGCCGAGGATAGCAGCACGGTCTTTGAGCAGGCGGGGTTCCGCCTCAAGCTGCGCTATTTAAGCGATCAGGCCCTGAATCGGGAGTACGCCCGCTTTACCTTCCGCGAGCCGAATCTGAATCCCTTCACTTATGGACCGGACCGCGACCTAGATCGGGGCTATGCGCCGCCGCGCTTTACGGTCTTTGAAATGACGGTGGTCAATCAGACCTATCCCAAGGTGATGGTCGATCCGGCCAAGATCGTGCTGCGCACCGACCGCGGCGGCGAGTACAAATACTGGGGCGTGCTCAAGCGCGACGCGGCCAACAGTTTTGAGCACTACTACATGGCGCGGCGCGGCAAGGGCGGCAATGAAGACTACTACTATCAGGAACGCATGGGCTTGGTGCGCGAGGCGTTGTTTAGGCGGCACACCTTTGTGTTTAAGGGGGACACCTACACTGGCAAGGTGGTCTTTGCGCCGCTGCACGCCGAGGTGCGCGCGATTACCGTTGAGGTGGCGGATATGGTCTTGCGGGTCGATGCGTTCGATCGCCCCAAGGAGGTGACAAGTGCGTCGTTTGCGTTTGCGGTGGCGCATGAGATTGCCCCGGTGCCACCAGTGGAGGCGGAGGCGCACTGAGTATCTACATCGGTCCAGAGTGCTTTGGGCACGGGTGCGAGCGAGTGCGTATATTTTTGTTTTCTAAAGCAAGGAGCGCACACCACCCGTGATCCTAACCCTGCCAACCGACAAGCTGACGCCGCGCACAGCCGACGAATTCCTCGTAGAATTTCTCTACTACGCGCACGGGGCCGTGCCCGGGCAGCCCTTGGAGGTTGATCTGCGTCTCCTGCATTTCATTGACCCCTACGGCTTGGTGGCCTTGTGCTTGCTGGCGCGCTACGGAGACGCGCTCTCGTCGCGGGTCGTCTTTCACCTGCCGCACGCCTTTGCCTTGCGGACCTATCTGGGCCGGGTGCGGTTTGCCGCGGCCGTAGATGGGGTTGAACTGGCCGGGCCGGCGCTCATCGTCGATCAGGAGCGGGAAAAGGAAGAGAGCGAGGCCCTGCTGGAAATCACGCGGATTGAGGAGCGGGCGGATATTGAGACTGTGTTGGGCAAGATCGGCCAGCGCGTCGAGGCGATTTTGGCCGAGGAATTGCGCTACACCGAGGTGGAGATCAACCAGTTCAAAAACGTCGTCGCCGAGCTGTGCCACAACATTCTCGACCACAGCGAGAATTGGGGTTATCTGACGGCCCAGCGCTACTTGGACTCGCGGGTGGGGAAAAAATACGTGGTCATCGGCGTGGGGGACCTCGGCATTGGGATCAAGAAGAGCCTATCGGTGCGCTACGACGCCGCGGATTGGTCGCACGGCACGGCTATCCTCAACTCGTTGCAGAAGCACTTTTCCCGCGACGCCACGCGCGGCCTCGGGCTGTATATCGTCAACCAAATTTGCAATCGCTACAACGGCTCGTTGCACATCCGCTCGGGGGATACCCGCGTGTACATTCGCGGTCAGCGGCACTGGGAACACGCTTCGGTCCACTTCCCCGGTACCCAAATTGCCATTGCGCTCTATCAGCGCGAAGGAGGCGAGTAAGCGATGTTCGGTCAGTATCACAGGCCGCCCAAACCGCCCCGCTACGAGCCTTGGCTGCTGTTGCTGCTGGCGGTGGTCATCGCCGGCCTCGGCGTGGTCGCATACGTGGCCGTGAGCTTTTTGTTTCCCGGCTTCTAGCCCCATCATATTGGTATTCGTCTAATTCCGCATCGCTCATTTTGTGGTAGAAATGGCTTGACAGCCGGGAAATCCCCGCGTAAGTTTCTTTAATTGGATACAGTTAAGCTGTTTTTTAACTACGGGAAAGGCGCGGCTCATGGATTCAGCCGTTGAAGAGCGCGTACAACAGCAGGCCATACACCAAGCCCCCGCGTACCTTTTCGCCCGCGAACAGGGCATACTCAGCGGGCGGCCTCGCGGGGCCGAGCTGCTTGAAAAATTGATGCAGCACCTGCTCAGCGGCCCGGCTGACTCGGCCACTCCGCTCGACTTTTCTCGCGTTTCTTTTATAGATGTCTCCTGCGCCGATGAGATGCTCAACAAGCTGCTCTTGCGCTTGGCTAGCGGCGAGATAGGGCATCGCTATGTCTATATCACCGGGGCCAATGTTTCGGTGCGCGAGACTATCGCGGCTGTGCTGCAACTGCGCGAGTTGGCCGCGCTGTACAAAGACGGCGAGCACGTCGAAGTGCTCGGGGTGCTCAAGACGCCGATGCGCGAGGCACTCGACGTGCTGCTGGCGCACAAGTGCGCGACCTCGGCCGAGATATCCGATGCGCTCGGCAAAAACATCAACATCGTCTGCAACCGCCTCAACGCCCTGCAACGCCTCGGATTGGTGTGCCGCCTGCGCGATGGGTCGGTCGCTGGCGGCGGGCGGCAATTCTACTATGTCTCGATTGTCTAAGTACTCCCTAGCAGCGGCCTTAGCCGCCGCCTTGGCTTTAGGAGCCGTGGCGGCCAAGCTGCGCAGCGACCACTCCTTCGTCGTCGAGGCCAGCGTGGAAAACTTTCGCGACGCGCCCAACGGCACCAAGTTGGGCACGTTGTTGGCTGGCACGGAGATTGAGTCCATCGGCGAGGAGGGCCAATGGGTGCGCTTCCGCGTCGAAGGCTGGGTCTGGGGGCCTTCCTTGGCAGGTTATGTCTCCGAGGAGGAGCGCGATGGGCTGGAGGAAGAGCCGATTCCACCGCTCCAAGACGAACGTCCCCGGATCAAAGAGCTGGTCAACGACCGCTATGGGGTGTTCTACGGAGTTGGGTTAGACGAGGATATGGGCCGGCTGTGGCTGCGGTTTCGCGTCCGCGACATCGAGCGCGAGGCGTGGGAGCAGCGCGCATTTGCCGTGCAGCGCGGCGCGGCCGAGCTGTTGCAGGGCCGCGTCGAGTTTAGCGAAATCCGCATTGAGACCAACCGGCCCGACGGCAGCGGCGAGGTGGGCCAGTACATCGCCGCGACCGCGGCCGCTGACTTGGCTGGTGCCGGTGAGGATTGGGCGGTGTGGCGGCAGCACACGCGCTTTTCGATGGATGGGGGCGAAACGTGGGAAGAGGCCGAATAAATGCGCGCCTCGCGACGGGGCCGGTCCAGGGCTGCCCGCAAGGCTAATGCCATGTTGGATCTGTATGCGGTAAAGACCCAAATAGACAGCATGGTGGCCGACGAGCGCCGCGTCCAAGAGGACTTTCGCGCCAAGCTCGAATTGGCTTTGGCCGAATATCGGCGCTGGCTGCCCGAATGGGAGCGCTTGGCCCGCAAGATCGACGAGAGCCGCACCTCTTGGCTGTTGCCCGGCTTGGGCGAGGGCTTTGGGGGTGGGATCGACCCGCCCGCCCGCCCGAGCACCATCAGTATTGCCGCCACGGACGGCTCGCAAATTTTCCCTGACCGCCACGAGATCTCGGCCTGTTTTCTGATCAATATCGGCTACATCCTGTTGCACTACGGCACCGGCGAGAAGCCGCTGATGAGCAGCAAGCCGCGGCTCTACTACCGAGAGGAAGAAATTTACGAGGAATGGGGGGGGGCGCGGGTTTTCGTCAATCGCGAGCTCGTCGGCTTCAAGCGCGGCCTGATGGAGTTCACCGAATTGGCCGATTTGGCGTTGGCAGCCCACGCTGAGGGGCACCGGACGCTGGCGCTTTCCGACGGCACGCTGATTCTGTGGAACTTGGAGGGCAAGCCGCAAGACTTCCGCGCCGCGCACCTAGAGGCCACCCTAACGGCGATGGATGGGTTGCGCGAGGCACGGGTGCCAGTGGCTGGTTACATCAGCCAGCCGGGAAGCCAAGAATTGATCAACGCCCTCAAGCTGGGCCTGTGCCCGCTTGCTGCGGCCGACTGCGACCGCTGCCCCTATCAAGAAGAAAACCAGCTCCACTTCAGCCGCGAAGAGATCGACACCTTGAACGGGGATTTGTGGCAGGGCCGCGGCTTGCCCTGTAGCCCCATTGAGGGGCTGAGCGACGCGGTCTTGGTGCGGCGGGTGCTGCGCCCTGGGCAGCGCACGCCGCTCTACCGCAGTGCGTCCAAGGTCCTCGCCGAGTACGGGCCGCATTACATCTACTACTTCTACCTGCACGTGGGGACGGAGATCGGTCGGGTCGAGGTTCCAGAATGGGTGGCAGCCGACCGCGAGTTGCTCGACTTGGTCCACGCCTGTTTGTACGACCAAGCCGAAAAGGGCCAAGGCTATCCGGTCGCCTTAGCCGAGGCGCACGAGCGCGCCGTGGTGCGCAGCGCCGACCGCGAGGCATTCTATCGCTTTTTGCGCGATACCTTTGTCAAAAACGACCTGCAAACCCACTTGTCAACCAAGAGCTTTAAGAAGCGCTACACTGGTATTTAGGGGAGGCCACTGTGGAGACTATCAAAGAGCGCGAGCGCAGCCCGCTGAGCCGATTCTTGCCCGAGTCGCTGCCGCTGCCCAGCGACGCCGAGGACGAGCGGACTCACGTCGGCGAAGTGGTCGAGAGCAGCACCACTGAGTTGATCGCCCAAGCGCGCCAGTTGCACGGTGCGCCCTCCTTTGGCCAGTTCATCCGCGTGGAGGCTGCCATGCCGGTGGTCGGCATTGTGTTCAACGTATTTACGCACTCCATCGAGCCGAACCGCCGGCCCACGGCCTACGGCAAAACCGAAGAGGAACTGCGCCTAGAACAGCCGCAAATTTTCGAGTTGTTGCGCACCGAGTTTCAAGCCCTCGTCATCGGCTACTTGGACGGCGATGAGGCCGTGCAGATTCTGCCGCCGCAGCCGGCGCACATCCACAGCTTTGCGTACTTGTGCTCCGACGAGCAAGTGCGGGCCTTCACCGGCAGCGACGACTATCTGCGCAGCATTCTCAATACCTCCAAAATACCCACTGACGAGCTGGTGGTCGCGGTATTGCGCCACACCGTGCGCGCCCACGCGCACGCGCCGTCCTATCTGGTGCAGATGGGCAAGGAACTGTCGCGGCTGCTCAGCGACGACTACGACCGGCTCAGCTCGATTATCCGACGGGTGGTCAACTAACGATGGCAAAACACGCGCGCAACGGAGTGCCCGCCGCGGGCGGTCGCGGCAAGCAAATCGGGGTTATTACCAAAGGCTCGCTAGTCGAGGGGCTGGAGATGAAGCTGGATCCCGAGCAGAACGTCGAGGACATGAAGGCCGGCAAGTTCGTGGTCATCGAAGGCGACAAAAACGACTTCTTCTCCATGGTCACCGATATGCGCCTCGACGCCAACAACCAAGAAGTTCTCCTGCATCCGCCGGGCCAAGAAGACGCGCTCCTGCGCCAAGTGCTCGCCGGCACCAGCACGTACAACATCGTCTCGCTGCGGCCCATGCTGATGATGCCCAAGGATGCGGCAGCCGACGACGGCCCGCGCCCGGTCAAGGCCATTCCGAGCCACTTCTCCGAGGTGCAAGAGGCCATGGCCGCCGACGTGGCTAAAATTTTCGGCTGCGAGGGCGACGCCGAGGGCCGCTACTTCAGCATCGGCAACCCGCTCGACATGGACACGCAGGTCTGTCTCGACATGATCCGCTTTGCCGAGCGCTCCAACGGCATCTTCGGCAAGACCGGCACGGGCAAATCCTTCCTGACGCGGCTGGCGCTGTGCGGGCTGATTCACTACGACAAGGCCGTCAACCTGATCTTCGACATGCACAACGAGTACGGGTTCAAGGCCATGAAGGAAAACGGCTCCTCCACGACCTTCGTCAAGGGCCTCAAGCAGCTTTTTGGCGAGCGAGTGGCGATTTTTTCCTTAGACCCGCAATCGACCCGCGCCCGCGGCGTGCAGCCGGATCACGAGGTTTATATCTCCTACGACCAGATCACCGTCGAAGACATTGCCCCGCTGCAAGACGAGCTCAAGCTCAATCCCACGGCCGTGGAGTCGGCCTACTTGGTGTACGCGATTTACAAGGAGCGCTGGCTGAGTACGCTCTTGAAGTTGGAAGGCCCAGATGTGGAGGAATTCGCCCGCGAGATCGGCGCGCACGCCGGGTCTTTAGTCGCCCTGCATCGCAAGCTCAAGCGGCTCGAGAATTTTCCCTTCATGGTCTCCAAGCTACGGGACGGCGACGTGGTGGACCGCATCATGGAATACCTCGACAAGGGGATCAACGTGGTGCTGGAGTTCGGGCAGCAGACGAGTATGCTGTGCTACTTGCTGGTGGCCAACATCATCGCACGGCGCATCCACGAGATGTACGTCAAAAAGAGCGAGCGCTTCTACGCCACTCAGCGCCCGGAAGATCAGCCGCGCCAGCTCATGATCACTATTGAGGAGGCGCACAAGTTCCTCAACCCCATGGCGGCTAAGCAGACCATCTTCGGCACCATTGCCCGCGAGATGCGCAAGTACTATGTCTCGCTGTTGGTCGTCGATCAGCGGCCGTCGAGCATTGACGACGAGGTGCTCTCGCAGATCGGCACGCGCATTACGGCCCTGCTCAACGACGAGAAGGACATCCAAGCCGTGCTCACCGGCGTCAGCGGCACCGAAGGGCTGCGCAGCGTGCTGGCCAGCCTCGATTCCAAGCAGCAGGCCCTGATCATCGGCCACGCCGTGCCCATGCCGGTGGTGATCAAGACCCGCGACTACGACGCTCAGTTCTACAGCGCGATGGGCAGCATGGACGACCTGCCAGCCGAGGAGCGGCGGGAGAAGGTGGAGCGGGATGTGGCGGCGTTGTTTGGGGAGTAGGCCACGAAAAAAGCGGGCAGTTCGTCTATGAACCGCCCGCTTTTTCTGCGTTACTTAATTAAAGTCGCAAGGTCGGTTATATGGCCGAGAACAGGAAAGGATGCGGTAGTTTGGAGTTGTAGACGACCTCTACAAAGCGCCACATTGCCCGCTCGGGATCCCAGACCAGTCGGCAAAAGAAGGGAGTGCAGATCGGTCCTTCCGACCCGGCGAACTCGGCCGGCTCTTCGGTGACAAACGCGATGTCGGTGAAGACCCGCTTCTCGCCAGCCCGCAGCGCCCCGTCAACCTCTTGCTGCAATTTGAATCTGGCCTTGACAGCTTCCCTCGGGTACGTGCTCTCGTAGTGGCCCTGCTTGACAGCTTCCCTCGGGTAAATGTGATAGCGCTCGTACTGGCTCTGCATCTCGAACACCTTGAACGTGCTGTGGCGCAAGAAGGCCTTGCCAAAGCGGTATTTATAGCCTTGGTCGTCGAGTACGGCGCGGTGCATGGCTTGGAAGATGTCAAAGGGCGTGTCGTCTCTGGGAATCCCCCAATTCGCTAGGGTCTCTTGCATGTTTTTTATAGCTCTGGGGTTGTTGACGCCCTCGCGGAGGTAAAACTCGGCGGCGAGGCTGTCATTGCCAGAGGCGGAGAAGGCGACGAGAAAGTCGTAGAGCCAGTCGCGCAGGTCGGCTTCTTGTTCGGGAGTGATGGGGACGCCCGTCGCGACGGGGATGGCCGTAATGGCCTGCCACAACTTGGGACCGGCTTTGACCTCGACCTTCTTCGCGGTGTGGACATAGTCAAGCAAGCCCTGGAGTTTGTCGAGGCGGGGCTCAAAGCCGCCGGATGGGTATTTGGTCTCGACGGCCGCGGCGCTGGAGACGGTAATCAGCGCGAGAGATAGGATGCGAATGGCTAAGGGTTGCATGATGCCCTCCTTTGTGGAAGAGTGCGGGTTGTCGCTTCGGTAAGCACTACTGCAACTATCGTGCCAATGGAGTGGCCTGCGGTTGCCAATCGCACCGATTGTTTTATGTTCGTATGTCTAACTTACTGTTAAAAAATGCTTTATAAAATTAAGATAATTTTTCGTCTCCCTCCCTTAATACTCTAAATCTGGCGGTATCCGCCGTTTTGATGATTTAACCACTGTGCGCCAGCGAACAGCAGGTGTTCGCTAGCGGACAGTAGGGGTTAGTTGATGCGGGACGGGCGGAAACTTGGGGGCGGACTGCCCGCTTTTAGAAGCTGCCGACCGCCGAAAAGCGGCGGGAGAAGGTGGAGCGGGATGTGGCGGCGTTGTTTGGGGAGTAGGGGAGCTTACTTGAGCAACAGCGTCCCGATGGTGGAAATCCAACTGGCCAAGACGACGCCGAGCGTCCAGTGAAATTTGGTATTCATTTCCTTGCGCAGTTCCGCAAACCCGGTGTTCATTTCTTGGCGCAGTTGGTTGGTTCGGGCGTCGATCTTTTGGTCCAAGGAGTCGAATCCGACGTGCATTTCTTGGCGCAGTTGGTTGGTTCGGGCGTCGATCTTTTGGTCCAAGGAGTCGAATCCGACGTGCATTTCTTGGCGCAGTTGGTTGGTTCGGGCGTCGATCTTTTGGTCCAAGGAGTCGAATCGCTGTTCCCATTTTTGATCTAGGGTGCGTAGGTCGTCTTCGATGAGGGTCAGACGGCGATCTACTTGGAGTAAGACGTCGCGCGTCGTCAACTCAGTGAGGGGTTGTTCGGCAGGCATGGGATTGGGACCTCTGGCTACAGATTAAAATACACTCAAAAATTGAGTATGCAAAATTTGGGCCACTGGCGTTATACAGAGGAAGCTGGCGGGCGACATAGTCAGCCCGTGTAGCGTTTCTGAGACGCCGTGTTTCCTTTTGGCCCCATTCTCCCAAGCTAAGCTGAGCGCATTCCAGTTTGGGTGCTCAATCCATGTCCTTTCCCTCCCTAGGCGGCAGGCACAACGGGCTGCTCGACGTATTCGACGTAGAGGCGCTCCAAGTCGGTTTCTTGGAATTCGTCGCGGGTGAGCGTCTTGACGAGGTGGCCCTCGACCATGATGCCGAGCCGGTCGGCGATCACGCGAGCGCGAAACACGTCGTGCGTGGTCATCCAAATGGCCTTGCCCTCGTTGCGTAGCTCGTCCAACAGCTCCAAAAACTCGGCCCCGGATTTGGGATCAAGGCCCGACGTAGGCTCGTCGAGCAACACGATGCGGGCGTCTTTGGCGATGGCAATGGCAATCCCCAGCTTCTGGCGCATTCCCTTGGAAAACTCCTTGACCCGCCGGTTAAACGCCTCCGATTGCAAGCCCACCCGCGCCATGATCGCGTCGTAGTGCGCGGCGTCTTGGGGCGGCTGGCCGCTCAAACGGGTGAAGAAGTCCAAGTTCTGCCGGGCGCTAAAGTTGCCGTAGAGCATGACGTTTTCCGAGACATAGGCCACGTGCTTTTTGGCCTCTAAGGGCTGCTCGGTGATGTCGATGCCGCACAGCTTGACCGTCCCTTTCGTGGGTTCGGTAAAGCCCAAGGCGACCATCAAGGTGGTGGTCTTGCCGGCGCCGTTGGCCCCGAGCATGGTGAAGATCTCGCCGCCTTCGATGGTCAGGTTGAGGTCGGTGACCGCTTTGACGTCACCGTAGTGCTTGGAAAGTCCGATGATCTCCAACATGATGCGTTCCTTTCGGTTGAGTGGTTAGTGGTTAGTGGTCCGTGATTAGCCCCCCGAAGGGGTTGGGACTGATCACCGGCCACTGGTCACGGACCACTAGTTTTATAAAACTCGCTGTTGAGCGCGCGGCCCAGTATTCGCCGCAGCTCTTCCGCCGCGAGGATGTAGGCCAAGCGCTCGGCAAAATAGCTCTGCTCGGCGAAGGTGACGGCCGTCCGCTGGCGGCGGATGTCGTCGAAGTTCAAGTTGCCCATCGCGTTCTCAAACAGCTCTTCGACCGTGTCCAAACGCTGGCGGGCTACATCGGCTCGGCGGCGCAGAATCTGCGTGTTTTCCCGCCGGCTTTGCAAGGCGTAAAACGCCTCGACCACTTCGAGTTCAATCAAGTTGCGGGTCTCGTCGCGGTCTTGGCGCAGTTCGCGGAGCCGCGCCCGCTCCTCGGCCCCCTGTGCCAAGCGCCGACCGCCTTGGAACAGCGGCAGCGACACGTTGGCCATCACGCGCCAGCCTTCGCCCATGTCTAGCGCGGGGTCTAAGCCTTGGCTGGCGAGTGACCGGCGACCGGATCCCACTAGCTTCCACGTTTGGCCGTTGCCGCTCCAGTTCAAGCCGAGGTCGGTGTCTTGGATGTCCTTGGTCAGTTGTAGGCCGACCTGGGGTAGCCACTGCCAGAGAACACTGTGCGCTTGGTGCTGCTGTTCGCCTATTTGCCAGACGAGTTGGGCGAGGTGGGGTCGGTTGGCGCGGGCTTCCTCGATGAGGGTGGGCAAGTCCGCTTCGCTGGGGTCGAGGAGCTGTAGTTGCTCGTAGGGCGGGCCGACGATCTCGATGGCGCGGAGCGAGCGTTTGCCCACCAGGCCGATCTCGGTGAACAGCTTCAGATGCAGGGCGCGCAACGCGCGCTGGAGGTTATTGATGCGCGTCTGCTCTTCTAACACCTCCAGTTCGGCCTCGTGCAGCTCTACGGGCCGCGCCAAGCCGGCGTCGAGGCGCGTTTGCACCCGGTCCATTTTAGCGCGGAAGTAGGCGAGCAATTCGTCGCGGCTGGCGATCTCGTCGCGCGTCAGCAGCAGGCGGTAATAGGCTTGGCGCACCTTGCTATCCACGGCGATGATGGCCTCGCGGTAGCGCGCTTTTTCCGCCTGCTCTTGGTGCTTGGCGGCAAAGCGCGAGGGGGTGGTGGCTCCGTAGCGCACGATCTCTTGCTGGGCTTGCAAGAAAAGCTCGCGTTGGTCGGTCTCGGGCGCGTCGGCGAATTCGCTGCGTGCGTAATCGGCGTTCAGGCCGATGGTCGGGAGTTGCTCGGCGTAGTCGAAGCGGGTGCGCGCCGCCATTTGGTTCCAGCGGGCGCGCGCCGCTCCGAGCACCGGGCTGTGGTGGCCCGCTTCGCGCTGGCAAGTCGTTAGGTTCCACTCCTCTGCGTGGACGATGCTCGTCAAGCAGCAGAGGGCTGCCAAGGCCGATCGATACGTAGTCATCGCTTGCTCCATTGCACGGTGAAGACGGCGATGCCCAGTACGATGCTCACCAGCAAGATCACCAACCCGGTTATACCCCAAAACGAGCCGTCGCTCTTGATGTTTATGTTGACGGTGCGCTCGACCGATTCGACCCATTGCCCCTTGTGCTGGGTGCTGGCGCTGGTCTTGACTTCGTAGCGTCCTATGTCGGCGCTGTTGATGGGCCGCACGGTCAGCACGGCCTCTATTTCCTCGCGCGGTGCGATCTGGGCGATTTCCGGCGGCTCAAAGGAGACCTGCCAGCCCGGCGGCGACAGGGCTTGCAGGCGGATGTCGAGCAATGCAACCGTGCCGAGGTTGCGCACATGCCAAACGGACTGGGACTCGCCTTCGCCATTGACCGAGAGGTCGAGGTTGAGGGTGGTCAGTTCCAATTCGGCCCGGCCCGTGGGCACCAGTTGCAGTTGCTCGTAGCCAATGCCCATGGCTTGCAAACGCGCTGGGTCGGCCGCGGCCAACACCTCGGCATCTACCGCATTTGGCTCGTAGGCCAGCACCGAGAACAGGATCGGCTGATCCACCGTGAAACTCTCGTCCTGTTCGGGGACGTACACGTTGAGCGTGAGCGAGTCGTTGGAGTGGTCGCGGGAAAAACGCAGCCGCGACAGGTTGCGACCCCCGCTCTCGAACTCATAGCGGAAGTCGTCTGGCAGGCCGTGCGCCATGAGCTGGAAGATCTTTTCGTCTTCGGCCAGCCGCTCTAGCTGGAGCTCGTACGCCACGGAGTTGCCCAAGGGGCCTTCTTGAGAAAACTGGGTGGCGTACACGCGCACTACGTCGCGGGACGAAGCCTTTTCTAAGTGAATGACGTGGTCGTCCGTGCGGTTGAGGTATTGGAGTTGCACGGTGAGGTCCTCGATCTCGGGACGCTGCAAGCCGACTTCGACTTCGACTTCCTCGCCGAGAGCCAGCACCGGGATGTGGACTTGGTAAGGCTGGCCGACCATGACGTTGTCGGCGAGAATGGTAGCGAAGATGTTGTTCACCTGCAACAGGGACGCGGCGTCTTGGTCGAGGCCGTTGATGGCGTAGCGCCGGCGGGCGTGATCGACCATTTGCGCCAAGTTGAGGTCTGAGTCGTTGCGCAAGGTGAGCCGTACGCGGACCTTGTCGCCCTCGACGCCGTACTTTTGGCCGTTGACGACCGTTAGGTGGGTGGCGTCAGCCAGTGAGTGGAGGAAGGCGCGCTGGAGGTTTAAGTCGGCTCGTTGCCGCTCTTGGCGGGCGCGCTCGAACCGCTCGCGGGCAATGCGCAACTCTTGACCGGTGACCACGCCGCGCTCCTTGAGGCCGATCATCTGCTCATACTCGACCTCGATCTCGGCCTCGCGCGCTTTGACCTGCTCTAGAATTAAGTGGGCCTCTTGGAGGTCGAGCAGGATGCGCTGCTGTTCCTTGGTCAAGTTTTCAGCGTGGGCCGCGAAGGCGCACAGCAGCAGTGGGAAAACATAGAAGATTGAGGACATAATTACACTCCCTTATAGACGATGCTGGCCTCTGCCACGATCGGTAGGCTAGCACAAGTTGCTTATATATAAAGCAATCATTGTACCAAATAGTAGATAGCGGGCGATCATAGTACCGATTCCTTTGATTTTATAATTCCTAAAGGCGTTGTTGCATGAATATCTATAAGTCGTTGTTTTACAGTAAGTTAGCTTTTCGGCATCAAATTTCGTAAATTGTTGTTTTCTAACGAGTTACCGTTTTTCGTGCAACAAAGCCATTCCTAAATAAATGTTAAATAATGCTTTATAAGAGTAAGCCAAATTTCTCGACGGTCTCTCAGGCCCTTTGCGATGCTCTCTTAATGCTCTAGATGTGAGCGAATACATCGCATAAGTGCGTCGAATTATCGCTTTTAGTGCGCCTAAACATCGCATGAGTATGGGTAGTGCGGGGTTGACGGATAGCGGGATTTTGGCAAGAAAACGGGCAGTTCAGCCATAGGCCGGGCTGGTCTTTTTGGGTCAGGCGGCCATAGCCTTAATGACCGCTTGGCTCTGCATCTCCATGCCGAGCTGTCTAAACAGGCGCAACGCCGTCACCCATTCGTTCAACGCTCGCCGCTTGTCGCCGTCCTGTTGCGCGTACAGATTGCCCAAGGATACGTAGTTGAAAGCCTGCATCCTCGCGTTTCCTAACTGTCGGCACAGGTCCATAGAAACCTCTATATGCCGTTGTGCCGTCGCTAGGTCGCCGACGGTCATGTAGAGATCTGCTAGCAGTGTCGCCATTCCACAGCGGCCTTGGGCATGACCTTGCGCCATGTAGATGCTCAGGGCTTCGTTGCCGCTGCTCAAGGCTCGCTCTGAATAGCCTAAGTCGCGGCAGACCGAAGCGATGGACCCGAGTTGTAGGGCTACTTCGAGGGGCGTCCCTTGCTGCCGGGCCGCTGCTAGTCCCGCCGTAAAATGTTGCAGGGCCTGCTCGGGGTCGCTGCGGCGCAGGGCCAGTTGCCCCAAACTGTTGAGCAGGTTGCCCGGCACGTCGTCCTCATAGAGCGCGCGGCTGCGATGGAGCCACTGTTGAGCTTCCGCTAGGTCGTTCTGCTGCATGTAGAGGTTGCCCATGTTATTGGCCATCTTGGCGGCGAGCCCGGCATCTCCTCCTTCTTGGGCGTGCTGCATGGACTTGCGGTAGTACGCGGTGGCTTCGGCAAAGCGGGATTGGCATTGTTTGATGAAGCCCACGTTGCCTTCGGCTTCTGCTAAATCGCGCAGGGAGTGGTTAGGCGAGCAGGCGGCTAGTGCCTCTTGGAAGTACTGTAGCGATCCATCGAGATCGCCGCCGATCTCGCAGTGGTGGCCGAGCTGGGTGCAAGCCGCAAAAAGCCCCTTTTGGCATCCCTCGGCGCGAAAGAGCCGACGCGCTGTTTGGTAGTGGGTGGCCGCTTGCTCGTGCTGTCCCTTTTCTCGGCAGGTATTGCCCCATTCGAGATGGGTCCATGCCTTGGTTGTTTTCGGCGGATTCATGGTAGCCTCCTTATCGCGTCAGTGCGAGTACGGGTATAACTACTTGCTCTGCACCGATTTGCACCTCTATCCCACAGTTCAGGGTACCAGTGGGGAAATCGCTCGTATTGCGGATATGGACAACTAAGCTGTTGGCCGCTTCCCGTTGGTATGAGATGTCCAGTTGCGCCTCGCTGCACACGGGCGACGCCTGTACGGGCGCGTTGGCTAATTCCGCTGGCAAGCCTACGCGCACTTGGCGCGTCTCGCGTCGCTGCGCGCTGCCCACGCCGAAGGATGCGCTTTGCGGCTCTAGGCTAAACCGGGGGCTAACCCGTCCGCGCACTTCGACGGAACGGAGATACTCTTCGCCCTCGGCTACAATCGTCGCCTCGATGGTGGCGATAATGCGGTCTCCCCACGTCAGGCCTGCTGCCGGGGTGATCTCTATGGCTGTGCCGCCGTCCACCACGGAGGCTGCAATGCCTTTCCCCTGAACCCGGCGAATGTGTCGCGGCTGCCCCTCAATCTGCGCGAGGGGAATGCGACGGATGATGGAGGATAGATCGTCGCCTTGGATCAGCCCTAGTTGCAGTTTGCTGGGCAGCATGGGCACGACTTGGCCCTCCAACTGCAACTGCCATTTATCGGCTTGGCCAGCCACGCTAAAGTCAATGCGGGGGATAAAAGTCCCGGCGCGGCCCGAAGTGTCGATCTGGTAGGTAATCGAGTATGTCTCGCCAGCCTTCAACTGCCCTTGGGGGTACTCGACGCCGGTGCAGCCGCAGCCGGGTTCGGCCGCGACGATTTCCATATCGTAAGGGGCGACAAAGCGCACTTCGCCGGTCGTGCCCTCGCTGTCGTAGGTCGTGCCGTACTCGGCGGTTAGGGGCAGTTGGTCGGCATTGGCCCAGCCTGTGTAAAATACGGCGACTAGAGCCGCTGCTTTTAGCGTTAGATTGTTCATTTTATGCTCCTTATTTTATGTCGTTTTAGACAATGCTGGCTCTTAGCCATGACCGGTAGGCCAGCATGTACGTGAGGGTGGCAAAGAAAAAGAGACCTATTACATCGACGACAGCGTGCCGCAGCAAGGTCTTCGCCGACATGTTCTCGGTGAAGACGGGTAGGGTGTCGGGGTCGATCTTCTGCCGCGACAGCCCTTGGGCGATGTGGATGTGCATGCTTTTGGGATCGTCGCGGTCGAGGTTTAGCATGGTCTGCTCGAATTGCTGAACGTAGGTGCGTGCCTGCTCGACAAAGCTTTTGTGGCGCGCCAGTCCGGTACCAGCGAGGGCCTCCATGCCGTACTGAAAACAGCCCGTCGGCGACAGACGCACGATGTGGCGGGCTTTTTCGACCTCGCCGAGGCTGTAGGCCAAAAACTGGTCTTCCCGGTCTTGGGCAATCCGACGAAAGGTGTGGTCGGCGTCGGCATGCTGGCTCAATTTTTCGGGTTTTCTCAGATCGCGCTTCCGCGCACTGCTTCTAAGACTAGCAATTTTCGTTTTTACTAGAGGATTGAATTCCCACTCCATTACAACCGCCTCACCGAATTCGCGGACCAACACGCGGGAGGCCAGGGCTCCGCCGGCCGATGGCCAGAGTAGCCCCCCACAGGTCCACAGCAACAGCACGCCCACCAGACTAGAGCGCGTGGTGCTGCTCCGTATCGACACCCACAGTCCCAACCCGACAAAGCAGGCCAGATACATCAGGGCTAAGCCGACCATGCCGATCAAGCGCCCGGCCTCAACGAGGCCCAAGTTCATCTGCGAGAGTGCGATGACGATGAGCAAGTTGACGATGATGGCTAAGCTCAGCACGAGGGCGAGAGCCAGCATTGCGCCGAGAAATTTGCCCAGCAGCAGGGTGTGGCGCGGCAGGCTCTGAGCCATGACCAGCTTGAGGGTGCCGCGCTCTTTTTCGCCGATAAAGGCGTCAAAGGTGAATAACAAGGTCATGAGGCTGAGTAGGTTGCCGATGATGAAGACCCAGTCAATGGCTCGGCTCTTCATCAGTTGGCTGGCCTTCGGTGCCCAGATGCTTACGATGTCCCAATGGATGAATAGAAAGGGATCGTAGAACTTGATGTCGTTGTACGTGGATTGCCAACTCGGCGTCCAGAGACGCTCGGGCAGGGCATCGTTGGCACCAACAGCGCAGAACATGAGGGGGCTGGGTTTTTTATAGATGTAATCCTGCCCCCCGTGGATGATCAGCTTCCATAAGCCCATTTGGGCGTTGCTGCGGCCGATTTCTTGCTCGGCTTGAACCTGTTCGAGATAGTGGTCGCGCCGGAACTCGTAGGAGCCGCCGACAAAGCCGAGGGCGTTGAGCACCATTAACCCTACGATCAGCACGAGGGCCAAGCCGAAGCGCAGACTGATGAGGTGATCAATCAGTTCGCGTTTTACAATGGCTGCTAGCATTGGGAAGCCTTCTTCTTTAGAGTCAGCGGCAAAGGTGGACTATATAAGGTTGAAGAGAAAGTTCTGCGGCACGCCGCCGCTGAAATAGACCTCTACATGGCACCACATAGCCCGCTCTGGATCCCAGACCAGCCGAAAGAAGGCCGGGGTGCGCCCCTGCCACGGCCACGGGGAGACCCCGGCCGGCTCTTCGACGATGAACATGATGTCAGCGAAAGTCAACGACTCGCCTGCCTGTAGAGATTCCTCAACCTCGTCGCGTAGTTTGGGGTGAAAATTCAAGGTGCTTTTGGGGACCATGCCGTGAGTCTGGAGGTAGAACGCATAGCTATCGTACGCCTCCTGCATTTCGAATACCTTGAACGCGCTGTCGAAAAAGGACACGTTCTCGAAAAAGTAATCGCGCTTCGCCATGTCGAGTATTGCTCTGTGCCCGGATGCAAACATGGCAAAGGGCGTATCGCCGATTGGGGCGTCTTTGTTAGCGAGAAACTCTTTTAGGAACTCTATCCCAGCGGGATTATTCGCACCCTCGCGGAGGTAAAACGCGGCGGCGAGGCTGTCGCTGCCCGAAGCCGAAAAGACGACTAAGAGTTCGTACAGCCAATCGCGCAATGCGGCTTCTTGCGCTAGGTCTATGGGAGCACCTAAATCGACGGGGATTGCTTCGATGGCCTGCCGCAATGCGGCCCCGGCCTCGACCTTCATCATCTCCTGATCGTGGATGTAGTCGTAGAAGACTTGCAGGCTGTCGGGGTGGGATGAAAAGCCTCCGTAGTGGGACTTAGGAGGCGCGGTGGTAAGGCTGGAGACGCCTTCCTGTTCTACACACGCAGACTGGGCGAACCAAACAGCGATCAGGGCGAAATATAGAACGCGAATGGATAAAGTTTTCATTGTGGACTCCTTTTCTTTGCAAACTGCCGCTGGTTGTATTAAGACACCATTGGCCTAGATGTAAATGAACAGAAAATACGGCGTCCCGATGCAGTAAACGATCTCTACCTGGCGCCACATAGCCTTGTCTGGATCCCAAGCCATGCGGAAGAAGAACGGGATGCGCGCCACCCCCTCGAAGGCAGCGAACTCCTCTGGCTCTTCGACGATGAACATGACCTCGACAAAGGTCTGCGGTTTGCCCGCTTGGAGGTGCTCTTGGACCTCGCCCTTCATTTTGGAGAAGTTGCCCGATGCTCCTATAGGTGGAAGCATGCCGCTGGCCCTGAGGGACTCGGAATAAGGGCTGTACTCGGTCTGCCTCTCGGACACCTCAAACGCGCTGTCGAAAAAGGCTACCTTTCCGAAGTAGTAATCGTATCCATTCTTGTCGAGGAGTTGCCGGTGTCCCGCTTTGAGGATATCAAAAGGCGTCTCGCCTTTTAGGAGGCCCTTGCTTGCAAGCTGGTTTTTTAAGTTTTCTATCTTTTCGGGGTTATTGACGCCCTCGCGGAGGTAAAACACGGCCGCGAGGCTGTCGCTACTCGAAATCGAAAAGGCGACTAAGAGATCGTAGAGCCAGTTGCGCAGGTCGGCTTCTTGCGTGGGGGTGATGGGAGTGTCCCCCTCGATGGGGATGGCCGCGATGGCCTGCTGCAACTCGGCCCCGGCCTCGACGTTCATCATCTCCAGGCTATTGACATAATCGAGAAAGGCTTGCTTAACGACTTGCCAGTTATCAGAGTCAAAAAAGTAGCCGCCGTACTGGGCTTCCGGCTCGGCAGGGACGCTGGAGGCAGCGAGCCAAGCGGCGATTAGGGTGAAATACAAAGTTTTCATCTATATACCTTTTTTCTTCTAAGTGGGATGCCTTCGGATAGCGGCGATTAAGCCACTATCCGAAGGCGCGTTAGGTGGAGCGAGTGGCCTAGTCAGTCGCCCTGAAGACTGATTAGGAAGAGCATACCGCACTTCCGTTGACGCACTTGCACTCGACAACCTGACCGGTTGCCTCGCACCACGAACCGTCAGGGCAATTGATCTTGCAATAACCCTCATCAGCCGCGGCCTTCTGCGGCAGGAAGCCGACGATCAAGCTCGTGAGGCCGATGGTCAGCCTGATAATACGCTTTTTCATGATGAGCTCCTTATGATCTGGTTTGCTGCGTTGTCTCGGAGGCGATCTCCGAGGTGAAGTACTGGCCGCTAGGGGCCAGTTTAGACGATGTATTACATAAGCATTACCTCCTTTCTATTGCTGTAGACGGGTGCGGGTTGTTGCTTCTGTAAGACCTATCGCAATCTTCGTGCCAATGCGTGGTCAGTGGTCGCCAATCGCGCCGAATCGTCTTATTGTATGAATCCTAACTTATTGTTAAGTAAAGTCTTATAAAAAATGAACTAAATTTTATCGCCGTCTCTCAAGCTCTTTACGAGGCTCTTTTGACGGCCTGAAAGTGCGACAATATATCGCATGGATGAGTCTAAACATCGCGTTTAATGCGCCTAAACATCGCACGGACGCGCTTGGCTTTGACGGTAGGCGGTGGACGGTGCGGGACGGGTAAGATGGGGATTGGAGCGGCTTCTCAGGGATGGTGTGGCCGGACGCGAAAGCGGGTAGCCCAGTCTATGGGCTACCCGCTTTACTCGTTATGAGGTTTCGGGTTACTTGGCGTCGTAGCGCACAAAGAGCCGATTGGCGAGGACAAAGAGCACGATTGCATAGAGCAACAGGGCAGTTAGATCCGGCAAGGCGTGGCTCAGACTCCGGGCGACGGTCCAGCCGCGTTCCTTAAACCTCGGCAGGTCGCGCAGGTCGGCGCGCCAGCCTTCGTCATCGTTGAACCACTTGCGGGAGCCAAACGCATCGCGCTCTTCGAGAAAGGTGATGATCTGCCCGCGATAGGCACGGACTTGGTCGATAAAGTCGTAGTATTCGCGTCGGCTGGTGCCGGCGAAAGCACTGGCGGCTTGGGCATAAGCTCCGGCGGGCAGGAGGCGCTGGATATAGGTGTTCCAGCGTTGAATGCGGCGGGGGAAGTCTTCGATGAGGATGGCTTTAGCGTTCCAAGCGGATTGGGCGTACTTCAGGCGCAACCGCTCGCCGGTGCGGATGATGTCTTGGAACTCGGCGAGCGCGGGCGAATCGACGATACTAGATAGATAGAGCTGGGGACTCTGGTCTTTGTAGGAACCGGCAGGTGGTGGCCGGACGGTTTTGTATCCGTAAACCGGGTGCATGAACCGCTCGACCATGTGGACGGGAGGGTACTGGGTCTGGCCGTGCGCCCGCACGAGGTCCGAGACCTCCTGATCGAACTTATTCCACACTTGCGCGGCCTTGTGATGAGCTTGCTTGTGCTTGTCACCCATGTTGGCCTGTTCGTTGAGCAAGGCCGTGATGCTGTCGGGCAACACAATCGCCAGCAAGGCCCACGTAAACAGCGCGTAAATCAAGCTGGTCGCCGAGCGATGGGCCGAGCACGAGATGGCCAACCCAATCAAGTAGAACACCAGCAGATACAGCAACGACAGCGCGAACAGCAGCCCCAACCGCACCCACTCGCCGATCCCGACCTCGATGTTTTCAGTGCCCACCAGCAAGATCGTCAGCAGGATAAAGCCCAAGGCCGTTGGAATGGCGAGGGTGGTCAGGCCAGCGAGAATTTTACCGGCAAGGACTTGGGCGTGGCTGACGTTGGTCGTCAGCATCAGCCGCAGGGTGCCGTCCTCCTTCTCGCCGGAGATGGTCTCACTGGCGATGAGGATGGCCAGCAAGCCGAGTACGAGCTGGAAGATGTACACTAGGTCGAAGGAGGCAAAGATGGCGAGGTAAGGATTGCTCGCCTGGAAGGGGGCAATCGCCTCGGTTTGGTAGGGCACCTCGAAGAGCAGGACCTTGACGGCCTGCCCCACCTCTTGTTCGACGCCTTGGGCAAACACCTCTAGGATGCGCGGGGGCCGTAGAGCACGTGGGGCCGCCTTGTCAAAGAGTGGAGACGCGTCGGCGTTGTTCATGTCCGAGCCTAGGACCGAATAATAAGTGATTTCAGGCAGTTTGGTCTCCTCAACGGCTCGCTGGTTGAGGTAGCTGGCCTTTTTCTGCACATAGGTCTGGATGGTGAGCATGCCGTTGGCGATGATGAGCACCACGGCGAGGGCGGTGCAAGCGGCGAAGCGCTGACTGAGCAGATGGCTGAGCATCTCTTTTTTGAACACAATACCTATCATGAGTCGGCTTCTCTCCTATTCGTGGAAGGCGAATGACTACGGTACCCCGATTTTTAGGCTGCTCGGGTGGGATGCCGCCGCAGCACAGCCTCTATCTCGGCTAGCTCGTCGGATTGCACCTCACCATAACGCTCGTGAAAGTGCAATAGGTCGCGCAAGACCAGTGCGTCAGGAATAAGCGGATCGGGCCAGATGCCAGCCCGCCACAGTTCAATCATCCGCAGCTTGGGGTCGCGGTTTTCCCGCACCATGTAGTCGATGGCTTGGTCCCGTGTGCGCTGCTCGTCGGCGAGCTTGCTCGGGTCGGAAAACTCGTGATAGTGGTACAAGTGATAAGTCAGGGCGTGGCGGACAAAGCCCGGGCCGACGCCAGCGCACTGCAAGCGATAGGCCAGATCCCACCCCTCGGAAAACGGAATGTCCGCAGCAAAGCCGCCCACCTCGCAGAAGGCTTGGCGCGGCACCGCGCTATTGTGTGGATAAAAGCCGAGAAAACCCACCGGCGAATCGGGATGCGCCGCGTACAGTTCCTCGACTTGGTCCTGCATGGCCTTCAACTCGTCAAAGGGATAGCCGCCTTCTTGGGCGCGGGCGTGGATACCGGCAAAGTCGTAGCGGATTTGGTCTTCGGTAATCAGCACCTGTTCTTGATTTATCAGCAGGAAGTCGGCTAAGACGCTCGGGGTGCGCTCTTGGTCAAAGACGACCTGCTGCGGGTCGGGCAGATACTCAATGAGGGGCAGGCTACACATGAAGCCGCACAAATAGCGCTGGCACCCCCCGCGCTCCCACGCTGCCCACAGATGCTTCAACCAAGTCGGATGCGGCAAGGCGTCGCCGTCGAGAAAGGCCACCAACGCGCCTCGCGCCTGTTCGACGCCGGCGTTGCGCGCCCGGCAGCGCCCCACATTGGGCCGCATGGGCACCACGTGTACATCTGGATATTCGGCGGCTAGCATGGCGTCCGTACCATCGGTGCAGCCATCATCGACGACGATGATCTCAAAACGCTCCTTGGGAAAATGCTGGCAAGCCAAACCGCACAACACCAAGCGCAGGCGCGCTAGCTGGTTGTGGGTGGCAATGACGACGGAAATATCTGGGCTCATGGGATCCTCCTTACTGGCATTCAAGGGTCAAGTGGCATTCGTAGTGTAGTCCCTCGGGTATGGTCAGCGGCCGGTTGGGTTCGGTAGCGGCGTTGGGGTTGGGCACCATGAGCTGCGGGATGTCCAAGACCGACTTGGAGCACATCACCCGATGGCAGTCTATGTGGCCAAAGTAGTAATCGAGAAACGCCTCACTGTGCTCCTCAATGCGCTGACGCAGCAAGGGGTTGGCGACGTTGTCCGCGGTCATGGAATGACTGCCCAAGGCGATGCCATGAAATTCCACTGGCAACCAACCGGTCTCGCTCGTGTATAGCTCCACCCAAGTATGGCCGAAGATGGGCATGTCGTAGGTGCTAATGCCATAGCGATTCGGTCCTTGGGGTGCTACGGCTAAGCCTCCTGTCACCTCTCGGGCCGGGATGCCCAGAAGGCGGCACATAGCTATATAGGCGCGGCTCAATGTAATGCAGTGGCCGCTGTCGTTGTTAAGCGTCATGGATGTGCTACATGCTAGGCACTGGCACTTTTCGTTGGTTTTCTGGAAGCGCTTGCGGCGTACTAGACTCTCGTACAGGCGGCGGGCCTTATCGACATCGCTCAGGCCCTGTTCGTCGAGATGCAAACCGGTGAGGAAGTCGCGCACCAGACGTGACCGGCTTAAGGAGTCTTCTACCTCGGTGTAATGGCGGTGCTCGCTAGGTGTCAGCGGTGCGGAAACGCGCCCGGCCATGGGCAGGTCATGCACCTCAACTTCGCAGGAATATGAGAATTCTAGCGTCCCAGCGGCTGGCTCAATAGAGCAGGGATAAGCGTAAAAGAAGCCCGCGTGAGGAGCCAGATAAGGGCGTAATTCGCTCGGCTTGCAGGCGATCAGCTCGACGACCGGCTGCTGGGGCAGGTGTAGCGGATAGGGTAAAAAAAGCCGCGCCGGTCCAGTGGTCTCGCAAGAGGCTACATGCGCCTTGTAGGTGTACGTCAATCGGTAGCGCTGGCTAGACTGACGAGCCTCCAACTTGCCGTTGCGATGCGCGAGAAAAGGTGCCCGCATCTTTTCTCGCAGTTGGTAATCCAACTCGAAGAACCGAGGCTCGTGGTCGTAGAGCCAATTCCACGAGCTCCGCTTATCGTACCACACCAGCCGTCCCCGCTGCACGTGAGGTATGCCCCGCTGACGCGCCTCGGCGAGCAGGGCGCGGAGGGTCGGTAGGGAAGAAGTGCCGGTCAGGGGGTAGAGATGGCGGATGAATTCATCCTCTGACACCATATTGTCCTGATCGAAAGAGTCGTTGTGATAGATCAATCTGTCGATTACATCGGCTGCGGTTTCCCCGCCTTTATAGGCGGACATATGGCTGGCAAAGGTGGCACAGCGGGTGCTGAATTCCTCGTAATGGTCGAATAGGTAGCGCACCTGATGGAGTATGTCGCTTGCTTTGGCAAAGTGCTGACGCGGCAGCTTCAGGCCTAGCCCGAGGTCGCGTACTCGGTTGAGGTGGTATTCTTGATCGAGGTGTTCGGGTGCTCCTATGATCGGCACGCCCTCGGCCAGCGCGTGGTAGATGGAGCCAATGCCGCCAATACCGATAAAGAGCGCGGCTTGGCGCATGGCCAAGCGGGCGGGCAGATAATCGACGATCCGCACGTTGGCAGAGGGTGCTTCTACATCATAGCGACCTGCCGTAGTTATCAGCAGGCGGTAGGGCAAGGGGGCCAAGGCTCGAAGGACGGCTGGCAAAAAGCGATCATCTACGCCCGTGCTGCCGGCGTTGAAATAGATGAGGGGTAGCGAGGTGTTCCAGCCCTCGTCGGATAGGGACTCGGGTAGTTCATCAGCTATTGGCTCGTCTTCGATGAGCGGGCCGACATAGTGATGGGAGGAAGGCACCGGCCCAGCGGACGGATGAAATTGAGGCACATCGGCCATCAGGAACGCGCTGCGGTGGGGCTGTGTCTGGGTGAAGTGCTGAGTTAGGTATTCGTCGAAACGACCGGCCTGCACCGGGAAGTAGTCGGGCAGGCGAATGGCACTAGGGTAGTTGGGGAGGTTGTAAGCCGCATCTATAAAGGCGATGTCGATGCCCTCCAAGGAGGCCGTTAGTCGTAGCGTGGGCCGCAAATCGCCGATGAGCAGGGAAGGCTGCACTTGGCGCACGAGAGCTTGCTCGGCTTCTACACAGCGCCTGATCCACTCGTCGTCGTAATATTCGTACACGCCCCGCGCTAGGTGCTCGTCCATGAGCTGTTGTGGCATGGTTTCGACATCGTAGAGCTGGAAGCCTTCGTCCGCAATGCGCTGGGCGTGTGGTCCCCGCCCGGCGAAGAGGATTTTGTACCCGCGCTGGCGCAGCGCACGGGCTACCACGAGCGGGCGAATCACGTGGGCCAAACTGTAGCCGTGAAAGAATATGAGGAGGCGATGCTCGTTGCGTTGGAGGGCCGCATCCCGCTCCATTTTGGCTAGAAAGACGTTCCAAACGGTCAACCAATCCCACAGCTTTTTGTTGAGTTGTGCTAGCATGGCGTTTTGCTTTCATCAAGGAGTGCAGGGTATCGCTTCTGCTAGCACTATTCGCAAATGTCGTGCCCGCCGTGGGATAGTGGCTGGCGAGCGCACCACTACAACTGATCTAAGTGTCTGTTAAATAATGGATTGTGAGATTAGAAATAATTTATCGAGCCTTTTACTGCGACCGCTCGACCATATGAAGATGCGATAATACGTCGCACAAATGCGTCTAATTATCGCGTTGATGTGACTAATCATCGCATGGTGTGGAATGGGCGAAAGTCACGCCTAAAAGCCTGCGCCCGTGAAAACGGTTGGCGCGGTGGAGCGCAGCCGAGAATGTCAGTGCCGCGTTTTGGACTTTTTCTGTTGACGTCTCTATACCGTTCAATACCTTTTAACTAAAGGAGCTGATGTTACGCAGTTTTCCAGAAAATCCACAATTTCGCCCCAATATCTTGGGCCAACAGGCTTTGATAATCCGCAAGATATAGAGTGCCTGCGTAACATCAGTAAAGGAGAATTGACATGGCGACCACTCCACCCCTAACTCCCGAAGAACGTCTGGCGAGGCTTGAGGGCGTTTACGATCATCTAGCGACGCAGGGTCATATTGGCGAAGTCAAAGCCGAAATTGGCGAAGTCAAAGCCGAAATGCAGGGTCATATCGGCGAAGTCAAGGCCGAAATTGGCGAAGTTAAAGTCGAAATTGCCCGAGTAGAGGGAGACCTTAAAGCCGAAATTGCCAACCTCAAAGGCAGTATTCGAACTTTGCTCATCGCAGTATCTGCAGGTTTAGCTCTGCTCAATATCATTTTACGGTTCTGGCCTTCGTAAGGATGATCGCCTTCAGGGCCGGCGGCTGTATTGGCTCACGTCTATGTCAAACTGCTTAATCTTGCGCTGTAAGTTGCGTCGCCCCAATTGGATCTGCTGCGCGGCTTGGCTGATGTTGCCGCCTGTTTTCTCGAGGGCGTCGCGGATGAACTGTTCCTCAAAACGCTGGCGGGCGTCGTGGAAGAGCGAGTCAGGCCGATCTGTGGCTTCCGCTTCTTCTGCCCCTGCTGGCTCATCCTGAACGCTGGCGTTTTCTACGATAGTCGTCGGCAGGTCCTCCACCTCGATTTCCCGTCCCTTGGCGAGGGCTATGGCGCGCATGATGGCGTTCTCCATTTCGCGCACATTGCCCGGCCAGTCGTAGGCTTCGAGATACTCTAGGGCTTCCTTGCTGACCCCTTGTATCTGTTTGTCGAAGCGGTCGTTTAGGCGGTCGATAAAGAAGTGGCAGAACAAAGGAATGTCGGCCTTGCGCTGGCGCAGCGGCGGCACCTCGATGGTGACTGCGTTGAGCCGGTAGAACAAATCCTCGCGGAACTGGCCCTCGGCCACGGCCTCTGTCAAGTTGCGGTTGGTCGCGGACAGGACGCGCACATCCACCTTGTGAGTCGCGGTTGAGCCCACCATCTCGAACTCCCCTTCCTGCAACACGCGCAACAGCCGGGTTTGTAGCCCCACCTCCATGTCGCCGATTTCGTCGAGGAACAAGGTGCCGCCGTCGGCTTCCATAAAACGCCCTTTGCGGTCGCGCACTGCGCTGGTGAAAGCGCCTTTTACGTGCCCGAATAATTCGCTTTCTAGGACGCCCGGATTTAAGGCCGCGCAATTGCAGCGCACAAAAGGGCCAGCGGCGCGGTCGCTGGTGCGGTGGATGGCCGCAGCTACCAGTTCCTTGCCGGTACCGCTTTCGCCGCAGATTAGCACTGGCAGGGGGGTGGGGGCCACGTCTTGCACCAGTCGGTAGATTTGCCGCATCGGCTCGGTCTCGCCGACCATGCCTAACTCCGTGCCCTGTGCTTGGCGCAGACGCTCGTTTTCGGCCC
Organism: Candidatus Latescibacterota bacterium; assembly: GCA_965208845.1. Taxonomy (GTDB): domain Bacteria; phylum Latescibacterota; class UBA2968; order UBA8231; family UBA8231. The sequence goes on along the minus strand of OZ242361.1, from coordinate 5,484,385 downwards.
GCAGCTTTTGCAGCTCGCGGATATTGCTGATGTGGCTGAGGATTTCTTCGGCGTTAAAGGGCTTGGCCAGATACCCATACGCGCCCAGCTTGACGGTCTCTACCGCGCTTTGGAGATCCGCATACGCCGTTAAGATGAGCACTTCCTCGGGCCGCTCGCGCACGTTGAGCTGCCGCAGAAATTCGAGGCCGCTCATCTCGGGCATGTGCAAGTCGAGCAGGATGATGTCGAAGGATTCGTCTCGCAGGAGCGCGAGGGCCTCGCGGGCGTCCGAGCGGGTTTCTACCGCGAAACCTTCGCGCCGCAAGATACTGCTCGACAGCTTCAACAGGTCCTGCTCGTCGTCAATCATGAGTATTTTGCCGTCGTATTGGGCCATATCTATGCCTTTTCTTTTTTGTTGTAAGGTAGCAAGAGCGCGAAGCAAGTGCCTTCGCCAACGCGGCTGGTAACCTCTATGTGGCCGCCGATTTCCCGCAACTGGCGCTGGGCGATGGCCAGCCCCAAGCCCGTGCCTTCTCCTGGGGCTTTGGTGGAAAAGAACGGCTCAAATATGCGGGAGAGTTGGGTTGGATCAATGCCAGTGCCAGTGTCGCAGATTTTTATTTCGACGCCTTCCTGCTCGGAGCGGGCGCTCACCTGCAAGCGGCCGCCTTGGGGCATGGCTTGGAAGGCGTTGCGGATGATATTGATGTAGATGTCCTTGAGCATGTCGCGGTTTATGAGCACGGCTGGCACCGGCTCAAACTGTCGCTCAATCGCGATGCCGAGGTGCTCGGCGTGTTTGGTCTCCAAGTCGAGCAACTGCCCCAACACTGCGGCTGCATCTATCTGCTCGACTAGATGCTGGGCCGGTCGTGCGAAGTCGAGCAGGCTGCCGACGCGCTCGTCTATGCGCCGGATGGCCTCGCGCATCATGTGCAAGGTCTCGTCGCGCTCCTTTTCTTCTTCGGGACCTAGCCGAGGCAGCAGGTCGCAAGTGTTCTGCACAATGGCGAGGGGGTTTTTGATTTCGTGTGCTACGCCGGCCGCTACCTCCCCGAGCGCCGAGAGCTTCTCGGCCTGCATGTAGTGTAGTTCGAGCAGGTGCTGCTGAGTCCGGTCCTCGACGACTAGCAATACCTTGCCGCGATGGCCTTGGCTTAGCTCGGCCTTGTGTAGGTCCCAGTAACGCATAACGCCCTCGGCGTCCTCGATTGCCAAGTCATCTACGACTTGTAGATGCGGGTGGGCCTTTAGCCAAGCGCGTACTTGGGCACCGGCGTGGGTCGCGTTCAACTCGGCGTCCTGTTCCGGCAGCAGCAAGCTGGCCCACGCTTTGTTGCTCTGCACGATGCGGTAGTCGGCGTCGAGTACCGCAATGGCGAGAGGGTTGTCTTCGATCAGATGGCTCTGCAAGTCCAAGGTGCTTTCCAAGTTCCGCTGGCGCTCGGCCAGCGTTTGGTCCATCTCGACAAAAGCATCGGCTAGTTCGCCGATCTCGTCTCGGCGCTTCACGGGTGTGCTTATGAGGGGATAGCCGTCCCGGCGGCGACGCACAGCGTGCGTAAGCAAGACGAGCGGCGCGACGACCGAATGGCGCGTCAATCCGCCCAAAAGCAGTGCCCCTAGTGCAGAAAGCGCGATGATCGCATAGATGGAGTATAGCACGACTGTGTACGGGGCATACGCCTCGTCTTCGCGCTGTTCAATGGCGACGATCCAGTCCCAATCGCGCACGGGAGCAAAACCCGTGACCCACTCGGTGCCGCCCACATCGCGCCACAAGAAGATTCCCGCTGGCCCGCGCATGGCCTCTATGTGCGGGTGGTCTCGCCACGTATAGAAGGACTGACGCATGGGCCGCGCCAGATAGTGCCCATCGTCGGCGTGGAGCAAGGTCGCGTAGCCGGTTCTGCCGATGCGGATGAGATTTATCTTGCTCCAGACTCGGTGAAAGTTGAGGCGAGCTATTAGGGCTTGTTGGGGCGGCTGGCCGTCTCGTTCCACTGGCAGCGCGACAAAGAGCTTAGACGGCTCCTTAAATTCTTCGATCAGGACTACGTATAGACTGTTTGCTGCTATCTTCGCCCAAGTCGCTTTCCAGTCATAGGAAGTAGGCAGCGCAACCGACGCGCTCGCGGCCTGTATTTGGTTTTGGGCGTCTACTAGGTAGAGCGTCTCCACTTCGCTGGATTCGAGTCCAGCCTCTTTGAGCAAAGTGCGCCAATCCTGCGGCTCGGTTCCCACAGTGCGTGCGAGACCTTTCAAATCGGAGACAATCGGGGAAAAGATGTGGGCGATTTCCTCGGCCGTGCGGTGCGCCATTTCGCGGCGGCTGTCCAGCACGGCCTCTTCTATGGCATCGCGGGCCGTGTTCAACACGAAGAGATCGACTAGCAACACGGGCACTAACCCCAAGACGAGGTAATAGCCCAGCAGGCGCAGCCCCAGCCGTTGCCTTTTACCGCGCCAGCCTTTAAGCCTCACGGCCCAAGTCTTCAGACTTGAGATCATCTGTCCTATATGTTGCGCAACCACGAAAAAGCTGCTTTCTCCGTTTCTCGCTTCCGAAGCCCTTCAGCGGCCGACGATGGCCGACGAAAAGGTGAGGATGCCGAACCGGGTGGCGCGGTGGAAGTCGGCCTGAGGCGTACCGGTATCGGACCACAGCCCAAATTGGCCTTGGTAGCCCTTGGTGCGGTTGAGTCCGGCGCGCCATTGGTCGCCGTCTTGGGGCGGGATTTGCCCACCCAAGTGGCGGAAGTTGTCGTGGGGGATGGCGATTTCGAGGATCCAGCTTTGGTCGGTGTCCAAGTGGTCGTTGAGGGTGCCGTCGTAGGTCGTGGCAATGACGACGCCCTCGCTCTGCCAGGACGGGTGAATAGCCTTGGTGCGCTCCTTGCCGCCGCGGAAGGCGATGTAGTCGAGCAGCGTGCCGTTGATGTTCATCTCATAGCCATAGTAGTTGCCGGGGACTTCCATGTTGGGGGTGGCGAAAATTTCGACGGCGTCCTCTTGGTACACCGCTCCGTCGTGCTCGGTTACTTCTGAGTGCAGATACGGATCGACGCACTCGTAGATGATGTAGAGGTTGTCGTCGTCCCAGAGCATACGGGCGGTCGTAGATTGCGGTTCTTCTTTTTCGAGATCGCTCCAAGGCATTACAAAGGCGATGGGTGCGGCGTGTTGCCAGTCGGCCTCGTCTAAACGGCCATCGACTTGGATTCCTTGGTCGGTGCGGAGAACTTGGTAGGTGGGTAGCTCATCGGGTGGAGCTTGGAAGCGGGTGTTCTCTTGGGCGCTGGCTGGGACAGAGAGGACGAGGACGAAGAGCAGACTGTAGAACATGGTCAATCCTTTCGGTGACGGGCAGGTTAAGCGTTGTGCAGGGAGGGCGTCTCCCCGCGTGAGAATGCTTTGGCGATTTGGTCGCAGCGTTCGTTGTTGGGGTCGCCGACATGGCCGCGGATGTACTGCCACTGGATAGCGGGCGTGTTGAGCTGGTCTAGGGTGTGCCACAGGTCTTGGTTGAGCACGGGTTTTTTGGCGGCCGTGCGCCAGTCGCGCCGCTTCCAGCCGTGAATCCACTCGGTAATACCCCTGCGCAGGTACTCGCTGTCTGTGACGAGCGTGATAGCGACGTCGGACGGGGCGGCGCGAAGACCTTCGATGGCCGCTTGTAACTCCATGCGGTTGTTGGTCGTCTCCGGGACAAAGCCACCCAACTCCTTGATGCGGCCATCGCCGTAGAGCAGCCGCGCCGCCCAGCCGCCTGGCCCTGGGTTGGACGAACAGGCACCGTCGGTGAAAATGGTCAATGTGTCCGAGGGGCTGGTTTGCTGTTGTAGCACTGGAATTGCCTTTGTTTAAGATGCGCCGCTGGATTCACAAGATGATCCGCAGATGGACGCAGATGGACGCAGAATAGTAGAAACAAGACGATCCGTATCTCGAATCGTTTAGTCATGCAGGATTGCTATAATAAAACACGGTGGCGCGGGTGGGGGCAATTGAGGCGGATATTCATGGTTTTCAGCCGCCGTAGGTGTCAGTCCTATTTGTGCATAAGGTGATTGCCTTTAGATTAGGTGCTTCCTTTATCCGAACCTTAGAGAGAAAATGCAATATGGCAGCGTATGATGTGGTAGTTATCGGCGGCGGCCCAGGCGGGTATTCAGCCGCTATTCGCGCGCGGCAGTTGGGGTTAAAAACCGCGCTGATCGAGGACGCCGAATTGGGCGGCACCTGTCTCAATTGGGGCTGCATTCCCACCAAGGCTCTGCTCAAGCAAGCCGAAGTGTATCAGCTTTTCTTGCGCGCCGAGGAGTTCGGCTTGCGCGTTGATAAGCCCGAGGTGGATTGGGATGCGGTCATTGGCCGGAGCCGCCAGGTAGCAGCGCAGTTGTCCAAAGGCGTGGCCTATCTGATGCAGAAGAATCAAGTCGAGGTGTTCGCCGGCCGGGGCCGGTTGACGCCCAGCCGCCAAGTCGCGGTTGAGGACGCCGACGGCGAGGTCGTGGCCGAGTTGGAGGCCGCGCACGTGGTGCTAGCTACTGGTGCCCGCCCTAAATCCATTCCGGGCGTAGAATTCGATGGCGAGCGGATCATCGCCAGCCGCGAGGCCATGGTCGTCGCCAAGCAGCCCGCTTCCCTCGCCATCATCGGGGCCGGGGCCATCGGCGTAGAATTTGCCTATTTCTATCGCGCCTTTGGCAGCAAGGTGCTGCTCTTGGAAGCCTTGCCCCAGGTCTTGCCGCGCGAAGACGAAGAGATCGCCGCCGGGCTGGCCGAGAGCTTGACGCAGCAGGGGATCGAAGTGGTGACCGGAGTTAGGGTTGAGGAGGTCAAAAAACAAAAGCGCGCAGTCGCGTTGCGCTACCGAGTTGGCGAGGAGCAAAAGACGCGGAGAGTAGATCATGTGCTGGTCGCCACTGGGGTTCAGGGCAATATCGAGGGACTGGGGCTGGAAGTGCTGGGCATCCGCACCCGCGCCGGCGCAATTGTGGTTGATGAGCGGATGCAGACTAGCGCCAAGGGCATCTACGCGATTGGCGACGTGGCTGGCCCGCCGCTGTTGGCGCACGCGGCCGCGCAGGAGGGCATTGCGGTCGTCGAGTTTATAGCTGGCCGCGACCGGCCTACTATAGACCCGAACCAAGTGCCTAACTGCATCTATTGCCATCCGCAAGTGGCCAGCGTCGGCCTGAGCGAAAGTCAAGCGCGCGAAGCTGGGTACGATGTCAAGGTCGGGCGCTTTCCGTTTGCAGCCAGTGGCAAGGCGCAAGCCGCCGGGGAAACCGAAGGACTGGTCAAGCTAATTTTTGACGCGCGCTACGGCGAGTTGTTGGGCGGGGCCATTCTGGGGGCCGAGGCCACGGAATTGATCGCCGAACTGACGCTGGCCCTCCGGCTCGAAGCCACGTATGAAGAGCTGTTACTGACCTCGCACGCCCATCCGACGCTGTCCGAGGCCGTGATGGAAGCGGCTGGGCAGGCGTTTGGCGAGGCGATTAACTACTAAAATTAAGAACTGATGTTACGCACAGGTCCGGGTATGAGATGCTTCGACTCCGCTGCGCTGCGCTCAGCATGACATTGAGAAGTAGTGCGCCAGCACCTGTCATGCTGAGCGCAGCGAAGTATCTCATACTGGAATCGCCCGTGCGTAACGTCAGTTAAGAATTAGGAATTAGGAATGGGGAATGTAGAATCGCAGGGCATAGAGCCCCCCGAGTTGCCACCGTTGGACCAGCTCCTGCCGGCCGAGCCGCTGCTGTTGATGGGGGCTGGGCCGGTGCCGGTGGCGGCCGAGGTCGCGCGGGCGGGTGGCATGGTCATCAATCACTTGGGGCCGACGATGGATCGGTTAGTCGAGCACATCAAGCAGTTGGCTAGCTATGCCTTCCAGACGGCTGATAAGCACATCTTGGGAGTTGGGGGGCCGGCGTCGGCGGCCATGGAGATGGCGATGGGCAACCTGCTGTGGCCGGGCCGCCGCGCCTTGGTGCTGCAAAACGGTTGGTTTAGCGGGCGCTTTGCCGAGATGGCGGCTGGGGTGGGGGCTGAGGTCGAAGTGCTGGCCGTGCCGGAAGGGCAAGCCATCTGCGCCGAGCGCGTGGCCGAGCGGCTCAAGAGTCAGCACTATGACGTGGTGACGATGGTGCAGGGCGAGACTTCCAGCGGCGTCTGCACGACCGAGCTACCGGCGATTGCCCGCTTGTGCCGCGAGCACGGGGCGCTGGCAGTCGTCGATGCGGTCTGCACGTTGAGCACCATGCCATTGGAAAAGGACGCTTGGGGCGTTGACGTGGTTATCACGGGCAGCCAGAAGGGCCTGTCGTCGCTGCCGGGCGTGGCGCTAATCGCCTTTTCCGACGCGGCTTGGGAGCAGGTGCAGCAGCATCCCGGTCCTAAGCCGCACTGGTGTTTGGACGCACTGCGGGCAGAAAATTTTTGGCGGCACCACCAGTACCACTACACCGCTCCAGTCTCCGGGTTGTTAGCCCTGCACGAAGCCCTGCGGCTGGTCTGCGAGGAGACGCTGGAGCGTCGCTTTGCGCGGCATCGGCACTCGTCGCTGGCGCTGCAAGCTGGTATCGAGAAGATGGGACTGGTGCTAGCCGCGCCGCGTCGCATTCGCCTCAACTCGGTGGTGGCAATCCAAGTGCCCGCTGGGGTAGATAGCGCCCGAGTGCGCGCCGATATGTCGAGCCGCTTTCACGTCGAAATCTCCGGGGCCTTTGGCCTCGACATCGTGCGCATCGGCCAGATGGGCGAGCAGTGCCGAGCACCCCACTTGTTCCGCGTGTTGCACGCCTTGGGTGGTGCCCTAGCGCACGAAGGGGCCAGCGTGGATACCAGCGCCGGGATGGCGGCGCTGGAAAGGTGTTTGGCAGGGTGTGAGGACGACGTGATGTGAGTGGGAACCGCAGGAAAGCCGCACCGCGATCCGGCAAACGGATACAGGGAAACTATGACCAGACTAAGACTGCCCATTGGCATTCAGACCTTCCGCGAGATCCGCGAGGAGAACTGCTACTATGTCGATAAAACTGACCACATACAGCGACTGCTCGACGAGGGTAAGCACTACTTTTTATCGCGCCCTCGTCGCTTTGGCAAAAGCCTGTTTCTGGATACGCTGAAGGAACTGTTTGAGGGCAATGAGCCGCTGTTTGAGGGGTTGTATATCCACGGTCGTTGGGATTGGCAGGTTCGCTATCCCGTCCTGCGGCTCGACTTTGGCAGCGGCAACTTTAGTGAACCAGAGCTATTGCACAAAGAGATCATGGCACAACTGGACGCCATCGAAGAAGAAACAGGCGTCGAAAGCCACTACGACACCACCTCAGCACGCTTTAGGCATATCATCCAGATGCTGCATCGCAAGACAGGACATCGCGTAGCTGTTCTCGTTGACGAATACGACAAGCCTATTTTAGACGCGCTGGAGGTTCCAGAGATTGCCCGCGCCAACCGCGACTTCTTGCGCGGTCTGTATTCGACGATCAAGTCCAATGATGCCCATATCAAGTTCACCTTCCTCACAGGCGTCAGCAAATTCTCCAAAGTGCGCCTCTTCTCTGGCCTCAACAACCTGACTGACATCACCATTGACCCGCGCTATTCCGCCATCTGCGGATACACCGAAGCAGACCTCGACACCGTATTTGCGCCAGAACTGCCCGGCCTAGACAGAGAACAGATCCGCGACTGGTACAACGGCTATAGCTGGCTGGGCGAGGAGAAAGTGTACAATCCCTTTGACATTCTCCTCCTATTCCGGCGACATAGCTTCGAAGCCTACTGGTTCGAGACTGGGACGCCAACATTCCTCATCGAGACCCTGTTCAACCGTCAGATCAGTTCCCTGAAACTCGACGAGATGATCGGCAGTAGCGACTTGCTATCGACCTTCGATGTCGATGAAATCGCGACCGAGGCTCTGTTGTTTCAGACTGGGTATCTGACCATTGCTGGTGAGGAGAACCTCGGCGGCGAATCCCTGTACCGTCTGAGCTATCCCAATCGGGAAGTGCGCCAGAGCTTCAACCGAAGCCTATTGCGCTACTTGGTGAAAGACTCGACGCGGCAGATGGCCAACAGCGTCCAGCTCTACCGGCTGTTGGAAGCCAACGACTTCGTCGGGCTAGAGACGCTGTTCCACGCCTTTTTCGCCAGCATTCCCTACGAGTGGTACACCAACAACGACACCGCCAATTTTGAGGGCTACTACGCCAGCGTGTTCTATTCCTATTTCGCAGGATCAGGGTTTGACATCACCGTAGAGGATAGCAGCAGCCATGGGCGTGTGGATATGGCCGTCCACTTCAACGGCAACGTCTATCTATTCGAGTTCAAAGTGGTGGAATTGGCGTCCGATGGTGCGGCAATGGCGCAATTGCAGGAGAAGCGATACGCCGACAAATATCGCAGCCTGAACCAGCCGATCCATCTGATAGGTGTGGAGTTCAGCAAAAACACCCGCAATATCACGGCCTTTGAGGTCGCACGCGCCTGAACCCCAAGGAACTCTAAGAAAGGACGACTAATGAGCACCCCACTAGCGTATCCAACCTACGAAAGCCTCGGCGTCCGTCCCCTGATCAACTGCCAGGGTACCTATACCATCATCAGCGGCTCGTTGATTTTGCCCGAAGTGCAGCAGGCTATGGTCGCCGCCTCTAAGCAATACGTCCACCTCGACGAGCTGATGGAAGCCGTCGGAGCGCGCATCGGCGAGTTGATGCAGTGCGAATGGGGGCTTGTTACCAATGGTTGCGCTGCGGCGTTGTGCCAAGTTACGGCCGCTTGCGTGGCGGGCACAGACCCCGAGAACATGGCGCGGTTGCCCGACACTACGGGCATGAAAAACCAAGTCCTCGTCCAGCCGAGCCACCGCCACGGGTACGATCACGCCGTGCGCATGGTCGGCGTCGAAATAATCGAGGTTGAGACGCTCGCCGATCTAGAGGCCGCGCTATCGGATCGCACGGCCATGCTGTTGGTGTTTGGCGATGCGGCTGAGCGCGGCCAGATCTCGGTGGCAGATATGGCGGCAGCCGGGCAGCGGCACGGCGTACCGACGTTTGTCGATGCCGCGGCCGAGCGGCCGGACGCGCCCAACTGGTATCTGGAGCAGGGGGTCGATGCGGTAGCGTATTCGGGCGGCAAGTGCCTGCGCGGGCCGCAGGCGTCGGGCTTGGTTTTGGGGCGCAAGGAACTGTTGCAGGCAGCTTTCCTCAACGGGGCACCGCACCATGCGCTAGGGAGGCCGATGAAGGCGGGCAAGGAAGAGATCATGGGGCTGCTGGCCGCGGTGGAGCAGTGGGTGGTGCGCGACCACGCGGCCGAGTGGCGGGAGTGGGAGCAGCGGCTGGCGGTCATCGCTGCTGCCGTGGAGAAGTTCCCTTCGGTAGCGACGCAGGTCAATCAGCCCGGGCGTTCGAATGTTGCGCCGAACTTGGTGGTGCGCTGGGATCGAGAAAAGCTAGCCCTGAGTGGCCACGAGCTGGCACGCCAGTTATCGGCGGGTCAGCCGCGCATCGAAGTGCCAGCACACGAAAGCGGCTTTGGGATCAATCCCTATATGATGGAGCCGGGCGAGGAAGATATGGTGGCGCGGCGGGTGCGGGGGGTTTTGGCCGCAGTCTGCTGATCGAGTCTTCAGTTGGGCCGCTCGCCTCGGCGCAAGGCTACAGAAAGTGGCTGCTCTCCGTCCTTGTTGGGCTTTGAGCGCACCTTGCCGGTGCGGGGATCTACGCTGTGGATCATCACATCCTCGGGCAGGTCAAAATCCTTTTCTGGCAGTCCTTCATTTACCGCGATCATAAAATCCGTCCAGATGGGCACGGCGCCGTTGCCGCCGGTGATTTGCACCCCGCGCGTATCTACCAGCTTATGGGATCGGCGGTCGTCGAACCCCACCCAGACGCTGGCGATTAAGTCCGGCGTGAAGCCAGTAAACCAAGCGTCGGTATTGTCGTTGGTCGTGCCGGTCTTGCCGGCGGCTGGCCGTGTAAAGCCTAGCTTGCGGACTTGGTAGCCAGTGCCCCGGTCCACGGTCTGGCGCAAAAGGTGTACCATCTGCGCGGCCAAGTCGGGCGCGATGGCTTGGCGGATTTGCGGCTGGTGCGTAAAGATCGGCTGGTCGCTGTCATCGACGATGCGCTCGATCAAGACCGGCGTCACCTGCAATCCGTAGTTGGCAAAAGTGCCATACGCCGCGGCCATTTCCAATACGGTGACTTCGGCCACGCCCAAGGCGATGCTGCGGTAGGCTCCGATTGACCCGGCAAATCCCAAGCGATGGGCTGTCTCGACGACGTGCTCCGGGCCGACCAACTCGGAGATTTGTATGGCCGTGGAGTTGGCCGAGCGGACTAAGGCCCACGCCGCGGTCGTCCGCCCCAAGTAGCGGCCGCCGTAGTTGCGTGGCTGCCACTTTCTCCCGTTGACAATGTAGGTGCGCCGCTCGTCGTTAAAGACGGTGACCGGGCTTATTTTGCCCGCTTCCAACGCGGCTAGGTAGGCTATTGGCTTAAAGCCGGAGCCGGGCTGGCGGCGGGCGGTGAGCGCGCGGTTGTAGTAGCTGACGAAAATGTCCCGACCCCCGACCATAGCCAGCACTTTCCCGGTCTGCGACAGGCACACCAACGCGCCTTGGACGTAGGCCGGACGCTCGGCCATCGACGCTGCTGAATAGGGCTTAAACCCCAGCCGCTCATCCAACTGGACCAGCCCCTTGGTCACGGCTTCTTCGGCTGCTTCTTGCATCGCAATGTCCAAGGTGGTATAGACCTTCAGGCTGCCGTAGTGCAAAGCCGCCGGCCCCCACTGCTGGATGATCTCGGCGTTGATGGCTTCGACCCAATAGGGCACGGGGTTGCGGGGTGGGTAGCCGGGATTGATGAGGTCTTCGGCTCGCAGGGCGGCGTATTCCCGGCGCGTCGCCGGATCGAGGAAGCCGCTGGCGACTAGGCGGTCGAGCACGTGTTGCAGCCGGGTGGTGGCCCGTTGGGGGTGCCGCAGGGGGTTGTACGCGGTTGGGGCGTTGATCTGGCCGATGAGCATGGCGGCGCGGGGCAGGCTCAGCGAGTCGGGGGTCGTGTCGAAGAAGGTGATCGCGGCGTCGTAAATGCCATAGGCGTTGGTGCCGTAGAAGACCTCGTTGAGGTACAGCTCTAGGAGGCGATCTTTGTACGCCGGGTGGCCAGCGGCGTTGGTGTCTGAGTACGAGGCGGCAAAGAAGGCCTCTAGCTGCACGGCGAGGAGTGCTTCCGACAGCTTGCGTTCAAGGGTTTTTTGCGGCGAAAAGAACAGGCGCTTGACGAGTTGTTGGGTCAAGGTGCTGCCGCCGCGCGTGATGCTGCCCCCTAGCAGATTGTCGCGCACTGCGCCGACAATGGCCAGCAGGTCAACACCGCGATGGTGATAAAAGCGCGCGTCCTCGGTGGCGATAAGTGCTTGGGCCACGTAGGGGCTGATGTGTTCGAGGGGCACCCATTGGCGGCTCTGGTTGAAGGTGTAGATGCGCTCGCCCGAGGCTGCGTACATCTCCGTGCCGGGGCGGATGCCCAGTTCGTGCGGATCGGTGGGCAGGCTGGGCAAGTTAGGGGCCATGCGCCAGATGGCGTACCCCGCGCCGAGCCCGCCCGCCAAGACGAGGAGTACGGTCAGGACCACGCCGATGATCAGTACGCGTCTCATTGCGCCAGTCCGAGGCGTTGTTGTACGGGCCGGGCCGGCAGCAAGAGCGCCGTGGCCTCATAGCCTGGCACGAGCGCGTACGCGGCGAATTGGTCGCCAGCGCGCGTCAGGCGCAGTTCAAAGCCGTCGGCGCTGTCCCAAGCCGCTAACAGGCGCTTGACCTCACCTTGGCGCAGCGAGTCGGCCCGCGCTTGCACGATCTGCGCTAGGGCTTCGGCGATGAGGGGGCCGGCATCGCTTGGCACCTGCTCGGGATTAGGACCCAAAAGCGGCGCTAGGTGCTCGCGCCAGTAAGCCATGTCTTCCTCTTTCATCTTCAGAAAGGTCCAAGCTTCGGGCTCGTCTTTTGCCAGCAGCCGCTTGTGGAGTTGGTGGAAGAGCGAGCCGTCCTCTAGGGCCATTTGCACGTTGACGAGGGCGTGCAGATGCGATTCCTCACCGGGGACGATGGCTTGGGTTAGCAGGTAGCGCCCCTGCTCGTATATCTGTAGGGAATAGGCGAGCTCGCGCCGGGTCTCTGGACTAAGGAGATCGGGCTGGAGGGCGGTGTCGCGCCGTGCGACCGCAAAGAACGCCGCGTGGGTGCCGTGGTACTGAAGTTGGTAGTGATTTTGCAAGACCGGCAGCGGGGCTTGGCGCGGCTCTAGCGGCACCTCGGCCAGTGAGTCGGATAGGGCCATGCGGGTCTGCCGACTGGCGAGAATGCCCTGCCAAAGCGCGCCTCCTGGCTGGCGTTTGGAGTTTTGCTGCATCAGGTATTGGCCGATGTAGCAGGCCGCGTATTGGGTTTGGTACTCGAGAAAAAAAAGTACGCCAGCCGCGCCCAAAGGCACCAGCGCACACAGGGCGATGCGGACGAGGCCGTAGAGCAAGGATACCATAGCGACACAATAAGTTTGGGACGGCTACTTGTCAAAAGTGCTTGCCCATTTTGGGCGGCTAATGGTACTTTTGACAAAGAGGCGATTAATCTATCTGGGGAGGTAGAAAACATGAAACGCCTAAAATTTGCATGGATTGCCGTCGTCGTTGGGTTGTGGCACTGCGGCGGCGATGGCGAAAAGGGCACCAGTCCCGTCGCGACCATCGATCCGCCGCAGGCACCGAGTGCGCTGGGTGTGGAGCGCATTGGCGACGGCGAGGTATGGCTCAATTGGCAGGCTGTCGAGGGCGAGGACGAGGTGCTTTACGTCGTCTATCGCTCGATCGGAGACGACGCGGCCGTGGCTATTGACTCCACGTTTGAGACCCGATACAAGGATCAGGGGCTGCGATACGAACTGGAGTACACCTATCGAGTAACCGCGATAAACGGCGGCGGCGAGAGCGACCCCTCGAATGCCGTCAGCGGCCAGCCTCTCAACAGCTTGACTCCGCAGGTGCCGACTTCGGTACGCGCCGTAGCGCACCACCTCGAAGTACTCGGCCAGCTCGACATCGCCCTCGACTGGGCTGACAATGCCGAGACCGATCTGGCAGGCTATCGGGTCTATCGCTCGACTGAGCAGGGTTTCACTCCGACCCTTGAGCATTTGCTCATGCAGGTGTCGGGGCCGGGCTTTATCGACGCGGAGATCGAAGTGGGCACGGTGTACTACTACCGAATTACGGCGATAGATCTCGGCGGCAAGGAAAGCAATGCCTCCGAGGAAGTAAACGACGTCGCGCTGTCCTCGCCGGTGCCGTTGGTCCCGGTTTCCGGGGAAGAGGCCGCGGCACCGTTGACCTTTACTTGGAATCGCTTGCCCGAGGCGCGCACATTCCGGGTGATCGTCACTACCTCGCTGACCAGTGGCGAAGTGTCGGACATACCGCTGACTAGCGATACCACGGCCGTATTTACCGGTCGCATTAAGGATGGGCGCTTGGTCGCGCTCGAACCTGGGCAAGTGTACTACTGGAAGGTTGTGGCCAGTACGCACGCCGAGGGGATTGAGAATTCAGTGAGTCGAGTTGAGAGTTTTAAGGTAGCTGAGTAGGATGGACGCGGATATAGACGCTGGGGCACTGCGCGTTGTCGAGACCTTGCGCCGGGCCGGCTTCCAAGCTCTGCTAGCCGGTGGTTGCGTGCGCGACTTGGTGTTGGGGCGCGTGCCCAAGGACTGGGATGTAGCTACGGATGCGGGGCCAGAAGAGGTGGCTGCGCTCTTTGAGCACACGGTGCCGGTGGGCGCGCAGTTTGGTATCTCGTTGGTGGTGCTCGACGAGGGCGACTACGAGGTGGCGCGCTTCCGCCGCGACGGCCCGTACCGCGATGGCCGCCGTCCCGCATCCATCGAGCCGGCCGACGCCCGCGCCGATGCTGCGCGCCGCGACTTTACCATCAACGGCTTGTTCTACGACCCAGAGAGCGGTGAACTGCTCGATTACGTCGGCGGGCAGCGCGACCTCCACGATAAGGTCATCCGCGCCATCGGCGACCCGGCCGGGCGCTTTGCCGAAGACCATCTGCGCCTGTTGCGGGCCGTGCGCTTTGCCGCCCGGCTCGGCTTTGCCATCGAACCTGCGACGTGGGACGCGCTCTGTGTTCAGGTCGAGTCCATTGCCAGCGTCAGTGCCGAGCGCATCCGCGACGAGCTAACCCTGCTGTTGACCGAGGGCGGGGCTGTGTGCGGCTTGCGCCTGTTGGACCAGTCGGGCCTGCTGCAAGCCGTGCTGCCGGAAGTCGCGGCCATGCGCGGCGTGCCACAGGATGCTGAATTCCATCCCGAAGGCGACGTGTGGACCCACGTCCAGCTTCTCTTTGAATACCTCGACGCGCCGTCGGCTGAGCTGGCTTGGGGTGCGTTGCTGCACGACATTGGCAAGCCGTCAACTATGGTGCAAGCCGAGCGCATTCGCTTTCACGGCCACGACGCGGTTGGGGCCGAAATGGCGGCGGCGATCTGCGGGCGGCTGCGGATGTCCAACGAAGCGCGGCGGGTCATCGGCACGCTCGTGGCCGACCACATGCGGATAAGCCACGTGTGCCAGATGCGCTCGAGTACGCTTGTGCGCCTCTTGCGCGAGCCGCACTTTCCCGAGTTGCTCGAATTGCACCGCGCCGATTGCTTGGCCAGCCACGGCAAGCTCGACCTGTACGAGTTTTGCCAAGAGCAGTTGGCTGCCCTGAAAAAGGAGCATCTGCGCCCGCCGGCGTTGCTCACGGGCGACGACTTAATCGCCTTGGGCTTTGCTCCTGGGCCTCTGTTTAGGGAAATTCTCACCGCGGTTGAAGATGCCCAGTTGAACGGGCGACTCGACAACTACCAATCCGCACTGCGTTTTGTACAGCGCAAATTCTGCGCTGAGCCTGCTACCTAATTCACAAGATGATCCGCAGATGGACGCAGAATTGTAGGGGCGACCGATCGGTCGCCCCTACATGCTGGTGCCCAGCCGGCGACATCAAATACAGTCCGCTCCAGCCTTCCGCACGGACTTGATGCACTTGCGCGGCCGGTAAGCGCGAATAGGTAAGAGCCCAAAGCACCATCGGCGAGGAATGGGTTGTCCGCTAATGCCCGTGCTCGTCGTCAATGTTAGCGGCGTATTCTGCGGTTTTGGCGTCTAGTTGCTCTCGGCTGAGCAAGCCCTTGGCAATGATCAACTCTTCGAGCGAAGCGACCCAGCGAGTGTAATAGCTCGATGGGTCGTTTTTTTGGTCGGCTGCGGCAATTGTAGCTGCTAATTCCGCACTGAACTCGCGCCATTTGTAGAGGTCTTGCTGGTTAAGTGCAACCGCAAGGCCAAAGGCGCGTGCTTCCCAAGGGGTGTGAAAAACCAGTTCGCCATTTTCTCGCGGCAGGGCGATTTGTGCTTCCATAGTGGAAATTTGTCGGTCGGCTTGTTGCATTACCCCAGCCTCACTTTACCGGTGCTTCGATCTTCGCCACGCCGATCATCGAGTCGCGCGTGACGAGCGCAACGAGTTGTTCTTCGCCGTGGTCTTCCACGCCGGCGGGGCGTTCGGGTAGCACCATGTAGCGGAGGTCCGAGTTGCTGTCCCAGACGCGGA
The DNA here is from genome assembly GCA_965208845.1 of Candidatus Latescibacterota bacterium. Lineage (GTDB taxonomy): Bacteria > Latescibacterota > UBA2968 > UBA8231 > UBA8231. Next base: position 5,468,697 of record OZ242361.1, on the reverse strand, counting down.
TTTCGACCGAATCGGGTAGCTCTAGGTCAAATTCTCGCAAGACTGCTCGCGGCTCCCGCACCACCCGCGAGCGATAGGCGTAAGATTTGTACCAACTCGGCGGCAGGCCGAGTACGGACCAGGGATAACACGAGCAAAGGGTGCAAACGACGACGTGGTGGACAGTGGGGGTGTTTTCCAAGACGACGATTTTGCTGCCGTGCGCGTCGCCGAAACCTAGTTCGGCAATAGCCGCGGTGCCGTCTGTCAGTAGGCGGCGTTTATAGTCAGGGTCGCTCCAGGCGCGGGCAACTACTTTGGCACCGTTGAGTGGGCCTACGTCTTGTTCGTATTGCTGCACGACTTCGTCTATGATATCCGTTGTAAGCAAGCCCTTTTCGACTAGGAGTGATTCGAGTGCTCTGGTGCGCAGGGCGGCATCCGTCTCGGTTTGGGCGGCTTCGCGAGAATTATTCATAACAAAATCCTTTTGTAATTGGGGATTGGTTACGCCGGTTCTAGGTAGCTTTCCCACATATCCAAATAGACGGCACTTTTTGTTTCCGCGGCGCTACCCCACAGTTCCGTAGCGTCAAAGCGCACGGCATATAAGGGTTGTTGGCGAGTTGCACATCCTGCGGGCAGTTCGGCGTCTTGGAGGTTGTAGATGCCGTAGAAATTGGTGACTGTGCCGCACTTGTCGCGCGCGTAGCGGGGAAGTCGGGTGTGGCCTGTGGGGTGGATATTGCGCGACCGCACGCGATCTCCGGTGGAAAATTGCGGCTGGATATCCATTGGCTGTGGGGGTGGATTCGCCGGGCGTGCGCGCTTGAGTCTCGCGCACACGGAATCGGGGTTGGGATGCACTGGGATTTCGGCGTTGGGATGATCCCGGAAAAGCGCCATCCGCGTCTCCAATTCTTCCGAGGTCAGCACGCCAGCGTCAATCAACCCTTTGATGCGGGAGTGCAGCCATTTTTCGTAATAGCTGGACGACAGGTAGTGGGCTGGATCCATGTTTTCGATGTTGTTGCGGGAGCCGCCGGGGATCGGTACCGGAGTCGCTACAGTCATGGCAAGTACCCGGCCCTCCCAAGGATGGTGGAATAGAGGTTCGTTTTCCTCGCGTATAATGGGGCCAAATCCATGCATCCCGCCCATGTCGTGAATGCCGTCCATAGTTGCTCCTAGGGTTTAGCTGCTGAGTTCTGAATTGAAGGACGATCTCGCCGCGGTCTGCTGACGAATGGATCTAGGCGCAGAAGGCTGCCAGCTCCACGCGCCGCTTCGAGGCTCTCAATGTAATGCTTACTCGATAGGCTGCCCAGCGGCGGGCTGTTCGATCTGGTCTAATAAGTGCACGACGTCTTTGGGCTGGATCTTGTTCTTAAAGAGGAAGATCTAGCCGGTACATCGGTGAAGTCGTCCTGGCTGACGTTGAGGTTGGAAGAGACGGCGACGATTAGGTCGCGGCGTTGAGCTTGGCGCAGTTTTTCGAGCTTGCGCTCAGGTACCCCAGCTAGGAGCAGATCGCCAGCCGCGAAGAGGCGCTGGATTTCATGCAAACGCACTTGACAGGGTGCGGATGATCTATATGTATAATAGGTAGATTTTTCCTGACGAAGCCGGAGCGGCGGTCACATAACACTATTCCAAAGAGTGATCGGAGAGTGACTACTAATATAGACTCCATTCCCGATTGGGACAGCTATGGCGTGATACCTGCCCACAATCGGGACAAGCCAACTTCGCATGATAGGTCTCCTTATAACGTTTCACTCCTTGATTTGGCAGTGCGATTCGGGAACACTGAAGCTAGACGTCGCCTACTTACCGGGTTGCTAGATTTTCGGTCCGAGCTACATAAGGCTGATATAACGCAGGGTTTTCAGTGGATTAACGGCAGCTTCGTAGAGAATGTTGAGGAAATGGCTGGTCGATCACCTAACGATGTTGACTTAGTTACTTTCTTTCACATCCCTGACGAATATTCTCAGGATTCGCTGGTGCGGACTTTCCCGGATCTTTTTGATAACAAAAAGACAAAAAATAGATATGCCGTTGATGCCTACTTTGCGCCTTTTAACCTGGAGGTACCGGAAGATATTATCCGATACACGCTCTATTGGTACAGTCTTTGGTCGCACAATCGCAAAGGACAATGGAAAGGCTATCTGCAAGTGGATTTGGCTGATTGCGAAGACGCGAAGGCCCGAGACGCATTGGAGCAGATGAATCAGGCAGGAGGCTAGTCATGAATGCACAAGATTATCATTTTCTACTTTCGGAACGGGCTACCCTGAACAAGCTGATCAATCAAGTTTCACCGTCGGACGTGATTGGTCGGATGAGCCTGCAAGCTCGTCTGAAGGAAGTTGAAGAAGGAATTAATGCCTACGAAGGGGCCACTCAGCAGTTAGGCGAGGATCGTCCCACCTTTCAAGGCCGGCATGTAGATTATGGGTCAGATTTCGCTGTGCCTATGAGTCTGCCGGCACAGCGAAAGGATAAATTTACCATGCAACTTTCCAAACCGATAGAAAAACCGGGTTTTTTTTGGTTGCCTAAAGAGCCAAGAAATCAGCTACCGGGAGTTCTTCGCATTTCCGAATCAGGGGAAGCAAGGCTAGAAGTATTTTGCTTGTCCGATCCCATACAGTTCCTAATTTCGGAAGATCAGAATCCAAATCGCATTGTGGGAATAATAGGCAATGAACTTATCACTTTAGATGAATGTACTTATGGAGATAAGTCCTTACAGGGTAGTATATTAATCTCAACTATCTATGCCAAGCGTGCGCTTATTGGATTTAATTATGACGACGAAGAGAAAATTACTTTCTCGAAGATCGAATTCTCTGTGGAGGGGCTTGATGAATGGCTCCCAATTTTCGATCTTCAGGGGAGGTACAACAGTAAAGATGCTTCAATACATGGTATTTCTATACATTATAGTCCCCCCAAAGAAATATCGCTTGATCTTCCTGATGGAATTAGGCTAAAGTTCATTTTTCTATCGAATACATACCACGACAGAACCAAAATAAGTATTAATCAGAAGGCATATATATCTTTGATATCGGAGGAATTGCAGCCTATTGAATGCTTTCTAGAACTGGTCTCCAAAGTTCACAATTTTTTGCGTTTTGCAATTGATGAAACCGTTTTAATAGATTCTATCATCGGCTATTCGAATGAGATAACACAAGAACTTGAGGAAGTAAAAAATTACGAAGTTCCTATCGAAATATACTATCAAAGTACACTGAACTCTGAGGAGAGACTAGAAATTCATAGGCCTGATATGCTTTTTTGCTATAAGGATGTAGCTGATCAGATCGAAGAAATTTTAACTAAATGGCTTAAAAATTATGATATTTATGAGCCTACATTTAATCTGTATTTTGCCTCTGTGTCCAGTGGCCAAAAATATCTAGAGTGGAAATTCCTATCACTTGCACAAGGCATAGAAACTCTACACAGAAGAAGTTCTCAAGAGAAGGAGATGTCGGAGGGAGAGTTTATAAAAATCAAAAAAAATGTATTGGAAATCATCCCAGATGAAAAACAAGAGTGGCTGGAGACAAGACTGAAATATGCCAATGAACTTTCACTGCGAAAGCGAATTAAAAAAATGATGCAACCCTTTAAGGACCTATTTGGAAATGGAAGGGAGCGAAATTCATTTATTAGCAAGGTTGTTGATACGAGAAACTATTTGACACATTACGATAGTGGGCTTAAGGCCAAAGCGGCTAGCCGAGAGAGCCTATGGAAGCTGTGTATGAAACTTGAAGCTCTATTTCAGTTGCATTTTCTTCGACTAATTGGGATGAATATCGAATCCATTAAATCCATAGTTAATAAAAATTCATCCCTCCGCGATAAGCTTGGACTTGAATATCAGAAATCCTCTAGGGAATCGGCATGACTTAAGAGATCCCATTGGTACTTCTCCTGCCTCGTCAATTTTAAATAGTAAATTCTGAAATCAAAAAATCGCTGCCTAAAGAAGCTCCCGGACTCAGCTCAGAATCCGGGGGCTTCTTTAGGCACTCAGGTATATAATCCCCTTTTTAAAGACTTCTTGGACTCTTATGAGGTGGGCGGTTCGATCTGGTCCAATAAATGTATGACGTCTTTGGGCTGGACTTTGTTGCGAAAAAAGAAGACTCCGCCGGGCACGTTTTTAAAATCATCCTCGCTGACGTTGAGATTGGACGAGACTGCGACGATTAGGTCTCGGCGTTGGGCTTGGCGCAGCTTTGCGAGCTTGCGCCGTAGGTACTCGGGCCGCCAGTAGCCCATGATTTCCAAAAACGCCGTGCGGCCGTCGGGATGGCGGAAGGTGAAGTCCGGGATCATTACCGTCTCTTTGAGGTTGACCACTTCGCTTTCCCGCTCTAGCTGCCATTGGGTTTTGGCCTTGGTGAAACGCGCGGCAAACGTTTCTTCCAATAGCGAGTCATACAGGGTCTGATCCTTGTAATGCGACACGAGACCCGATTGGTCGTTGAGGACGAACTGCTGGCGGCGGCCGTCTTTGCGCAAAATGTCGGCCTGCATCGACCAGCGGGTACACAGCAATAAGGCCGGGAGGAAAATTGCCATTTGCAGGCCGTATTTCTGCGAGTGGCGGAACATGCTCACCGGGCCGTCGAGCCCGATCTCATAGCCGGCATCGACATCGCCTTCGATGGTGTGGATCAGCCGGTAGAACTTGATGAACTTGAAAAGCTGCTTGTAGCGCACGGGCAGGTTGCGATACACGCTCAGGCGCAGGACTTCGCAGCGATAGAGCATGGCTTGGGCCAATGCCACGTTGTAGCGCAGCAGCAACTCGTTGGGCGAGGGCGCGGCAAAGGCGGTAAGCTGGTGGTTTTCAGGCAGATCGGCGTACAGCCCGGCGAGCACGTCTTCGCTGCTGATCTGGTGTTTGAGGGCGACCTGTTCCAGCAGATCTTCGCGCTTGACCGGGTAGATGAGGCTGGTTTCGCGGACGACCGGATGGTGGGCGCGGGCCAGCGTAAAAACAGCATGGCGCAATTCTTCGGGGGGTTGGGGGCTGGCGACGTGGAATTCGCAGTAGTGGTCGCAGAGCAGCTTGGCTAGGCCGCGCTGGATGCGGTAGTCGGTGCGGTCTCCGGCGAGCAAGTCGAGGGCGCGTTGTAGTTCCCGCCGGGTTTTGCCCTGGTGTTCGGCGTGGATGTCGATGAGTGCTTGGGCTAGGTCGATGAGGGCTGGATCCTCGACATCGACATAGCGCGGTTCAATGTAGGGGCCGCGCGAGCGGGTCAGCAGGAGGTCCGAGGTCAGCACGGTGCTTACTCGTAGGCTTCGTGGCGGCGGCGGCGGTCGCTGATGCGGTCTTCGACCGTGTTCTTGGACACCACTTCGTAGAGCACGGCTTCTTTGCCTTGGCGACGGCGCAGGATGCGCCCGAGGCGCTGGACGTGCTCGCGGATGGTCCCCGAGCCGGAGAGGACCACTGCGACGTTGGCTTCGGGGATATTGACGCCCTCGTTGAGTACTTTTGAGGCGACGAGGGCGAGGTACTCTCCCTTGTTGAAGGCTTCGAGGATGGCCTTGCGCTCCCGCGTGCGGGTGCGGTGGGTAATGGCTGGGACTAGAAAGGTGCGGGAGATCTGATGGACGGTCTCGTTGTCGTTGGTAAAAATCAACACGCGGTCGCGCGGGTGGGCCTTGAGGATGTCTTCGAGGACGCGGAGCTTGGCGGTCGCGCCGAGGGCGAGCTGGCGATGGCGGCGATAGGCGTGCATGGCGCGTCGGCCGCTGGTGCTTTTGGCCGAGAGCATGACGAAGTGCCGCCAGCCGTCTTGGGTGCCGAGGCGGATGTTTTTGGCGGCGAGGAAGGCTTGGTACTCGTCGCGGGCGGCCTCGTACTGGACGCGCTCTTCAGCGACCATATCCACTTGGCGGTGCTCGACGCGATAGTCGGCCAAGTACTCGCCGGACAAGGCGCGGATGCCGCGTTCGTAGGCTATGGGACCGACGAGGGTGTCGAGGAGGACGTGGCGGCCATCGGCGCGTTCTGGCGTGGCAGTCAGACCTAGGCGGTAGGGCGCTAGGCACATTTCAGCGGCGTGGCTATACATTTCGCCGGGCAAGTGGTGGACCTCGTCAAATACTATGAGGCCGAAGCGGTTGCCGTAGCGGTCCATCTGCATATAGGCGCTGTCGTAGGTGGCGACGGTCAGGTCGGCTAGCTCGTGGTAGCCGCCGCCGAGCAGGCCGACCTCGACGGCAAACGAGCGGGTGAGTAGGTCGTACCACTGGTTCATCAGGTCGATGGTAGGAGCGACGACGAGGGTGCTGCGCTGGACTTCTACCATCGCCATGAGCGCGACCTGCGACTTGCCCGTGCCCGTAGGCAAGACGACCACGCCGCGGCAGCCGTGCTGTTGCCACGCGGCGATGCTTTCGGCTTGGTGTGGGTGCGGCTCAGGCGCGGTGCGCAGTTGCAGGGACAGGGTATTATAACGCGGGGCCGTATTCTTGAATGCGACTCTGTTTTGTTTGAGGTGTTCGACGCTTTCGCGGTAGAAATGGGCTTGGGCGCGCCAATGATCGACGCGCACATCCCAGACAAAGGCCGGGGGCGCGTCTGGGCCGACGTAGTCGCGCAGGAGCAGGGTGCCTTCTTCAAAGGTCAGACGCATAGGAGTAGATTGATTAGGAGGAAGAGAAATGATACATTGGGGCCACAAAGTGAGCAAGGTATCGGTGGTTAGTGGCCAGTGGTCAGTCCCCCAGCCTAGGGGCGGGGACAAGCCACTGATCACTGGCCACCGGCCACTAATTCAAAGGAGACATGCGATATGAACACAGCCCGAGTGGGTTTAGCGCGCGCCGGTGCGCGGCGAGCCAACGTATATCAAGCGCTAAATTTGGTGCGCGAGGACATCGAGCCGAAGCTGGCCGCCCAAGTGATGCTCAAGCCAAACTTCCTGTCCAGCGAAAATCCCCTCGCCTCGACCCATGCCGACGCCATGCGCGGTGCCATCGATTTCCTACTGAGTACGCGGCAGCCGCCCGAGAAGATCGTCATTGCCGAAGGCGGTAACGAGAAGTATTCGGGCGAGGCGTTTGCCAATTTTGGCTATGACGCACTAGTCGAAGAATACTCGGTGCCGATTCGCTTGGTCGATCTGCATCAGGAGACGCGGTGGGAAGAGACCACAATTCACATGGCCGGCGGCGTCGAAGCGACTGTGCGGATGCCGAGCGTGGTGCTCGAATGCCCCTGCACCATTTCGGTGGCTGTGGCCAAGACCCACGACGTGTGTGTGGTTACGTTGGCGCAGAAAAACATGATCATGGGGACGCTGCACAAAGAGGATCGCATCAAGATGCACGGCTATCCCTCGCACGCCGAGCGCGTGTTGCCCAGCGAAGCCGAGGTGCTCAATGTGAACTTGATCCGCCTAGCCCAGTATCTCAAGCCGGACATTGGGATCGTCGATGGGACGGTAGGCTTGCAGGGCAATGGTCCTGGGGGAACGGATGCGGTGCAGATGGGTGCGGCCGCGGCATCGGCTGATGTGTTTGCCGTAGATGCGGTCATGGCCAAGGCCATGGGCTTTGAGCCGATGGAACTGGGCCTTTTGCACTACGCCGACACCTTGGGCTACGGCGTGGCGGAATTGGAGCGGATTGAGGTGCGGGGCGTGCCCATTGCCGAGGTGGTGTGTGCGTTTAAGCCGCATGAGACGACTGCGCAGCAGATGCAGTGGAGGAATGCGGCAGTGGCGGAGTTTTTGCCGTAGGGGGTGTTGGAATTCGCCATGAACATTGACCGTCTCGACATCCAGAATTTCCGGTGCTTTGAAGACCGGACATTCGCCTTTGACCGCCGATTCACCCTGCTAATCGGTACAAACGCGACCGGTAAGACGGCAACCCTCGACGCCTTGGCCATTGCCTTGGGGGCCGTATTGACCCCAGTTCCTGATGCGCGAAGCAGAGGGATCGGCCGTCGAGACGTCCGTCGCACCTATCGATTCGCCGGTGAGACCGGACACTTCGTGGAACACTATCCGGCCCGCATTGAGGCAAGTGGATCAGTTGGGGAAAGAAAACTGGTTTGGGTACGCGAGTTGAAGTCTGCGAAGTCCCGAACGACCCGGGAAGGGTCTTATGCAATCAGGCAAGCAATGGGTGATTTGGTCCGTCGAAGCACTGACAATGATCGTATCGTTTTTCCCTATATCGGCTACTACGGCACGAACAGGTTTTGGCTTGAGCAACGGCCGACAGCCAAAGGCCCCGTTGATCCCGGCGGGCGTAGTTCGCGCTACATTGGTTATCAAGATTGTCTGACCTCAATGTCGTCCGCACGGCACCTAACTGCGTGGATCAAGCGCCTTGCTCTTATTGAAGACCAACGGCGCAGACGCCTAAAAACGCTCCACGCCGTTTATGAAGCCATCGCCGCTTGCGTCCAAGACGTCGTCGCTGCGGAATTCGACTTCGACGAGGACGACATCGTCCTTGAGTTTAGCAAAGACAACCACGTTCCCTTTCAACTATTGAGCGACGGTCAACGAAGTATGGCGGCCATTGCTGCCGACATCGCTATGCGCTGCTCACAGCTCAACCCGCATCTGAACGAACGGGCGCGTATAGAGACCCCTGGCATTGTGTTAATTGACGAGCTCGATCTTCACCTTCACCCACGATGGCAGCGCGGCGTCATAGAAGATTTGATAGAGACGTTTCCCCGGCTTCAGTTCATCGCCACTAGCCACTCTCCTTTTATCGTCCAGTCTGTAAGTCAGGGTGGTGTGATCAACCTCGATCAGGGCGATGATGTTCCCGAAACGCCGGAGATGCAGAGCATTGAGGATGTCGCCGAAAACATCATGGGCGTTGACCTGCCGCAACAAAGCCAGCGTTTTCAGAAAATGGTCGCCACGGCAGAGGAGTATTATCGCCTCATTGAAAGCGGTTCAACTGAGGAGGACTCCGAAGAGGTAGAGGCCCTGCGCGAGCGACTCGATGAACTGGAAGAACCCTTTGCAGATGATCCGGCCTACATCGCATTTTTGCGCTTGCAGCGGACGGCTAGAAAACTCTAATGATCCGAAATCTGGTCGCACCAACTCATGCGACGAGTTGACCGAGGCCCGTGGCCTCTCGACGCGTCGAACAACCCCAAGAGGTTCCGTTCGTATAACAAGGCAAAGGCCGATCTTTTCGACAGACTCGGGGAATACTGTAGCTATTGCGAGCGCACGGGTGACCTCCATGTCGAACATGTCGTTCCGCGGAGCCGTCGGCCTGACTTGGAGGAAGAGTGGACGAATTTCTTGATTGGCTGTGCGAACTGCAACGGAATCAAGGGTGATAGAAACCTTTCCCGAAACGGCTACATCTGGCCGGACCAAGACGATACCGAGGCCGCGTTCTCGTACTTGCCTGAAGGAATTGTTCGAGTGCGAGATGATCTTCCCGATCCAATCCGAACAGAGGCGCAAAAGCTGTTTGATCTAGTCGGCCTTGGTCGTCGTCCGTCGAAGGATCCGAGATGGCGCAAGCGCCGAACCGCATGGCGTCGAGCCGAGTGGGCACGTCAGCGAGTCGAAGAAGGGGCTGATGCTGACTGGGTGATTCAATTGGCGCAAGCGCGTGGCTTCTTCTCGGTATGGATGACGGTATTTGCCGACGACCCCCAAGTGTGTGATCGCCTGCGACGGAGTTTCCCCGGGACGCGATGAAAGGCAGTTACACTATGTATGATTACTACGATACAGATTAGATTGGATGCGCTTGGTGGAGGGGACTTTGCCGGGCGTTTTTCTAATAGATAGGGAGGGAAGCTGTGAATGATTCGGAAGTGAGGCGTGATTTGGAAAGGCTGAAGAGGGATTGTGAGGAGGCGGAACTCGCCGATCCTGAGTGGCGTGAGGGGGTTCTCGAGCTGTTGAGGTATGTTGAGGATGCTTCCCCAGAGGAGCACAGAAGTGAGGAGTTTCATAGGCGCATTTGGGGAAGGAACAATCCCATCGCAAGGATGCGGCAAGGGGAACTCAGTCGTAATGAGTTAAAACAAGTCGTAGGCTCGGATGAGTTGCTCTCGTGGCTGGCAAATATGGAACCTCTGCCCGATAATCCTGAGAGACGAGCCGAAGTCCTAGACAGTAGGCTCAGCGAGGCGGTTGATCTTGTTAGGCACCTGACAGGAGGAGGGAAACGACGACCGGCGGCAGTAACCCGGCTATTGGCAGCACTTTTTCCTCGTGATTTCACCTCATTGATCGCTTCCTCGCGACTCAGCGAGTTTATCTCATACTTCAACAAAAAATATCCTACGTTAGAAATCGATCCGAAGGTCTCAGGTCCTGAAAAACATCGGCAAATTCTCAAAAGTCTGGATGATGCTCTGGGGACAGTACCCGAGGGCGACCTTGAAGAATGGGTTCGCCGGATGACTTTGCCGCACCAGCTATGCGAGCTCTGGCGAGAATCGAGGCCAAAGCCTCAACCTGCTGATGACTCTGGCGAGGAGACTACACCGCAGAATATCATCCTCTACGGCCCGCCGGGGACCGGCAAGACTTACGCCACCTTCCGGCGATGTGTCGAAATCTGCGACGAGAAAGGGAATGCGGAGGATATGTCGGAAGTTCGTCGCCGCTATAGAGAACTGGTTGCAGAGAAGCGGGTCGAGTTCGTCACGTTCCATCAGTCCTACGGCTACGAGGAGTTTGTCGAGGGACTGCGCCCGGATGAGGATTCGACGGGAGTTGGCTTTCGCCTCGTCGCGACTGATGGCGTCCTAAAGCGCATTGCAGAACATGCCAAAAGGGAGCGCGACCTGCCCTATGTCCTCGTCATTGACGAGATCAACCGCGCCAACATCTCAAAGGTGATGGGCGAACTAGTTACGCTTCTTGAAGAGGACAAGCGGGAAGGCGCGCCGCACGAGATCGCCGTAACGTTACCCCAACCCGCTCCGAGAACTCGTGCGGCTCGACCGCACCAACACCGCTTTCCACGATCTTTACCGCCTCGCCCTGCTTTTTCTGGCGGGAGACTGGCAGACCACCACAGGAGGTCGTGCAGAGGGTTTCACCTTACTATTCGCCATGAACAGACTCTTTGAGGAATTCATCGGGAAGAGTCTGAAACGTGCGCTCGCTCCCTGTCCCGTCCACCTTCAACATAGTAAGCACTGCGTTGTGAAAAGTGTGGACGGTGAACTGTTCGGTTTACGTCCTGACGCCGTCATAAAGAAATCGTCTCCTATCATCCTCGACACTAAATGGAAGCACCTTACGCTCGAAGAAAAGACTCTGGGCGTCGCTCAGTCCGACATCTATCAAATGCTCGCCTATGCACAAGCTTACGACGCCAGTCGCCTTGTTCTACTCTATCCTTGGCATAAAGAAATAGGCGGGCCGGGGATTATCAGCCGCGATTGGAAGGTTACTGGGACTTCTCGCCCATTGGACATTGCCACAATTGACGGCGGCCAACCCGAGCAGGTCGCTGAGACCTTGCGGATCATCGCCAGATAGCGGCCGTCTCCGTGCCGAGATCGGGGGACATAGAGGGGCACACGGGCACTGTGTGGTTGACAAAAGAATAATATGGATCATTATAGCTATGAGAATAGCTATTTTATTTAACTTGATGCCGGAGGCCAAAATATGAAAACCGTACAAATGACCCTCGATGAGGAACTAATCGAGGAGGTTGATAAGGTTACAAAAAAAATAGGTACGACGCGATCGGCCTTTGCGCGGGAGGCTCTATACGCTGCGCTCAGGCGTGCTAAATTAAAAGAAAAGGAGCAAAAACACCGGGAGGGATATGCCCGCAAGCCGGTTCAATCGGGCGAATTCAGCCAGTGGGAAGACGAGCAAGTGTGGACTGAGTGATGCGGCGTGGTGAGGTTCGTTGGTACAGATTTGCCCAGCCGGACAAGAAGAGGCCCGTTGTTATTCTCACTAGGGATTCGGCGATTCAATATCTGGGAGAAGTTACCGTGGCACCAGTGACATCGACCATTCGGGACATTCCCTCAGAGGTGCTTCTGTCCCAACAAGATGGAATGTCTAGAGAGTGTGCGATCAATCTGGATCACATCCAGACTGTGTCCAAGGGTAAAATAGGCCCCCTGATTGTATCTCTCCCACTAGCGAAGATGAATGAATTGCGCGATGCACTGCTTTTTGCATTGGGATTTGACGGCTAATTCTATAATACCGTTTCAAAAGGACCCTTCCACCATGACGCTTCCCAACATCCTCTGGATTTGCACGGATCAGCAGCGCTACGACACGATTGGCGCGCTCGGTTATGCTCACGTCGATACGCCGCACGTCGATCGGCTGGTCGCCGAGGGCGTGGCCTTTACTCACGCCTATTGCCAAAGCCCGATTTGCACGCCGAGCCGCGCGAGTTTTCTCACCGGCCAGTACGCCAGCGCCGTGCATATCAACGGCAACGGCCTCGACAGTTTTCCCGACCACCCGCCGCTGGTCACGCGGATGTTGGCCGAGGCTGGGTACGACTGCGGGCTGATTGGCAAGCTGCACTTGGCCAGCGCCTATGGCCGCATTGAGCCGCGCGTCAATGACGGGTACCGCTACTGGGAGTACAGCCACGCGCCCCGCGACGACTGGCCGCAAGGGCACGGCTATGCCGATTGGGTGCGGGAAAAGGGGGAAGTCTTAGGCGAGTTGATGAAACAATATCCCTATGGATTGCCCGCCGAGTTCCACCAGACGACGTGGTGCACCGAGAAGACCATTGAGTTTATGAGCGAAAAACGCGACGGCCCTTGGCTGGCGAGTGTCAACATTTACGATCCGCACCCGCCGTTCAATCCGCCGCAGAGCTACCGCGACCGCTTTGACCCTGCGGCCATGCCCGGACCGCTGTTTGCCGACAGCGACTTGGCGCAGCAGGAAAAGCTAGCGGCGATTGATTTCCAATCCAAGGGACGGCGGCCCGACCAACTCGACATTCGCGATCCCTTGCACAAAGATCGGCTGACGCCTGGGGCTGACGCCCGCGTATTGCAGGCGGCGTACTGCGCGATGATCAAGCAGATCGACGATCAAGTAGGGAAGATGCTGGCCGCACTCGAAGACACGGGCCAGCGCGACAATACAGTGGTGATTTTTACGTCCGACCACGGCGAAATGCTCGGCGACCACGGCCTAATCCAAAAGGGTTGCCGCTTTTACGAGGGCTTGGTGCGGGTGCCGCTGATTTTTTCTTGGCCGGGGCACTTTGAGGAAGGCTTGGTGCGCGACGATCTGGTCGAACTGACCGATAAGGCACCGACGCTTTTGGAGTTAGCCGGGCTGGAGGTGCCGGGGCGGATGACCGGCCGTTCGCTTGTGCCAATTTTGCGCGGCGAGAGCGAGCAACCGCACCGCGATTTTGTTCGCTGCGAGTATTACGACGCTTTGGACGCGCCCGATGGGACCTTTGCCACCATGTACCGCGACGAGCGCTACAAGTTGGTACTCTACCACGGACATGATTTGGGTGAACTGTACGACTTGGAAGAGGACCCGGGTGAGTTTGAAAACATGTGGGACGAGCCGCAAGCGCAGCCGCTCAAGTTGGCGCTGATGCAAAAGAGTTTCGACGCTTCGATGCTGGCCATGGACCGGGGCCCCCGGCGCGTAGGGCCGATGTGATGGAGCGGCAGCAGCGGGTGACGCAGCGGCCGATTTGGCGTTTCCGCGAGGCGGACAAAGCGGCTGAAGACGACCAAGTAACGGTCGAGGAGCCGCTAGAGATCCGCGTGGAGGAGACTCCGATCGCAGTGGTCATGCGCACCCCGCGCCACGACTTCGAGTTGGCGGCCGGTTTTTTGTGTACCGAGGGTCTGATCAAATCGCCGCAGGAGTTGGGCGCGATTTCGTATTGCACGGCTGCGGAGCCGCCCAACGAGGAGAATATCGTCGAGGTCAAGCTGGCCGCGGGCGTGGAGTTTGATCGGCAGCGGCTCCAGCGCAACTTCTACGCCTCGTCGAGTTGCGGCGTCTGCGGCAAGGCCAGCATTGAGGCCATCACCTGCGAGGCCCCCGTGCTGCTGGAAGATTTTACTGTGCCGCTGGCCATGCTCTATGACCTTAGCGAACGCATGCGCCAGGCACAGGATGTATTCGAGCAAACTGGTTCGCTGCACGCGGCGGCCCTGTTTGATCAAGCGGGCGACTTGCTCGTCCTGCGCGAGGACGTGGGCCGGCACAACGCAGTGGACAAGATCATAGGCCACTACGCGCTGCGCAACGAGCCGGTGCCAGCCAAGAGCGTGTTGATGGTCAGCGGCCGCACTAGCTTTGAGATCGTGCAGAAGGCGCGGATGGCGGGGATTGGGGTGGTTGCCGCCGTATCCGCGCCGTCGAGTTTGGCAGTGGATTTGGCGCGGGAATCGGGGATGACGCTGTTGGGGTTTTTGCGCGGGCGGGGATTCAATGTATATACCGGAGAAAAGCGAATTGCCGTTTAGGGACCTGACGCGAGCAAGTGAATTGATTTTTCTCAACGGAGGTAAAACTATCATGTTCCATTGCCATGTATGTGGATCGAACAGCGCCCAACAGAAAAGGGTGAGTGAAGTATTTGTATTAATCTACCTCAGAGCGCATCGGGCATCGTCGTTTAATTTTTCCATCTAAAGGAGAGGATAATGGCTAAGAAAAAGCAGGCTAAAAGACCGCAACTCAAACTCTGCGCTGCGGCGTGGACGTTGACCAATTACCCATCCGAAGCCAAGCAGTGGTCCATAGACCGCAAAGTCCGCGCGGCCAAGGACGCTGGCTTTGTCGGCTTCAGTGCCGGGGCCGATCCCGAGATCGCCGAGGCTTGCGCCAAGCACGGACTACAGCTCGTCGGCGGGGTCGATATAGCCACGGTAGAAGAAGCCGAGCCAAAACTGGCGGCTTTTAAGGAAGCTGGTGCCGAGCATATCAACATCCAACTCTGCGACCACGATACCGAGATCCGCAAGGCGGTGACGGTGGCGCGGGCGGTGATGAAGGCGGGAAAGAAGCTCAAGCTCAAACCGGCGATTGAGTGGCACCGCGACACGTGTACTGAGACCCCGGAGAAGGGACTGGCGCTGGCGGCGCAGTACGAGAAGCGGTACAAGGAAAAGCTGCGCACGAATTTCGACCACTCGCACCCGGCGATCATCAAACAGCTACGACCGAATAACTTCTGGGAGCGCATCGCCGAGTACCGCCCCGACCTGCTCAAAATGAGCGAGTTGATTCACTTCCGCACCTTTACGGGCAGCCATTGCCAGACGCCGGTCACCAATGGCCGCGGGGTGCTGGACGCGGATTTTATCACTTGGCGCGACAACTTCCTCAAGCACTTGCTCTACAACTGGGTCAAAGGACAGCGCGGTGCCACCGAGCTATGGGCGGTCGTCGAACTGGGACCGAGGGGGTCGGGTTATGCGCTCGACTGCTTTCCCGATGTGTGGAAGGACGCCATCGTCGCGCGCGGCGAGATCGAGAAGGCGTTTAAGGGAGCACTGAGGAAAGCGAAGAAGTAGCGACTCGGCGGAGCGCTATGAAGCACATCTGACCGCATCGCTAAAGATGGCTTGGTACTGGGAATTCGACCCGTCGGTTTTGTTTAATAAACGACCAGCGATCATGCGGACCATGGGTTGATTATCTCAATACCACAGCGCTCGAAATGCCCGACATTTCTGGTCGCGAGGGCCGCGCCGCTACAACGGGCAATGGCCGCTATCTGACAGTCCGCGTGGCTGATCGGCAAGCCTGCGGCTCGTCGGCCAGCGCCGATCTCGGCATAGATGCGTGCGGCCTCGTTATCAAAGGGCAGAATGCGTCGTGCGAAATCTTTTTGGAGCATACTCTCGACTGCGGCAGCAATCCGATCGCGGCGCTGGCCCGCTGGCAGGATAGCGACGCCGTAGCGCAACTCAGCCTCCGTGATCACCGAAAGAAAGACATTTGCAGAGGATTGATTGGCAAGCCAAGCCGTCACGTTGGGATCGGGTTTAGGGCGCGTCAACTCCGAGACAACATTGGTGTCGAGCAGGATCATCCCGAACCTTAACCGAACTGGGGTGGCTCGCGCATCGGCTCACGCGGCGGTATATCCAGTTCCACTCCGCCCAAGGGCGCGAATCGTGCACGTATGGCTTGTGCCAGATTGGTGGAAGACGCAGGCTCGGTGAGCGCCGTACGCAAGATCACCCGCGCTTCCTCCTCCATCGAGCGACCGTGCTCGGCCGCTTGGACGCGCAGACGTTGCTTTATGTCATCGTCGAGGTTGCGGATTGTCATGCTGGCCATGTTCTTTACCTCCAACTTCTAAGAAAGTACGCAATGATGTCATTGAATGCAATGACATCAAACATCCACGACCTCTTCATCCTTCTCTAACCTCCATTACTTTCACATCTAATCAGTAATGACGCACTTTGGCGGCTTCGTGCCCATGGAAACCGGGCGAAGTCTCTGATCTCCGGTTATCTTGCGGCACTGCGTTATTTTTCTCTGATCTTGGGCATTTATAGGGCGAGTGTACTCGAAAAAAGGAGTTTTCGTGAACGACGCCCAACTGGTAGAGGCGTGCTTGGAGGGGGATCACCGCGCCTACGCGGTTCTGGTCGACCGTTATCGCTACCCCGTCTTCGGGCTGTGTCTGAGCTATGTCAAGGATTTCGACGCGGCCGAGGACGCAGCACAGGAGGCGCTGATCGCTGCCTACCTGAAGCTGGAAAGCCTGCCCGAGCCGCAAAAATTCGGCCCGTGGCTGCGGACCATCGCCGCCAATCAGTGCCGGATGTGGCTCCGACGCCAGCGCCGACAGGTCGCCATTGACAAAGAAATGGCAGTCGTCGATCCCGCCCCGTCGCCAGCGGAGCAAGTGCTTTCGCGTGAGCGCCGACAACGGGTTTTGGCCGCTGTCTCCCGACTGAGCCGGCCGCAACAACAGGCCGTGGTCCTTTTTTATTTAGAGGGCCTCTCACTCAAGCGGATCGCCGCCTTCCTCGACGTTGCGGTCCCTACCGTCGAGCAGCGGCTCTACCGGGCGCGCCTCAACCTAAAAGAGGAGATAACGACTATGGTCAAGGAAAACCTGCAAGAACACCGCCTGCCCGAGGACTTCACACAGGAAGTAGTGCAAGAGGCGCTGGCCCGGGGTCAGGATCTGTTGCAGAAGCGCCAGTGGCCCGAAGCCCGCAAAGCCTTCAACCGCATCGTCGCCGCCGAGCCGGACCACCTCGAAGCCCACCGTGGTTTGGCCTTGGCCTTTGACGGCGAGACCCGCGAGGCCCTGCGACAGGGCGCGCACTTTAGCGATGGCCGCCTGCTCGACAATACCTTTACCGCCCTGCACAAGGTCTGCGAACTGGGTGCCGACGACCCGGAGATCGCCCGTATGCTCGGCCAGCTCTACTCGCACTATGGCCGCCACGAAGAAGGCGGTCAATTCCTCGAAAGGACCGCCGACCGCCTAGACGACTGGCAGCGCAGCGTGCCGTTGTATAAAACGGCCATCTCCATCTACTACCACGCCCACTACACCGGCCGCGGCGACCATATGGAAGCCTGCGTGCGTTGCCACCGGCGCGCCCGCCAGCTCGTGCCCGCCGATTGGCTACCGCGCCGCCGCTTTGCACTTTGGCAGCCCTCTGGGATGAGCATGGCCTACGCGCATTTGGGATTGAGCCAAGAAGTCTTCGAGGAGTTGGACGCACTCAAGGCCCAAAGCGAGGACGAGTGGTCGGTGGAGGAGCACTTCCAATACTACGGCATCTGCTCCAACCAGTACCGGGAAATGGGTCGGTGGGACGAGGTGGAGGAGCACAGTCGAGCCTATGTCGATTGGGCCAAGGCTCTGATTGCTGCCGACCCTCGCCTCCAGATCCGCCCCTTGGCGCTCACTGAAGAAGGCGACGAAAACGCCGGCGCGCACAACGGCGACGACTTTCGCTGGTGGACAGTGTGCTACGCGCTCGCCGACCGCATCCTGCGGGCGAGGCATGAGACGAGGCTCCCAACCGAGGACATCCTCGCCGAACTCGACTGGGCACTCGACCAGTACCAGAGTGCTGGATCCTATTCCATCGCCGGACAATCCGCCTGCGAAATCGGCCACTACTCGGAGGCGCTGCGCTATTTACGCAAGGAGGAGGAACTGGAAGGCCAGCTCGCCAATCGCGGCGACATCTATTTGGCCGCCGCACTCGTCGCGCTGGGGCGGATGAAGGAGGGGAAGGAGCGGCTGGGCAACATCTACGGCCAACTCGTGACCAACGGCCAGTGCCGGAGTTGGTTCGGCAAGCTGTCCGCCTTTGACGCGATCCGCGGGGACGCGGACATGGTCGAACTGGTCGATGAATGGGAACGGGCCGAGCGCGTAGGCGCGCCTACAACGCAGGGCGGCTGAAATCGTCGGCGGGTAGCCTCTGCGAGGGCAGGATCACATTCTGATGTTACGCATTGACATTACGCACGAGTATCGGGTATGGGATGCTTCGACTCCGCTTCGCTCCGCTCAGCATGACAGGCAAAGGAAAGGGCCGGTCCTTGTCATGCTGAGCGGAGCGAAGCATCTCAAACCTAGGACCAGTGCGTGACATCAGTTACTCAATTGGATCCCGGGGTGATTGAGCGGAAATCCACGGGTGCTGTCCCTGCTCTTCAGACGATTCCCCACGTCACTCGTCCCAACTCGCGCGACCGCTCTCGCTCGTATGCTGGATCGATGTCGAATTCGCGATTCAGCCACAGCACCTCTTGCTGCTCGGGACTCAGCGCATTGAGCAGCTCAGGCGTCAGGTAGTCCCCCCACGTAAAGCGATGGTTGTCGATCGCGTGGGGATGGAACAGCCAGTGGCTCAGATACCGGCAGGCACTGGTGCGGTTGAGCCACGTTGAGTGAAATAGCTTGGCATGGCGGACGATTAGCTGATGGGGTTCGACCTCTAGGGAAATCTCGTCGTCGAGTGCGACGTCTTCCCAGCCGTCATCGGCTTGCGAACCGGGAATCCCCCGTTCCTCCCTGAGCCGGGTGGCCGTTTCCTCAAGAGAAGTGGGCGGCCCGGTGTGACTGCCTGGGACGATGCGCAGACACCCATTGGCGTGCGACGCCCCGGAGAAGTAGTGCATGAACTCCGCCCATCCCGGACCGCCGTCTATGTGCCAGCCGACTGATCGGTTCGGGGCCTGCTCGTTGATGCCGCCGTTGCGCAGATAGATGTCGTTGTCCTCGTTCAGTTGGCGACCGAGTTCGATAATTTCTGGGTGCAGGATGATCTGCATGAACGGCAGGGAGTGATCGAGGGCGCACCAGTACGAGTCTTCCATCTGCGGCCGCAGGTAAAAGTGATTCCTCTTGCTGCCGTCTGTCGGCCCTGCCGATGGAGCTTGGGAAGCCTTTTCGACTGCCGCCATGCACGCCTCGGTGAGACTTTCGGAAAACGGACAGTCGAATATGACGTAGCCTTCAGTGCGGTACTGCGCCAATTGTGCTTCGCTGAATTTCATGCTGTTTCCCCCGCGCGGTGTAGCGTCAATCCCTATTGCAACCTGCGGTTGGCTGGGGTTCGCAAGGAGTGGGTCTCGATATCCCAGTCGCCGTCGAAGATGGTCACAGCGTCACCGGCTGCTGCTCCCGCGTCGGAGGCGAGATCGATGAGCTTGGCGGCCGAATCCTCGGGCGGCGACAGGGCGGGGCGCGACTTTCGCTCTGCTTCGTCGGCGGAGTGGCCCGCTTTTTCGGCCATCTCACGGATAGCGCCCAGCTTCATGTTCGTCGCCATTTCTCCCGGCGATACGGCGTGGATGCGGATGTTCAGGGGACGAAGCTGTTCGCGGGCCACTAGGACCAGCCCGCGGACGCCCCCTTTGCTCGATCCGTACGGAAGGGAGGCACTGCCGCCCAACACGCCGGCACCGGATATGAGGAGCAATACCACGCCCCCACCTGCCTTTTGCAGCAGGGGAACGGCGTATTTCAATAGCAGGAAGCTGCCGGTGAGGTTGACGTCGATGACTCGCCGCCAGGACTCTTCGGAATATTCGTCGATGCGCGTCCCTGCATCGACGAGGATGGCTGCTGGATTGATCAGAATGTCGAGGTGGCCGTAGCGTTCGCCGACGGTGTCCATCAAGCGGCGCACGTCTGCGGAGCGACTCAAATCGGTGTGTACAAAATGAGCTGTGCCGCCTTCGCTGGAGATTAGTTGGGCCGTCGCTTGGCCGCCATCCGCGTCGATGTCGGCGAGGACGAGCTGCGCTCCCTCTCGGGCCGCGCCACCGGTGACGACTGCTACCTTGTTGTCGAGTTTCATGCTGGATCCTGAGCGATCGGCCTACTGAGCAGGCCGCATAAAGTGGGCGAAGAAGTCGTTGCCCTTGTCATCGACGACGATAAAGGCCGGGAAGTCCTCGACCTCGATTTGCCAAATAGCTTCCATGCCCAGTTCCGGGTATTCCAAGACCTCGACCTTGCGGATGCAGTCTTGGGCCAGCCGCGCCGCCGGCCCGCCGATTATCAGGAGATGGAGAAGCCGAGTTGCACGGCAGTCGCTCGTTCTATCTTGTGTAGGTCTTCGCGAGACACCTGTCCCATCTTCTTAAGTAAGCCGCTCTTTGCTGGCGGTCGTCAGTTGATCGGCCATTGCCTTATTGAGGCGGCCCGCTATAGTAACCGCTGCCTCGCTGGGATACAACTTGCCGACTTGGGCGGTCAAGGGCACGACTTGAACGCGATTCAGGTGTTTATTGGCCAAATTGTTGCTCAAAATGACGGCGGGACGGCGCTTGCGAATTTCTCCTCCACCGCAGGATCAAAGTTGACCCACCACACTTCACCTCGGTTCATCCGCACAGTCTCCTATGGTCGCTTCGGCCCACTCAAGGGCCTCGGCTTCCCGGCATTCATCGCGGCCCATCTCGGCATAAGCCGCCTCTAGCGACGATCCGGCGACATGTGGACGAATCAGATCTTCGATGAAACGGCTAATGCGCCGCCGCCCAACGAGATCGTGTAACCCTTGGTACACTTCTGCATCGATGGTAATGGTAAGTTTCTTCTGCATATAAAATCTCCTTGGTTGCCGTCTCCGTCTTACCGACGCCTTCTATCGTAGGATGTCGCGTATGAAGGCTCAGGCGTTGGGATTCATAAAGTGGGCGAAGAAGTCGTTGCCCTTGTCATCGACGACGATAAAGGCCGGGAAGTCCTCGACCTCGATTTGCCAAATAGCTTCCATGCCCAGCTCTGGGTATTCCAAGACCTCGACCTTGCGGATGCAGTCTTGGGCCAGCCGCGCCGCCGGCCCGCCGATGGAGCCGAGGTAGAAGCCGCCGTGCTTTTGGCAGGCTTGGGTGACTTGGCGCGAGCGGTTGCCCTTGGCCAGCATGACCATGCTGCCGCCAGCCGCTTGGAACTCATCGACGTACCCGTCCATGCGCCCGGCCGTCGTCGGCCCGAACGATCCCGACACATAGCCTGCGGGCGTCTTGGCCGGACCGGCGTAGTACACGCACTGGTCCTTGAAGTACTGGGGCAGGCCCTCGCCAGCGTCGAGCCGTTCCTTGAGCTTGGCGTGGGCAATATCGCGGGCCACGATCATGGGGCCGGTCAGCGAGAGCCGGGTGCTGACCGAATGTTGGCTCAGGGTGGCGCGGATTTCGTCCATCGGCTGATTGAGGTCGATATCGACGACCGCGCTGCCGAGTTGTTCGTCGCTGATTTCGGGCAAGTATTTGACCGGCTCGGTCTCCAAGGCTTCGAGGAACAGGCCCTCGGCGGTGATTTTGGCGAGGATTTGGCGGTCGGCTGAGCAGGAAACGGCCAGGCCGACCGGGCAAGAAGCCCCGTGCCGCGGCATCCGCACTACCCGCACATCGTGGCAGAAGTACTTGCCACCAAACTGCGCCCCAATGCCGATCTCTTGGCTCAACTTGAGTACCTCGGCCTCCATCTCCAAGTCGCGGAAGGCTTGGCCGTACTCGTTGCCTTGGGTCGGCAGGCTGTCGAGGTAGCGGGTGCTGGCGAGCTTGGCTAGCTTGAGGGTGTGCTCGGCCGAGGTGCCGCCGATGACCAAGGCGAGGTGATAGGGCGGGCAGGCGGCCGTGCCGATCATGCGCAGCTTGTCGTCGATAAAGGAGCGCAGCCGCTCTGGGGTCAGGAGTGCCCGGGTTTCTTGGAAGAGGAAGCTCTTGTTGGCCGAGCCGCCGCCTTTGGCCATGAACATGAACTTGTAGGCCGCGCCCTGCTCGGCGAAAATCTCGATTTGGGCCGGAAGGTTGGTGCGGGTGTTTTGCTCCTCGAACATGCTCAGAGGGGCCAGTTGGCTGTAGCGGAGGTTGGTCTCCTGATAGGCTTTGGCGATACCGGCCGAGATAGCGGCTTCGTCGTCGCCTTCGGTCCAGACCTGATGCCCTTTTTTGCCCATGACGATGGCGGTGCCGGTATCTTGGCACATTGGCAGGACCCAACCGGCGGCGATGTTGGCGTTTTTGAGCATGTCGAGCGCGACGAAGCGGTCGTTGTCCGAGGCTTCTGGATCGTCAAGGATGCGGCGCAGTTGGGCTAGGTGACCGGGGCGCAACAGGTGAGCTGAGTCGCGGATGGCTTGGTCGGCGAGCAGGGTCAGCCCCTCGGACGCGACCTTGAGGATCGGGCGACCTTCAAATTCGCCAGTGGAGACGTAATCCGTGGTCAGCAGGCGATAGGGGGTTGGATCATCGCCGAGGGGGAGGAGTTCGTGGTGGGTGTAACCGTTCATTGGAATCCTTGGTTAGGGGTCAATAGTGTGGTATTTGACCTGTCCCCAACTTTGAGGTACAACTTCTGTTGGGATACGGTTAGCATAGAATATATTACAAAAGCGCACTTGGGGAAGCGGTCGTTGGCCGAGGCTTCTGGGGCTCGGCTCGGTCAAGAGGTAATTGCTCAAGATATGCGCGGGGAGGAGAGCGACATGCCGAATTTGAACCTGTACTGGGGCGAGTTGCACAACCACAACGAACTCGGCTATGCCCAGGGCAGTCTCGAGCGCAGCTACGAGATCGCCCGTTCCCACCTCGACTTCTACGCCTTCACCCCGCACGGGCTACACGCCGACGGCGGTGTGCCAGACGGCTACCCCGTGGTGGTCGCCAATTGGGAGCGGATCCGCCGGGCCGCTAGTGAAAACAACCGACCGGGCGAGTTTACCTGTTTCCCGGCCTACGAGTGGCACTCCTCGGCTTGGGGGCATCTCCACGTGCTCAGCGCCGAGGATATGGAGTCGATGTACTGTGCGCGGAGTTTGGCTGATTTGCAGGACCACTTCAGGAATAAACAGACCATCTTGGTGCCCCATCACACGGCCTACGAGCGCGGGGTGGACTGGGAGGGCTTTGACGAGGCCTTGTCGCCGGTGGTGGAAATTTTCTCCGAGCACGGCTCGTCAGAGCGCGATAGTGGTCTCTATCCCATGCTGGGGCACAGCGGCGGTCCGGCCGGATATCAATACACCGTGCAACACGGCTTGGCTCTGGGCAAGCGGTTTGGCCTTGTGGCCGGCACCGACAACCACGACGGCTACCCTGGGGGTTATGGGTTAGGGCTGACGGGGATTTGGGCCGAGGAGAATAGTCGCGCGGCGCTCTTTGACGCCTTGCAGAAGCGGCGCACCACCGCCGTCACCGGAGATCGGATCGAGGTGAGTTTTCGCGCTGGAGAGGCTTGGATGGGCGAGGTGGTGAGTGGGTCAGAGCGCAGGCTGGACTACCGGGTCGGGGGTTGGGATGTGCTCAAAAGCGTGGAAGTTGTGCGCGACAATTTGCCGATGCACATAGAGGTGCCCGACTACAGTGTGCCACGGGCAGCACAGCCGCAGCCCTATCGCCTGCGCTTTGAATGGGGCTGGGGGCCGATGAAGGGATACCAAGTCTATGACTGGCAGGGGCAACTGCGGGTTGCGGGGGGACGGCTTTTGCAGGTAGTGCCCTGCTTTAGCTCTGATCCCTTTGACGAGGTGCGGCGCAAGCGCGTCCTCGAATGGGGTGAGGAAAGGTGCGCTTGGCAGTCTCACACCTCGCGGGGTTCTGTTTTCACCACTCGCAATGGCTCCACTGCGCCAAGGGCTAACGACGCCCTGTGCGTGGAGGTGGAGGGGACTGAAGAGACGCGGGTCGAACTCGAATTCGACTGCCGCACCAGCAAGAGCCTGCTGGCCACGGCCACCGACTGGTCGCTTACGGGCAAACTCGGCGGTTCCCGGGCCAGCTTCAGCATTGGCGAGCTTTTGCAGGGGCGTCGGGGCTGGCGCGTACATGGGCTACCCACTTGGATCGTGGCCCACCGAGCCTTGCCCGAGGCGCTCTACGCCCTAAAAGGCCACTTTACTGACCGGAACGAGATGCCGGCCTATTACTATCTGCGCGTCACCCAAGAAAACGGCCAGTTGGCTTGGAGCAGTCCCATCTGGTTTGAGGAATGACGAGAACGGAGATACTGACTAGGACCGCGCACAATCAGTGGCACGCGCACCACGGAGTCGCAGAAGAAGGGCATGAGAAAAGGCGATGACAAGGATAGGACTTACGCAAGTTTCATTTGCACAGTAGGCGTTTTGGGTTGTTGTTTTAGGTATTCGGTCAACAAGCCGTATTTGACTTGATAGATGGACTGGCTGGTTTGCTGGGCGACTTGGGCGAGTCGAATCCACACGAGAAAAGCACACCCGATGTGGTTGCGCACGATGCGGGCTAGGCGACCTTGGCACTTTTCCAGTCCGGTGAGTTGTTTGGCCTCGCGGTGAAATTGCTCAATTTTCCAACGCTCGTGACACCTCTGTTGGATCACGGTCGTCTTGTGTTGAGCCGGATCGTTGGTTACGACCTGTTCCGTGCGTCCGGCCGAGGACACCACCCGGAACAACCTCACCTTATGGTCTTTGGGGAAGCCTTTAATTTTAATTTGTTTGCCGGTTTGCTGTTCCTGCTGCGTCCACGTTAGTTGGTCAATCCGTTGATAGGGGGCCTGCCCGCCCGAATCGTCGACGCGGCGATTGGTCTTGAGCGGACAGTAGTAGATTTTTTGCAGTTGTTCAATATGGAGCATCACCTTTTTGGTCGCATACCAGCTATCCATCAGCACGGCTTGGAACGGTAGTTTTTTTTGATAAACAACCAACGAAAGCATCTCCATAACATGGTCTAACTTAGTCTTGCCATCCCCAGCCGGGTCATAGAGGCGATAGTCTATCAGCCAGAACCGGTCTTGTTGGGGGTTAACATACACGCAGGTGACCACCCCGATGCCGTTGACGACCCCTTGGGCATTACCACTATATTGACGACGGGCTAACGCGATGGTGCGTGCGTGGCGCTTGTCCAACACCGTGTCGTCAAACAGCACATAGCCCTTCGGCGTTAATTCGATGTGGTCTTTGACGTTGTCCCACACCCCCCTTGGCCGGAGCCGATCGCCGGCCAGATAGCGGTTGATCTGATCGTGGCTAAACGCGTCGGTGTGATCGGCAAAATGTGTCAGGGTATAGTTCAGCGGGCTGCTCAGCAAATACTGACAGTAATCTAAGCGCGTCGGGCCGGTCATAGACACCTCCAATGGGAAGGGTTGCCCGCCAACAGCGGCCAGAAAACCAAGCCGCTGACAACAAGGAAGTTTAGGATACATGAACCTTGTGCGTAAGTCCTAAAGGATAATAGATTTGTCTAAATCGAGCGTCAAGTAAGTGCCGATGCGTCTAGAGTTTTGGCTAATTATCGGGTTGCTAGCAGCCTGCGATAGCGGCGAGAAACCGGCGGACCGCCCCAGCATAAGCCAAGAGAGCGCCGAGGGGTTTTGGTTGCTGCAACAGGGCCGGCCCGAGGAAGCGCTGGCCCTGTTGCAGCGGGCTGCCGAGAAAGACTCGGCGAGCATGGAAGTCCACTACAATATGGGCGTGGCGCATACGCATCTGAAAGAGTACGCCGAGGCCATTGTGGCCTTTGGACGCGCCGTGGAGTTGGCACCGGAAAATCCAGACGCGCATTTTGCCTTGGGGATTGCCTTAGGGGTCGAACACCGCCAGCGCGACGCAGCCAAACACTTTGCGCGGGCGGCGGCCCTGGCACCAGAACGGGCCGAGTACCATTTCCGCCTCGGGGAAGCCCGCCAAGCCCTAGGAGAGGTCGAGGAGGCACTCGCGGCTTTTGCTGCGGCAATCCGCGCAGATTCGACACACGTAGATGCTCATTTCTTGCGCGCTGGCCTGCTGGCTTGGAGCAACCGGTCGGAGGAAGCTGAGCAAGGATATAGACGGGCGAGTGAGTTAGACAGCCGCCGTGCGGACATCCTGTGGGAACTGGGCCAAGTCTATATGCAGCAGGGCCAATACCCGCAGGCCGTCGAAGTGCTCAGAAGCGCCCTTGAACTCGAACCGCGCAATACCCATGCGCTCTATCTGTTGGGCCAGGTGTATTTGCTTAGCGGCCAGCCGGAAGAACGGGTGGAAATCCTGAGCACCTTTCAGCGTCTGAGCGCGGCCCAGCGGCATTTCAAGCAAGGCGCGTTATACGCCGAGCGCGGAGCCATAGACGAGGCGCGAAAGTCACTAAAAGAAGCCTTGGTGCTCGATCCAGACCATGCCAAGGCCGAGGAAAAATTGGCACAGTTGGATAAAGAGCGATGAAGGCGCGCATTTTGTTCTTTCTTTTGGCGGCTTGCTCGCCTTCAGAGCCGCCGCCGCTTGATTTGGAGCCGATGACGCACTTTGTCGATGTGGCCGCCGAGATTGGCCTGACGAAAGTCCACACCGGCGGCAGCGCGGAAAAAGGCTATATCGCAGAGGCCAAGGGAGGGGGCGTGGCTTGGTTGGACTTTGACGGCGACGGCGATTTGGATCTCTACTGGGTGAATGGAGCCGCGCTGGACGATATGCAAGGCGGCGGCAATGCGCTCTACCGCAACGATGGGGCAAGCGGCTTTGTCGATGTGGCTAGTTCCGTGGGCGCAGAGGGCCGGGGCTGGGGCATGGGTGCTGTCAGCGCCGACTACGACAACGACGGGGACGCGGATATCTACGTCACCAACCTGCGTGCGAATATACTCTACCGCAATGACGGCGATGCGGGTTTTGCCGAAGTAGAGGGTGAGGCCGGGGCGGCTGTGCCCGACTGGAGCACGGGCGCGACATTTGGGGATTACGACCGGGATGGGGACGTCGATCTATACGTGGCTGGCTACGCCGAGTTTGAACCCGGGGAGATCCCGAGGTTGGGCAGCCAGTGGAAAGGAGTTGATGTGTTCGTCGGGCCGCTGGGGTTGGCACCGGAGGCCGACTCATTCTACCGCAACGACGGCGGCTCCTTTATGGAGGTCACTGAAGAGACCGGTTTGGCGCATCCCGAGCCGAGCTACGGTTTTGGGGTGCTCTTCGTCGATGTAGAAGACGATGGCGACGTCGATCTGTACGTGGCCAATGACTCCACGCCTAATTTTCTGTGGCGCAACGAGGGGAATGGCACCTTCGCCGAGGTGGGGTTGCAGGCCCAGGTGGCGTATGGGGCGATGGGACATTCGCAGGCCGGCATGGGCGTGGCCTGGGGTGATTACGACGGGGACGCCCGCCCCGATATTTTTGTAACGCACTTTGAGGACGATTACAATACCCTCTACCGCAACGAGGGGGCGGGTCTGTTCGCCGATGTGTCCGTCGCGGCTGGTCTGGGCAGGACCAGTTTTCACTTGGTGGGTTTTGGCACTGGATTTTTCGATCGCGACAACGACGGGGACCTAGACCTGCTAGTGGCCAACGGCCACGTATATCCGCAGATAGAGCGCGCAGGTAGTGGCACCTCGTACGCCCAACCTAATCAGCTCCTCGACAATCGCGGCGGTCGCTTTGAGTTGCTCTTGCCCCGAGACGGAGACAGCCTAGGCCCGGACAAGGTGAGTCGGGGGAGTGCGATTGCCGACTACGACAACGACGGCGATCTGGACTTGCTCGTCACTAATCTGGACGACCGCCCGACGCTTTTACGCAACGACGTGGGCAATAGGCAGAACTGGTTGGGGGTCGCGTTGGTCGGTAGGGAGAGCAATCGGGGTGGGATTGGTGCCCGCCTGCGCTTGGCGGCCGGCGGTAAAGTGCAAGTCTGCGATATTATCAGCGGCAGCAGTTTTCTCTCCAGCGAGGATCCGCGAGCCCACTTCGGTTTGGGTCAGATTGAGAGAGTGGATTCGCTATGGGTGCGCTGGCCGAGCGGGACCGTGCAGGTGTTGAGGAATTTGCGGATTAATCAGTATTTGATCGTGAAAGAGGACGGGCGCGAAGCGGGGAGGCGCTGATAACGGCAGCAACCGTGGCGACAAAAATCCCGCTTTTAGCGCATTTGTCCGAGGTGTCTAGATCGTCGAGGATATGACACTCCTCAGACCGCCACTCCTTCGAGCCACGGCAAATCTACCTCAATGCCAAAGCCGGGCGCATCGCTGGGCACGAGGTAGCCGTCTTGGATGGCTGGCGTGCCGGGCAACAGGGTCATTTCGTGGAGCGGGACTCCGGGCGGGGACACGCTTTCCGAGCGCTCGCCCCAGACGATGGCGGGCATGGCAAAAGAAAGGTGCTGGCCGTAGGGGTAGTTCATGCCGGCGTGGGTGATGACCGAGACGCCCGCAGCTTCGGCGAGGTGGCAGATTTTGACTCCGGCCGTTATGCCCCCGACCCACAGCACGTCCGGTTGCAGGATATCGACGAAGCGGCCGTCGAGTGCTTGGGCAAAGGTGCGCGGCAAGTACCAGTGCTCGCCCGAGGCGAGGGTTTGCCACGGGAGCCGCTGGCGCACTTGGGCGTAGCCGATCCAATCGTCGGCGGGCAGATAGTCTTCGATCCACTTCAAGCGATAGGGACGGAGCATCTCGGCGAGGCGGACCAGGTGCTCCACGTCCTGCGACAGCCAGCAGTCGAGGCATAGCTCGATGTCGTCGCCGATGAGTTGGCGCGTGGTGGCTACGAGCTCCTCGATTTTTTTGAGGCCGTCGAGGCCATCGGCTGCGCCCCACGGGGTGAAGAGCTTGGTCGCCTTAAAGCCTAGCTCCATGTACCACTCCTGCTCAAACCCGGAAGCATAGCAGAAAATTTTGTCCTTTTGCGGGCCGCCGAGTAGCTCGTACACGGGTTTTTGTAGCAGCTTACCCTTGAGGTCCCACAGCGCGGTATCCACGGCGCTGATGGCGTAGCTAGCCAGCCCTTGGCCGCCAAAGGGCGCGGTGGAGCGCACCATGACGTCCCACAGCTTTTCCGTGGCCATGCAGTTTTCGCCGGTGAGCAGCGAGGCGAAGTGATCGTTGATGATGGGCAATACGGGCGGCGAGTGGGCGGTCAGCCCGAGGCCCCAGGTGCCGTCCTCGGCCGTGATCACGCAGGCGATGCGGTGCCACGGTGGGGAGCCGGTGCGGTCGGCGCGGAAGCGGTCGTAGCGGTCGAGCGGCCGGTGTAGGGAGTGGTCGGGCCGTTGGGCGGGGCGCGGGGTTGTCTTTTGGGGAGGCTTGAGTGCGATTTGCGCGGCGCGGATTTCCTTGATTTTCACGGGAGCCTGCTCAGGTGAGTTGGGAAAAGCGGTTCGGCGTGAAGAGGGTTTGCAGGGTTTGGGCGATGCCAGCGCGGGTTACTTGCCGGCCAGCGTCGTGCAGGTCTTGGTATTTTTCGCTTAGCACGTTGGCGAGGATGGCGCGGAAGCGCTGCCACTTGGGGATCAGGTTTTCTAGCACGCGGGCGTCTGAGTTGAAAGGGATGAAGCGGTCGCCGGTCATCTCCAAACGCATTCGCAGGTCCTGTTCGACCAAGCCCGGATGGTAGTTGAACCACCAGTGGCCAATGACCATGATGTTGTCGTTGTGGCAGGAGAGGACGCTGGCGTCGTACTGGTTGGCGTTGTGGAGCGGCGTGATGAAGAAGGCGTTGTCGGGATGGCGGCGCACTAGCTGCTGGTAGGGGTACATGTCGGCTAGGCCCACGCCGTCGCCGGCGTCGCGCCATTCGGGTTTGAGCTGGCGGATGGGGCCGGGCATCATGAAGAAGGGCAAGTTGAGTTCGCGCAGGGCCGGCAGCACGGAGTGGTGGAGGACGGCACCTTCTAGGCCGCTGAGGTCGTGGACTTGGCAGTGGGGCGGGAACGAGCACGCACCGTACGCGACGCCGTGCAGCTTGTCGTACCAGTCGGCGAGGAAGCGGCGGATTGCATGGGCGGTGGCGGGTTGGCTGGGGTCGTTGCCAACTTCGTAGCCCCAGGCGTTGAGCTTCACCGCGGCGCGCGGGTAGTGCAAGACGAGTTCGTCGAGGCGGTAGCCGGACAGATAGCACTCGTCCCACTCGCCGCTTTCGTAATAGGTGCGC
This sequence comes from Candidatus Latescibacterota bacterium, assembly GCA_965208845.1. GTDB lineage: Bacteria > Latescibacterota > UBA2968 > UBA8231 > UBA8231. The sequence goes on along the minus strand of OZ242361.1, from coordinate 5,438,339 downwards.
TCTTGGTCGTTGAATACGTCTTGGGTGCCGACGATGCGGCGCACGCCGGCCAGTTCCATGCAGCGGCGTTGGATTTCTTCCGGGGCAGTGTCCGCGTAGAACTGGCGCGCTTCGTCGAGGGTATCGGCGTTGGGGTCGAGGCCGAGGGCTTCTAGTGCGACGACCACGCCGCGACAGCCTTCGTCGAATGGATCGGAAGCCGCGTCGGTAAACAGCTTCTGCCAGGTAAAGTCTCCTTGCTGTTCTAAACTCCAGGAGTAGAAAGTGGCCGGGTCGATGTGACCGGCGGCGAAGAGCTTGCGACGCACGTAGTGATAGGCGAGTTGCTGGTCGATGCCGTACAGGCAGAGCTGGGGGCCGGCTTGGGGGCCGAGGAGATGGGTGTGCCAGTCGTCGACGATCAGCCGTTGGGCCGAGGTTTCTTCGGCGACGACGGTGGGGATTTGGTCGCGGGATAAGGTGCTCATGGCGAAAGGCTCCTGTCGGGGTAAGGGGCATAACAGTAGGCCAAGAGCAGCGGGGCGTCAAAGTTGCTCTTGTGTGCCGACGTTCCAAGAGCTTTTGCTATTGCTTTGTCTCTTGTTATTTTAACAAGAATCATCCATATTCCTGTTGGAAAAAATAAAAAACAACAACGAGGTTTTATCATGGCTACAACAGTTACCTTAGACTCGGAAATTGTCCAAGCCATCCAGCAGGCGACAAAGCAAAAAAGCAAAGCCTCCGCAGTGCGCATGGCATTAAATGAATACCTGCGTCTGCAAAAGCTCCGCCAACTAGCCAGTCTGGCCGGTACCGTTGAGCTACGCTATTCCAACGACGAGTTGGAGGCGATGGAGGAGTGCTGATTCTCGCAGACACGTCTTGCTGGATTGAGTTCTTCCGCCCGTATGGGGACGAAACAGTCCGGGCGCAGTTGATGCGCTGGCTCGCCGATGGTCTGGCGATTTGCGGTCCTGTGCGGGCTGAGGTTTTGCGCGGAGCGCGCAAGGCAGAGGCATCGAAGATTGTGAGTGCCTTCGCGGCCTTGCCCCACCTATCATCTGTCGATGGCGATTGGCTGACGGCTGAACAGAAAGTCCGATCGCTCGCGGATAAGGGCTATAACGTGCCGCTGCTGGATGTGTTCATCGCGGCTATAGCACTCCGACACGGTGCCGTGCTCGCCCACAAGGACGCTCATTTCCAGACCATCTCGCAGGTGCTGCCGCTTCGCACTCATAACTTCCTCGCGTGAAACAGGTTTAGGTCTTTTCTGTAGCTTCGCGACCAGTGCCCGCTGCAAATCAGGTTCGGCGTGATCGCCCGGCAAGTCGAGAAACTCCAGCAAATAGGTGTCTTTGAGCACTTTGTGGGCTTCTGGCTGCATTTGTGCTAGCACTGCTGAGACTTTTGGCGGATTGAGCATGGCTCGCTCGAACAAGGCCCCCCGAAACTGGCGCTCCAATTCCCGTTTACTCCATTTTTCGCGGATCGTCGTTTTCAGATAAAACTCGCGTTCTTCTGGGGTTTTACTCTGCGACAGGATGATGAGGTTGTGCGTCCAAGGTAATTGTGTCACCAGTGGTGGCACTTTCTCGTCGTCCTGATAAGTAGCGTAAAATTGCCGCATCCGAAATAAGTTTCGCCGCGTAAATCCACGCAGGCCGGGCTGCGTCGTTTTGAGGTACTTGGCCAGTTGATCGACGACTCCCTCGCCCCAAGCGGCAGACTCCAGTTTGTTATGGATATACGCCCCGACCTGCCAGTAGAGTTCAACGAGCATGGAATTGACAGCCGAGTACGTGCGCTATTTTGCTGCGGCAATCATCTGAGCGACTTCAGCGAAATCGCGGCTGGGAATTACCTCGTTACTCACTTTCAACCAACGCCTCGATGCGCACCGGGCAGACCTTAAGCTCGGCGGTGTGGGTGACCGGATCGTAGCCGGAGCCGGTGAGGATGTTGATTGGCACGTCGTTGAAGCTGAAGCTGGCAAAGACCGTGCCGCGCGGCGAGCGGGTGGTGCCCTTGACGCGGACTTCAATGGCTCCGCGCGCACTGGACAGGCGGCACAAGCCTCCATCTTCGAGACCCCAAGCGGTGAGGTCTTCGGGGTGGACTTCGAGGCGCTCTTCGGCGAGCAGGTAGTCAATCCCCTGAGAGCGGCCAGTCTGGGTACGGGTGTGGTAGGCTTGGAGCCGGCGGCCGGTCGTCAGCCAGACCGGGAATTCGCTCGAAAGGGTCTCGGCCGGGTCGCGGTAGCGGATGACTTTGAAAAGGCCACGGCCGTTTCGGAAGGCCCCTTCGTGCAAAATCGGCGTCCCCGGATGGCCTTTCTCGGGTACTGGCCAGTGGTACTCGCCCTTGTCGATCCGCTCCCAATCAAGGCCGGCGTAGATGGGCGAGAGCCCGCATAGTTCGTTGAACACGTCCTCGGCCGAGGTGTAGTCGAAGCCGCTAAAGCCCAGCCGCTGAGCGAGCTGACTTATGATCCACCAGTCGGGTTTGGCCTCGCCGGGCGGGGGCACGGCTTGGCGCAGGCGCTGGACTCGGCGCTCGGTGTTGGCGCAGCTCCCGTCGGTCTCGGCAAAGGCACTGGCGGGGAAGACCACGTCGGCCAGCGCCGCGGTCTCAGTGAGGAAGATGTCGATGACCACGAGGTGATCTAGGCTCTTGAGGGCGTGCTCGCAGTGATGGCGGTCTGGATCGGAGACGAGGGTGTTTTCGCCGTCGATAATCATGGCAAAAATCTCAGTGCCGCAGCGGTTGAGTGCTTGGACCTTGGTGATGCCTTTGTCGAGGTCCATCTCTCGCCCGTAGAGCGCGGTGAATTTTTCCCTGCTTTCCGGCTGGTCAGTAGGTTGGAAGCCGGGGTAATTGGATGGAACGGCCCCAGCGTCGCCGGCACCTTGGATGTTGTTCTGCCCGCGCATGGGGTTGAGGCCGGTGCCCTCGCGGCCAATGTTGCCGGTCAGCAGGGCGATATTGCACAGGCTTTGGACGTTGTCAACGCCGCAGATGTGCTCGGTGATGCCGAGGGTGTAGTAGATGCCGGATTTATCGGCGGCACCGTACCAGCGGGCGGCCTGTTCAATGTCTGCGGCGGGCACCTCGGTAATGGTCGAAGCCCACTCGGGCGTGAACTCGACGACGTGCTCCAAGAACTGCTCAAAGTCGGCCGTACGCGCTTCCATAAAGGCGTGATCTACCAAGTCGTCGCGGACGATCACGTGGGCCATGGCCAGCAAGAGAGCCACGTCCGAGCCGACGCGGATGGGCAGATACAGATCAGCCATATCCGCGAGGTCGGTCTTGCGCGGATCTACGACGATCATTTTGGCTCCGCGTTTGAGGGCCCTCTTGATGCGCGTCGCCGCGACCGGGTGGCACTCGGTCATGTTGGTGCCGATGCAGAAGATCAGGTCCGGTTTGTCCATATCGGCCAAGGGGTTCGACATGGCACCGCGTCCGATGGTGGCTGCCAGACCGGCAACCGTGGGGGCGTGTCAGGCACGGCTACAGTTGTCTATGTAGTGCGTGCCGTAGCCTCGGCGGATGAATTTTTGCAGGCAGTAGTTGGCCTCTGAAGGCGTGCGGCCGGAGGCGACGCCGTAGATGGCGTGGCGGCCGTGCTCGGCGAGTACCTTGGCAAAGCCTTGAGCAGCGCGGTCGAGCGCGGTGTCCCAATCAGTGGGGTGGAGCTGGCCGTCCTCGCCGCGGACTAAAGGCTGGGTGAGCCGGTCGCTGTGCTGGACGAAGTCAAAGGCAAACTGGCCCTTGATGCACAGCGCGCCCTCGTTGGCCGGGCCGTCCATCGCCGGTTGAATGCCGACGAGTTTATCCTCTTTGGACAGCAGATCCACCGAGCAGCCAACGCCGCAGTACGGGCAGACCGAGCGGGTCTTTTCGATCTCGCCGGGCAGGTCGGCGGCGCGCAGGGCCTTTTTGTCGGCGAGGGCGCCGGTGGGACAGGTCTGGACGCATTGGCCGCAGAAGGTGCAGGACGAATCCTTGAGCAGGCCATTGAACTCGGTGGTGATCTGCTTGTGGAAGCCGCGCCCCATCGCGGCAATGGCGTGGTCGCCTTCCTGCTCGGCGCAGACGCGGACGCAGCGGTTGCACGAGATGCACAAGTCGTAGTCGCGCAAGATGAAGGGATTGTCGTCGGTGGGATGCACCTGGCCCGATTGCGCGCCTTGGAAGCGGCCGGAGCGGGCTTGGTAGCGATCGGCGAGGTCGGTTAGCTCTTGCGAAGCGTACCCGCGCAGGGGATCCACCTCGACTTCGCGGTTTTCCGAGACCACCATTTCCAGCAGCGTCTTGCGGTGCTTTTCAATGGCCGCGGTCGCCGTTTTGACGACCATGCCGGGCGCAGCTTGCGACGTGCAGGAGGCGACCGGATTGCGCGCTCCTTCGACTTCGACCACGCAGAGCCGGCAGGCCCCAAAAGGTTCTAGGCGCGGGTCGTAGCAGAGGGTGGGAACATCGCGGCGATGGCGTTGGGCGACCTCGTAGAGGGTCTCGTTAGGAGCAAAGGCGACTTCTTCACCGTCTAAGGTCAGAGTGGGTTGTTTCCCATTGGTATTCATAGTAAGGCTCGCGTTCAGGCGCAGACGCGCTGGGCTACTTGGTCTGGAAAGTACTTGAGAAGGCTATCGGTGATAAAGGGGGCGGCCATGCCGAGGCCGCAGGCGCTGGTGGCCTTCATTACGTCGCCGATGTCTTCTACTTCGGAGCGCCAAGCCGCTAGGTCCGTCGGTCCATCGCCACCGAGCCGCTCGGTCAACCGCTGGGTGCCGATGCGGCAGGGGAAGCACTTGCCGCAGGATTCTTCGGCAAAAAAGGCCATAGCTTGGCGGGCAATATCCACTATGTCGCGGCGGTCGTCAAAGGCCATGATGCCGCCCGCGCCGAGCATAGAGCCGCGGGCGCGGACCGCCGGCTCGTCGAGAGTGGTATTAAGGTCATCGCCCGCGAGAAAGCCGCCCGAGAGGCCAGCCATAGTAACCGCTTGGATCTGACGGCCTGGTCCCGGCCCGCCGGCCCACTCGTGGAGCAAGGTGTTGAGGGGCAGGCCAAAGGGGACTTCGTAGTTGCCCGGTCGCTGCACATCGCCTGAGAGGCTGATGACCTTGGTGCCCGGATGGCCGTCGAGGCCCAACGAGCGATACCACTCGGCACCGCGCCGCACGATCGGGGGCACCGAGGCCAAGGTTTCGACGTTGTTGACGGCCGTGGGCAAGTTTTCAAAACCGTGCGTTACCGGGTAGGGCGGGCGGTTGCGCGGATAGGGATGTTTGCCTTCGAGGCTGTTGAGCAAAGAGCCTTCCTCGCCGCAGATGTACGCGCCAGCGCCGCGACGGATGTCGAGCGCACAGGAGAAGTCGCTGCCGAGAATGTGCTCGCCGATCAGGTTGGCAGCGCGGGCCTCGGCTATCGCGTTGGCGAGGATAGCGTTGATTTCCGGGTATTCGTAGCGCAGGTAGATAAAGGCGCGGGTGGCTCCGGTGGCGTACGCGGCGAGGAGCATGCCTTCGATGATCGCGTGTGGGTCCCATTCGAGGAGGGCGCGGTCCTTAAAGCAGCCTGGCTCGCCCTCGTCGGCATTGCAGACGACGGTTTTAGGCTCGCCCGGGGCCTCGGCGACGGCCTGCCACTTCTGGCCGGTGGGAAAGCCTGCGCCGCCCCGGCCGGCGAGCTGGCTGTCGGCAATGAGGACTACCAGTTCGGCTGGTTCTCCGGCGAGGGCTTGTTGTAGTGCTTGGTAGCCGCCGGTTTGGCGATAGCCGGACAGGGTGGCGCGGCCCGGAGTGCGGATGTCGGCAAAGACGCATTCCTCGTACCCGCCGGGATTGGGCGCGGGCAGGGGCGAGGGACTCGGTGCAAGGGCCTCCGCGTCGGTTCCGACCAGCACTTGCTGGCCTTTGATAACTGGAATGGGATCGTCGCAGCGGCCGGCGCACGGCATGGGCGTGGCGTCGGCGAGACTGGCGCAGAGCGCGTCGGCTCCGCGCAGCGCGCAGATCGGGCCGGTACAGACGCGCGGGGCACTTTGACCGGGCGCTTGGCGGGCGAAGTGGTGGTAAAAGGTGACGGTGGCGAAAAGCTCGGCGAGGGGGATCTTCAGGCCCGTTGACACGGCCTTGAGCGCTTCTTCCGACAAATAGCCGTCGCGGTCGTGGAAGGCGTGCAGAAGCGGCAAGAGGGGAGCGGTTTCGCGCTGCCAGCGTGCGACGAGCGCGTCGTTTGTAGGGGAGATCAAGCTAGGTACCTTGTGGAAACTGCCGCTGACGTGATGAGGCGGCCATGTTGAATTTCGATTAGCATTCGAATATCCCAAGTATCTTTACACGCTGCAATCGCTTGGATATAAGGCAAGTGGTGCCCGCGATTGGGAGCGTTTTGATAGATTGCCAACTCCTCCAGATATTCCGCAGCATAATCCTGCATGGCTTCCAGCATATCTTCGAGTGCTTCATTAGGCGTTGCCATTTCAGTCACCAGATCCAACTCAGGGCAGAAAGCGCATATCAACGCCTCATCTCGTGCAAGAATCACGGTCAATCGTTTTTCAGACAATGAAATTTTCGGTGGTAATTTATAGGTATCCAACCTCATTTCAGGTCTCCAATTGATGAGATACTGCCTCAAAACGCCTAGCGGCTGGCACCTGAATGCTTGGCATTCGGCGTCCCTGCGGTAAATAAGAAACATAAGGGAGCGTAATTCGCGGTCAACCTCCATCCCGAATGCCTTGAAAGGTTGACGCGGTTTTATGGAACACGCACATTTTAACCCTATAAAAATATGCACGTAATAGTTTTATTACGGTTATTATATGCGTAGAGGAATGAAATGTTTCGAGCCGCAATTTGTGATCTGAAGAATTGGCAGACCAAGCCGCTAGTGGTGCGGGGGGCTCGGCAGGTGGGGAAGACCTATCTGATCCGGCAATTCGGTCACGAGTGCTTCCACAATACGGTGGAGCTGAACTTCGAGCGACAACCAGAACTGGCACAGCTATTTACGTCCAAAGATCCCAACCAGATTCTCCCGTTGATTGAGTTGCAATACAACGCGGCGATCAACGCCGGGGAAACGCTCCTGTTCCTCGACGAGATTCAAGCGGCTCCGCAGGTCTTTGAGGCACTGCGCTACTTCTTTGAGGAGCGCCCCGATATCCACGTCATCGCCGCGGGTTCGCTGCTCGAATTCGCGCTAACAGAGCCTTCCTTTGCAGTGCCTGTCGGCCGCATTGAATATCTGTATCTCGGTCCTATGACCTTTGAAGAATTCTTGCTGGCCCAAGGCAAAGAGCGCCTCGTTTCTTTTATCCGTTCCTTTGAGTTTCCCGCCACCATACCCGATCCTTTGCACCATCAGCTATTGGACGCGGTGAGGCAATACTTGGTGGTGGGAGGGATGCCGGCCAGTGTGTTTGCCTACACTCGATCTGCGTCGCTTGCCGATACTGAGTCTGAGAAACAATCGATCCTCGAGACCTTTGCCGAGGATTTCGGCAAATACGTGCGCAGAGCCGATCCCGACCGGCTGCACAAGGTGTTCACCCGCCTCCCACTGCTGATCGGTCAGCGGCTGAAATACGCCCATATTGACCGGGACGATCAGGCCCGCAACCTGGCCCATGCCTTGTCGTTGTTGTGCAAGGCCCTGGTCGCTTGGCGCGTCCATCATAGTGTCTGTAACGGCGTCCCGCTACGGGCGGAAATCAAAGAGACTGTGTTTAAGCCGCTGTTCCTCGACGTCGGTTTGATGTCCAGTGCTTGTGGCCTCAACCTGCTGGACTTTACCAGCGCAACGGACGTGCTACAAGTGAACCAAGGGAGCGTCTGCGAGCAGTTTGTCGGACAACATCTACTCTACGGGCAGCCTTCCTTCGTCCGACCGGAGTTGTTCTTCTGGATGCGGGAGAAGCCATCTTCCAATGCCGAGGTCGATTACGCGATCAGCATGGGTACTAAAATCATCCCCGTCGAAGTCAAGGCGGGCAAGACCGGCACGCTCAAGTCGCTGCAGGTCTTTCTCAAGACCAAGGCGCAGAAAATAGGGGTGCGCGTAAACAGCGCTCCTCCCACCTGTCATACGGCCAACTACGCCTTGCCTAGGATGGCGGACCAATCCTTTGAATTGGTCTCAATCCCGTTCTACCTAGTGGGGCAACTGCGTCGGTTGCTCGGAGAAAAACAAAGCGGCGGCTAGTGCACCGATCCGGGCATTTTCATGGGTATATCACGCGGACGATGTGCCCATTTTCGTCAGCCACGCGTATCGGCCCTTGGAGAATATCGTCGCGGAGATCGAGGCCCTGGTCCGCGACGGCCTTGGCGGAGGTTGGCAACTGGAACGGATCGGCTTGGCTAACATCGACGACATAGCCAAGATCGGCCAAGGACTGGACCGTGATGGCGCTAAGAGCAGAACCACCGGCACCCATGAGTTCGCCGCCAAATCTCCAGTGGCCTTCGTCGTCGGAGACAGGCACCTTGGCACCTGCCGTGTAGTTCGTGCCTCCGGCCGCGTCGAATGCCTCTATGGCCAGTGGGCCGTTGAAGTGCGGATCGGCTCCGCCACTATCCTGTAGAAAGCCGGAATCATGCCATGAAATCCCGAATCCCAAAGTATGCCCTATCTCGTGAAGGATCACCCGCTCTAAAGACTCTCTACCCCGAGCCTCCAACTCCGGATACAGTTTTATAAACCCCATATAAGGCAAGGAGGAACCATCGCGCCATCCGCACAAACCTGCTATTCCCAAAATACCCTTGAAGGGCTCGAATCCCACGAAGACCATAAGGTCATCCAAAGTCCCAAAAAAACGATGCTCTACCGGCAGGCATTGGACGGAGTTTTCGGGTACGGGAACATCCGGCAGGTCGCTCGTAATGACTTCGGTCCAGCGCTTGGCCATCTGGAGGGCCGCTGAACGGGTATCTGCCGTGACGGGCCCGACGAATACGAGGTAGATGTCGAACGAACGGGGATCCGGAGCTGGTAGTACTGTGATGGCGAGGTCTTGCGACGCGCTCCACCCATTAGAATCGGTCGCGGTAACGACAAGCGAAGTATAACCTTCCGCGCGGGGGATCAGAGTTATCACGCCTGCGTTCACTCGGGTACCAACCAAATGATCGTCATTGGACGTGATCGAATACACCAGTTTATCGCCATCGGCGTCCGAAAAGTATTCCGTCACGTCCAATGTTGGCTTTGGACCACCTACTTGCAGGATATGAGGTGGAATTTCTCCTTCGGCAACCGGAAAGTGGTCGTCGGATTCAGCGAACAAAACCAGCGGGCTGCCGGTGCGAACTTCAATGCCCGTGAACCCGCTTGGAATCTGGGGCGCATGGTCCAAAACAACATGAGTCGCGGTTGACGAGCCGCTGGTCGCCGCGATGTGTGCAGGGGCACTTGCGGTGTCGCCAGCGCCGATCGTGAGCGAAGCAACAGACGTCGAGCCGTTGTGTACCGACAATGCTACGGTGATCTCAAACGGTGCTCCCTCGGCTAGTTGGACGGCAACGTCAGCGGGGCTTGGTGCCAACCAGTTCGCCGCGTCCGTGCGTTCAAGTTCGAGCGTGAACGCGAACGGAGCACCATGGTTGCGGACCAAATTGAGCGTTTCGAGGTTGGCGAGGCCGGTGAACATGCCGACGGGCAACTCAGAGATTACGTTGTCGCCAAGCTCAAGCGTTATCAGGTTAGTCAATCCGGTGAGGGGTGCTAGATCCGCGACTGCGTTGAAGCCAAGCCCTAGTTCGGTCAGGTTGGTCGATCCGGCGAGGGGCGTCAGATTCGTGACGCGGTTGCGATAAAGCTCTAGTTTAGTCAGGTTGGCCAGGCCAGCGAGGGGCGTGAGGTCAGAGACGAAGTTGTCGTCAAGTTCCAGTTTGGTCAGGTTGGTCAGTCCGGCCATCGGCGTCAGATCCGAGACTGTGTTGTCGCCAAGCTCCAGCGTTATCATGCTGGTCAATCCGGCGAGGGGGGTGAGATCCGAGACACGGTTGTTAGAAAGCTGTAGCCATATCAGATTGATCGCATACTCAAGCCCTGTCAATTCGCGAATATCTGAATCATATGCGAAAAGGTGACTCAAAGTCGCCATCTCACTGGCGGTGATTGGGGCGTTACTTGCCTTGCCGAGTTCGTTTGCAATGGCCGCGTGCAGTTTGGCATCGGGGATGGCAACTGGCGTCTCCCCGCCATCGCCATCGCTAATCACTCCTCTGGCTTGAAGGGCCGGAATGTGCGTGTTGATCGATACGTCACTCAGCGGGTTGCCCCGCACATCGATCCAATTTCCAATGCCCAATCCCGCATTTTCTACCAATGGCGCGATATCCGAGATGTTGTTGTTTTCAAGCCGCAGTTCGGTCAGGTTGGTCAACTCGGCTAGGGGTGCCAAATCCGAGATTGCGTTGTCGCCAAGCCACAGCGTTGCCAAGTTGGTCAGCCCGGCGAGGGGCGTGAGGTCCGAAATGGAGTTTGCGTTAAGATACAGCCTTATCAGGTTGGTCAGTCCAGCGAGAGCCGCGATATCCGAGATGTTGTTGTTTTCAAGCCGCAGTTCGGTCAGGTGGGTTAGCCCGGCTAGGGGGGTCAGATCTGAGATCGAATTGCCACTAAGTTTCAGCGTTGTCAGGCTGATTAGGCTGGTGAGGGGCGTGAGGTCCGAGATGCTGTTGTTCTCAAGCTCCAGCCCCATCAGGCTGGTCAGTTCGACCAGCGGCGTCAAATCGGAGATGCTATTGTTAGAAAGGGGCAGCCATGTCAGGTTGGTTAGGCTGGTGAGGGGGGTGAGATCTGAGACGCTGTTTTCGCCAAGAGATAGCCATGTCAGGCTGGTCAGTCCAGCCAGCGGCGTCAAATCCGAGATTGAGTTGCGGCCAAGAGACAGCCGTGTCAGGTTGGTTAGCCCGGCCAAAGGCGTCAAATCGGAGATGCTGTTGTTAGAAAGAGACAGTTCTGTCAGGTTGGTCAGTCCAGCCAGCGGCGTCAAATCCGAGACACCGGTGTTAGAAAGAATTAGCTGTGTCAGGTTGGTCAGTCCGGCCAGCGGCGTCAAATCCGAGAGACTATTGTTCCAAAGCCATAGTTCTGTCAGGTTGGTCAGTCCAGCGAGCGGTGTCAAATCCGAGATTGAGTTGCGGCCAAGAGACAGCCGTGTCAGGTTGGTCAGTCCGGCCAGCGGCGTCAGGTCGGATATATCGTTGCTGTTCACATATTTGCCCTCCACCTTATCTATACCAAGACCTAACCGCGTCAGACTGGTTGCAAATTCGAGCCCAGTCAAATCGCGAATGCCTGAGTTCGGCGCGTCAAGGCGCGTCAAGGTCGCCATCTCATCGGCGGTGACTAGGGTGTTGCTTGCCTTGCCGAGCGCACTTGCAATGGCCGCGTGCAGCTTGGCATCGGGGATGGCAACCCCACCTTTCCCTGCCCTGCCAGTGCTAACTACCGGAGAATCGCGGCTACAAGCGACAAGGGCCAGAGCACCGCACACAATCAGGGCTGCTGCTTTGTTCAACCATTTTGATACAATCCTTTTGCGATCCGTGTTAACATGCCCCTCCCTAGGCGAACCGGTACTATTTTATACTTCTCTAGAATGTACCGAATTCCCCATAGAGGCCAAGTTGGGTGGCCACCTCCAAGGCGTTGTCTCGGTCGTTGGCTGCAAGGAGCAAGTTGACAGCCTGCGCGGGCGCGCTCTTATTTGCCCGCGCTAACCAAATAGCCAAAGGAGCCTGAGAAATGTCGGATGTTATCGTCGTTGGAGATGGGCCGGGCGGATTGAGCGCCGCGCTCTTTCTCGCCAAAAACGACATGAGCGTCACCGTCTTTGGCCAAGACAAGACCCTCATGCACAAAGCCATGCTGTACAATTATTTGGGCATTCCCAAGATCGCCGGACCCGAGTTTCAGCAGATCGGCCGCGAGCAGGTGCGCGGCTTTGGTGGGGAGATTCAGGACGTCGAAGTCAGCAGCGTTGAAAAGGGCGAGGAAGGGTTTGTCGTCGAAACCGCCGATGGCCAAAGCCACCAGTCTCAATATCTGATCTTGGTTACTGGGCCGAGCAACCCGCTGGCCGAAAGCTTGGGCGTGGCCAAAGAAGCCGATGGGTTGGCGGCCGACCGCAATGGCCGCACCTCGGTCGAAGGGCTATACGTCATTGGCTGGAGCACTCGCCTGAAGAAAATCCAAGCCATTATCTCTGCTGGCGACGGGGCTTGCGCCGCGCTGGACATCCTCTCGGCCAAGGCCGGCGAGGACATCCACGACTTCGACCTGATCGAAGACGAGTAGGCTACAGCGAGACGACGCGCCCTTCTATGGCGGATTGGGTTGCCGCGAGGGTCGCGGCTAAGGTCTTGACCGCCTCGGCGTAGTCGCAGCGGATGCCCGCAGCATCGCCGGTTTGCACGGCTTGGAGAAAGGCGCGATCCTCGGCTTGCGTTGGGTTGTTGCCCTGTTCGACGACTTCTCGGCCACTGGGACGGTCGATGGTGAGCGCCCCGGATGCGATGCGCAGGACTTGGTTTTTCTGATAGAGATCCAAGCCTACGTGCCCGCCTGTGGCGAGCATACAGGCCGAGGTGATGCTGGCCACTGCGCCGCTGTGGAAGCGGAGATTGGTGACCGAAGCGTCGTGGACATCGTAGTTGGGGACGTCTTCCATCAGGCCGGTGCGCCCCATGGCGTGGACGCTTTCCACCTCGCCGAGCAGGTAGCGGGCCAAGTCGAAAATGTGCGTGGTTTGTTCGACGATCTGGCCGCCGCTCTCGGCCAATACCCGCCACCAAGACACCCCGGGCATGCCGCCAGTCCAAGCGCCAAGGGCAAACCCCACCGGCTCGTCGCCGAGGTGTTCGATTGCCTTGGCGGTCGTATCCATGTAGCGCCAGTGATAGCCTACGGCGCTGATCAGGTTATGGGCGCGTAGGGCCGCTTCAACGGCGCAGGCTTGTTCTAGGGAAGTCGCCACGGGTTTTTCGACGAAAATGGGCAAGCCGCGCTCAATGGCCGCCAGCTCGGGCTGGGCGTGGGCAAAAGGCGGCAAGCAGATATAGACTGCGTCGAGTGCCTCGCTGTCGTACAGGGCTTCGTAGTGGCTGTAGGCCCTGCCGCCGTACTCGCTGGCCGCGGCGAGTGCCTTTTCTTCGACTACGTCGCAAAAGGCAACCAGCTTGGCCTCGTCGAGTTGGGCGAGGGTGCGCAGGTGGTGGTTGGCGATGCCGCCGGTGCCGACAAAGCCGATTTTTATCGTCATGGAAAATTTGGTTCGTGGTTAGGGGTTTGTTTGGAGGATGCGTAGGCCACTTTAAGAGTAATGAGTGGCATAGTATGGAGGCTGTGCCGCTGTTGTCAAGAGACCGTCGATAATGAATACAACTCAAAAAGGCCAGCTCAGCGACTACAAGGTCCACTACAAGGCCGATGCCGATGCGATTGTCGATCCTCAAGCATTGGACCCGAGGCGTCGAGCCTCGGAAGAGCGGCGGCTGGAGACACTCGTGCGCCTACTCGATTTGCACGGTGACGAACGCGTCCTCGATATCGGGTGTGGGTCGGGTTGGCTGGGGGCGTACTGCCATCGTCGGGGTGCCCTAGTCTGCGCTATGGACATCGGCTGGGTAGGAGTAGCCGGTGCCAAGGCCCGTTTTGCGGAAGCAGCCTATCAGGTCGGCGATTTGTACTATCTCCCTTTTGCGGCCGAGTGTTTCGACGCGGTAGTGCTTTCTGAAGTAGTCGAACATCTCGAAGACATTGACGCGGCCCTAGCTGAGGCGCGGCGGGTGTTGCGCCCGAGGGGGCGGCTGGTGGTGAGTGTGCCGTACTGTGAGACCATTGTCGAGCACCTGTGTATCCACTGCAATAGACTAACGCCAGCCAACGCGCATCTTCACCGCTTTGACGAGGAGACGCTCGCCGCCTATCTCCAAAGCCAGGGCTTTGAAATACGCGCGGTGCGGTTGACGACCAACAAACTGCTGGAGTTGGCGGGATTTCCTAGCTTGAGTGCTGGCTGGCCCTATGCAGCTTGGCGCTTGGCCGACGCGCTCTTGAACAAGATCGTGCCCAAACCGGCCTTCCTTTGCATGTTGGGCGTCCGCAGCGACTGAGCCGTGGGGAGGGCGAGGAGCCGTCGTAACTTGGGCCAACCCGCAAGACCGCGCGGAACTGAACCACACTTGGCGGGGATGCCTTAGCCGCTGAGCAGGGCGCTGGCGATCTCGTCCCATTCTGCGGGCAGCGACGCCTCGCTGTGCGGCTTTTGCGCTCGCCGGTACCAATAGCCGGCGTTGCTTTCGTCGCCCTCGACCCGGTGTAAATAAGCGTGGACCCAAGCTCCAGTGGGGTCAGGTGCTTGCTGGGCTAGCTCGTGGGCTTTGTCCCATTCGCCCTTGGCCTCGTACCAGAGTGCTTGTAGGGCTTTGGAGATTTCCGGTGGGGCTTGTTCTTGCAGGCTCAGTTTGAAGGCTTTGAGGTCCATAATGATCGGCTCCAATCGTCGTGTGTGCCCGTAATATAGGCTATCTCAGTGCGGCTATCCACCGGCGCGACTACCTTGCCTCAAAAGCGCGATACCCTCTATATTTATAAGTTTTAACTGACGTTACGCAGTAGGGGGCAGTTTGCGCAGTAGGGGGCGGTTTGCAAACCGCCCCCTACTTGATGCGAAACAAGGAATTGGGCAAAGACATGCCAGTAGGAGTGGGATTGATTGGTTTGGGCACGGTCGGCAGCGGTGTGGTCGAGCTGTTGCAGGATGCGCCCGCGTCGCTGCGGCGGCGCAAGCACGTTGATTTTGCATTGCAGCGCGTGGCCGTGCGGAGCTTGGACAAGCCGCGCAGCCCCGCCATAGCACCGGAGTTGTTGACCGCGGACGCCAGCGCGGTCGTAGCCGATCCAGATGTGCAATTGGTGGTGGAATTGACGGGTGCGCCCCCGGCCTTTGAGTGGGTGAGTGAGGCCCTGCGGCGGGGCAAGGATGTGGTAACGGCCAACAAGGCCCTGCTAGCCGAGCGGGGCGAGGAGCTTTTTGAACTGGCGCTGGCCAATGGAGCGGATTTGATGTTTGAAGCGAGTGTCGCCGCCGGCATCCCCATCATCCGCTCGTTGCGCAACGGCTTGGTGGCCAATCGCGTCGAGTCTCTGTACGGCATTCTCAACGGCACTACGAATTACATGCTCACGCGGATGAGTCGCGGCGCCGGCGACTACGCCGCGGTCCTCAAAGAAGCCCAAGACCAAGGCTATGCCGAGCCGGATCCAACTATGGACGTGAGCGGCATGGACGCCGCGCAGAAGTTGGCCATCCTCTGCCGCATTGCCTTTCACTGCACGGGCACGGGCCGCGACGTGTTTTGCGAGGGCATCGAGCAGATCGAGAGCCGGGACATTGAATACGCCCGCGAGTTGGGGTATGCGATCAAGCTGCTGGCCATTGCCAAGCAGCAGGACGGGCGCGTCGAGGCCCGGGTGCATCCGGCCATGGTGCCGGAGGACGCGCTACTGGCCAACATCCACGACGAATTCAACGCCATTCAGGTGCAGGGATCTGCGGTGGGGCCGCAAGTGTTTTCCGGTCGCGGCGCCGGGCAGCTACCCACGGCCAGCGCAGTGGTGGCGGATATGGTCGAGTTGGTCGAGCGCAAAGCCGCCGGGGCTAGCACCTCCATCGGCGACATGATCTTGGGCGAGGACGCCGTCGCGGTCGTGCCCATTGAGGACGTGCAGATGCGCTACTTTATCCGCGTCTTAGTCCGCGACCAGCCCGGGGTGCTCGCGGGTATTGCGCGCATTTTGGCCGAGGAGCGCATCAGCATTGCCTCGGTCATCCAAAAGGAGCGCGACTTTGAGGGCGGCTCTGTGCCGCTGGTCATCGTCACTCACGAGGCGCGCGAAGCCGCGATGCAGCGGGCGCAGCAGGCGGTGGCTACACTCGATGCCGTGCAAGGAGCGGTCAAGCTCATCCGCATGGAGGATCTCTAGCGTGCGCTACGTCGTGTTGGTGCCCGATGGGGCGGCGGACTATCCGCTCGATGAGTTGGGCGGGCAGACGCCGTTGGAGGCGGCCGCCACGCCCTGCATGGATCGCTTGGCCCGCGAGGGAGCCGGGGGATTGGTACAGATGATTCCCGCACAGCGGCATCCGGGTAGTGATATCGGCAATCTCGAAATTTTCGGCTACGACAGTCGGGTACACTACACGGGTCGCGCACCGTTGGAAGCCGCGAGCATGGGCGTCGATCTGGGCGACGACGGGGTAGCCTTCCGCCTGAACCTGATCTACGGCGAGGGCGATGTGTTAGTCGATTACAGCGCTGGGCACATTGACAGCGAAGAGGCGGCCGAGTTGGTGGAGGCTTTAGCGGCCGAGTTGGGGGGGCCGTCTTTGCGCTTCTATCCCGGGGTGGGCTATCGCCACTTGCTGGTGTGGGATTGCGGCCCGGAAGAAGTGGAAACCTATCCGCCGCACGACATTATGGGCGAGTCCATGGCCGCGCATGAGCCTATAGGTGACGGGGCCGAAAAGATCCGCGCTCTCATGGATGCGGCTGGCCCCATTCTCGCGGCCGCGCCAGTCAATGTAGCTCGCTCGGCTCGCGGGGAGCGGCCGGCCAATGCGATATGGCTCTGGGGGTCTGGACGCGCGCTGAGATTGACGTCCTTGGCGGAGCGCTACGGGTTGCAGGGCGGCGTCATCTCGGCCGTTGACTTGGTGCGTGGGATCGGCAAGAGCGCGGGCTTAGAGGTCATTGAGGTCCCCGGTATTACTGGGTATCTCGACACCAACTACGAGGGCAAGGCCGAATACGCGCTGGCGGCCTTGCAGCACGCCGATTTTGTCTATGTCCACGTCGAGGCCCCGGACGAAGCCGGGCACAACGGCGATCCACAGGCTAAGGTGCAGGCCATCGAGGATTTCGACGCCCGCGTCGTCGGTCCGATTTTGGCGGGGCTAGAATCGATGGGGCCGCATCGGGTGCTGCTCACTCCCGACCACCGCACGCCCATTGCGCGGCGCACCCACAGCCGCGAGCCAGTGCCCTTTGTGCTGTGGGGGACGGGGATTGAGGCTGACTCGATGCAAGCCTATGGAGAGCGGGCGGCCGAGTGGGGTAGTATGCAGGTAGAACACGGACATGTATTGATGGATTATCTCACGGAGAAATGCAGGTGACCGATACGTACAACGTAGCTATTATGGGCGCGACTGGCGCCGTAGGGCAGGTGCTGTTAGAAATACTCGCCGAGCGCGACTTTCCCGTTGGCGAGTTGCGGCTGTTGTCCTCGGCCCGCTCGGCTGGGCGCGCCATTGCCTTTAACGGCAGCTCGATTCAGGTGCAGAAACTCGGCGAGGATTCTTTTGCCGGCGTGGATATCGTCTTGGCCTCGGCCGGGGGCAGTTTGAGCAAGCAGTTTAACCCGCACGCGGTAGCCGCGGGCGCGGTGGTCGTCGATAACACGTCGGCCTATCGCATGGACCCAGACGTGCCGCTGGTGGTGCCCGAGATCAATCCCGAGGATTTGGCAGCGCATCGCGGCATCATCGCCAATCCGAATTGTTCGACAATCATCATGGACGTGGTGGTTTGGCCGCTCTATCAGCGGCAGCGGATCAAGCGCATCGTGGTCTCGACCTATCAGGCCGTCAGCGGCGCGGGGGCGCGGGCCATGGAGGAGTTGGAGACGCAGACGCGGCAGGTGCTCGCCGGGCAGGAGGCCGAGCCGGCTGAATTCCCGCACCCGATCGCCTTTAACTTATTCTCGCACGATTCGGCTGTTGGGCCGGAGGGGTATTGCGAAGAAGAGCTGAAAATGGTGCGCGAGACTCGCAAGATGTTTCACGACGACGCGCTGCAGATCTCGGCCACGACCATTCGCGTGCCCGTGCTGCGGGCGCATTCCGAGGCGATCAACGTGGAGTTTGCCGAACCCTTTCCGGCCGCTGAGGCCGAAGCTATCTTGGCGCAGGCTGCGGGCGTGCGGATCGTGAATGATCCCGCGCAGAACCATTTTCCCATGCCGATTGAAGCCTCCGGCTGCGACGAGGTGCTGGTCGGGCGCATTCGCCAAGACATTTCGCGGCCTGACGGGACCGGGCTGGACTTGTGGGTCAGCGGCGATCAGTTGCGCAAGGGCGCGGCTCTAAACGCCGTGCAAATCGCCGAGGAACTCATCGCGCGAAAACTGTTATAACAGGGGAACTGCTATGGATGTCCTGAGCAGGGAAGAACTGGATTTCTTTGCCGAACAGGGGTACGTCGTCGCTCGTCAGGTAATCGACCGCGACCAAGCTGAGCGCACTGGGCGGGCGGTGTGGGCGTTTACGGGCATGGACCCAGACGATCCGGGGACTTGGTATCCAGAGGATCGGCGCGGCATTATGGTTGAGATTTACCACCACCAGACCATGTGGGACAACCGCACAGCCCCTCGGGTCCACCGGGCCTTCAGCCAGATTTGGGGCACGGACAAGCTATGGGTCAGCCACGACCGAGCCAGCATCAATCCGCCGACCTTAGACAAGGATGCGCCCGAGCACAATCTGCACTGGGATGCGTCCTTCGATAAGCGTCCTTTGTCCTTTGGCGTGCAGGGCGTGCTCTATCTGAGCGACACGCCAGCCGAGCAGGGGGCCTTTATCTGCGTGCCGGGGTTCCACCAGCGCTTAGAGGCGTGGCTCGACGAACTGCCGGAGGGGGCCAACCCCCGCGAGCAAGATCTGCTGGCCTTGGGGGCGCGGCGCATCGGTGCGGAATCGGGTGACTTGGTTATCTGGCGCACGGCCCTGCCGCACACGGCGAGCGTCAATCGCGGCGACGCGCCTCGCGTGGCCCAGTACATTACCATGAGTCCAGCTAGCGAGAGTGAAGAGGCGCGGCGATTGCACACGGATTTTTGGCAACGGCGGCTGTCCGGGCTGGGGCGCTACGCCGAGGAACGCGAGCACCGCGAAGAAAAGACGGCTGAGTTGACGAGTGTGGGGCGGAAGTTAGCTGGGGTGGATCCTTGGAATTGAGGGGAGAGAAGCGATGAGGGCATTGAAACAAAATAAAGGAAAGACCGAAAGCAAGCTCGGTATTTCTGAGTCTGGCGAAGCGCGGACGAAGCAATCGGTTTACGACAGGCGAAAATACCGAGTAAAAGATGTTAGGGGTGCCAAGCAAATTTCTGCAAATTATCTAAAGGACATAGATCTCGACAATGCAATTGAGTTTGGACTTCCCGAGGTGGATGACCGCTACCATATATGGCGAGTGCCATTAAAAGGTAGAGATGGTCACAAGGTTGGCGAAGTTGTGATTGATGCACATACGAGTTTGGTACAAGAGAAGAAAACAACACAAAAGCAGGTATTAGAGGCGAGGTTACTCGGGCGCATAAACAAAGAAAAGAGAAAAGAGAAGAATTTACCTAAGATCTCGAATTTGCGTAACACGATTGGTTTGGGAGACAGCGAGGAGCTTCTTTCACAGACGCCCTCTGAATCCATTGATCTCGTCTTCACTTCTCCTCCCTACTACAATGCGCGGCCTGAATACTCTGATTATATTCAATACGACGAATACTTGCTCAAGATGAGAAAGGTAATACACCAATGTAATAGAGTGCTAAATGAAGGCCGATTTTTTGTTATAAATATATCGCCGGTGTTAATTCGTCGAGCGAGTCGCAGTGAATCGTCTAAGAGAATAGCGGTTCCCTTTGATTTCCACCGCATTTTCATCGAAGAAGGATTTGAATTTATCGATGATATAATATGGGTAAAACCAGAAGGTGCAGGTTGGGCAACTGGTCGTGGCAGAAGATTTGCTGCGGATAGAAATCCACTGCAATACAAGGCTGTGCCAGTAACGGAATACGTCTTAGTCTATCGCAAGAAAACGGATAAATTGATTGATTGGCATATTCGAAAGCATCCAGAGCAAGATTTAGTCGCGGCGTCGCGGATTGAGGATGGATATGAAGTAACCAATATTTGGAACATCCATCCTGCTCACAGTAAAAAGCATCCGGCTATATTTCCAGTAGAACTCGCAGAGAAAGCTATTCAATACTATTCATTTAAGAACGATGTCGTCCTTGATCCCTTCGCCGGCATTGGTACCGTGGGACAAGCGGCCATTAAACTAGACAGGCGATTCGTATTATTTGAGATAAATGATGAATACATTAACGAAATACGAAAAAATATAGAAGGTTGGTTAAAAGGAGATGTGGAAGACGTGAACTGGATTAATTGTGAGCCGGTTACTCCTATAGAGAATTATATCAAATTTTAAGATTGGATAGACGAATGCTTTATAGAAAAATATCGAGTAATATTCCTCGTATCGGTGAAAATCTAGCGAAATATAGAGGAGTTGAAGTTATTGATAGAATTGGTGAGGATATAGTTAAAGAAGTTGTGACTTCTGTACTGTGCGGCGAAAATATTCGCTCTCTAACCGAAGGATTGACCCGCAGGAGATTGGCACTTTCAAATGCAGCGTTATTTATGACGTTCCTCAAATCCAGTCACGATATTGAAAACTTTATCGATAAGCTACCAGAGATTGTAAAAACAGAGCTAAATTCAAACATTTCGAGTGAGAAAAAACTATTTCTGCAATGGTGTATTGGACTGACGGGAAAAAGCATACAGAATGTACTGAGAAATGAAGACGACGAACTTGATAATTATCTCGATGCTCTTGAAGAATCCCTCAAACAATCTGCGGCTAAATGTAAAATCGACTATGGTGAGCTCGAAGGCATTTTAGAAGTTCAGGGCGTAGAGTGCAAGGTAAATTGGCCCTTCATCCTCTATCTGTTTGCAGCTATTGGTACGCAAACATTAGCAATCAGAGGCTCTGAAAAATCAATGTATGGCAAATTGTTCGAGAAGCTCATATTAGGTTCTTTGCTTTCTCTGTTAGGATTCCAAAAGGTCGATCCTAGAACTGATAAAACTGATAGAGTTTTTTGGCTCTCCGAACGCGGAGAAAAGCGAGAAAGCGATGCTACTCTATTATACAGACCAGGCGTTGGGGTAAGGTTTGATATTGGCTTTATTGGGCCGGGAAATACGGAGATTTCTTTAGACAAAGTATCCAGATTTGAAAAGGAGATGGAATTAGGGAGGCAATTGCACTATATGTCAACAATTATTCTAGTGGATAGAATTGGTGAAAGGAGTCGTATTGTCGAGATGGCCAAAGCTATAAATGGAGATATTGTCCAAATGAGTATGACTCACTGGACGAAAGAAGTAGCAAACATATTAGCAGAAAAAATAGATTTTGAGCATCCTATAGTGGAATTATCAAATAGTGAGAGTTTGGAATATATTAGAGAAGGAATGAAGAAGATCAACCTGAGGGAATTTATATAATCTCACGCAGCCTTGCTTTATTCGTCCGAATTTTGGGTTAAAACCCCCGTCTTTCAGACGGGATCGCTTTCAGCGAGCGGCTGCGTTATGTTAATAAGCTGGCCTATCGCGAAGGCAGTCATACGAAATATAAGATCGAATATCACTTTGTTTGGGCGACCAAGTATCGCTACGGGCTGCTGCAGGGGGACTTGGCCCTGCGTGTGCGTGAACTGATCCGTCCGGTGTGCGCCCGGTTCGAGATTCAGATTCTGCGGGGGGTGGTCAGTACAGATCATGTGCATCTTTTGGTGTCGGCTCCTCCGACGTTGAGTCCATCCGAGATCATGCGGCGGATTAAGGGGCGAACCTCCAGTAAGGTTTTTGAGGAGTTTCCGCAGGTGAAGAAACGGTACTGGGGTCGTCATTTTTGGGCGCGCGGCTATTTTTGTGTGACCGCCGGTGAACTGACTCAAGAGATGATCCGGTTGTATCTGGAGCATCATTTTGAGCCGCCGACAGACGATGGGTTTGAAGTGGAACCGTAACCGGCTTCAGCCGGTGAAGGGACTTTCAGTCCCCCTCCAATCCGCCGACTTCAGTCGGCGGTCGTTGAATCATTTCAGAAAGAGCGATTACACCCAAGACATGATTTATAAAAGCTGGGTCATCCCCAGCTTCTTCAAGGCATGTTTCCAAGTATAATTGCACATCTTCTTCCGTTTTGAGGTGCTCTGCTGAATCCCAGCGAGTCGTTTTAATGAACCCCAACGTTCGCTGTTTTCGGCCTCTAAACGCAGATGCGTTCGATGAAGCGGGCGTAGAGATCGACGCTGGCGCGCAGCTGGTCGGTTTTGATCCATTCGTTGGCGGTGTGGGCTTGGGCGATGTCGCCTGGGCCGAGGACGATCATTTGTTTCATCTTCTTGAAAAAAGCCATGCCGTCGGTGCCGTAGGCCACTGTAGTGGGTTTGCGGCGGCCCGTTAGCTTGAGCGCCGTGCGGACCAGTGGAGCGTCCACCGCGGTGTAGAGCGGCTCGCCGCGATGTTTGAGCTCGAAGTCGAGCCCGTGTTTTTCTGCGCTTTTGCGGGTTTTGTCGATGATGTCATCGACGTCGATGCCGGGCATGGGGCGGTAGTTGAGGGTGCAGATGCTCTGGGCGGGGGAAATGTTGGTGGCGCGGTTGTGGTCGTTGATGCCGATGCACCACTCGGAATGCGGCGGCGCGAATTCCTCGTTGCGGTAGCGGTGTGCGCTGAGCACTCGCTCGTTGAATCGCTTCATTTCCGCGAGAAAGGGAATCATCTTGAGGTTGGCGTTGGTGCCCTTCAAGGTGCTGGTGTGCGCGGGGCGTCCTTTGGCCGTGACTTGCATGGCGAGCGAGCCTTTGTGGGCGTGGACGACGCGGAGGCTGGTGGGTTCGCAGATAATGCCGCAACCGGTGCTGGCCTCGGCAAAGAGCTTGGAATGGGCCGTGACCTTTTGCGCGCCGACGCAGAGGACCTCCTCGTCGGCCGTGACGACGATGTAGATCGGGGCTTTGAGATCGGCGGCCTTGAAGCGGGCGGCCGCGCAGATCGAAGCGGCAAGAGGGCCTTTCATGTCGCAGGAGCCGCGGCCGTAGAGCTTGTCGTTGGCCTCGTAGGGGTCGTAGGGGTCGCGAAGCCAACCGTCGGCGGGATTAGCGGGTACGACGTCGTCGTGGCTCATCAGGGCCAGCCCGCCTTCTCCGGTGCCTAGCTTACCGACGATGGAGAGCTTGGCCACGCCCGCTTCATCTGTGTAGGGCACCTCTTCTATTTGGAATCCAAGCTGATCTAAGACCCCAGCTATGTGTTGGGTGACTTCGACATTGCTGGTTTGGCTTTCCGAGGGGTAGGCAACCAATTCTTGGGTCAGTTGTACGACGTCGAGTTTCATGGCAGACCTGATTTCGCCGAGGGGTAGGTGGCACAAGGTACAACTTTGGCAGAAGGCTATCAAGGGCGTTGACAGCCCAGCTAAAAGGCGGTATGAATAGGCGGGCGGCAAACAACAAACGGCCCGCCTCCAAAGAGCGGAAGCGGGCCGGCAGACGAGTGGGACACGTCCTTTTAGCTCAGGGCGTTGTGCAGTTCAGTCCAGTCGTCGAGGTTGTTGAGGTTGACGGCGTCGAGGATGCTGCCGTCGTCGCTGAGGCCAGCGGCACCGAGGATGTCGGTGCGGGTCTCGTCGTCGTGATTGTAGCCGCGGATGGCGGCGTTGGAAGCGTCGATTTCGCTCTGCGGAATGGAGCCGCCGCGCTGGGCCTTGACCCAGTTTTCAAATTCGGTATAGCTGGCCTTGTTGTCCTTGACATAGGCCACGGCTGCATCGCGGTCGATGCCGAGGCCGTCGAGAACCATCTGATCAAAGCCCGCGCCGCATTCCGGGTAATCCGCGGGCAATTCGCCAGCCGCGCTCAAGCGCAGCTTGGACCACAGGCGAGGCAGGTGGATCGCGCCGAGCGGCCCGGCGATATCCGAGCTGATGTTAGGTATAATGGCCATGAGATTCCTCCTATGGGGAATGGGTTGAAAAAACGGCCTACAACAGTACGGGTGCTGAGGCTGGTTGTCAAACAGAGATAGAAATGGACAAAATACGCATTGGCGTCATTGGGGCTGCTGGCCGCGGAAGCGGCTTTATCCCCACCTTGCTGGCCCATTCGGCCACGGAGGTTACTGCGCTGTGCGACATCCGCCGGGAAAGAGTCGAGCACCACGCGGCTGAATTGGGTGTCGAACAGGTCTTTACGGATGCCGACGAAATGCTCGACGCCGGAGGGGTGGACGCGGTCGTCGTGGGTACGCCGATGCCGTGGCACGCGCCTCAGACCATCGCGGCCTTGGAGCGCGACATTCACGTGCTCAGCGAGGTGACGGCCGGCGTGTCGGTCGAGGAATGCCGCGAGTTGACGCGGGCGGCGCGGCGCAGTCGGGCCGTCTATATGATGGCCGAGAACTACGTGTACACCAAGGCCAACACACTGGTAAAAGCGCTAGTCGAGCGCGGCTTTTTCGGCGAGCTGTACTACGCCGAAGGAGCGTATATTCACGAACTGAAACAGCTCAACGAGACCACGCCTTGGCGGCGGCACTGGCAGACGGGCGTCAATGGTTGCACCTATGCCACGCACAGCTTGGGGCCGGTGCTGACGTGGTTTGCCGGGCAGCGGGTGGTGGCCGTCTGTACCGTGGGTACCGGGCACCACTACCGCGACCCACGCGGCGATTTGTACGAAATGGAGGACTCGGTGACCATGATGTGCCGGCTGTCGGGCGGCGGATTGGTCCACATCCGGGTCGATATGCTCTCGGATCGGCCGCACCACATGGTACACTACGCGTTGCAGGGGACCGATGGTGCGTACGAATCGGCCGACGGCTTTGAGGCCACGGCCAAAATCTGGTTGCGCAGCCGCAACGCGCAGCCGCGCTGGGAGCAATTGGAAGCTGTAGAAGAATTTTTGCCTGATCATTGGCGGCACCCGCCCGCAGAAGCCCTCGCCGCCGGACACGGCGGTGGCGACTATTGGGAGGTACAGGACTTTGTCGCGGCCATTCGCGGGGAAAAGGCACCGGCCATTGGCATCGACTTGGCGATGGACATGACCTTGCCCGGCCTCGTCAGCCAGCAGTCGATCGCCCAAGGGTCGGCCTGGGTGGCCGTGCCCGATTCGCGCAACTGGACCTAAAGGAGCGAGACCATGCCTAAGCCTAAAATCATGTTTTACCACGACGGCCGGCATCCGCTGATCTACATGTACGAGCCGCCGATGCAGAAGGAAGAGTACGAGCAGGGGGTGGACGAGCTGTTGGGTACGCCGGTCGAAGCCATCATGTTTTGTCTCGGCGACGGCCGCACCGTACTGCACGATACCGAGGTAGGGGAGCTGTGGGGCCACAATGTGAAGCGGTGGCCCCATTTGATCTTTCGCCGCGCCCACCAAAATGCCCGCGACCTCATCCGCAAGGGGCACGATCCCCTGCGCCTGATTTGCGACCGCGCCCACCAGTACGGCAAGCAGGTGTATCCGACGCTGTTGGTACAGCAGGGGCGAGGGCCGCGGGAAGAGGATGTGCGCTGTTCGGACTTCCGCTTTGACAATGCCCACCTAGAAATTGGCGCGCAGGACGGTGTGCCCGACGACTATCCCGGCTATACCTGCCTCGACTTCAAGCACCGAGAAGTCCGCGACGAGCGCTTTGCCCTGATTGCCGAGACGCTAAAGAAATACCCGGTCGATGGCTTTGAGTTGCAGATGAACTACCAGCCCTACTACTTCCACCCCGACGAGGTCGATGCTGGCCGCGAGGTTATGACCGAGTGGGTGTGCAAGGTGTATCGCGCCGTCAAGCGGAGCGGCAAGCAACGCGAGTTGGCCATCCGCATCCCCTACAGCATCGAGGGGTGCTATGCCGTCGGCATGGACGTCGAAGCGTGGTTGCGCGAAGGGCTAGTCGATGTGCTGATCGGCCAAGCGTTTTCCGGCCCGGAACTGCTGGACTCGACCATTGATTTTCGGCCGTTGGTTGCCGCGGCCGAAGGTACGGGATGTCGGGTGCATGCGGCCTTGCAAAGCCACGTGGATTCGGATCGCCTAGGGGAAGCGACCATTGAGATGGTGCGCGGGGCCGCCTGCAACTACTGGGCGCAGGGCGTCGATGGCCTGTACTTGGCGCACTGGTTTGGGAACTGGCCGTATCAAGCCTCCTTCTACGAGAAGCTGCGGGAAGTGCCCTATCCAGAGGTCATGGCCGCCCGCGACAAAATTTACTACGTTCCGACCGCGACCGGGCGCTACCCCAATCCCACCACCGAGCCGGGGACGACCATGCAGCTACCGGCCTATTTGCAAAAGGGCCACAAGGCTTCCATCACTTTGTCGGTTAGCGACGATCTGCGGCGCTGGGCCAAGGTCAACCGGATTCACGAAGTGTTGCTGCGGGTGCGGGTGATGGGCCACACCGAGCGCGACCGACTGAAGTTCTATTTCAATGGCCGGGAGTTGCCCGCTAGCCTGTTGCGCAAGATCAACGAAATGTACCGGATGTCGGCTCCACGCTATCGCACGGGGTCGGGGTATTGGTACGCGTTTAAGCTAGATGCCAAACACTGGCCGAAAAAAGGGAACAACACGCTCTCGGTCGAATTGGTGCGGCGGGACGCCCAAGCCCTGCCGGAGATTTTTGTGCGCGATGTAGAATTGGATATCAAATACCTGATGGGGCGCAATTTTCACCGCGGCCAAGACTTGGACCTGGGGCCAAGCGAATCGTCGGGAATCTAGCGTACAAGAGGGTGAGTGCCATTGCTGGAAATTACGAGAATAGTTTGGTTGGAGGATATTGTTGAAAAACTGCTCTGGAAACATGGCGTTGAAGAGTGGGAAGTTATCGAAGTCATGGAAAGTCGGCCAAAGTTCATATTCAAAGAACCGGGCCATCGTCTTGGCGAAGATGTGTATGCTGCCTTTGGTCGGACAATTGCAGGACGCTATATGAGCGTCTTTTTCGTTTACACCCGCGATGGACGTGCGATCGTCGTTTCAGCGCGGGACATGAGTGACAAAGAAAGGGAAAAGTATGGCTAGTAAAACGCCCGTTTCAATGGCTCAAACCTATCGCGATATCGGAGCTTTCTGGGACGAACACGATTCTACGGAGAGCGGCGAACAAACCGAAGCCGAATTTAACGTCCATATTGAGGCCCAGCGCAGATACTATCCAGTAGATGGGCAACTCTGCCAAAAAATCAGGGAAGCAGCGAAAAAGCGAGGAGTTAGCGAAGAAACGTTGCTCAATCTATGGGTACAAGAAAAAATCCTTCAAACCGAGGCCTAATCGCTCCAACCATCCTTAAACCGAAAGGAACCCCATGCCTAGAGGCATTCGCAACTTCGCCATTTTTGCTATCGCTCTGCTCTCGTCGTGGATCATAGGTGTCAATGTGGCACCGACGTGGACGGTAGAACGGATCGAGTTGGACGTGAAAACGGACGACGACGGCAAGCTGTACTACATCTATCGCGAAAAACCCGCTTATTTCGAGGCCGTGCCCATGGCGCAAGCCCAACTCGATCCGGCTAAAATTGAGGGGTCGAGGACGGCACCGTCGGTCACGGAAGAATTCGTCTCGGTGGCGGAGACCGGCCGCTACTACAAACTGGTGGCCAAGCGCCACTGGAGCTATTGGTCGCTTTTGCCAGCGGTGGTGGCCGTGCTGTTGTGCTGGCTGACCAAAGAACCGGTCACCTCGCTGTTGGGCGGCATCATCGCCGGCGCTCTGCTGATGGGCCGCTACGACTTCACCGGCGAGGTACTAATTCCCTCATTGGCGACCGAAAGCGCGGCCGGAATCCTGCTGCTCTACTTGTGGTTGCTAGGCGGGCTGATGGGGATATGGTCGCGCACGGGGGCGGCTCAGGCCTTTGCCGAGTTTATGACCGTGCGCTTTGTGCGCGGTCCCAGAAGCGCCAAGCTGGTCGCCTGGATGCTCGGGGTCATCTTCTTCCAAGGCGGCACCGTCAGCACGGTGCTGGTCGGCACCACGGTCAAACCGATTGCCGACAACGAAAAAATCAGCCACGAGGAACTGGCGTACGTGGTTGATTCAACGGCCTCGCCGATTGCCTCCCAGCTTGCGTTCAACGCTTGGCCCGGCTATGTGCAGGCGTTCATCTTCGTCTCTGGCGTCAGCTTTTTAGCCACGGAAGCTGACCGCATTGCCTTCTTCTTTCAAAGCGTGCCCTTTTGTTTTTACGCCATTTTTGCCGTCTTGGGCACGTTCCTCCTCAGCATTGAAAAACCGCTCTTTTTGGGCAAGCAACTTAAAGAAGCGATGCATCGCTCACGCACGACCGGCCAGCTCGACGCCCCGGGAGCCGATCCGCTGAGTGCCAAGGAACTACAAGGAAGCAACGTACCCGAAGGCTACACTCCGCACGTCCTCGAATTCTTCTTGCCGCTGGGCACGCTCATCGCTATTGCCGTCGGCACCTTTATCGTTGGCGGATCGCCCAATGTGCAGTGGGCTTTTGGCATTGCGCTCTTGTTGGCTGCGGGCATGGCCTTGGCCAAGGGCATGGCGCTCAAAGACCTCATCGCCGGCTTTCACGATGGCATTAAGGGCGTGGTGCTCGGTTCGGTCATTTTGCTACTGGCGATCACCATCGGCGGCATTAGCAAGGAGACGGGCGGCAGCATCTTTTTAGTCGAACAGCTCGGCGAGGCTATTCCGTATTTCCTCCTGCCGGTGTTGCTCCAGCTTCTTACTATGGTCATTGCGTTTTCTACCGGCACGAGCTGGGGCACGTATGCGGTGGCCTTCCCGCTGGCCATGCCGCTTGCTTGGGCGGTGGCTGGTGCCAATGGGCTGGCGCATCCAGAGCTTTTTATGACCTTGTGTTTTGCTGCGGTTATGGACGGCAGCGTGTACGGCGATCAGTGCTCGCCGATTTCAGATACCACCGTGCTTAGCTCCATGTGTACGGGCTGCGACCTGATGGACCACGTCAAGACGCAGATCCCGCAGGCGACGCTTGCGGCGGGCGCGGCGGCTTTGTGCTGGACGACCGTGGCGTTTTTTACCGCCTAGTTTTTGCAAGATCGCGGTTTCTTTCCCCTCCAGTGCCCGGTGCGCTGGAGGGGATTATTTTTGGCGAAATGTGACAACTCATAAGCGAGCCAACGCGATGCAGTCTTCTATGAGGTTGATCGGTGATGGCAAAGCATTCGGCGACCTGATGCAGCCTAAGCGAAAGGCTGACGGCATCTTTTGGTCTCTGGCAAAACTCCGTACTATTACAGAAATACCTATCGACGTTAGCATTTTTCTCTACTTTGGGAGCCTGCGTTATGCCGACTTTTATCGACTCAACCCCTATTATCGACGACCCGCCCGCGCTGCGCGACCGCATGCAGCGCGACGGCCATCTCTTTGTCAGCGGCTTGTTGCCCGCCGCCGAACTCGAAGCGCTCAGGCTGCGTTTTTTGACCATTGCCCGCGACGCCGGCTGGGTTCAGGCCGACGCGCCGCTTGAGGACGCCATCGCCGACCAAGACGGCTTCTGCGTCGAGCCGACGCCCGAGTATATGGATGTCTATAGCCGGATGTACGCGCTGCCCGAATTTCATGCCTTGCAGCATCATCCCGCGCTCGTCGGCCTGCTCGAAAAGCTGTTCGACGGCCCGGTGCTGCCGCATCCCCGCCTCATTGGCCGCACCATCTTTCCCAAGCGCGAGTCCTATACCACGCCGCCGCATCAGGACTTTATCCCCATTCAGGGCACGGCCGAAACCTATACAGCTTGGTTCCCGCTCCACGACCTGCCGCCGACGATGGGTGGGCTGGAGGTGGCCGCGGGTGCGCATCGGGGGGGCGTTTATAATTTCCAGCCGGCCTTGGGGGCCGGAGGATTGGCGATCACCGACTCCTTTGAATGGACCGGCGGCCCCTTCGCGCAAGGGGACGTGCTGTTTTTCCACAGCATGATGCCCCATCGCGGCGTCCCCAACACCGGCGAGCAACTGCGCCTGTCCATCGACGCCCGCTATCAGCGCGTGGCCGACCCCATCTCCCCAGGCAGTCTGCTGCCGCACAGCCAACCCAATACTTGGGAGGCCATCTATGCCGACTGGCCCGACGACCGCTTGCAATACTACTGGCGTCAACACGAACTGGACGTGGCTGACTACGACAATAGCTATCACGAGGAACGCGACCGCCAAGCCTTGGAGTTGGGAGAGCAAGGCGATCCGCTAGCGGTATCGGCGCTCCAGCGCATCCTCGCCCGCGACAAAGATTCCGCCAAGCGCCAACGGGCTGCCGAATTGCTCGCGGCCATGGAGGAGAAATAGCGCTTTATTTAGAGAAATTTTTTAACTGATGTTACGCATCTGCGCCGAACCGGTCGGTGTAGGGGCGTCCCTTGTGGACGCCCGTGCGACACCGCGTATGCAGCCAGCGGGATCCGACGAGGGCAACCACGAGGGTTGCCCCTACAAGGCGTAACGTCAGTTTTTAAGAAGGATCGCAAGAGCCGGCGGCGATGGCCCGTCGGCTCTTGTTGTTTGGTGCCATCTGTAAGCAGCATCTTGTACATTGAGTGCGTAGGGACATAATTTTTGTCGCAGCAGAAGTAACACTCCGCGCCGTTATAGGTGTTTAAGTAGTAACACCGCCAGGGAATACATGGACGTAGATACACTGTACCGCCGCTACGGGCCGATGGTCATGCGTCGTTGTCGGCAGCTTTTGCGCGACGAAGATCAGGCGCTCGACGCCACTCAGGATGTGTTTGTGCGGCTATTGACGCGGCGCGACCGCCTGCGGGACGACGCGCCCTCCAGCCTGCTCTATCGCATGGCCACCAACCTCTGCCTCAATCGCATCCGCGACACTAAGCGGCGGAAGACCACGGCCGACTCGACGCTGCTGGAGCAGATAGCCTGCTGGAAGGACGCCGAGGGGCAGATAGATGCGCGTGCTGCGCTCGCCAAGCTCTTTGGCCAACAGCGTGAGTCAACGCGCACAATGGCCGTCTTGTACTACGTTGACGGCATGACCTTAGAAGAGGTGGCCAAGGAAGTGGGCATGTCCGTGTCCGGCGTGCGCAAGCGGTTGCTCGGCCTGCGAGCATCGCTGCAAAAGATGGAGAAGCTATGAATCAGCAAGATGAGCATCCCATAAGCGACTATCAGTTAGAGCGCTACCTGCTGCGCGAGGGGACCGATGACGAATTGGCGACCTTGGACCGTCGAGTAGCGGACGATCCAGAGCTTGCACAGCGGCTAGCGGCCCTAGAGCGCTCCAATGAGGAACTGCATCGGCGCTACCCACCCGAATGGATGCGCGGCCAGATCGAGCTAAAACTCAAGCGGGCGCAGGGTCGGCGCGTCCAACGAACGTGGAGTGGGTATCGCCTTTGGGCCGTGCCGGCCGTGGCCCTGATCCTGGCGGTGGTGGCGGTGCCCACTCTCCTCGACCAAGAAACCCCGGAAGCACCTGCGCCGCGCATCAAGGGCGACGAGCAGGAGCCGCGTTTGCTGGTATTCCGCAAACTGGCCAGCGGTGCGGAGCGCCTGCAAGACGGAGCCTTGGCCCAAAGCGGGGACTTGGTGCAGCTCGCCTATCGCTCTGGTGGCTTGCAGTACGGGGCGATCTTGTCCGTTGATGGGCGTGGGACCGTAACGCAACACCTACCCACAACTGGAGCAGAGGCCGTGCCGCTGGCGGCGCAAGATACCCTCGACGTTGCCTACGAACTGGACGACGCGCCGCGGTGGGAGCGGTTTTACTTAGTGGCGGCCGACCGCCGCTTTGGGCTAGCGACGGTCAAGACCAAGCTGGCCGCCGGCAATGTGGCGTTGGGGGATGACGTCCGCCTATTCCAGTTTACCGTAAAGAAATCTAGGGAGCCCTAGCCCTCCTAGGGCAACTACGAGAGTTGCCCCTACAATGGTGGTTGGCAACCAACGACGATGAGTGGGCGTCGTGTTGTCGTTGTAAGGGCGACCTTGTGGACGCCTTATCGTCTCTGAGGAGTTGTACTCATGTCTTTGGTGTGCGCCTTGTTGGTCGTTGTCGCTGCGGCGGGTTTGTCCCAGCCGGTGGAGGCCGAAGTGCGTCGATTGATACTGGCGGCGGGGGCCAACAATGGCGGGGTCGATCGCGAATTGCTGCGCTACGCAGTCTCGGACGCGGAACAATTCGTCGAGGTGTTGCAGGAGATGGGGGGACTGGACCCGGCTGATGTATTGCTGTTGCGCGACCCCGACTTGGCGGCCTTTGAGCAGGGGCTGGCCGACCTCGGTCGGCGGGTAAAGGCGGCCAGCCGGCGGGGGGACCGGCTGGAGGTGCTGCTGTACTATTCGGGCCACGCCGACGAAGAGGGCTTGCTGTTGGCCGGCGATCACCTCGGCTATCAGCAGTTGCTCGATTCGCTGAAAACGGCCAATGCCGCCGTCCGTATCGCCGTCCTCGACGCCTGCAATTCCGGGAGCATAACCCGCATCAAGGGCGGCAAGCCCAAGCCGCCCTTTTTGGTCGATGAGTCTTTTGACATGCGGGGCTACGCCTTCCTCACGTCGAGTTCAGCCGATGAGGCAGCGCAGGAATCGGATCTGATTGAGGCGTCCTTTTTTACCCACTATCTAATCTCCGGGATGCGCGGCGCAGCCGATGTTACCGGCGATGGTCGGGTGACTCTGCACGAGGCGTACCAGTTTGCCTTCGACGAGACGCGGGCGCGGACTATTGGGACAGTGGGAGGCACTCAGCACCCAGCATATCAAGGCCAGATGCGCGGCACTGGTGGCGTGGTGATGACCGAGGTGCGCCGCAACGCCGCGGGCCTGTCGCTGGACGAAGCCCTCGCTGGTCGGGTCTCTATCCGCAATGTCCAGCAGCGCCTAGTCGCCGAACTGAACAAATCCCCTGGGCGAGAGGTCGAACTGGGATTGGTGCCGGGAAGCTATACCCTGTTTTTGGAAACGTGGGACGCGGACTGGCATTTGGCCGAATTGGCTCTAGCAGAAGGGGAGTTCTCCGACGTGCGTTCCGGCGACTTCCGCGTCTTAACCCCAGAGGACACTAAGCTGCGGGGCGGCGCGGGGCGGAGGATTACCTTGGGGCGTCAGATCGAGGTTGCCACCCGCGAGGGTTATACCTTGTCGCTGGGGCTGTTGACCAATACGCAGGACGAGGCGTTTCGCGGCGTCCAGTTCGCTTGGCTAGTCAACCAAGCACGTGGGCGGACGGGTAGCCAGATCGGCGGGCTGGGCAACTTGGCGCTCAAAGAGGTCGATGGCTGGCAGGCGTCTGTCGTGGGCGTCAACTGGGCGATGGGGCCGTTGCAAGGTGGGCAGGTGGGCTTGCTCAACATCGCATCTCAGGTGCGCGGCTGGCAGGTGGCGCAAACGACCAACGTCGTCGGCAAAATCCGCGGTTGGCAATTGGCTGGGGTTACCAATTTCGTCGGCGAGGTCAAGGGCGGTCAGGTTGGATTATTGAACGTGGCGAGCGAGGTCAAGGGTTGGCAGGTAGGCGTAGTCAACCTTTCCGGCCACATCGAGGGCGGCCTGCCCATCGGGTTGATCAACTACTCGCGCAGCGGACTTTTCAACCTCAGCACTTGGCGCGACGAAGTCGGCTTTACCATGTTCACCCTCGCCTCGGGCAGCCGCTCGTTTTACACCGCTTTTACCACGGGCTTTACCGACGAGACCGGTCAGCGGCGGTGGGCGGTGGGCGTGGGCGGTGGGGTGCAGAAGCGCTGGCGGCGATTTTTTTTCGGCCTCGATATTCACGGCTACCGGATCAGCCGCGACCTCGATGACGATTACAGCGCGGGCATTGGATTTTGGCCGCCCGCAGTGGACTTTAGTCTAGATCGCTTGGCCAGAGACAACTACTTGGCGCGGGTCAAACTTGAGACCGGGGTCTCTTTGCACAGTCATCTATCGCTGTTTGGCGGCGTCTCCCTGAACCAGTTGTGGACCGATGGCCATCAGCGGCTGATTGAGTCGGGCAGCCGCTACGAGAAGGAGTGGGAGGATGGGCTTTTTGTGTGGCCGGGGTTTTTCTTTGGCCTGCGCTACGGGCGTTAGACGTTAGGAGAGGGATTGCTAGTCTGCCAATTCAGACACGGCCTCGACCCATTGGAGCGCGTCGGCTTCCTGAGATCGGTTTAAGCGGGCGACCGAGTTTGCTACCCGCCTTCGCACCTTTTCCGAGCGGGGATTTGGCAAGGTTATACGAACCTGACGCTTGCCGGGGATAGCTACTTTTGCTTGAGATGCTGGCATGGTGGTTCCTCTGCAATTGGTTGGAAGCATTCTTCGGGAAAGCTCCCAGCTTCTTTATAATACAATAGATGGGCAGAATTTTCACAAGGTACAGCGACTTCCGCTCGCGTCGTCAGTCCTTATAAAGGATTACCACCTCGACATCGGTTAGTATCAAGTCGCAAGCAAGTTGGGGATGGCGTTGCAAGAGAACGACTTCTAGGCGATGGAGGCCGCGGGCGGCTTGGTCGGCCGTGAGCGCGAAGCTGTGCCAAGCAGCGGCGCTGACATCGGAGATAGGTTGGGGGTCACCGCCGTGGCAATAGCTGATATCTGGGTTGGCTAACACCTCGTCGTCCCAGCAGCAGCGAACCTCGTCGCCAGCGACCCAATTTTGCAGACGCAGACGCAGGATGATGGTCGTCGGCGGGTCTGCGCTCAAGTCGTCGGCGAGGTCGAGGTCGAAGTGCGGGCCGGTCTCCTGCATGGTTGGGTAGAGAGGGACGGGTAAGGTGCCGCGCAGCCGGTCGTGTTGGTACGCACCGCGCCACTCCCCGGTGTGCTGGCGGAAGCGGTGGGTCGCGTTGTAGAGCTTGTCCTGACGGCGCAAGGTTTGGACCGCGCCCACTTGAGTTAGCAACTCGCGCTTTGAATCGCGGTCGGCGTGCCAGTTGAAGGCGTATATACCGGTCGCGCCTTGGCCGTGATACTGCATGGCCGTGGCTTTGGTGCGCATGTTGTGGCGGGCCGTTTCGCTTTCGGGACCAGCGGCTGGGCCAGGGACGCCGCCGTCGAAACCTGGGTAGAGGGCGATGTCGCGGTCGGCGCAGAGGGCGCGGAAGGCACTGACTTCAATGGCTGGATCGGTAGCGGCGGCACCGGCCGGAATCAAGATATCGACGAGGTTTTCCTTTATCCAGGTTTCCACGTCGTAGCCAATGCGGTGACAGCCTTCGATAGAGCCGGCGACGCGGGCCGCTAGGTAGAAAGGTCGGCCGCGCTGTTGGGCCAGTTCATCGGTCAGTTGCCGCGCCGCCCGCATGAAGTCGGTGAGGACGTAGCGCAGGCGATAGGCATAGTCGGCGGGGAAGTGGAAGGGGTGGCGTTGCCAGTCGAGTTCGACGCCGTCATAGGGGTAGTTTTGGCAAACTTCGCGCAAGTGCTGGAAGCGATTTTCGCGCACTTGGGGGATGGCCATATTCCACGACAGGGCAAACCACTCCTCGGTATCCTCGCCGAGGAGCCATTCGGGGTGGTCCTTGCGCAGTTGGGTCAGTTCGGTGTGGTGCAGGGTCTGGAGGTCGCTTAGCTGAGCGCCGTTGAAGTGATTGTCGTTCATGCGTAGTGAGGCGTACACGTGGAGGTTTAACTCGTGGCCGCGGTCGATGACGGCCTGTTGGGGATCTTCGCCTCGCTCCAACATGCGGCGGATGTTTTCAGTGTGCGTGTAGCTAGCGGCGTTCTCGTAGCGGCGCTGATGAGCGTCGCCGAGCAGTTCGAGCGCGTCGCTTGGCCAGCGGGTGGCGTGTTCGCCCACGCACCAAAACAGGGCACCGACTTGGGTGTCTTCGAGCGGGGCATAGGTCTTGTCGAGAAAGGCGTCCATGGACTGGGGAACGGGCGAGTAGCCGTGCGGCGCGCCGTCCCAGTTGTAGATGATGCCGTAGTAAGGGGGGTGGGACATAGGTCTGCTCCTTTGCGGGTTGGGGCCAAAGTACGGAGATTGTCAGAGGCGGGCAACGGAGGTCAATATGGCGAGAAAGTGGATGCTTTGCATGGCGTTGGTCGGTTGCGGACTGAGCGATCCCCAAGGGCCGACCGATCTGCCTAATGATCCGTGGAAGCGCACCGAGCAGCAGCGGCTGGAAGCAATTGAGGAAAATTGTAGCGGTCCGTCCTGGGAGCGCGGGTGGCTCTGTCCGCGCGGCGTGGCCGATGCCGATACGACGAAGTCCGCCAAAACCACAGGGTGACCTTAAAATGTCGATTATCCGCAGATAGCGCAGATGAGTTGAATCGCCGAGTTTCAAGTTTTTGTGCATACTGCTCTGCGTTCATCTGCGGATAATTTTTTACGCGATTCAGGATTTTTATTGCGATGGAAGACAACATACTACAGGCCGTCGATGAGCAACGCCTACTTGATACGGCCAAGAAGTTGATTGCGGTGCCCAGCCCGACGCTAGACGCTGGCGCGGTGGCTGATGCGTTGGCGGCCATATTGGCGGCGGAGGGGTTTGCCGTGGAGCGGCCCCAAGCCGATTGGCCGCAAGCACCAGCCGTGGTCGCTCGCTTCGACAGCGGGCAGCCTGGACGAGTGTTACAATTCGATGGGCACTTGGATACAGTGCATTTGCCCTTTGTGCCGCCCAAGGTGGCCGATGGCCAGCTCTATGGGTCGGGGTCGTCCGACATGAAGGGGGGAATCGCCGCCTTCGTCGAGGCGAGCAGGGCGTTGAGGGATGCGGGTGCCCTGACCAAGGGGGCGGTCTTACTTACGGCCCACGACCACCACGAAGCGCCCTGGGGCGACCGCCGCCAGCTTTTGGCCTTGATCCGCGAAGGTTTCGTCGGCGACGGGGTGCTGCTGCCGGAGTACTTGGGCGACGTGCTGCCAGTTGCCGGGCGCGGGATGGCTGTGTTTAGTGTGGAGATCGAGCGCGACGGCGAGCCAGTACACGAGGTGCTGCGGCCCGCCGGGTTGCCGGATGTAATCGCCGCGGGGGGCGAGGTGGTGTTGCGGCTGAATGCGCTAAACGAACATCTGCGCGAGCGAACCGCCCCTCATGTCGGCAGCGATACGCTGTTTATTGGCCGGATTGAAGGCGGCCAACTTTACAATCAGGTTCCGATTCAGTGCCGGATTGAAGGGACTCGCCGCTGGGTGGCGGCCGGCTCGGAACCAACCGCACGCCGCGAAATTGAGAACCTGCTCGCCGATGTAGCTGCGGCAAGCGGTACCCGCATCCGGCTCGCCGACTGGAACATGCCTGGAGATGCCTTTGCGGTAGATCAAAACAGTCCGCTGGTGGGTGCGTTTCAGGCCGCGTACGAACAGGTGACCGGTGCAGTGCTGCCCTTGGGAGGCAAACCTTTTATCGACGACGGTAATGTCTTTATGGCTGCCGGGATTGAAGCCCTGACGCACGGTCCCTGTGCCACGGGAGCGCACACGACTGATGAACAGGTGCCGGTGGCCGAGTTGGTGCGGGTGGCGAAGGTGTATGCGCTGACGGCGCAGGCGTTTTGCTAAGTGCCCTCAATAGCGCGTGCCGCGGCCGTGCCTCGCTCCTCATCGACGAAGTAGAGGCAGACTCCACCCGCGACGAAGAGAATGACGATCGACAAAATCCCCACGCGCGGGCTGCCGGTCAGTACCCCAATCCAGCCGACGAGCACCGGACCGATGACCGCGGCGAATTTGCCCAGCATGTTGTAAAAGCCGAAAAACTCCGCTGCGCGGTCGCGAGGAATGAGCCGCGAGTAGAGCGAGCGGCTCAGGGCTTGCACTCCGCCTTGGACTAGGCCGACGGCTATGGCCAGAGCGTAAAATTCCCAGACTGCATCTAAAAAGTAGCCCCAGACCGTTGCCGCGATATAGACGGCTAGGCCGATGAAGATCCCCTTGCGGGTGCCAATCCGCTCGCCGAGCCAGCCAAAGGCAATCGCCGCGGGGAAGCCCACGAACTGGGTGATGCCCAAGGCGATGAGCAGGTCGTTGGTGTCAAAGCCGAGGGACAAGCCGTAGTCAATGGCCATGCGGATGATGGTATCGACGCCGTCGATGTACAGCCAATAGCCGATGAGGAAGACAAAGGTGGTGCGTAGCTGCCGAATATCGCGGCCGGTCGCGATGAGCTGTCGATAGCCGGCCGAGACTGCGCTCCAGCCGCGATGGGCGCACACTGGAGGCGATTCCTCGACCCACAAAAAGAGCGGCAGCGAAAAGCCAGCCCACCAGATGGCGACTAGCAAAAAGCACACGCGCACCGCCTCGCTGGCGTCGGCCAGCCCGAAGGTTGTGGGGTGGAGGACCATTACCACATTGAGCGCAAACAGCAAGCCGCCGCCCAGATAGCCGAGGCTGTATCCGAGCGCTGAGACCGAGTCGGACTTGTCGCGCCTGGCCACCTCCACGATGAGCGCGTCGTAAAAGGTATTGCCACCGGAGAAGCCGATGGCGGCCAAGACATAGACCACAACCGCCAACTCCCATGCGCCTTGGGCGACCATGTAGAGGCACCCGGTGGCGAGGACGCCTAAGAAGGCGAAGGCAAACAGGAACTTGCGCCGGGTGCCGCCTTGGTCGGCAATAGCTCCCAAGAAGGGGGCGAGCAGCACGACGATCAGACTGCTGAGCGAGTTGGCCAGCCCCAGTTGGAAGGTGCTCTCGGTGACGTCGCTGCCGGCGCTCCAGTAAGACTTAAAAAACACCGGGAAGAAGGCGGCGATGACCGTGGTGGCAAAGGCCGAGTTAGCCCAGTCGTACAAGGCCCAGCCGATGATTGGTTTTTTGGCGTTGGTCGGCATGGTATTGGGGAGACACCGTTGGTTGGAATCGCGTACCGCATAACAGTATAAGGCAAAAAGGGCGCGGTTGCCGCTGGCGTCCTTTATGAATAGCGTAGGAATCAACGATCGTTGATCCCTACAAAGGACGATTGTTATGAACGATAAGTGGCTGCGTTTTGACGCGGCGACCAATCCGTATGGCCCGTCGCCCAAGGTCCGGGAGGCGATGGCCGCCTTTGCCCGCATCGGCGATTTCAGTCGCTACAGCGATGAGGAGCGCGCCGAGTCGTTGCGCGGGGATTTGGCGGCGCATTGGGGGCTTTCGCCCGATCACTTCATCGTGTACAACGGGTCTGGGGAAGCCGTGGTCTGGCTTTTTTTAGCACGGTTGTTGCTAGAGCAGCAGCGCTTGCTTATTCCGTCTCCGTCGTACGAGCGCTTTGTGGCGTTGGGGCAGCGGTGCGCGGCTGAAGTGATCTCGGTGCCGCTGCACGAGGAGGACTTTGCGCTGGTGCCCGAGTGCTTTATCGAGGCGGGGCGGCAGTCGGGTGCGCGGGTGTTGCTGCTGAGCAGTCCCAACAATCCCACGGGCAACCTCCTATGCGGCGATGCGGTGATGGTGCATTTGCTCGACGAATTGCCCAACTGCCTGTGCATCGTCGATGAAGCGTATGCAGACTATGCCGGCTATAGCTGTGTGCCTTGGGTGCAAGAGCGGGAAAACTTGGTGGTGCTGCGGACCTTTTCCAAGGCATACGGCATGGCTGGTCTGCGGATTGGCTACGCCATTGGGGCTAAACCCGTTATCGCCGCCCTGAGTCAGATGCAGGTTCCTTGGGCGGTCAATGCGCTGTCGCTGGTGGCGGCACGGGCGGCGCTGGCCGACCAGAGCTATTTGCACCAGGTCGTCGCCCAGATCCGCAGCGATTGTCAGATGCTCTACGAGGGGCTGAACGAGCGGCTGTGGTTGCG
Source organism: Candidatus Latescibacterota bacterium (assembly GCA_965208845.1). Taxonomy (GTDB): domain Bacteria; phylum Latescibacterota; class UBA2968; order UBA8231; family UBA8231. Next base: position 5,398,681 of record OZ242361.1, on the reverse strand, counting down.
GGCCTATCCGAGCGCGGCGAATTTCTTTTGGGTGCGCTGCGAGGGGATCGGCCCAGAGCGGCTGCGGGCGGGTTTGGAAAAGCGGCGGATACGCGCCCGCTGGCGGCGAGACACACCCGGTTTTGTACGACTGACGTCGCTGTGCCCTCAAGACAACGAGTATTTGTTGGCGGCGCTCGACGAGGTCGAGCAATCAGACTAACACAAAGGGATGGTTATGGAATATCGCAATTTGGGCAAGGCTGGCGTCAAGGTATCCAAGGTGTGCTTGGGCGCGGCGTTTCGCGGCCAGGAGGACGAGCAGGTTTGCATTGAGGTAGTGCAGCGGGCCTTGGACTTGGGCTGCAATTTTATCGATACGGCGCTGTATGGTGGGGGACGCTCCGAACAAGTGGTGGGTAAGGCTATCAAGGGACGGCGCGAGGATGTGGTGCTGACGACCAAAATTTTCGGCACCTTGGGCAATAGCCCCAATCACGTGGGGCTGTCGCGGGTCAATCTGCTGCGGGGCATTGAGGCGTCGTTGCAGCGGCTACAGACCGATTATGTCGATCTGTACTTGCTGCACTCCTTTGATCCGGGCACGCCGCTGGAGGAGACCTTGGGTGCGCTCGACGACATTGTCCGGCAGGGCAAGGCGCGCTATGTGGGGTGCTCTAATTTCCCGCCGTGGAAGATCGTCGAGGCTCTGTGGATTGCGCAGCGCGAGCGCTTGGCCTCTTTTGCCTGTATCCAGAATCAGTACAATCTGCTCAACCGCTGGGAGATGGAGCCGGAGTTGATGCCCATCTGCCGTCAGTTTGGCTTGGGCATTATGACCTATAGCCCGCTGGCCATCGGCCTGCTCTCTGGTCGCTTCCGCCGCGGGCAAGCGCCGCCGCCGGGGACGCCGTGGAGTACGGACGAGTTGCGCGGCATGAGTCCGGGCAAATACAACTTTGCCGAAGCCATGACCGAGCGGGTCGATATTATCGTCCAGACGCTGATCGATATTGGAGCGCAGCACGGCAAGACTCCAGCACAGGTGGCCATTGCCTGGATTTTAGATCACGACGAGATCAGCGCTCCCATTTTGGGGGCCGACGAGCCGGCGCACGTCGAAGAGATCTGCGCGGGCTTGGACTGGTCTTTGGCACCGGAAGAGCGAGCGTTGTTGGACGAGGTCTCCGAGGTGAAGGGGCCGCAGAAATACGCCTGAAGGCGATTGGAGCGACCTCTACGAAAAGTTTGAATTTATGACCCAATTCGCGGGCGATTGAAATCACTCTCAACACTACAACTCGACGAAAACACCCATGCGTCTCTGCGACTTTCCCATACTGACCTTCGACACCTACGGCACCCTAATCGACTGGGAGACGGGCATCTGGGATGCGCTGCAACCGCTCTGCGCGCGTCTGGCCGACCCGCCGACTCGCGAGGCGGCTCTCGCCGCCTTCGCCCAGGTGGAATCCGCCTGCCAAGCGGCCAATCCTGACCTCCTCTACGCCGACCTCTTGGCAGCTACCCACCGCACGCTGACCCTCAACTGGGGCGGCGAACCCGACGAGGCCGAGAGCATCCGCTTCGGCCAGTCGGTTGAGGACTGGCCGGCCTTTGCCGACGCGGCCGAATCGCTCGCCTATTTGAAGCAGCACCACCGGCTGATCACCCTCACCAATTGCGACCGCGCTAGCTACCGGGGGAGCGCCGCCCGCCTCGGCGATCCTTGGGACGCGATCTTTACCGCTGAGGAGATCGGCTCGTATAAACCATCGCTGGCCAACTTTGAATTCCTGCTTGCCCGAGTAGCTGCGGATTTCGGCGGCGATCCCGGAAGCATTCTGCACATCGCGCAGAGCCTCTTCCACGACCATGTGCCGGCCAAGGCAATCGGATTGACGACGGCATGGATTGACCGGCGTGCAGGGTGTGGCGGTGGCGCGACAGCACCGCCACAGGAAGCGGTGGAACCGGATTTCCGTTTCAAAAGCATGGCGGAACTGGTCGCCCAGCACCGCGCCGAACGGGCCTGAATCCGCCCCGGCGGCGTGTGGACGCCAGCGGTATGCGCCGCTAATTTCTGGGGAATCCTTTTTGCCAGAGATCAAACCCTTATGAGCACACCTCTCCACGGTCTCGTCGCCTTAGTAACCGGCGCGGCTGGCGGCATCGGCCAAGCAATATGCCGCGCCTTGGCCGCCGAAGGTGCGACGGTCGCCCTGCATTACCGCACGCAGAAGGAAGCTGCCCATGCACTCGCCGCTGAGCTAGGCGGGGCCGCCTTTGCGGCCGATATAACTGAGATGGACGCCGCGCAGTCGCTGGTTGAGCGCGTGGCCGGAGAATTGGGCGGGTTGGATATTTTGGTCAACAACGCTGGCATCACCATCGGCGGGCAGTTCGTGGCTGATATGGTGCTGGCGGATTGGCACCGAGTGCTCGATGTCAACCTCAATAGCGTCCTGTACATGTGTAAGGCCGCTTTGCCGCTGATGCGGGCGCGAGACGGCGCGATTGTCAACATTGCCTCGAATGTGGTCAACACGCTGCCGGGCGGCGCGGCGGCGTATGCGACCACCAAGGCGGGGGTCGTGGCTTTGACGAAAGTGCTGTCCAAAGAGGAAGCCGAGCACGGTATCCGCGTCAATGTGGTGTCGCCGGGAATCATCGACGCGGGGATGGGGCGCGGGGCGCTGGCGCGGCGGACGCCGGAAGTGCGGGCGCAGTTTCTCAGCAGTATTCCCATGCGCCGAGCTGGCGGTCCCGAAGAGGTAGCTGCGGCCGTGGTCTTTCTGGTGTCGCCAGTGGCCAGCTACGTAACGGGACAGCACATAAGCGTCAACGGCGGCGACCGCACCGAGTCCTACCAGTAGTTAGACACCCAGCCTAACAGCTTCTATATTAGGAACATAGGCCCTTCTGGAATGTGGGGATCGCTTCTACTGGTCTAAACGGCCTTACTTTAATTAAAAATTAATGAAGTACTTGCTTACCGGCGGCGGCACGGGTGGCCACGTGTATCCGGCCTTGGCCATTGCCAACGAAATTCGGCAGACGCGAGCAGACGCCGAATTCCTCTACGTGGGCCATCGAGACCGGCTGGATGCTTGGGTCGTGCCCGATCAGGGGTACCGCATTCGCTTTGTGCGAGCCCGTTCCTTCCCGCGCACTCGTTCTCTTGTACCCCTGCTGCGATTTGCCATCGCGCTCGCGGTCGGGGTCATTCAGGGGGCGCTCATCCTCTTGCGCTACCGGCCCCAAATTATCATCAGCACGGGCGGCTTCGTCAGTGCGCCGATTCTCTTCGCGCACGGTGTGCTGGCCAAGGTCGGCCTTTCTCGCGCTCGCGTCTTTATCTACGAACCGAATGCCTATCCCGGGCTTTTGAACCAAGTTGCCGGACGGCTCGCGCACCGAATCGGCGTGGCATTTGAGCAGGCGGGTCGCTGGTTTGACGCGAAGCGGGTGGCCGTGGTCGGCTATCCGGTGCGCCGCACTTTTTTGAATCTTGATCGGCAGGCTGCGCGGGAAGAATTGGGCATTGACCAAGGCCGCAAGGTCGTGCTCGCCTTTGGTGGGTCGGGGGGGGCCAAGGCCATCAACGAGGCCGTACTCGAGGCCTTGCCCCGCTGGCAAGCGGCTGGGCTGGTGGTTATCCACGTCACGGGCCTCTATAAGGGGCCGGATTACGACGCTGTGGCGGATACTGAGGCCGCGTTAGCTGAGATGGGGATAGAGGGCGAAGGCGACTGGTATCGACGCCTTGATTACGCAGATGAGATCGCCGATCTGATTGCCGCGGCGGACCTGGTCATTTGCCGGTCGGGCGCAGGTACCCTCACCGAGATGGCCGTTAGTGGGACCCCTACGCTGATTGTGCCGTTGCCGACATCGGCCGAAGACCATCAGGCGCTGAACGCGCGGGAGATGGAACGGATAGGGGCTGCTCAGGTGCTCTATCAGGAGGCGTTTTGGGACCACGCCTGCATCCACAGCGGACTGGACGGTGAGAAATTGGCGCAGCAGGTGCTCGCGCTGTGCGCCGACGAGGAGCGGTTGCAGGCCATGAGCGCAGCCGCCAAGACCATGCCCAAAACTAACAGCCTTGAACTGATTACGGCTGAGCTGGACGGCCTCATCGCTGGACAGGAGCCGCCCCCGTTGCGATTGGAGTCGCCACCGGTTAAAAAAGGCGGCTTGCCGACTGCACCCAACGCCTTGCTGCGCTGGATGCGAGCGCGGGTCAAAGAGGTCGGGGGCGTGGCGGCAATGGAGCGCGGTGAACTGGCCTATCTGCGCTATCAAGCCGATCGCCTGTTCACGTCCGAGGGGTGGTGCGAAATCCCGCTGGGGTGGCGCAATGTGGGCATCAAGCTCGTTGCGGTCTTAGACTACCAAGAGCGGCTGCCCTTGCTGCTACACATCCTCACCGACCGCACTCCGACCGGGTGGATGCACCGTCTTTGCGGCGGCGACTTTCGCCACGGAGGCATTATACGCCGCAATGTCGTCGAACACGGCCTGCGCGGCTTGGGAGCGAACGACGCGCAGACCCGAGCCGCGCTGCTTAACGCGCTGTCGGTCGATCCCTACTTTGAGGTGCGGGCGTGGGCGGCGCGGGCCCTCGGCGAGTTGTTTGCCGTCGATGGCGAGATCGAAAGCACACTCTTTGCCGCTCTCGACGATAGCGCCCCAGAAGTGATCGTCCAAGCTCTGAGTGCCCTCGGAAAAATAAGTCGCAATCCCGACCTGCTAGCGCGGCTGCGTCGCTTCTATCTGCACCCGAGCTGGCAGATTCGCGAGCAGGTCGTGCTGGTGTTGATCGAATTTTTGCAGCGCGGCGTCTTGGAGCCAACTCAATTGGAGCGCGATCTCGACCAAGTTTTGATTTCGATGCCTTATTTCAAGCCGGAATTCCCCCTCGGTACGCACCTGCGCCAATTGGCCGATCTCGTGCGCGCCGACCAGCCCCTAGCCGCTTCGCAGCAATGATCTACTACCTCGGAATTTATCTGCAAGATGTTGTCGAAGCCTTGTCGTTTTTGCGCTTGGTCGATTCGATCATCTTTCGCGCACTCTGCGGCGCGATCACCTCGTTAATCCTCACTATTCTCTGCGGCGGGCGGGTCATTCTCTACTTCTACGGCCGCGGGCACCGCGACATGCCCCGCGACTATCTCAACTTTGCAGCGGCTGGCAACCAAGCCAAAACCTACGGCGGTGGCCTAATCATCGCCGCGATCTTAATAAGCGTCGGTTTGTGGTGTAAGCTGCACAGCCTCTTCGTGCTGTTTTGCGTGGGAGCGATTGTCTGGTTTGCTGCGCTCGGCTGGATTGACGACTTCCTCAAGGTGCGCTATCGCTCTAGCGATCGCGGGCTGTCGGAGAAGGCCAAGTTGGCGCTGCAAGTAGCCTTTGGGATGGCGTTTGGCACCGCGTATGTCACGCAAGCACTGCCAGCCGAGGCGGCGGGTTTGGCGACCCAGCTTTATCTACCCTTTTTCAAAAATCCAGTGCTCGATCTTTCGTGGGGCTATGTGCCTTTTATCGCCTTTACGGTGACGGCCATCTCCAACTCGGTCAATCTAGCCGACGGGATTGACGGCTTGGCTATTGTGCCGACTGCTTTTGTCGTGGCCGTCTTTGGAGTATTTGCCTACGTGTCCAGCCACGCTGAGATCGCGGAGTTTCTGATCTTTCCCTTTATGCCGGGCGTGGGGGAAGTCGCCATAATCTGCTCCATCGTCTTTGGGGCCTGCCTCGGCTTTTTGTGGTTCAATTCCTATCCGGCCAACGTCATCATGGGCGATACCGGATCCATGGCGTTGGGCGGCTTGTTGGGCACGGTCGCCGTCTTGGTCAAACAAGAGTTCCTCTTCCTAATCGTCGGGGGGATCTTCGTCGGCGAGACCTTGTCGGTGGTGATTCAGGAAAAGATCGGCATTCGCTGGCTGGGGCGGCGCTTTTTCACCCGCTCGCCAATTCACCATCACTTCCAACAGCGCGGCTTGGCCGACACCAAGATCGTCATTCGCTTTTGGATCGTGGCTGGCATTTTGGCACTGTGCGGCTTGGCGACGCTCAAGATCCGCTAGTTTAATTAGGAATTAGGGTGGGGTAGGGTAATTCGTAATTCCTAATTCTCAATTCCTAATTCCCAAGAGGCAGAGGAGGACGATGGCCGCGCCTAGCAGAAAAGCCACGGAGGTAGGAAGCGGCACGGGCTGGCGCTGGCCCGCGCGCTGATAGTGGTCGTATTCTGCCGCCAAGATGCTGTAGCCGGAAGCGAGTGCGGCGATGAGGCCGGCGATGAAGCAGGTGAGGACTACGGGATCGGTCGAGAACACATGCGCGATGCCAGCAGCATACGAACCGATGTTGATTAGCAGGCGGCGCGTATCCGTCAGCAAGCCGTAGAGTACGAGTCCGGCGCAGAACGAGATGACGACTAGTGCCGCGAAAATCGACAGCCAGTCGTGCGCCCCAGATAGTGCTAAAAGGCCCGTACCAATAAGCAGGTGGAGCCACATCCCGACATAGGCGTAGAAGAAGGACGCGCGTCTAAACGGCGCGTGCCCCATTAGATAGTGGGCGAAAGTAATAGACCTCGGCATGGCAGTGTGCGGCCAAAAATAGGCCGCGGCCCGGTCGCGTCAACGCATGGCCAAGCATGGAAATTCTGTCCATCCCCATTGAAAAAGTCAAAGGCGTAGGAGCCAAACGCGCGTCCGCGCTCAAAGAGGTAGAGATTCTGACGCTGGGCGATTTGTTGTACTATCTGCCGCGCCGCTACCTCGATCGCACGCAAATTTTGCCCATGGCCCGCGCGCCCATCGGCCAAGAGGTGACCCTCATCGGCGAGGTGCGCCAGACGCGCTTCATGCCCGGGCCGCGGCCGCGCTTCGTGATGGTGGTCGCCGACGCGACCGACGATATCACCTGCACCTTTTTTCAGGGGGGGCGCTACTTGCAGCGCAACTTTGCCGTCGGCGACGAGCTGGCCATCAGCGGCAAGGTCGATCTGTTCCAAGGGCGGCGGCAGATCGTTCATCCCGAGTACGAATTCATACAAGGGGAGGAGCGGCTCCACACGGGCGTCGTCGTCCCGCTCTATACGACCAGTGCCGATATGAAGGAGCGCGGCCTGCGCAGCCGGGGATTCCGCCGTTTGATAAGCGAGGCGCTGGATGCCTTTGCCGAGCGGATCGAGGACGATTTGCCCGCGGCCTTGCGCCAGCGCTTGGGACTTGCCGAGTTGGGTGCTAGTCTGCGCCAAGTGCATTTTCCCGCCAGCCTCGCCGAAGCGGAGCGCGCGCGCCAGCGCTTGGCCTTTGGCGAGCTTTTTGCCTTCCAACTGCGCTTGGCGCGGCGGCGCAAAAAAAACCGCGAGCAGGCCGATGGTATCGCCTTTGCACCGAGCGAGAAACTGGTGTCGGCCCTGTGGGATTCCCTGCCGTTTGCTCCCACGCGCGCCCAGCGCCGGGTCGTCGCCGAGATCGCCGCGCAGATGCAGCACCCCCAAGTTATGAATCGCCTCGTCCAAGGCGACGTCGGATCGGGCAAGACTTTGGTGGGTCTGAGCGCGATGCTGACGGCCGTGGAGAACGGCTACCAAGCGGCGATGATGGCCCCGACCGAGATCCTCGCCGAGCAGCACTTTTTCAACATCCAGGCACTTGTCGAGCCGCTTGGTCTGACGGTGGTTTTTCTCAAGGGCGGCCAGCGCAAGACGCTCCGGCAGGAGCTATTGACGGCCATTGAAAGCGGCGCGGCCCACATTGCGGTGGGCACTCACGCGTTGATTCAGGAGCAAGTGCAATTTGCCCGCTTGGGGCTGGCGGTCATCGACGAGCAGCACCGCTTTGGGGTCGTGCAGCGCGGCGCGCTCTACAAGAAGGGCACCAAGCCCGATTTGCTCGTGATGACGGCCACGCCCATCCCGCGCACCTTGGCCCTGACCCTGTACGGAGAGTTAGACGTGTCGATCATTGACGAACTCCCGCCTGGACGCAAGCCGATCCGCACGGCTCTGCGCGGCAACGACCGCCGCGAGGCGATCTTTGAGTTTGCCGGCGATCAGGTGCGCCAAGGGCGGCAAGTGTACGTGGTTTATCCGCTGATCGAAGAGTCGGAGAAGATGGATTACAAATCCGCGGTCGAAGCCTACGACGAGTTGCGCCACGGCCCGTTGGCCGAATTCGCCGTGGCCTTGCTGCACGGGCGCATGGCGGCTGAGGAAAAGGCCGCAGTCATGGAGGATTTCAAGCAAAACCGGGTCCAGGTCTTGGTCTGCACCACGGTCGTCGAGGTCGGCGTGGATGTGCCCAATGCCACGGTGATGATAGTCGAACACGCCGAGCGCTTTGGCTTGGCGCAATTGCACCAGTTGCGCGGTCGCGTGGGTCGCGGCGGCGAGCAGTCGTTTTGCATTCTCATCAGCTACGCCCACGCCGGGGTCGAGTTGGCGGATTCGCGCGAGCGGCTCCAGACTATGGAGCGCACTCAAGACGGCTTTGAGATTGCGGAAAAGGATTTGCAACTGCGCGGCCCCGGCGAGTTTTTCGGCGTACGCCAAGCCGGGATGCCCGTATTTAAGGCGGCAGATTTGATCGCCGACGGGGACTTGCTGCAAAGCGCGCGCGAAGAAGCCATGCGGATTGTAGCCAACGAATAGGACGTGCTATAGCAGTCCTACATCATTCATGCGATGATCCGCAGATAGACGCAGATGGACGCAGAACGGTATTCCAAGACAAGCAGTCGCTCGAATCGTTCAACCCATTCAGGATGGCCATATGACAAGCAAAAGCCTCATTTCGCCCACGGATTTCGTCGGACTCGACGCGGTGACCCATCTCTGCACGGGAGGTGAAGCTCCTTGGCTAAAAGGACAGAGCGCGGTGTACGCGGAATTCGCACAGCAAAAAAGCGGCGGCGACCGTGGACGGCGCGCCATCTACGCCCGTGGTGAACGCTGCCGCCAGCGCATGGGGCAGTTGTGGGGCGTTCCAGACGAGCGGATCGCCTTTACGCCGTCGGCGGCTGAAGGCATGGCTTGGTTGGCGCGGGGTTTGGACTGGCAGCCGGGCGACAACGTGGTCACCACCAACTTGGAATTTCCCTCGGTGGCGTATAATTGGCGCAATGTGCGCGAGCAAGGGGTGGAGTTGCGGCTAGTGCCTCACCGGGACTGGTTGGTGCGGGAGGAAGATCTGTTGGCCGCAGTTGATGAGCGCACTCGGGTTTTAGCCGTGAGTCAAGTCAGCTTCTACACGGGGCAGAATATAGATGTCGAGCAGCTTGCGGCCGGACTTGCCGGGCGCGACGTGCTCTTGGCGGTTGATGCGACCCATGCTGCGGGCGCGGTTGCCGTGCCGGCCGCGTGTACCGACTTGTGCGTCAGTTCGTGTTACAAGTGGCTGTTGGCGACGCACGGGGTCGCGCCGTGTTATCTGAGCCAGCGGGCCGAGGCGCAAGTGCGCTCCACGGCTTTTGGCTGGCGCAACTTGGCGGTGTGGCCGGCGCAAGGGGCTATACGCGCACCGGACGTGGACGAAAAGCCAATGCCCGATAAAATGGAGCCGGGCAATCCGGCCATGGTGGCGGTGCTGTATCTCGACTACGCTTTGGGGCGGCTGTTGGACGTGGGGATTGAGCGGATAGCGGAGCACAACCGCGATTTGTCCGAACAAATCAGCGCCGGGCTGGCGCGTCTCGGGCGGCAGGTTATTTCGCCGAGTGCGCGGTCGCAGCGCTCGGGCAATACCTGTTTTGCGGACGACGACGCGCACGGATTGTGTGAGGCTCTCGCCGACCGAGGGGTGCTGGTGTGGGGGGAGTATGGGCGGGTGCGGGTCTCGGGGCATTTGTATAATAATAGTGACGATGTGGAGCGGTTTTTGGGAGTTTTGGGGGAGTTGGTGTAGGATTGATGTGATTCAAAGATATGTCTAGCAGAAACATTGTGTTGGGACAAGGCTTAGCACCGATTCCAGAGGACCTGCTTCGTGCCCATGCACGAGGAAGAGTTCAACGGCGTCTTGCACATACATGGTGCCTTGGACCGAAACCCTGAGCGAACGTCTGACCTTATCATTTCCGATCAGGATTTCGGCGAGTTCTATTTGCGCCGACGAATCGTTCCCGATCTGATTTACGACGCTGCACGACTGTATAACTTAGTCCTCGTGGGCTACAGGGCGAACGACCCACCGATGAAGTATCTGCTGGATGCTGTCGCTGCGGTTTTCCCGCTTAGTCTAAATGCAAGAGACCAAGCGACGATGCGTTCCATGATCGAATTTCTCGAAGGTCGCTTTGAAAAAAAAGAAACCATTGAGTGGGCATTGAGGCATAGTCCCCATGATAGCCTCAAACGATGGGCGATCCTGCATTTGCTAAACACACCGGAAGGAATGAATCTGCGCGAACCTTGGCGTTCAGCTTGGCGCCTGATCGAGGAGAGTTGGGACGAGACAATTGCTGACTCTGCCGGAAGGCTTGAGGTCAATGTTAAGAGACGACTGCAATCTGGGGAACGATCTGGCGCACTAATCTCGGCTATTGTTGATCTCGTTGCGCCGAAGCTAACGGTTGGGGCTTATTCAACTGACGTTACGCAGCCCCTCTATATCTTGCGGATTATCGAAGCCTTTTGCCCCAAGATATTGGGGCAAAAACTAAGTAGTTAACAAAAAGTCCGTTGACACTTTTACCTTGTTCTCTGAGCTTAGTTGTATGCTTGGAGGCTGCTTATGACTCCGTTTTCCCTTACTCGTCACGAGCGCCGTTTGTTGGAGGCTCTGTTCGTCCAAACCCCGGATGCGACGGTCTTACGTCGAGCGCAAGCCCTGCTTTGGGTGGCGGCGGGCGATTCGGTAACGGCTGTTGCTCAACGCCTGTGTGTTAGGCGTCAAGCCCTCTATCAATGGATCCGGCTGTTTGAGCAATCGTCGATCTCGAATCTGGCGACGCGCCTTCAAGCCGCCCCCCGCCGTGGACGACCGGCTACAGTACAAGGCGTGATGGAGCCTCTGCTAGACGCAGTCATCGATCACGATCCTCGTCTTTTCGGCCTCAATTCAACGGTATGGATCGCGTCGTTATTGGCGCAGTATCTACACGCAGAGCATACCCTCTGCGTTTGGGTGTCCAGTATCCGCCAAGGGCTGGTTCGATTAGAGATTAAATGGAAACGGCCTCGGCATACTTTTTGTCAACTACTTAAAACTTCTTTTGAATCATAATAATTTATCATGACCCGACTCGAACTAGCTCATCGCATCTATCAGACCGCTCACCTGCGCGGACAATTTACTTTGCGCTCAGGCGCGACAGCCACAGAGTATTTCGACAAATATCAGTTTGAAACCCATCCCGAACTCCTCCGCGTACTCGCCACCCACCTCCAGCCCTTAATCCCCGACGACACCGACATTCTCGCAGGTCTCGAACTCGGTGGTGTGCCCATCGCCACCATGCTCGCTCAGCTTTCGGGACTACCCACCTGCTTCGTGCGCAAACAGGCCAAAGAATACGGCACCTGCAAACTCGCCGAAGGCCCCGACATTGCTGGCAAAAATCTGCTGATTGTTGAGGATGTCGTCACGTCCGGTGGACAAATTGCACTTTCCGCTCGGGATCTTCGCAACCTTGGCGCAGAGGTTGCACAGGCCATCTGCGTGATTGACCGCGAATCCGGTGGCACCGAGAGCCTAGCCCGAGAGGGCATTGAACTCCACGCTCTATTTCGGATGAGTGAACTGAAATAACACCGTTTATGGCACAGAAAAGGGGACCTCGGCTGAGGTCCCCTTTTTTTGGCGATGCGCTTCCGCTTCGCCTAGCCCGCCGCGACCTCCAACTCCTCGCCCTCGACTCGCACCGAAACGAGTTGAGAAACCCCTTCCTCGGGCATGGTGACGCCGTGCAGGGCGTCGGCCGCCGCCATGGTGATCTTGTTGTGCGTCACGACGACGAATTGCGTTTCGCGAGCAAATTCCTTGAGCACGCGCACGAAGCGGTTGATGTTGGCGTCGTCGAGTGGGGCATCGACCTCGTCGAGAATGCAGAACGGGCTGGGCTTGACTTGATAGATGGCAAAAAGCAGGGAGATGGCCGTCAGCGCCCGCTCGCCGCCCGATAGCAGGCCAATGTTTTGCAGGCGCTTGCCGCGGGGGCGGGCGATGATGTCGATTTGGGCCTCTAGGGCATCGACGTTTTCTTCGAGGCGGAGGTCGGCTTCGCCGCCGGGGAAGAAGCGGACAAAGGTCTCTTTGAACGTCTCGCGAATCTGCTCGAAAGACTTGAGGAACATCCGCCGCGCCGTGCGGTCGATCAGGCTGAGGGTCTTCTTCAGGTCCTCGGCGGCGATCACCAGATCGTCGCGCTGTTGGCGGAGAAAGTCGTAGCGCTCCTTTTGTTCCTGATGTTCTTCCAATACGCCCAAGTGTACCGAGCCCAAGCGGTGTAGGGACTGACGCAACTGGTCGATGCGCTGTTGCGTGGCTTCCTCGTCGATGGCTTCGTCGAGGGGCCCCATGTCCGCAACATCGCAGTGGTACTCCTCCTGCAAGCGCTCGCGAATGTGCTGGGTCTGTAGCTGCAACTCGGAGATGCGCACTTCGAGGTTCGTGCGTCGCTCGCGCTGCTCGTTGAGCTGCCGCTGCAAGTGGCTGATGCTTTCCTGCAACTCGCGGTTTTGGGTGTTGGCTGCAGCCCAGTGTTGGCGGCGCTGGTCTTGCTCAGCCGCCAAGGTCTCGCGGCCTTGATGCAGCCCCTTGAGTTCGTCTGCCAAGGCCGTGCTGCGCGCACTGCACTCGGCCTGTTGGCGCTCAGCCTCGGTCTCTTCAGCCGCTAGGCGCTCAATGTTATTGCGCAGGCTCTCGTCGATGTTTTTTAGGCGGGTGGCGTCTCGCTCTAGCCCTTGGACTATTTCAGTGGTGCGGGCGTGTTCCACCTGGAGGGCGCTCAGTGCTTCACGCCGTTCGCGTCGGCGGGTTTCGCTTTGTTTGAGATCCTCTTCCAAGGCGCTGCTTTCCTCGCTGAGACGAGTACTCTCGGCCTCGTTGTGGCGCAGGTGTTCGGCTTGTTCGGCGACGCTTTGGTCGAGGGCTTGGCAGCGCTTGGCCAAGCTGGTGCTTTCGCTGTGGAGTTGCGCCAGGCGCTCGGCGAGCCGCTCGGCGTCAGCGCGGGCGGCCTGGTGCTGGTGAACCTGCTCGCGTTCCTTGGTGCGCCAAGTTTCGCTCTCGGCGGCTAGATCCTCTAGGCGTTGCGTGAGCGCAGTGAGTTGGTCTGCGAGTGCAGCGAGCCGAGGGCCGATGGCAGCATAGCGAGCTTTTTGGTGGGCGACGAGCGAGCGCAGGGTGCGGATTTCCCGCCCGCGGCCAAGGACGCCTGAATCCTCGGCTTGACTCTGGCCGCCTGACGCAAGGCCAAAGAGATCAACGGCGTCGCCATCGGGCGTGACACAGCGCACGTAGGCATCCGGGTAGCGGCGCGTCAGGGCCAACGCGGTTTGCAGGTCTTCGACCAGAAAGGTGTTGTGCAAGAGGCTATTGATCAGGGGGGCGATGGAGGCTTCGGGTTGCACGTAGTCCAAGAGCGGGCCACGCAGCCCGGGTATGGTATCTGGGTCTAAAGCCGGGCCGAGGGTGCGAGGGGGGGCCTCTAGCGAGAGAATGCCGACGCGCCCGGAACGGTCTCGGAGATGGGCAATGCCTTCGAGCAGGCCGCTGTCCGAGTCGGCGATCAGTGCTTGTAGCGCCTCGCCGAGAGCGACCTCAATTGCGCGCGCATATTCTGATTTAACTTCGACTAGATCGCCGAGGACGCCGCGGAAGAGGGCGGCGTGGGGCGATTCGAGCATTAAGGTGCGGATCCCGCTCTGATAGCCTTCGTAGCCAGCGCGGACTTTTTCGAGGACTTGGAGCCGCGCTTGGTTGGCCTCAGCGGCGCGCCGGGCCGCATCGCGTTGTTCGCCGAGTTCGCGGAGGTCCTTCTCGGTTTGGTCGCGGGTGGCGAGGGCCGTGATGCGCTGTTGCTGGCAGGTGGATAGCTGCTGTCGAATTTCGGCGAGGGCGACTTCGGCCTCACTGGCCACTTGTAGGGCTTGCTCTCGCTCGGCTGTGGCCGCGTCCTCCTCGGTGCGTATGGCAATGGCGCGTTCGTCGAGTGCGTCGCGCTCGGCCTGTTGGCGCTCGAGTGTGCGGCTTATTTCGCCCCCTTGGCGCAGGTGCTCCATGCGCCCGCGCTGGCGTTGGTCCAGCTCGGCTCGGTGGCTGTTGTATTCCTCTTCGGCTTGGGCAGCGCGCTGCTGGTGGGCTTGCAATTCTCGCTCTATTCGCACAAAGGCTGCCCGCGCTTCGTCGAGGTGCGCGGCATTGTCGCGGCGCTGTTGCTGCACGGCTTCGAGCTGGCTGCTGTAATCGGCGCACTCGCGGGCCGTGCGCTCGCGGATTTGCTCGGCTGCCTCGCGCCGCTCGCGCACGGCTACGAGGAGTTGTTCGCGCTCGTGGATGGCTTCGATGCGGCGATTGAGTTCAAGGCCCGCTTCCTGCATGGCCTTCTCGGCCTCGGTCAGCGCGAGGCGCGCTTTTTCGAGCTCGGCCTCGCGGCTGGTGAAGCGGGTATAGCCTTCTTCGGTCGCCTTGCTGAGTGCAGCGAATTCGTCTTGCAATGGAGAGATTTGGGCGCTGAGGGCGAAGAAGCGCTGGCGTCCCAAGCGCACGTCGAGTTGGTCCAATTCCCCTTTGAGTTCGCGATAGCGGCGCGCCCGGCCCACTTGGCGGCCGAGCGAGTCAACTTGGCGTTTGACCTCGGCGATAATGTCTTCAATCCTCTGTAGATCGGCTTGGGCTGCCTCTATGCGATTCCGCGTGGAGCGCCGCTGAACTTTGTATTTGGTGATGCCGGCGGCCTCTTCGAGGATGCGGCGGCGGTTCTCGGTCTTGTCGCTAATGATTTCATCGACCATGCCCTGCTCCATCACCGCATAAGCGCCTTGGCCGAGGCCGGTATCCATGAGCAGGTTGGTGATGTCCAAGAGGCGGCAGGGGATTTTGTTGAGTAGGTAATCGCTTTCGCCGGAGCGGAAAAGACGCCGGGTTAGCACGACCTCGGCGAATTCGACGGGCAGCGCATTATCGCGGTTTTCAATCGCCAGCGCGACTTCGGCCATGCCGAGGGCCTTGCGCTGGCGGGTGCCGGCAAAGATCACGTCCTCCATGCGCTGGCTGCGGAAAGAGCCGGCGCGCTGTTCGCCCAAGACCCAGCGGATGGCCTCCACTACATTGGACTTGCCACAGCCGTTGGGGCCGACGATGGCCGTAATGCCCGGTTCAAAGGGAATGACGATTTTTTGCGCGAAGGACTTAAAACCGAAAATCTCAAGTTGATTGAGGCGCACGGTCTAGCTCCTGCCGGGCGCTGGGGAGGGGCGCTCCGCTGGGGGAGAGGGTGAGGTGCGGGCGATGCTAGGGGAGCGGGTAATGGCTCAGGGGAAAGCCATTCATTTTAAGTACTCAAAAACGAGAAACGCTGTCAAGGCAATTGCCGCGCTCAGAAGTCCAGTGCCGAATCATCGACCGTGGCTGGATCGTCTTCCTTGCCCATGGCAATGATGTGTTCGGCGGTGATCTCCTGGCGGCCTGCGTACCCGGCGTTCAGTTCGTGCCAATAGGCGACTTGGTGTTCGCCGCGCTGCCAGCACAACAGCACCCAGCGACCTTGGTAGGTGGTGGGGAAGTCGAGGAGGCCGCGTTCGAGGCCGCCGACCGGGAAGCGGATGCCTGCGGAGATAATTTCCTCGGCGACGATGCGCTTGATGTCGATGATTAGGTCGTTGATGCGGCGACGGTGCTGGTCGAAGGCATCGCGGTCGGGATTGGTGCTGCGGGTGACCGCTTGGCCCCAGAGTGCGTCGAGAATTTGCAACTGCTGGTCGTGGTAGCGGACGGCTCCCTTCTTGACCTCTATGCGCTGGAGCGCGTCTTCTAGCTGAGGCAGTTTGGCGTTGGCCTCTTCAATGGTAAATGCCTTGCGCGTCATGGGACTTTGTCGGATGAGCGTCGTTTGCTTGTCATGCGGCAAAGTATAGGTATTGAAATGCCCCGCTACAAGCCCTTGCGCTGCTTTTGGCGATGCGTGATATTTAACACTGTTTTGCGACGTGGAAGGGGTCGGCTCAGCCTGCCCCGTCTTTTTTATTTTAAGTTCAAAGTTCACCTATGGCGGTTACTATAGAAGAGGTGCACGGGGTCGCCGAGTTAGCGCGGTTGCGCTTTTCGCCCGCAGAGGAAGAAAGGCTGGTCGGCGAACTCAACCGCATCTTGCGCTACATGGACACGCTCAACGAGCTAGACACCACGGGCGTCGAGCCAACGTCCCACGTGCTGCCCCTCGCCAACGCGTTTCGCCGCGATGAGGCCGCGTCCTTTCCCGCCGCGGCCGAAATCGTCGCCGCGGCCCCGCAGCGCCAAGAGGATTACTTCAAAGTTCCGAGAATCATCGATTGAATAGGAATTACGAATTACGAATTACGAATTACGAATTACGAATTAAGGGAAATCAATGCTCCCGCCTTTGATTCGTAATTTTTAATTTTTAATTCCTAATTCTTTGTTTGGGTAGCTCGAAGGAGCGCGTAACGTGGCCGGAGATTACAAAGGCCCCAAATACGTCGTCGTGACCGGCGGCGTGATAAGCGGCGTGGGCAAGGGCTTGACCACCGCTTCCATCGGCAAGATTCTGCAGCAATACGGCTACAGCACCACGGCCGTCAAGATCGATCCGTACATCAACTACGATGCCGGCACCATGCGGCCCACCGAGCACGGCGAGGTGTGGGTGACGGACGACGGCGGCGAAATAGATCAGGATTTGGGCAATTACGAGCGCTTCTTGGGATTGGACCTGCCGCGCTCCAACAACCTGACCACCGGGCAGATCTACCACACGGTCATCGAGCGCGAGCGGCGCGGCGAGTACCTCGGTGAGACCGTGCAGCCGATCCCCCACATTACGGATGAGATTACCCGCCGCTTGCAGGAGGCGGGCGCGGGCTACGACATCGTGCTGGTCGAGATCGGCGGCATTGTCGGCGACTACGAAAACGAGCCGTTCCTCTTCGCCGTAAAGACCTTGGAGCGCGACTTGGGTGAGGAGCACTTTGCGCACCTGCTAATCACCTATCTGCCCATACCTCCACACGTCGGCGAAATGAAGACCAAGCCCACGCAGCAGGCCATTCGCATGCTTAGCGAGCACGGCATTTTTCCCGACTTCATCGTCTGTCGCGCCGAGACCGCCACCGACGAGGTGCGCAAGAAAAAGATCCAGATCGGTGCCAATGTGCCCTACGACCACATCATTTCGGCCCCGGACTCGGAGACGATCTACAACATCCCGCTGGTTTTGGAAAAAGAGAGGCTCGGCGAGAAGATCCTCAGCCGGCTCGGCTGTGTACCCAAGAAGACTCCAGACTGGCGGCCTTGGCGGGAATTAGTCAAGCGGAGCCGGCATCCGAGCCAGCGCGTCCGCGTGGCTATGGTCGGCAAATACGTGGTCACGGGCGACTTTCAGCTCACGGACTCGTATATCTCGGTCAACCAATCGCTGATCCACGCTGGCGTGGCAGCGGATGCGCGGGTTGAGATCACTTGGATTGACGGCCATCAGTTCGAGCGCGGCGAAATGGAGCTAGCCGCGCTCGACGAATTCGACGGCATTATCGTCCCCGGGGCCTTTGGCGCGGGAGGGGCCGAAGGCGTAATCTCGGCCATTGGCTACGCCCGCGAGCACAACATCCCCTATTTGGGCCTGTGCTACGGCTTACAGCTCGCCGTGATCGAATACGCCCGCAATGTCGCCGGGATTGCCGAGGCTACTTCCGAAGAGTTCGACGCGGATTCCGAGTGGCAGGTCATCTGCGTCCAAGACGCCGAGCAAAAGAGCGCGCTAGAGGAAAATCGCTACGGTGGCAGCATGCGCTTGGGTGCGTATGCCGCGGTGTTCAAAAGCGACAGCCGCGTCCTCCAGATGTACGAAGCGGCGGGTCGCCTCGACGAAGATGCCCGCCGCATCGAGCAACTGCTGACCAATCCCGACCAAGCGTTCCGCGTTGGCTTGGTCATGCTGGAGCGCGACAAAGTCGCCCTAGAGCGGCACCGCCATCGCTACGAGGTCTCACCCCGCTTCGTCGAGCTGCTCGAAGAGGAGGGGCTGGTCTTTTCGGGTTATCACCGCCGAGTAGATGGCACTCGCTTGATGGAATTTATCGAGTTGCCGGATCACCGCTTCTTCATCGCTACCCAAGCCCATCCCGAGTTTAAGTCGCGGATGGACAATCCCTCGCCCTTGTTTGCTGGGTTTGTCGAGGCCGCGCTGGCCTATCAGCAGGAGGTCGCAAGCCATGAGGAGAGGCAGGCGGCGGCCTCCTAGTTCGGTGGGCGAGACAATCGTCTCAGAGGGCCGCGCTTTCCCAAGGGGAGCGCGGCTTTTTCGCGTCGGTTGCTGCGGGGCTATGCTGTGGGCCTGCGGCGCGGGAGAAGTACCCGAAGAGCCGCTGCAGATCCCCGAGGTCGATGGGGAAGCATGGGACGCGCACATCGAGATGGGACGCCCCGGCCACCGCATCCAGATCCGCGCCGTTTATTTGCGCGAATTTTCCAAGTCCGAGCAGGTCATCGCCACCGGTGGCGTAGAGGTCGCGTTCCACGGGGACGAGGCTGTTTCGACGCTACGAGCCGAGCGCTTGGTTATAGAACACAAGCGAGATCGCTTTGGCTTGGCTGGCGGCGTGGTTTTGAGCGCCGGAGACAGCTTAGAGGTGCAGGCTGATACCTTGTTATGGGAAAGTGCGCAAGAGCAATTGCGCATTCCGGGTGCCTTGCGGGTAGAGGTCGGCGAGGGACGGGAATGGGGTCGCAACCTCACGAGCAATTTTGCCGTGGATGCGTGGTCCTTGGAAGCCGTTGAGGGCCTCTGGCGCGGCCGGGACGGAGCAATGGTAGAAGTACGTGCCCAGCGCGAGGAAAGCCGCCGCGTCGAGGGCGTGCAAGAGATCGCCTACGACAGCGTCGAGGTGCGCTACGACGGAGTGCAATTGACCGGACCGCACGCCACGTTCCTCCCCGAGGCCCGCCGCTTTGACATCAGCGGAGGAGTCGAAGGGGCCGATTCGCTGGCGCAGTTTGCGGCCGACGAGGTTGCGGTGGATGCGGAAAAGCAGCGGCTAGTGGCGCGGGGCGAGGTGCGCTACCGAGAGGAGGAGGCCGAGCTGCGGGCCGCAGAAGTAGAAGAGGACCGCCGCACCGCGCTGTTGCAGGCCCGAGGGGAGCCAGCGACCTTTGTACAGGGTGAGCGGCAGATCGAGGCCCGCCAGTTGGCGTATTCGCGTTCCGAGGGGGAGCTGACAGCGCAGGACGGGGTGGTCTTGCGCGCTGGGGAGCGCGAGTTGACGGCACAGACCCTCCGCTATCTGCGCGACGGTCAAGTCCATGCCGAGGGCGCGATTGCTCTAACAGCACCCGAGTTGGATGGTTCGCTGGCCGGCGATTCGCTCTTTTTTGACTTGGAGCAGGAGACTGGGTGGATGCGGGGGGCACCCTCGCTGCGCCGACGCGATATCGTACTCGCCGCCCCTGTGCTGCACTTCGATCTCGTGCAGGGCCAGTTGGCCGGAACCGGCGGTTTTGCGCTGCACACCGAAGGGCTGGAGGTCGCGGCCGAACGCGGGGCATACGAAGCGGATTCCATGCGGGTGCTAGTGGCCGAGGGCGTGGTGTTGGAAGAGCAAGATGGCGACCGCGATTACCGCAGTCGGTTGATGGCCGATTCCATGGTCGTCGCATTGGCGGATAACCGAGTCGAGTGGATCGCCATACCCGGCCAGGTGAGCGGCCAAATTGAGGTAGGCGACCGCCATAGCTGGATCGAGGGCCGAGGCGGGCAAGTCTTTATGGTCGATGGAAACCTAGAACGGGTCGAAGTGAGTGCCGCAGCCGACGTGACGCACCGCCGGGCTGAGAACGAAGAAATAAATCGCTTTCGCGGACAGCAGATGACTCTGTACTTTGACGCGGAGGGATTGCGCCGCGCCTTGGTGAAGGGTGCGGCCGAGTTGGTCACGCGGCTTGAAGAGGACGAAGAGGTTTCCGTCAACGAGGTCAGCGGCGAAGAGTTGGATATCCGCTTTGACGCTGGGTCGCTGGCCGAAGTACAAGTCGGGCCGGAGATCGAAGGCCGTTACTACCCACCCGCAGAAGAGCCGTAAAATGGCGTTGGAAACGCGCGCACTGAGCAAGTGCTACGGAGGCCGGGCGGTAGTTGACGAGGTCAGCATCCGCGTCGAGCCGGGGGAGGTCGTCGGTCTGTTGGGTCCCAATGGAGCAGGCAAAACCACGACCTTTCACAGCATCGTCGGCTTTGCTGCGCCGGACGGGGGCCGCATCTTGCTCAACGGTGCGGACATCACTGGGCTGCCGATGTATCGCCGCGCGCAGATAGGCATTGGCTACCTGCCGCAGGAGACCTCCATTTTTCGCAAGCTGAGCGTGGCCGACAACATCCGCGCCGTATTGGAGGCACAGGGAGTCAGCAAAGCGCGCATCGTCGAGCGCCAACGGCAGCTATTGACCGAGCTGGACTTGCTAGCGCGCGCCAATCAGCGCGCCGACACGCTTTCGGGCGGCGAGACGCGCCGGGTCGAGATCGCGCGGGCCTTGGCTTGCGAGCCTCACTACATGCTCCTCGACGAGCCTTTTGCCGGCATTGATCCGCGCACAGTAGAAGACATCCAAAACATCATCGCCGAACTAAGGGGCCGGGGCTTGGGCGTGCTGATTACCGATCACAATGTGCGCGAGACCTTGGAAATCGCCGAGCGCGCCTACATCTTAGTGGATGGAAAAATTTTAACGGCGGGCACGGCGGAGGAGTTGATTGCCAACGAGCAGGTGCGGCGCATCTACCTCGGCGAGCGCTTTAGTTAGCGGGTCGATAGCTAGGCGCGTTTGCACCTTGACTTTTCTCACTGCACGGGCTTGTTTTTACAGCTACTAGCAAGATCGGTAATTTCATTAAGTAATCAATTTACAGTAATTTATAATGCTTCGTCCCGAGCAAAATACCGGCGTGCGCCTCCAGCAAAGGATGGCACCGCAGCTCATCCAATCGCTGCGGCTGTTACAGATGTCCAACTTGGATTTGGCGCAGGAGGTCAATCAGCAACTCGAACTCAACCCCTTGCTTGAAGAGGCCGTCGAGCTACGCGAAGAAGGGGAAGAAGAGGTGCTTGACCGGGAGGGGGAGGAAGGGATCAAGGAAGAGGAGGAGCTGCCCGAGGACATGGAGGAGGTCGATTGGGACGCGCTGTTGGACGACCAATTCGACGCGGGCGCGTACAATAGCGAGCGCACGGAATACGATCCCAATTGGGAAGCTGATCGCGAGCCACAGGAAAACCGCATCACCGCCATGCCGCCCCTCTTAGAGCACCTGTACCGTCAGCTAGGCGAGATGGGCGATTTGGGGCCGGAGGAGTGCGCCATTGCCGAGTACATCATCGGCAATATCGACGAGCGCGGTTATGTCGGTTGCTCGCTCGCCGAAATCGCCGATGATCTACAAGTGGAAGTGGCTGCGGTCGAAAAGGTGCTGCGCGTCATTCAGTCTTTTGACCCGCCTGGAGTCGGCGCACGCGATTTGCGCGAGTGTTTGATGATCCAGTTGAGCCAGCGCGACGATCCGCTCAGCGCCCTAGCCTTGCAAGTAGTGCGCGACCATTTAGAGGACCTGACGCGGCGGCGTTTTCAGCATATCACCGATGCCTTGGACATCTCTAACGAGAAGCTCAAAGAGGTTTTGCAGGTCATCGAGCGCCTACAGCCGCATCCGGGTCTGTTGGCCAGCAGCGACTACGACAATCTCTTGACGCTGGATAGCGAAGTCGCGTACATCACGCCGGACTTGGTCATCGAAAAAATTGGCGAGGAGTGGGAGGTGTCACTGGCCGACGGGTCTATGCCGTCCTTAAAGATCAATTCTGAATACCAGCATCTGCTCAACAATTCCCGTGGCTACGGTGCGGCTGCGGTCAAGGACTACGTGGCCAAGAATCTCAACGACGCCCGCTGGCTCATCAACGCCATCCACCAGCGCCGCACGACCATGCTCAAGGTGGCCAATTACCTGTTGCAGGCGCAGTTGCCCTTTTTCGAGGAGGGGCCATCGCGGTTGCGGCCCTTGGTCTTACAAGATGTAGCTGACGCCGTGGGAATGAGCGTATCGACGATTAGCCGCGTCAGCAACGGCAAGTACATGCAGACGCCGCACGGGGTCTTTGAACTGAAGTACTTCTTCGACAACAAGCTCATTACGGACGAGGGCGAAGACGTGTCCGTGCGCTCGGTGAAGGAGAAAATTTCGCAGCTCGTCGCCGATGAGGACAAGTCCCAGCCGCTTTCGGACCAACAGATTGTCGAGGAGCTGAGCAAGGGCGGCTTGAAAATTGCGCGGCGCACCATAGCCAAATACCGCGATCAGCTAAAAATCCCGGCGCGACGCTACCGCAAGGAGTTGTAGGCGCGTCATGTCATCCGAATACCTTGCTCGCTTGTTCCAGCAGCGCAGTCAGACCCGCATCATCCGCTTTGACGAGCAAATCGTTTCTCTCACCGGACTAGACGACTTGCAGCCAGCCCTTTGGGAGCGATTCCTTACCTCTCGGTCCCGAGACGAACTAGAGAACTTCCTGTCCAAGCTCCACATGGCACGCCCGGATGACGAGGGGACGCTGAGACCAACGGTGGCTGGCGTATTGATGGCCTCCCAAGATCCCCGACAATGGTTACCTAATGCTTATGTGCAGGCGGTTTTCTATCGGGGAGTCGATATTCGCTCCGACCAGGGTACCTATCCCTATCAACTTGACGCTGCCGATATTGCTGGCCCACTCGATGTTCAGGTTGTGGAGGCCTGTCGTTTCGTGGCCAAGAACATGAAGGTAGCGGCCTTTAAGTATATGGGGCGTCTGGACCGACCGCAGTTTGATATGGCGGCGGTCTTTGAAGCAATGGTCAACGCGGTCGCCCACCGGGATTATTCCATTCACGGCTCAAAGATCCGCTTGCGGCTGTTCAGCGACCGTTTAGAGCTATATTCTCCGGGATCACTTCCCAATACGATTACTGTTGAGGAACTGGCTTACCTGCAATCGGCGCGGAATGAAATCATCACCAGTCTGCTCGCCAACTGTCCGGTTCCGCCTGATGAGGCATGGCTGACGACGGATCGCCGAACTATGATGGACAAACGCGGAGAAGGTGTGCGCATCATCATGGACAACAGCGAGCGGTTGTCCGGTAGGTTGCCTGAGTATCGCCTGATCGGCGAGTCCGAGCTCGTGCTGACGATTTGGGCTGCGAATGTATCGTGATACCTTCCAGTGCTACCGGAGGGAGCTATAGACACCCTCCCTAAGCGCTCCTTTCCTTCCGCCCGACGATCAACAAATGCGCGGGCATTTTCTTCAGCCACTGTTCGTCCCCGGTTTGCTCTCCGTATTCGACGACCTCGACGATTCGGCAGCCGCAAAAATCCACTGCACAGTAACACCCCGCACCGCTGGCGGTGTTTAAGTAATACATCGCCAGATGGTATTACTGTGAGGCGGTGAATCACTACAAGAGCGGAGGTGAGAAAATGGCTAAAAACTTGGCAAGACTTCTGCTAGCTCTTTTTTTGGCCACTGGCTGCTACCACGGACCCTACAGAGGCACCTTAGGCGGCGGCATTGACACTATCGCCATCCCCTTTGTGGGCAACCAGACGGCCGAATACGCCGCTGCCGATAGCCTGATACAAGCCACGGTCGTGGCATTCCGAGAGGACGGGCAGTTGCGCTTGGCCGACGAGGGAGGGGCCGACGCCATCCTCTTGCTGGACATCCTCTCCGTTGATGATCGCATCCACTCGGGTAGAGTACTGGGTCAATACCAGTTTTCTATGGTGGTTTCCGTCGAGATAAAATCCTTCGAGGGGGCGGTGCTGCTGAGGCAATACGAGTCGGTAGGGCAGGGAACGTATGAAGCTGACGACGGGCGAGGTAAAGCTATAGGCAAGGCTGCGAAAATGGTAGCCGCAGACATTGTTGGCCGCGCGCAATGAATACAAAGCCCTCGTTACCCCAAAGGAGCACGGAGCGTGAAGAAGGTATTATTTCGGAAGATCGGAATGTTCAATTAACGACCTAAGTGCTTCATTCACAGATTCGGAATCGGGAAAATGTTGTCTTACATCTGGGTCGAGCATAACGGAACCCTCTTCGAGTGCAAAGTAGAGAACTTCGGTTGATCCATCTCGTTTTTCTACTTTTACTAAATGCCCCTGACGATACGCTTTATAGTGTTTTCCACGCACACCAGCGGAAAAATCGTACTCTGCCCTCATTTCGTCTTTTTCTTTTAGCGCAATCGTCCCGCGCCGTCAAAATCCATCTCAGCCAGCGTGCCGATTTGCTCTAGGTCGGGATGGTCGCCGAACTCTCGCAGCAGGCTGGCGGAGAGTTCGATGTGGCCGATGTCGAGGGTGTTTTTGATGCGGACGATGCGCGCCTGTGCGGGGTTGGCGAGGTTTTGCACCGAAAGCGCGGCTTCAATGGCCTCGCGGTCGGTTGCCATGACGACGGGGACGTACGCGCGATTGAGGAAGGTGGTGGTGAAGACGTTGGCGTAGGTAGCCTCGAAGTCGATGCGCTCGTGCAGGCGGCGAGTGATGATGTCGGCAAGGCCGACGCCGTTGGCGTTGCCGTGGGTTTCGTCGGTCAGGTCGAGCACCACGATGCGGGCCACGCCCGGGGACTCCGGTTCTTTGACGCCGGGCAGGAGCATGCGGCCGACGACGTTGGTGTCCATGCCCGTGCCCGAGATATTCTTGCCGATTTGCTCGATGATCAGCAGGTCGATGCCTTGGACGAAGAGGCGGGGCATGGCGCGCCGCGCTTCTTCCAAAAGCTGCGGCTCGCGGCTTTGGAACTGCCCAGGTTGCAGGGCCTCGACGCGGAGCGTCTCTTCATAGGCGTTTTCGACGAGGGCCAACCCCATGAGGATCGACGCTTGGTCGAGGATGCAGCGGCCCCAAGCCGGGATCAGGCGGGCGAGGCTTTCGGCACCACCGGCGTGGGCTATGGTCGCACCTTTGTGGCTGCCTAGGCCGATGGTCATCATCTTCATCAGGCCGCTTTCAAAGGTACCGCGAAAGGAGGTGTGCGGCTTGACGCGGTTGATGAGCACCACGCCGTCGGCTTCGGTAGCGAGCCGGTTGAGCAGCACGGGAGTGCCGTCGTCGAGTTGGCCGACTTCGACGACGTCCATGGTTGCCTCGACCGGGCAGCCCATGCGCTCGGCGTCGAGACCGTAGCTAGCCAGCACTTGCTTTTGGCCTTCAGCCGTGGCGCCGCCGTGACTGCCCATAGCCGGCAACAGGAAGGGCTTGCCACCGGCCTCTTTGACGCAGTCGATGACGGTGCGGGTGATGAGTGGGATATTGGCGATGCCTCGGCTGCCGCCCGTAACGGCGATCCGCGCACCGGGGGCGATAGCGTCGGCCAGACCGGCGCGTGCTAGCTGGCGGCGGACTTCGCCGGCTACGTCGGCGAGCGAGTCGCTGGCAAAGTGCTGCTTGACCGGGGCCATTTGCGGTAGTTGCACGGTGGGTACCTCTATCCTTCGCCGACTAGGACGGCGCGCAGGCGCTGGGCTCGCTCGCCGATCGGCAGGGCCGGTTTGGGCACCGGCTCGGTAGCCGGGGCGATTTTCCAGATAAAGACGACCGGGCCTTCTTCTGCAAAGTGCTGGTCGAGTTTGGCGTCGAAGTCCTCGTCGGTGTCGATGGTATAGACGCGCTGGAGGCCAGCCCCACGGCAGATTTGCTCGTAGTCGATGAAGGCGGCACCGGGCACGGGCTGACTGCCGGTTACTTCATACGTGCCGTTTTCAGTGATGACGAGGGTTAGATTGGGGGCCGGGCGTTGGGCCAAGGTGACGAGGACGCCCAGCGACATCAAGGTGCTGCCGTCGCCGTTGATGCACAAGACCCGGCGCTCGGGCTGGGCAATGGCTAGGCCCAGCGCAAAGTCGGCGGCGTGGCCCATGGCGCTTTCGACGTGGGCAAAGTCTAGCGGGCCGTCGGAATGCGCGGCCCAAGGCATGGCCACGCTCATGGTGGTGACTACGACTTGGTCCGTGCGCTTGGCGGCTAGTTTTGCGAGGCAGGTGTATTTGTCGAGCATCTTATGCAGTCTCCGCGACCAGCAGCACAGCGGTCGGCAGCGAGGTCTCTTGGGCCTTGGCGAACGCAGCGTCGATCTGGCCGCAGTCATCGTCTGTGTGCATGGCGGTGTAGGGAATGTTCCAAGCCTTGAGGGTTGGCTCGAAGAAGGTGGCGGCCGTATCGACCCGGGGGGCACCTGGGGCCATGGTCGCGTAGCCGCGGTAGCCGACGAGCATGACGAGGGGAATGCCCATGTTGTAGGCCGTGCCGCGCAAGGCGTCGCCGGCTTCCAAAAAGCCCGTATTCTGGATCAACACCAGCGGATGGGCACCGCCCAAGTACAGGCCGGAGGCCAAGCCATAGGCCTCGCCCTCGCGGCTGGTGAGGATCACTTCGATGGTGTCGTGGTCCCACAGGCGCTCGTACAGGACGCACGAGCCATTGTCTGGGACTCCTAATACGTGCGTAATACCGTGCCGTTCGAGGGCGGCGATGACCTTGGCGGCGCTGATCACGGGCTTACTCGGCGAAGATTGCACGGGTGGAAATGCCGCTCTGATGACCTTGCTGCTGGATGCCGCCGATAAACTGGGCGGTGCGGCCAGCCGGTGCGGTGCCGGCGTAGTACGCGCTGAAGGACTCGTTGAAGGCGACCAAGCCAGCGCGATTTTGCGCGGAGTCGGCCCCGGCGACGATGTAGGCGTTGTTGAAGACGCCGTCTTCTTTGAGGCCCGCGCCGCCGGCTTCCTTGATCCGGGCGTCGAGCGTGTCGAGCTGTTGGCCGGCGTCGCTGCCGCCGACGGCCGAGACGTGGATTTCGCGCACGCCGTGATGGCGCAAGCCCGCCCAGGTCGAGAAGCCGTCCTCGATCTGCCCCGAGCGCACGATTTCGACTTCGCCGGAGACCACGCGCGGCTGCGGCTCGACGATGCCGTCGAGATTGGGTATCCGCGACACCGGGTAAATCAGGCCAGCGGGCCGGTCGTCGCCGTAGTACTCTGCAAAGACTTGGCGGGTGGTCTCGATGCGCTGCCAAGTTTTGTCTGGATCGTCATCCACGGCTACGAGGATTTCCATGAATACGGTCTGCTTTTTGAAGTCAACGCCTTGCTCGGCAAAGGGCTTGGCGTATTGCTCTTCGAGGACGAAGCGCATTTCTTCGGCTAGGTCGGAGCCGAGCGTGGTGATCATTTCGCCGTCGCGCTGGTGCATGACCGAAGCACCCGAGGGCTGGTGATCCACCCAAGTGCCGTAGTCGATTGTGCCACCGCTGATGGAGACGGTCTCGCCGGCACAGGCCTTGATCTGGACCTCGAAGAGGGCTGCTGGGTCTGGGAAACCTTCCGGGTGGGTGAAGCGGGCCATGCGGTTGGAGCGCAAGGGGCCACAGGTGACCGCGGCGATCATGGCTCCGTAGCAGGCGTTGAAGTCGTTTTTGCGCTGGTCGCACTCATCGCGGTCAGCAGAAGGGGTGGTCCATAGGACATCGGTCTTGTACACGTCGGACCAATGGACGCCGCAAATTTCGAGGCCCTTGTTGAGGTTTTCGATGGTGCCGAACCACTCCGAGCCGACGTCGTTGGCGTATTGAGTGCCGACGTTGCCCGAAGGCTCGACTAGGCGCACGACGTGGCCATTGTCATCGGTTATGATCACTTCGGTGGGGTTGGAAAAGATGGCGATGGGGTTGTGGCGGACGATATTGACTTGGGCCATGAGCTCCTCGGTCGATTTTGTGAAAGGTTGTCGCGAATTATATTGCAAAAAGTACGCGCTCTGTCGCCGATAGACAATAGGGAGGAGCGAATGTCCACCTGCGCCGTGCTCTTTGCCAAGAAACCAACTCCTGGAGCGGTCAAAACCCGGCTCCAGAGCCATTTGAGTGCCGCTGAGGCTGCGCGTCTGTACGAGGCCCTGCTGCTGGATTGCGCCACTGCGCTGCACGCGACAACGGCCGCTGCCAAGGTCGTGGCCTTTGCTCCGGCCCATGCCGAAGAAGCTCTGCGCGCCCTGCTGGCCCCGATTGGCGTCTTCGAGTACGTGCCGCAGCCCAAAGGCGATCTAGGGCAGCGGATGGAGGGCCTGATGCAGTGGGCTTTTGCGCGGGGGGTCGAGCGGGTGGTCCTCGTCGGCTCGGACAGCCCTTCTCTGCCGACCGCGTACATCGACGAGGGACTGGAGCTTTTGCGCGAGAAGGAAGTAGTCTTGGGCCCGAGTACGGATGGCGGCTACTACTTGGTGGGTAGGCGAAAAGGGGAAAGCCGGATATTCCAAGACGTGGCTTGGAGCACTGGGATGGTGCTTGATCAAACTCTAGGGCGCTTGGGGACGCAGACGCTCGGCCTGCTGCCGCCTTGGTACGATGTGGATACGCCGGCTGAGGCTGGGTTCCTAAAGGTGCACCTTGGAGCCTTGGCGCGGGCGGGCAGTACCCAAGGGCAGCACAGCTTGGCCGTGCTGCGCGATCTTGCGTTGCCGCTGCTTTAGCGGTCGGTTCCCTTGCGGAACAAGGCTTCCCAGTGGTCTAATTCGCTGGGGTTGAGTGGTGGGTGCGATTCGGTGCCGTCGCGGGTGGGTGCCGGCGTACTCGGAGCCTCGTCGGCTTTCTCGCGGAACACGGCTTCCCACTGATCTAGTTCGCTTGGGTCGAGTGACGGGTCGGATTCGGTGCCGTCGCGGGCGGTCGGCGCAGGCACGGGCGTGCTCGGTTCTTGGATGGGTTCGGTGAGTTCGTCGAGAAAATCCTCAGAACAGGTCGAGCGGATCTTGTGGCGTGTGGCGCTGCGCTGGACGGCGCGGTCGGAGCTGATGACTCGCAGCCACTTGGCACCGTGCTTTTTCGCAACTGCCTGCGCGATCAGGTCATCGGCCTGCTGAGGGTAGCGCGAGAATTCTATGGTGACGTGTGGACCGCTTGAGCTGACGGTGCTCGGCGATTCGCCGGTGCCGTCGTAGTACAGGGTAATGTGCTTGTCGGCGCGGCGGCAGTAAGCGGCGAGTGCCTGCTGCAAGCGGTTGCGTGCCCGTTTTAGCGTGTCGCCGCGGCTTTGGAAAAGCTGGCTCACTTTGATGAGGTTGTAGCCATCTATGAGCAGGTGTTCTCTCTTGGTGGCCACGGCTGCCGTCCTCACACAAACTGGATGCCTTGGGCGTTGAGCTGATAGGCGACCACGCTGCTTTTGGCAAAGGCCGCGTGTTGACGCAGCTTGTCGAGCCTAGTGCGCAACTCGGCTGCTTGCCCCTCGGCGGCGATGAGGAGGGCAAAGCCGCCGCCGCCAGCCCCGGTGAGAAGTCCACCCTCGGTTAGGTCGGTGATCTGTGGATTCTCAAAAAGGTGCTGCAAGGCGTCGTTGGTGGCTTGGGGGTCGAGGATGCAGCGCAATTGCCAGTAGCGGTCGGCTAGCTGCCCGAGATCGGCGTATGCGTCCGCGCGTAGCGCAGCCACCATGGCGTCGTGAATGGCCAGTGACTCGCGAATGGCCGGATAGCGCTGGTGATCGCGCGACAAATAGGCGTCGAGGACGACGTTGAGGCCGCGGGTGGCCGAGCGCGATATCCCGGTGTCGAAGAGCACGACTCGCTCGGTAAACAGGCTCTCATCTACCTCGGTGAGGAACGTGCGTTCAGGCGCGGGCAGGCCGTCGGTCGGCGGCGCGTAGAAGTTCTTGATGGCCGAGGGGCCGCCGCTAGCACCGCGCGCATCCTGCCAACCGCTGTTGAGGCCGAGGCTCTGTTCGAGCATGAGACTTTGGTCGTAGAGGCTGGGGTACTCGCACGCGGGCGCGGCGTAGGGGTGGCCGGAGAGGTGGTAGAGCATTTTGAGGATGGCCGCGGACAAGACGCCGCTGGTTCCTAGGCCGGACCCTTGTAGCACTTTGCTACTGGTGGTGATTTCCAAGCCGCCACCGCCGGTAAAGGCGGCGATGTCTTGGATGACGTCTGTGGAATTCGGCCGGACGATGCCCGCGTGGACCAGCCCTTGTTTGACCAACCGCAGCGCTTCGTCGCCGCTGCGGCGATAGGCAAAAAACAGCTCGCTGACGGTCTCGGCCGAGCTGTTCTTGCTGGCTTCAAAGTCGGCCTTGAAGCCCATAGAGCGGGAGCGGAGGATGAGCTGGGGTTCGGCCAGCCTCCTCGCGGTGACTTGTAGCGGCGGTTGGGCGTGCTTTTCTCGGTCCTGTTGCAGATTGACCGCGATGTTGAGGGTCTTGCCGCCCTGTTCCTTGCTGCGCAGGTGATTGTCCGAGGCATTGGCGCTGGAGATCCCTAGACGCAGGGGCGATTGGATGCAAAAGGCTTGCTCGTAGGCCGCTTCGCTCATTCGCGGCGCAGCGGTGCGACCACTGTCGAGGGCGGCCAAGCTGTGCCGCAGGTCGATGCTCTGTAGCTGGTTGATCCGCGTCTCGTAAGCTGCGGCTAGCTTGTCAATTTGTTTGGCTTCTTTGAGCTGGACGATGTCTTGTCCGTCGATGCAGCAGGGCGGTAGCGCTGGCCGCCGCCAGGCCCGCGACTCAGCGGCAAGCGTCCGGTAGATGTCGGCCATGATGCGGGCGACGCGCATGCCGCGCATGCCGCGAACCGAGATATCGCATTCTTCTAGATAAGCATTGAGGCGTTTGAGCACCTGCAAGAGCGATTTGGAGGATTGGGGGGGTAAGAGCCGCAGCAGTTGGCGGTGGTCGAGATCGACTAGGCCATCGACTAGATCGACGGTTAGCTGCGGCAGCGCTTGGGCGACCGCATCGCCGAAGAGTGCCTCCCACTCGTCGGGCGTGGTTGACGCGAGGAGCGCGTCGATGGCCGCGGGGGTCTCTAGGCGGGACAAAAGCGCCCGATTGAAGAGCAGATCGCGGAGGAAGCGGCGCTTTTCCTCGGGTTTGCCGCCGGACCGCGCTGCGTCGAGAATGTGAACGACGAGCGATTGGACTTCGCGCAAATCAGCGGCTTGTTCGAGGCGTTCGAGGAATGCTTTCATGCGCGTCAGTAGAAGGCGAGGGTGCGCTGCGATTGGCAAAAATTATACGCAAAAAACGCGCGCCACGCATCAGGGAGGGGCGGCATCGCCCATGAGTTCACCGGCTTCGATTGCGAACTCGAGGTAGTTTTGTCGCGGAGGCAGCGGGCAGATATAAATGGGATTGTACGCGCAGTATGGGTTATAAGCGTTATTGAAGTCAATGACATACATGCCATCGTCCTCCCGCGTCAGGCGCGCGTAGCGCCCACCTCCATACGTGGTGTGGCCATTGGTCAAATCCTTGAAGAAGATTTCTGCTTCGCCAGTTTGCGGGCTGCGGTACACCTCCAACCAAAAGTCTTTTTCGCCAAAGGCCGCAACAAAGCGCCCAAATCGCTCGAGCTCGGTAGTGGTGCCGTCGGTATTGGGGATTTCGACGATGCGCTGGCGTCCGTAGATGTGCAGTTCGCCCCGCAGGCGATAGCGGAGGTCGATGGGATAATACGCAAGCCGCTCAAAGCGGGCGCGCTGTGCTGGCAGCAGCGGCGAATCCTCGCTTTTGAGCAGGCTGTCCTTGGCGGCGCGAAGTGCTTCGATCTGGGCGCGGATAGAGTCGTCGGCTGAGGCAGACCCCAAGGACAGGCATAGATAGCAGGCGATGGCGCAGAGTGGGGTTTTGCGCTTCGCAATGAATAGGCTCATAGGCATGGTAAATTCTCCGCTAGGTCTATTTTAGAGTCAATTTGCTACCGCATCAAATGGCCTGATCGACCGACCATGCCGCCTTGTCCCCCCTCTTTGACCGCCGTAGATTCTGCGCTAAATACACGACAGTAATCCACTGGACATTAGGCATGGGCGATCTGAGATGCTTCGACTCCGCTTTGCTCCGCTCAGCATGACAGGTGATGACGCCCCATGCTGTCATGCTGAGCGAAGCGAAGCATCTCATACCGCTCTACGGTCGTGTACTTAGGATTCTGCGACAAACAGGAGGAGAAATTCATGCGTTTGCAGGACCGCATTGCCGTTGTTACTGGAGGGAGTTCGGGCATTGGGCGGGGTATTTGTCTCGAATTGGCCCGCGAAGGAGCCAAGGTCGCAGTGGCTGATATGCAGGAAGCGCCCAAGATCGGCAAGTTTCACGAGACCGAGCCACAGCTACCCACGGCCGCGGTCATTGCCGGAGAGGGCGGCGAGGCACTGTTCGTCGAGACCGATGTGGCCGACGAAAAGGCCGTGGAAAAGACGCGGAGTGGATTACCGGGACGGCGTTGCCCGTTGATGGGGGTTGGTTAGCGCCGATTTGATGATCCGCAGATGGACGCAGATGGACGCAGAATAAAACAAGATGCTATAGACATGGACGAGGGTTGGTCCATCGTCGAAGTGAACCGCGTCGGGGGAAGGTCGCGGTTGACATCCTGCTTGGCCGTCGCGCCGTTGAAGATTCTCAGCCCCAAGGTCGAGGCCGATTACAGCACTGCGGTGCTTTCTAGCTATGGCGGCGGTTTGGTCGCCGGCGATTGCGCCCGATTGCGCGTGCGCTGCGGTCGGGAAGCCAAGCTCTTTTTGGGCACGCAGGCTTTTACCAAAGTGTACAAGGCTACCGACGGTCAGGTTGCGCGCCAAGAGTTGACAGGGCACGCCGAATCAGGTGCTTGCGTAGTATCGCTGCCCGACCCGGTCGTGCCATACGCCGATAGCGCCTTTGTGCAGGAGCAGGTCTGGCATCTAAGCGCGGGAGCCTCGCTGGTCTTACTCGACGGAGGCACCGCCGGCCGCGGCGAACGAGGCGAGCAGTTCCACTACAACTCTTATACATCTAATATCTCCATCTACTTGGAAAGCGAACTGGTGTTGGCTGAACGCTTGCGTTTGCAGCCCAAGCAGCAGGCCCCCGACCGCGTTGGAGCTTTTGGCCAATACACGGCATTCGCCAATGCCTTTATCGTCGGTGATCCAGCGCGTGCTGCCGTCGAGGAAGTGCTGCGTCGTGACTTAGCGTCGCTGCTCACCGACCAGCGGACGCGTGGGGCTAGCAAGGCAACGTTGGTTTCGCTCGCCGAACCTCGTCCCGGCGTGCTCGCGCTCCGCGCCTTGGGGCGGACCAATGGCGATCTAGAGGAAGTCTTGCGCTCGCTCGCCACGGCCGTATCGCTGCCCCAAGTCCTAGGCGAAAATCCACTGCACCGAAAGTATTGATCTCTTCGGCAGCAAATCCAAAAAATCACATAATTGTATTTTTCGGCTATTCGTCCTAGCCGCAAAGTACCGCGAAGCATGGATTTTGCCCCGCAATGAGGTACAAAAAGCGGCATTAAAGCGACATATATGTCGCTTTTTGAATTTCAAAAATTACGTATTTGTTGTCTATTGCTCAAAAAACTAAGCGATCAAACGGCCAAAAATTCCATTTACGTAAGAAAAATAAACAAAGTTACAAATCATGTATCTTTTTGAGACATAAAGAGATAGTAGCAAAAATGTTCCCTCCTGCTCCGTCTATGGACTGCTGAGAATGCCGTTCTGGTACCCTTTTTGCGATAGGAGAGTGGAATCGGTCGGTACCAGAGTGCGGGCCATTTAACACTACAATTTTTGGAGGGATTCAATGAGAAGACCAAGTAAGTCTTGGATTGCGTTTGTCGCCTTAGGGCTAATCGTCGTCGGAACGTGTTCGAGCGCGAAGGCCGAGGAGACGGTCAAGATAGGCGTCCTGCATTCGCTCAGCGGCACGATGGCTATCTCGGAGGTATCGCTGCGCGATGCCGTGTTGATGGCGGTTGAAGAAATCAATTCCAATGGCGGCGTCCTAGGCAGCAAAATTGAGCCGGTGGTCGTCGATCCGGCGTCCGACTGGGACCTGTTCGCCGAAAAGTCCAAAGAACTGTTGCTAGAGCACGAGGTGGCGTCCGTCTTCGGATGCTGGACCTCGGTGTCGCGTAAGTCGGTGTTGCCGGTTTTTGAAGAAAACAGCGGCCTGTTGTTCTATCCGGTTCAGTACGAAGGCGAGGAGTGCTCGCGCAATATCATCTATACGGGGGCTACCCCCAACCAGCAGTTGATCCCGGCTGCCCAGTATCTGATGAGTGAGGATGGCGGCGGGTACGAAAAATTCTATCTGCTCGGCACGGACTACGTATTCCCGCGCACGGCCAACAAAATCCTGCGCGCCTATCTCCTCGACCAAGGAGTGCCCGAGGAGAATATCATGGAGGAGTACACGCCTTTCCACCACCAGGATTACCAGACCATCGTGCAGAAGATCAAGAGTTTCGCCGCCGATGGTAAGGCTGCGGTCTTGAGCACGATCAACGGCGATTCCAACGTGCCCTTTTACAAGGAATTCGCCAATCAAGGGCTGACTTCGGCGATGTGCCCGATCATGGCCTTTTCAGTGGCCGAAGACGAACTGCGGGCGATGGATACCGAATTTCTGGTCGGCCACTTAGCAGCTTGGAATTATTTCCAGTCCGTCACCACCAAGGAAAACCGGGATTTCGTCAAGAGCTTCAAGCAGTACTGCGAGGCCAACGGTTTGCCCGGCGGCCTAATGCGCGTCACCGACGATCCGATTCTCTGGGCCTATACTGGGGTCTATCTGTGGAAGGGTGCGGTCGAAAAAGCCGGTTCCTTCGACGTGGAAAAGGTGCGGCCGGCGCTCTACGGGCTGACGTTTGATTCGCCGGGCGGCCAAGTGATGATGGACGAGCGCAATCACCATCTGCACAAGCCCGTCTATATCGGCGAGATCAAAAAGAACGGCCAGTTCAAGATCGTCTATGAGTCGGATGGCCTCGTGGCCCCCGATCCGTGGGACGATATCACCAGCGCCGACAAGGACTGCGATCACGTCAATTACATGGGCACCTATACCCTAGAATAGTTTGTAGGGGCGACCGATCGGTCGCCCCTACCTAGCGCAGAAGGACGCAAACATAATGAACAAGAAAGTTGCAGCATTTGCACTGGCGATTTTTGCCGCCCAGACAGTATCCGCGGAGGTCGAATTCTCCGGGTTTGTCGATATGAGCGTGTTCAGCGACGATGGGGACGCGAGCATGTCGCTGGACCAGTTCGAGCTGGATGTTTCGACGGACCTCGGGGAGGGGATATCCATGCGGGCGGATGTCAATGCCTTGGGGCCGACCGCCCCGGTCGAGTTGGAGCAGGCCTTCATCACGTACGACACCGGCGAGGGCTTGGCGCTCACGGTGGGCAAGTTTCTCAGTTGCACCGGCTTTGAAGCGGCCGAACCCACCGGTATGTATCAGTATTCGTACTCGGCTACGCTGGTCTATGGCGGCTATCAGAATGGGGTCGCAGCCTCCTATGGCTCGGATATGTTCGGCCTGTACGGGGCTGTTGTCTCCAGCGTGTGGGATGGGGCGGAGACTGATTTCTCAGGAGATGGGAGCGACGTAGGGTTTGAGGCGCAGGTTGCTCTGATGCCGGTGGAAGGAATAACGGCCAAAGCTGCGTTGGCTAGGGAAGACGAACAGACCCTGATCAACGTTTGGGGCATGTTGGAGACGGGGCCGCTGACGGTCGCTGCCGAGGTGAACTCGATGAGCGATTGGGGAGGTTATGAGTCGGGGCTGGGGTATCTCGGGATGGTCAATTACGGCCTGAGCGATCAGGTCGGCGTAACGGCCCGGTACTCAGCTATTGGGTGGATGCCAATTGGCGGTGGCGAGGACGACGAAACGAGCGAGATCACCATTGCCCCGAGTTACGCCGTTTCGGACAACTGGGGTTTGGTGGCCGAGGTGAAGATGCTCACAGTGGGCGACGCCGACGCGGTGACGCAAATTGCGCTGGAGTCGCTGTTAACGTTTTAGGTGGGTGGAGCGGAGACGGCCGCTCAGTAGTTTAGCGATTGGTACGGTAAAAGGTAAAGGTACATGGTAATCAGGCCGTCTCCGCTCCGTTTTACGGGGCGGAGTTCAATTTTGTCAATGGGACAACAGGTTATAAAAATACTGGCGGTGTGGGTCTTAGCGGCTGGAGTGGCGGGAGCCGATACGTGGGACGAGGAGCAGTTTGCGCGGCTGGCCAGCGGCGATGACGAGGAGATCCAACAGGCCGTAACCGACTTGGCCGCTCGCTACGACCAAGCGCATTATGCATTGATGCGGGGGCTGTTCAGCGGGGAGGTCTATCGCTGGAGCGAGCGCGAAGTGCAGAGCGGCTTGGTGCTCATTGGCGACGAGGAAATGGACGAGTACGGCGATTCAATCGCGCCGCTCTTTACAGTCCATCCCGAGCGCGTACCCATCCTCGGCGAGGACGGTGTGCAGGTCAAGATTTCGCTCTACGATATAGAGGAGGTCGAGACCAATCGGAAAATTAGGGCGCTGATCCAACCCTATTTGCTGCAGATGGAACTCTTTCACCCGGACACCGACAAACGGCGGATCGCCGCTGAAAATATCGGTAATAAAGGAAACGCGACCGCCATCCCAGCGTTGCGTCGTTCCATCGAAGAAGAGACGGATGGGTCGATCCGGCGGTTGAAGCGCGTGTCGTTGGCCAAGCTGCAATTGGCCGATGCACAGGCAGAGGTGCGCTTGCAGGCGGTGGCCGCATTGGAGGAACTGCGCAGTCCGTTGGCCATACCTGTGTTAGAGGGACTTTTGAGTACAGACGAGTCTGGGGCCTTCGCCGAACCTGACACGCGGGTCCGAGAGCGAGCGGCAGCGGCTCTGACTAGCTTGCGGCGCTTTAGTTCCTCCATGCAGGCGGTGCAGACGATTTTTATCGGTCTGAGCTTGGGGTCCATTCTGGTCTTGATGTCGCTGGGGTTGGCGATCATCTACGGGCAGATGGGGGTGATTAACATGGCGCACGGCGAGTTTATGATGATCGGTGCGTACACCACGTTTGTGGTACAAAACCTGTGCTTGGGCGTGCTGCCGCCGGAGTACGGCGATCTGTTTTTCGCCATCTCCTTTCCGCTTGCCTTCCTAGTCGCTGGCGGCGTCGGATTCCTGTTGGAGGCGTCGATTATATGCCGGCTATACAGCCGACCGCTCGAAAGCCTGCTGGCCACTTGGGGCATCAGTCTGGTGCTGATTCAAGCGGCGCGCAGCATCTTTGGCGATCTGACGGCAGTGAAATTGCCGCAACTGCTAAGCGGCGGTTGGGAGATGGCTCCCCAGGTGGTGTTGCCCTATAACCGCATGTTCATCATGGCGCTGGCCGCGGCGATCGTCGGGATGCTGTTGGCGCTTTTCTTCCGCACGCGATTTGGGCTCAAGCTGCGGGCCACGACCCAAAATCGGGCGATGAGCGCCTGCGTCGGAGTGCCGGTGCGGCGCATTGACTCCATGGCTTTTGCCTTGGGTACGGGGATTGCCGGGGTCGCCGGTTGGGCGATGACGCTGATTGGGAACGTCGTGCCCAACATGGGCCAGACCTACATCGTCGATTCATTTCTCGTGGTCGTCACCGGCGGGGTCGGCAAGCTGCTAGGCACGATCAGCGCTGGGCTGGGGATCGGCATTTTCAACAAGATGCTCGAACCGCTCTTTGAAGCCGTGTACGGCAAGGTAATTCTGTTGGGCTTGATCATCGTCTTCTTGCAATCGCGCCCGACTGGCCTCTTCCCCGCCAAAGGACGGAGCGCGGAACTGTGAGCACATCTAGGCACCACGTCGTCGCTGGTTTGCTGTTCGCCTTTTTTGGGGTGCTAGTCCCCCTGCTCAACTATCTGGGTTTAGTTGCCGATACGACCCTGAACCTGTGGGGGCGCTATTTTTGTTTCGCCATCGTCGCCCTTGGAATGGACCTGATTTGGGGATTTACCGGTATTCTGTCGCTGTGTCAGGCGTTTTTCTTTTGTTTGGGCGGCTACGCTATTGGTATGCACATGCTGCTCAAGACGGGAACTAAGGGCGTATATGGCAGCGCCTTGCCCGACTTCATGGTTTGGAACCGGGTCGAGGAGTTGCCGCTTTTTTGGGAGCCGTTCCACAGCCTGCCGCTGACCTTGCTCCTCGGGCTGGTGGTGCCGGGATTGGCGGCGCTGGTCTTTGGTTTCCTCGTCTTTCGCAGCCGCATCAAGGGCGTGTACTTGGCCATTATCACTCAGGCGCTGGCGCTGGCGATGTGGCTGTTGTTCTTGCGCAATGAGACCATGTTGGGAGGAACCAACGGGCTGACGGATTTCAAGACGCTGTTGGGCTTTGAGTTGGCCGAGCCGGCGACCAAGCGCGGGCTCTACGTGGTGGCGTGTGCGGCGCTGGTGGGGGCGTATTATCTGTGCCGCTATATCGTCGGCTCCAAATTGGGCAAATTGCTGGTGGCCATCCGCGACAGCGAGCACCGCCTGCGCTTTATCGGCTACCACATTACCCGCTACAAGCTCTTTGTCTTTGTCGTCGCCAGTGCCTTGGCGGGCTTGGGGGGGATGCTCTACGTGCCGCAGACCGGCATTATCACGCCGGGGCGCATGGACGTGCAGGCTTCTATTGAGATCGTGGTGTGGACCGCGGTCGGTGGCCGGGGGACGTTGGTGGGGGCTATCGTCGGAGCCGTGCTGGTCAACTTGCTCTACAGCTTTCTCACCGGTGCGTTCCCCGGCACCTGGCTCTACTTCCTCGGCGCGCTCTTTGTCGGGGTGGTGCTGTTCTTTCCCGAGGGCGTCGCTGGTATAGTCGGGCGCTTGCGCCGGGCTTAATGTATCCGCAGATGACGCAGATATAGCAATCCTAAATGACTTGAACGATTCGATATGCGGATCGCCTTGCAGGTAGGGGCGACTCTAAGAGTCGCCCCTACTCAGAATGACAGACAATATACCACAAAACGCATGCATATCTGCTTGAGTGGTTTCTCACCGCGAGTTGGGAGATGGACAATCTATACGTGCAGCAGTTGAGTGTGTCGTTCGACGGCTTTAAGGCGCTGGACATCGACATCTTTGAGGTCGCCCAAAACGAGCTGCGGGTGGTCATCGGTCCCAATGGCGCGGGCAAGACGACCCTGCTCGACGTGCTCTGCGGCCGGGCGCGGCCCGACGTTGGGCACGCCTATTTCAAGGATCAGGATCTGACCAAGCTGAGCGAGGACGAGATCGTCGATTTAGGGGTGGGGCGCAAGTTTCAAGCGCCGACGGTTTTTACTTCGCTGACTGTTGCCGACAATCTGATGCTAGCGGTGAAGGCCAATCGCGGCGTCTTCGCCTCGCTGTTTTATCGGCTCCAAGCGACCGAGCGCCGCCGGATTGAGGAGGTGGCCGAGCGCACGGGGCTGGAGGATGCGCTCGACGAGGTTGCCGGTACCCTGTCGCACGGCCAGAAGCAGTGGTTGGAGATCGCCATGGTCATCTTGCAGGACCCCACGCTCTTTCTCGTCGATGAGCCAGCGGCAGGTATGACCGATGAGGAGACCTTCCGCACGGGGGAGATTCTCCAGGGACTGGCCGAAGATCACGCCCTGATTGTCATTGAGCACGACATGGAATTCGTGCGGCAAATCGCCCGCAAAGTAACGGTGCTACACGAGGGCAGAATTTTAGTCGAAGGGCCGATGGAAACCGTGCAGAGCGATCCGCGCGTCATTGAGTGCTATCTGGGAACAGCCATGGAACGGGAGGAGCACAGTGCAGTCGGCTGAGACCACGCTGGCGGTGGAGGAGTTGGATGTCCACTACGGGGGCAGCCGCATCTTGCGGGATATTAGCTTGCAGGTTCCCGGCGGTTCGATCGTGGCGGTGATGGGGCGCAACGGCGTCGGCAAGACGACGCTGCTCAAGGCAATCATGGGGCTGTTGGTGCCGAGCAAGGGGCGGGTGTTTTTTGCCGGCGAGGACGTCACTGCGCTGACGGCTGACAAGCGCACTCGGCGGGGGTTGGGGTACGTGCCGCAGGGCCGCGAGATTTTTCCGCAGCTAACAGTGCGGGAAAACTTGGAGATCGGCTTGCAGGCGCGTGGAGGCGGTGGCGAGGTGTCCGAGGAAGTGTTCGCGCTGTTTCCGGTGTTGGCGGACATGCAGGAGCGGATGGGCGGCAATTTGAGCGGTGGACAGCAACAGCAGTTGGCTATTGCCCGGGCGCTGGTCGGCGAACCCAAGGTCCTGATGCTGGACGAGCCGACCGAAGGGATTCAGCCGTCGATCATTTTGGAAATAGAAAAGGTGTTGCTCCAGCTCAAGGAGCGGGGTGAGTTCGCCATCGTCTTGGTCGAGCAGTACTTCGACTTCGCACGGCAGATCGCCGATCACTTCTTTCTTATGGACCGCGGCAGCATTCTGTTGCAGGGGACCGCCGACGAGTTATCGGATGAAAGTATCAAGACCCATCTGACGTTTTGAAGGCAGTGGCCGGTGGTCGGTGACCAGTGGCCAGTCCCCGCACCGCTCCCTAGGGGGGACTGACCACTGACCACTGACCACTGACCACTGACCACTGACCACTGACCACTGACCACTGCTTCTGAGGGAGGATTCATGCGGCTTACACCGAGGGAAATCGACAAACTAGTATTGCACAACGCCGGGTTCGTGGCGCAGAAGCGCTATGCCCGGGGTCTGCGGCTGAACTACCCGGAGGCGACCGCGCTGATCGCGGCGCAGTTGCTCGAATTTATCCGCGATGGCGAGCGGGTAGCCACCTTGATGGACAAGGGCAAGCAATTGCTCGGGATTGAAGATGTGTTGCCGGGGGTGCCGGAGATGGTGCATGAGGTACAGGTGGAAGGCACGTTCCCCGACGGCACCAAGCTGGTGACGGTCCATCAGCCGATCTGCCGGGAACGAGGCAACGCCGAGTTGGCGCTTTATGGGTCGGGTTTGGTGCGGGTGGGAGAGACGTGGTCGCCGGATAATGCGTCTAGTGCTGCGCCCGGGGAAACGCTGGTGGCAGATGAGGAACTCGCGCTCAACGCTGGCCGCGAAACAGTGGAGCTCGAAGTGGCGAATATGGGCGACCGTCCGGTGCAGGTGGGGTCGCACTTTCCCTTTTTTGAGGCCAACGCCGAATTGCGCTTTGACCGTGCGCGGGCCTATGGCTTTCGCCTCGATATTCCCTCGGGGACCGCAGTGCGTTTTGAGCCGGGGGAGACCAAGACGGTGACGCTGGTCGCGGTAGCTGGCAAGCGCGTCGTCCACGGTGGCAGCGGTTTGATCGGCGGGGCCTTGAGCGACGCCAACAAGCAGGCGGCGCTTGAACGCGCTAAAGAACGCGGCTTTTTAGGAGCGGAGCTACGTACATAGATAGTAGAAGTGGTAGGGGATGCTTCGCTGCGCTCAGCATGACAGGTGCTAGCGCTCTGTTTGCCGGTCATGCTGAGCGCAGCCGAAGCATCTTATACCTAGATGCTCATGTGTAACGTCTATTGGATGACTGTTGTGTAGGAAGGGAGTGGATTAAATGCGTATTGATCGACGCGCTTATGCGGATATGTACGGCCCCACTACTGGCGACCGGGTGCGGCTGGGCGACACGGATTTGATTGTCGAGGTGGAGCAAGATCACACTGTGTACGGCGAGGAGTGCAAGTTCGGCGGCGGCAAAGTCCTGCGCGACGGCATGGGGCAGCAGAGCGGCGCGAGCCAAAAAGAGGCGCTGGACTTGGTGATTACCAATGCGCTGGTGCTCGACTACACGGGCGTTTACAAAGCCGATATCGGCGTCAAGGACGGACGCATCGCCGGGATCGGCAAGGCTGGCAACCCGGACATTATGCCGGGGGTCGCCGAGCAGATGATCGTCGGCGCGACCACCGAAGTGGTGGCTGGGGAAAAGCTGATTTTGACGGCTGGGGCGCTGGACGTGCACGTACATTTTATTTGCCCGCAGCAAATTGAAGAGGCCATCGCCTCGGGTATCACCACAATGCTCGGGGGCGGCACCGGACCGGCGACTGGAACGAATGCGACCACTTGTACTCCAGGGGCTTTTTACATCCGCACGATGCTCCAGGCGGCCGATGCTTGGCCGCTCAATTTTGGCTTTCTGGGCAAGGGCAATTCGTCGTTGCGCCCGGGGTTGGCGGCGCAAGTTGAGGCCGGAGCTTGTGGCCTCAAGCTGCACGAGGACTGGGGCACGACGCCAGCGGCCATTGATGCGTGTCTGGCGGTCGCCGAAGAATTCGACGTGCAGGTCTGCATCCACACCGACACGCTCAACGAGTCGGGCTTTGTCGAGGCGTCGCGGGCGGCCTTCAAAGGCCGGACGATTCACACCTACCACACCGAGGGCGCGGGCGGTGGCCACGCGCCCGATATTATGCGGCTTTGCGGCGAGGCCAATGTGCTGCCCTCTTCGACCAACCCGACGCGGCCCTTTACGGTCAATACGATAGACGAACATCTGGACATGCTGATGGTATGCCACCACCTCGACAAGAATATCCCCGAGGACGTGGCG
Source organism: Candidatus Latescibacterota bacterium (assembly GCA_965208845.1). Taxonomy (GTDB): domain Bacteria; phylum Latescibacterota; class UBA2968; order UBA8231; family UBA8231. Next base: position 5,356,099 of record OZ242361.1, on the reverse strand, counting down.
TTTGCCGAGAGTCGGATCCGCCAGGAGACGATCGCTGCCGAAGACATTTTGCACGATTTGGGCGCGCTGTCGATTATCGCTTCGGACAGCCAAGCGATGGGGCGAGTGGGGGAGGTGGTGTGCCGGACTTGGCAGACGGCGCACAAGATGCGCCAGCAGCGGGGCCTGTTGCCTGAGGACGCGGGCGGTGCTGACAACTATCGCGCGCGGCGCTACGTCGCCAAATACACCATTAATCCGGCCATTGCCCACGGGCTCTCGGCCCAGATTGGCTCGGTGGAGACGGGCAAGCTGGCCGATTTGGTGTTGTGGCAGCCGGCTTTTTTTGGCGTCAAGCCCGAGTTGGTGATTAAAGGTGGAGTGATTGCTTACGCGCAGATGGGCGACGCCAACGCGTCCATTCCCACGCCGCAGCCCGTGTATCCGCGTCCCATGTTCGGTTCTTACGGCAACGCGGTTGGGCCGACGTCGCTGGCTTTTGTCTCGCAGGCGTCGCGTGAGCGGGTGGGGGAGTACGGGTTGGCGAAAGAGGTCGTGCCGGTCGAGCACTGCCGCGACATTGGCAAGGCCGACATGCGGCTCAACGACGTGGTGCCCAATATCGAAGTTGATCCGGAGACCTACAAGGTGAATGTTGACGGCGAGGAGATTACTTGCGAACCCGCGGAAAAACTGCCGCTGGCGCAACTGTATCACCTGTTCTAGGAATTAGGAATTATAGCAGTTGATAAGCGGCCAGAATTTTCAAATCATTGCGGATTGCTATAAGAGTCAGTGGATCACCTCTATCCGTTAATGCACCTAGCCGACAGTGCGCTGCCGGCGGGTGGCTACGCCTTTTCCAATGGCTTGGAAGGGGCTTATCAGTTGGGCTTGTTGGAAGTGCCTGGGGCGCTGGAAGAGTTCGTGCATTCGGCGCTGATGGCCGCGGCCTATGGCGAGATTCCCTTCATTCATTCTTGTTATGCTGAATCCGACGAAGAAATTTTGGCGGAGATGTTGCATTTCTACGACGCGATGATCGCGGCTCCGGCGATGCGTCGGGCGAGCTTGATCTTGGGCAAGAACTGGTTGCGGTTGATGGCTGGTTTGTACCCAGAGGTCAAGTTCGCAAACTTGCGGCGGACACATGCGCATTACACGGTGGTTTTCGGGCTGGCGTTGAAAGCTGCGGGATTTGCACAAGCTGACGCCCAACAGCTTTACATGTTTCAAGTGCTTAGGGACCAGATGAGTGCCGCGGTGCGTCTCGGGATCGTCGGGCCGATGGAAGCCACGCGACGGCAGTTGGGCCTGTATGTACATTGTGAGGAATTGCTGGCGGAAGTCGCGGGCCGACCGTACGCACAAGCGACGCGTTGTGCGCCGCAGCTCGACATTGCCCAGAGCGTACACGACGATCTTTATTCGCGCCTTTTCCAAAGTTGACAGAGAGGGATATATGGGGCACGATCACGACCACACACACGAGCCGTTTGACTCGCCCGGACTCTTTGCCGAGCGCGAAGGTCCGAATCCGCACCGCGATTTTGCCGACCGCGCTTTTACGGTGGGGATTGGCGGGCCGGTCGGCAGCGGCAAGACGGCGCTGTTGCAAGCTTTGTGCGAAAGGCTACGCGACGAGTATAGCTTGGGGGTGGTCACCAACGACATCTTCACCCGCGAGGACGCCGAATTTCTGCTGCGGCACGAGGCGTTAGAACAGGAGCGCATCGTCGGCGTCGAGACCGGCGGTTGCCCACACGCGGCGATCCGCGAGGATATTTCGCTGAATTTAAATGCGCTCGAAGACTTGATGGATCGTTTTGCCGGGGGCATCGACTTACTGTTGGTCGAAAGCGGCGGCGACAACTTGGCGGCTCATTTCAGCCGCGAGCTCGTCGATTATTCGGTATACGTCATCGACGTGTCCGGTGGCGACAAAATTCCGCGCAAGGGCGGCCCGGGGACGACGCAGTCGGATTTGTTGGTAATCAATAAGACTGATCTGGCTGAGATGGTGGGGGCGGATCTGGGGGTGATGGATCGCGACGCCAAGAAGATGCGCGGCGAGGGGCCGACGGTGTTTGCTTGCATCAAGGATCGAGAGGGACTGGAGGCGATTGTTGGGCACATTCTCACGGCGCGGGAGAGGGCGTTGCTGTCGGAAGTTGCTAAAGACAGGTGAACACGATAAGGGGCAATTTCTCGAACCACTCTCGTTCAGGCGACACGTCGCTCATACAGCACTTTCCCCTCTTCCAGCACTTTGTGAATCAAGGAATACGGGTCATCGCGCTGCTCGGCGAGGACTTCTGGCGAGCGGATAACCACATCAACGGGCAGGACGAAATGCTCGGCAATTGCCCGACGAATCGGATTGCCATGCTGTGGGCATCCTGTGTCTGTACGAAGCACGACCAGCAGATCTACATCACTGTGCGCTCCAACCTCTCCGCGAGCATGGCTGCCAAAGAGAATGATCTGTTCTGGATCAAAGCGTTCGACAATTAGTTGCACTATAGCTTGGATTGTAGCGCTGTCGATATGGGCTTCAATGGCATTCATAAGCGTCCCTTGCCATAGGCATATTCCGTTTGATTATGGTACTCTATCCAGACGGCTTCTTGAGGATGCGTTTGGGTGGGAAAGACACGACGGGATGACCGCAGGTCTTCTCCTTCTTGCGAAGGTCTTCGCAGATTGCGTGTAAGTCAAACTGGAACTTGGCCGCGTGGGCATCTCTTATCTTTCTAATTTCTTCGACAATAGGATCCTTCATTCTTCTTCTCCAAAGTCAGGAACCCTCGGTTTTACTCACGTGCCAAGGGCACGCACAACCGCTTCTGGCTCACGGTCGATAACAGTCAGTAGAACGCGGGCCGCGCGGTCTGGAACGCGACGGCCTTGTTCCCAATCCTGCACTGCGCGTACGTCGAGACCGAACCGCTCGGCAAATTTCTTACGACTCAGCTTCATCCCGTCACGAAGTGCGCGAATCCGCTCTGCGGTCGGATCATCCACGATTCGGCAGGGAAGATCGATCTCACCGCGCACATGGGCGAGTACCTCTCCCAGTGCCGTCTCAATTTCTCGACCTAATGGAGTTCGTTCCGTTGTCATTTGGTTTTCTCCTTTTCCTTAATCGCAGCCACTAGCCTTGTTAGCGCCTTCTTATCCGCCGGGCTCAGGTCGTCTCGGTCGGCCTTCGCATAGACTGTCAGCATATAGACGGCTTCTGAATCGGTATGATGGAAGTAAATCGTCCGAATGCCGCCCCGCTTACCCCGTCCCGAACCAGCCCAGCGCAACTTGCGAATACCTCCGGTTCCCGGAACAACCGACGCTCCAGTGGGATCGGCCACTATGGCATCCTCCATCTCTCGTCGGCTGTCATCTGAAAGCAGCCTGCGGATAGCCCGCTCGTAGGTCGGAGTGGCAAATATCTGCATAGCTATTAATATGCGGCATTGCCGCACTTGCCTCAAGTGGTCTTTTGGGGAGATCTCAAGGCGCGGGAGAGGGCGTTGCTGTCGGAGGTACGGGGGCCGTTTTAATCTTGTTCATCTTAGGTGCATCGTTATCTTGCTTGTATAGCTATAATCGCCATCGACGCGAGGTCCATATTATGGCAGAAACGAGACACAACGCTATTGAACTCGGGAAAGTAATTTCTCGCGACCCAGAGGTACACAGTGGCGATTTGGTATTCGCTGGCACGCGGGTCCCAGTTGACACACTTGTGGACTACCTCAAGGCCAATCATTCAATTGAAGAATTTTTGATTGATTTCCCTAGCGTCGAACGCTGGCAGATCGAATCGTATCTCGACCTTTCGCCCGATGGATTGGATCGCTTGAGGACACAGAGTGAGAGTACTTCTTGACGAGGATGTCCCAATTTTTCATCGACCACTTTCTCCGATCAGCCAATCACTCCGAGAGCGAAATACTGATGGCCGCGTTTGATGCGATAGATGGCGAAATCCTTTCGATCAACGGTGAAAATCGTCCGCAAGTTGCGGCTTTCCGCCACGGCGACGAGCGAGGCATCGGCGAGGTCCATCGGCGCATCGCGGTATTGAACCATGAGTTTAAGAGCGCGCCCGAGTAGTTGGTCATCGAGGAAGAGTACCTCGATGCCGCCGTCGGTGATAAAGTCTATTAGGCGCTGCGTCCCTATGCTTTCCGGCTGCAACAAGTGAACGGCCTCGGTCAGGACGGGGATCGTCGTGGCTATCGGTTCGGAAATGGACTTGAGCACCTCGACGCACCTTGCATGTACCTCGTCTCTGGGATCAAATAGTGCGACCAGCGGGCCGGTGTCCACTAGAATCACTGCCGATGTTTCTTTTTAATGGCCTCGGTAGCGGCCTTCTTGGCGCTCTTGGCCGGGGCAATGGCATAGCCACCCGGCCCCAAATCGAGACGGCTAAAGACCTTGTATGGAGTTTCAGCGGTTGGCACCTTGGGTGCTAACGCCGCGTACGCTTGGAGGCCGCGCTTGAGCACCTCTGAGATGGGAAGACCGGTCTGGTTGCACAAAACGGACAAGGTAGCTTCGGCATCGTCGTCGAGTTGGATCGTTCTAGTACCCATCTGAAACTCCTGTTGTTGGCTGTAAGCCCGTTTTTGAAAACGGCGTATCTACCAAAAATATCAAAGCTCGCGAGTACGAACACAAGGTTCACGCCCACTTGGTTTTTTCTAACAACTGCCGCCGCACATCCTTCCCATCGATCATTTGTTCCGCGATGATGAACAGGCCCTTGCCTTCGCTCGACCGCTCCCAAAGGGCACCAATGGTCCGCTTTTCGTTGGTATCCGACCCCTCGGCGATATGCGCGCCTTTGTATTCGACGACGAGGAGACGACCGTCGTTTAGCAAAGCGACGAAATCCGGGTAGAATTTGTCTGTTGCGGTGGGGAGCCAAAACGAGTTGGGATGGCGCGCTACATTGCGAATCCAGTACTTCACTGCTGTCAGACTGTCGATGACCTGAGCGCATTGCATTTCCTCGCCGTCGTCCGCGCCGTCAAAGGCGGGAACGAGATCCGGGCCTAAAAAGTGCTTGCTTGGCTTCCAGCGCCCGCGATAGCGCCGTTGATCCCAGTACATGTTGTCTGTGAATGTGAAGGCATCGTCAAACGAGATCGTTGTATTGGCCTCGGGCACCAAGAGGTACTGCTGATAGACGCTGCTTCGTTGCTTTTGGCGGATGGCCGCGATCTTGTTCTCGATTTTCTTGGCGAGTAGGAATTTGCAACGCATTAGTGCGGCGATGGTCATGCCGCGTGTGTTGAGCAGGTGATCGATCAGTTGGCGTAGCCATTTGAGCAGTTCGCTCTGGTGAATGTCCATCTGGCGCACCTGTCGGTCGAGCCATAGGACGAGCGCCTCGGCGGTCCAGCCGGCGACGGCAATGTCCAGCGCCAACTGCTCCTCTTCGCGGGCGAACTGATAGGTGATGCGATTGCCGTCAAGGTCTATTGCAAAGCTGCGCGCCGTCTCGTGGATGGTGAACTCCTGTTCGTCCATTTTTGGCGAATAATCGAGTAGCGACCAGTCGTGGTATTCCATGAACACGTCCGTATCGGCGAATTCTAACGTGCCTTGGATTTCCGCCATGAGGCGTGGAACTTTGAATGGCTGCCCCTGTTCGGCGGGGGATATTTGCTCCTCGACTGAGGTGCGGTATTGGGCAACGGCCTCGGCAAAGTCTTTTTGCTCCTGCTGGGGCAACGTCTCGGAGACCGCCTGCTCGCGCTCTTGATTGATCCATCCGGTAAGTGCGATTTCGACCTGACCTTCAGCGGTTTCGCGCACTAGCAACCCCTCGTGCTCTGCTCCCTTGAGTTCGGACAGGATTTCAGGGGTTGCCGGGGTCGTATAGCTGAATACCGGCTCCGGCTTTTCCTGCGGACTGAACAAGTCTCTCTGGAAGTCGAGCGTGCGCTGCACCGGCTCGATGTTGTCGAGGGCTTCGTCTTCCTCAAAGCCCATATCTACCAATTTGTCGGCCAAGGCGCGCGCCGCCTCGCCAAAAGACGGCTCGGACAGGAAGGCGTAGGCTTTGTTGAGGCCGGGTGCTTGGCGGCGCTCGGCGTAGGGCATGCGCAGTACGCGACCGAGTAATTGCTCCACGTCTGTCGCGCTTTGGATGCGCGATACGGAGCAGAAAATGTAGGCGAAGGAGCAGTCCCATCCTTCTTTGAGCGCTTCGACTGTAATGACGTATTCGATGGGGCAGGTGCGGTCGAATAAGTCGATGCCGTCGAGTTCGCGCTGGTCGCCGGTAGCAATGGCGATTTTGCTTTCTGGGATTTGCTCAATGTCGATCAGGTGCTCTTTCAGGGCCGCGACCGTTACTTCTTGGTTTCTCGGTTGCGCTTGGAACAAGACGATGGGACGGATGTAGTCGGCATCGTCCTTGGCCGTTTCTGCAAGTGAAGCACAGGTGGCAATGGCCCCGTTCGCCGCGTTTTGCCAAGTGTCGTGCTCGGCAAGCATGATGGGCAGTTTGATCATTTCTTCGCGCTTGAGTTCTTGGGCGGTGACGCTGTGCAGGATGTTCGACCTACGCTGCGGGGTTGCCGTGAATTCGACGATGGCGCAGGGGTTGACCCGCGCCTGCATTTCCCGCGTCAGGCCGGTGACGGCGTTGTGCGCCTCATCTACGATCATCAACGGACGGTACCGATGCAGTAGGTTGGCGAAGGAGAATTTGACGATGCCGTTGTCCAGCTTTTCCAAACCCGGTGTAGTATCCCGGACGCCGGCAAAGTGCGGTTCCATCTCTTCGTTGTGGGCGTACACTTTGCGCCCTTCGGTGTTCGACACCCGCAACGTTTGAATGGTGCCGACCACAATGCAGCAGTGGTCGCGCAGGTCGTGCGGTCGGATATGGGTGAAGTCGGCGATGTCGAATACGCGCACGCGGCCGTCGAAAGCGTCGTCCAGCGTTTGCCGATACGCATGGCGGGTGTTTTTCAGGGCTTCGACCGTCTGCCGACGGATGGTTTTGGTCGGCACTAGCCACAGTACCAGTGGATAGTCCTTTTCGATCCAAGCATTGCGGGCGATGGAGACGGCGTGGGCGGCGAGGATTGTTTTGCCGCCGCCGGTGGGTAGGCGCAGGCAGACGTAGGGAACGTCCGGCAATTCTTTTAGCGGTGCATAAGATTCGGCATAGCCTCTGAGCCGCGCGGCCTGCTCTGGCTCTTGGGTTATGGCTTCGTAGGCGTTTTGGGGGCCGGCGATACGCGCTTCCTCGAAGAAGCGGCGCAGGACGGAGAGGGTGTCGGCTTGATATTGTTTTAGTTGCATGAATCAGATTCGCTAGTCTCCTCTATGACGCTTCGGCAGGGAAGATCAATCTCACCATGCACGTGGGCGAGCACTTCTCTCAGCGCCGTTTCGATTTCTTGACCTAATGGGGTTCGTTCCGTTGTCATTTGCTCGCTCCTTTTCTTGAATACCCGTGCAAAGGGCTTGAGTCCGTCAGGTGCGTGCTTTGATATCGTAGGGTGTCTGTTTGAAGACGATGTCCTCTCGGTCGAGCGTCGCTGGCGTCAAGCGCGACTGCTCGCCATAGACCGTGAGCGGCCCGGAGAAATGGGCATCCTTGCGTGCAATTTCTTCCCGAATCACAGCGAGGGTTGCACGGGTCAAGACGTTGCCTCTGTCGCCGAGGATGCCGTTGTACAGCAGGGCATAAGCGTGACTGTCGTGCAGGCCGAGGAAGGGGGAGGCGGTGTTGCCGCGCCACGGATGTCCGGTTTCGCTGAAATAGACGTGGGCGGCGAGTACGGAAAAGCTAATGTCGGAGCGGATATGTCCTTCCTCGTCGAATACGGGTGGGCCGAGGCGGTAGAACCGGAAGCCGCCGCCGCCCTGCCAGCCGACGCTTTTGGAGATGCCGCCTTGTTCGCCGTCAATCACTTTGTTTAGGCGCGGGACGCAATGGCTGACGGCGTGTTCGCCCATTTCAATGCCGATGTAGCGGCGGCCCATTTTGTGCGCGACGGCGGCGGTGGTGCCGGAGCCGAGGAAGGAATCGAGGACGAGGTCGCCGGGGTTGGTGGCGATGTGGAGGATACGTTGGATGAGGCGTTCGGGTTTGGGGGTATCGAAAACATCTGATTTGCCGAACAGTTCAATTATTTCTCGCTTTGCTTCTTGAGTATTGCCTACCTCTTCATTTGGCCACCATGTCCACGATTGTCTGCCAATCGCTTCCGATAAGTAGTTCTTTCTTCGAGGAACGCCTTTACCGTCTTTTCCAAACCAAAATCTTCCTTCCTGAACCTGCTTTAGAAAAACGCTTTCTACATTTTTCCAACAGGAACCTTCTGGAGGATAATACTCTGCTCCACCTGGAGTTGTAATTTTGTACATCTGGTTTGGCCTATAACCCTGTGCGCTAAAGTCTCTCGAAACCCATCTTCCACGTGGGTCATTATCCGGGTTTTTGTATTCCTTTTGTTGACGCTCGCTAAGTGAAAGCAAATTTGCTCTTTCACGGAACAGGAGGTCATTCCTCGAATAAACCAGAACATTCTCGTGACCATCACCAAGAACTGCTCGAAAATCCGGTGAAGTCCTCTTTTGCCAAACAACGTTCGCAATGAAATTTGCTCGCCCGAACGCCTCATCCATAATGACCTTGAGATAATGCGCCTCGTTATCGTCAATCGACACCCAGATCGAGCCATCCTCCGCTAGCAAGTCACGCAAGAGTTCGAGGCGTGGCCATATCATCGCCAGCCACTTGCTGTGTTCGAGATTGTCGTCGTAGTGCTCAAAGGCCGAGCGCGTGTTATACGGCGGGTCGATGTAGATGCACTTCACTTGACCGGCATAGAACGGCAGCAGTGCCTTGAGTGCTTCCAGATTGTCGCCTTGGATGAGCATGTTGGCGGCGTCTGGGTCGCCGGTGGAGAGGTCGGGAGCTTCTTCCAGCAGGCGATAGGGGACGCGGGCGGCGGCGTGGATGTCGGCGTCTCGCGTTAGCCAGTGCAGGGTCGGCATTAGCTATCGTCCTCTGGGACTTCTGACATGGCTTTTTCGTATTCAGCGATCCATTTTTCGGCTTCTTCTTTGGTGTAGGAGCCGGTAATAGCGTCGCTGTCTTCCGGCAGTTGATTGCTTTCCGGTTGGCCGATGTGGGGTTTCAATCTCTCTCGTAATTCTTTTGCTTCGTCATCAGACAAGTCTTCGACAAGGGAGTCCACATCTTCCTGACTTAGCCCCCCTGCGAAGACCGCCCCCCGCAGCTTAGTTTCTTTGTCAATTGACTGTCGGATTCGATCTGCAAATGTGGCAGGGGCTCGCATATCACTAGCCCCTTGCAGATGTGCAGATAAAAGATCGGCCCCTTGTAAGTATGCATAGCCAAACCTAGCCCCTTGCAGACTCGCACTGTCAAGCCTAGCCCCTTGCAGATGTGCTCCAAAAAACTCAGCCCCTTGCATACACGCCCTGAAAAGCTGAACCCCTTGTAAGTGTGCTTGAATAAAATCAGCCGCTTGCAGGTGTGCTATATCAAGATTAGCCCCTTGCAGATATGCATCCCGAAAATTCGCATTTTGCAGGTGTGCCTTATAAAGAATAGTACCTTGTAGATATGCTTTGGTCAGGATAGCCTTTTCTAAATGCGCTCCTCTGATATCTGCACCGTTTAGCCAGCTTTCCTGTAAGTTGATATGGCAACCTTTGAAAGCCTCGTGCTTCTGCACGAAAAGCAACGTCAACAGGCTTTGGATTTCTTCCGAGGGTTTCGACTTGTGCTTTTCCCGATACTTATCTTCACTCGTCGTCTGCCGGATATGGGCGCAGAGAATATCGAGTACCGTCTGGCGTAAATCTTCCGTATCTTCCGCCAAATGGAAGAGTTCGTAGGCTCCGCCTAGGCGCACGGAGTCTTTTTCGTGCCCCAGATGTTCAATGGCGTTTTTCAGGCGATCCTGCCGCTGCCCCTGCTCGGTTTTCGATACAGCATCGGCCTGCGCTTTCGCGGCATCGGCTTGCGCTTCCGAGGTCTTCTCCATCGCCTTGGCGCGCTTGTAGGACATCAGGGCTTGCAGGGCGACCAAGACGCCGCCCATGCCGATGCCCAGAAATTTCAGAGTTTCGTTTTTGCTGGGTAAGCCAATAAGTTCAGAAGTATGCTTTTCGACATATTCAAAGGACAGGACGCCTACAAAAACTATCACCAAGACGACGAGTAGGACGATGAGAGCGGTCTGAAAGATCGAAAAAAGATTCTCTTTGATTTTAGAAAAGGGATTCATCGCGCTGCTCGGCGAGGCTTCTGGAGATCGGATTGGCCTTCTGCTACCATGCCGTCGTTAGGGAGTTGGTTGGACTGGAGGAGCAAGCACTACCCTACCGCTTTTTCTTTGTCTCTGCCTTGCATCTTCTAGAATGCGATCAAGGTCGAAATCCATAGATTTTGCCAAGGCTTCTTTGATCCTTCTTGTCTCTTGGATAATTTCATCCGTGGTTTCTTCTTCGTTCATTGGTTTCATCATAATCAATCTCCAAGCAGTTCTTCGGGTGTACAGAGGATCGGTAATTCATAGCCACAACCTGACACGATTGCGCGGAGTTCCTTCATAATTGCCGCATTGGCAATGTGTCGGCAATTCCAAGTCAACAGAATATCTATGCCGTGAACCGATGAGACCGCAATATGGATGGCGTCACGTGCTGCTCCTTGCGGCAGCAGTCCTGAATCCATAATAGCCTTTGCAATGTCGTTGACAGCGTTAGTCAGATCAAGAAGTGGAAGATCGTTCAAAAAAGATAGGCGTCTCTGTGCAGCGTCAGTATCTCCCGAAGCCACTTCGTCTAGAACAATTTCCGAAATGCAGAGATCGTAATTTTGACGCATGTGGTTCCACCAAGTATGAGTTATTTGTTGCCTAGCTGCCTGAAGCAGGTCACGACTTGGTTGTGAAGCTAGGTAGCTGGGAATCGTCGTTTCGATATAGACTCGTTTGACTGTAAGAGTGTGCTTCATGATAGGCTCTGCTGTTGTGATTCGAGCTCCTGATCGTAGAGTTCGGATATTTTTAACATCGTGTCATTTTTGACATTTCGGCTACTGGGGCTGGGCGACCACCGATCTCGTTCTTCTCCCACAACTGGCCGAGGCTGTAGTCCTGCAACCACGTTTCTAGGCTAGGCGTATCCAACCGCGTGAGTTGTGTTTGTCCGTTTACGCGGTCGGCCACGAGCACATCCTCTGGCTCAAAGTGATCAAGCAGAAACGGCGACTGAGTCGCCAGAATGATCTGCGTCTGGGCCGCTGCCTGCTTGAGAAGGGAGGCCAACATTGTGATCGCGTAGGGATGCAGGCCAAGCTCTGGTTCGTCTAAGAGAATGACCGAGGGCCGAAGCGACTCCGGCTGGAGGAGCAGGGTCGCCAGCGCAATAAACCGGAGCGAGCCATCGGAGAGCGAAGCGGCATCAAAGTAAGCGTCGGTTCCCTTGTGCCCCCATTCGAGGCGAATTTTGTCCTCGTTGAGCCGTTGAGGCGCAAGTGCAAAATCGTCAAAAAACGGCGCAACTCTCTGTACGGTACGACGGATCAGGCTATACGAAGACTCGTGCTTCTCTCGCAAGTAATACAGAAACGGGGCCAAGTTGGCACCGTCAGGACGAAAGAAGCGGTTGTCGTTCAAGTCGGCAGTCTTCTTCATTGACGAGCCGGAACTCGTGTCGTGGAAATGATAGAGACGCCAACTGTCGAGAGGATTTTTTATGTCATTCTCAAGTTGTGGTGCTTCCGGCAATGAGGGAAGTTCGACTTCGTCGCTAGATGTACTATCAAAAGATTGTCCAGATTGATATCCAGGATGCTCCGACTGGGTACCTTCTAATTCCATACGGAGCGCGTCCACATAGAGCGCATCCGCGTCCGTTGCCTTCAGCCTGATCTCATACTTGTAGCTCTTCTCTTCAAAAGAGAGCCGAACGATTAACTCCTCTGTTGTCTTAGATCCGTAGTGTAGAACCTTACCAGCCCCACCAGCCCGAATGACGTATTGTTGAAGATGCTGTGAGTTAATGGCATTGAGGAAGGGGAACACGCCGATGAAGTTCGACTTGCCTGAGCCATTTGGACCGATCAGTACATTGATTGGGCCAAGCGGCAAATTCTCAATATGGCTGATGCTCTTAAAGCCTTTGATCGAAATACTGTGGAGTGCGGACATGGTGGATTCTCACTGCCTAGTTGTTCGCGTCATAACATCCCTCTTAGTGCTCTCCTTTGCAAAGATAGACACATTCCTTCAATGGTGAAAAAGCCGCACCCCAGAATTAATCATCAACATTCCGTATTCGTCTGCCGCCTCAATTACCAGATCATCCCGCGTTGATCCGCCAGCTTGGACTAAGTACTCCACGCCTGAACGCTGTGCCCGGTCGATGTTGTCGCGGAAGGGGAAGAAGGCGTCTGAACTCAGGGCCACGCCCTTGAGATCGTCCAGCCATGCCCGCTTCTCCTCGGCGCTGAGCCGCTCTGGTACTTCGCGGAAGTTGGCTTCCCAAGCCCGGAGTTCGGCCGGGGTGACGTCGTCTTGCAGATAGATGTCGATGGCGTTGATTTTTTCCGGGCGCTTGAGGCCCTGGGCGAATTTCATGCCCAAGACTTTGGGGTGCAGGCGCAGATACCAGTTGTCGGCCTTGGCGCAGGCCAAGCGCACGCAGTGGACACGCGACTGCTGGCCAGCACCGGTGCCGATGACTTGGCCGTCGCAGGCTAGGCACACGGAGTTGGATTGGGTGTACTTGAGGGCGATGGTCGCCACCGTCAGGTCGCGGCGGGCACTGGCTGGCAAGTCCTTGCTGGCCGTGACGATGTTGTGGAAAAAGGCGTCGTCGGGGATAAAATCATTGCGTTGCTGCGCGAGTTGGACGCCGAATATCTGGCGTTGCTCGGTCGCGGCAGGCGCGTAATCGGGGTCGATTTGCAGGATGCGGTACTGGCCGCCCTTTTTCTTTTTTAGGATCTCCAGAGCCTCTGGCTCGTAGCCGGGGGCGATGATCCCGTCGGAGACCTCGACGCGGATGAGATCTGCTGTGGGGAAATCGACCACATCGCTCAGGGCGATCCAGTCGCCAAAGGAAGCGAGGCGGTCGGCACCGCGTGCGCGGGCATAAGCCGTGGCCAGTGGGCTGAGGTCTCGGTCGGCGACGAAGTAGGACGCGCTCAGGGCCTCGTCGAGCGGTGCGGCGACGGCGGCACCGGCCGGAGAGACGTGTTTGAACGAAGCGGCAGCCGGCAGGCCGAGGGCGCGTTTGAGGTCGCGGACGAGCTGCCAAGCGTTGAGCGCGTCCATGAGGTTGATGTAGCTGGGGGCGTCGTTGAGCGGCTCGATGGGTAGGTCGCGGCCATCGGCCATAAAGCAGCGGGCTCCTGCTTGGTGGGGGTTGCATCCGTAGCGCATGTCAATTGTCGCGGGCATAGTTCCTCCTCGATGAGACTATTTGCAAAAGTTGGGGCGGCGTATTATGTTCGGCAATCGCGGTAAAAAGACAATCGCCAATCAACCCATTTTTGACAAGCCAAGGCGAGGTAAATCGGCCATGTTCAAAGGTTGTAGTACAGCCCTAGTGACACCCATGAATGCAGACGGCAGCATTGACTACGGCGGCTTGGAGCAACTCGTAGAATTCCAAATTGCCAACAATATCCAAGCAGTGCTCGCCGTCGGCACGACTGGCGAAAGCCCGACCCTGCTGTGGGAAGAGCACAACGAAGTCATCGAGCGCACGGTCGCGCTGGCCAAGGGACGCACCCTATCGATTGCTGGCACGGGCAGCAACTCGACCAAGGAGACTCTGGAAGGCAGCGAGCACGCCGCCCACATCGGCGCGGACGCCGTGCTGCTGGTCGATCCCTACTACAATGGGCCTAGCTCCTTGGAGATCCGCCGCGAGTACGTCGAGCCGGTGGCGCGGGCCTTTCCCGAGGTGCAGATCATTCCCTACATCATCCCCGGACGCACCGGCTGCATGATGCAGGTGGAAGATTTGGCCATCCTCGCCCACCAGTATCCCAACGTGGCCCAAGTCAAAGAAGCGACCGGCGATTTGGACAACATGGCCAAGACGCGCCGACTCTGCGGCGACGATTTTACCATCCTCTCGGGCGATGACGACAAGACCGTGCCGATGATGAAGAGCGAGGATATCCGGGCCGCTGGTGTGATCTCGGTGATGTCCAACGTCATTCCGGGTCCCATCCAGCGGCTCACCGAGTTGCTCAACGCCGGCCAGGAGGCCGAAGCCGATAGTTTGGCGGAGAAGCTAGCGCCGCTTTTTGGCATTGTCGGCGTTGCGACCACTGAGCAGAGTGCGTATGGCCCGGTCGAGTGCAAGGCGCGCAACCCCGTGCCGGTCAAGACGCTGATGAATATCCTCGGGATGCCGGCCGGGCCGGTGCGGCAGCCGCTAGGCAAGATGACGCACGCGGGCGTGCAAACGGTGCTGGACGCCGCGCGCCAAGTAGCAGCCAACGACCCAACGGCTTTTGCATCGGTCGCCGAGTTTTTCGGGGTGGATGTGGAAGCGCGTCTGCACGACGACTCGCTGGTCGAGCGCGTGGTGTATCCATCGTATTAATCGAGGATAGAGCGATGACCAAAATTGTAATCTGCGGGGTGGCCGGGCGCATGGGGCAACGGCTGGCCCATTTGATTTTGACGGCGGCTGATTTGGAACTGTGCGGCGGCAAGGAGCGCCCGGACCACGAGGCGGTGGGGCGCGACATTGGCGAGATCGTTGGTGCCCGACACTTGGGCCTAACGGTCAGCGACACGCTGTCGGGCATCATCGAACCCGATCAAGTAGTAGTATGTTTTACGACTCCAGAAGCGACTCTCGAAGACGCGGCCCTCTGCGCGGTGCGCGGGGTGCCGATGGTGGTGGGGACTACGGGTTTTACCCCGGAGCAACTCGCGGAATTCAAGCGGACGGTGGCGGACATTACCTGCGTGTTTGCGTCGAATTTTAGCACGGCTATGAACGTGCTCTTCAAGCTGGTCGAAGAAGCGGCGCGGATCTTGGGCGACGACTACGATGTGGAAGTCATTGAGGCGCATCACCGGCACAAGGTCGATGCGCCCTCTGGGTCGGCGCTGACGCTGGCCGAGCGGGCTGCGGATGGATTGGGCCGCAACTTGCGCGAGGTCGCCGTACACGGGCGGGCGGGCGTGGTCGGCGAGCGCTCCCGCCAAGAGATTGGCATGCACGCGATCCGCGCCGGCGACTTAGCGGGCGAGCATACGGTGCTCTACGCAGCCCCAGGCGAATGCCTCGAACTGCAGCACCGCGCTACGAGCCGCGATTCCTTTGCCTTGGGCGCGCTGCGCGCGGCGCGCTTTGCAGCGCAGGCCGAGCCGGGGATGTACTCGATGGGAGACGTGTTGGGGCTGGGCTGATCGCTCAGAAATTAGTGGCCAGTGGCCAGTGGTTAGTGGCTAGTTTCCGCTCCGCACCCTATGGGCAGGCGGGGGACTAATCACTGATCACTGATCACTGGCCACTGTCTCAGCGCTTGGGGCGGAGGAGGTGCTGCGGCGTCGGCCACAGGGTCTGGATCTGGTCGCGCAGCCGTGCGGCCTCCTCAAAGTTTTCCGATTCTACGGCCGCCTGTAGGTCGCGCTCTAATTTTTCGCGCTCGGACAGCGGGCGCTCCTGCTCTAATTCTTCGTACCATTCGCGCAAAAAGGAAATCTCGGGCAAATCCTCTTCTAGCTCGGATTCCCATTCTTCGACAAAGCTCTCGATGTGGGCAATGCCGTCTTCCACGGCGCGCATGGCTGTTGGATAGTCGTCGCTTTTCAGCGCGTGCATGGCGTGCGCCCGGGTCTGCATCATAATTGCGTGTGGATAGTACTGCTCAAAGTACCAGCGGATCTCGTCGTTGGGCGCGCACTGATCGACCAATTCAAAAATCTGTAGGGTGTGCTCAGTATCGGCGACGACTCCTTCGTAGTCCTCTAGGTTGAACAGACTCAAGTAGCGGTGGTAATACTGCCATGCCTCTTGGAAGAGTTCTTCGCACTCGTCCTCGTTTAGCACGAAGCCTTCCGGGGTGTCGCGCGATTCGATGAGGTCTTGGTAGTAGTCGAGCAGCGAGGGGCAGCCGTGCGGTTGTTGGCCGTCGGGGCGGCCATCCAATTCGAGCTGAAGAAGCCCCATGTCGATGCGAATCTGAAGTTTTTCCTCGCCCTTGCTGGTGCGGATGCGCCGGGCGAGGAATTCGTCGGGCTTGAATTCCCAACCGTTGAGCAAGTCGCCGATATCGTAATTCATGGGCGCGCTCTCTGCGAGAAAATAGAGTGAAGAAACTCAGGCCCAAGGAGGCTGAGGGAACGCAAGGGACAATATAGGACAGAACCTAGCACTGCGCTACTAATCGACGCATTTCTCGTCAAATGGCTTGTCCATACAAAAAAGCGCCGGACCACAGGCCCCGCGCTTAACGTGCTATATAATATACGAAAAAAGAAAGAATATGTCAAAAAATATTATTTAAGTATAATATAAATAATGAGTTAGAATAATTTTTTGTTGACGCGATATGCCACCTAATTTACCTTAAGATCGCCCCCATCCAATTCATTCCACACAGGAGGATCGATGTCCCAGCACGAGAACGATGCTCTGCAAGTGCAGGTAGGGGAGTGGTCGGGCGATCTGGAAGAATTGATCGCCAAGAACGTCACTTTGCGCCAGATGCTGCGCGAAGGGCGCGCCGACGAGGCCCGCGCGCTGCTCAAGAAGCAGGCGGTGGAGGAACAAGCTGCGCTGGTGGCCATAGACGAAAATCCCGAGGAGGTGCTCTCGCTGACCGGCATGGATGCCCAAGGCCGCCCGGGGTACTTGCCCGCTGTCGTCGATAAGCTGCCGTCGGAAGTCATCGCCGAGTTGGTCGCCCCCGGCGAGCACAAGCTGGCGCGGTTCAACACCGCGCTGTTGCAAACCATGTCGGCAGAGTCGTTTGCGCGCGCCGTGGAGGACACGCTCGATCCGGTTTACTTTCACGGCAACCGCACCAAGGTGTCGTGGGAATGGCTCGAAGCGGTCGCGGCGCTAGACGATCACAGCAAGCGTGCCGCGCTCTTGTACAAGGTGGATCAGAGCCTGCTAGAGGACGCCTTCCTCGACAAGGTCGATAGCATTGACATGCACGCTCAAGTCGGGGGACTGCCGGATTTGGGCACTGTTTCGGGTTTCAGCCTGCTGTCGGAATCGGGCCAAGCGGTAATGTTGCCGCCGATCAACGACCCGGAGATCAGCGAGGTCATCCACGCCTTGCACCAAGCCGCGCCTGAGTTGCTGGCAAAGGTGCTGCGCGGCGCTTGGGAACGGGCCGGCGGAGGGGCCTCGTGAGCCGGCTAGCGCGCGTCGATCTCAACCAAGTCCCGCTCGACAGCAGTAGTTTTATCGGCCAAGTGGTGGCCGCGGGTCTCGAATACGAGCAGTTGCCGCCGCGCTTTATGGATGCGTTGCAGGCTTATCTGCGGATCCGCGGGTTGAGCTTTGCTCAGCGCAATCGCACGGGTATTGCCCTTGGTCGCGATCAGTTGCGCCAAGGCATGGAGCGAGGCTTGGCGTGCATGGACTTGGCGCTGGAGGAGGCAAGCGGCGGCGATCTCAACGCCGCCGTCGCCAAGCTGGTCAGCGACCCATTTGACGCGCTCTACAAGCAGGGCTGGGAGCGCGCCTGCCAGCGTTTGGAAGAGATACGAGAGCAGGCCCGCGCCTTGGTCGGCTGTCCCGAACTGGGCTTTTGGCCCGGTCTGCAGCCCAAGGTCGCAGATCTGGCAAAGCTCGTGCCCGAGACGTGGACCGGTCCCAGCACCATTGATGTGCGCGCCGATGGCCAAATGCTGCAACAGCTAACCGGCAAGGTGGCCTTTGTGCGCTCGTTGCCGCAGCCGTCGGTGGCCGCTTTGCTTGAACAGGTGGATGTGGATTTCGCTGGCGTGCTGCACCGCGTCATTTTGGCCTTGGCGTTGGGACGCGCCGAGCTGGTTGCTAAAAAGGAGCACGTGTCGCGCTTTCGGGCTGAGTGTTTTGACGCGGGTGGGCTGCGTCCTCACGTGCGGCGGCAGGTGTTAGACCAGTTCGTCGGGCACCTAGAAGATACGGTGAAGGATGCGGACGTGCGGGCGCGGATTGCTGACGAGTTGTGTGCGGAAATTGAGGTGTTAGAACAAGCCGCGGAGCGAGGCGACCTAGCGGCGTTTTTTCTAGCGTATCCGGTGTCGCTTTTTTCGCCTGAGGAATTTGAGTAACTTTGCAAGCTGCTAATTAGCTATAGCAGTCCTGAATGACTTGAACGATTCGATATGCAGTAGGGGCGAGCGATCGCTCGCCCCTACAATTCGGCGTCTGTCCGCGTCCATCGGCGGATTATCTCGTGAATGATTTAGGATGGCTATAGCTAACAGTTTTTCCATGCACTCCACACCTTCTGCGAGGTCTTATGGCTCATCACGAATTCACTCCCACCCACTACCACAATACCATTGGCTGGCACGAGCCCGTGCTGGCCATTGCCCCTGGCGATACGGTTTCTACTACGACCGTTGACGCCCGCGGTCAGGACCAGTACGGCGAGCGGGTCGCTGAGCGCGGAAATCCCATGACGGGTCCTTTCTACATAGAGGGAGCCGAGCCGGGCGATACCTTGAAGGTTCACTTCGACAAACTCTACCCCAACCGCGATTGGGGCTGGACGGGTTGGGCAATCGCGCCCAACGTGCTGGATCCGGGTTTTACGACCGGGATTAAGCGCGAAGATCAGCCGCTGCGGTGGCCGATTGACCTAGCGGCCGGTACGACAACGCAGCCGGATGTCCTGCCGGGCGTGGTGTTGCCCCTCAACCCGATGGTCGGCTGTTTCGGGGTGGCCCCGCCGCGCGGTCAGGCCATTTCCACGGCGACTTCTTCGACCCACGGCGGCAACATGGATTACCGGGGCTTTGTCACCGGCGTGACCGTCTATCTGCCGGTCGAGGCCCCGGGGGCGCTCTTCCACCTAGGCGACGGGCACGCTGTCCAAGGCGATGGCGAGATCGTCGGCACGGGCGTGGAAATCTCCTTTGACACGACGTTTAGCGTAGATGTGATCAAGGGCAAGCAGATCGGCTGGCCCCGCGCTGAAAACGACACGCACATTCTCGCGGTCGGCAATGCGCGTCCTTTAGACCAATGTGTACAGCACGCCACCAGCGAATTGCTCAACTGGCTTACCGAGGACTACGGCCTCACCGAGTTGAGCGCCCACGCGCTCTTGGGGCAGTGCGTGGAATACGATATGGGGAATGTGTACGACCCAGCCTATACGATGGTCTGCAAGGTCGCCAAGTCGCTGCTAAAGGCAGTGGTCAGTGGTCAGTGATCGGTGGTCAGTCCCCGCACCGCGCTCCGGTGGAGAGGGGCAGGTCACTGGCCACTCTTCACAATTCGGCGATGGAGTCCAAGCCCTCGGGCTGCGGCAGGACATAGCGGACGGGTTGGATGGTGCCGTCGCGGCGGCGCACCTGTTCGACCCGCTTGCACTTGATGACCGAGTGCTCGATGAGCAGGTCATCGTCGATTTGACAGCCGTAGAGGTAGCTGGTGCCCTTGATGGTCACGCGCTCGCCCACGCGCATGGGGTGCTCGTCGCTGCCGGTCATGAGTACGCCAGACTCGATGCGGCTGTGTGCGCCAATCCGCAGGTTTCCCTTGATGATATTGCGGCTGAGTACTTCGACCTCGTCGTCAAGAGCGAGGGTTTGACCTGGGTACGTGCTCATTTCGACGCCGACGCCGATTTGTACTCCCTCACCGAGCACTATGTGGCCGCTCAGATGGCTGCGGTCGCCGATGGTGACTCGACGGTTGAGTTGGACCTCGGGGCCGATGTAGGTGCCCTTGCCGATGACGATGTCCAAGGGGCCGCACTCCTCGTCCATGTTAAGGATTTGCTCGATGACCTCGTCGGCGATGAAGAAGTCCTCCTCGTCGGCGATGGTGATGGTGTCCTTGAGTTTGTCGTAGGCCCAGCGGCGGGCTATGGCCTCCATCTGACGCCAGACGCTTTTGACGTTGAAGGCGAGGAGTTCCTCTTCGCTGTCGGCCGTGGCGGCCCGCACCACGAGTTGGTGCTGATTGAAAATTTGTACCAGGTCGGTCAGCAGCAATTCGCCTTGGGCATTGTCGGTGTTGAGATGCTGGATGTACGTGCGCAGCGCATGTTCTCTGAAGGCGACGACGCCGGTGTTGATCTCGCGTGTTTCCAACAGCTCTTGGCGCGTGAAGGCGTAAGTGCGGCCATTGTAAGCGGCCTCGTAGGGCGTTGCTGCGTCGAGGCTGAGGATGTCCTTGTGCTCCCTGATCTCAATGACCTTGTCGCGGTCTGCGCCCGCTGACTGCCCCGAGGCATCGGTGGCTGGCACGCGCACGATGCGGCCATAGGAGTTGGTCTCGGCCGGGCCGCTGTACAGGCCGGTGAGCACCATCATGTCGCAGTCGGCGTTTTCAAAGCTGGCGCGGAATTGGGCGACAACCTGCCCGGTCAACAGCCCCATGTCCCCTAAAAAGATGTACACGTCGCGGTTGGTCGCCGTTGCGGGAAAGGCTTGGAGGCCGACGCGCACGGCGTCGCCGGTTCCGGCTGGCTGGCCGAGGACCGGGTTTTCTTGGTACGCGAAAAGACGCCCTGGTTGGGGGCCGGCCGCGCGGGCGACTTCCGCGCCCTTGATGCCCACGACGATGACCTGATTGGGGCTGTCGAGGCCCTCTTGTACGGCGCGGGCCACGCGCACGGCCGTTGGCTGGCCCCAAATTTCGTGCAGCATCTTGGAGGTTTCCGAGCGGATGCGCATACCGTGGCCAGCCGCCAAAACGATGCCGATGCGGTGGATGTCGTCTAAAATTGGCGAATTGATTTCTGCGAGCAGGTCGTGCATTGGGTCTCTTTCTTTTAATTGGTAGGGGGCCGGTCGCCCCTACAGAACGCAACGGTCGGGCGTCGGGTTCCTGTTCTCTGACTGATGTTGCGCCTTGTGGTTGCTTTTAAAATTCCGCCGACTGAATGCGCCGGATAAGGGGCGGTTTGTAAACCGCCCCCTACCGGTTCGACATAGATGCGTCTAAGACGTCGATGTCTTCGCCGAGGGCCGTGTGCATGAGCAGATCCTGCATGCTGTGGCCCGGGGCATCGCACTCGGGTTGGCGGCGGACGTACGTGCCGTCTGGGCGCATCTGCCGAGATTTGGCGCGGTCGGCGAGCGCGAAGGCGAGCAGCTCGCGATAGACGCGCTGCTTCAGGTCTTGGTCCAAGATGGGGAAGACGACCTCGACCCGGGTGCGCAGGTTGCGATTCATCCAGTCTGCGCTGCCGAGCCAGACTTCCTCGTCGCCGCCGTTGGCAAAGTAAAAGACGCGGCTGTGCTCTAAGAAGCGGCCAATGATGCTGTACACGCGGATGTTTTCGCTGATGCCGTCGAGGCCGGCGCGCAAGCAGCAAATGCCGCGCACGATCAGATCGATTTCGACGCCGGCCTGTGAGGCCGCGTACAGGGCCTTGATGATCGCCGGGTCCATGAGGCCGTTCATCTTGGCAATGATGGCGGCCGGCCGACCGGCGCGGGCGTGTTCGCTTTCGCGCTTGATGCGGTCGAGCATGCCCTGCATCAGCCCGGAGGGCGCGACTAGCAGTTTTTCAAATTGACTGATGCGGCTGTGGGCGGTGAGCATGTTGAAAACCTCGGCTACTTCCGCGGTGATCGTTGGCTCGGCGGTAATCAGCCCCAGATCCGTGTAGAGCCGAGCGGTGGTGTGATTGTAATTGCCGGTGCCCAAGTGGGCGTAGCGGCGCAGGCGGTCTTGATCGCGGCGCACCAGCATGGAGAGCTTGCAATGGGTCTTCAGGCCCATGATGCCATAGATCACGTGGATGCCGCTGTCTTCGAGGCGCTTGGCCCACTCGATGTTGGCCGCTTCGTCGCCGCGGGCCTTTAGCTCGACGAGCACGGTCACTTCCTTGCCGCGCTCGGCTGCATCGATGAGCGCCTGTCCCACCTCTGAATCGTCGCCCGTGCGGTAGATGGTCTGTTTGATGGCCAGCACTTTGGGGTCGTTGGCCGCCATGCGGATGAAGTCGATCACCGTAGAAAACGACTCGTAGGGGTGATGCAGGAGGATGTCGCCGGCGCGGATGGAGTCGAAGAAGGCATCGGGGTCGGCGGGGAAATCGCGCTCGACGGGTGTGAAGGGGGAGTCCTTGAGGGCGGGGCGCGAGACGAGGCCGTAAAGAGTCATAACCCGATGGAGGTTGACCGGCCCATTGACCCGAAAGACTAGGCTGTCGTCGAGATCGAATTGCTGTTGCAAAAGCGATACTAGCTGATCGGGGGCGCCCGGAGCGATCTCTAGCCGCACGGCGTCGGCTTGGCGCTGTTTGGTTACTTGCTCTTCGATTTCTTCCAGCAAATTGTCGGCGTCTTCTTCGTTGACGTACAGCTCGCTGTTGCGGGTGATGCGGAATGGAGCCGAGCCGATGACTTCGTAGCCAAAGAACAGTTCGTTGACTTGCAGGTCCATGATCCCGGCCAAGGTCACAAAATGGAGGCCATCGCCTTGGTCGGGCAGGCGCAAGATGCGCGGCAATACTCGCGGCACGGTCGCCACGCCCATCATCGTCTGTCCCTGTTCTTCGAGCAAGGCACCGATGCACAGGGCCTTGTTGAGTACGTGGGGGAAGGGATGGGCTGGATCGACGACGATGGGTGTGAGGATCGGTTCGAGCTCTTCCTCCCAGTACTGGCGCACGAAGTCGAGGTGCTCGTCTTTGAGTTGGCGCGCCTCCCAGAAGTAAATGCCCTCGGCGGCTAGGGCCGGGATGAGGTCCTCGTTCCAGCAGCGGTACTGTTCAGCGACCTGCTCGTGAGCTTGTTGGGCGATGCGCTCGAGCTGCTCGGCCGGGGTTAGGCCGTCGGGACGGCTGGGATTGGCCCCTGACTCGTGCAATTGCAGCAAGCCGGCTACCCGGATTTCGTAGAACTCGTCGAGATTGCTGGCGACAATGGCCATGAACTTGACGCGCTCTAACAGGGGGTTGCGCGGGTCTTGGGCTTCTTCGAGTACGCGGGCGTTAAAGTCGAGCCAAGAGAGTTCGCGATTGATGTAGAGCTCGGGGCGCTCGTACGTGGGTGGGTGGGCGATTTCGCTCATATAGCAATCCTACATCATGTACAAGGTGATCCGCAGATGGACGCAGATAGACGCAGAATAGGATGCACAAGAAGATAAGCCGCTCGAATCGTTCAAATCATGCCGCATTGCTATATCAGTCGAGTTGGGCGATGGTTTCGCGCACGAATTGCACCGATTTTGTGAGTGCGTCTTTGGGTTCGCCTTCGATGCCGCATTCGTAGGCCAGATATCCGCTAAAGCCGATGTCCTTGAGGGCCTGTAAGCCAGCGCGCCAATCGATGTCGCCGGTGCCCGGCTGCATGCGCGTGTTGTCGGCCATGTGGACGTGGGCCACGTGTTTGCCCGCACGGCGGAAGGCGGCCGGAGTGTCGGTTTCTTCAATGTGCATGTGGAAGAAGTCGCTGAGCAGGGCCACGCCTTGGGGGCTGCCGGCGCGCTCGATGATTTCGACGCCGTCGGCTTGGCGGCGCAAGAGGTGTTGTTCGTAACGGTTGAGGGGTTCGAGCAGGAGTAGGGTGCCTTGGCTAGCGGCATGGGCGGCGAGGTCTTTGACCAGTTCGACGAGCAGGGCCTTCTCTAGGGAAATGGCGTCTTGGAGCGGCGAAAGGTCGGGAATGCGCGGCGGCCCAAAGATGGGGGGGACAATCTGGCCGACGGCTTGGAAATGCCCGCAGGCTTCTAATTGGCGGCGGGTCTCGGCGAGGCTGTTGGCGCGCTTGCCCGGGTCGGGGTCGAGCCAGTCAAAGGTCTCTTGGCCGCAGATGGAAGCGATTTTGATGGAGCGGCCGGCGAGGGCTTTTTCGTACTGTTCGACGTGGTCGTACAGGCGCGAGCGACCACCGACCTCTAGGCCTTCGATGTTCAGCGATTCGGCGAAATCGAGCTTTTCCGCGAGGCTTTCTCCGGGCAGCAGCCCTTCCTGTAAGGCGATTTTCATGGCGTCCTTTCTTCTGGCGGTCCAGCGTTAAAACTGGACGCCGAGCTTGATGTTTGCTTCGGGTTGGGTGGCGATCTTGGGGTACGCGTCGAGCAGGTCGTCAAAGGATACGATGGGCTGCACGATGGGCAGGCAATCGACTTGGCCGGCAGCGAGCATGCGCCAGCAGACGTCGTAGATGCGGGCGTTGTCCCAATTGGGGTGGTCGGGGTTTGGTTCGCTATTGGCGCGCGAAAATACGATGTGCGGTCGGTTCATGTGGGCTTCGGCGCCTAAGTCTATCCCAGTCGTCCACGCGCCGGGATACGCGCCGGCCACGATCGTGCCTCGGTAGGCGACTCCGCGCAGGGCTTGCTGCATGGCCGCGGGATGCCCGCTGTAGTCAATGATCACGTCCGCGCCGCGATTGGCCGTGGCCTGCTTGATCTCTGCGCCGGCGTCGCATTGGGTGGGGTCGAGGACGAGGTCGGCTCCGCAGGTGCGGGCTGCTTCGCGCCGGTTGGCCAATGGGTCGAGGGCGATGATGGGGTGGGCACCGGCCAAGCGGCAGAATTGCACGGCGATCAGGCCGATGGCCCCGAGTCCCGAGACGGCTACGGCGTCGCCGATGCGGATGTGTCCGTCGCGCACGGCACCGAGGGCAAAATCCGCCGGGTCGAGGCAGACGGCCGCTTGCCAAGGGACGTCTGCGGGCAAGCGGCGTGCGGTTTCGGGCCAGACGTGTTCCTCGCGGAACGGTCCGTAGGCAAAGATGTGATCGCCTTCTTTGAGTTGGGTGACGCCCGGACCCAATTCGACGACTTCGCCGACGCCCATGTTGCCCAGCGGCACGGGGTATTGGACGCCCTCGCCCTGATAGTCGAAGATGCGCCGCTCGGAGTCAAAGCGGCCGCGCGGGCTGGCGTACCCCTTAAACTGCGACATTTCAGTGCCATGCTTGGCGGCCGCGTACAGGCTTTTGACGCGGACTTGGCCTGCTGATAGCGGTGGCGATTCATATTCCTGAAAGGCCACTTGCTCGGCGGCCGGGGCGATTAGTGCTCGGGGCATGGGGCTACTCGCTTGACGTTAGGCGCGTTTTTTGGGTTTATAGCGGGCCAAAATATACACTTCTCAGCGAGGATATGCCATGTCAGAACGCGTACAGATCGTAGTGCCCGGCGACAATCCAATCCAGATCGCCGGTTCGCCGCATTTAGAGCGGCTCGCTCCCTATGGGGATGTCATGCTCTTTGAGGATACGCCGCAAAGTGCGGATGAGAAAATTGCACGAGCCGAGGGCGCGCAAATCATTATCAATACGCGCGGAGTAGTAACGTGGCGCGAGGAAATGCGCCGCTTGCCCGCGCTCAAGATGATTGCCACCTGCTCCATTGGCACGGACATGATCGACTTGGCGATTGCCAAGGAGTGCGGGACCGTGGTGTCGAACCAGCCCGGCCGCACCGCGCCGGTGGTGGCCGAGCACATGTTCGGGCTGATGTTTGCCCTGTCCAAGCGCGCCTATTTCCAGACCGCCGAGCTGAAGGCTGGCCGCTGGACGCGCGAGATGAACACCATGCTGCAAGGCAAGGTGTTAGGTGTGGTGGGCACGGGGCCGATTGGCGCGGAGATGGCGCGGTTGGGGCGGGCCATCGGCATGGAGGTCATCGCGTGGACTTTCAATCCGTCGCCGGAGCGCGCGGCCGAGTACGGGGTGCGCTTTGTCGAACTCGACGAGTTGTTGCAGACTGCGGATGTGGTCAGTTTGCACGTGAAGTTGACCGAGGATACCCGGCACTTGCTCGGAGCGCGCGAGTTTGGGCTGATGAAGGAGGGAGCGATAGTGTTGAACGGGGCGCGCGGCGATGTGCTGGACATGAACGCCTTGCGCGATGCCCTGTTGTCCGGGCATGTGGGCGGGGCCGGGCTGGACGTGTTTCCCGAGGAGCCGCTGCCGAGCGACGATCCCATTCTCGATTGCGATCAGGTGGTGCTGACGCCGCATGCGGCCGATCAGACGCCCGAGGGGGTGGATTTGTTGAACGAGGGCGCGGTCGATAATGTGATTGCGTTTTTGGAGGGGCGGCCGCAGAACAATGTGGCGGTGTGAGATTGGGCGAGGAAGGAAACAATAGGAGAAACTTTGTGCCTGAAGGAGGTGCGTCCATGAGCAAACGCAGACTGCCCATCGGCATTCAGACCTTCCGCGAGGTCCGCGATGAGAACTGCTACTACGTCGATAAGACGGCTTACATACGCCGGCTGCTTGATGAGGGCAAACACTACTTCCTGTCGCGCCCCCGGCGCTTTGGCAAGAGCCTGTTTTTAGACACGCTCAAAGAGTTGTTCGAAAGCAACGAGCCGCTATTTGCCGGGCTGCACATTCACGACCATTGGGATTGGTCGGTGCGCCATCCGGTGCTGCGGCTCGACTTCAGTAGCGGCAACTTCACTGAGCCGGGCTACTTGCAAGCGAACCTCATGGACCAGCTAACCGCCATTGAACGACGATCTGGGGTAGTTGCCGAGTCTGCCACGGTGCCGGGGCGTTTCGCCCGCCAGCTAGAAGCGCTGCACGAGCGCACCGGCCAGCGCGTTGCAGTGCTGATTGATGAGTACGACAAGCCAATTCTCGATGCGCTGGAAGTGCCGGAGGTCGCCCGCGCCAACCGGGACTTTCTGCGCGGCCTGTATTCGACCGTGAAGTTTGCCGACGCGCACATCCGCTTCACGTTTATCACTGGGGTGAGCAAATTTTCCAAGGTCAGCCTGTTTTCTGGTCTCAACAATCTGAAGGACATCACCCTAGATGGGCGCTATTCGGCTCTCTGCGGCTATACCGAGGCGGACTTGGATATTGTGTTTGCACCGGAACTGCCCGGCTTGGACCGGGAGCAAATCCGCGATTGGTACAATGGATACCGTTGGCTCGGAGACGACAAGGTGTACAACCCCTTCGACATCCTGCTGCTGTTCGACAGCCGCGAGTTCAAAGCGTATTGGTTTGAGACCGGGACGCCGACGTTTCTGGTCGAAACGCTGGGCAAGCGCCACGTTAGTTCGTTGGAACTTAGTGAGATGATCGGCAGCGACGAGTTGCTATCGACTTTTGACGTGGATGATATAGCCACCGAGGCGCTGCTGTTCCAGACTGGCTACCTGACGATAATCGACGCCGAGGACTTGGGCGGCAAGCGGCTCTATCGCTTGGGCTATCCCAACCGGGAGGTGCGGCAGAGCCTCAACGAGAGCTTGCTGGGCTACTTGGTGCAGGATTCGACGCGGCAGATGGCCAACAGCGTCCGGCTCTACCGGCTGCTGGAGGCCAACGACTTCGCCGGGCTAGAGACGCTGTTCCACGCTTTCTTCGCCAGCATTCCCTACGAATGGTACACCAACAACGACATCGCCCGCTACGAGGGCTACTACGCCAGTGTGTTCTACTCCTATTTCGCGGCGTTGGGGCTGAACATCACCGTGGAGGACAGCAGCAGCCACGGTCGGCTGGACATGGCGGTTTTGTTCAACGGTACCGTCTATTTGTTCGAGTTCAAGGTAGTTGAGCTTTCGTCGGCGGGTGCGGCGCTGGCGCAGTTGCAGGAACGAGGCTACGCGGACAAATATCGCGGTTTGGGGCAGCCGATTTACCTGATTGGCGTGGAGTTCAGCAAGGATGAGCGCAATGTCGCGGCGTTTGACGTGGAACGCGCCTGAGCAGGAATTAGGAGAAACTGATGAGTGAGGAACAGCAGCACCATCTAGCCCTGCCGCAGGGGACGCGGATACGGGACTTTGAGTTTCACCGGGTCCTTGGCCATGGTGGATTCGGTATTACCTATCTGGGATGGAACATTGCCTTGGATATTCCCGTGGCGATCAAGGAGTATCTGCCTACGGGTTTGGCTACCCGCAAAAGTGACCAATCGGTGGTGCCGCAGTCGTCGCAGGTGGTGTCCGATTTCCAATGGGGCTTGGAACGCTTCTTGGACGAAGCCCGCACTCTGGCGCGGCTTCAACATCTCAATATCGTCCGCGTCCATCAATACTTTGAGGCGCATGGCACGGCGTATATCGCAATGGACTATGTGGAGGGAGAGGACTTGTCGGCGTATCTGACGCGCAAGGGGACGCTGAGCGAAGACGAACTCAAAGCGATTCTGTATCCGCTGTTGGATGCCTTGGAAGTAGTGCATGGGGCGGATTTTCTGCATCGAGACATCAAGCCGGGCAACATCGTCCTGCGCGATGTGGATGGTTCGCCGGTGTTGTTGGACTTTGGTGCGGCGCGTCAGGCGATAGGTGCAAAGAGCCGCTCGGTTACGTCGATTGTGACGCCGGGGTATGCGCCGATTGAGCAGTATTCGAGTCGGGGTCGCCAGGGGGCTTGGACAGATATTTATGCGTTGGGTGGGGTGTGCTATCGGGCGTTGACGGGTCAGGTGCCCGACGATGCGACGGATCGGATGCGGAATGATCCGCTGACCCCGGTGGCAGAGCGATGTAGGGGTCAAGCGAGCCGAAGGTTTCTTTTGGCGATTGATTCGGCGTTGTCGGTGGATGAGGGAGATCGTCCTCAGAGTGTTGCGGCATGGCGGGTGGCGTTGGAGGTGGATGCGGCGGAAGCCCAGAAGGATGAGGTGGGGGACGCGACAATCGTGAAGCGTATGGAGCAAGACGCGCCGCCATCGGAACCGCAGAAGAAGCCCCCATTTAAGCGACTTGCCGTAGTCTTGGGCGTGGTTGTTCTCTTAGTCGTTGGAGGCAAAATGTATGCTGATCATGCCGAACAGGCGGCGTTGGAGAAGCAGCGTCAGGAACAAGCGACGTTAGAGAAGCAACGTCAGGAACAAGCGACGTTAGAGAAGCAGCGTCAGGAGCAGGCGGCGTTGGAGAAACAGCGTCAGGAGCAGGCGGCGTTGGAAAAGCAACGTCAGGAGCAGGCGGCGTTGGAGAAACAGCGTCGAGAGCAGGCAGCGTTAGAGAAACAGCGTCAGGAAGAACAGGCAATACTAGAGTTGTCTGAAAAACAACAAGCGGATTCACGGTCGCTCCAAGAAGAATCATTATCGTGTGGTCCTTTTTTCTCTTGTAAAGAGCTTCGGAAGCATTACCCCGACGGAGTTTCCAGAGACCACTGTGCGTATAGAGAAGCATTAGATGGCGACGGGGACGGTCGTGCCTGTGAACCATTTTGTGGTCCTTTTTTCTCTTGCAAAGAGCTTCGGAAGCATTACCCCGACGGAGTTTCCAGAGACCACTGTGCGTATAGAGAAGCATTAGATGGCGACGGGGACGGTCGTGCCTGTGAACCATTTTGTGGTCCTTTTTTCTCTTGCAAAGAGCTTCGGAAGCATTACCCCGACGGGGTTTCCAAAGACCACTGTGCGTATAGAGAAGCATTAGATGGCGACGGGGACGGTCGTGCCTGTGAACCGTATCGTAGATAAGACGTACTGGGATCGCTACGCAGACGCCGAGACCGCCATCCCCGAGTTCCCGGACCATCTCAAGGCGACCTATTCGGCGCAGGATCGCTGGCTCAATGCCTGCCACGGCACCCGCCGTTGCACTTTTTTGAAACAAGTGGAGATACGATGAGCGACGAGCAACACCCCCTTCACGCCTTGCCCCGAGGCCATCGGCTGCAAGAATACGAACTGGTACGCGTGCTAGGCTTTGGCGGCTTTGGTATGACCTATCTGGGCTTTGACCACAATCTGGACAAAGCCGTCGCCATCAAGGAATACCTGCCCTCCGACATCGCCACCCGCATCGCCGACGGCAGCGTCGCTCCGCAAGCCAGCGACTTTCGCGGCGATTTCCAGTGGGGTCTGGAGCGGTTCTTGGACGAGGCGCGTACCTTAGCCCGCTTTGACCATCGCCACATTATTAAAGTGTATCGTTTCTTTGAGGCGCATGGTACGGCGTATATCGTGATGGAGTATGCCGAGGGCGAGACCTTATCGGCGTATCTCGAACGCAAAGGGACGCTGACGGAAGCCGAACTCAAAGGGATACTGTATCCGCTTCTGGATGGCTTGGAGGTGGTGCATGGGGCTGACTTTCTGCATCGGGACATCAAGCCGGGCAACATAGTATTGCGCGATGCGGATGGTTCGCCGGTGTTACTGGACTTTGGTGCGGCGCGTCAGGCGATAGGGGCGAAGAGCCGTTCGGTCACGTCGATCGTGACGCCGGGATATGCGCCAATTGAGCAGTATTCGAGTCGTGGGCATCAGGGTGCTTGGACGGACATTTATGCGTTGGGTGGGGTGTGTTATCGGGCGTTGACGGGTCAGGTGCCGGAGGATGCGACGGATAGGGTGCGTCAGGATCCGTTGGTTCCGGTGGCTGAGCGCTGCGCGGGTCAAGCGAGCCGAGAGTTTTTGTCGGCAATTGATATGGCGTTATCGGTGGATGAAGGGGATCGTCCGCAGAATGTTGCGGCGTGGCGAGCGGTGTTGGGGGCGGATGTGGCTGTAGCGCAAGAGCGTCGCCAAGAGGAGACGCCGAGGCGTGATACGGGACAAGCGGCGTCAGAAAATCAGCGTCGAGAACGGGCGAAAGATCTGCACACTGCAGCGAAGCAGAGTGACCATCAGGCTGCGTTGTTTTTGCTGAGACATGGTGCCGATTCAGTCAACGCGAGAGACCATAATAGCAATACGCCGTTGCACACTGCAGCGAAGTTCAATGCTCTTGATGTCGCAAGGGTTTTGCTGAACCATGGTGCTGATGTCAACGCGAAGAACAATGACGGCTGGAAGCCGTATTCTCTTGCAGAAGAAGCAGATATGCTCGATTTGTTGAGCCGTTATGAGCGTCGCCAAGAGGAGGAAAGGCAGGGCACAAATTTACCGCCCCGACTGATCGACGTATTAAACTCGCAGCAAGAGCATCGCCAAGAGAAAACGCCGAGGCGTGATACGAGACAAGCGGTGCTAGAGAAACAGCGGCAGGAACGGGTGGCGTCGGAAAATCAGCGTCGGGAGCAAGCAGTGTTGGACCAACAGCGTCAGAAACAGACGGAGCAAGAGCGTCGCCAAGAGGAGAAGGAGCGTCTGAGACAAGAGGTGAAGGCGCGTCGCCAAGTGGAAGCGGAAGAAGAGGTGAAAGAGAAGATGATCGGTTGTGGTTTTATGGTGATAGTGGGGATTGTGATCTTTTTTGTCATTAGAAGCTGTTGACGGCTAGTTTGAACGTACACGGAGAGGTTATGAGCAAACAATATCTATCTTCCATCGTGCATTTCGCAGTGGCTTGGTTACTTTGCACAAGTCCCGTCTCGGCGCAAATAGATGTCGATGTCGTTTCTGAAAGCATCGTGCGGGTGCGCGCTTATGACGATCACAAAGTCGTGGTTGAAGGGAGCGGGTTTGTCGTCAACGAAAAGGGCTACGTGCTGACGAATGCCCATCTCCTAGAGAAGGCAGAGGGATTGACCGTATTGTCCCTGAAGACCGGGGCCGAGGTCGTGGCGCAGCGGGTGTTTGCCAGCCGCGACATGAACTTGGCCCTGTTGTACGTACAGGGCTTGAACTTGCCGCCCCTCAGCTTATCCGAACAAGGGGCCGACGTAGGCCGGGCTGTGCAGACGCTGCGGTTCGGCGCTGCGGGGGATGTTCGGCTTTCCCACGGAACGATTGGCACATACCAAGACGTATTCGGCAAGAAATCAAGCCGTCCTGTGGCTCACCTGCTGCAACACAATGCCTTGATAACGGCCAAAGCCTTCGGCATGCCCTTGTTCAATGAATGCGGAGATGTCGTCGCTATCAACCTACCAGATCCGGGCAGCGGCTCGTGGCCATTTCGGAAAGCTAAACCCAAAGGTACTATTTTCGCCTTGCGTAGCGGTGACATAATAACTGCGCTCGAAGAGCAAGAAATCGCACATACAGTGGTCGAAGCAGAATGCCTGAGTGCTGTTGAGCGCGCTGAACGCGATAGAAAAGCGGCTGCTGATAGCCTGAAGATGGCCAAGGCACAGGCTGACTCGGCGAGTAAAGCCGCAGAAAAGGCCAAGGCGCAGGCCGACTCGGTAAGCAAAGCTGCAAAAAAGGCCAAGGCCAAAGAAAAGGTCGCTCGGCGGGCGGCAGAACAGGCGAAAGCGCGGGCCGATTCCGCGAGTAAGGCAGCGGCTGACAGCCTCAAAGCGACTAAGGCGAAAACCGACAGCCTGAAGATGGCTAAGGCACGGGCTGATTCCGCGAGTAAGGCAGCGGCTGACAGCCTCAAGGTGGCCAAGGCGAAAGCCGACAGCCTCAAAGCAGTGAAAGAGAAGGCACAAGCCAAAGCCGACAGCCTCAAAGCGGTGGAAGAGAAGGCAGCGCAACGGTTGCAGTGGGGCATTGCTGCGGGGGCGGGACTGGTACTGCTCGCACTTCTTGGTTGGTGGCTTTCCTCGCGGCGGAAAAAGGAGCAATTACAGAGTGCCGAGTCCCGCTTGAGCGAAGCCGAACAAACGGCTGAAGCAGCGCGCCAAGCTGCGGCAAACGCACCGCAACCTGCGCCTTTTAGGTGTCTATTGGAAGGTCAAGACAGTACGGGCCGGCCATTCGCATTGACCATATCGGCCTTGGCATTAGGTGATCGGGCCGGTGTGACGCTCGGAAGGAGCCCGGCCAATGCCGAATTTATCATTGACCATGAGGAAGTCTCCCGCGAACACGTCCGGCTTACGTGTGCTGACGGCGAATTCTACGCAGAGGATTTGAATGCCCTGAATGGCACAAAGGTGAATGGCCGCTTACTCAACTCCCGCGAACAGGTGCTGTTGCAAAACAATGATCGGCTTGAGATAGGGCCAGTCGTTTTTACCGTGCGTTTAGTTTAGGAGTGAACATTGCACAGCTTCAGACGCTGGCGTCTCGCCTTTCTCTTGCTCGCGATTCTGCTGCCGTGCCGCGCCATTGCCGCGCCAGACTTTGACGCGCTTGAGAAGAGCGTGGTACGCATTGTAAGGCAGACTGACCAGGGGCTTGGTGCTGGCACTGGATTCGCCATAAACGACCAAGGCTATATTGCGACCAATGTCCACGTCATAGCCGACGCCAACGCGATCAAAGCCATTCCAACAAACTCCAACGAGCTGTACGATGTGGAAGTAATCGCCACGTCCCAAGAACTCGATCTCGCAATCGTCTATATCCCAGATATAACCCTGCCGCCGATCACGCTTTCGCTCGCACCAGCCATGAAAGGACAGAAGGTATGGTCCATAGGCTATCCCGGTGGTGCCGACCGGAACAGACCGGCTCACGATCCGACCGTGCAAGACGGCGTCATTGGGAGAGTTTTTTGGGGTGCTTGGCATACGCAAGAACTCAGGATCATTCAGCACAATGCGCCGACCAATCCGGGCAACAGCGGCGGCCCCTTACTAGATGATTGTAGCCGGGCAGTCGGCGTCAATACGCAGGCTTCTCTCGTCGTCATTACCAGTCCATCCAGCGGGGTGACGCGAGTGCCCCATGCGGCGGGTATTTACTGGTCTTCTCATATAGAGGAATTGGCAGACCTATTAGACGACCATGGCATTGCTTTTCAGTCAGAGAGCGACGATTGTGTGGCGGCTGGCGGCACGGAAAGTTCTGGCGGGGCGGAAAAGGCCCAGCGCGAAGCTGAGAAAGCACAGAGCGAAGCAGAAAAAGCGCGGCGCGAGGCCGAACAAGCGCGAGTGCAGGCAGAAGAAACTAGCGATCAATTTTTCGTCTGGCTGCTATTGTTGGGCGGAGTGGCCTTGGTCGCCTTGGTCGTTGCCTTAAAGAAGCCGCGCCAGTTCGCCCAGCAGACCTTGGAGAAGCCCCGCCAACTCGTCCAACAGATGAGTCGGCGCGTAACGAAAAAGGAACAGGTGGGATCCGTTGCAAAAGGCCCAAAGCACGGGCTCGTGCTGGCCGGTTTTGGCGGGCGCGGCCACCGCGTCTGTATTGAGTTGTCGCCAGCCCGATTTGCTGGTCAACGCTTGGGGCTTTCGCTCGGCAGGCACCCCGATTTGGTGGATGAAATCGTCGCGGATCAAAACGTATCCCGACGGCATCTGCGAATTGCAGCCGCGGCCGATCGATTTTACGTCGAAGATTTGAACTCCAGCAATGGGACGTTTCTGAACGAGCAGCGCCTGTCGCCCTTTGAGCCGGCGCAGTTGGACTATGGTGCCAAAGTCGCGCTGGGCGATTTGGTGCTCGTGGCGTCCAAACTTTAGATAGGGTATTGGGCATGAAAAAACGCAGCCGAGAGCTCAGCATCTTTAGCATGTCTGCGCTCGATCTGTTCGCATCGGCTCTCGGTGCCTTCATACTCATTACCATAGTGCTGCTGCCCTTTTTCCCAAATCTGAACATGTCGGGATGGGAAAAAGCCGAACTGGAGCAGGCGCAGGCCGAATTGGCGCAGGCAAAAGCCGAGTTGGCGCAAGCGGAGGCCGAATTAGAGCAGGCGAAGGCCAAGTCAGAGCGGGAGCAGGCTAAGCTGGAGCGGGAGAAAGCCAGACTAGAGCAAGAAAAAGCCAAGCTGGAACAAGCAAAGGCCAAATCAGAGCGGGAGCAGGCTAAGCTGGAGCGGGCAAAGGCCAAAGCTCCAAAAACAAAAAGTCAGCTTGAAAAACGAGTGGAGGCTCTGCAACAGGAGATAGACGACACAACCGTTTTATTGGGCATTAAGACGAAGGCGAAAAGGTTTGTGTTCGTCATAGATATGTCGGGCAGTATTTATCAGCCTGGACAGCAAGATTATCGCCAGTTCATAACGTTGTCCATACAAGACATGCTCGCTGCTTTTAAGTCGGAAATAGAGGTCTGTCTCCTTGGTTTTCAAGGCTCGAATCAGTTGCACTATTGGCCGCAAAATAGAGGCTACTTTCAAGTGAAGAAGAATACGCGAGATCGCGTTGTGGGACAGGTAAAAAACTGGATGAGATTGGTGGATGGCGGCACGCCCACCCGTGCCGCCTTGCTGGCGGCGATTGCACTGGACCCCGAAGAAATCATCCTATTGAGTGATGGTGCGCCCTCAGAAGATTGGCGCATGGTCGTGCGGGCTGTAACGGCTGAAAATAGGCGGAAAATACCCATACACGCCGTAGCCGTTGGCAACTACGTGGCAGACCGGAAATTTATTGACTTTCTAGTGCAGCTAACAGAGCGGAATAATGGATATGTCGTAGGAGCCAAACCAGGTTGATATGAACAAGTCGAGATTTTCTGTGTACCGAATCGGTCGCAGCTCGGGCGTGGATATTCAGATTGAAGATAATTCGGTCTCTCGCGTCCACGCCGAGCTAATTGCTACCCAAAGCGGTTCTTACTATCTCACCGACTGCGCTAGCAGCGGGGGTAGTTATGTTGCGCGGAACGGCGAGTGGAGACGCATCCGGCAGGAATTTATAAGCCCGACAGACGCGATTTTACTCGGTCATTATCAGACGACCGCACCCGCACTTATCGCGATGGCCGCGCAAAGAGAGCGCCGTTCAGAAGGAGGGATATCCCTGCCCAAGGGACCAGTGCGGCGCAATGTAGATACGGGTGAGATCATTGGCGAGGAGGATTGACATGGCAAAAGGGCAAGGAGTAGAGCTGGAGCAACGTCTAAAAGTATGCGGCGTCAGTTTGCTAGGAGGCGTCGTATCTATAGCGATTATGAGCATTATTTTCGATCATCCCGATTCTGGAGCAGGTGCTTTCCTGCTAGATCGTCACACGGAGAATTTTCCCTATCCATTCACAATCCAAAACGTCATGTGGCTTATGTTTTGGGTCGGCTGCGGTGAACTCTGGGTGCGGTTTAACCAAGCCAAGCTGGAAATGGAGCAGATGTCGAAACGCTATCTGCCGGAGGACGATGAGGTTATGTTGCGGGCGCGGGATTTGGGTTCCTTTTATCAAAAGGTGAAGCCCATGGCCGAAGAGCGCGCCTTTTATTTACAGCGTCTAATCATGCGCTGTATTCTACAGTTTCAGGGGAGCCACTCCGTGAACCAAGCCAACTCGCTGTTGAATTCTTCCCTCGAATTATTTCAGCACGAGCTCGAACTCAAATACGCGATGTTGCGCTATCTCGTATGGCTGATACCAACGTTGGGGTTTATCGGCACTGTGGTGGGCATTGCGTTTGCCTTGGATTATGCCGCCAACATTGAAAACCCACGGGACCCGGCCTTGCTGGCCGGGATCACGGGTCGGCTGGGCGTTGCGTTTTACACGACCTTGCTGGCGTTGGTCCAGTCGGCACTGCTGGTGTTTGCGCTGCACATTGCGGAGAGCCGGGAAGAGATGGCCCTAAACCAATCCGGCCAATACTGTTTGGACAACTTAATCAACCGGCTTTACGAAAAGTAAGATGCGGGCGAGACGCCTGCGCGGCCGGAATAACCCAAAGATAGGAGGGCATCATGCCTGTTTATCGCGGACCCGATGGCAAAATCATTGAAGAGAAAACCGATAAGCGGAGCGAGGATACCAAGCCAACAGACGCGGCCAATAGGCCGTTGCCGCCAGCACCACAGGGCGGCGAGCAACCCGCCGGTGCCGGGCGTTTAGATGCGCCCACGCAGCGGATGGGCGAAAGTCCTGCGCCGGCCAATGTTGGCGAGGAAGAGCGGACGCGCTTGGTGGGTGGACGGCGGCGGCAGGAAGATGAGGAGCGCCGGCAAGAGCGCGCCGAAGAGGATCGCGGCATGGATGATCCAGTCGTGGGGTGGTTGGTGGTTGTCGAGGGGCCGGGAAAAGGGCGGGCCGTGCAATTGGGTTATGGTGCCAATTCGCTTGGGCGCGGGGCGACCGACCGCGTCAAGCTGGATTTTGGCGACGATCAGATTTCGCGCAGCGGTCATGCCGTTGTTACGTACGATCCGCGTGGGCGGAAGTTTTACGTGCAGCACGGCGGAGGCACCAACCTGACGTATCTCGGCGATCAGCCTGTGTTAGCACCGACTGAGTTCCCGGCGCTGAGTCACATCAACGTAGGTAATACGGTTCTTCGTTTCGTGCCTCTGTGCGGTGCCGAGTTTGATTGGCAGGGTCAGGATACAGAAGGAAGCGAAGCGCGATGAACGAATTAGACGGGCGCTTTGCCGCGAGGCAAATTCCCGGCAGACGGGAGTATCAAGAGGATGATTACGGCCTGCTGGATGGACGCGACCTCGGCATAGACGGTAGCGAACACACCATGTTGTTGGTCGCCGATGGCATGGGCGGCCATGTTGGCGGCGCGACGGCTAGTGGTCTGTTGAGCAAGACCTTTGTCGAGGCGTATCCACAGGCTTCTGGGCCAATCGTCGATCGGCTCCGGGACTGTCTCGAAGCGGGTAATAAAGCCATCGCCGATGCCATCGCCGAAAATCCCGAGCTCGACAGCATGGGTTCGACCTTGGTTGCGGCTGTTGTTTCAAGCGAGGGGCTGAACTGGATCAGCGTGGGCGATTCTCCGTTGTGGTTGTTCCGCGAGAGGCAGTTGGAGCGTTTGAATGCAGACCATTCTATGGCTCCGGTTCTTGCGGATCTTGTGTCAACGGGGCGCATGACCGCAGAGGAAGCCGCTCGGGATCCAAGTCGGCATTCGCTGCGGTCGGCGGTCATGGGCGATGACATACATCTGGTTGACGTGTCGTCGCAGCCGGTTGCTGTGCAGAAGGGCGACCGGCTGCTATTGGCGAGCGATGGTTTGATGACCCTCAGCGATCAAGAGATCGAGGCTATCCTCAAGGAAACGCAAGACGCGCCCTTGGAGGATAGCACTGCGGCCCTTATCCAAGCGGTGGAAGATGCCAAACAGCCCCATCAGGACAATACGACTGTCTTGTTGTACGTACCGGCTGAGGGCGCGGAGTTGGCTACGGCTGCTATTGGCGAAGAGGAGGTTGCTCAGGATAAGCCGCGATTAAAACGAAAACGCTGGGGCAGACTGTTGGGGATGCTGCTATGCGTTGCTGTCTTATGGGGGGTGCTTTATTGGCTTAGGCAGGGCGAAAATGTGGCTGTTGAGACTTCACCGGCAACTGTTGAGACGCCAGCGGCAACGGATGTTGAACCCACTGAATCTGATGTTCAAGTGCCAATGGCATCCGACGCCGAAGAGAGCGCACTGGTTTCCCAGGAGGAGGCGATTGGGGACAGCATTCGTGCGGAGGGCGAGAAAGCCGAACTGAACGAGCCGCGAGAAGAAGAGGAAAGCTACTAGGGCCGAGGGAGGCACAGGGTGAGGGCGTAGGGCGTCGTCGCTACGATACAAATGAGAGTGGCTATCCTATTTCTTCCTGATGAGGGGCGAACGACGAAATGAAAATTCTCAATGCAATACGTAGGAAAATCAGGATTGGACAGGTCGAGTTCTCGCAACATGCTGCCGATCAGAGCATTATTCGCGGGATCAGCATGCAGGATTTCCGCGATGCTATGGAAAGGAGTGAGGTCATCGAGGACTATCCGCACGACAAATATGGTCCCAGTTGCCTAATTCTCGGCTTTACGTCATTGCAGAGGCCGTTGCATATTCATTGCAGCTATCCAATGAGGCCCATAGTCAAAATTATCACCCTGTACGAACCAGATACCTCAAGATGGATCGACTTTAAGGTAAGGAGACAGGACGATGCCTGAAGACAGAGCATGGAACGAGACGCTGATTCAAAAAAACGTGACGTACCATATTGAGGTCAATGGGCGGCTCTTCCTCATTGAGAACGTCCCGGCGCGAGTCAACGTCGAGACGGGTGAGAGGCACTTCTCACCGGAGACCGTTGAGCGCTTGCAGCAAGCGGTGTGGGAGCAATCGCGCCCCGTTCGCACCGTTGAAACCCCGGTTTATGAATATGCCACTCTGGCCTGAAGGATCAGGGCAGCATGGCTTCTGAAATGATTGGAGGGCTATGAACGACGAACAGCATCGCTTGGCGTTGCCGCAGGGAACGCGCATACGGGACTTTGAGTTTCACCGCGTCCTCGGCCATGGTGGATTTGGCATTACCTATCTAGGATGGAACGTCACCTTGGATATTCCCGTGGCGATCAAGGAGTATCTGCCGACGGATTTGGCTACTCGCGAGCAGGATTTGTCGGTGGTGCCGCAGACGCCGCAGGCGGCGTCCGACTTTCAATGGGGCTTGGAACGCTTCTTGGACGAAGCTCGAACGCTGGCGCGTTTTCAGCACCCCAATATCGTACGAGTCCATCAATACTTTGAAGCGCATGGGACGGCTTATATAGCAATGGACTATGTGGAAGGGGAAGACTTATCGACGTATCTGACGCGCCAAGAGACGCTGAGCGAAGATGAGCTTAAGGGCATTCTGTATCCGCTGTTGGATGCTTTGGAAGTGATCCATCGAGCGGACTTTTTGCATCGGGACATCAAGCCGGGCAACATCGTCCTGCGCGATTCGGATGGTTCGCCGGTGTTGCTGGACTTTGGTTCGGCGCGTCAGGCAATAGGTGTAAAGAGTCGTTCGGTTACGTCGATTGTGACGCCGGGCTATGCGCCGATCGAGCAGTATTCGAGTCAGGTCCGCCAAGGGCCTTGGACGGACATTTATGCGCTAGGAGCCGTGTGCTATCGGGCGTTGACGGGTCAGGTGCCCTGCGGTGCGACGGACCGGATACGAAATGATCCGCTGACTCCGTTGGCGCAGCGGTATGCGGGTCGGGTGAGTGGTGCGTTTTTGTCGGCGATAGATTGGGCGTTGGCGGTGGATGAGCGGGATCGTCCGCAGAGTGTTGCGGTGTGGCGGGCGGCGATGATAGGGAATGCAGGGCACGGAGAGATACGTAGGGGGCAGGCATCTTTGCGGAAACGAGTCCAAGGGTGGTGGACTAGAACTAGAGCGAGAGAGGAGCGCGACGCGAGAAGGGAGACCGCAAGAGAGTCGCGCTCTTCCCAAGCAGTCCCTAAAGTGGACCAGGCGAAGGGCTTGAACAGATGGTATAATCTCCATTGCATTTGCCTTGCTGCGATCGTACCGGTATCGACGGCTCTGTTTGTTGGTGTCGCGGTGGCATTGGCCACCGCAAAAGACGGGCGTATGCTCAAAGAACTGAGCCGGGGATTAGCGTCTCAGGGGTTAGATGTGTCGAGTGCTGTATTAGGAATGTTTGGTATCATAGTCGCGATTGTTGCGGCCAGCTTCGGGTTGATTGTTCTTGTGTCTGGGTTGCGCATTCTGCATAAACTGTGGTCTCTCATCCCCGCTCACAAAGCAAAGACAACGCCGGGCAAAGCCATTGGATTTCTCTTGATACCGCTGTTCAATTTCTTCTGGAGTTTCATTTCAATTTACGGTCTCGCCAAAGCTCTCAATACCGAAACCTGTCGCCGATCCGTCAGTGAGGTGACTAGTTTTATTTTCTGCTGCCTATTTTTGGCGGATCCTCTGTGGTTAATAATGGGAGCGCCAGATGTTAAGCCTTGGATAGTTCTTGTTGGATATATTGTTATAGTTGTGATCTTAGTTGTGATCTGGCTTATCATGCTGAAGCAGATGAAGAACGCTGGCGTACTCATTTTGCAAGCGGCTAAGGCGTAGGACCGCAATAATGGAATTGCTCGACATCAATTGAGCAAAATGGAAATGGTATGAGTGACGAACAACACCATCGCTTGGCGTTGCCGCAGGGAACGCGCATCCGGGACTTTGAGTTTCACCGCGTCCTCGGCTACGGCGGGTTTGGCATTACCTATCTGGGATGGAACATCGCCTTGGACATTCCCGTGGCGATCAAGGAGTATCTGCCTACGGATTTGGCTACCCGCGAACAGGACCTATCCGTCGTGCCGCAGACGTCGCAGGCGGCATCCGATTTTCAATGGGGCTTAGAACGCTTCTTGGACGAAGCCCGCACTCTGGCGCGCTTTCAGCATCCCAACATTGTTCGCGTTCATCACTTTTTTGAAGCGCATAGCACAGCCTATATCGCAATGGACTATGTGGAGGGGGAAGACTTGTCGGCGTATCTGACGCGCAAGGGGACGCTGAGCGAAGACGAGCTTAAGGGTATTCTGTATCCGCTGTTGAAT
Source organism: Candidatus Latescibacterota bacterium (assembly GCA_965208845.1). GTDB lineage: Bacteria > Latescibacterota > UBA2968 > UBA8231 > UBA8231. Next base: position 5,314,962 of record OZ242361.1, on the reverse strand, counting down.
GCCTTAGAAGTGGTGCATCAGGCTGATTTCCTTCATCGGGACATCAAGCCGGGCAACATCGTCCTGCGCGATGTGGATGGTTCGCCGGTGTTACTGGACTTTGGTGCGGCGCGTCAGGCGATAGGGGCGAAGAGTCGTTCGGTCACGTCGATCGTGACGCCGGGATATGCGCCGATAGAGCAGTATTCAAGTCGGGGTCGTCAAGGACCTTGGACAGACATTTATGCGCTGGGTGGGGTGTGCTATCGGGCGTTGACGGGTCAGTTGCCGGAGGATGCGACGGATAGGGTGCGGAATGACCCGCTGATTCCGGTGGTAGAACGGTGTGCGGGTCAAGCAAGTCAAGAGTTTCTTTCGGCGATCGATGTGGCGTTGTCGGTGGATGAGGGGGATCGTCCGCAGAGTGTTGGGGCTTGGCGGTCGGCGTTGGAGGCAGATGCGGGGGAGGAGAGACGGGGGACGAGAGATACGCTAGACGTGCGGCGTAAAGAGCAGGTTGCTGCGCCGAGCGAGCCGGCCGTGAGGGGGGAGACGAGCGATACTACACCATCGGATACAAGGAAAGAGGTAGAAGGCGAGCGTAAATCATCAGGGAGAACATGGTTTATTGTGCTTATTGTGGCTTTGGGTGTAGGGATCCCTCTCTTACTCGTGGGTGGTATAGTAGATGAACAGCGCAGGGAGGAGCAAGCGGCGTTAGAGAAGCAGCGCCGGGAACAGGCGGCGTTGGAAAAGCAACGTCGAGAGCAAGCGGCGTTAGAGAAGCAACGTCGGGAGCAAGCGGCGTTGGAAAAGCAACGTCGAGAGCAGGCGGCGTTGGAGGAGGAAGAAGAGATCGTCGAGTTGTGGCGGGTCGAGAAGAAACCTAGGCTCACCAAGAGAGTAAAGCCGAAGTATCCGCCTACTGCCCAGAAGGCCAACATCACGGGCAAAGTGTTTGTCGAGGCGCTAGTCGGCAAAGACGGCAAGGTTGAGCAGATTGGCGAGATCACGGGTCCCAAAGTGTTCCACGAGGTCGCCAAAGCCGCCGCTCTTCAGTCGGAGTTTACGCCGGCGATGAATAATTACATGCCCGTCAAGGTCTGGATTAGCCTGCCTTTCACCTTCAGGCTCAAGTGAACGGCAGAGTTGAAAGAGGCAGAATAAGCTGATTTTGAAATAATCGGAGATGCTATGAGCGAAGAGCAACATCCTCTTCACGCCTTGCCCCGAGGCCATCGGCTGCAAGAATACGAACTGGTGCGCGTGTTGGGCTTTGGCGGCTTCGGCATGACCTATCTGGGCTTTGATCACAACGCAGAATAATGCTGCTGAGACGGCTAAGCTATTGCTCCGCTATGGTGCTAATAGATGAGCTAATTCTCGAAATAATCGGAGATGCTGTAAGCGACGAACACCATCGCTTAGGCTCACCAACAATTAACCGAAAATAAGGAGAAGCTATGTTTCGCTCGCTATCACCGGGGGCTATCGGCGCAAGCGTAGAAAACCTCGCGGACGGGCTTGACTTGGCCGCGCGGCACGGGTTTGCCGGGTATCACTTTAGCATTGGCGAAGTCGCGGCCATGGGCGCGGAAGAGGCTCTCTCGTTAGTCGAGCGCAAGACGGCGAGGCAGGCACGGCTCGCCGCGGAGTTGGTTGCGCTGGATTTCGTTGACGAGTGGACGGGGCGATTCACCGAAAAATCCGAGCACCCGCCTCGTTCAGTTTGAAAAACTGAGAAAGGAGGCTTTGGGGGAAAGATCAGTATGAAAACGAATAGTGTCCATCTATGGAAATGTTGAGTACCCCATGGCGGAGTATATCGCGACCGATGAGTCCCTGATAGAGACTTTGCCCCGCATCGAATTCAAGAGCTTGGGTATTAGCTGTTTGGGGCGTCAATTGTGCCTGACCTGACTGTGAACCATCGGGATTCTGCTCGACACCAAGAATAAAAGCTACATGCACGTCATAAGCATTTACGCTAACTATTCCGCTAGCAGTTTGCATTTCAGTCTTCCCAATCGGCTGCAGGCCAAGGGCATCCACTACGGATCTAGCAATACAGGTTCGAGAAGCTCCTGTATCGACGAGGACAGGGCATATGTGAAGCTGACTATCAGGGGTAGGGTCTTGGACTGCGTCGAGAAAACCAACCTGCCAGATTAGACCTTGAGTCCAATCAAACCGCCCTGTGAATACCGACATGAGAAAAATATCCTAAATCAATGGAATGGTGCGTAATCTGTTGCACCGAGAAGTGCCCATCTATCAGTTTGTTTCCTGCAGCAATTGCATCTCTGCTCGTATCGAAGCAGGCAAGCACTTCCTGATTGTGCATGAGGGCAAACCTGTTCGGATGGGTTTGCATCAACTCGGGCAACTTGGCCTTAAAAACCTCGTAGTTTGCATCCACCTCTTGCTGTCGGCTAATGCTTTCCATGTCTATTCTCCTTCTTCAATACACGCCTATTTAGGCTTGGAATAAGCAGGTAAGTGATGTTAATGGAGGGGGCGTTCTCCGTCAAGGTCTTTTGAATGCCTTGTCTCTACAGGCCATCTCACTCTATCTTTCATGCTGGCCAACGTTTCTTGCAGATCCCGCCTTAGCTAGATTATCTGCTATACAAGAGCCTTCAATCCGGTCCTGCTCGCAGGATAAACCCCTTCTCAGTCCGCCTTTGAGTGCCAGACCATCCGGATTGGCGGCAAGACCTGCCGCGCTCAGGCTCGCCAACAATTAACCAAATAAGGAGAAGCTATGTTTCGCTCGCTATCACCGGGGGCTATCGGCGCAAAGGTAGAAAACCTCGCAGATGGGCTTGATTTGGCCGCACGGCACGGGTTTGCCGGGTATCACTTTAGCATTGGCGAAGTCGCGGCCATGGGCGCGGAAGAGGCGCTCGCGTTGGCCGAGCGCAAGGGCGTGCGCCTGTCGGCGTGGGGATTTCCCGTTGATTTTCGCGGGGCGGAGGTCGCATACCAAGCGAGCTTGGCGCAGTTGCCGGAGTTGGCCAAAGTGGCGGCGGCGTTGGGGGTGCGGCGGACGGCGACTTGGATCATGCCGACCTCGGACGAGTTGACGTACCAAGAGAACTTCGCCTTTCACGTCGAGCGGTTGCGGCCGGCCGCAGCGGTGCTCGCCGACGAAGGCGTGTGGTTGGGTTTGGAATACGTCGCGCCGAAAACGCTGTGGTCGAGCAAAAAGTACGAGTTTGTCCACACCATGGAGCAAATGGAGGAATTGTGCGAAGCCGTAGGCGAGAATGTGGGCTTTCTGCTCGATAGCTGGCATTGGTACACGGCCCACGAGACCGCTGAGGATGTGCGCCGCTTGCGGCCCCAGCAAGTGGTAGATGTTCACGTCAACGACGCACCGGCCGGCGTGGAAATTGACGATCAGCTCGACAATGTGCGCGACTTGCCTGGAGCGACCGGCGCAATTGACATCGCGACATTCCTCAGCGCCTTGCAGCATATTGGCTACGACGGGCCGGTCATGGTCGAGCCGTTCAGCCAGCGGCTGCGAGCCATGGAGCGGGAAGAGGCTGTGGCGGCTACGGCTGCCGCGCTGGGCCGCGTGTGGGAGCAAGCCGGACTGGCTTAAGAAGTGGCCAGTGGTTAGTGGCCAGCCCCCGCACCGCGCCCTATGGGTCGGGGGGAAGGGAACTGATCACTGGCCACTGACCACTGACCACTAATTATGGAAATCCGCACTATTGAATGCGACATCTTGGTCTTGGGCGGCGGCTTGGGCGGCGTGGCCGCGGCCGTGTGCGCCGCTCGTTTGGGCTATCGAGTCTGCCTGACCGAAGAAAACCCGTGGATCGGCGGCCAAGCCACCAGTCAGGGCGTTTCTGCCTTAGACGAGCATCCGCATATAGAGCACTTTGGCGGCACGGCCCTGTACGGCGAATTCCGCGCTGGCATCCGCGCGTTCTATCGCCGCAAATACAAACTGAAAAACCCTGACGACCCGCACTTCAACCCCGGGGCCGGATGGGTCTCTGCTCTGTGCTTTGAGCCGCGGGCTGGTCTAACGGCCCTGCTGTCCTTAGTCGTACCGCAAGTAGAGGCCGGCCGCTTGATGTTGTTTTATCGCGCCCGCGTATCTGCCGCTCACGTCCAAGGCCAGTCCATCCACACCGTCGATGTCGTCCAAGACGGCAGCACGCACATCTTGCGTTTTGCCCCGGCGTATGTGCTCGACGCCACGGAGTTGGGCGACCTGCTGCCCTTGTTACCCGTCCCCTACGTCTCCGGCGCTGAGAGCCGCGACCAGACCGGCGAGCCGCACGCCCGTGCTGAAGGCCCAGCCCCGCATCTGACCCAGTCTTTTACCTGCCCGTTTGCGGTTGATTTCTGCCCCGGTCAAGATCACACCATTCCCCGTCCGCCGAACTACGAGCGCCACCGCGACCAGCAGCCCTACACCTTGACCTTGCAGTACGCCCGCGGCCTGCGCACGTACCGGTTCTTTGAGACCGCCGGCGATTTGCCCGGCTCTTTTTGGGCTTACCGCCGCCTGTTGTGCGCCGATCAATTCGCCGAGGGTCAGGTGCCTGGGGACGTGGCGTTGATTAACTGGCAGGGTAATGACTACACCGGCGGCACCCTCATCGACGTGCCGCCCGCCGAGCAAGCGCAGCAGATAGCCGCGGCCAAAGACCTGAGTTTGGGATTGTTGTACTGGCTACAGACTGAGGTGCCGCGCGACGACGGCGGGCGAGGTTATCCCGAACTGCGGCTGCGCCCCGACATCATGGGGACTGCTGACGGCTTCTCCCAGTATCCCTACATCCGAGAGTCTCGGCGCATTGAGGCACGCAAGACCATTGTCGAGCAAGAGGTCGCTGCTCCGCATCAGCCCAATGCGCGCGCCGCTCCTTTTAGCGACAGCGTCGGCGTGGGCTGGTACGCCATCGACATCCACGGACAAGCTACTGACGTGGTGTACACCGCGCCCACCAAGCCTTTCCAGATCCCGTTAGGTGCGCTCGTCCCGCGGCACTTGGACAACTTGCTGGCGGCCTGCAAGAACATCAGCACCACGCATATCACCAATGGCTGCTACCGCCTGCATCCCGTGGAGTGGAATATCGGCGAGGCCGCCGGTGCGTTGGCTGCTTTTTGCTTGGGCGAGCAACGGACTCCAGCGGATGTGTGCAACAGCGCGGCTTTGCGCCGCCAATACCAGCAGACCTTGCTGGCGGCTGGTGTGCCGCTGTATTGGTACGAGGATGTGCCGCTTGGGCATCCGGCCTTTGCGGCTGTGCAGATGCTGGCCGTGGAGGGGATATGGCCGGGCTGCGCCGATCATTTGCGCTTTGATCCAGATGCCTTGGTTGATGCGCCAGTCGAGCGCCTGCGGGCTGCGGGTCTGTCGTCGGAGCTTGCGGGCCGCGATCCTATAACGCGCGGGGACTTGGCGCAGCGGATGGCCCAGCATTTGTAAAGGATAATCCGATGGCGTAGATTTGAGAGAGAGCCACCTTAGCTCAGCAGGTAGAGCATCCGCCTTGTAAGCGGCAGGTCCTCGGTTCGATTCCGGGAGGTGGCTCCAATACATTATTTTCAGACTGACACCCCACCGTCTTACTGACTACAATCCAAAGTCAAGGCAATCAAGGCAGCCTGTTCGGCTGTTTCTGAGACTGCTTCCAAGCCCCAATAAACATTGCTCGTGTAGTAGCTTGTATTCAATGCGGTCCGCAACACATTGTAGCGAGCCGCCTGATCTAAGCGGCCAGCTAGCCCGTACGCGAAGCCGAAAAATTGCGCGGGCGGCATTGGGGCACACATTTCGCGATACGCATCAGAGAAGGCCAAGATAGCGGCCCGATATCCAACGGAAGCATCTGGTGCGTCCAAAGACAAAATGGCGTCGTTGTAGAAAGCGCAGTTGGCCTTGTGCGCGGCAGCGGCGGCTTGCTTGGTTATCTCTTTCCCCGCCACATTAAATCGATCCCAAGCGGGGTAGTACTCGTTGCCCCAGATGGCTATTTCCGCTGTGGTTAGACGATGCATAACGCCGCCGGCGTTAAAAAGGTATTTCCCGACGGCAAAAGCGTCGCTCAACGCGGTTTCGTCAACGGGAGTGCCTACTGAGTAGAACGCCTGTTTGGCATCCATATATTGATCGAAAGCCGCCGCCGCCTCGGGGCCGAAGATGGTGTGCAAAGAGGCAAAGAGCGAGTCATAGGCAGCATAGGCGACCGAATCGACGACGGCCACAGCAATGGAATCGGCAAGGGTATCGGCAACGACTCCGGCTTCCTTGAGATTTTGATAGGCGCTTGCTGCTTCACGGGCGGCCAAGGCGGCGATTGCCTCGGTGGTACAGTCGGCCACATTGCCCTGCGTGGTGTTTGCGCGATTGGCACACGCGACAAAAGCGATGAGAAGAACAAAGCGAATCATGGTCATGTTATCTATTTTTCCGTTCGTCCATACGGGGGAGATGAGGCCGTTTTAGACGGGTCGCCAGAGAGCGTCCCAACCTTCTCGGCGTCCATTAAGCGGGCCATCGTGCGGTGCCGATGGCGTAATACTTGTGGACGAAAGGGGGTGCCGGGCGCGAGGCGTACCAGATGCGGAGGGAGTCGTCGTCGAGGCGCAGTATCGATTGGCTGGTAGTGTAGTGGGATTCCCAGGCACGCGACGGGTCGGGAGCGAAAACGGGGTTGTCGGGGTCCTTTTGCCAACGCAAGCCGTCTGTGCTGTAGGCGCAGCCAATAGCGGTTTTCATTTCCTCACTGCCGTGCTGGCTGTAGCTGCCGTACCACATCCAGTACTGGCCGCCGATGGCGACAACCGTGGGATAGACGAGGCGGTCGTGTTCCCAGGATTGGTCGAGCGTCAGGACCGGGTCGGCCGCGACCTGCCAGTTGTACCCGTCGGCGCTTTGGGCATAACGTATGCTCCAAGGCAGAGCTTGGACATCGGTGTACCAGAGTTTGTAGTGGTCGGCTTCTTTGATAAGGGTCGGTGCGTACGCGTGTTCGAGTTGTGGAGCCGATGGCGCATCCCACTCGATGCCGTCGTCGCTGGTGGTTGCGTGCAGGGTGTGCAGCCGGTCGCCGGAGGGGAAGTCGCAGGAGGAAAACCACAGCCGCAGGCGGCCTTGCTCCCTGCACACCGAGCCGTCGGGGTGGCGGAGGAGCGTCGGGGTTAAAATCGAGCGCGTGCCCGTGAAGCGGCACACTGGCGAGCGAGGATCTTTGGTAAAGCGGACGCCGTCGGTGGAAGTAGCCAAACCTAGGGTGAAGGCGCGGTTATCCACGCGGTCGCTGACATTGTGGCGCGATCCGCTATACCACATCGAGTACACCCCATCCTCGTAGGCAACGCAGGGAGCGAAGAGGTGCATGTCGTCGAAGGCTCCCTCAGAACCCAGGGTGATACAGGGGCCTTCGTCGCGCTGCCAGTGCTGGATCATGCGTTTTCTCCTGTGACGATGCCCTTCCAGCGGACCCGCACAGCCCGGCTTGGGACTGGCAGTACGTCATCCGCGCCCCGGAGATCTGCCGGACCTACCGCTACCGGACGCGGCTCCTGTACCGACCGTCCGTCGATCGGGAAGCGGTGCGGCGGGCGTATGAGGATTGGATGGCTGAACTGTAGCGCTTCGACCTCACCACGGCGGGGCCAGACTCGGCTCGTGGACGAAGCGCTTCATGTCCAGTACGAGTCGGGTCTGTGTGCGCGGCGGCAGAGCCAGCGCAAACGTCTTGCCGCTCACTGGAACTCGCTGGGACGCCCCTGCGACCTCGACCTCGGTGAACTCGTGTTCCCCCATGCCCCCCGCTTGGACCAGCACCTCCCGGTGCTCCGTCGGGCTCAGGTTCACCACGGTCAGGTCGGCCCGGTCGCCGCTCAGCCCCAACACCAGCGCGGCCACGTCGGGCGGAAGCCCCGGACGACGGCGCTGGGCATCGAAGTGGCGCAGTCTCGTGACCAGCAGGCCTCCGTTGTAGTGGGGAAGGGGAGCGCCCATGGTGAGCTGCACTAGGCCTTCACAAGTAACGGGATTTCGCTGCTGGAAATAGGCGTCGCCGTAGGTGGCCGGGTCCTGCTCGTCCTGCGCCATGAAGTCGAGGCGCGCCTGCACCTGGGCCAGATTGTGTTCGAGGATCCGCTCTGGATACTCGGGGAACTCGCCGTGCAGATAGGCCATCCAGCCCCAGTCGTGCCCGCCCTGATCCTTGGTGTGGTGCCACGAGTTGACGGGGAACGGATCTCCCGACCGCTTGCGGGTCCGCTTGAATCGCCGCGAATCGGACCGGGCCATCGACACGCACCACAGATGGGCGATGTCGGACGGGTACATGGGCATGAACTCGAACCAGCCGTCCTGCTGCAGGGCGGTGCCGTCCTCCTTGCGGATCGGGTACCACATCCACTCGCCCGGCTCGTAGGTGACCCGCCCGGGATCATCGTACTTGTGGGGCACGTAGAGCTGATCGTCGCGCTCGATCCCGCGGGAAATGAGGACGTCGATCTGCGACCGCGGAAAGTCCATGTATTCCAGTCGGCGCGTCAGCAGGGCGCAGTTCTGGGCTGCGACGCCCACGGCCTGCCCCACGCTGTGCCAACCGTGGGGCCAAGCCCAGCCGTAGCTCGATCCATACCACTTGCCGTTGGTGTGTTCGCCTACGACACCGGAGAGGCCGACGTTGTCGGGCACGATGCCGCCGTTGGCGTCGGTGCGCTCCATCCAGGCCTCGGTGTATTCTATGACCCAGTCGCGGTACTTCCCGTCCGCCGTTAGCAGGTAGGCGTTGGTCCCTAGGGTAGTAGCTAGGAGGTTGACCACGGCGTCGCCGCGGCCCATGCGGTCGCGCATGGCTTGGCCCAGCCGCTCGGCCAACTCGGGACTACCTCGTACCGCCTCGTGATTGGTGCATCCCGGCACGTCGTAGAAGGGCAGGTTGTACCCCTCATAGGGCCAATGCGGACCTTCCTCGAAGGCCCAGTAGGCCGGCCCCTTGCTGCCGTTTCTCGCGCAGCGGATGATCCGGTGCTCCGGGTCGTAGTTGGGTGCCGCCGGATCCTCACCGAGGAACAGCCCGGCGAAGCGACAGGCCCGCTCGATGTTGGCTCCGTTGGTGGGATCGGCCATGCAGAGCATGTAGAACAGGTAGTTGCCCTCGCCCTGATGGAACCAGTCGTAGCCCGGCTGGTACTCCCGCACCACCATAGGGTAGCCGTGTCCCGTGTCATGCTGGCTCATCTGCTCATTGATGACGTCGAATTCCCGCTGGGCGTCGGCTAGGAACCGGTCGCTGCCGCCGAGCAGGTAGAAGAGCGGCCAGTTGTGGAAGCTCTCGTAGCAGTCATCTAGCGCGTCGATGCTCTGGAAGTCAGGACTGGGGGGCCAGAGCAGGCGTCCATCTGGATGGGTGTACCTATCCAGCGCCTGCGGAGCGGCGTTCTCGATTGCGTCGAAGAGCTGGCGCTGAAGCAGAGCCCACTTCGGTGGTGTCTGGGCCGATTCGCGCGCCTCTAAGGCGACTGCCATGGTCACTCTCCTTCACCACACCAGCCTGATTTGATTGAGCTGGATTTTCTCGAATCCTGATTCATTAAAGCGTCCGATCACCCCGTTCCATAAGCTCTGGGCACAGAAATGACACCTCGATGCCGTGCTGCTTCAAGGTGTCGAGGTGGTTCCACCAGTCCGTATCCGAGGCGTTAAGTATCGGAGGGTTGGTTTTGCTCGCTAGCGCCACAGCGATAAACTTTCTGTCATCGCGGTCGAAGTTGGCGAGAGCGGAATCGTCTGGGAACTCTTCAAAGCCGTGGTCTGCGTGCGGTGTTATTGCTACTTTGCGGCAGTGCTCAGGATTCGCCTGATTAAAAAAAAGCCACTTAAAAAAGGAGTCACCCGCTCCAGGGTGGCCGCTGAAATTCAGTATTTTCTGATATTCGTCAAGTATCAATCCATCCGAGTCAAGCACTACTACACATCCATTAACTATGCGCTCCAATTCAGCAACGCATCGTTCAACACATTCATCACTTGCCTGTTGAGCAAAACCATTGGCGACTACTGCAACATTCGTATCCACGATGACCTCCGACATCACGAGGTCCTACCGCGCTTGCGTTGCAGTGCAGCTTTACTCATGGCGGCGATTTCGCCAAACTGGTCACCAAAAAAATTTTGAGGCCAGTTAACGATATTGCCGAACAGGTCGAGTTCGAGTTCCGTGATATTCGAGCGTGTCCTACTTGTCTTGCAGAAATACAGTCCGATATCTTTCTCATTGACCTTACTCTCAGCAAGCCGCCGCTGCAGACGATTCAACAGGTGCTCGCTGTGACTCTCTAGAATGACTTGCACCCGTCGTTTTTTCCATGCGTCAATCAAGATGTCGGCTAGACCCGCTTGGACTGCGGGATGTAGGTGAATCTCAGGTTGTTCTAGAATGACGGTAGAGCGCTCCGGCACATAGAAACACAGTACCAGTACGGGAAGGATTTGCGAGACACCGAAGCCGACATCGGTGATGAGTACCTCGGCTGCCTCCGAAGTACGGCGAACCTTGACCTCAAAAACAGGGCTTCCTTCGGCGAGAGGTTCTACACGGAAGTCATGGATGAGTCCGAGCTTCTTGAGCCATTCCGCAACGTACTGCTCAAGGGTAAGGCGTTTATAGCCTCGACCGCGACTGATCTTATCACCTCGTTCCCGTGAGGCAAGGATCGCATCCACGACGAATTCCCCTGCTTGGCCCACATCGATTGGTTGTGCTCCAGTCCAGGTATATCGACGCTCGGGATAGGCACGTAGCGGACCAAGGTAGTACACATCCTTCAGACGTTCTTCGAGTGCCAGTTCGAGATCGGCCACGAAGCCGGCATTTTGAAAATAGGCTCGTGCTTGGTCTGGAAAGCCGTAACATTTGGTTGGCGCAGGCAACGGCCATTTCCGTCCCATGGTATGGACAAAGCTGAAATCTGTCCCGTCCGAAAAGAGTTCATACTGGGGTTTGTTCCCTGATCTTCGGCGCATACCGAAGGTGGCGTCACCGACGCGATACGCCATTTCACGCACAATCTGTTCAGCCTGAGTCCGGAAGCCAAGCTGCTCGCTGTCAGCGACGACCTGATTGGCGTTCTTTGAGTTGACTACTTTGAATGATCGTTCAACTTTCCAGTCGATCGCCATGTCTAGGAAACCATTTGCATCGTGTCCATGAACGGTGCTGTGGAAGTCTCCCAAGTCTGCCGGTGTCTTTCTGTCGCCAAAATTGAAGACCAGTGAACGGTCCGGCGAATCGGCTGTCTGCTTTAGGAGGAGAAGAGCTTGGATCAGGCTCGTCTTGCCGGAACTATTCGTTCCGAATATCCCCGTGATTGGGCGTAGGTTGATGTCTCCGGTATCGGGCCAGGATTTGAATCCCTTTAGACGTAGACGAGTTAGCATTAGAATGTCTCCTTCACGAGATGTCGGTCGTTGACGTACATTTCTTTTTTACTCCACTGTCGTGCCAGCGCGGCCTTACTTGGCCAACCCTCGCTTGACCTTCCGCTCAAACTCGCGCATCTCATCCGCCCCGTCTAATACGCCGATTTCCATGTTGAACTCGCGCACCTCGCCCGGCTTGATGTACTGTAAGGTCCCGTGCTGGCGATTCCAAGCGCGGCCAAGTACCGAACAGTTGCCCGGCTCAATGCCGGTGACGTAGGTGCCCTTGTGGAAGTGCTGCCAGTGGTTGACGATGGGAATCTCGCTGTGCTTGAACTGCCAATACAATCCCAAACCTAACTTTTCGTTGAGCAGGCCGACGTGGACGCGCCCCTGGCGGTCGGTGCGGGGCCGATGCACGTACACATCGTCGTGGGCGCGCGGTTGCGGCCCTTTGGCCACGGTGTAGTCCTCGGAGCCGACGGGGCGGTCTGCGGTCCACTCGGTGCTCTCGCGGCTGTGGAGGACGAGGCGGGTCCCTTCGTCGAGGAGGGGGAAGCCGGGGTTGCAGTGATACACGAACATGAGCGGCGAGCGGTCGGCCGCGAGGTTTTCGATGCGGTCGCGGATGTGGATGCTGCGCTCGCCGAGCACGGTTGAGATCTCGCGCGACAGTTCTAAATTCTCGGCAAAAACCTCGGCCTGACGCATTTGGCCGCGGATGCGCACGACGTAATCGCTGCCTTCCCAGCCCGCCTCAATGCCGACGTTCTTCGCCGGGATGTACGAGAGGCGGCCGTGCAGGGGCATTTCGGCGTTTTCTTCTTCGGGATCGACTTCTGGGTGGCCGACAAAGTCGAGGCCGCAAGAAGTGACCAGCCCGCCGAACCAGCCGCGCCCCCATTTGAAGCCCTCTGGCTCGTAGAAGGCCGGCCCGACGTCTCCGGGACCGGAGCGGAAGCACAGCGACTGGCCCTTGTAGTGGGCCGCGGCAATGTCGAGGGCGCGGCCGGGCAAGACGGAAAACCCCAAGCCCGAAGCGTTGAACACGTCGATGAGGTCGGCACCGCGCTCGAATCCTTCGCGGCGCTCGGCGCGGCGGGCGTACATGAGTTGGCTGATGTCGCCGACGCGGTTGAGCAGTTGGCGGCGGGTGAAGTTGCGGCCGAAGAGCTTGGGCATGAGGAACCTCCTAAATAAAATGCTCAGATGCGGTTGATGGGCTTTGCATAATAAAACAATGAATATAGGTTTTGCTTGCCAACCCGAACCCATTAAGTACCTGACGTTACGGATTGCCGGGGTTTGGGCTATTGGTGGTTGGTGGCCAGCGGCCGGTCCCCCCGGCCCGTAGGGGGTGTAGTGGGGAACTAATCACAGACCACAGACCACAGACCACTGACCACTTATACCGAGACGATGCGTAACAGCAGTTAGTAAGGAGTGCAGCAGGCATGGCTTTTGCAACGGCAGTACAGCTCGAAGACATGTGGAAGCGCTTCGGCGCGGTCGAGGCCGTGCGCGGGGTGTCGCTGCGCGTGCCCGCGGGGTGTATTTACGGGCTGTTGGGTCCCAACGGCGCAGGTAAGACGACCCTGATCCGCATGATTATGAGCATCTTCTTCGCCGACTCCGGGCGCATCGGCCTGCTAGATGGGCAACAGGCTCTTGCGGTCAAGGATCAGCTCGGCTATCTGCCCGAAGAAAAGGGGCTATACAAAAAGATGAAGGTCGCCGAGGTAATGATCTATTTCGCGCAGCTCAAGGGGGTTGCTGCGGATGTGGCGCAGCAGCGGGCTGCCGAGTTGTTGCAGCGCTATGGCCTCGGCGATTATCAGGATCGGCGCTGCGAGGTGCTGTCCAAGGGCATGGAGCAAAAGGTGCAATTGCTCTCGGCGCTGATTCACGAGCCTGAGCTGGTCATTCTCGACGAGCCTTTTTCCGGGCTGGACCCAGTCAACCGCGATCTGATGCGGGACGTCATCTTGCAGATGCGCCGCGACGGTAAGACGGTGATTTTCTCGACCCACCTGATGGAGCAGGCCGAGCAGCTATGCGACTTTGTCGCGCTGATCAACAAGGGGCAAAAGGTCGTCGATGGCGCGTTGGGTCAAGTGCTCGCCAGCGGGGGGCGCGCCGCAGTGCTCGACTACGATGGCGACGGGCATTTGCTGCGCGACCTGCCGGGCGTTATCCGGGTAAACGACTCGGGCAAGCGGGCCGAGCTTTTTCTCGCTGAGGACGCGGACTCGCAAGCGCTGTTGGCTGCGCTCGTCCACAAGGTGCAGATACGGGGTTTTGCCCTGCGCACGGCCTCTTTGCACGAGATCTTCATCCGCGCCATAGGGGAGGCCGACGATGCGTAAAATTGCTTTGGTTGCCCGGCGCGAATACATGGAGAACGTCCGCACCAAGGGGTTTTGGATCGGCGTCCTGGCCTTTCCGCTCATCCTCGCGTTGAGCATTGTGGTGCCCATTCTGTTGAGCGGAACCAAACAGGCGCGTACCTATGCCGTAATCGACCATTCGGGTTTTGTGCTACAGGAGGTGGAAAAAGGCATTTTGGCCGAGGATCTGGGCATAGTGCTGCGGGACGCGGCGCGCTATCGCGATGGCGGTCAGGCTTGGGAACGCTTGCCGGATGCGGTCCGGGCCGCCGCGAAGGTCTATGTGAGCTTGGCGGAAGCGGAGCGACCGGCGTTGGTTCAGGACCTTGCTGCGGGCGGAGATGAGGTCGCGGCTGGTCTCGTCGAGTGGTGGCAGCAGGTGTCGGCCGAGGAGTTAGAGGCCCTCGACTTGGAACTCTCGCGCAGCCGTTACGTTCGGGTGGAGGTGCCCAGCGGCGACGATCCGCCAGCCGCGCTCAATCGCATGGTGAACGACGGTGCGCTCTTTGCGTACTTCGTCATCTCTCCAGATCCAGTCGCCAGCGACGAGGGGTGCAAATACATCTCTTTGAATCTGACCGATCAGGACTTGCGCCGTTGGTTTGCAGATCAAGTGTTCCAAGTGGTGCGGGCGCGGCGCATTGAGCAGGCGGGCCTCGACGCAGAAACGAGCAACTGGTTGCAGTCCTCAGTGCATTTTGCGGAGCGCAAGGTCGATAAGCGCGGCGACGAGGCCGAGGTTTCCACAGTCGATAGGGTCCAGCAGTGGGCCGTCGTACCGTTCGTCTATCTATTGTGGATGGCGATATTTATCAATGCGCAGGCGCTTATGACCAATACTGTGGAGGAGAAGTCGTCGCGCCTTATCGAAGTGCTGCTGTCCGCGCTCTCGCCCTTTGAACTGATGGCCGGCAAGATCGCCGGCACGGCCGCGGTCGGGTTGACCTTGGTCTTTACTTGGGTCGCGTGCGTTGTGGTGGGGGTGGTGGTCGCGCCGGCCGCGTTGGGGGACGATGTGGCCTCCATCGTCGGCATTGCTAGCACGCCGCTGTATTTGTGGTCCTTTGTTTTTTACTTCTTAGCTGGCTTCCTGTTGTACGCCTGTCTGTTGGTGGGGGCCGGTTCGCTGTGCAATAGCTTAAAAGACGCGCAGAGCCTGATGTTGCCGCTCCTCGTACCGCTGATCGTGCCGTTGCTCACCATGATACCCATCACTCAAGACCCCAACGGCACCTTGGCACGAGTTATGTCCTACATCCCGCTTTTCACCCCTTTTGTCATGATGAATCGGGCCGCTGGCGCACTGCCGCTGTGGGAGTATTTGGCGACCACAGTGCTGCTTTTGTTGTCCATCTACTTCGCGGTGCGAGGGGCGGGCAAGGTATTTCGCATCGGCATCTTGATGACGGGCAAGCCGCCGCGCTTGGGAGAGGTCATACGTTGGCTGACGGCCAAGGAAGACATCAGCCCGGCGGAGCGCGAAGCGGACCAGGTCAGTTGAGTGGAATCAGGCGATTGGCAAGAACGCGGATGTTGTGCTCGATGGTGGACGCGTCTGGAGCGTGGCCGGCTTGGCGGAGGTACTCGCTGAAGGACTCAATGGCCTTGAGGTACTCGCGGGTGTGGTGATAGAGGAAGCCAAGGTCGCGGTAGTTTTCGGCTTCAGTCGGCTGTAGGTAGGCGATTTGGAGGGCCGTGGACGCATAAAAGCTGCGGCCCCGATTAGACGCAGCGGTTGTGGATCCAACTAAATTGCAGCGGTGCGGTGTGCTGCTGTAGCCGTCGCTCGTTGCGCTCGGCCAGCTTGGCGTAGCGCGGCCCGAGCGAGCACAAGTAGTCTTGGGCGGCGGCCGCTTCGCCGGTGAGGCCGCAGAGCGAATCCAATTCCCACTGGCGGACTAGGTGCTGGATGATTTCGGCGTAGTGCTCGGCCGTGTACACCTTGAGCCGCTGGGCCACGATCGAGAAGTGTTCAAAGAGGTTTGGATCCTGTCCGTCGGTCATCAGGTGAGCCGGCATCACTACTTGGTGTTTCATCAGATCGCGGAAGGCCAGTACCGCGCCGTTGGGGTCTAGCTCGAAAATTTTCTTGATAAAGTTCGTGTATGCTCTTTCGTGGCGGGCTTCGTCGCCGGCTACGACGCCGCAGATGGTCTTGAGGTGCGAATCGCCGGCTTTTTGCGCCAGGCGGGCCACGTTGCTGTGGGAGATGCGGGTCGCCCGCTCTTGGAAAGACGTATAGACGAAGCCCTTGTAGGGGTCTTGGGCGGCCTGCGGGTTGAAGCCATTGCGCAGCAGGTATTGGATCGTCGTCTCGATGGCGCGCATATCGACGCGGCCGGTGAGGAAGAGGTATTTGTTGAGTAGGTCGCCGTGGCGGTTTTCTTCGGCGGTCCAACCGCGCGACCACTGGGCCCACGGGCTGGGGTCCGTGCCGGTGGTGTCCGACACGCCTTCAAAGCTGTTGAGCAAGGTCTGGTAGGTGGGCAGGGCCTCCTCGGTAATCATGTCGCCGACGAGGACGACGAGGACATCGTCGGGAAGCGCTTGAGCGCGGGCGCGGAATTCGCGTATGGAGTCTTCCCAGTTTTCCGTGCCCACATTGGGGAGAAAATCGTCGGGCTGCCAACTATCCTCTACGGACTTGAGCAACTTGAGCTGGCCTCTGACAAAATCCTCCATGCTCGCAATGACTTCTCTCTTGTGCGGATTCAACGAAGTTTCTCCATCACTGAGTGTTTGAAAGGTACCGCAGGCGGCATGGGTCTATATATAGATATGAATATAAGACAGAATGGACAAATTGAGCTATGGATTCAAGCAGCGTTCCCTTGGTGAGTCTTTGTTGACGTACCGCTGGCGAGTCGCGCCAAAAATGGCGCACGCCGCCATAAATGCGGGCGGTTTTTCACATAGCTATTAAGAGTATATCTACTTGTTTGCAAATAAGTTATGAGCCATGTAAAACAACGGTACGCTCTTTGCTAATAAACGGGGTGAATCCCCCAACAAGGAGGATACCTTGGTGAACAAAGGACTTAGCAGAGAGCAGATCGAGCGCGTCGCGCGGATGTACAAATGCAATCAGGACGCCAGCCGGGCACTGGGGATCACGATCCGCAGCTTTAGTCGGCTCTGCCGCAAATACGAGATTGAATCGCCTTTTGCGCGGCGGCAGCGGCAGCGCGGTCAGGCGACCCAAAGCACTAACCTTTAATAGGAGGCATATCATGGGAGCAATAGAGCGAATCACTACCATCTGGAAAGCGAACCTCAACGAGGTGCTGGACCGGATCGAGAATCCGGCGAAGATGGTGGATCAAATCGTCCGCGACGCCGAGCGCGCCGTTGACCAGGCCGTAGATTCTTTGGTCAAGGCGCGGGCCACTAAGCGGCGTCTAGAGCGCGACCACCAGCGCAACGCAGAGCAGATACAGATGTGGCAAGACAAAGCCGCAGCCGCAGTGGAGGCTGGAAACGACGAGGGCGCGCGGCTCGCCTTGATACAGAAAACGGAGTTGGACCAGACGCACGGGCGGCTGGAACCGGCCCTCGCAGAAAGCTGCGACACTGTGGCCGAGCTAGAGGAGCAGGTCGAGCTCCTGCGCCAAAAGTTGCGCGATATCCGTGCGCGGCGGGGCAAACTGATTGCTCGCTGTTGCGCCGAGCGCGAGCGCGGTGTAGCATTCGGCGAAGAGGCACCCGCGCTCCGCTTTGACGCGATCGCGCAACGGGTGCAACAAAGTGAACGCGAATTGACTCGCTTTGAGCAACAGGTAGATCAGGCCGTCGCCGAGGCCGAAGTGCTGCGCGAATTAGCTGCCAAGCGCCGCGCCGAGCGCGATCACAAGGTCGCGGAGGAACTGGCCGCGCTGAAAGCAGAGAAAACATCGTAAAGGAGGCCGGTCATGTTGGCCAGAATACTAGGTGTGCTATTGCTGATTGGGGGCGTTGCTTGGGGGATCGAACTGATTTGGCCCTTGTTCGGCAGCCTCTTTGGTTTGCTCGGCGCGGTCGCGGTCGGCCTCTTGGCTGCCGCAGCGCTCTACATAGGTCTGCGCTGGTTGCGCGGCGAGAGCATCTTGGGCCGGGTCGTCGGGGCCTTGGTCCTACTCGCTGGAATCTGGCTGGCATTTTGGGCCGCGTTGAGCTTGGTGTCCGGCGCCTTTGGGGCTGTGTTCCTGCTGCTGAAGGTCGCCTTGGTGCTGGCGATGCTCTATGTGGGCTGGCGGTGGGTGGACAACGGCGAGTTTAGCCTGCGGCGACACGGAAACTATATCTAAAGGCGGTTTTCGGAAGAGCCTGAGCTCCTGAGCTAGGGGAAGTGAGGATGGGGGTAGTGGTCTATTTTGAAATTCAGGCCGCAGACCGTTTGCGATAGATCTTGGGACAGCGCGGACTACTTATCCCGATGGTTTTTTTCGCCCTTCTCGTAGGCTTTTTTGATGGCTTCATCAAACACGTCGGCCACTGCCTCATAGAGAGCCTCAGCTTCTTGGGTGACGCGGTCAGCTTCTTTATAATCGTCAATTGAAGACGCATCGCTACGGTAGACGGCAGTATGATGGTCGAGTGCTTCCTCCCAGGAGTCCCAAGCTAGCTTGACCTCTGGAATGGAGAGAAAGGCTTTGTTATAGGCTTTTCCGGTTATCTGAAAAATCGCATAGGCCCCTCTGACTTCTTTATTTGCCTCTAGGGCTTCCTTCCAAGCGATCTTGGCTTTCTTGTGGGCTTCTCTATCGGCGAAGTCTACGGCCAAATAAGCATCCCAAGCCAGCCTAGTTTCTTCGTGTCGATCTCTGGCTTCAAAGTAGATAACTTGGGCGTTCTTGTAGGTCCGATAGGCTTTTACAGCTCTATCAAAGGCGGTTTCTCCGGCCAAGACCTCAACGCAAGAAAAGAGGCCCAACAGGACGTAACTGGCGATCTTCATTGCATTACCTCCGGTTTGAGATGGTTGACCCAGTTTTGTGAAATCTGCTTGCTTGGCGTTGGGCCACTCCCCATAATTTATAGCATGTCCAAGCCCAAGCCCAAACGACGACGCGACCCAAATCAACTAGCTCACACGGTGGTCCGCGAGGCGATTGAGCGCGTGGAACAGCGCTCAATCTTGCCACCTCTAGGCAAGCCGCGCAAGTCCTCCCCAAAAAATCGGGAACGATCCACGTGACTAGATGGTCCCCTTACTGCGTGTGATACGACGACAATTTACCGCTTGAAGGTTTGCTCGAACCCAAGCCGTGCCGCCCCGAGCCGAGACCTATCGCAAACGGTCTGCGGCCTGAATTTCAAAATAGACCACTACCAGGATGGGCAGAGCCTTGACTTTGTATGATATGGTGATTATAAAGGAAAGGTAGTAGATAGTACGACGTATCTTGTAAATCCCATCCTCTCGTAGGGGCGTCCCTTGTGGACGCCCCATACTTTTTACTCCACTCAATCAAGAAAGGTGTTTATATATGGCGAATGAACAAGGTCCTGTTTGCGTTTCAGTGATTAACATGAAAGGAGGCGTTGGCAAGACGACAATCGCGGCAATGTTGGCTCGCTATGCGACTAGCGAGAGGCCTTTTGACTCTTATTGGGACTCAGATTGGACAGCTCGCAAAGTTCTAGCGATTGACTTGGACCCACAGGCTAATTTGTCTCAAGCCTTTATGGGAGAGCCTGTTTATAGGAGGTTCATAGAGGACAAGTCCCCGTCAATTGTCGAGATATTTAAGGAGTATCAGCCTCCAACTTCCGATAAGCCATCACCAAGTCCGCTCAATATCCGTGATGCAGTCCACTCGGTTGGTGGATGGGTTTCCAATTCGGTTGGTGGATTGGATATTATTCCCTCGAGGTTTGATTTTTCCGATCACCTGATTGACTCGATTAAGCCCGACCCTCGAGTTCTGGCGCGGCTCATTGCCAGTAATTTTCAGGACAAAGATCTCATACTTATAGATTGCGCTCCGACTGAATCGATATTTACGCAGGCTGCATATCACGCATCTCGTTACATTCTCGTACCCGTCAAACCAGAATACTTCGCTACCATTGGCTTCCCGTTACTAAATGATTCCCTCACTAAATTTAAACACGAAAACCAAGGCCATTTGATTGATGTCATCGGCGTAGTGATCAATAATTCCACTTATCAAAGCTCCAACCGCGGAGGGCCTGAATCAGAGAGAGCAAAGGGAGAGATACGTGACGAGGCAGCTAAGAATGGATGGTACGTATTCGAGAGAGAGATCCCCCTCTCCCGTGGATTTCCTAAAATAATGCGCCGCGATTTTGATCGTATTGGAGATGCAGCAGCCTTTGGGTCTTTTTCGAGAGAATTTTTCGAGAGACTCTTTAAAGGAGGTTGAGAGCGTATGAAGAATCCTATTGAAGCGGCACTACGCCCAATAGTCCACCAGTATGGCTTAGGGCGTGTTCTTGAATCTCTGGGGCAAATTGCGGACGCTCAACGCGAAAGTTCTGTGCAGGCCGGAGGATCGTCCGATGCCGACAGGGGGAAAAAGCCCAAGAAACGCAGTGAAAAAGCTACGGCACCGGAATACGTTTCCAAGTTGGATCTCGCCTCAGAGAAGGTAGCGCCAGTAGTTGATCTTGCAGAACGCTTTGAGTGCAAGGCGTTTCTGCCCACTTTCGGCGATATCGCCCACTTCTGTCAGATGTACGGAATTGAGGTGCCGGCCTCCAAGACTCGCGCAAGTGCCATCCCAAGGGTTTTCAAGCACATAGCGTCGATGGAAACCGAGGAAATTCAAAGGATGTTGGACGATGGGCTATTCTCCGGTCCATCGCGTTTGGGGCCTATTGCGGATGCAATCCGGCGCAATGGCAGAAGCAGCACTCCTCCTGCCTCCTCTCCAACGCACGACTCTACTATCCAGCCTACCGAGGGACATCCATAGCCGAAACCTGCGCCAGCGTGTGCGACTCGTTCAGCCATACCTAGACAACGGTGAGTTTAGCCTGCGGCGATGGAGGATTTGAGGGCGAAAAAAACGCATTGTAAGGGGTAAAACCACTTGACAACTGCACTTGTGTTCAGTATTTTTTAATTACTGAACACAAGTGCAGTAAAGTGATTTCCCCACGTCCTCTCTGGCGCATCCCCAAGCGCCAGCACTCCCTCAGGAGGTTTTCAATGCACAAGCAGTTCGCATCATTCCCCACATCCCCGTCTATATCCCGCCTAGGCGGCGAGCTCAGCGCGGTCATCAATCGAGTGCGGAGCGCTTTCGGCCCGATTCCCATGCGCAGCTCAGCCACCCGTCCCCGGGTTCTGCGGGCCGAGCAAGTAGTAGATCAAACCGCCCGTCAGCTCCTGCGCGGCGAAGCAGACCTGAGCGCGTGGTATCGAGTGCTGAGTCAGTACGAAGATGCTTGGATGTTAGAGTTGGAAAGGGTGCGCGGTGCTCGGGCCGAGCGCTGTGCCGCTTAGCTGAGGTGTATCTCGTCCACCTTGCCGACGATGGCTGCGTCCACAGGCAGGGGGGGCACAAAGGCATTGCAGGCTTCGCGCGCGACCTCGATGATCACCGAGTCTCCCTCGCGCAGGGCCGCCCACGTCGCGCAGACCTCGGCCTCGCCCATAGGCCCTAAGTGTTCGTCGATGTCTTGGGTCAGGTGCAATATCTGGCCGCGGAATGGCTCAATGCACTGCGAGAGCACTACGGTGCCCACCACCTTGGCTAGCTTCACGCGGCAGCCTCTTCGTCGATAATTCCCACGATCACGCTCCTGCACGGCGGCCGCTCGGCTCCGGTCACCTCGGCCCCAGCGGCCCCCGACTGCACGACCAGCACTTTGCTGCCGATCCCCGCTTGGACCCCATCCACCGCCACTTGCAAAGCACCGCTCTCCTCATCTTCGGGGCGCACCACCATGATCTTTTGCCCGGCGAGCAAGGGATGTTTGCTGCTGGCGACTACGTGGCCAATGACGCGGCATACCCTCATGCGACTTGCTTTTCTAGGATGCGTCCAAAAGCCTGTAGCGAATCCACGATGCCGATGATCAGTGCATCTACGGGCATCTGATCCATGCCCGGTGCCTGCCGCGCCGAACTGCCCTGCACGACGACGACGAGCTCGCCCTCGCCCGCTTGTACGCCGTCGATGCAGACGAGGTGCTTTTGCGTGCGCTGCAAACCTTCGGGCGTGGCGGCGAGGATCTCGACTATTAAGAGTTTTTCGCCTTCGAGCGCATCTACCTTGGCGCTGGAGACCACGTGCCCTTTGACGAGGCCGAGTATCACGGGCTTTCCTCAAAGAGTTGCAAGCTGGCACCGTCGATTTCTTGCGCGTCGTACCCGTACAAGCCGGCGACCTTCTCCAGCACTTGGTTCATGAGGATATCCGGGCAGGATGCACCTGAGGTAATGATCAGCCGCACGGGCAGAGGACGCGGCAGCCAGTCTTCGCTCTCGATTATTTTTTTCGCATGGACGTCGAAATGGCGGATGCGCTGGTCCGATAGGATCTCGTCGCTGTTGGCGATGAGGAAGCTCGGCATGGATTGGAGACACAGCTCGACTAAATGCGAGGTGTTCGAGCTGTTGTAGCCGCCGACAACCAGCGCCAAATCGGCACCGGAGTTTAGCAGCGTGCGCGTGGCGTTCTGATTTTGGTGGGTGGCGTAGCACAGGGTGTCGTTGGTGTCGGCGCAGTGGTAGTCGAGGTTTTCCTCGCCATAGCGCTGGCGCATGGCGCGGCGCAAAATGGCGGCCACTTCCTGCGTTTCCTCGGCGAGCATGGTCGTCTGGTTGACCACGGCCACCCGCTCTAGGTCCTTTTGTGGGTCGAAACCCGCTGAACTTTTGCCGGCAAAGGTGCGCTCGAAGTCGGCGAGCGGCAGCGCACCGGTGATGTAGGCAGCCACCTGCTCGGCTTCGGCCGCGTCGAACACCACTAGGGTTTTGGTGTGTTCCTCGGTGTGCGAATGAGTCGCTTGGGTCTCTGCGTGGTTGTACTTGCCGTGGATGATGATGGTATAGCCTTGACGGCCTAGATCCTCGCCGCGCTTCCACACCTTGGACACAAAGGGGCAGGTGGTATCGTAATTCTCCCGGTATTCCTCGGATTCGATGTCAATGCCGCTTTGACGGAGCGATTCCTCGTTCTGCATGGTGGTGCCAAAGGCAGGGATCAGCGCGATGTCGTCGCTGCTCATCTCCTCTTCGGAGACTTGGCGGTCCCCCTCGGGGTCGTAGATGAAGCGGACGCCTTGCTTTTTGAGGTCGTTGTTGACCAAGGGGTTGTGAATAATCTCGCTGACGAGGTACGTGTTGCGATCCGGGTTTTCCTTGAGGGCTGAAAAGGCCATGTGAATGGCCCGCTCGACCCCGAAGCAAAAGCCAAAGTGCCGGGGGATTAAGACCTGTAGCTGGCCGATTTGCAGAAGCGTCGGGCACAGCGAACGCTTGCCGTTTTTCAGGCGATAGTCCTTGACGCGCTGGATGGTAGGACCGGCGTAGTGGTTGGGTACCCGGTCGAATTGCGGATACGCCATGCGAAGCTCCTTCGTAAAATTGCGATAGAAGTACATAGTACAGCATCAGGTTAAGCTGTCAATAGCGCACCCTGCTCGGGGCCGGGTGATTGGTTATATTGCCCGGCGCTGAATTCACCTATACGGGAGTGTCAACCCATGAAATTCGTCATTCGCGCCGGAGGAGTCGGCACGCGGCTGTGGCCCTATAGCCGCGCGCGCAAGCCCAAGCAGTTTCACTGCATGGCCGGCGAGCAGACCATGCTCCAAGACGCAGTCGCCCGCATTGGCGCGATTGCCGCGCCAGCCGATGTGTACGTCTCTACCGGAGGTTCATTGCAGTCGCTGGTGAGCGAGCAGGTACCAACGCTGCCGCCTGAACAGTTAATCGTCGAGCCAGCGCTACGCAATACCGGACCGGCCATCGGCTTGGAATGCGCACTGTTAGAGGCCCGCCATCCGGGCTGCACGGTCGCCAGCTTGGGATCGGATCACTACATAGGGAGGCCCGAGGAATTTTGCCGCTTGTTGCAGGTCGCCGACCAAGCCCTAACCGACCGGCCCGACTACTTGTTCACGCTTGGGGTCAAGCCGACGCGCGCTGAGACCGGTTATGGCTACATCCGCCGCGGTCCCGTGCTGGCAGAGGTGAGCGGGACGTCGGTGTACGAAGTTGCCGAGTTCACGGAAAAGCCTGGAGCACAACAGGCGGCTGAGTACGTGACTAGCGGCCATTATTTGTGGAACAGCAACATGTTTGTCTGGAAGGCGGCGACCGTGCTGGAGCTTTTTGCCCGCTTTGAGCCGGAAATGCACGCTGGCTTGCGGCGCATCCAAGCAGCCGTTGGCACGCCGGAAGAGGAAGCGGTCATCGCCCGCGAATATCCAAAACTCAAGGCGATTTCCATTGACCACGCCTTGGTTGAGCGCACTCCTAAGGTGGCCACCCTAGAGGCGGATATCGACTGGGGGGACATTGGCTCTTGGGCGGCGCTGACGGACGTACTGCCGACGGATGCGGCGGGCAATTTGCTATCGGGCGAGGTGGTGGCGTTGGATGCGGTCCGTTCGACGGTGTACGGACAGGCCGACAAGGTCGTGCTGCTGTTGGGGGTAGAGGACTTGGTGGTGGTGGATACTGAAGACGCGCTGCTGGTGTGCGCGAAAGGGGCGGCTCAGCAGGTGAAAGACGCGGTGGACCGACTTAAAGAAAAGCAGGGGTGCGAGAAATACCTCTAAGAAGCTGTCTGAAGCCCCTATCGGCTGTCGCCCGACGGCAACGTATCCGCAGATGAACGCAGATGTGAAATGACGTTGATCGGAGCGCACTTAGAATTTGAGACGGTTGCTAAGGTTCATTCCACGTCGAGGATGTAGCGCGCTAGCGGCGAGAGCCGTTGGGCGGTTGCGGGCCGCAAGTATTCGCGCTGGTTGGTCTGCTGCGGGTGCTCGCGGGCGATAAAGGCGCAGTGCAGGGTGCGGCGGGGGGCGTTGCTGTCGTTGCGATACGAACTGTGCCAAAGGCTGCCGTTGAACACGGCAATCGAGCCGGCGCGGCCCGTCAGATGCACTTGCTCGGGGTGGTCGGCCAAGCGGTCGTCCATATAGTCGGTGATTCGGCCGGGTGTGCGGTGGCTGCCGGGGATGCAGCGGGTCGCGCCGTTGACTGCGGTAAAATCGTCGAGCATCCACATGGAGTTGACGACGTGATACGGCCCGCCGGGCGCGGTGGGCTGCCCCCAATCCGCATGTAGAATTTGTAAACCGTTGCCGGGCAGTGGATCGTGCCCGTTGAGCGAGTGCAGCTTAAACGGCCGCTGCAAGACGTGGAAGACTGCGGTCAGCAGCGTTGGCTGTAGGTACACGGCGTCGAAGGCAGTCCCTTTGTTGACCAAATCGGCGAGGCGGCGCACGCCGTCCATCTGGGCTACCTCAGCACCGGCTTGGTCGCCCTCGTGGGCAAAGATCGCGTCAAAAGTATGGCGCAACTCGGCTAGCCAATCGGGCGCGATGACTCCTTCCAAAATGATGAAGCCGTTGGTATCCAGTGCGCTGTATTGCGCGGGCGTCAGCGGCTGGGGGACGAACCCCCGTTGCAATAGTTCGCGGTCCAAAGAGAATTTTCCTCTGATTTTTTAATATAGGGGCGGTTTGTAAACCGCCCCCTACACCTGTTGGGCGAATTCGCAGATGGTGGTTACGCCTCGGCGAATTTGCTCTTCAGGGGCGGCGATGGAGATGCGCACGTGGTCGCGGCACATCTGGCCGAAGGTGCTGCCTGGGGCCACGGCCACGCGTTGCTCTTTGAGCAGCCGGACGGCGAATTCGCCGGAGTCCATGCCAGCCGCGGAGATGTCGATCATCAGGTAGATCGCGCCGCCCGGGGTGTAGCGATACAAGCCGTATTCTCGCAGGACATCGAGGGCGATGTCGCGGCGGCGCGCATAGGCGCGGCACATGGCTTCTACGTCGTCTTGCGGGCCGTCGAGCGCATCGGCTGACGCGAGTTGGGAAAAGCCCGTGCCGCACGAGATAAACGGCTCTTGCAGCTTGGTGGCTATTTCGATGTATTCGGGATTGGCGCGGGTAAAGCCCACTCGATAGCCGGTCATGGCGTAGCTTTTGGACATGCCGGAGACGACGATGGTGCGTCCGTCGGCGTCGTGCGGCAGCGCGCTCTGATGCGGTTGGTCGAAGACAATCTGGCCGTAGATTTCGTCGGACAGCACCCACAGATCGCGACGCTGGGCCAAGTCCATGAGCTGGCGCATTAGGGCCTCGTCGTACACTTGGCCGGTGGGGTTAGAGGGCGTACAGAGGAGGAGGAGTTTGGTGCGGGGGCTGACTAGGCGCTCGATCTCGTCGAGGTCGGGCAGAAAGTGATTTTCCGCCCGCAAATTGTAAAACACGGGTTGCCCGTGGACGATGGAGACGGCCATCTCGTAGTTGGGCCAGCCTGGGTCGGGCAACAGGACCTCGTCGCCCGGTTCGAGCAAGGCGAGGAAAGCGGTCGCCACGCTCATGACCGCCCCGGGGGTGACGAGAATGTTTTCGCTGGTGGTTGGTACGCCGGTGCATCGCTCGAAGTAGCGGGCCGCAGCCTCGCGCAACGCATCGACTCCGGCATTGGGCACGTACTTGGTATGGCCGGCGCGCACGTAGCGGCAGGTGGCTTCGACGATGGCCTCCGGCGTGGCAAAATCGGGTTGGCCGACTTCGAGGTGGATGACCTCGCCCGTCTTTTCGACGGCCCAGGCCAAGTCCATGATCTCGCGGATGCCCGAGCGGGGAATAGACGCGGGGATGCGGGCGAAGGGCTTCATCGGATGTGGATGCCCGGGCCGGTCGCGCCAATCATCTGCACGGTGTTGTAGATGGAGACTGGCGTCGAGGCCCCGGTGACCCCGGTGATGCCTTCGCTGCGCGCAACCTTGAGGTCGAGGCCCTGGCCCTGGGCGTGGATTTCGACGATGGCTTCGCTCCACTCTGGGCTTACCAGCAGCAGCGAGTGCGTGCGGTCGAAGCCAATGCCGGCGTACGCGATGGCCGCGTGGGTGTTGACGTTGCGCGGGAAGAGCGGGCAGATGCCGCGCGTCGGGCCGTCGTAGAGGACTGTTTCTTCTTTGATGTCGTCGGGATCGAGGCCGGCGGCGGCGCAATCGACGTTGTGCGGGGGCTTCTTCATCACCACATCTACCGACTCCCACACGTCGCGGTTTTCCAACAGCGCGTCCATACCGACCACGCCCCCGTGTGGGACAAAGGCGCGGGTGCCGGCACGGCGGGTGGTCTCCTCAATGGTGGTTTCGACGGCTTGGTCGGCGAGGGCGGTTACTGAGATGAACATGTAGTTGGTTTTTTCGAGGATCGTCTGGCCCCACTGGCGGGTGACGTCCGGGTGGGCCATCTCGACGACGAGGTCGGGCTGCCGCGATTCAAAGTCGCTCAAGTCCGCTAGGCAGAGGTCGGCGGGGAGGTTTTGGACGGCCGCGGCCATTTGATCGTGGACGAAGACGACCTCCATGCCGTTGTCAGCGTCCGCGTCTATCATCTGGTGGACGACTTGGCCGATCTGGCCGTAGCCGATTAGGCCGATGCGGGTCGATTGTTGGCGCATGGTTTGCTCCTTAAAACGGGGTGAAATCGGAAGTAGCGAATATATGGACTCGCCGTAGATATGGCGAACAAACGACGTGTCGGATCAAAGTTATTTTGTCCACTCGGACCGGCTGTAGCGGTTGATTGCCGTTGACAGGTTTTCTTAATTATACGCAAATGCGTATATTAAACTTAGAGCAAAGAGGCCATGAAAACACACTGGTACTTCGAGACGGTCACTCCGAAAAAGCATCCCGAAGCACATCGGAACCGGGCGTGGTGCCAGCGGGCGGTTGAGAATCCGATCCGCAGGACTGTGCAGAGCGACGGCAAAATTCAGCACTGGATCTGGCTGCCGCACGAAAATCGGTACCTGCGGGTCGTCACTCTAGAGGATGGCGAGACTATTTTCAACGCCCATTACGATCGCAGATTCAAGCCCTGAATGACTTTAGCTCGAAAGGACGCCACATCATGCAGGTCAAATACTACCCAGAGGTCGATATGCTCAATATCGACTTTTCCACCGCACCAGGAGCCGATGCAGAAGAAGTGACGGAAGGATTCGTCTTCACCTACGACGCCCAAGGATGCGTCGTAGGCATTGAAGTTGATCAAGCGTCCAAGCGCGTGTGCTTAAAAGAGATCGAAAAGAACGACGCTTACGTCGTCACCATGGGCGAGGTTTCCACCGTCTCCACGCTGGCTGCGGAACTAGGTGTTGGAGAGCGCTCAATTCAGAAGACGATTCAGGCGATGCGCGCGGCCAACATAGAGGTCGGTCAGCAAGAGAGTCCTGCCCATCCGATCCTGTTGACGGAAGCGGATGTATTGGCCGTCAAGCGATGGCGCGAGCAACATCCTCGGGGTCGGCCACGATTGGCTGCTGAAGGATGAGGAATTCTCTCTTTGCACTATTTAGAAGCGCAGTGTGGCGACGGCTGACAAGTGTCCTGTGGAGTTAGGTGCCAGACCGATGGAGAATCGGCGGGCTTCAGGGGGTTTGCGAAACATCTCGGACGCAAGCGTTGCACAGATGGGCGGGAGAACCAAAAAATTGATCTCAGATGCTGCGAGGGCTGTTACTCCAACACCTAGGAGACTGCCTATCAGTGAATGTATGAATCGATCATGTGGATCAACTAGGCTCACACCAATCGCGGACCCGACCGGATAGCCAATCAACACGCTCCAAGTAATAGTAGAGGCCCAACCATGAACTCTCATACCGGACGATAAGAAGAGTCCACCAAAGGAGACCCCGATACCTGACAGGGTACCGGAACCCAATTTAAAGGCAATTCGTTTCCCGTCCCCCTTGGCGTCCCTTCTCTGCGTTTTTCCAGAAAGCCTCTCCGACATACCCACTTCGACCGTGCTGCTGTCGATCTCGCCAGCTTCCAACACGACCTTAGTCCGTGAGGCTTCTGCTTGGGCACTTGCTGTATCTGTGTGAGCATGGCTGACCATTGCGAGAAGCAAAATCGCCGTGAGGAGGAATCGAACGGTTGTGTTCATATAGCAGTCCTGAATGACTTGAGAGATATGCGGATCGCCTTGCAGGTAGGGGCGACTCTTAGAGTCGCCCCTACAGTCGCCCCTACAATTCTGCGTCCATCTGCGTCCATCTGCGGATCGTCTTGTCAGTGATGTAGAATTGCTATATCTCCATCTTCCATTCCTAGGACGCTAAAGCTCTCGATTGACTGAACGTGGATTTAAGCCTCAGCGGCCCCTCAATCCCGCCAATCGACGACCACCCCGACGATATCCCCATCTCGCTCCCGCTTAATGCGCTCAAACATCGCCGGCATCTCGGCGCACCCAATCCGATGGGTAATGCAGTGTTCCCACTTGAGCACTCCCATCGCCATGTTCTTGATCACAGCGCGGCGACAGGGCTGCCAGCCGTCGTCGCAGGGAAAGAACATCTGTAGCCGCTTGCCGTGCGGCGTAGGAAAGTCGAGGGATATCGGATCGTCCCCGTAGTGGCCCTGCCAGACGAAAGACCCAAACCGCCGACAGAGAGCAATCGCTGGATCAATGCACTGCGGATGCCCGGTGCATTCGAAGACCACATCGGCACCTTCGGGCGCGAGTTCCTGTACTATAGCGGCCACGTCCTGCTTTTTGCCATTGATTGCACAATCCGCTCCTAGTGCCTTGGCGACCGTTAGCGGTTTTTCATCAATATCCACTGCCACCACCACGCACCCCCGCTGTGCACAAGCCGCCACCACCCCTAAGCCAATCATCCCCACTCCGTGCACCACCACCGTATCTCCCATCCGCGGGTTGGCCATATCGACGCCGTAGAGCCCCACGGCCGGCATCACAAACAAACTCGCCACGTCCATCCCGGCCCCGGGCACCATCTTGGCCACGCCATGCGTGGTATTGGGTCGGGTCACGACGCGGCTGCAATGCCCGCCGGAAACGCACCCAACCTCCGTCCCGTCGGCCAGCCTCATCGCGTCATTGCCGCGAAAGTACACTTCGTCGCCGACCGCAAAATTGTCGATATCGGCCCCGACGGCTTCTATGGTGCCCGTACCCTGATAGCCGGTGCACAATGGAAAGGGATTGCGGTTCATTTTGCTGATCTTGCCGCTGATCAGTCCGAACTCGGTGCCGATGCTGACCCCGGTGAAATGGGTGCGGATCGCGACTTGGTCGGGGGCGGGATCGTTCAGTACGACCTCGGTCAGCGCGAAGTTTTGCTGATCGTCGCAGATGAGCGCTTTGGCGTCCATGAAAAATCCTTTCGGGTGTTTTGTAGATTGGACTCTGGCGATTTTGAGGGCATAAAATAGTCGAGTTTGCTGTTATGTGCCCAGTGATAAATTCCAGACTAGAGATGTTTCACTGGAAGGCTGAGGGTATTTATTCGGAGTATCGTTCAGAAGCGTAGCGTGGCGACGGCGGACAGGTCTCCATTGGAGTTAGGCACTAGATTGACGGAGAAACGTTGGGCTTCGGGGGGACTGCGATACATCTCGGACGCAAGCGTTGCACAGATGGGCGGGAAAACCAAAAAATTGATACCAGATGTTGCGGAGGCTGCTACTCCAACACCTAGGAGGCTACCTATCAGTGAATGTATGAAGCGATCATGTGGATCGACTAAGCTCACGCCAATCGCGGACCCGACAGGATAGCCGAGCAACACGCTCCAAGTAATAGGGGCCCAACCACGGACTCCTGCACCGGACGATAAGAAGAGTCCACCAAAGGAGCCCCCGATACCTGACAGGGTGCCGGAAACTAATTTAAAGGCAATCCGTTTCCCGTTCCCCTTGGCGTCATCTCTGGTTCCCGTTCTCAGGGAAGGCGCTGTAATGGTCGCCTCCTCAATTGCCGCAGTGGCTAGGGCACTGGCTTTAGCTATCGCATCTGGAGAAGGCGAATCTACCAAGACCAGCGATTGAATACGCTCTAAGGCGATCCACTTCGACCACCCATCTGGTTCTAAGCCTACGATCAATCGCCGCTGATTGATGGCTTTAATGTAGCCTCTCGCCGTATCCAGTTTGGCCCATTCCTCTGAAGTCGGATGCTGCTCCCCCTGCCCATAGACGACCATGACAAAGTCATCCACTTCGACCGTGCTGCTGTCGATCTCGCCAGCTTCCAACTCGACCTCGGCGTCGTCACGGCCCGAATCTGCGTGAGCGTGGTTGACCATTGCAAGGAGTGCAATCGCCGCGAAAAAGAATCGAACGACTGTGTTCATGTCTCCATCTCCCCTCCCTTGTCTTCTTTTAACCCCTCAACCCACCTCTACTGCCACTTGTCAACCTTGGAAATCCCATCCACAGGTCAGGTCCTATTCAGATACGGATCGCGTCTGTGGGTGTCGTCGCTTATTTCCTTTCGGCGATTTTGCAGACCCAGATGCTGATTTCGTAGAGCAAGAGCAGGGGTAGGGCCATGAGGATTTGGGAGACCGGGTCGGGCGGCGTGAAGATCGCGCCGAGGACGAAGATGCCGATGATGGCGTAGCGGCGAATGTGGCGCATCCGCGCGGCGGTCAGTACGCCGACTTTGGCCAAAAAGAGCGACAGCACCGGCATCTCAAAGACAATGCCAAAGCCGGCGATCAGCCGCAGCACAAAGCCGATGTACTCGTCGGCCGCCCATTGCGAGGTCATGTCGGGCGGCTCTAGCGCGAGGAAAAAGCGCAGCCCGAGCGGGAGGACGATGTAATAGGCGATCATTGCGCCGACCGAAAAGCAGAGGACGCTCAGCGAGATGATGGGCAGCGTGAGCCGTTTCTCGCGCTGCAAAAGCCCTGGGGCGACAAAGCGCCAGGCTTGGTAGAAGATGACTGGCAGCGCCAGCAGCAGGCCGCCGACAAAGGCGATTTGCAAGCTGATGAAGAAGTAGGTCATGGGCCGCAGGGCTTGCAGCCGGCGCGCTGGAGGCAGGTCGGCGCTGGGCGCGTCTGGTTCGGGCGCAGCATCGGGCTGGCCCAACCACTGGCTCACCAGCTTTTTGACCGCCAGCACCACGCCCGAGGATTGCTGGCTCTCCAAGCTGAGGACGGCCTCTTCGTATGGCCGGGTCAAGATCTGCACGATTGAGTCGGAGAAGGCGAAGCAAATTACCGCGCCTACGACGAGCGCGCCTAGGGCCTTGAGAATGCGCCAGCGGAGTTCTTCGAGGTGGTCGAGAAAGGGCATGTTGGATTCTCGGGGCGGGTCGTGGTCGACTTCTGAATCGTGGTTAGCTTCTATGTCGTGGTCAGCTTCCAGTTCGTGGTCGGCTTCTGCTGGCTCGCGGGCGGGTCGCGGCTTGCGGAAACGGGCGACAAAAGCGACCAAAACGACTAGTAGGCAGCCCCAGGTGAAGACGTCGCCGTGCCGGGTGTAAAAGGTCGCGGGTTGGCCGACTGGAACGGTAGCAACTGCGACCGCTGGCGTAAAAAGGTCGGTCGCTTCGTAGGTGCGGCCAAATGGGTCGATGAACAAGGAAATGCCGGTGGTGGCGGCGCGGGCGATGGCCGTGCGGTTTTCAACGGCGCGCATGGCGTTGATGAGCGCGTGTTGGTAGGGTCCCGCGCTGCGGCCAAACCACGAGTCATTGGTAATGTTGACCAGCACGTGCGCACCAGCCGCCACGTGCTGGCGCACCAGATCGGGAAAGATGGACTCAAAGCAGATGAGCACGGCAAAGGGATGCCGAGGATGGGCAAAGACTGCGTGCTCCGTGCCGCGTGCGAATTCCGCTGGGCCGAGATCGCCGGTCAGGCGGGTCCAGTCGATGTCGCGCAGCAGGGGGATGGCGTCGCGGTAGGGCGTCCGCTCGCCAAAGGGCACTAAGTGCATCTTGGCGTACGAGGGCAAAGTTACAGACCCGGGCTGGACGAAGAAGGCCGCGTTGTAGTTCGCGTGCGGCGCACCGGTCAGCAGGGGGATGTCCAGCTCCTCGACGAGCGCTTGGACGCGGCCTCGGCAACCGGCCCGGCGGACGGGATCGCACGGCAAGGCGGTTTCGGGCCAGACCAGCAGCTCGGGATCGCGCTTGGCCGCTTGGCGCGAGAGGGTGGCGAGGGCTGAGAAAGTGCGCTCCAACCCGTTGGGTCCCCACTTGTCGGCGTATGTGGTGTTCGGTTGGATCAGGCCGATGCGCAGGCCCTCGGCCGGAACGGTGGTCGTCAGCGCGCCCTGAGCGTGGACCCAAGGCAAGAGATAGCCGAGAGCAACGCCTGCGAGCAAGACGCGCCGCCCCACGAGTGCCGAGTAAAACAGTGCGTTGAGACCGACGACCCAGCAGGAAACGCCAAAGACGCCGGTCCAGGTGGCGTACTGGATGAAGTGGGGCAGGGCCGCTTGGCTGTGCCCTAGCAAGAGCCAGGGAAAACCCAACTCCCCGAGCGAGAGCAGGTATTCCTGGCCGGTCCACAACAAAGGCAGCAGCGCGAGCGCCTTCGCCCCCCACCGTGCGGCCAGCACGTTGAACAGCCCAGTGCAGAGGCCGGTAAAAAGGCCCAAATAAGCGGCCATCAGCCCGGTGCCTCCGACGACGGCGGGTCCGCCGCCTTGGGTATAGGCGACCCAGTACAGGGACAGCAGGTTCCACACTAACCCGCTGATCCAACCCGAGGCAAAGCCGGATTTGAAGCCGCGATCTTTCAGCACCAGCAGCAAAGGCACCAGCGCACAATGGGCCCAGAGCGGATGATAGAGAAAGGCGAGGGGGTGATCGGGGTGGCTGGGAAAGGCCAGCGAGAGTAAGGCCCCGCTCAGTGCGGCGAGCAGCAGGCGGTAAAGCGGGGTTAGGACCAAAACAAAGCGTGGGTTAGGCATCGGCAGTGGAGGGTAATGCGAAAAATATAGGAGGGGGGTCGGGGTGGAGCAAGGTGCTGGCATGGATTCTGCTTTTATATATCGGTTGCGCCTAGTGCCTAGGGGATAGTGGGGGCTAGACGCTACATTCGCGTGGTTTTTTTGCTACAACTTTGCCCAAGGAGGAATGCGCCGTGCCAACACAAACCCAGCCCATTGACTACGACTTTGCCGCCCGCAGTGTGGGCGAGGGGCCACCTGTCCACCGTGATGAACTGCCAAGGGAGCGGCTCGCGCGCTTGGGGCCGCAGGCGCTCAGGGATCAAGAACTGTTGGCCGTGGCCTTAGGAACGGGGTATCGCGGTCGGCACGTGATTGACTTGGCCGAGGGAATTCTCGCCGATTACCCCAAGGAATCGCTGGTAGATATGGATTTGGGGGAATTGAGTCGGATCAAGGGCCTGGGCAAGGCCAAGGCCGGGGTTTTGGTCGCGGCGTTTGAATTGGCGCGCCGCGGGTTGCACAAGGGCTTGGGAGTGCGGCCGGTGATTAGTGCGCCCGGCGACGCGCTGTCCATGCTGTCCGACATCAAGGATCAGCAGCGCGAGCACTTTCTCTGCCTGTATCTCAACGCCCGCAATCAGGTGATTCATAAAGAGATCGTGTCCATCGGCAGTCTATCTTCGGCCATCGTGCATCCGCGCGAGGTCTTTCGCACGGCTGTAGCGCAAGCTGCAGCCAGCGTGATCTTGGCGCACAATCACCCCTCTGGCGACGTGTCGCCCAGCCAAGACGACATCAACCTGACGCGGCGTTTGGTGCAAGCTGGCGAAATCATGGGCATTGACGTACTCGACCACCTCATCATTGGCAGCGACGATTTTATTAGCTTGAAGGAGCGCGGCTTGATTTAAAGAAAATTGTATTTGCTCGGTAAAAGCCTATATTACTGGCAAATACAGCAATCTATACAAGGGTTCGCGAGTGATGAAAGACGAAGGAAGCCATTTAATTCCGGTGAACATTTTCGACATGTATCCCTACCCAGACTCGGAACAGAGCTTGGGTATGCCACAGAAGTTCTTGGTTTTGCTCAAAGGTGAGGAAAACAACGTAGTGCCCATCACGATCGGCCACTTTGAGGGCCAAGCTCTCGCCATGGCGCTCCGCAAAATCGCCTTGCCGCGGCCCCTGCCGCACGATCTATTGTGCAACCTACTCAAGCGAATAGACGCCGTGGTCCACAAGCTGGTGGTTCACACGCTCAAAGAGGATGTTTTCCACGCGTACCTGCTGGTCCAAGCTCAGGGCCAGTCCTTCTACCTCGACTGCCGTCCCAGCGACGGCATGATCGTGGCCACGCTCTTGGGCGTGCCGCTCTTTTTGACCCCAGAGGTCATGGAGGCGGCCGGCCAGCCGCTGGAACACTCCGACGAGCGCGCAGCGGCCGAGGACGAACAAGCCGCTGCGCCCGAGGTGGTACCAGATGTACCCGCAGAGGACAAAGCGGCTGAGCGCGAAAGTACCGCAAAGGAGTCGGAGGCGTTCGTGGACCCGGAGACGGGTGAGCCGATAAGCCGATTGGAACAACTCAAGGCGCACTTGGACTGGCTCATCGCCCAAGAGGCCTACGAGCAGGCCGCCAAGGTCCGCGACCGCATCAGCGAGCTAGAGTCCGAAGATTGAAGAGCGCTCTTGTGGCGCTTTGCATTAACGCTCTTGTACGGCTGTTGCCGTGCAGGGGCGTTTTTTTGTGCTGTCTAGCTGGCGGCTTGGGTGCGGGCGTGTAGGAAGACCATGAGCGAAGCGAGGTCCGCGGGTGAGACTCCGGAAATGCGCGAAGCCTGTCCTAGCGTCTGTGGGCGGATCGCCGCGAGCTTTTGGCGCGCCTCGGTCGAAATGTTTAGTCCGGGAGCGGCGAAGTCAAAATCGATCGGCAGGCGCAGGGATTCGAGGCGCTTGAGCTTTTGCGCTTGGGTCTCTTGGCGCTTGATGTACCCCGCGTATTTGATCTCGGCCTCGACGTGTTCGGCCGCGTTTGGGGAGAGGGGCTGTGGTGGCGGGGCGAATTCGCAGAGGTGGTCGTAGTTGAGTTGGGGGCGGCGCAGCAACTCGGCGAGCGAAGTCGATTCGGTAATGGGTGTGGTGCCCTGGCGCGCCAAGACTTCTTGCACCTTTTCGGTCGGTTTGACGCGCTCGTGCTGGAGGCGTTCGCGCTCGGCGGCGACCTGTTGCTGCTTGGTTTGAAACTGACGCCACAGGTCGTCGCCTACCAACCCCAGCGCTCGGCCCTTGGCCATCAGGCGGTCGTCGGCGTTATCCTCGCGCAAGAGCAGACGGTGCTCGGCGCGCGAGGTGAAGATGCGGTACGGTTCGAGCGTGCCTTTGGTCACGAGATCGTCGATTAGGACGCCGATATAGGCATCGGCGCGGGTGAGGACCAGCGGGTCGTCACCGCGAGCCTTGAGCACGGCGTTGATGCCAGCCATAATCCCTTGAGCCGCAGCTTCTTCGTAGCCGGTGGTGCCGTTGATCTGGCCGGCGAAGAAGAGATTGGCCACGCGCTTGGTCTCTAGGTGTGGGTAGAGTTGGGTCGGCGGGGCGTAATCGTATTCGACCGCGTACGCCGGGCGCAGGATCTCGGCCCGTTCGAGGCCGGGCAGGGAGCGCACGATCTGGGGTTGCAGGGTTTCCGGGAGGCTCATTGACAGGCCGTTGAGATAAAATTCGAGCGTGCGACGCCCCTCTGGCTCGACGAAAACTTGGTGCCGTTCCTTGTCGGCAAAGCGGGCGATTTTGTCCTCTATGGAGGGGCAGTAGCGCGGGCCGATGCCCTCGATGCGCCCGCTGTACATGGCCGAGCACGACAGGTTGTCTTGGACGAGTTCGTGAGTGTGAGCGTTGGTGTAGGTGATCCAGCAGGGCATCTGCGGCTGGGTAATTTTTTGCACCGCATAGGAAAAGGGGCGCGGCGGGTCGTCGCCGGGCTGTTCGTCGAACGCGGCAAAGTCGAGGGTGCGGCCATTGACGCGCGGTGGGGTGCCGGTTTTGAGCCGGCCGGTTTCAAAGCCGAGTGCGACCAAGCCCTCGGCGGCTTTTTCAGCGGCAGTCTCGCCAGCGCGCCCGGCGCTGTAGGAGAAATCGCCGACGTGGATTTTGCCGCGCAGAAAGGTGCCGGTCGTGAGGATGACGGTGCTCCCGCGATAGGCAATGCCGCCCTTGACGCCGACGCCTTGGACGGCCCCGTCCTCGATCAGTAAGCTCTCCATCATGCCTTGGCGGATGTCGAGATGCTCTTGCTGTTCGCAAGTGTACTTCAATTCAAATTGGTAGTCCTTTTTGTCGGCTTGGGCCCGCGAGGCGCGCACGGCTGGCCCGCGCGAGGTGTTGAGGCGGCGGAATTGGATGCCAGTGCGGTCGATGTTGACGGCCATCTGGCCGCCGAGCGCGTCGATTTCCTTGACGATGTGTCCTTTGCCGATCCCGCCGATAGCCGGGTTGCAGGATAGCTGGCCAATGGTGTCCAAATTCATGGTTAGGAGCAGGGTCTCGGCTCCCATGCGTGCCGCGGCGAGCGCGGCTTCGGTGCCAGCGTGGCCGCCGCCGACGACGATGACTTGGTACGCTTTGTCGTAGAAGATCACGATTGTTTATACGCGGCGAGGATGCGGTCGCCTTCCTCTTCGGTTTCGCGCAAGAGCGCTGGTAGCACGTCTTCGGGGGTGCCGGCGCGCTCTTGCTTTGCGGACCAGTGCCATTGGTCTAGATAGGCGTCGGTGCCCACCAGTCCCTCCTGCATAGCGATGCGGTCGATCGCGAGTTGGAAGCGGCCGGGCAGGGTGTGCGAGCTTGGTCGGCGGCCGACAAAGAGCTTGATTTGCACGGGAATGTCGCGCCAGTAGAGGACTTGGTATTGGATCATGGGTCGAGTGCTCGGCGAAAGGCTCGGATGTGGTCGGGTGTGGTGCCGCAGCAGCCGCCGATGATCTGGACGCCAGCGGCCGCTAGGTCTGGGATATACGCGGCCATTTCCTCGGGGCTTTGCGAGTAAATGGTGCGGAGGGCGCTGTTGAGCTGCGGCATCCCAGCATTGGGATAGGTAATCAGCTTCTTGGCGAGGCCGCGCTCCTGCATGGCGGCCTTAAACTGCTCGACGCCGTGGAGGGCGTACGGCATGCCGGTGTGCTCGCTGCGCCGGGTTTCAGCGCCGCAGTTGACCCCGACGAGGTGGACGTGGTCGAGGAGGTTGTCGCCGCCGGAGTATTGGCCCGAGGCGAGTATGTCCAAAAGGTCGGCGACCGAGTGCCCCCAATCGGTGCGATAGACGACCTGCTTACTTTTGCGGTCTTGCGTGTATTTGAGCGCGAGATTGACGGCAATGGGCAGGCCGGTCTGGCGGGCGATGTCGCAGACCATGGCCGCTTCGACGGCTGAAAACTGGGTTTCAATGGAGAAAAAATCGACCCCGCCTTCGCAGAGCGCGTCGATGATGCGCTGATGCGCGGTGCGAACCTTGTCGTTGGCAATGCCGAAATCCGTACTGCCCGCGTCGGCCTCGATGGCCCCAGGGGAGGGGCCGATGGAGCCGGCGATGAAGACGTCGCGCTCGCCGAGTTCTCGGGCGCGTTGCGCCAGTTCGGCCCCGCGCCGGGCTAGGTCGCTGGCTTGGCTTGGGTCTTTGCCGGCCATGGCGAGATGCAACTCAGAGGCGACAAAGGTATTAGTGCCAATGCAGTCGGCACCTGCGGCGATGTATTCGGCGTGGATATCGACGACCTCCTCTGGGTGGCTTTCGTTGGCGAGGGTGGAGTTGGTCAGCTCGATTTGGCGAGCGAAAAGCTCGGAGCCAAAGCCGCCATCGTACAAGAGGGGGCGCGGGTCGTCGAGGCGCTGGAGGAAAGAGGGCACAGGTTGGTCTCCGTCTAGGACAGGGTGTCGGCGCGGGAGTCGCTGAACAGCCATTCGAGCAAGCGTTGGCCAAAGTCCGGCGCAAAGCGCGGGACATGCGCGCCTTGCTCTATGGTCCACAGCTCGATGGTGACGTCGTGGCGGCAGCCCGTGCGGTAGCGGGTGCGGACCGTCTCGGGGCCGTCGAGATTTTGGTCGAGGTCGAGTGGGGGAAGGGTTTCTGGATCGGTGAGGTCGCAGCGGGCGAGTGCGGCCCAACGCAAAGCGACTTCTTCTGCGCCTGCGTACTCATTTTCACCCGTGCTCCCATCGTAGGCTACGACCTTGTCGTTTGTGCCGTGGATTTGCAGCACCGAGACTGGGGATGCGAAGGCACAACGGGAGGGATCGCTAAAGGAAGTGCCGGCGAGGCTGGCAATGGCGGCTAGCTTTGGGATGCCTTCGCAGGCGAGTCGGTAGGACATGAAGCCGCCGTTGGAGTGCCCGAGGACGAAGATGCGCTCTACGGCGATATGCGTGGCGGCTTCTTCGAGTAGCCCGGAGAGGTACTGCACGTCATCGACTTGGGTGTTGTGGAGGTCGCAGCAGAAGTCTGTGGCGTTCCAGAAGCGCTTGCCATCGGGGTCGCGCGTGCCGTTGGCCATAATGAGGGCGAAGCGATCGTCGTTCACCCGCTTCGAGAGGCCAAAGTAGCGGTCGTGCTCGGTCAAATCACTGGTGAAGCCGTGCAGGCTGAGCACGAGTGGAATGGGCGTCTCGGGATCGTGATTGGCTGGGAGGACCAAGAAAGCCGGGCGTTGGCCGCCCAATGTGTGGACGATGTGATTCTTGCTCAGATCGGCGACCACTTCGGTATGGGATATTTCTTCGCCGCAGGCGATGAGGATCAACGACAGCAGAGCAGCAAAGGTACAGATTTTGTCGTTCCGCATACGGACCCTCCTTTCCATTCGCGTACAGTACTGGCCGACGACAACGAAACCCGCTCTAAGCTCAGTTTTAATCTACGGGATAAGACCAACAATAACCAACGCGCTAGGCGGCCAGTTCGCCCTTGCGATAGGCGCGGAGGAAGGCGGCGCAGTACTCGTCCCGGCCCAGCAACATATCCTCGGCTAGTTGGTAGGGGCGGGCTTGCCGGTCGGTGGCAAAGAGGTCGGCTAGCGAGGTGGTAGTCGGGTCCATGATCGCGCTGTCGGCACCGGCTTCGACGGCCAGCAGCAGGAAGGCATCGTTGATCAAGTGCCGGCAGGGCAGGCCGAAGGAGACATTAGAGAAGCCCCCGGTGATGTGGACGTCGGCACCCAACTCGTCGCGCAATTGGCGGATGGCGTCAAAAGCGTGGTGGCCGAATTGCGCATCAACCGAGATGGGGAAGATCAGGGGGTCGATGTATAAGTCGGCGAGCTGCAACCCCAAGGCGAGGGCTTTATCTACCATTTGCCGGGCGTGATCGATCCGTTCTTGCGCGCTTTGCGGCATGCCGGACTCACCCGCCGCGGTGATGATGACTTGGGCGTTGTACCGTTTGGCCAGCTCTAGGGCTTCGGGTCGCTCTAAGGATGCGGAGTTGAGCAGTAGGCGCTGGGGGAGGTCGGCACCGGCTTCGAGGCCGACGGCGAGGGTGTCTAGCTGGGAGGAGTCGATGGCCAGAGGCGTCTGCGACATAGCCGATACCGCCTGCACCAACCAGCGCATGGCCTCTTGCCGCTCTGTGGGCTTGAGGGATATCTCATCGACATTGAGGTCGAGGAAATCGGTACCGGCCGCTTCTTGGCGCTGTACTTGGCGGCGGAGGTAGTCGAGGCCATCCACGTTGCCAAGCATGGCTTGTTGCACGGCGATTTTGAGGTGTTTGACGCGGCCTTCTTCGTAGTCTTGGGTTGTTTTGACTGCTTCGGGAATCTGGAGGAAGCGGCGCTTGTTGTTGGCGTCGCGGAAGCGCACCGATTCGACACCTTGGGGGTCCGCGCCGATGAGCTTGCCTTTGCGCAAGATGACGCGGGTGGTGTGGATGTTTTCGCCGATGACGACGAAGGGACGGTCCGTACCGGGGATGTTCATTGGAATTCCGTATTTGGGTGAATTGGTGATTGGGATGGGCGTTGTTGCATGAATTGAATGAAGATAGGCTTCTTAATGGATGGGGGGGCGATTCACTACTAAGAAATCGCTGCCATTTCGTCTAAGAAGCTAAACCTTTTTAAAATATCGCCTCTCCCGTCCTTGGTCAATCCCTGTCATTTGACAAGGGGCGATTTTCTCGATACACTCCCGCTGTTATTTGTCGCCTCGCCGCGGTCAGACTTTTGTCTTGACAGCACTCCCTCCCTCCTAATTCGCCACGAGGTTTTACCCATGAAAACCGCATTAACGTACGTATCGCTGCTTGCACTCTTAGTGGTCTACTTCTTCGCCATTCCGAGTCCCATGCATGCCCAGATAGCAGACACGCTTGACATCCAAGTGCTTCCTGCCGGCAACATCAATGCCGTGATTAACGGAGACACGCTAGCCAACGGTTTGCGAGCCCATCCCGATCGTGCCTACCGACTCAAGCGAGGCGCGGTATATCAGTTTACGGAGACGATGAAGGTCAATGGTGACCTAAATCTGATTGCTACCGAAGTAAACGGCGATCCGGATGAATCGGCTAACAGGCCACCCGTAATTGTTCCCGGAATCCTGCCGGACGACTCATCTCCAACTCAGTTCTTTGACCTGATTGGGAAGGGTGGAAAGGTCAATATAAATGATCTCTACTTGCTGTCCCGGAGAGCCGATAACGTTGTTGCAGGCTGGGACAACTACATGACGCTAACTGCCGATTCGATATCGCTGAAACTCCGTGACATTGTATTTGATAGCGGTGGCGGATTTGGCATACTCATAGCTGGCCACTGGAGCAAAATCGATATGCAGGATTGCGTATTTCGCAATAATCATCACAGTCTAGCGTGGATTGCGGGCGGTTCACCCATGATTGCGTTCCCGGGGGTCCATATGGATACGCTGAAAGTGATTAACAACACTTTCTTTGGCGTTAATGGGTATATCTGGTCGGTGAGAGGCTACGACCATCATTCGGTATTCGAACACAACACCCTAGTTTACACCCATGTTAATCCCTTCCTAGCCCACCACGGCTCCAATGTTCACATCAAAAATAACCTGTTCTACTCGGTACATTCCTTGGGTTGGTGGACAAAGTTTGTCCTCGAAGACCCCGGTTTCTCCAATTGGCCAGATACCACATCCACTAGCCTGATCCACTTTACGGCACGGGATTCTGTCAGTAAATGGAGCACGGATATTTGGAACCAGACTATCCCTGGGCCGGAGGTATATATCGATCCGGATCGAGGAGTCACCGCTGAAATGCTAGATCCAACGAGGCGCGTAATAAATGTCCAGAACAACGCGTATTTCTGGCCCAAAAAACTGTTTGATTATTACGATACCTATAATGCTAACATCACGCTTACTGATAGCGTCAAGGTTCCCGATGGATCAATACAGATACTCCCCAGAAGATTGCATAAGCCGAGGTGGATTACGGAGTACACGCAATGGACGTTTGACAATCTGTTCCCAGCAATCGGCGTTCAGTCAACTCTAGCGGGCAACATGGAGGCAGATCCTATGTTTGATCCGGATATCGAAGGACACGTGGACGCCTTGATCGAGTATATGGACAAGACCGTACATGAACGGCTTGATCTGAATTCACGATGGTCCTACGATCCGGGAGGCGAAGGTATCCACTATCCACCTCCGTGGCCTCTGCCAGAGAACTTGGCGTTTTCGAATCCGGCATTGCAGAATGCCGGTACCGATGGATTCGCGGTGGGGGATTTGAACTGGTTCCCTGAACAGAAAGAGCAGTGGCTGAAGCAGAATACGGCAACCGCTATCGAACACTTGGAAGGGCAGGTACCAACCGGCTACCGACTTGCGGAAAACTATCCCAATCCGTTTAACCCATCTACCACCATCGAATTCGAGGTGCCTAACGCGGAGTTGGTTACGCTCAAAGTTTACAATACCTTGGGCCAATTGGTGAGTACTTTGGTTGATCAGCATCTTACAGCCGGTGCGTACAAATTCCGTTTCGATGCTTCTAACTTGAGCAGTGGCATATACTTTTACGCACTAGATGCTGGAGACGTTACGCTGTGGAGGAAAATGATATTTCTCAAGTAGTCAGTGTAACTTCTTGGTGGCATGGGCACGGGAGGACTTCGGGGGCCTATATGCGTAAGAACAGATGTAGGCATGTTGGCTTGCTGGCGGCGTGGCTAGCCGTACTTATCACAAGTACGGCTAGCGCGCAGTCGGCAATGGTACGTGGGACCATATTGGATGCGGTTACCAGTGAGCCATTGCCGTGGGCAAATGTAATCATAGTTGGCACGAGTATTGGGGGCGCAAGTGATATAGAGGGCAAATTTGCAATCAGGAACGCCCCAGTTGGATCCTACACTATAAGAGCGACCTATATCGGCTACGAGACTCGTGAGCTTGAAGTAGTGCTGACGGTTGATCAAGTGCTGGAATTAGAACTGTCGTTAGATCCAGTGAGCCTTATCGGAGAAGAAGTCACTGTTACGGCACAGGCAAGTGGCCAAACGGAAGCGATAAATCGGCAACTGTCGTCGTTGGCGATTACGAATGTTGTATCTGGTGCACGAATACAGGAACTCCCCGATGCAAATGCAGCTGAATCAGTAGCAAGACTTCCCGGGGTGTCGATTATCCGGGAAGGAGGCGAAGGTGCCAAAGTAGTTGTTCGTGGCCTATCGCCGCAGTATAACCAGATTACGATAGACGGTGTTCAACTTCCAGGTAACGTCGTATCTAATGACCCCAATGAGCAAGCGTCATTAGTCGGGGACCGGGCGACCGATCTCAGCATGATATCCTCAAGCGTCCTTGGAGGTATTGATGTAGTAAAGGCGATTACTCCGGATATGGATGCTGCGGTTATCGGCGGCGTTGTAAATTTCGGCTTACGAAAAGCGAAGCCCAGCGGCACTCGCCCCGCCTTTGGCTTTACCTCACAAGGAAGTTATAATGATCTGAAAGGAACATATGCCGACTATAGATTGGTTGGTTCACTTGAACATCGAGTCTTCAATCAGCGACTGGGCTTGTTCTTGCAGGGTACCACTGAAAAGCGCAATCGGAGTTCTAATCGGTTAGGTGCTCATTATGTGCTAAACGACAAGTCGAACGGGGATGACGGTATTCCCGATCTAACTAATGTCGATCTAAAGGACGTCTTCAGTGAAAAACAGCGTCATGGTGCGACGCTTGTATTAGATTACAATCACGATTCGGGCGAAGTGGGCATTATCAATTTTTTTAGTACATCGAAGACGGGGTCTCTGCATCGAGGACAGT
The DNA here is from genome assembly GCA_965208845.1 of Candidatus Latescibacterota bacterium. Lineage (GTDB taxonomy): Bacteria > Latescibacterota > UBA2968 > UBA8231 > UBA8231. The sequence goes on along the minus strand of OZ242361.1, from coordinate 5,270,986 downwards.
CATTCGTACATGCCATTGACGATATTACTTACTCGGGCGGGCGGTCCAACAATGATTTAATGTCTATTACTAATCTGCTCAGTATGCGGCAGGAAGTACCACTGTTTGATGTTGACCTGAAGCTCTCTCATACCTATTCGAGGAGTCAGAACCCGGAAGATTTCACACTCGTGTTTCTGCAAGAAGACAAAGCAGGGTATGCTGGCCAAGGCGACTTGTCTAAAGCACATCCTTCAGCTATAGCCGCTTTAGGAACACCTGACGCGACAGGTGCTAAGCTGAAAACGATTAATAGCTCAGAAAATATTGCTAGAGACAGGTCGCTGACGGGATCTATGGGTCTGGAAAGAAGCCTTGTAATCACTGATGTTCTTGCATCTATAATCAAACTTGGCGGCTCTTATCAGTATCGCAAGCGATCCTACGACATAGAAGACAGAGCAGGAGTACATTTTGACCTAGGCGGGAGACAGCTATACGCAAGAGTGTTCGAACAGTATCCCGAATTGAACATGTACAATGGCGATGTCGTCTTAGCTCTATTCACGAATGATCCATATTCATATCGAAATTTTCTCGCGGGTGACTATTCACTGGCATACCCGATGAATATTGATTTCATGGAAGAGATTATAGGAATCGCCATAGCAAGAGATGTGGGCTTCATCGAGAATGAGTATAGGTCTCTCGGCTTTGATTACGATGGATCAGAGACCAGGAGTGCAGCCTATGGGATGCTCACGGTTAATGTAGGAGAGCGGATTACGCTGCTGCCCGGCGTACGTTTCCAGAACCTTAGGATGAGCTATACGGGTAATCGCGGTGTGCAACTGCCAGATGCTGGCGGTGGGATAGCATTCAATGCTAGGGATACGACCGCAACTAATTCTCAGGGCTTTCTGCTTCCTATGGTACACGTGCGATACAAGCCGCTACAGTGGCTACAAATTCATTTTGCTTATACCAATACATTAAATTACCCGGACTATAGCGCAATTGTCCCACGGTATGACGTGTCCTTGGCGACGATCATTTACAATAATTATTCGCTAAGGACGGCTTCGTCGGAGAATATCGATCTCGCTGTGTCGATCTATGGAAATGCAGTAGGATTGTTTACGGTCAATGCTTTTCGAAAACGTATAGAAGATTTGATCTTCCCGTCAACAACATTCCTTAGCGATCTCAGTGCATATCCGGATCTGCCACAAGGCGGTCAGCAGAATAAGCAGCTATATAATTTCAGTACGTTTATTAACAATCCGAACCCGACCGACGTTAGAGGTATTGAGATTGACTGGCAAACGCATCCATGGTATCTACCTGGTCTCCTGTCTAATATGGTCTTTAATATCAACTATACGCGAGTGTTTTCGGAAGCAAATTATCCGCGAACGGAATTGGATATATCGTATGATGAACTCGGAACGCTGTACAGAACGGTGGTGGATACGTTTTATACGAGCCGCTTATTGCACCAGCCCAATGACATCTTTAATCTAGCAGTCGGATTCGATTATCGTGGATTCTCAGCCAGAGTGTCTGCCTTGTACCAAGATAATATTTTCAAGAAACCCGACTTCTGGTTGCAACAGCGAATTCACTCGGACAAGTATACACGGTGGGATCTCGCGATCAGCCAGCGGCTTCCGTGGTTTGGAATGCAGGCGTTTTTTAATCTAAATAATATTACAGGCGCGGATGATATTGATCTCAATCAGAAAACTAGCTTTCCGGCGTTGCAAGAACGTTATGGTATGACGGCGGATATTGGATTGAGAGTGATGCTCTAGTGGCACGATGCGGGTCTTGCAGTCATTACCTATCTATATTTCGCACCAGTACTCTCATTCTTTTGGCAAAGTAGCTCTGGGCATTGCCGGCAAAAGTCCAATCGGAGTGTTTATCAGCCCGATTGCCAATGCCGATATCGGCGCGTTCACCCCGACGCCAGTGGTTGATGGCAAATAGCGTCTGTTCCGCTGTGGCGTTGTGTATCTGCATACTGCCATAGCCGTCGGCGGGATCTACAGGCTGGTCGCCAAAGTCGTAGCTCTGCTGAGAGGCGCCGGGCACGGCAGCGGCGTTGGCTGGGGTGTAGTTGTTGGGCCAGAATTCGATGTGGCCTCCTGCTAGGCCGATGCCGTTGTGTACTCCCGTGTTGGACCAGATGTTCATCCGGGCAACGGGTTGTTGGAAGTGGGATCCCGAGGCCAACGTGGGCACGCCGATCATTTTGAGATCATCGGTAAAGGCATCCAGTGAAACGTAGAGAAAGCGCGTTTCGCCATCACTGCGTTGCAATTCCACAAAATAGGCGATGCGGTCAAAAGGCGCGGTAATCGCAGCACTATTGTCGACGTCGTAGTGTATATCCACGCCGAGGTTGGCCAGATTGAGGTCATACACGAGGTGATAGTCTGCCGCTTCGGGCACTTCCATTTTGAGCCGATCTCGTTGGGGTGCGGCACCAGCGCGGAATGGGGCGGCGGGTAGGCCAGCGGCGTTGACTAGATTGGGTTCGGCCAGCTTGTGCCAGGCAAAGCGCACCGCCACGGGGTTTGCAACACCCGGCGCTGAAACTACAACCTCATCACCTATAATCTTGGCATTTGCTCTGATAAATCCGCCGTGTTCTCGGTCGATTACTGCAAAGTGATCTGGTGCTGCGCCATCGCGTGTTTTTAGGCCGCCGTGGTCAAAGCGCAAGTGAATTTTGTCGCCTTTGATCCGCATCGAACGGTAGAGCGGACCTGAATAGCTCATCTCTTGGTTATAGGTCTTGGCCAGCGCCACCAGTGCCAAGCGTCGCCCGACTTCCTGCTTGTTTTTGGGGTGGATATCATTGAGGTCGCCGACATCGTGGATGATGACCATGCCGGTGTGGAGAATTTCCAGCGCGGCTGTTTGCGCTTCCCAGAATTTGGGCAGTACATCAGACGCTTCGTCGCCGTAGGGAAAGGGGGCGATCTGCACGTAGTAGAACGGGAACTCGCCGCTTGGCCAAAGGCCGCGCCAACCCTCAATGAGTGCCTTCATTTTCTCGGTATAGTGCATGCCCTCGGTGTGGTTGGACTCGCCTTGGTACCAGATGGCACCGCGCAAGGCAAACGGGACGAGGGGGTGGATCATGGCGTTGTAGAGCACGGCGGGTTGCTGCGGGTCGTTTGGCGGCAGGAGTTCGGGGGGATAGGTCGGCATTTCCGGTACCGGCTCTTCGCTTTGTCGCGCCGTGCGGGCCGCGTTAAGCCAGGCTTCGACTTCGGCCAATACCGTGTCTAGGCGCTCTTTGTACTGGTCGCTGCGTGGATTCCGCAGTTGTAGTTGCTCGTAGATATCGCTCACTGCGGGTACTGCGGCAAAACCGGCGGGCGGGATCCAGGGTTCGATGCGGGTACCGCCCCAAGCGGCCTGAATCAGGCCGATGGGCACGTCGAGTTCGCGCTGCAAGTGGCGACCGAAATAATAGGCGGCGGCTGAGAACCCACCCCAGCCGCCTTTGACGATCGTCTCCGGGGTACAGCGGGTCCAATCAGCCTCGATGTCCGTTTGTGGTTCAGCGCTGAGTTTTTTGGGAATCTGGAAGAGACGGATCTGCGGATGGTTGGCGGCGGCGACCTCCGCTTCTGGGTTGAGGCAGAGGCTGACGCCCATTTCCATATTCGACTGCCCCGAGCAGAGCCAGACTTCGCCGACGAGCACGTTTTGCAGTTCAATGCTATTGGTGCCTGTCACCGTCAGCACATGGGCCCCACCGGCTTTGACCGGCAGCAGTTCCACCTTCCACTCGCCCTGTGCATTGGCACTGGTACTGTCGATTTGCCCAAGGAATTCGACGATGACCTGCTCGCCAGGCCCAGCCCAGCCCCAGATAGGCAGGGGGCTATCGCGCTGCAATACCATGTGATCGCCGAATATCTTGGGCAAGCGTACGTCGGCAAAGGTCGGTGGAGCGAGGGCTGACGCGAGGATCAGGACGATCGGATACAGGGGATTGAGGGTAAGGAAAGATAGGGAACCGCGCATGAGTTTTGTGTAGTTGTGGGAATACATATACTGCCGTTTTCCGGTTTACTCGGGAGTGTAGGTTACTTCGAGCTTGATGCCGTCAGGGTCGAAGAAAAAAGTCGCGTAGTAGCCCTCGCCGTACTCTGGACAGTCGATTGGCGGGTCTTCGACATTCACATGCTCTAGGTTTTTGATTACCTCTTCGTAGATTCGTTCGACTTCTGTGCGTGCGTCCACAGAAAAGGCGAGGTGGTGCAGTCCAGGTTTTCCTCTCTCGTGTCGGCCTGCTTCCATAGTGCGGCCGATCAGCAGGACCGTCCCGTCCTTCGCAAATCGCAATCTGTCGATCTCGCCCTTCCCTGTCAGCCGTGGGGACAGTTCTCGGAATCCAAGCTCTGCTAGCAAGGGTGCGTAAAATCTCGTCGCAGTATTCAGATCGGAGACTGATAAGCGGATGTGATGGATGGCTGTCATCTATTCTTCGGTGTTTGTCATTGATGGTTGGTGCTACGTCGATCCTGCGTGACGGCCCACTGGCTGCCCTATCGGGTAGCATCATCGGACGGGTCTATGCGGGATGGTAGCGGGATAGTCAATGATGCAGTATTACTGCGAATTTTTCTTCTTGCCGCGATGATCTCTTTGCAAAAAGGCGTTGGCCCAGGCGCTAGTGCCTTGTAATGCCGCGTCCTTGATGACGGCTGTGTCGCCGAGCATTTGTTCCTCTTCGCCGTAAGCCTTGAGGCGATCGTACGCGCGCGCCCAAATGCAGTCCTTTTCGCCGATTTCGCACTTGCCTTGGCGCGTGCCGCCGCAGGGACCGTTGCGCTGATTTTTGACGCACTGCGATTCCGGGCACAAGTAGGCGATGTCCGGCAGCGAGCAATCGCCGCAGTCGCGGCAGTCAAAAGCGGCGATTTTGACTGCGTGCTCTACGGTGTGCAGGGGCTTTTGCAGTTTCCCACCCTCGACTTTGCGCGACAGGGCCGCTCCAAGGCGGAACAGGGCCTTGCCCGGCTCAAAGACTCGGTCGTGAAGCTGGCGATTGATTCTGTACGTTAGGGAGGCTTGGCGACGGCCACGGGGCGTCTTTGAGTCGAGATAGGTGTGGTTGACTTGAGTGGAGGCCAAGCCAGTGTCGGGATCCTCCTCGAAATAGAAGAATTCGCCGGGGCGCGAGTAGCGGATCTGGCGGGCAAAATCGCGCCAATCATCTGGGGCGTACTGTGCAGCTAGTTCCAAAATGCGGCCGTATTCCTCGGCTCCGATGTGGCCCCCTAAGTACACGCCACGGTAGCCCAGACCTCGGGCAATGGCGCACTGCTGGGCGGCGAATTCGAGGAAGAAGGCTCTGCCCTTATCGGGGGAAGCGGCTTGCTTTTGCGCCACGGCGAGCAATTCGTCGGTGACTTCGACACCGGGAATGCGGCCGGCGTGGAAGAAGCGGGCCACGCCTCCGGACAAGACGAAGACATTGGCGATGACCGGAACTTGGAGGCCGTGCAGAGCCATGTACTTGAGCAGCTCGTCCTGCTTGCGGGCGTCGTAACCGATTTGGTTGATGATGAAACGGGCACCGGTGTGGATCTTCTTGGCCAGCTTGAAATACTGCGGCATGACCTCAGATTCGAGCCGCTTGTGGTTGTTGACTACAGCGCCGAGAAAAAAGCGGGTAGGTTTTAACGGACGCGGCTTGCGGCCTGGCGAGGCGTCCTCGAATCGCCCCTCGTTCATGTCGGTGAGCAATTGCAACAGGCCGACTGAATCGATGTCGAACACGCCGCCGGCCTGGCCTTGGTACCCAGCGATGGGGTAATCCCCCGACAAAGTGAGAATGTTGTCGAAGCCCCCATCGGCCAGCTTCCAAGCTTGGCCCATCAGCCCGTTGCGGTTGAAGTCCTTGCAAGAGAGGTGGATGATGATTTCTTGGCCGCTTTCTTTGAGCGGAGTTCCCAGCGCGTCCGCGGTGATCATGGGATTGCCGCCGGGATTGTCGGTAATCGAGAGGGCATCAAAGCGCGGATCGGCAGCTAGGGCTTGGGCCATCTCCAGCACCCGCTTGCCACTGCGGTCGGCCAAGGTACCCCGGGATGTGACCAACTCGACGCAGGTGATGAAGCGATCGGTTTCCTCTAGCAGATGGCGCAGGGTAGCGGTTTGCTGCATGGCCTTGCTCAGACGGAGGCTGCGGTCAGTTGGCGAGGCATGGGTTTGAATTGGCAGCCTTCGACGAAAAGTTCAAAAAAGTCGGGGGTCGTCTCCAGTTCGACGTGCTCAATGCGCTTGGCCAGCGCTTCGATGCGGGCGCGTTTGCCGGCGGAGAGCAGCACTTCGCGCGCCCCTTGGACAGCGGCATTGCCCACCTTGGCGATGCGCGCTGTGGGCACGGGGGCCAAAAAGCCGATGTCGATGGCGGCTTGGACATCGACGTAGTTGGCAAAGCCGCCGGCGAGGTAGAGCTGTTGCACGTCGCCCGGGTTCAGGCCCAAGGTCCGCAAGACGATGTACTGGCCGCAGAAATTGGCCGCTTTGGCTTGGGCTAGGTTGGAAGCGTCGAGACGGGAGAAAGTGATGCTGCGCTCGGGGACTAGTTCAAACAGGCGCTTTTTGTCGGCAAAGACGCCCTTGGGGGTCATTAAGTCGTGGCGGCGCAATTCGGCGAGGAGGTCGATTAGCCCGGAGCCACACAGTCCCGCCGGTGCGGTGTCGCCGATGGTTTCCCACTGCCAGCGCGTATCGTCCCAGCGGATGGATTCAATGGCTCCGTCGCAGCCGGGCATACCATAGGTGATGCCGCCGCCCTCAAAGGCCGGGCCAGCCGGGCAAGAGGCTGCGACGAGGCGGCCTTGGTGCGCGACTACTACTTCGGTGTTGGTGCCCACATCGACCAGCATCGCGCTCTCGCTGGTAAGGTCCATATCGACGGCGACTAAGTCGGCGGCTACATCTGCGCCGACGTGGCTGGCGATCAGCGGCAGCGAGTACGCGCGCGCCTTGGGATTGGCCTTCAGGCCGAGGCGGCGGGTTTTCTCGACTAGGCTGGTCGCGGTGCGTTCGCCGCTTAGGTATTCGTGCTCAATGCGCGATTTGTAGGGCTTTTGGCCAATGCTCTGCACGTCGAGGCGGAAGAGGATATCGCGCATGGTCGAGTTGCCGGCGACTGCGATCTCGTAAATCTCCTGCCGCACAAAGCCGCCGCGCCGGCACAGATCCGCGATCTCGTGGTTGAGCGCCTTGACCAGGGCTTGGCGCAGCTCGCCGGGGTGTTGCCCGTCGTAGGAAATGCGGTGCATGATGTCGCTGCCGCCAAAGCGCTGTGGGTTTTCAAACGCGCTCAAATGTACGCTCTCGCCCGTCTCCAGATCGACTAAGTCGAGGACAATGGTCGTGGTGCCCAAGTCGATGGCTAGGCCGTAGAGGTGGCCGCGGTATTGGTCGATTTCCTCATCGCCGTAGTAGATAGCTTGCCCGCGCCGCTGGACTAATGGGTCGATCTCGGCGGGGCGATCCACGGTCTGGGTCAGTATGCGGGGCGTGCGGAAAAGCGGTGCGAACTCGATATCGACATCCGCGTCTTCGACTTTGGCTTGGCAGGCGAGCCGGAACTCACCGCCGAGAAATTCCTCGGCCGGCGTTGGCGCGTTGAGGGCTTGTGCGCCGCTTGTGACCTCGACGATGCACTCGTGGCAGTGGCCAGTGCGTCCGCAGGAAGTGGGCACTCGGGCACCGAGCTGATCCGCATAGTCGAAGAGGGTGCCGCCGGTCGATAGCGGGTAGGAGGTGCCGTCGCAGCGGATTTGCCCGCGGCCGGGTGTGGCCGGGCGTTGGTCCGTCTCCCAGGCCGAGCGGTAGTCGAGCTGGTCATCGCTGCCGCACTGGAACAGCCCGCCCGGCTCTTTTGGCTTGCGCTGGTTGCGGCAGCCGAAGTGGGCGGTGCATTGGTCAAAGCGGTTCTTGTACGGGCAGCGGAAGGTCGCCTGCACGTCGGCATGGGTGGCGATGCCCGCGAGGATGCCCGACAGGCGGTCGAGGCTCTTTTGGTACTCTTGGGGGTCGATTTGGGTCATGGGGAATCTGGGCGCATCCGCGTTGAGCCTATAGTTCCTTTAATTCAGGCCATTTAATTTTTTTTTGACTCGACAAATCATGAAGTATTAATCCGCCCTGTGCTGCAATCTGTTCAAGGGTTAAGCCTGTTATCACTGGTGCGATGTACTGTATCAAGTCGCCATACATGGATTCAGCGACAATTTTTGTTTCACGGTCTAATAAGACCCTTTTAGAAAGCCAATGTTTATCGTGCATCTGTTTAAGTTTATTAGCAGTTTCTAGTGATAAATTGAATATCTCTTGGCAGTCAGAGATATCATAATGAATCTCTATCCAAGGAACCTCAAGGTGCCTCTTGAGAGGCTCCGGCTTCTCGAATAGACGCATAGCCCGTTCTGTTAGGACCTTATACTCTCTTATCTCATGCCCCTTTAATCCATAGGCGATTCCAAATCTAACGGCGAGATCTGAAGCCGATTTGGTAATCGGGTGGTGAATCTCTCCAATACCGCGTTCCACTACATTGAGGAAATTCTGAATTCGCTCTTTGTCGAGATCTTCTCTGCCAACGATATCGATAAAGCTGAGAATGGAATTCCCTCCTGGCGGTAGGTCCGTGGACTCGGCGACGAGTTTTCCCGTATTATTATTAGCGATTTGATCAATGATTTCTTCATTATCAAACTTCGTATTTTGGGGTAAAGCACGCTCATCGTGTTTATGCATGAAGACATTGATACCGATTTCGGGATCCTGGACTCTTGTTTGTCGAACTCGGTGAGCTGTAAGATACATTAGGCCACCTCCTTAAGAGTACGAATCGGTGTGCTGAAATTGGAATCTCTCTGAATGTCTCCATCGGTCCAATCTCTTGTGCTCACCGATGATTTTGTGTCATTGTCACGAATGAGCGACTGCGTTCCTTCGCTATTCAGCTCATCCTGCTCTTCTTCACTCAGTTCGTACCATATCTCTTCCATGGCATCGAGGATGGCTTCCTCTTCCTTGGATTCCAATCCTGCATGTTTCCAACGGATATAAATAAGCTCCCTTTCTAGGGCACGATGTCGCTGGAGAGCATCACTCATATTTCATCCACTTCTCTTTGGTTTCGTATAAGTTTTGTTCAAATTCCTCAAACAAACAGCATCGCGATGGTTCAATAAGTACGTGAGTCGGCTTATCTCTACGCAAGGTCAAAGAAGAAGACAAATCAGACACTTGCAAAGAAAACACAGGGTCACGGCCCCAACCTCCTAGGGATTTGGGTCTTCTGGACTTCGGTAGCCTCATAACACAATCAGGTGTTACGGACATTCCGCCTGTCTGGGGATAGACCTTTCCGGCGCGAATGGGGATGTCGACGCAGATGCGAACGCCCAATGTTCTCGCCGACCGTCCCGTTAGAGGCTTGCCGTTAGTATTCTCTTTCATGGCCCGAAAGACAAGTTGCACGCCGCTACTCGTCCGCAATTTCGCTCAGCAAGTCCTTGGCCAAGGACACGCAGGCGAGGGCGTCCTTGCCGTAGCCGTCGGCGCCCATGTCGTCGGCAAATTCTTGGGTTACGGGCGCGCCGCCGACCATGATTTTGACGTCGTCGCGCAAGTCGGCGTCGATGAAGGCCTCGATGGTCTTGCCCATGTTCGGCATAGTAGTGGTCAACAGGGCCGACATGCCCAAGAGCGGGGCTTCGTGCTCTTCGACTGCGTCGATGAACTCGTCTTCGGAGGTATCTACGCCGAGGTCGTGGACGACGAAACCAGCCCCGCGCAGCATCATAATGCACAAGTTTTTGCCGATGTCGTGGAGATCCCCTTTGACCGTGCCCATGATTACAACGCCGATGGGATCGACGCCCGAGGCCGAGAGAATGGGTTCGATGTGGGTCATGCCGGCCTTCATGGCGCGGGCACAAGCCAACACTTCGGGGACGAAGATAAAGTTTTCGCGGAATTTGATGCCGACGATGGCCATGCCGGCGATCAGTCCATTGTCCATGACTTCGAGGGCTTCGACGCCCGAGGCAATGGCTTGGTCGGTCAGCTCGTCGACCGTATGGTGGTCGCCGTCGATGAGGGCCGCGGCGATGTTTTGCATGTCCGTACTGGCTTGGGCAAAGAGGTTGATTATGCGTTCGCGCTCGTCGTCGCGCTCGATGAACTCTTCGATCTCGTCGCGGATAAATTCATTGGCGATGTCGGTGATGTCTGCCATTTATGATCTCTTCTTTTAGCTACGCGCTTGGTCCCGGTGCCACTCGTGCACCGTGCGGGGGATGGTCTTGAGGTTTTCGATGGAGGTCTGCAAGGGGATGGCGCACTCTGGGCCGATGAGTTGGACGCCGGCTTCGAGGTTGCGCAAGACTTCGGCACCGACGACTTCCGGCCCCTTGGAAAAGAGGGTTTCGGGGTTGTTGATGTTGCCTACTAATGAGATGCGGTCGCGCACGATTTGAGTGGATTCCTCGGGCGTGTTCTTAGAGTCGAAATGGAAGGCCGCCATGCCGGTTTGGGCGATGTACTCCATGCGGTCAACCGTGCGGCCACAGATGTGGAGGATGATGGGCACGGACAGCCGCTCGGCAAACTCGATGTGCAGGTCGCGCAGGTAGCGCTCGTAGTACTCGCCGCTGACGAGGTCGCCGGTGGCGTGGTCGGGCAGGCACAGAGCGTCAGCACCGGCCTCGATTTGCGCTTGGCCAAACTCAATGGTGATCTCCTTCATGCGGTCGAGGCAGAGCTTGGTCTTGCCTGGGTCGTCGAGCGACATCAGCAGAAAAGGCTCGACTCCAAAGCAGTGATAGCCCAGCGACCAAGGCCCCATGGTCTTGCCGACGATGGCGACTTCGTCGCCGTATTCCTTGCGCAGAATTTTAATCGCTTCGGTGACGCAAGCCGTGTCGGGGTGGGTGCAGAGGTCGGCGGGGATTTTGATGTCGTCTGGCTTGTGCCAGATCGGCTCGCTCATGCGGACGGTGGGCCAGTTGTCCTTTTGCTCCCACTGGATTTTGCACCCGAGGGCCGAGGACTCTTGAATGATGGTGAAAACCGGCATGATGGTGTCAAAGCCCAACTCGGTGTAGCCGGTGGCGGCCAGCCGCGCCATGAGTTCGGGCTCGCGGTTGGCTGCGGGGAAGGGGGCATCGACGAGGTCCATCAATTCGACAGTGGCCAACGAGGTTGGGTTGCAGAGCGGGGTGCGGTCCACAGGTTTGCGGGCGAGGGCGGCGAGGACGCGCTCGCGACTGGTCATCGAAGAAGGCATGATAGACTCCTTTATTCCTGGGAGCTAGGGGCTGAGAGGACGCCGCGGCTGGCCATGGATTCGGCCTCGCGCACGGCGGCGCGCACGTTGGGGGCACGGATGAGCAAGAGGCCGAGCAAGGCGTCGTGGGATTGGCCGCAGCCGAAGCGCACTTGGTTGGGTTGATCGGCGACTTCTTCCATCTCGCCGAGGCGGATTAGGCCGCGGGCGATGGTGGCAACGCGGCGTTCCGCGCCTCTAACCTGTTCGGTGGTGTGGGCCTCGTACAAGCCCTGCTCGAGGCTGGCGACGGCGATGGTGGCGTTGGCCTTTTTGTCGAAGATGTGCAGTGGGCGCGGCTCTATGGGCTGATCCGGCGGCAGCTTGCAAGCCTCTAGGAAGAGTCGTTTGACCGCGAGCAGATGGGCGTGGCCGCAGGGGAAGCGGAGCAGGCCATCGCCGGTTTGCTCCATGCCTCCGAGCACCTGCATGGCGCGGGCGACTCTGGCGACGCGCTCGGCGGCTCCGGGGAGATGGCTGTAGGTGTGGACTTGGTAGGCCGGGGCGTTATCCGGGCCGGGGCAATAGAGGGCGATGGAGATGTCGTGGAAGTGGGGATCCATGGAGACCAACTCTATGCGCGGACCGAGGTCCAAAGTCTGTGTCATCTGCATTTCCTCTTGACAGCAAAACGTTAAGTTGAGTACTGTTAGACAAAATAGCTAATGGTCAGACCATCGGCAAATATTTTTCCACCATCCGCGATTGAATAGCTTGGCCCACTCTGCTAAAAAAGCCGCGGCCGTGGCCATGCGCCCGGTGCAGCGCACGTCCGTAAGCGACGAGATTATTGCGCAGATAACGGACTTAATTGAGCGCAACGTCCTCAAGCCCGGCGACAGACTGCCGCCGGAACGGGAGCTGTGCAAGCGCTTTCAGGTTGGGCGCTCTTCGCTGCGCGAAGCCCTGCGCTCGTTGTCTATGATGGGCTTGCTCGATGGCCGCGTGGGCGAGGGCACCTTTGTCTGCGACAAGGGCCAATACGTGGAGCGGGCGTTGCAGTGGGGGTTTTTGCTCGACGGCAAGAAACTCCAAGACCTGAGCGAGACGCGGATGATGCTCGAGTCGCAAAACGCCTATTTGGCAGCCGAGCGGGCTACCACCGAGGATTTGGCGGCCATTGCCGACGCGCTGGCCGGCATGGCCGGGGGGCTTTCTGACGAGGGGCGCTTTCTCGCCAGCGATTTGCAGTTCCACCTCCTTATTGCCCGGGCCACGCACAATTCCATTCTCTACAGCTTGCTCGAAACCACGCGCAACTATCTACAAGAATGGATCAAGGAGAGTTTGGCAGAGCCGTCGCTAGCTAGATCTCGGGCTGAACTGTCGCTGGCGGAACACCGCGAGATCTTGGCGGCATTGCAGCGTCGGGATGCGGAGGCCGCGCGGCAGGCGATGGCAGCGCACATCCGCTCTAGCAGCGGAGATTTGCAGCGGACTAGCCGTCGATCAGAGTCCGGTTGACGAACTCGGTGACTTCCTCGATTCGCTCCAAACCCGTTAAAATCAGGCTCTGGGCAATGCGCCGCGAGAGGCCAATGATGCGCTCGTCGTCGAGCGCGACCGGCTGGCGGCCATCGGTTGCGCTCAATAGCAGGCAGCCGAGATCGCGCACAGCTTGGTGTTTGACTTCCTCGACCTTCTCGTAGCTCGCATTCTGAAAATAGCTGTTCCAGAATACATTAACGGCCTCTAAATAGGCGGCTTTTTGGGCGGTGTTCTGCATGGCCTTGATGCACATATCGGCCGTGTAGAAGGCGAGGTCAAAGGCGGGGTAGCCGTAGTGGGCGGTGGCAAAATCGACCCAGTAGGGATGGCCGTTGGCGACCCATATATTGCGGGGCCGCAAGTCACCCAAGACGAGACAAAACCCCTCTTTGAGCAGGCGATTGGTATGGACGGCAATGGCCTTTTTGAGGTCGGGATAGGCGTTGGCTATGTAGTTGTAGTGCGGGTCAATGCGCAGTTGCTCAAATACCTTAGTAGGCGCAAACTCGTCCGCAACCTCAGACGAGCCAGCAGTCTCGTTGTGGACCGTGGCCAGCAATTCGCCGCACTGGACGGCGATTTGCAGGTCGATGCGGCCATTGACTAAGTCGCCCTCCCACGACAGGGCATTGTGCGGCGGTGGGGTTGTCACGAGGATGAAGTCCGTGCGGTCTTCGAGCAGGACTTCCGGCAATATTTCGGGAGCGAGGAATTGCGCCAAGCGCTCGATGCAGCTTTTCTCAGCGAAGATGCGCCGCCGATCGACCCACCAGCGCTCCTTGATTTGGACGCGCGAGTGCGCCTGCTTGACGATCCAAGACTGATTGGCAGCCTCTACGTAGTAAATCCGGTTTTTTAGCCCGTCACTCAAGCTCTGGACGCGGATCGGACCCTCGTCGGCGAGCAGTTTTTTGCGTTTCAGGTACTTGGATATAGCCTTTTTCTCTAGATTCATGGGCTTCTCTCAGGAGGTAGTGGGGTGGAGGCCCGCACCTGTTCGACTTGGCTGGCGGCATGGTACGAGCTGCGCACCAACGGGCCAGACTCGACGTGGCGAAAGCCCAAGCCGAGGGCAAAGCGTCGCCACTCCGCGAATTCGTCGGGATGGACGAAGCGCTCTACGGGCACGTGGTGGGCGGACGGGCTTAGGTATTGGCCCAAGGTCAGAATGGCGCAGCCGACGTCCGCTAGGTCTTGGATGCTCTGGGCTATTTCTCTTTTGGTCTCGCCGGCCCCTAGCATCATGCCGGACTTGGTGGGGGCAGGACTCATCTTGCGCGCTCGGTCGAGGAGTTCCAGCGAGCGGCCGTACCGGGCTTGCGGGCGCATGGTGGGGTAGAGGCGAGGCGGCGTCTCGATGTTGTGATTGAGGATGTCCGGGCTGGCTTCAAGGACGGTAGCTAGGGCCTGCCAGTCGCCCTTGAAGTCCGGGATCAAGACTTCGACGCTCGTCTCGGGGCAAAGGCGATGTACTGCCGCGATCGTCCGGGCGAAGATGCGCGCTCCGCCGTCTGGCAGTTCGTCGCGATTGACCGAGGTAATCACCGCGTGCTCTAGCCCGAGGCGGGCAATGGCAGCGGCGACGCGCTCAGGCTCGCCTTCGTCGAGCCATTGGGGACGACCCGTCTTGATCGCGCAAAATCCGCAGCTGCGAGTGCAGACATCGCCCAGAATCATAAAGGTCGCCGTGCGCTGGCTCCAGCACTCGCCGATGTTGGGGCAATGAGCACTCTCGCACACCGTGTTAAGCTGTAAATCGGCGAGCAGATTTTTTAGGGCGATGTAATTGGGGTGGCCTGGGGCTTTGGCCTTGAGCCAGGGCGGAAGTCGGCGCTTGGAATTAGATGCCATAGGACAGAGGAGGAAAAACTAAAAGAATAGAATATAATACGACTCTGGCACGCTAATATCAAGACTTGGTGGGCACCGAGGCTAAACACGTGCGGCACAGCCCGTACCACAGATAGGCGAGGGGAATGAGTTTAGTGCTGCGATAGGCGAGGGAAGCGACCGGCCCCCACGTGCGCTCAGGGTCAATCGGCCCATAGACTCCCGGCTCAATGTCGAAGAAGACAAAGGGCGTCGGCAGAGCGATAAGAGCAAATATCCACAAGAACTTAGGAGAACCTGAGTGCGCGTACAAAGCCACGAGTACGGGCTGGAGAAAGACATAGTGATGTTCCCAAACGTCTTTGTAAACGAGAAAAAAGGTACACATCCACAGCGCGAGCAGCGGCAGGGCATCGCGGCCGCGATAGGTGGCCACCAGCGCCGCGACGAGGATGGCCACCTGCGAGCAGTAGATAACCGCGCGGCCCGCCAAAGGGAGGTCGGCGAGGGTTGTCAGCTCGGCTAGAGGCCGCTCGGCTAGTTGGGCCACGACGCTGACCAACCCGCCTTGCAGCCCGAGGTTGCCCGCATGGGTGAGGGCCCCTTGGACGGGAGCGCCGTAGATATTGGCGGCGAAAAAAGCCGCCAAGCTATCTGGATGCAGCAGGAAGTAAGGCAGCGCCGTAAGCAAGCCGGCTAGCAGTCCCAAAACGAGGACGCGCCAAGCGCGAAGCCTTAAAAGCGCGGGGGCGAGGATTAGGGCGTTGGGTTTGACCAAGAGGGCACCCGCCCAACAGAAGCCAGTCGCCCATCTCCGGTCGCTGTGGAGGCCGACGATGAGCCAAAAGAGCAGCGAGGCCGCCCAGAAGCTGACCTGCCCCATGTAGAGTTCGAGAAAGTAAGGCGAGAACGCCAGCCACATAAACAAGGCCAAGCCCCGGCGCGGCCCTTCGACCCACCGCCAAGTCAGATAGAGGTTGGCCGCGAGGAAAAACTCAGTGCAGCAGAGATGGAGAAGGTATGCAGTGAGGGGCTGAAAGTGAGCGAAAAGGCTGACGACTAAGGCAAAGGCCGGCAGATAGCGGAAGCCGAAGGCACCAGACACTGAGTAGATGTCGCGGCCTTCGGCTAGGGCTTGGCCCGCTAAATAGAAAACCCCGAAGTCAAAGCCGCGACGGGTGTGGGAGGCGTCGTTGAAGAGAGGCCGGAGGAGGTCGGTGCCGAGCGCGGCGAGGAAAATGGCGTGAATTAAAAGGCCCGCTATGAGGTAGGGAACAGGCCCTCTAAAGCACCTCATACCGCCGCCAAAATACAAGCTCCTACTGGAGATCGCCGCTGCCGTCTTCTTGGGCGATGGAGTCCTCTTCTGGTGTACCTATTTCCCCTTTGTCGAACCACATCTGGTACTCGCTCGGATCGGCGATGATGCGGCTCGCCTCCAGTACTTGGGGATCCACGGTTACATTGTACGCTTCG
Source organism: Candidatus Latescibacterota bacterium (assembly GCA_965208845.1). Lineage (GTDB taxonomy): Bacteria > Latescibacterota > UBA2968 > UBA8231 > UBA8231. Next base: position 5,254,830 of record OZ242361.1, on the reverse strand, counting down.
GCCACTGGCTCCCCGAATGCTTTTTCGAGGATGGCGAAGGTGAGCCGCCAAGCGATGAGGTCTTCGCCATCCTGCCAGTGTTGTTCCTCGATTTTTTCGATTTCATCGGTCAGATGGCTGAGCGGCTTGGCGAGCTGGTTGTACTCCTCGCCTTCGGCGACTTTGTCCAATTCCTCGATTTGGGCTTCGAGGTCGCTGATGTAGTTGAACCCGCGATTTTCGGCAAAGGCGCGGAAGGCCGCTAGATCCGCTGGGCCGACGACGAAGTCTGGCGTCAGATCTGGGTACTTGAGCCGGTGCTCGCGGGCGTAGTAGAAGAATTGGTTATTGAGGTTGTAGAAGCCGCTGAGCTGCGCGTCGAGGCGGCTGCCACTGCGTCCAGATACTTCGATGTCTGGGGTGATGCCGCCGCTGCTGCGGACGATGCGCTCGAGCCGGAGGGTCTTGAACTCCTTGTCGTACCCGCGGACGAGGGTAGAATCCTTGCGCATGCGCTTGTCGATGGAGCGACCCGAAGGCGTGTGCCAAGCGGCCATAGTCAGCTTGAGCTCGGCGCGGTCGTCGATGTGGACGATCTGCTGAACGGAGCCCTTGCCTACGGTCGTAGTTCCCAGCACCAGCCCGCGGTCCCAGTCTTGGATGGCACCGGCGACGATCTCGGACGCCGAAGCGGACAGGCGGTTGACCATGACGATGAGAGGTGTGTCGCGCAGCAGGGCGTCCTCGCTGGTTTCGTACCGGGCAGTGTCTGGGAAGGCGCGGCCCGCGGTAAAGACCACGAGGCGATCGCGGGGCAGGAAGAGATCGGCAACTTGCACGGCTTCTTCGAGGTAGCCACCGCCGTTGTTGCGCAGGTCGAAAATCAGCCGCTCCATGCCTTGTTCTTCTAGCTCAATGATCGCGTTGAACACCTCCCGGCTCGACCCCTTTTGGAAGCTGTCGAGCTTGATGTAGCCGATGTCGTCGGGAAAGAGGGTGGCGAGGGAGACGCTGTTCATCTGCACTTCTCGGCGCTCGATCGTCAGATCAAAGAGAGTGGGGCGGTCGGCGCGCTCTAAGGTCAGGGTTACAGAGGTGCCAGGCTCGCCACGCATACTGTCGGCGGCCACGGCAGCCGACATGCCCTTGGTAGAAGTATTGTTGATCGCAGTGATGAGGTCGCCGGACTTGACGCCCGCTAGGGCCGCTGGCGTCTGGTCGTGCAGGAGCATCCACACGGCAATCGCGCTGTCGGGATAGACGACTTGGATGCGGAAGCCTAGCCCCCCGTATTTGCCTTGGGTTTGGATGTTGAAGTTGTCGAGATTGCGCTTTTCCAAAAACACTGAATAGGGATCGAGAATTTCCATCATCCCGGCGATGCCAAAGCGGATTAGCGTGTCTGCAGTGACCGGATAAAAGGCATTCTCGTCGATGGCTTGGGCCATCTGCATGAGGGTGTAGAGGCGGTGATTTAGCAGCCTTGTCGCGTCTTCACTGTCGAACTGGGCCCGGGCGTTGAACGTGTATTCCGAGGCTGGATCCAAGGAGTTGAATATCCCTAGCGCAGCCGCCTGCGCTAGGGAATCGGGATGGACTTCTTCAACGTAGTACTGGTGAATGGTTTTGGCCGTCTTCCACAACAGGGCTTTGTATTCGTCTTCAACGGAGCGCTCAGCCCGCAAGTCAGAAGCGGATGAGACGAGGGCGAGCAGCAGCGAAATGCGCAAAATGGACAAGCGACACTCCTTGGTCAGTAGGGCGCGTTGAGATACCTGATAGAAACATAACATATTACCAACGCGCCTGTACCGCGTCAAGCAGTGCGCCGCTGGTACGCGAGGGCTAAACCGCGCAATACGAGGTCTGGATCGCAAGTGTGGACCGCGGCGATATGAGGGTGTAGCAGGGGGGCATCGCCGCCGGTGAGGAAGACTGCAACGGGGGTGTCTAAGGCCGCGGCCATGCGCGTGCAAAGGCCCTCGACGAGCGCGGCCGACCCGTGCAGCGCCCCCGAGCGCAGGCCGTCCGCAGTGTTTTTGCCCAGCAAGGGCGTTGTGGCCGCTAGCTCGACTTGGGGTAAGAAGCTGGTGTTTGCACTGAGGGCATTTAATCCGAGGCCTAGCCCTGGGGCGATAACACCGCCGCGGAAGGTGCCCTCGGCGTCGATGGCATCGACCGTTAGCGCGGTGCCAGCATCAGCGACCACAACGGCTTGGCCAGCCGGGGCTGCGCGATGGGCGGCCGAGGCTGCAGCGAGGCGGTCAACGCCAATCCGAGCGGGATCGTCGTAGTCAATTTGTAGGCCCCAATCCCACGTGCTGCCAGCTTGGAGGACGGGGCCGGAGGATAAGTCGCGACAGGCTGCTGCGTACGCAGCCCCTAATTCCGCGACGACCGACCCGATGACCGCGCCAATCGGAGGTGTAGCAAGCGTTGCCAACAGGCGTTGTAGGTCGGCAGCGGTCGGGGGGGCCGTGGGGAATTTGTGGTGACAAACGGTCTCATCCCCGGCCAAAAGACCGATGTCGATGCAGGTGTTGCCGATGTCGATGGCCAAGAGCATGGGGGAATTTGAAGATTGACTTTCCGGCGTGGTATTTATAGTTTAGTCAGGTTTAAGTCAAAACAATATCCAATTACAATCTAACGAATACCTCAAAATTTGCTATCAGCCTAGCAGACAGAGGAATATAGTTATGGACATACTAGGTAAGCGTAGAACTTTTATCGTCATTTCCCCGCGCGATGGTCATATCCGCGAGTACGGTTTTTCGCCTCGCGCCTTAGGACTGCTTCTGCTGGGCGTGTTGGGTTTTGTAGGGGGACTTGGTTATTACGCCTACACACAGGGCTTTCATCAACCGAGCGATCAAAAAGCCCTGCTGGTCTTACAGGAAGAAAACAAGAACCTCTTGCACAGCTTAGAGCAGACTCGCGAGGAAGTGCAGCAGCTCGGGGAGGCCATGGATCAGCTCAAGGCGACTGAAGATAGATTGCGCACTCACCACGAGATGGAGCCGCTGGCGATAGAACCACTCGCTGCGGATGGGGAGTTGGGCGGCGTCGGAGGCGTGGAAGATTTGTCCGAGGAGATCTCGTCCTTGCCGCCGCAAAAGCACTTGATGATGCGCGAGATGAGCGTGCGCATCAACTACCTGAAGCGGATGGTCAACCTACAGGCCAAGAGCTTTGAGGAAATCGAACGCAAATTCGAAGAAACGAACGTCCAATACTTGCCCACGATTTTACCCGTTCCCGAGCAGAAAACATGGCTGTCGTCGCCCTTTGGCTGGCGCATTGATCCCTTTACCGGGCGTCGGGCCTTCCATCGGGGCGTCGATTTCGCTGGCCGCAGAGGGACGCCCATCTACGCGACGGCGGATGGTTTTGTACACTACGCTGGGGAGGATAAATACCTCGGCAATACGATTATTGTTGCCCATCGAAAAAAGGAACGCGACGAGCAGGGCCAGCCCTATGTGCGCCAGGGCGGCTACCAGACCGAATACGGCCACTTAGATAGAATTATGGTCAAGCAAGGTCAACAGATAAAGCGCGGACAGCAGATCGGGACGATGGGTAATTCGGGCCGTTCGACCGGCCCGCACCTACACTATGCGGTGCGTTTGCGGGATCAGCAGTTGAGCAAACACCGAGGATACCAGAACCCAGAAGATTTTATCTTCGACAACAGCGGGGACTATATGTGGGCCGCAAGCGAGTAATTCGAACCTCTACCAAGTATCTAAAGACCGGTCCAGCAAACGCGGGCCGGTCTTTTTTTCGGAGCATAGCCGTATGAGCACGCCTATTGAAGGCAAGGTAGCCGCCATTATCGACGACACCACGCTGGTACTCAACGTCGGTAGCGAGCAGGGCGTCGAGGAAGGCATGGCCTTTGCCATTTTCGCCTTGCACGGGGAGATTGCAGACCCAGACAGCGGGCAGCCGCTGGGCCGCTGGGAAGCGGTCAAGGCGCGGGTAGTAGCCACCCATGTGCAAACTCGCCTGTGTACGGTGCGCGCTCCGGTCGTAGGCGAGGTTCCGGTGGTGGGCGATACCCGGCCTTTGAGCGCGATGATGGTCGAGCACTCGGTGGCTCGCGCCCCGGGCCAAGAGCAGTGGCAGCGGCTGGAGGTGCGAGGGGGCGATGTTCGCGGGCGGCCCCAGAACCAGCCCATTGCCGTAGGGGACGGAGCGCGGTCGCTGGTGGTGGCCGAGGACGATGCGAGCAAGCCTGCCTCTGAGGAGGATGTGAGCAAGCCGACGGTCGAGGAGGATGCGAGTAAGTCCGCCGCTGATGACGATGCGAGCAAGCCTGCAACCGAGGGCGATGCGAGCAAGTCCGCCGCTGAGGGCGATGCGAGCAAGTCCGCCGATTAGAGCCGCGCTGGCTGCGCTTTGTATCGGAGGCTGCGCTTACTACTCGGCCTCCGGCGGCTTGCTGGGAGGCATCCGCAGCATTGGCATCCCCGTGGCCGACAACCAGACCTCGGAGTTTGCCGTGGCCGAGCGTCTAACTGAACTTGCCGATTCGCTCTACACCGAGGACGGTCAGTTGCGAGTGGTTGACGAAGAAAGTGCCGATGCCCTCTTGCAACTCAACGTGATATCCATTGAGGACCGCCCCTTTACCTATACGACGGCCGAGCAGACCGAGCAGTACCGGTTTGCGGTCTTGGTAGCGGCCGAATTGGTGAGGGTGGAAGATGGGCAAGTGTTGTTGTCTTTGTCCGAGCTAGAGGGGTGGGCAACTTATGACGCCGCGCTGGCCGAGGAAGAGGGGCGGGATCCAGCGGTGGAGCGGGCGCTGGACATGGTGCTAGAGGAATTGGTGGATCGGACGACGGCGGGTTGGTAGTCAGTCCACGGCGCAGTCAATCGGCGTCCGTTTTTTTCCCTACTACAAAGATCGCTGCGACAATCAGGCATAGCCCCACGACCAAGCCAGTGGTCGGCGACCACAGCAGGGTGCTGCCCAAGTAGCCGCATAGTCCGGCGATCGTCATCGTCGTCAGGGCGTAGGGTATCTGGGTGCGCACGTGGGCTAAGTGGTCGCAGGCCGCGGCAATGCTGGAGAGGACGGTGGTATCGCTGATGGGGGAGCAATGGTCGCCGAAGATCGCGCCGTCCAATACGGCTGCGGCGACGAGGACCGTCAGCGCTAGGCCGCCCAAGTCGTAGGCTACCGGGATCATGGTCGGCAACAGGACGGCCATGGTCGTCCACGAGGTGCCGATGGAGAAGGCGACCACTGCGGCGAGTAGGAAGACGAGGAGGGGGAGGAAGTGCGGGTCGAGGAAGCCGGAGAGCGCACCGACGATATAGGCCGAGGTCTCGACGGCCTCGCAGGTTTCCTTAATCGCCCAGGCCAAGATCAAGATCACCAGCGCATAGGAAAAGCCCGTAATGCCGCTCGCCCAAGTCTTGCAGACCTCCACTAGGCCGAGCGGGCGTCTAGGGCTTGCTTCCTCGCGGCGGGTTAGGGCCAAGACCGCGGCCAGTACCGAGCCCGCTAAGGCGGAGAGGAACATTACTTTGGCTCCGTCGGCGTGGGAGAAAACTTGGACCCAGTAGATCCGGGCGAAAAAGCCGTGTTCGGCGTGGGCGGCTACCACGGCCGGTGCTTGGCTGGCGTCTAGGTGCATTCCGCCAAGCACGCCAGCGACGACGAGGAGGACAGGACCTGCGGCCACGGCCCAATGGGCGCGGAGGCCGGGGTGCTCGGGGAGTTGGGAGGCGTCGCCGGTCATGGGGTGGTGGCCCGGCGCGAGGACTTGGCCCGTTTGTCGGGCGCGGCGCTCGGCTTTGAGCATGGGGCCAAAATCGCGGCCAACGACGGTGGAACACAGCACAAAGGCGAGGGTTAGCAGGCAGTAGAAGCGGGCTGGCAGGGCGCGGAAGAATAGTTCGTAGCCGGAAACCCCCGCGCCGACTTGCTCCATCGCGCTGTCGAACAGCCCCACTTCAAAGCCGATCCAAGTGCTGACGACCGCGATACCGGCCACGGGGGCGGCGGTGGAATCGACGAGAAAGGCCAATTTTTCGCGCGAGATGCGGAAGCGATCGGCGATGGGGCGCATGGTGGTGCCGACGACGAGCGTGTTGGCGTAATCGTCGAAGAAGACCGCTAATCCCAACAGCGCAGTGGCCAGCCGGGCCGAGCGCACACCCGCGGCTCGGGCGACTAACAGGTCGGCGATGCCTCGGGTGCCGCCGGCGAGCGAGATGACGCGCACCATGCCGATGAGCGAGGCGGTGAAGCCGAGGATGAAGAGTTGGAAGGAGTCGCGCAGTGGGGTCCAGACAAAGTCTAAGAGCGCGCGCTCTTAGCCGCGGAATGGGATCGCGTAAAAAGGGACGTCTGCTGGCAAAGAAATGAACGCACCGCCGACGATTGCCAACCCCAGCCCCAAAATCAGGCGGCCAGTGGCGACGGCGACGAGGATGGCTGCGGCGGGTGGAAAGAGGCTCAGTCCGCTCGTTGCGCCTTGATCGGGTAGGAGCAGCGCCCCGAGCAGGGCCGCGCCGAGCGCTAGCACTAGGCGGAGAAAGGGAAAGGCGGAGCGCACCTCAGTCGTCTTGCGGCGGCGATTCGACCTCGCGGGTGGGGACGGTGGACATTTCCAGCTTAAAGGCCAGCAAATACATCATAAAACAGCCGATGATCCACCACGCGATCTGCCATATCCACAGCGTGGGGATGCCCAAGGGCCAATGGGCGGGATCGGTCTGATTGCCTAAGACGGCAAAGGGGCCGATGGCGCAGAGGAACCAGACTATCGTCAAAATCCAGACCGGCGTTTTCCATTTTCTTTTGGCCTCGGGCAGAGCCGTGTGCTCTTTGAGGAAATGGTGGTAGCGATCGCGGTGGGCTAGATGGTTGGCTTCCTTGGGCTGGGTGAACAAACTGACGATGACGACAGTGCCCATATTAAAGAAGATGCCCCAACCGGCGCTGTGCAGTGTGAGCGGATAGCGGCCAATGCCGATGAGCCCGCCCAGCTCGGTTATATAGGTGAAGGTAACGGCAAGGAGGCCGGCGATGAGGCCGGCGACGATGGCCTTGGGGGTGAAAAAGCGGATGTAGCAGATGCCCAACAGTGCCGGCCACATCTGGAATCCATACGAAACGGCCAGTCCCCCCAGCAAGACGAGTAGGTCGCCGGAAGCTAGTCCGACTAGCAGGGCTAGGCTGACGACGACCGCCACAGTCAAGCGACCGACAAAGACTTGGGCCGAATGCGATGCCTCTTTGTTGAAGAAATGGCGGTAAAGGTCGCGGGTGATAATGCCGCTAGCCGTGGACATATAGGCGGCCCCGGTCGATTGCATCGCGGCTAGTGCACAGACGGCCAAAAGCCCCAAGAGGAAGGGAAAGCTGCCGGCTAAGGTGTCGATCAGGTAGGGAACCAAGTGGTCGGATGCGGGCAGGCCGAGGGGTTTAGTCCCTGGGATCAGTTCCATATCGAGCAGCCGGACACCCAGCCCTTGGAAGGCGGTAAAAAAGAACAAGATACCGCCGATGACCAGCGAAGAGGCGAAAACCTGTTGCCAGGGAAAAGGCCGAGGGTCGCGGTTGGCAAAAGCCCACATCGAAAAGGCCGGAGCCGACTGGATGCCCATCAAGGCGAACATATAGGTCAAGATCATCAGGCCGGTCCAAGGGCCACCTTGGGCGTCGAAAAACATAGTGCCAGCGCGTTCTAGCAAAGAGTCTGACTCCGGCCGGGTCGGAATGGCGACCATGTCGGGTTTTTGCTCGGCGAGGCCGACCAACCCTCCCTTGAAGGCCGTCCAGCCGCCAACCAAGTCGAGGGCAATAAAGCCGAGGACGACGATGCCGAAGGCCAAAAGGATGCACTGGGCGCAGTCAACGTAGGCGACCGAACGCAACCCGCCCGATGCTACGTAGATAAAGACGACGACCGAAAGCACAATGGCCCCACCCTCGACCGAGCCGATGAAGCTGCCCTCCAGTGGCGTGCCGGTGGTCAAGCGGTTGAACAGTAGGCCCGATGCCTTGAGTTGGATGCCGAGATAGGGCACGCTGAAGACGAGCGCGACGATGACGGTGAGGAAGCGCATCGCATCTGTGCGGTAGTAATCGCTGAACATCTCGCCCGGCGTGATATAGCCAAAGCGCTGGCCCAAAAGCCACTGGCGCTTGAGGAACAACACCCCGGTGAAGGGGATGGTGATGGCGTAGAAGGAGGCAAAGGCGTAGGGCAGACCGACGTTGTAGATGGTGCCGGGGTGACCGACAAAGGTCCAGCCACTAAAGGAGGTGGCGGTGGCGGCCAGCACAAAGACCCACAGGCCGATACCGCGGCCGGCGATAAAGTAATCCGAGGCCGTCTTAGCCCGGCGAACTCCTTTGACGCCCCAGAAGATGCAGTAAGACCAGTAGCCGACGGTAAAGAGCAGTAGCCAGACCAGCTTTTCCATGAGTTAGTCGGAAAGTTCCAGCCCCAAGTTGAAGACCATATTGGTGACTTTCCACGATCCGGAGCGGCGGCTCAGCGTCCAGAACACGTAGCGTTCCTTGTGGTGTTTGGCCGGCCCTTTGACGTGTTCGACAGCCACTTTTTCGCGGGTGACGGCCAATGCTTCGTCGCCGGCAGGGCCTATGGCCGTGTGGAGCACTTTGCGGTCGAGGTCGTACTGCACGTAAGGTAGCCGCTTGTCGAGCCACTTTTCCAGTTCCTCGCTGCCGCTGAAGGCGATTTTGTAGGAGGCCGGTTTGAAAGTGCCCAAGGCGTCGTAGCCAGTGAAGTTGGCGTCGAAGAAGCCGAGGATGCCGCTGCCCGCTTCCCACGCTTGGCTTTCGCGCTGCAACAGCTCGGCGATCTCGCCGTTGGCCGGCGTACCAGCCGCGGGCAAGAGCGTATCGCCCAAATCCGCGACCATGGCCGTGGCCCGCCAGTCGTCCTCTTCCTTGAAAAAGGTCCAGAAGCGGTGGACGACAACCGGCGTGGCCTCGCTGGTCTGGCGATCGACGACGCGCCCGGAGTCCACGCTGGTGGCAATGGCGTGGGTGGCGCGCACCGCGATAAAGGGAACTGTGCGCGTGACTTCGTAGCGCCGGGCGCTGAGATCGGCGGCTAACTGGCTGGCGAACGCATCGTGGTTTTCGTGCAGGATTGTCCAAGCGCGAGGGTCGCCGTTGGCGTGGCCCTGATAGGCGACGAAGTGCGGGTGATACGCCTTGAGCGCTAGTTCGGCATCGGCGCGGCGATATCCGGAGATGTCGTTGGCGAGCGCTTGGCGGATGAGGAGGGTCTCGGGCGTTTCGCCAGCGCGGCTGGGTGCGGCAAACGGCGGCAGGGCCAAGAGGACGAACAACAGCAAGATTGCATTTTGCATGGCGCGAAAAGGGGGTTAGGGTCAACTCGACCCGAGTTGACCTAAGGCCCACTCGGCGTAGTAGGAAACGGTGGCGTCGCTGTCGTGGCGCAATTTTTCGAGCTGGGCGCGGCTTTGGTCGCCGCCGATGTGGCCGAGGGCAATGGCGGCATTGGCGCGTACGTCCGCGACTTCGTCCGCGGTGGCCGCCAGCAAGGCACTGAGGGCGGATTGCACGCGCGCTTGACCCAAGACTTGGGCTGCGCCCGCGCGGGAGAGCGGATCCTCATCGCTGAGAGCAGCGATGAGTTGCGCTTCAACTGCGCCGGATTGTTGCTGGACGTTGGTGAGAAACTTGACGGCATTGGCACGGAGGATGGAGTCGGTATTGCGCAGGGCCTCAAAGAGAAACTCAATGCCTTGGCTGCGACCCATGGTGGCCAAGGCAGCAGCCGTGCTGAAGCGGACCTGATTGCTGGGGTCTTCCAGCAGGTCAGCTAGGGCGGCCGCTGCGCCTTCGTCGCCGATGTAGCCGAGGGCTTGCGCGGCGCGCTGGCGGTGGACTGGCTCCTCGGCCTCTAGTTGGATGACGAGTTGGTCTTTGACCTTGGTTGCCACCGAGCGCAGTGCGGCTTGGTGAGGACCGGCGCGGCCGCTCAGTTCGACGAGCAGCGGGACGCCGAAGTAGCCAGATTCTTCTAGCCCTTGCAGGGCGGCTTGGGCCAACTCCGGGTCGCTACTGGCTAGGGCGGCTTCGATTTCACTGGTGCCGAGTTCGTCGTCCATTTTGAGCAGGGCAATGGCCGCGTGGATGCGGATGATGGGGTCCTCGTCTTTGAGCTGGACTTTGGCCGCATCCACGCCCGCTTGGACGTAGCCCACTTGGCCCATGGCCCACAGGCAGGCGATGCGCTCGCGGTCTGTGTAAGCGGTGGTGATCCGATCTTTGAGTGCAGCCGTGGCTCCGCGCGGCTTGATGTGGCCTAGCGCTAGGGCGCAGCCGATGCGGAGCTTTTCCTGTTCGTCGCGAAACTCGCGGTAGTTCTCGCCGAGATACAGGTCGGGGTTGAGGCGGGCGATGAGCTGGCGGGCGGCTGGCCGACCAATAGCGGCCAATTCGTCGATGGATTGCTGATAGGCCGGCGAATCCACCGGATTGGCCGCCATCTGTTCTAGAAGCTCAACGATCTGTTCTTCGGTGGTGCTACAGGCGCTGAGGCCCAGTAGAAGCAGGCAGGTTAGGCGCTTGGCGATCATGGTCTATGGCGGGTTAGAGGTGGAGGAATGCGGATAAGGTAAGCCGTGAGAAGCCATAAATCAATTCTTAGGTGCTGTGTCCGCGTTGCTCCCTGCTCGCCCTTCCGCCGCGATGAATACCTGAGGCGTCGTCCAAGTCACTGTGTGGTTGGCTAAGTTCTGCTCAAAGAACCTGCGCACTTGCCGCAATTCGCTTTCGTCGAGATGCTGAGTCAGATGGTGAGCGTACGTATGCCGTTTCTCGCCGCCGGGGTTGAACCAGTGCGCGAGATGGCGCGGCTCAATGTGGCGCTGTGACTGGACCGCTTCCACCCGCACCTGCACCGCACCAAAGCCCGCGGCCGCGAACATTTGTTCGAGATCCGCAGCATCCCAGTTGACGCGCGGGTCGTCGGGCGCGGCGTAGATGGCCTCTTCGGCGGCGACGAGGCGCTCGCCTAGGTCGCCGAGCTGCTGTAAGTCGAGCAGTTGGTATAGGCGTTGCGACCGGCACGAGAGGGTCTCGACCAAGCTGACGCGGCTCTGTGGGGCGAGGTAGCGATGCAGGACCGCGACGACTTCGGCCTTGTGGGCTAGTGCGCCGAGGGCATTGCGACCCACAATGGCGTCAAAGAGGATGTCGGGATTGTGGTCGGCGAGTTGGTCGGCGAGGGTGGCAAGCGGACCTTGTAATACTTGGGGACGCTCAACCTCGGCTAGGTGGTCGGCGATTTCGTGCAGGGCTACAGCCGCGATCTTGTCGCTGGTATGTGCCCAGACGCCGCCTTCGGGCACGCGCCGCAGGGCCTCCCAAGTGAGCAGTCCGGTGCCGGCCTCCAAGTCGAGGACGAGGTGATGCCGCGCGAGCGCAAGCGGGGCGAAAAGGCGTTGGCGCGTGCGCTCTAATTGGGGGCCAATGTCGCCGCTGGCGCGTTTGAGCCATTGGTCGCGCACTTGGTCGGGCGGGGATAGGGACAGTATCTCGGCCGGGGCAGACTCTGCTTCGCACATGGCGGCGAGTTGTAGTTCACGGCGTTGGCGGACGCGGTCGCCGAGGTTTTTTTCTCGGCCTTGGTCCGAGGGCTGGTAGAAGATGCGGCCCTGCAGGCCGGCGGGCAGGTACTGCTGGGCAACCCAATGCTCGCGGTAGGCGTGGGGGTAGAGATAACCCGCACCGTGACCAAAGCCCTCGCTGTCGCGGCTGGCGTCCTTGAGATGATTGGGCACCTCGCCTTCGCGCTCTTTTTCCACAACCTCTAGCGCGTCGAAGAAGGCCATAGTCGAATTGCTCTTGGGCGCGGTGGCCAAATACAAGGCGGCGTGGGCCAGCGGAAAGCGCCCCTCGGGCAGACCGATGCGGTCGAAGGATTCAGCCGCGGCGATTACTACTTGGAGGGCGCGCTCGTCGGCGAGGCCGACGTCTTCGCTGGCGAAGATGAGCATGCGGCGGAAGAGAAAGCGCGGGTCCTCGCCGGCGTACACCATCCGCGCCAGCCAGTAGAGGGTGGCGTCTGGGTCTGAGCCGCGCATGGATTTGATAAAGGCGCTGATGGCGTCAAAATGGTAGTCGCCCTCCTTGTCGTAGAGCAAGGCGCGGCGCTGGATGGACTCCTCGGCCACCGCTAGATCGATGGCGATCCGCCCTTGGGTGTCTGGGTCGGTGGTTTCGACCGCTAGCTCCAAGGCGTTGAGCAGGGCGCGGGCATCGCCGTTGGCTACGTCGATTAGGTGGTCGCGGGCGTCGGGGTGCAGATCGACGCGGAGATGGCCGTAGCCGCGCGAGTCGGTGAGCGCCTGTTGGGCGATGTGCGCGAGGGCTTCGGAGCTAAGGCCCTGTAACTGAAAAACCCGACTGCGCGAGAGCAGGGGGCGATTGACCGAGAAGTAGGGATTCTCGGTGGTCGCGCCGATGAGGATGATGGTGCCGTTTTCGACCCAGGGCAGGAGCGCGTCTTGCTGGGCTTTGTTGAAGCGGTGGACCTCGTCGATGAAGAGGATGGTTTTGCGGTTGTGCAGCTTGCGCAACTGGCCGGCCTCATCGACGGCCTGGCGAATGTCGGAGACCCCGGCTAAGACGGCGTTGATGGAGATAAAATGGGCGCGGGTGGTGTGGGCGATGACCGCGGCGAGCGTGGTTTTGCCCGTGCCGGGCGGGCCGTAAAAAATCAGCGAGGAGAGTTGGTCGGCCTCAATGGCGCGCCGCAGCAGGCGACCCGGCCCGAGAATGTGGTCTTGGCCGACGTATTCGTCTAAGTTGCGCGGTCGCAGGCGAGCGGCTAGGGGTTGGTCTGCTGCTTGGCGATCCCGCAGTCCGGCGTCGAAAAGGTCCATGTTTCACCTCCGGGGAAAGAAGGCATGGCCTAAAAACATAACGACTCAGTTGAACCGCGTGAACCCCTAAGAAGCGTATCCGCAGATGAACGCAGATGGACGCAGAGGAGGGGAATGGGTACTTAGGGCGCACCTCGGATTTAATACGGCCTCTATGAAGAGGAGAGGTAGATCGTAGCGGCTAGGCCGTCTCTTCTTTATGTTTTCTGAGGAAGCAGTTTTACACTGGAGAGACTTTGTGAAAATTACTCATTTGGAACTACACTCGGTGGCGGCGTCGCATCGCGGCAATTGGATCTTCGTCCAACTTCACACTGACGCCGGGCTGAGCGGGCTAGGCGAAGCGAGCCAGAGCGGCAACGACGGCTTGGTCGCGGCCGCGCTGGAGCAATTGGGGCCTCGGTTGGTAGGTGCGGACCCGACCCAAGTAGAGGTGTTGTGGGAACAGATGGTGCGGGGCTCGGCGATTTTTTCGGGCGACACCGGTCGCGTCGGGGCCACGGCGCGGAGCGCGATCGACCAAGCGTTGTGGGATTTGGCTGGCAAGGCGCTCGGGGTGCCGGCTTGGCGTCTATTGGGTGGCAAGCGGCGCGACTCTGTGCGCTTGTACGCCAATCTCAATCGCGGCACCCGCGACCGCAGCCCACAGGGGTTTGCCGATGCAGCGCGCCGAGCGGTCGATGCTGGCTTTAGCGCCGTCAAAAGCACTCCCTTTGACGAGGTGCATTGGCGGCGGATGGACCGCGGCGGGGTCGAGCGCAACGCAGACCAAGGAATCGCTCGGCTGGTGGCAGCGCGGGAGGCCATTGGCGACGAAATCGAGTTGTTGGTGGATTGTCATCAGCGCTTTGACTTGGCCTTGGCTTTTAAGGTCGCCGAAAAGGTGCGCCCACTCGATCTTTACTGGTTTGAGGAGCCGGTGCCGCGCGACCGGGTCGATGAGTTGCGCCAGTTGCGGCTGCACTCGGGTCAGACTATTGCTGGTGGCGAATCGCTCGTCGGCCGCGAGGGCTTTTGGCCCTACATTGCCCAAGGAGCAGTGGATGTGCTAATGCCGGATGTCAAACACGCTGGCGGCATTACCGAATGCCGGCGCATTGCCGCGCTGGCCGAAATAGCGCAGATGCCGATTGCGCCCCACAGCCCGGCCGGTCCGGTATCGACGATGGCTGGAGTTCATCTAGCGGCGACGGTTGCCAACTTCACGGTGCTCGAGTACGCGTTTGGCGAGGTGGATTGGCGCGGTGAGTTGGTGCGTCCGGCAGAAACCATAATAGACGGCCACATTCGGGTGCCGGATGCGCCCGGCTTGGGAATTGAACTCGACGAAGCGGTGCTTATGGCGCACCAGGTGCAATAGCTGTGGGAGATTCGATGTTCTGTCGGTTAGAGGAGGCGATTGCGGATTTTCGCGCTGGCAAGTTCCTAATTTTAGTAGATGCACGCGAGCGCGAAGACGAAGGAGATTTGATTGTGGCCGCGGAATACGTTTCGGGTGCTGCGATCAATCAAATGCTCAAAGAGGCGCGTGGCATGTTGCACCTAGCCACGACCGAGAACCATCTAGCGCGGCTCGGCGTCGGACTGATTGAGCCGCACAACGCCGACTGGACGACTCCGCGCTTCGGCCTGCCGTTTGACGCGCTAGAGGGGATTGAAACCGGCGTCTCGGCTGAAGATCGCGCCACGTCCATCCGGTGCGCCCTCCAGCCGGATACCGGGCCCGACGACATCGTCATCCCTGGGCACGTGTTGCCCTTAGCCGCCCGCCCAGAAGGGTTGCTGAGCCGCCAGGGGCACACCGAGGGTGCGGTGGAGTTGGCCCGTCAGGCCGAACTTTTTCCGGCGGCCGTGATGTCGGAAGTGATGGCTCCCGATGGTTCAATGGCCAAGGGCCAGCAACTGGTGGACTTTGCCCGCCGCTTCGGTTGCCGCTTAATCGACATCGAGCAAATCCACCGAGCCGTGCTGCGTAAAATTAGGAATTAGGAATTATGATCTGACGTTACGCAGTGTAGGGGCTAATTTCCCCTTCTCTCTCCTTTCGAGGCTCCCATGTACAATTTCATCCTGCTTCTCGCCTTAGTGCTCTGCGGACGGCTCCATGCCGACGATCATCCGGTGCAGGCCAAATTTTTGGCCGATGTAGATGCTGTGGTTCCCGGCCAGTCCTTTCGGCTGGGAGTCGAACTGACGATGGAGGAGAAATGGCACACCTACTGGATTTTTAGCGGCGACGCTGGCTTGCCGATCGAAGTTGAGTGGCAGCTACCTGCCGGTGTGGTGGCAGGACCGTTGCAATGGCCCTTGCCCAACAAGTTCGAAGAACAGGGGGAACTGGTGGTCTATGGGTATGCCGACGAAGTGTTGCTCGTGGCCGAGGCTACCGCGCCGCAGGCGTTGGCAGCGGGGGATACGCTGCACCTTGCGGCCGAGGTCTCTTGGCTGGTGTGCCGCGAACTGTGCATCCCCGGCGAGGCGTCGTTGACGTTGGCGTTGCCGGTCGCTGCCGTCGGCAAGCCGAGTGCCCAGCAGGCGCAATTTGACCGCTATGCAGCGCAGGTGCCGGGCGCGTTGGACGAGCGCGTTGCGATAGAACTCGCCGTGCGGGGCGAGGGGGCTATGGAGGTTGACGTGCGCCTTTCCCATGCGGGCAAGGCTTTTGAGCAGAGCGAGCAGGTGCCCGACTTTTATCCGCTGGCAGCCGACGATTTTGCGCTTTCCACTCGGCGTCTAGCCGCCGATCACCTCGTGCTGTCTGTCGAACCCTACGGCGATGCCGCAGTTGATACGTTGCGCGGAGTGCTCGTCTATGGACTAGATGGCGAGGTGCAAGCCGGGACGCTGGCGCTGGATTTGCGCGCTGCGCCGCGCCAGGGGGGGGGAATCTTGGAGAAGGATTACCGCGCGGCTAGCGGGGAGGTCGCGCGGTCGCTGTGGGTCTATATCGCCTTTGCGGCATTAGGTGGATTAATTCTCAACTTGATGCCCTGCGTGTTGCCGGTCATCTCGCTCAAGGTACTCGGCTTTGTCAATCAAGCCGGCGAGGAAACCAAGCGGGTGCAGCAGCTAGGGTGGGCGTTTTGCGCCGGGATTGTGACCACTTTTCTGGCGCTGGCGCTAGCAGTGCTGTTGGTCAAAAGCAGCGGTGAGCAGATCGGCTGGGGCTTTCAGTTTCAGTACCCGGGTTTTGTGGTGGCGATGAGCGCCTTGGTTTTTGCATTGGCCTTAAGTTTGTTCGGCGTCTATGAAATCCTGCTTCCGGGGACCAGCAATTTGGGGGGGCTAGAAGGACGCGAGGGGTTGACGGGATCCTTTCTCAACGGCGTGCTGGCGACGATTTTGGCCACGCCTTGCACCGCACCCTTTTTGGGGACCGCGCTGGGGTTTGCCTTTGCCCAGCCGGCCGGCGTCGTCATCGCGGTCTTTTTGGCGATTGGTGCGGGTATGGCGCTGCCGTATGTGGTGCTGGCGCTCAAGCCGGCGTGGATCGGGCGCTTGCCCAAGCCCGGGCCTTGGATGGTGCGCTTCAAGCAGCTAATGGGCTTTTTGCTGATGGCCACGGTGCTGTGGTTACTGTGGGTTTTAGGCAATCAGGTCGGCGTCGAAGGCGTGGTGTGGACGGGGGCCTTTTTGCTGGGTCTGGGTCTGGCCTGCTGGGTCTGGGGTCAGTGGGGTAGTTTCCTGCATCCCAACCCCGCAAAATTGCTGGCCCGAGCGGTGGCACTGATGCTGGTTTTGGGCAGCTATGTGATCTTTGTCCATCCGCTGTTGGCCGCCGAGCAAACCTTGGCCGAGCAGACCACCGCATCTGAATTGGACTGGCAGCCGTTTAGTGCCGCGCACGTTGAGGAGTTGGTCGCAGGCGGGCAGATGGTCTTTATCGACTTTACAGCCGAGTGGTGCTGGACGTGCAAGGTCAACGAGCGGGCCGTGCTGGCGCAGCAAGTGGTGCGCCAGCGATTCTCCGCGCACAATGTGGCGCTAGTCAAAGCCGATTGGACCAACCGCAATCCCGAGATCACCCAGCTCTTGCGCGCCTTTGGGCGCTCAGGGGTGCCCTTGTACGTGATCTTTCCCGCCGGTCTTATCGACCAGCCGCTGGTGTTACCCGAAGTTATTACGGCAGAAATGGTCATCGAAAAACTAGACGCGGCCGCCGCGCTTGCTAGCGGAGCCTGAGCCGTGTTCTCGATTGTCATTCCCGTGTACAATCGCCGCGCATTAGTCGGCCGGGCGATTCGTTCGGTACTGGCGCAGCAGGGAGTGGACTTTGAGGTGATCGTGGTGGACGACGCCTCCGACGACGGTACGCCCGAGCAAGTGCGCGAGGAATTTGGCGACGCAGTCAAAATAGTGAGTTTGGCAGCAAACAGCGGGGTCTCTGCCGCGCGCAATCGCGGGATCGCGGCCGCCGCAGGTGAGTGGATCGCTCTGCTCGACTCGGACGACGAGTGGTTGCCCAACAAACTCGCACGCCAAGCAGCGGCCCTGCGCGAGAGCGGATTGTTGATCTGCCACACCGACGAGATCTGGATCCGCAATGGCGTGCGGGTCAATCCCCACAAACACCATCAGAAATACGGCGGCGACATTTTCTTGCAAGCGTTGCCTTTGTGTGTTATGTCGCCTTCGTCGATTGCGATTCACCGCCAGGTCTTTGCGGACGTTGGTTTGTTTGACGAATGCCTACCCGCCTGCGAGGACTACGAACTTTGGCTGCGGATTACCTGTCGCTATGAGGTAGTCTATTTGGCGGAGCAACTCATCCGCAAATACGGCGGCCACGCCGATCAACTGTCGCAGGCGCACTACGCGATGGATCGCTTTCGCGTATATGCGCTCGACAAGCTGTTGCACAAGGAGCCACAACTCGCAGCGGATCGCGCCGAGGCTGCGCGCACCATGCTGTTGCGCAAGGCACGGATTGTCGAGCGCGGAGCCGCTAAACGCGACAATGTGGAATTGCAGCAGCAGATGGACGACTATATAGCGCGTTGGCAGTGATAGGTAGCAACAAAAATCCCCTAGTCCGTCCACGCGGACTAGGGGGGGTTGTTGGTTCTGTAAAGCCTGTTATTCGCCGAGTTGTTTCTTGAGTTCTCGCTTGCTTATGGAACGGAGTTGACCAAGTTCCGGGAGGTGCTTGCTACGCGGTTTAGATGTGCCCGCTTCCCAGCGCAGAACGGTGTTGGTGCTAACATTGAGTAGCTTGCCGAGATCGGCTTGGGAGAGCTTGAGGCGCTTGCGATGCTTCTTGATTGTATCCGGTGAGATGCGGAGTTGTTTTCTTTTATCGCCAGCGGATGCTTTGCTGGTTTTGGCGGCTGGCTTAGCGGCTGGTTTGGCGGCTGGTTTGGCAGGGGCTTTTGCCTTTGCTTTTGCCGGGGGGGACATCTTTTCCAAGCGAGCGACTGTTTTCTTTAACTCGCGCACTTGGTCTTGCACTTCTTTGCGGACGATCTTGCTGATCTCTTCCTTCAAAAGGGCTGCGAGGGTAGGCATAAAAAATCCTTTCGCCGTTACGTGTGTGTATGTATAACATTTCCAAATTAAAAAAAATTATAGTATTTAGCAAATGCACTGCAGAATGGTATTGTATGCACTAACGGAAAAGTAGCAAAATAAGGTGCAGCAAGTATGCTCATTTTCTATCGGGGTATTGGCGACGAACCCCTGTTGTCAGTCCAAAAAAGGACGATAACAGGGGTTGTTTTTATAATGGATTGCTAGCGACTGTATGCGACAAATTGGGCATGTCAATACAGCTTTTACTATATGCTTTTTTACGGACTAGACGTTGTAAGCCGTCGATGCCGTCGTTCCTCCGCGCCCGGTCCAATTGGTGTGAAAGAACACGCCGCGCGGCTGGTCGGTGCGCTCATACGTGTGGGCACCAAAGTAATCGCGCTGGGCTTGGAGCAGGTTGGCGGGCAGGCGGGCGGAGCGGTAGCCGTCGTAGTACGCGAGGGCGCTGGCAAAGGTCGGCACGGATATGCCGAGGGTCGCAGCCGTGGCCACGACTCTGCGCCAAGACGCTTGGGTTTGCGCGAGTGCTGTGCTGAAGTAAGGCGCGAGCAGCAAATTGGCCAGCGTTGGATCCGCGTCAAAGGCTTCCTTGATGCGGCCCAAAAACTGAGCGCGAATGATGCAGCCGCCGCGCCACAACAGGGCGATGTTTCCGTAATTGAGTTCCCAGCCGTATTCGCGGGCGGCGAGGGCGAGCAACTGATAGCCTTGGGCGTAGGAGCAAATTTTGGCCGCGTACAGTGCTTGGCGAATGTCTGCGACGAAAGCGTCTTTGTCGCCAGTAAACGATGCGTCTGGGCCTTGGAGGACGCTGGCCGCAGCTACGCGCTCGTCTTTGAGGAAGGATAGGGCGCGGCTAAATACCGCTTCGGTAATGGCGGTTACTGGAGCGCCCAATTGCAGAGCGTCGATGCCGGTCCACTTGCCGGTGCCCTTTTGGCCAGCCGTGTCGAGTATTACATCGACCATTGGTTGGCCGGTCTCGTCGTCGATCTTGGCGAGAATATCGCCGGTGATTTCGATGAGATAGCTGTCGAGTTCGCCCCGGTTCCACTGCTTGAAAATTTCGCTCTGAGCCTGCGGCTCGATGCCAAGCCCCTCGCGCATCAAGGCATAAGCCTCAGCGATCATCTGCATGTCGCCGTATTCGATACCGTTGTGGACCATTTTTACGTAATGGCCAGCGCCGTCGCGGCCCACCCAATCGCAGCACGGGCTACCGTCTTCTACTTTGGCGGCAATGGCTTGCAAGAGGTCTCTGATGTGGGGCCAAGCGGCGGGGTTGCCACCGGGCATGATGCTCGGACCTTTGAGTGCGCCCTCCTCGCCGCCGGAGACGCCCGTGCCCACATAAAGCAAGCCTTTGGCTGCTAGCTCTTGGGTGCGGCGGGTCGTATCTTGGTAGTTGGAGTTGCCGCCGTCGATGAGGATGTCGCCTTCGTCGAGCAAGGGCACGAGTTCGGCGATGACGCGATCCACGGCTTGGCCGGCTTGCACCATTAGCATCACGCGGCGCGGCTTTTTGAGCTGGGCGAGCAGTTCGGCTGGCGAGTGGGTGCCGATGATAGATTTGCCTTGAGCGCGGCCGGCCATAAAGGCATCGACCTTAGTGGTTGTGCGGTTGTACACGGCAACAGTGAAACCGTGGCTAGCCATGTTGAGGACGAGGTTTTCGCCCATCACAGCTAGGCCGATTAGGCCGATGTCTGCTCGGCTCATTGGACTTCTCCTGTGGGGTCGTTGTTTGAGTCTAAGGCGCGGCGCAACTGGGCGATGCCTGCGTCGATGTCTGCGCCTAAATGGATGCGGAGTACGGCCCGCCCTTGATCTACGAGAGCTTGGCGGTCGCCGAGGGCTTGGGCTTGGGCGAGGACGCCGAAGGTGATGCTAGAATCCACAGCCCCGGCTTCGTCGGGAATCGGCGCGTCCTCTGCCGAGTCGGCCGTTAGCTGAATGAAAAGTCCGCGTCCGGCGTCGCCCTTGTGCAATTGGCCGGTCGAGTGCAGGAAGCGCGGGCCAAAGCCGAGGGTCGTGGCTAGGCCGGTGCGCGTTAGTAACTGGTGGCGTAGGTCCTGTAGGGCCGCGGTAGTTGCCGGGGTCGGGGGGAGATGCGCTTGCAGGGCAATGTACGCGCGTCCTTGTTCGCCGCTTGCCAGAAAGCGCGCTAGGGCTTGTGGCAGAGTGGTGTCCTGCACTGGTCCGTATAGCGCGAGACCATCGACGGGGTCGGGGTCGGGGTCGGGGTCGGGCAGTGCGCCGCGTTGCTGGTAGGCGGCCACCATCTGGCGAGCTAGTTCCTTGGCCGCCTCGACATCGGGCTGATCGAAGGGATGAATGTCGAGGAAGAATCCGGCGATGGCCGTGGCAATTTCCCAGTGTAAGAAGGCCGCGCCGAGATCGTAGGCATCCGCTAGCTGGAGACACAAGACTGGATGCCCGGCCGCGGCAATGGCTTGGGCGCGGGCATCGGCTGTGTCGTCTAACCGCAGATGGACGAAGAGCCGGTCGGCCCCGTAAGCGTGAGCGGTACACTCAGGCTCTAGATTGACTGGCAGCAGACCCTTGCCGTCTTTGCCGGTACTCTCGGCGATGAGTTGTTCGATCCAAGCACCCACTGCGCTGATGGCTGGCGAAGTGATGAGGGTTAGCTTATCGCGGCCGGCGAGGGCACCTGCGCCGAGAAAGGCTCCGAGTTGAATGCCCGGTTGCGGATCGGCAGTGGCTCGCCCGGCCCGGTCGAGCAGACGATCGAGATCCGCGCCAATGGCACCGGCTGCGACCAAGCCATAGTACGACAGGGCCGAGTAGCGCCCGCCGATGTTGGGATCGTTACAAAAGATGTGGCGAAAACCGAGGCGTTGCGCGAGAGCTTCGAGGCCGCTGCCCGGATCGGTGATGGCGGCGAAGTGCCGTCCGGCTTCCTCTAGCCCGACAGCGTTTGCCGTGCGGTTGTAGAAGTACTTGAGCAAGGACAGCGTCTCCACGGTGCCGCCGGACTTGGTGGCCGGGAGAAATAGGGTGCGGGCTGGGTCGAGGGTGCGCTCTTTGGCTAGGATGGCGTCGGGCTGGGTGCTGTCGAGCACCGAGAGGTCGAGAAATTCATTGGCCACGCCAAAGACCGCGCGAAAGACTTCCGGCGCAAGACTAGAGCCGCCCATGCCCAACAGCAGGGCATGGGTGTAGCCATCGGCGCGGGCGTCGTCGATACATTGGTGGATGGGGCCGATGGCGTCCCGCATGACGCGCGGGCTGTCGAGCCATCCGAGCCGGTTGGCAATCTCGGTTGGGTCGGGCCGCCAAACCGTGTGGTCGCGCGCGAGGATGCGCTCATAGACGCGCTCGGCGGCTAAGCGCTCAGTGGCCTGTCGCACTTGGGTGCCGAAATCGGCTGCGGCCCGCAGGGCGGGAATCTGCATTGAATGGCCTAATTTAACGGCCTTTAAGGGAAACGGCCGGGGAGGGATGATGGTTAGCTAGGTAGCCTGTTTAGGATGCTTAACAGCAAACTGCCGATAGCTATTAGAGTGGCTATCTGGATGCCGATAATCCACCGGGTCAACGTGTCAATGCGACGGCCCAACTCGCCAATCGCTCGCTCAATGCCGTCCAAGCGGCGGTCTAACTGTTCGGCAATTCCTTCTAAGCGTCCTATGCGCCGATCGTGGTCTTGGGCTTGCGTGATGGGCTCGGCCATGGTCTTTTGTCTTAATGGTGAGGTTAGAATTTCACGACCCAAAGCTGTCAAGATGATTTGTCGGCAGCGTTGGGAATGGTTAAAGAAAGTACGCGGCCAGACGGGGAACGCAAACGACGCGATTCAGCGAGAGGAACTCTATGCAAGCGACACTCTACACAGACGATGGGGCGTATTTCATCCGCTTGGGCAATGGTTTGACAATCCGGTGGTGCCGCGCGGAAGATGGATGGAACAAGAGCCGGACCGAGTTGCCGAGCGGAGCTAGGCAGATCGACTTCGCGGACCTGCCAGAGGCCCTGCGCGAAGAGGTTTTGGCGGTTTTGGCGCGCGCCGCGGCGATGCAGGGGGGGATGGGAGGGGTGAACAACTAACAGACGTTACGCGGCCTTCGTAGGAATTAGGAATTAGAGCTTACCAAGGCGTCCGAATCGGCGGGGCAGTTGGGCTAATTCGTAATTCGTAATTCCTAATTGTGTGCCGGGCTGTGGTGGCCTTGGACATCCCGCTCGGGTGCCAGAGACACGGACTGTCGCACTAGTGGAATCAAGGCCGCTGCGCCTTGCTTCACCCGATAAGCCTGGTCCAGCGGAACATCCGCAAAGCGCTGAACCGCGTCCTCGCCCGGCCAGAGCACCGCAATTTCCCGGATGGCCGTGGCCTGTCCCAGACCGATTTCCTGTTGCAGACTCGAAGCTCCGAAGCTGGCACCGCTGCTGACCATCCGGTGGATTGACCGAGTGCCCTCGGCCGTTTCCACTTGGACCTCGACGCGGGCTCCAATGGCACTGCGGTTGGCTCGGGTACCCTCCAGCAATAAGGTAATCCAGCGGTTGCCGTGGCCGGGATTTTCGAACAGGACATTCTGGAAGGTATCTCCCGTATAGGCCCCGCCGATGACGGCGTAGATATCTTGGTCGCCGTCGTTGTCCAAATCGCCGACCGCCACGCCGTGCCCTTTCTGCAAATGGCCGAAGCCGCCCGAGGCAGTGACGTCCTGAAAGACCTGCCCGCCAGCATTGCGGAACATGCGGTTGGGCATCACCGAGCGCAGGGAAGGCGCGCCTGTGCCAACATAGAAATCGAGCCAGCCATCGTTGTCTAGATCGACGTAATTGCACCCCATCGTATAGAGCACTTTGTGGAGGTGGTGGGTTTGGCTGACATCGGCAAAAGTGCCATTGCCTCGGTTGCGGAAAAGCCGAGCCCGTTCGGCGTCGGTGGGCACGCCCAGATAGTCGGCTGCGACATCCCCGGCGTTGAGATCGGGATTGTAGTGATAACCCGAGGCGAACAAGTCGAGCCAGCCGTCGTTGTCGAAGTCCCAAAACCAAGTGGGGAAACTCTCGTGCGGTTGCTTGACCCCGGCCCGGCCAGCCACATCCGCAAAGGGCAGGCCCTCGGCTGGTTCGGCTCCTCGGTTGTGGAAGAGGAAATTGTCGCCCATCAGACGCGAGACGTATAAGTCGATCTGCCCATCGTTGTCGAAGTCGCCCCAAGTAGCGCCCTTGACAAAGCCCTCGACGGCCAAACCGAGCGAGGCGGCCTTTTCGACGAAGGTCCCGTCGCCTTGGTTGTGGAAGAGTTCACCGGGGTGGACATCGTTGAGGCCGGGGAAGGTCTCATTGCCGACAAATAGGTCCAGCAGGCCGTCGCTATCGACGTCAGCCCAAGCCGCCGTTTGGGTGGGATGAAAGCTGAGCAAGCCCGCTGCTTCGGTCACATCGGCAAAGGTGCCGTTGCCTTGGTTGCGCACCAGCGAATTGGGATGCTGGCCGTCGATCCCCTGCCAAGCCCCGCGCACAGCGAGAAAATCGAGCCAGCCGTCGTTGTCGAAGTCGGCGTGGACCAGTTGCAGGCCACCGGTTATGCCGGTGAGACCGGCTTCCTGCGTGCGCTCGCTGAAAGTGCCATCGCCTCGGTTGCGAAAATAGCGGAGTTGGTCGTGCAGACCCCAAGCCGAAATCATCAGGTCGAGGAACCCGTCGTTGTCAAAGTCGTCCATGATGCTGCCGCCAGCTAAGGATACCAAGTCGAGCTTCAGGAAGGGAGCGATGTCGGGGAAGTGGCCGATGTCGTGCTCAGAAGCGAAAAGCGAGGGCTCGATGAGCCACTGGGGCGGGACTTGGTCGGGGTATTCTCCTAGGGTCATATAGGCGATGTTGAGGAGCCAGCGAGCAGTCAAATCGTCGGGATTTTGCTCCAGCACAGTGGCCAAGTAGTCTAGGGCCGTCCGCGATCCGCGTGGGTCGGCGTGAACGCCGGCGGGGCCGATGGGGAAGAGACACGAGGCGGTAGTATGACCCTCCAGACAATTGACCTGCTCGCCCAAGCGCAGATAGGCGAGCCCCAAGAGCATGTCTAGGCTCGGCTCCATGCGGACTTGGCGCTTTTCAAGCTCGGGCCGCAACTGTTGGAATTCGTCAATGGAAGCCTGCGTCTGGCCGGCTCGCAGGCGCTCCCGGGCCAATAAAATGCGTGCCCGCATGCGGGCCAAAGGAGATAAGAGTTCTTGTCGGCTGCTGAAGTGCTCCACTCGCAAGTCGTTCAGATAGATGTTGGAAACCGGATTTTGGTTGTCGGCGATTTGTTGCAGGCGCTCGGCCATGCGCTGGGTATCCGCAGCGGGCGGCCGAGCTTGTTCGGGAGCTGTACAGGCGGCTAGGGATACGACGACTAGGGAGAGGGTCGAGTAAAACATCATGGCATTCCTGTGAGCATGGAATTTTTGGCCGCAACGAGTTGGGCGACGAGGTCGTCGAGGCGGGTGCGAACTGCCGCTAGATCGGCTGGTATGAAACGCACGAGACGCGCTTCGTCTAAGTCGGTGAAGTACAGCATTGCGCGGTATTCGCTTTGATCCGGGTAGAGGGCCTGTAAGCAGAGAGTGTAAATTTCCAACTGGAGGCGGTAGTGCTGTACTGGCTCTTCTGTGTTTGCGCGGTGGCCGGTCTTGTAATCGACTAATTCCCACAGGCCGTCGGCCCCGCGTCCTATGTAATCGACTACTCCATGTACTAACCCGCGCTCCAGCGAGAGGGTAAAGCGCACTTCGGTGCGGGCCTCGGCATGGGCGAGCCAGTGTTTGGCTATGGACGATTGGCGGCAGCGGTGCAACAGGGCGGCCAACTCGCGTTCGAACGGGTCGCGATAGGATGCTACGGGCAAAGTGGCGGCGACGACGAGGTCGGCAGCGAGGGCAGCAGGGTCGGCATCTGGGCTGTTGCTCAGGGCCTCTAGACCGGCGTGAGCGAGCTGACCAAAGAGCATGGCGCGGCGGCGGGACGCATCTACTTGGCCGAGGGGCCATGCCGGCAGGCCCAGCACATACTGGCGATGGTGCGCGGCTGGATCCGCGGCGAAGAGGACCAACTCGCTGGCGGCAAATTCGGGCCGGTCCTGGGGGTCGTCGAGCGGTGATAGCAGATCCAACGTCGGGTTTGCTGCTTGCATGGGCGCCGCGTCGAGGGCGCGAAAGGCCGGATTGGCTTGGTGATCAGTAGTTGCAGGGACCGAGAACGCATTGGGGTCGGTGTGGATGGGCAAGGGGGATGGCACGCCTGCAACCGCCTTGCTGCCTTGAGCGAGGTCGCCCTCTGTCAGTGCTAGGCTGCCGCAAATCCAACCGAGACAGTCCATAGCCGCGTCGAGGTCGGCGTTGAGGTGTTTGTCGGTCAGCGCGCCGCCGAGCAGCAAGTGATCGCGGGCGCGGGTACAAGCCACGTACAACAGGCGCTTCTCTTCGGCGCGCTGGCGGCGGCCCGCGTTGCGATTGATGAGGGTGCGGATAAAGGAGGAGGTCCTTTTGTAATCCTGCTCGGGGTCGAGGACGCGCAAGCCGAGGCCCTTTTCCCTGTCGATGAGCGCAGGATCGCTGTTTTGAAAGTTAAATCGCGCGGCCAAATCGGGCACTAAGACAATGGAAATTCCAAGCCCTTGGCCGCATGTACGGTCAGGATGTGTAGGGCGTCCGCGTCGAGGACGGCTTCGCCTTCTTGTTGTTCTTCATGGGTCAACAAGTCGAGGCGAACGACGAAATCGGCGAGCGGGCCGCGAAATTCGCGGGCGAGGTCGAGGAGCTTGTGCGCGTTGGCCACGGCCTGGTCCCCGCGCTCGCCATAGCAGAGAAAGCCCCAAGCCCCGGTGTCTTCAAGGATGGTGTGCAGCAGCTCGACGAGGGGCACGCGGTCGCGCAGCCCTTCCCAGCACTGGAGTCGGGCGACGGCGTCTGTGGCGGCCTCTTGGTCCGCAGGGGCGAGCCGCTGCCGCTGATTGGCGTCCGCGAGATTCTTGGCGAGCCGCCCGCCTTGGGGCGCGGTCAGCGCGTACAGGGCGTTGTCCGAGAGGCCGAAATACGGCGAGCGCAACGCGCCCATCAAGGCGATGCCGTCGCCGGGATTGCACAGGACGCGGAGGATATTGGCTAGGTCGTAGATTTCTTGGCGCTGGTAAAAGCCCCGGCCACCGGCTACTTGGAAGGGGATGCCGCAGGCCCGCAGCGCGTCTTCGTACGCGAAGAGATTGCGACGGCGGCGCAGGAGCAAGGCGATGTCGCCGGGGACGGGCGGGCGCAAGCCGTCTTGGTCGGCGACTTGCAGGTCGTTGCCCGCTAGTAGGTGGCTCAGGCGGCGGGCCACGAGTTCGGCTTCGCGCAGCGCGGCCTCCGTAGAGTCGCGGCTGTCGTCGGGTGGCAAGAGCAAAAGCTCGACCGAACCCTCGCTTACATCGGCGGAGCGGCACCCGATGAGCGGGTCGTAGCCGACTTGAAAAGGCTCATCTGGAACCGCCTGCATGAATTTGGGAAAGAGCGCGTTGACAAAGGCAACCGGCTGGGCGAGGGTGCGGAAGTTTTCGCCCATGACGAGGGTGCCGAGTCGCTGGGTGAAGGAGGCATCGAGGATTTCGCCGTCGTCGCAAAAGGGCTGGGACTCGCGCTCGTGCGCGGCATTGGCCTCGGTGATGGTGCCGCGCACGCGGGCGAAGACGGTAACGTCGGCCGCGCGGAACGAGTAGATCGACTGCTTGGGGTCGCCGACGATGAAGAGCTTGTCGCCGGCCATTTGCCCGTCCGGCGACGCCAGCGAGCGGATGATTTCCCACTGCAAGGGGTCGGTGTCTTGGAATTCGTCGATCAGTGCGAAGCGATAGTGTTGGGCCAGGCGGTGGCGGATGTCCGCATCGGCGGCGATGAGCTGGTGGGTTTTCTCCAGGAGGTCGTCCATGTCCAGCATCCGGCCATTGCCTTTGCTGCTTTCACAGCGCGCATCAGCGCGGAGGAAGACGCGCGACAGGGCGGGCAGCACGGCGGCGGCGCGCTCGTCGGCTGCACTAAGTTCGAGGCTGAGGAGGTCGGCGTGCGGAGCTAGGCAGCGTCCCAAGGTGGGTACTAGCTCGCGGACGCGGGCGAGGGTGGCTTCCTCCCAGTTGGATTTCTTGCCTAGCCGGCTGCCGCTCAAAGGTCTGCCATTGGTCAAAAGTTTCTCGGCTAGGCGTGGGAGGATTTCTAGCGCCTCGTCCAGCGGAGGTGCTTGGCTCAGCCGGCGCATGAAGTCGCGGAGCGGATTTAGTCGCTCGACGGCCGAGTCGCGCTCGTCGGTTAGGGGCGAGAGTGCGGCAAGTTCTGCGAGCATGTCGGTGAATTGGGGATCGTCGAACAGGGCGCGGCACGCGGGAGCGCTGGTCGTTTGCTGCATCCCGCGCCAGTCGCTGAGGATTTGGTCGGGCGACTGCTCGACGTAGTGGCGACACCACGTGCGGGCGTGATGCTTTTTTTCCAGCAGATGTTCCAAGACTTGTTCGAGATAGCGGCGCGGCCATTCGGCTAAGGTACGCCGCAGAGCTTCTTTGTCGGGATCGGAGTCGTGCGCTCGGGCTAGGGACGCTAGGGTTTGGCGCACGGCTTGCTGTCGGAGTTGCGCCGCATCTACTCCCTCTAAGACCGCGAAGGCCGGGTCCACGTCCGCTTCAATGGGATACTCGCGCAACAGGGCTGCACAAAAGGCGTGGATGGTGGAAATGCGCGCCGCGGGCAGGTCTGCGCGGATTTGCCGCAGACGCTGCCGCTCTGGTTCGGGCAGTTCTTGGTCGAGGGCGTCGGCCAGCCGCCGGGCGATGCGCTCGCGCATTTCCGCCGCGGCCTTTTGAGTAAACGTGATGGCCAACACTTGGCGCACGCCGATTTCGGGATGCAGGCGCAACAGTTCGATATAGCGCTCGACTAGCGTTGCGGTCTTGCCAGCACCGGCGCTAGCCGTGACCGCGATATTGCGCTGGCTGTCGAGGGCCATGCGCTGGACTGGAGTCAAGGGGACGGCGCGCTTCACGACAAGTCCCTCATGCGCTGGGGATCGAGGCGGCAGCTTTGTTGATACGGGCAGTGCGGGCAGATTTTGGCTGGGTCGTGAGCGGTGACGTGGAATACTCCACGGCGCATGGCCCGCGCATACGAGAGGACGAAGCCGCGCACGGCGTCGAGGCGCTGGCGATACGCCTCGCGATCGTACATGCCGTAGCGGCCGCTGGCGACATAGGCTGTATTGCGATGTGCGGCATCGGCGAACAGTCCGCCGCGGCCGCAGTCCTCTAGGTCGCGGAGCATCAGGTACGCCGCGCCGGCCCCTTCGCGCAGCCCGATCTCCCCGAACAGGGATTCAGCCGCTAGCAAGTAGAGCGGAAGCTGGAGATTGAGGCCGGTGTCAATATCGGCTACCGAGGGCATGCGGCCGGTCTTGTAGTCGAAGACGACGAAGCGGCCGTCGGCCGTGCGGTCGATGCGGTCGATCTTGCCGGCGAGCCGCACCTCGTCCCCGGTCTCTGAGTCGCCGATGGCATAGGGGGTGGTGGTTGATTGTTGGTCGCGCTCTCCCATGCCGGGATAGCTGCCAAAGCTCAGTTCGAAATGGGTTGGCACGGCTGGGTTGGCCGCGGCTGCTTGCAGGCGGAGGAAGCGAGGCAAGATGCCCTCGCGCTCCCCGTCGTCGGAGCCGAGCAGACGCTCTAGTTCCCGCTCCCAGAAAAAGCCCGTAAGCCTCATTTCGTCGGCGATTTGGTGGCCGAGGTGTCGCAACTCGGCGATGTTGGTCGCCAAGTTTTCCGCGCGTTCGGCCGCTTCGCCGTGGGCCGAATAGAAACGATAGAGGATGCGGTGGACGAGGTTGCCGCGCCTGAGCGCTGAGTCGTCTTCTTCCGGGTCGGGGAGGGGCTGGAGGTTGAGCAGTTCTTGGGCAAAAAACCGGAAGGGACAGTGGCCGTACAGCTCCAGTTGGGTCGCGGAAAAAGAATGGCCTGAGCCGAGCCGGGTGTGCAGCGCGGCGCGCAGCGGTTCCTCGTTGAGGACGCCTTCGTGGCTGCCGAGACTCTTGGGGATCGTGCGCAACTCGGCGATGTGCAAGCCGCGCACGAGGTGGCGCAGCGCGGTGGCATGACCGTCGAGCCGTGCGGCTTGGCTGTAGAGTGCGAGTGCGTTATTAGCGTCGGAGGATTCGTGCGTCGAGCACAGGCCGCGGCCCAAGGCGAGGTGCAACTCGGCTAGGGTGCCCGGTGTGCCGTTGGACTTTTCCGTCTCAGGCTGCGGGGAGAGCAGGCCGTCTAACTCATCGACAAAGGGCGAGGGGGCGAGCATCTCGCTGCCCGACTGCTCGGGATGAAAGAGACTGAGGCCGCGGCGCACCGAGCACACGGCGCGGTAGAACAGCAGGCGCTCGGACGCAGTGGTGGAATCTTCGTCCAAGTTCAGGGCGCGGCGCTGGGTTTCTTCGAGGAAAATGTCGGCTGGCGGCAAGCGGGGGAATTCGCCTTGCACTAGCCCGCCGAGGAAGAGGTAATCGCAGGGCGTGCTGCCCGCTGCGGTGAGATCGGTCACTTGAATGCCAGCGCGCGTTACAGAGGGGACGTGCGCTTGGGAGATGGCGTCGCGCAGCAGGTCGGCGAACTGGCTCAGGGTGCGAGGCTGGAGGGCGGCGGCCGGTGCACACAGTTCGTCGAGCAGATCCAAAAAGCGCGCCAGTGCCCGGCCGTCTTCTGCCGACTCATCCGCAAGGGCATCCTCTACGCCTAATGCGCTGAGGGCGTGGAGTACATGCTGGCGGAAAGAGGGCAGATCCTGTCGGCTCTCCAAGGGCTGGAGCAGGTCAAAGAGTGTGGTTAGGCTGGCTCGTAGGGGCTGGAGATCCTCCAATTCGGCGCGTTGGTCCTCGCGCCGAGTGGGAAAATCGTCCATGTCTTCGGAGAACGGTTCGCCTTCTCGATCTAGTTCACTCTCTAAATAGGCGAAGTTGCCTTCGATGGCTGCGAGCCATGTGTCGCGTCCGGTCGATGACAAAACGTTGCGGGTCCACGCAGCGAAGTCTTCGGCGGTAAGCGTGCGCGTTTGGTCGGAGAATGAATAGCGCAACTGCACCAAGGGTAAGCTGAGCAAGCGGAAGAGCGCGGCGCGGCTGTAGCGCTCTAACACCGCGTCGATGAGCGCGAAGACGGTGTTGATGGCGGGTGCCGTGGCAAGGGGCCGCCCGCGCGCGAGGTAAAAAGGCAGACCGTGGCGCGGCAGCACTTCCGCTACGAGTTCGGCATAGATATCGAGGTTGCGGAAGCTAATGCGGATCTGCGCTAGCTCGACCCCTTGCTCCTGATGCAACTGGCGGATGCGGCGGGCCATGGCTGCGACTTCGCTGACTCGGTCTGGGCAGGGGACTCGCTCTATGGGTGCGCCGAGGCTAGCGCGACTGTGGGTGAAGAGGCGGTCGGCGAATACGGCGGCTGGGTGTTGGCCGGCGGTGCTGCGTTCGACGCGGACGGCGCGGGCGCGGAGGAATTCGTACAGGGGTCGCGTGCGGGCGAAAAAATCGGGCCCCTCCGGGTCGTAGTCGAGCAGCGCGATGGATTCTGGCACGAGAGATAGCAGCTTGTCCAGCACGGGCAAAAAAGGTGCGGGCGCTTCGACAAAGCCGCAGAGCACGAGCAGGCCGAGGCCGGGGAAGCGCTGTGCGAGCGTCGAGCGATCAAGATGGGCATCTACAGCGGCAAAGCGCTCGCGACTCCCGCTCCAGCCATCTGCAAGACGTTCCAAGTAGGCCGCATAAAGGACTTGCAATTCCGCGCTGCGCTGGGTTGTTCCCACTAGGTCGCTCGGCTGGGTGCCTGTCTCCTCCAACCGGCGGAACAACTGAGTCAGCCCCCGGCTCAGCCGCTCGGGGTGGCGGCTGTAATAGGGCGCGTTGGCCGCGCTGGCCGCGAGAGCGTCTTCGACTAAGAGCCGCTGCGCACTGAGGGGCAGGGCCGGTCGCTGGCTGGGACAGAGGCTGTAGAGGATGTCGGTGAAACTGTTTAGATCGAGGGCCAAGTGCCCGGTGAGCAGGTCGGTGCGGCTGGCGCGGAGGAGTTGCCGCCGCATGAGTTGGGCTTGGAAATGCGTGGGAAAGAGCCAGAGAAAGGACTCGCCGTCTCCCGCGTCGAGGTGCGTCAAGCAGCGCTCGGACGCGGGCGACGCCTTGTCGGGATGGGCCGAGCCGTAGATGAGGGTTAGGTCGCCCATGGTTAGTGGTTAGTGGTTAGTGGGCAGTGGTTAGTGGTTAGTGGGCAGTGGTTAGTTGCTTGGGGATGGCGGCGCGGGGACTGGCCACCAGCCACCGGCCACTGACCACTATAGAAAGGGTGCTTTGGCAACGTATCGCCGAGGAAAAACCCTGTCAAGACGCGCGCCGCTCCGCGTTGACATAGAACAGGGCAGGTCGCTTTTTATGCCCCATTCTAGGCCAGTGGCCACTAACGACTAACTGACGTTACGCATCTATGTCGAACCGGTAGGTGTAGGGCGTCCCTCGTGGGCGTCTATGCTACCCGGCTCAGATCCTACAAGGGTTGCCCCTACAAGGCGCAACGTCAGCCACTAATTGAGATTTCGCAATGAAAAAATGGACTGTTGCATTCCTTTTGTGGTGTAGTTGCGCCCCTCTGACCTCCCCCGAGGGAGGCCCGGAGGATTGGCAGCAACCCGAGCCGCCGCCGCCACCGCCGAGTGCGTTAGAGCAGTACTTGGAGGCGCGCCAACGCTATGGCTCTGGCCCGCGGCCCGACTTTGTGGCCGTGGTGCCGTTTGTCGATGAGTCGGGGTTTCGCGAGGGGGTGTGGAACATCGAATACGAGTTGGCCAACATGCTCAGCACGGAGCTGGTGGCCGTGCGCAATTGGCAGGTCGTCCCTTTTGACGCGGTGGCCGAGTTGGCGCTGGAGTGGGGGTTTGCCAGCCGCGAGCAGGCCCTCGCGATTGGCCGCAAGTTAGGGGCGGATTTCGTGATCGTGGGCCTGTTGCAGGACTACGATATGCGCCGCCTATCGGTGGGGGATCCCTTGGTGGGAGGCTACAAATCCTATTCGGCGGTGGCACAGATGCGCGTCGAGATCGCGCGCGTTGACGACGGCAGTGCCATCGGTCAGGCAGAGACTCTGCGCGATCTCACCGACCGCGACGTGGGGCTCGACTTGTTGGGCAAGCCGCGCGAGCAGGACTTGCAATTTGCCGGCTTGAAGGAGGTAGAGTTCGGCTCGGAGGCGTTCGGTCAAACCCTGTTGGGTCAGGCGACAATCGAGGCCATAGGCGAACTGGTACACAAGGTGGTTGCTGTTTTCGAGCCGGAGGGTTTGGTGTTTGAAGGCGATGCGCCCGAAGTCATCGCCGTGTACAGCGAGGATTTGTACGCCAATATCGGCAGCGAGCACGGCATACGGCCGCGGTTGCGTTTTTTCGTCTATCCCGGCAATGAGCGGATCAAGGCCGAGGGGCTGGCCCCCGAAGAGTCGGTTGCCCTCGTCGAAGTCGTTGAAATCATCAGCACCCGGCTCGCCAGCTTGCGAGTGATCCGCGCCACCGGAGAGATCAAGGCGGGCGACCGGCTCAAATTAGCCGAAGGAGAATAGCGATGCAGGGAGTGGTCAAATATCAGCGGGGCGACGGATTTGTCGAGTTGCGCGACTTAGCGGATGCGCCGCCCGGCCCCAATCAGGTGAAGGTCGAGGTGCAGGCCACTGGGATTTGCGGGTCGGACCTACACGTGTACCGCGATACCATCAACTACAACATCCAGACGCCGGTCGTCATGGGACACGAGTTCAGCGGCGTGGTGGTGGAAAAGGGCGCGGAGGTCGGCGACCACGTCGAGGTGGGCGACCGCGTGACCGGCGAGCCGAGCGTGTACATCTGCGGCGACTGCGACTACTGCTTGAGCGAGCACTACAATCTTTGCCCCAATCGCAAGGTCATGGGCTACTGGCACCACGGCTGCTTCGCGCCCTACTGCAATGCGACGTTCGTCCACAAGCTGCCCGAGGGCGTGGGGTTTGAAGCCGGTGCCCTGACCGAGCTGTTGGCCTGCTGCGTGCATTCGGTCATTGAGCAGGCTGGCGTGACCGCCGGGGATTTTGTCGCCATTACCGGGCCTGGGCCGGTGGGGTTATTCTCGGCGCTAGTGGCACTGGCCGAGGGGGGGACGGTGATTCTCTGCGGCACGGAGCGGGATACTGAGCGGCTGCAACTGGCCGAGGAATTGGGCGTGCAACACACCATCGATATTGCGGCCTGCGACCCGGTGGCGCGGGTGCACGAATTGACTGGCGGCTATGGTGCGGATGTAGTGGTCGAGTGCGCGGGGGTGGCACCGGCTATGCGGTTGGCTTTGGAACTTGTGCGCAAGCGGGGCCGCTTTTCCCAGATGGGTCTGCCGGGTGCGCCGGTGGAGATCGACTTTGAGAAGATCGCCTACAATGAGCTTCAGGTCTCCGGCGGCATTGGGCAGCGGCGACCGGCTTGGAAGCGGGCACTGCGGCTGATCGAGCGGGGCTTTATTCCCAGCGAGAAGCTGATCACCCACCACTTTGCCCTGAGCGAATGGCAGTGGGCGTTTGACATGGCCGAGGGGCAGGAGGGGATTAAGCTGATGTTTGTGCCGCAGGGGTGAGTGAGGAGGGCTGGAGCGGTAGTGCTCTTATCGCCTTTTGAGGCGTTGAGTTGCTGACGGTGGACTGGGCGGGATCTGGAATCTATAAAGTGGCAACGCGCTAATAGCTTGGTGTGCAGGAAATTGCCAAAGAGGAGCTATAATGCCTTGGGATAGCGAGAGTTTGTTGCAGCAACTCGAACTCGGCGAGGACAGCCGCGTCGAGTTCAAGGAAGCCATGTTTACCGGCAACCGCGTCCGTGCGCCTCATCGGGACGCTATCGCCGACGAGTTGGCTGCTTTTGGCAACACCATCGGCGGCACATTGATCTTCAGTGTGTCAGATGCCGGTGAGGTGCGGTCGATGAACCGCGAACAGATGGATGCGGTAGAAGCCTTCGTCGGCGAGATTTGTTCGGACAGCATCCGTCCTCCGCTCGCGTTCGTCACCCAACGGCTGGCTCTGCCGGACGGTTCGTTTGTGCTGGTCGTTGAAGTCGAACAGAGTGCGCTGGTCCACAAGAGCCCTGGAGGATATCTTTCTCGACAAGGCAGCGCTAAGCGTGAACTATCATCGGAAGCATTGAACCGCCTGTTTCAGCAGCGGGGACGTTCTGGTCTGCTCGGTCCTGACGAAGTGATTGTTGCCGGAACTGGATCTAACACGCTCGATGAGACCCTAGCGGATCGCTTCCTGAGTTCGCGTGCCACCGAATCTACAACGGTCCAACTTACAAAGTTAGGGTTGGTGCAGGAGGATGACAGTGGCGTGATCCGCGCAACGGTTGCCGGGGTGCTGCTTTGCGCCGCCCGCCCAGATGAGTACATACGCGGCGCGATGATCGAAGCGGTTCGCTATCGCGGCACGGTGCTCGGCAGTGCGAGCCAGCACGATGCGGCGTCCATTACTGGCCCGTTGGACCGGCAGGTCCGCGATGCCGTCAACTTTGCTAGGCTCAACACGCGGGTGGCGGCGCGCAAGGCCCCTGGGCGGGTAGAGACTCCGCAATTTAGTCCGAGGGCGGTATTTGAGGCTATCGTCAACGCTGTGGTCCACCGCGATTACTCGATAGAGAACGCGAAGATACGGCTCTTCATCTTTGACGACCGCCTTGAGTTGTACTCGCCGGGTGCCCTGCCCAACACACTGCCCATTGAGGCCATGCGCAATCGACAAGCTACCCGCAATGAAACGCTCGCGTCCATCCTCCGCATGCTCGCAGTGGGGGATATAGTCGGGGCAGGGGACCGGCAGTATTTCTTGGAGCAACGCGGCGAAGGGGTTCCGATCATCTACGAGCAGACTCGGGAGCTAACCGGGCGCGATCCAGAATACGAATTGCTCGGCGGTGCGGAACTGCGGCTGACTATACCTTCTGCCCGTCCGCCGGTAACGGGCATTGAAGGGGAAGTGTTGGTATCGGTCGCCGGTCAGCCGCTTGCAGGTGCTCAGGTAGTTGCGCTGTATCCCAATAAGACTTGGATGGAGGAGGAAACCGATACGTTTGGCCGGGTCGCTTTTGGGTTTCACTCGGAACTTCCCATCACCGTTTTCTGCGCGGCACCGGGACACGCCGCCCACGTGGAGCGGGATTGGCACCCGCCGGAACCGCTCCACGTGCAACTCGAATCGCTGCCGATGGGTGGCTCGGCGGTGTTCACGGAGGGAACAGGTCATTTGCCCGATTTGACCGGGCGGCTGAACCCAATCCTCGACGATCTGGACCGCATGTACCTTTATGCGACGAACGTCGCTATTGATGAAGGCAAGCAGCAACCCGTTCACTTTAGACTGAATCATCCCTTGCGACTCACGGATGTCAGCGGGTTTGAATGGATCGTGCGGTTCGTTGAGATGATCGGAAAGTCGGTGCTGTTGGAATACGAATCCCCGGCCCCCAAGGGCGTCGCTAAAGCCGGAGCACCCTCACCACTTAATTCGATATAGACGTTAAATTCCCGACAGTGGATTGGATGAGGTCTGGAATTTAGAAGGCGCATCGTTTTGACTGATCTATTCTTTGAACAGCCGGTCCTCAACTCGCCTTACGAGCGTCCGAGCCAGCATTGGGAGCTGGACGAGACTGGGCAGCCGACGCAGCAGATCGTTGAACACCGCCGACCGGCCGAGTTCGTCTCGCCGATCCCGCAGCCGAAGAGGCGCAAGGGAGCCGGGCAACAGGCTAGGCTAGTGTTCGACGAGGCGGCGCGGTTGTGGATTTCGGGGCTGGAAATTGTCGGTAGGAAATTGGGCATCAACCGAGTGATGGATCTTTCGGCGACGCCCTTCTTTTTGCGTGGGTCGGGCTATGCTGAGGGCACGTTGTTCCCGTGGACGATGTGCGATTTCTCGCTTATGGATGCTATCGAATGCGGCATCGTCAAACTGCCCCGCGTGCCAGTGGCCGACAACATCCCCGGCGGCGAAATGCCCAAGTTCCGCAATCTCTGGGAACATATCCGCAGCGACATGCCGAAGAAAGGGCGGGGCAAGGCTAAGACCCTCGATCCCCTCAGTCTGCCCGTGGAGTTGCAGACTGCGCTGGAAGCTCTGTACGGGCATTATCAGAAAACTTTTGAGTTGATGGAGAGGGAGGGCATTGTCGTCCCGCCGTGCTTCATCGTGGTCTGCAATAACACCTCGACCTCCAAGTTGGTGTACGACTACATCTCCGGCTTCCACCGCGAGAACGACGATGGCTCGACGACGCTGGTAAATGGTCGCTTGGAACTGTTTCGCAATTTTGACGAACAGGGCAACCAGTACCCACGGCCTCGCACGCTGTTGATCGACAGCGAACAATTGGAGTCCGGTGACGCGCTCGACAGAAACTTCCGCAGCATGGCCGCTGACGAGATTGACCGCTTTCGGCGGGAGATTATCGAGCGCACTGGCGACCGTCGTCAGGCTGAGAACATCAGCGACCAAGAGCTGCTCCGCGAGGTTATGAATACTGTCGGCAAGCCGGGGCGGCTGGGGGATTCGATTCGCTGTGTGGTGTCGGTGTCGATGCTCACGGAAGGGTGGGATGCGAATACTGTCAGCCACGTGCTGGGCGTGCGCGCCTTTGGGACGCAGTTGCTTTGCGAGCAGGTCATTGGCCGGGCGCTGCGGCGGCAATCTTACGAGCTCAATGAAGATGGCTTGTTCGATGTCGAGTACGCGGATGTCTTGGGCATTCCGTTCGACTTTACGGCCAAGCCCGTTGTGGCTCCGCCGAAGCCGCCGCGAGAGACCGTTCAGGTGCGAGCCGTGCGGCCCGAACGGGATGCGCTGGAGATTAGTTTTCCTCGGGTGGCTGGGTATCGGGTGGAATTGCCGGAAGAGCGGCTTGAGGCCGAGTTTAACAAGGACTCAGTGCTGGAACTGACGCCCGATCTTATTGGTCCGTCGATTACGAGGAATCAAGGTATTATCGGCGAGAGCGTGGATCTCAGTCTGGTGCACACTAACGACCTGCGGACCTCGACTCTCCTGTTTCACCTGACCCAGCGTCTGCTCTACACCAAGTTCCGCGACCCGGGCGCAGAGCCCAAGCTCTATCTCTTCGGCCAGCTCAAGCGCATCGCCAGACAGTGGCTCGATAACTACCTCGACTGCAAGGGCGGCACTTATCCCGCTCAACTCATGTATCAAGAACTAGCCGACACGGCCTGCGAGCGCATCTTTGCCGCCATCACCCGCGAAGGAATCGACAGTCGCCCGGTCAAAGCGGTGCTCGATCCATACAATCCCGTCGGTTCGACAGCCCATGTGAATTTCAACACGACCAAGGCTAGCCGTTGGGAAGCTGACCCCCGCCGTTGCCACATCAATTGGCTCGTCCTCGACAGCGACTGGGAGGGGGAGTTTTGCCGCGTCGCTGAATCCCATCCGCACATCAAAGCCTACGTCAAGAACCACAATCTCGGCTTGGAGGTACCCTATCGTCGTGGGTCGGAAATGCGGACGTACCTGCCGGACTTTATCGTCCGCATTGATGATGGCCGTGGCGACAATGATCTGCTGAATCTGATCGTCGAGATCAAGGGCTATCGGGGGGAAGACGCCAAGGACAAGAAGACGACTATGGATACCTATTGGGTACCTGGTGTGAATCATCACCGGGACTACGGGCGCTGGGCTTTTGCCGAGTTCACCGATGTGTCTGGGATGGAAGATGCGTTTGATCGGTTGGTTGAGGGGTTTCGGGCAAAAGGGTAGGGAGCGGACAGTGTATTGATTAATATGTGTATATCGGAGAGATCTAATGAACAGAGATGAAGTCTTAAATGTGCTCCGAGAGCACAAGGCGACCCTTGCGCAGCGCTTTGGCGTTTCTGAACTCGCCCTTTTCGGCTCCTTTGCCCGCGACCAAGCTACGGACGATAGCGACGTTGACGTCCTAGTGCGGTTCGACGTGCCTCCCAATTGGCAACGCTATTTCGGTGCTCAAGGCTACTTGGAAGACTTACTAGGGCGGCCGGTGGATTTGGCAACCAACCAGGATTTACGCGTTGAGATACGCCCCTATGTAGAGCGGGAGGTGATCAATGTCTAATGCTGAGCAAGAAGAGCGAGAATGGCGTTTCTACATTCAGGACATGATCGAATTCAGCGAAAAGGTTCTGTCCTATACCGAGGGCTTGGACCAAGATGAGTTTATCGCCGATGAACTCACCTATGACGCCA
The DNA here is from genome assembly GCA_965208845.1 of Candidatus Latescibacterota bacterium. GTDB lineage: Bacteria > Latescibacterota > UBA2968 > UBA8231 > UBA8231. The sequence continues at coordinate 5,216,114 of OZ242361.1, read as the reverse complement.
CCCTGCGCAATTTAGAACTGATCGGCGAGGCAGCAACCCATATTCCGAGCGAGGTGCGAGAGGCGTACCCAGACATTCCTTGGCATGCGATTGTGGGGACGCGCAACCGCTTGGCTCATAGCTATCTGAGCATCAGCAACAATATCATCTGGACAATCATTCAAGACGCGATTCCAAAACTGCTGCCCGAATTGCGCAACCTGTTGAATACGACGAACGAGGACCCCGCTAACGAAGAGAAGGCCGATGAAGACGACCATTGACATCCACGACGAGTTGTTGGCTCGGGCGAGGCAGTACGCGAGAAACACCGGGCGCTCGTTGCGCGCCGTAGTGGAAGAGGGCCTGCGCCAAGTGCTTCCCGCGCCTCTTTCCAGCAGCCGCTACCGTCTGCCCGACCTGAGCGAGGGCCAGATCGGCGCGGCTGATCCATTGGTAGGGTACTCATGGCAGGAGTTGCGTGGGATGATCTACGGAAAACCGGCGGCTATACCTAGGACATCCAACTCACAATCGAAAGGGGAATGAACATGGAATATACAGCCGTCGTGAAACGCAGTGGCGAATGGTGGATTGGCTGGATTGAGGAAGTGCCCGGCGTGAATTGCCAGGAGCATACCCATGAGAAATTGCAGCAAAGCCTTGTGGAAACGCTTTTAGAGGCACTGGAATTCAACCGGCGTGATGCGCTAGCGGCCGCGGGCGACGACTATCAGGAGGAAAAGGTCGTCATTGAATGAAGCGGGTTGAACTGCTGAAGTACCTTCGGCGACAGGGATGCGAGATGATCCGTGAAGGCAGACGGCACTCATGGTGGCGCAATGAGCGAGGCGATCGGCGTTCTGCAATTCCACGACACAGAGAAATCGACGATTTGTTGGCGAGAAAGATCTGCCGGGATCTCGGAGTAGAACCGATTAAAAGGAAATAAGGGAGAAATGAACAGAGATGAAGTCCTGAACGTGCTCCGAACGCACAAGGTGACCCTTGTGCAGCGTTTCGGCGTCGTGGATCTCGCCTTATTCGGGTCAATCGTCCGTGATCAAGCCACGGACGACAGCGATGTGGACATTCTAGTGCGGTTCGACTCGCCGGCGACGTCAAAGCGGTATTTTGGCGTTCAGTTCTATATTGAAGATTTGCTCGGGCGTCCGGTTGATCTGGTAACGGATAAAGCGCTGCGGGAGGAGATGCGTCCGTATATAGAGCGGGAGATGGTCAATGTCTGATATCCACCTGAGCGGCTTTAGCGAAAAAGCCCTGTTGAACACGACGAACGAGGACTCCGTATAAATGGCGAAACGAAAATCGACTAAGACTGTTGAAACTCTGCGGCACGAGGACGCGTCGCGGAAGAATATTCCCACGGCTGAGTATCAGGCGGTGATGGCGGAGGATGACCGGAATCCGATTAGGGTTGCGTATGAGCGGCGCAATCGGGATCTGGATCCGCAGCTTGTTTGGCGGGGGAAGGATGAGCAGAACTGGTCGGATTTGGTGGTGCAAGCGCCGCCGCTGTTCATTCAGGAGAAGGTGCATCCGAAGGTGTTGATTGACGATTTGCGGCAGCGGAGCAAGGAGACGGGGGACGGCGAAGCTAACTTGCAGGCCGATTTGTTCGCGGATTTTAACGGGCTGCCGAGTGCGGACGCGCAGACGGAGTTTTACGAGCACGACGCCAACTGGTCGAATCGGATGATCCTTGGGGATAGCTTGCAGGTGATGGCGTCGCTGGCGGAGCGGGAGGGGCTGCGCGGCAAGGTGCAGTGCATCTACATCGACCCGCCCTACGGCATCAAGTTCAACTCCAATTTCCAGTGGTCAACGACCAGCCGCGATGTCAAGGACGGCAACGCCGGGCACATTACGCGCGAGCCGGAGCAGGTGAAGGCGTTTCGGGATACGTGGCGGGATGGGATTCATTCGTATTTGACGTATTTGCGGGATCGGCTGACGGTGGCGCGGGATTTGTTGACGGAGAGTGGGTCGGTGTTTGTGCAGATTGGGGACGAGAATGTGCATCGGGTGCGGGCGTTGATGGACGAGGTGTTCAGCGAACATAACCATGTTAATACGATTGCCTTCAAGAAAAAAAGTGCAACATATAATACAGAATCGGTGTTCGATTACGTTGTATGGTACTGCAAATCTCGTGATGACGTGAAGGTTCGGAATCTATTTGAAGAACGGAAAACGCCTGACGAGGAAACGAAATTCAATACGCTTGTGACAGAGCCGATGGTTCTTCACAATGTGAGCAAGACTTCCAGAGATGAGATCGAACGACTGGTAGGGTGCGGGGCACGATGGGCAAGAGTGAATTATCCTATCGTGAGTCAGCATCCAAGCGAAGAACGAAGCAAAGATTATCTGTTTCGAGGAAGACGAAAAAAGTGTGGGCCTAACAAGCAATGGAGGTTTGGTCTTACAGACGGTTTGCCCAGGATTGAGAAAGCGGGCCGCATCTTTGACGGAGGCGGTGAATCACTTGGGGGAATCATCTTTTGGAACGACTGGAACCAAGTAGCAATATCTAACATCTGGTCAGACATTCACGGAGAAAAGTTTCCAGTCTATGTTGTCCAAACTGCAACCGAAGCGACAAAACGCTGCATCCTAATGACCACCGACCCCGGCGACCTCGTCCTTGACCCCACCTGCGGCTCCGGCACCACCGCGTACGTTGCCGAGCAGTGGGGCCGCCGCTGGATCACCATCGACACCTCCCGCGTCGCCCTCGCGCTGGCCCGTGCCCGCGTCATGGGCGCACGCTATCCCTACTACCTGCTCGCCGACAGCCGCGACGGCCAAATCAAAGAAGCCGCGCTCGCCCGCAAAGCCCCCTCGGAAGCGCCCACGTACAACGACATCCGCCAAGGCTTCGTGTACGAGCGCGTCCCCCACATCACCCTCAAATCCATCGCTAACAACGCCGAAATCGACGTAATCCATGAGAAATTCCAAGAAACGCTGGAGCCACTGCGGGCGGAATTGAACGACGCGCTCGGCACATCCTACGAAGAATGGGAAATCCCCCGCGAGGCCGACGACGCTTGGCCCGAGGAAGTCAGCAGAATTCACGCGGATTGGTGGGAACAGCGCATCGCCCGGCAAAAGGAAATCGACGCTTCCATCGCCGCCAAAGCCGACTACGAATACCTCTACGACAAACCCTACGAAGACAACAAAAAAGTCCGCGTCGCCGGCCCGTTCACCGTAGAAAGCCTGTCGCCGCACCGCCTGTTAGGCGTCGATGAAAACGACGAACTCATCGACAACGTCGCCGAAGCCAAGCTAGGGTACGGCGAAAAGCAGGACTTCGCCGAGATGATCCTCGACAATCTCAAAACCTCCGGCGTCCAACAGGCGCACAAAGACGACCGCATCTCGTTTTCCGGGATCAGACCCTGGCCCGGCTACCACGTCTGCGCCGAAGGAACCTACGTCGAAGGCGATGCCGACTCGGGCGCTGAAAAGCGCGCCGGCATCTTCGTCGGCCCGGAATTCGGCACTGTCTCCCGCCCCGCCCTCGTATCAGCGGTGCGCGAAGCCGCGGACGCCGACTTCGACGTGCTGGTCGCCTGCGCCTTCAACTACGACGCCCACGCCTCGGAGTTCAACAAGTTAGGCCGCGTCCCCGTCCTCAAGGCTCGCATGAACGCCGACCTCCACATGGCCGACGATCTCAAAAACACCGGCAAAGGCAACCTCTTCGTCATCTTCGGCGAACCGGACATCGACATCCTCGACGCGGAAGACAGTCAAATCCAAGTCAAGGTCAACGGCGTCGATGTATTCCACCCCAACACTGGCGAAATCCGCAGCGACAGCGCCGACGGCATCGCCTGCTGGTTCGTCGATACCGACTACAACGAGGAAAGCTTCTTCGTCCGCCACGCCTACTTCCTCGGTGCCAGCGACCCGTACAAATCGCTGCGTACGACGCTCAAAGCCGAGGTCAATCAAGAAGCCTGGGAAACCCTCCACAGCGACACCTCCCGGCCCTTTGCCAAGCCGATGTCAGGTAGGATCGCGGTGAAGGTGATCAATCATTTAGGGGACGAGGTGATGAAGGTGTTTCGGGTGGATGGAGGAACAAAATGAGCGATCAAGCAGGTGCAGAGGTTCACACTGGCCCTCTGGCGTGCCGTCGGTCGTCAGACGCAGTTCACGGACGTATTGAAAATTATTGGCAACGACATGGTAGATCGAACCACGGATAGCCAACTTGGCCGCGAGACCCGTCGTTCGCTTGCGTTCAGCCTTGTGATCGAGTCCCTTCACGCCCTACGAGAAGGACGAGAACCTGCGGTTGAGAAAGGTAGTGTTCAGCAAATGATACGGTCGCTGGACGACGAAGTACGTGCAGAATGCGCGGAAGCGATAACTCGCTTCGTAAGGAAGCTTTCAGAACCGAGCGTTCAAGAACCGGACCCGCTATCACCAGAGCATCTGTTCCGGTCAGCGGTCAAGCCTTTTCTCCGAGATGTTTGGCCGCAAGAGCGTTCTCTAACATCGCCGGGGATCAGCGATAGACTTTCTAGACTTCCAGCGGTCACTCGCGGTGAGTTTGTCAAAGCCGTGAAGGCTATCGAGCGTTTCCTCGTACCGTTTGAGTGCTGGTCAATGCTCAATTATGGACTGTATGGAGATGGGGACGGAACGCCAAAACTAGCAATGATTGACGACGAAGCCAAAGCCGAAGCACTGTTGCGCCTTCTAGATCGGACGATTGGGACCGCGGAAAACGCGGTAATCCCTCGTGGTCTGGGAGATGCACTTGAGCAGGTGCGAAAAGTCGCGCCCAATCTCGTTCAGACTCCAGAATACCGTCGTCTAGAAACAGCAGCCCGTAGGGTGTGATGGTAAGGGACTTGAAAAAGGGAAACGAAACAGATGACTGTTCCTGACCTATCCCGTCGCATTCGTCTCGGTGAGGACTCGACGTTGGAACTCAAGCGCGTCGTGCTGTCCGGCGACCGCGTCACCAGTCCACATCGAAACGAGTTCGCCGACGAACTCGCCGCCTTTGCCAACAGCCGGGGCGGAACCCTCGTCTTGGGAGTGGACGACACGACCCGCGAAGTCTTGGGTATCCCCTTAGAGGGCTTGGATGCGGTCGAGGGTTGGGTCCGCGAAATCTGCAACGACTCGGTGAACCCCGCGCTCAGCGTTGACATCCGCAAGCTGGAATTGCCGGATGCCGCCGGGACGCCCGTTCCGGTCATCTGCATCGACATTGCCCGCAGCCTGTTCGTCCACAAGAGTCCAGGCGGCTACTTCCGTAGGATAGGAAGCTCAAAGCGCGAAATGGCTGCCGAATTTTTGGCGCGGCTCTTTCAAGAGCGCAGCCAGAGCCGCGTGATCCGCTTCGACGAATCCGTTGTGCCTCGCACCTCGCCAGAGCACCTCGACGAGGAACTGACGCGTCGGTTTCTCCGCGAAGACGCCGAGCTGACCGAGGATACTTTGCACAAGCTCCGCATCGTCGCTGCCGATGAGGAAGACGTCGTACGCCTCACACTCGCCGGTGTTCTACTATGCACGCGGGAGCCGCAACAATGGATGCCCCACGCATACATCCAAGCCGTCAGCTATGCAGGGGAGCGGACGGACATCGACTATCAGACCGACGCCCGCGATATTGAAGGGCCGCTCGACGAGCAGGTTGCGGAAGCGATGCACTTCGTGCGGCGAAACATGTTGATCCGAGCTACCAAAGTAACGGCCCGGGTCGATTTTCCGCAGTTCAGCGAGCGGGCCGTGTTTGAGGCACTCGTTAACGCCGTGGCGCATCGGGACTATTCGATGGGGGTTCGCGGGTGCGGCTGCACATGTTCGGGGATCGCCTTGAGCTATACGTCCCCGGTGCCTTGGCGAATACGCTCTCGCCAGACAGTCTGCACCTGCGGCAAGCCAATCGCAATGAACTTATCGTGTCTTTGTTGGCCCGTTGTCCTGCACCAGCCGGTCTTGGACGTACGCACTTGATGGACCGACGCGGCGATGGCGTGCCGATTATCCGCAAGGAGTGCCAGCAGCTTGCGGGCCGTCTCCCCGAATACAGCCTGATTGACGATAGCGAGTTGCGGTTGGTGATTTGGGCGGCGTAGCCCAATCAGTCGCCGAAAAACTCTCCGTAGAGCGAGCGCACGGCCGCGGGAATGTCCGCTGCCGCGATCCCAAACATCATGCTGACCTCGCTCGACCCTTGATTGACCATCTCTATGTTGACGCTGGCGCGGGAAAAGGCACGGCAAGCACGGGCCGCCAAGCCAATAGTGTGGTGCATGCCCTCGCCGACGACCATCACCAAGGCGAGGCCGCGGGCAACCGACAGTTCATCTACTTCTAGCTCGGTGCGAATCCGGCGCAGGACCCGCTCTTCAGCCGCGTGGTTGAAGTACGACTCGCGCACGATCACCGACATGTTGTCAATGCCCGAAGGCGTGTGTTCAAAGGAGATCCCCTCGTCCTCAAAAATGGCCAGCAAGCGGCGGCCAAAGCCCACCTCGCGGTTCATCAGGTACTTGCTGATGTAGATGCTGCAAAATCCATCGGTGGCGGCGATGCCGACTACTGGGCGGTCGCCGACTGCGCGCTGGGGAACAATGTGGGTGCCAGGTGCCTGTGGATTATTGGTGTTTTTGACGACGACCGGGATTCCGGCGTGAAACACCGGTTCGAGGGCCTCGTCGTGAAACACGGAAAACCCCGCGTAGGAAAGCTCGCGCATCTCGCGGTAAGTAATCTCGGCGACGGCGACTGGGTTTTCGACCAGCGCGGGATTGGCCACAAAGACCGAATCGACATCCGTGAAGTTTTCGTACACGGTCGCATCGACGGCCGCGGCGAGAATCGCGCCAGTTATGTCCGAGCCGCCGCGCGAGAAGGTGACGACCCGGCCGGTGGGCGAATAGCCGAAAAAACCGGGAAAAATGGTGATGCCCGGCCGGTCTTTGAGCTGGCGCAGCTTGCCGTAGGACGCCTGCAAGACGCGGGCATTGCCCGGCTCTTGCGAGAGAATGAGGCCGCCCTCGCCGGGGTCGAGATAGTGGGCTTCGGCTCCGTTGTGGCGCAAGTACTCGGCGACGAGGCGGGCGCAGTTGTCCTCGCCGCCGGCCTTCATGGCATCTGCGTAGAGCGCTTCGTCGCTGGTGCTCATGGCCAGCCGCCGCTCAAAGTCGGCGACAATGGGCGCGAGCGCGGTGTCCGGCAAGCCGAGGTCGGAGATGATGGCGGCATAGCGGTCGATGACGCGCGCGAGTGCGGTGTGGCCGTCTTGGTTGGTTAGCTGGGCGCGGACCACCTCGATGAGGAGGTCGGTTACTTTGGTGTCTTCCCGGTCGCGCTTGCCCGGGGCCGAAACCACCACGAGCCGGCGCGCTGGATCAGCGGTGACAATGGCGCAGATTTTTTCTATTTGCTCGGCTGACGCGAGGGACGAGCCGCCGAATTTAGCTACTTTCATTGGATTCCTTTGCGAATACAGGTTTACCTCATAAAAAATGCACGGATCGCCGTTTTTTCAAATTTGTCTCAAAAAGATTTTATAGTTATTTTAAAAAGTTTACTATTGAATTAGTAAAAATTTTGCCGCGTCAGCGGCCTTGATCCCACGCGAAGGTCCACAATGAAAGCAGTGCGTTTCCACCAGTGCGGTGGCCCTGAGGTCCTCACCTATGAGGACGTATCCGCGCCCACACTTGGGCCGGGCGAAGCCGTCGTCGAAATCAAGACCATCGGTCTAAATTACATTGATACTTATCACCGCGAAGGGCTGTACCCAGTCGATTTGCCCTGCATCCCCGGCATGGAAGCCGCCGGAGTAGTAGCGCGCGTCGGCGAGGGCGTGGAAGGCGTGCAAGTGGGCGATCGGGTGGCTTACGCCGGAGTGATGGGGTCGTATGCTGCAGAAGCGGCTGTGCCCGCCGACCGCTTGGTGCCCCTGCCTGATTCAGTTTCCTATCAGGAGGGAGCCGCCGCTTTGCTCCAGGGCATGACGGCGCATTACCTCGCGCATGGGTCCTACAGGCTGGGCCGCGAAGACACGGCTCTGATCCACGCCGGGGCTGGCGGCGTGGGGCTGCTCTTGATTCAGATGGCCAAGCGGTGTGGAGCGCGGGTGTTGACCACGGTCTCGACTGAGGAAAAGGAACAACTCGCGCGGGGTGCCGGAGCCGATGAGGTCATTCGCTATACCGAGCGCGACTTTGAACAGGACGTCATGGCACTCACCGCCGGGCGCGGAGTCGATGTGGTGTACGATTCCGTGGGTCAGGCGACTTTTGACAAGAGCTTGAACGCGCTCAGGCCTCTAGGTTACTTGGTGTTGTTCGGGCAGTCGAGCGGCCCGGTCCCGCCCTTTGACCCCGGCGTCCTCAGCACCAAGGGGTCGCTCTTTTTGACGCGGCCAACTATGATGCACTACACCCAGACCCGCGAGGCGCTATTGGAACGCGCTGGCGCCGTGTTGGAATGGATCGCCAGCGGCGAATTGGTGCTGCGTATCAGCGAGCAGTTCGCCCTGTCGGACGCGGCCGAAGCGCACCGTGCCTTACAGGGGCGCAAGACGACCGGCAAGGTCGTTCTCATACCAGAGTGAAGTAGCCAAGGAGACAGGCGATGACAGAGGCAGATTCCAAGGACGAACTAACCCCGGCCGCAGACCGCGCTGAGCAAGGCGAAAATTTTGCTCAGATGCTCGATGCCGAAGGAGCACCACCGGCTCCGACCACCAGTGAGGTCTCAGTCGGCGACGAGGTCAGCGGCGTGATCGTCAAAGTCGAGGATGAGAACAGCTTTGTCGAATACGGCAGTCGGGACGAGGCCATAATCCGCACCAGCGAGCTCAAAGGCCCCGATGGGGAGTTGCGCTACAAGGTCGGCGACCCGATTCGGGCCTTTGTCGTGGCTACTGGGGACGAAATCCTGCTCAGCCGCGGTTTGAGCCGCCAAGACGTCCAGGCCGACTTGCTCTACCAAGCGTACAAGGCCGGACTGCCCGTCGAAGGTCGAGTTGACGCGGTCAACAAGGGGGGATTGGGCGTGACCATTGAGGGCGATGTTCGCGGTTTTTGCCCGATCTCACACGTCGATACCCAGTACGTGGAAAACGCCGAGGAATACCGCGACCAGACCTTGTCCTTCAAAATTATCGAGTTCCGCCATCAGGGTCGCGTGATCGTCCTGTCGCGTCGGGCCTTGATCGAAGCCGAGCAGGACAAGGCCGCCGGCGCGGTGCGCAGCCAGCTAAAGAAAGGTGCGCAACTGGCGGGCAAAGTAACGCGGCTGGAGTCTTTTGGTGCATTCGTCGATTTAGGTTCTGGGGTGGAGGGCTTGGTACACGTCTCAGAGATCAGCCATCAGCGCGTTGGCCATCCCCAAGAAGTCCTCGAGGTGGGGCAGCAAATCCAAGTCGCGGTCTTGCGCACCAAAAATTTGGGCCAGCGGCGCAAGGAGCGGATCTCGCTGTCGATCAAGGCGCTGGCAAAGGACCCTTGGCAAGAGATCAAAGAGCAGTTCGCAGTCGGCACGGTCGTCACCGGCAAGGTCGATGGGTTGGAGGATTTTGGCGCGTTCGTCGAGTTGACCGAAGGCGTGCGCGGGCTGGTGCATGTCTCAGAGATCGCCGACCGTCGCATCGGCCACCCGTGCGAAGTGCTCTCGCTTGAGGAAGAGGTCAAGGTGGTGGTGCTCGAAGTGGATGACCGCCGTCAGCGCTTGCGCCTGTCGATCAATCAGGTTGATACCCTTGAATCCGAAGCCCATCTCGCCGAGTTCCGCCAGCGGCAGCAGCAGGAGCAGGAAGCGGCGCAGGGCAGTAACGCCATGCTCGACGCGCTCCGGCGTGCCAATTTGACCGATTGAGATGGGGCTGGCCAACGCCATTTTTAACCACCAGCGCCCCGGGTACTACGGGGAGTACGGTGGGGCCTTTATCCCCGAAATTCTACGCACAACCCTCGACGAGTTGACCCAAGTTTTTGCGGACGCCCGCCGCGACCCCTCCTTTTGGGCAGAGTTTGAGCAGGTGATGCGGACATACTCCTGCCGGCCCACCCCGATTACCTTTCTCGAAAATCTCTCCCGCGAGGTCGGCGGAGCGCGGATCTTTCTCAAGCGCGAGGACCTCAACCACACGGGTGCCCACAAGGTCAACAATGTGATGGGCCAGGGCTTGTTGGTGCGCCGCATGGGCAAGAGCCGGGTCATCGCCGAGACCGGTGCCGGCCAGCACGGCGTGGCTACGGCGACGATGGCCGCTCGCTTGGGGCTGGAATGCACCATCTACATGGGGGCTGTCGATGTGGAGCGCCAGCGGCCCAATGTGTTCTGGATGGAGCAACTCGGTGCCGAGGTGGTGCCCGTAACCGATGGCTCGGCCACGCTCAAGGACGCGATCAACGAGAGCCTCCGCGATTGGGCCTATTCCATGGCCGACACGCACTACGTGCTCGGCACGGCGTGCGGCCCACATCCCTTCCCGCAAATCGTCGCCTATTTTCAGCGAATCATCGGCGAGGAGAGCCGCCAGCAGATGTTGGAGTCAGTGGGATGCCTGCCCGATAGGGTGTACGCCTGCGTCGGCGGCGGGTCCAACGCTACGGGTCTATTCCTAGGGTTCCTCGACGACGCGGCCGTCGAGTTGGTCGGGGTCGAGGCTGGGGGCCGAGGGCTAGAGACGGGCGATCATGCCTCTCGCTTGGCCGGCCTCGTCGGCACGCCTGGAGTTGCCCAAGGCTACAAGACCTTCTTCTTCCAGGACGCCGAAGGCCAAATGCGGCACACGCACTCGGTGGCAGCAGGCTTAGACTACATCGGCGTCAGTCCGATCCTCGCTCACTTGGCCGAGATAAGCCGGGTGCGCATTGAGGCCGCGACCGACCAAGAAGTGATCGCAGCCCTCAAGCGAATGATGCGCAGCGAGGGAATCATCGGCGCACTTGAAAGTACCCATGCCTTGGCCGGTGCCCTGCGCGAAGTGGGCGCGATGACGCCCGACCAAGTGGTGCTGATTGGCCTGTCGGGCCGCGGCGACAAGGACATTTTCACTATCGCCGACGCGCTCGCGGACGAAAACTGGCAGCGCTTCCTCGCCGATAGGGCCGCTCGGTCGTGAATCTGCAAGCCTATATCGAACAGCGGCTTACCGAGCGCAAAGTTCTGCTGATGACGCATCTGATCGCTGGTTTTCCCTCGCTGGAGGCCAACTGGCGCATGCTGGAGATTATGGCCGAGGCCGAGGTCGATTTGGTCGAATTGCAGATGCCCTTTAGCGAGCCAATCGCCGACGGGCCGACCTTTGCGCGAGCCAACCAACAGGCTCTAGAAAGCGGCCTTACCCTCGACCAATACTTCGACCTCATGCAGCGTGCGACCGCGGCGTTTGCCTTTCCGCATTTGATGATGGGCTACTACAACACGGCGTTTCGCTTGGGACATGGCCCGTTCTGCCGCCGCTTGGCAGCAAGCGGGGCCTGTGGCTTTATCCTGCCGGACTTGCCGGTCGAAGAGTACGGCGATCTGTGGGCCGCAGGTGCGGAGTGCGAGCAAACGCCGATTTTATTGATGACTCCGACCAACACCGAGCAGCGGCTGCAGCAAATCGGTGCCCAAGCCAAAGGGTTTGTCTATGCAGTGGCGCGCAAGGGCGTAACTGGCCGCCAGACCGATTTAGGCGATGAACTCTATCGGTTTATTGCGCGGTGCCGCAAAGCGACTGATCTGCCGCTGGGAGTCGGCTTTGGCCTGCGCAGCGGGGAAGATGTGCGGCAGCTACAGGGTCAGGCCGAAATCGGTATCGTCGGATCGGTGCTGTTGGAGGTCTGGGGACGAGAAGGGGAGGCGGGCTACGCCGCCCTAGTGCGCGACTTGGCCGCTGGTCGCGGCTGAAGAATTTTTTACCCAACGATAATTCTTAGTCTGATCAACGCCGGTGCTAGACGTTTGTCCCGGCGCGATCAGTCCATGTACAGCCCCCCGTTGACGTCGATGGTCTCGCCGGTGATGTGCCGCGCGTCGTCCGAAGCCAGAAAGAGCGCGCAGTTGGCTACGTCTTCGGGCTGGCCGGAACGGCCAAGGGGGATGGAGGCCTTGAGCTGGTCGTGTTCGGGGGCGGAGGTCATGGCGGTGTCGATGACCCCGGGAGCGATGGCGTTGACGCGGATTTGGTCGGGGGCGAGGGCGCGCGCTAAGCCAATGGTCAGGGTGTGGACGCCGGCTTTGGCCGCTGCATAGGGGGGGCCAGCGGCTAGCCCGCCGGTCTTGGCCGCTAGGGAAGTCATGTTGATGATGGCTCCTTGGCGGCGCGCCTTCATCTGGGGGATGACCGCTTGGGCGCAGAGGAAGGGTCCCTTCATGTTGATATCGACCATGCGGTCCCAGTTTTCTTCGCTGCACGACTCAAAAGTGGTATAGACCAAGTAGCCAGCGTTGTTGACGAGGATGTCGAGTTGGCCGAACTCGTCGAGCACTTGGGCAGTTCCGGCGAGGACTGAGGCTTTGGACGCGACATCCATTTCTAATCCCAACGCGCCGATCTCAGCGGCTGTGGCGCTGGCGGTACTTGCGTCTATATCGGCGACGGCCACTCGTGCTCCCTCGTGGACAAAGCACTCGGCGATAGCTCGCCCAATGCCCCGGCCCGCGCCGGTGATCAACGCGGTCTTGTGCTGCAATTTTCCCGTCATGGTGTGCTCCTACTTAGCAAAAGATCGCCAAAGCAAGACCGTACCGTCCTCGGCCCCGGACGCGAGCATGGTACCGTCGGGTGAAAACGCCACGGCTTGAACCCAATCCGTATGTCCTTTGAGGGTCGTCAAACGCTTGCGGCTGGCGACATCCCACAGGATTACGTTGTTATCACTTGAGCCAGACGCCAGCAGGGCGCCGTCGGGTGAAAACGCCACGGAAGTGACATTCCCCGTATGTCCTTCGAGGATGGCTAGTTGTTTCTGCTTCGCGACATCCCACAGGATTACGTTGTTATCGCCTGAGCCGGACGCGATCATGGTGCCGTCGGGCGAAAATGATCCTGAAAGAACATAGTCCGTATGTCCTTTGAGGGTGGCTAGTTGCTTGCGGCTGGCGACGTCCCATAGGACTGCGGTGTTATCGCTTGAGCCGGACGCCAGCGTCGCTCCATCGGGTGAAAATGCCACAGCTTGGACCCAATCCGCATGTCCTTTGAGGGTGCCCAGTCGCTTCTTCTTCGCGACGTCCCACAGGATTACGTTGTTATCGTCTGAGCCGGACGCGATCATGGTGCCATCAGGTGAAAACGCCACCGCTTGAACCCTATCCTTATGCCCTTTGAGGGTGTCTTTCTGTTGCCGTTTCTCGACATCCCACAGGACGACGGTTTTATTCTCGTCCCCAGACGCGAGGGTGGTACCGTCGGGCGAGAATGCCACGGTTTGGACATTCTCCGTATGCCCTAGGGTGTCCTTCTGTTGCCGTTTCGCGACATCCCACAGGAGTATGTTGGTGCCCTTATCCCCGGATACCAGCATGGTGCCGTCGGGCGAAAACGCCACGGTTTGGACTCCCCACCCATTCCCTTGTAGGGAGGCTAGCTGCTTCCACGTGGAAGAATCGGTAATGTCGTCTATAACGGATGGGTTGATCTCTGACTGCCGCGATAGAGAAGGAGTTCGCCAAAGCAGAATCTCACCATCCGAGGTCCCAAACGCGAGGGTGGTACCGTCGGGCGAAAACGCCACGGATTGGACACTGCCCGTATGCCCCCTGAAGGAGTCTCGCTGACTCCTACTAGCGACATCCCAAAGAATTATGGTGTTATCCTCGTCCATGGACGCTAGCATGGTACCGTTGGGCGAAAACACTGCGGAATAGACATCATCCCTATGTCCTTTGAGGGTGGCCAGCCGCCTTCGGCTGGTAACATGCCACAGGACTATGGTATGATCGCTCGCTCCGGACGCGAGTGTGGTGCCATCGGGTGAAAACGCCACCGATCGGACCGGTGCCTTATGTCCTTTGAGGGTGGTCAGCCGTCCCCGCCTCGCTACGTCCCATAGAACTATGGTATGATCGCTCGCTCCGGACGCGAGTGTGGTGCCATCGGGTGAAAACGCCACGGATTGGACACTATCCACGTGCCCTTTGAAGGAGTCCCTCTGTCTTCGGCTAGCGACATCCCACAGGACTACGGTATTATCGTACGCCCCGGATGCCAGTAGTGTGCCGTCGGGTGAGAACGCCACGGATGAGACGATATTCGCATGCCCTTCTAGGATAGCTAACTGATTCTGATTCGCGACATCCCATAGGGTTACGGTATTACCTGCTCCGGACGCCAGCAGTGTGCCGTCGAGCGAAAACGAGACGGACGTGACCGAAGACGTCCCGGAAAAAACATCGGGGTTCGCATGTTCTTTGAGGGTAGTCAATGGTTTCCCGCTGGCGACATCCCACAGGACTACGGTATTATCGTACGCCCCGGATGCCAGTGTGGTACCATCGGGCGAAAACGCCAAGCTTCGGATCCAATCTGTATATCCCGGAGCGGCCATCCGACTCCAAGTAGAAGAATCGGCGACAGCAGGGGCCGTCATCGCCAGCCCAACTATAACGGCAAATAATGTTTTCATAAGGCTTCTCCTAGGTGAAACAAAATATACTATTTTGCGCGGCGGCCCAATTCGCCCGTGGTGGGCTTGCTAAGGTGGGAAAAAGCTATAAGATAAGGCTACTTAGAGGACCGAGCCGAATTTTAGAATTGGGAGTTTTCAGCTATGAGAAACGTCATTGGAGTCATCCTCGGGGGTGGGCAGGGTGCGCGGCTCTTCCCGCTAACGCAGCTTCGCTCCAAGCCGGCCGTGCCGATTGGCGGCAAATACCGCTTAATCGACATCCCCATCAGCAATTGTCTGCATTCTGGAATCAACCGCATTTTTGCCCTGACTCAATTCAATTCTGCTTCGCTCCACCGCCACATCAGCACGACGTACCGCTTTGATTCTTTTTCCGATGGCTTTGTCGAGATCTTGGCTGCCGAGCAGACCCAAGACAGCGCTGCTTGGTACCAAGGCACAGCCGATGCGGTGCGCCAACAGCTCAGGCACTTGCTTTCGCGCCGGGCCGACCAAGTGCTAATCCTGTCGGGCGATCACCTCTATCGCATGGATTACCGCGCCTTTGTCGAAGAGCACCGAGTGCGCGGCGCGGACGTGTCGATTGCGGTAAAGCCAGTGACGCGAGAAGCCGCGCCTGGGCTGGGGATCGTGCAGATGAATGCCCAAGGGCGGATCGTGGATTTTCGCGAGAAGCCGCAAGACCCCGCCGAACTGGATGCTCTGCGGCTGCCAGCGGCTGCCGACCCGGAGGCGTGCTATATGGCCTCTATGGGCATTTACGTGTTTGAACCCCAGGTCTTGGTCAGCCTGCTGATGAGCAGCGACCAAGACGACTTCGGCAAGCACATCATCCCGGATGCGATCCACAAGGTTGGCGTTTTTGCCCACACCTTTGACGGCTATTGGGAAGACATCGGCACCATTCGCTCTTTTTACGAGGCCAATTTGGCGCTGACGGATCAGCCGCCGCCTTTTAACTTTTACCGGGCCGACGCACCGATTTACACGCGCGCGCGCTTCCTCTCTGGCACGCGGCTGGAAAATTGCCGCATTGAACGGGGGATCATCTGCGAAGGCTCGTACATACGGTCTGCTCGGATCGAGCGTTCAGTGATCGGGATCCGCTCGGTGATTGGCGAGAATTGCCAGATTGCCAACACCATCGTCATGGGTGCTGATTCGGATGAGTCACCGGCCGATCGAGCGCGCAATACCGCCCAAGGCATTCCAGATATGGGGATTGGTGCCAACAGCACGATCACCGGCGCGATCATCGACAAAAACGCGCGCATCGGCGAGGATGTTTGCATCACCAACAAGGAGCAAGGCGTCGAGGCCGATGAGACGAATTACTACATCCGCGACGGGATTGTGGTTGTACCTAAAGACGCGGTGATTCCGTCGGGTACTGTGGTGTAAAAGAATAAGCGAGCGTACAAAAAGCGGGACGGGTGTAAAACCCGTCCCGCTTTTCTTTTGCCTTGCGAAAAAGTCCTATTTGAGCAAGGTCATCTTGCGGTGCAGGACCTGATCGCCAGCGCGGAGGCGATAGAAATACGTGCCAGCGCTGAGGTCTGACGCATCGACGGCGACCGAGTAGGAGCCGGCCATGCGCCACCCTTCGGCCAGCGTGGCAACCTGTTGACCGAGGGTGTTGAAGAGGATCAGCTCGACGTGGCCATCAGCCGGAATGGCGTAGGCAATAGTCGTGCTGGGGTTGAAGGGATTGGGGTAGTTTTGGTTCAGTGTGTACGCACTGGGTATGGCCGCCGACACTGCGGATTCCTCGGCGATGACAGTTGCCATCTCGTTGGGCATGATACCGGCTGCCGCGAGGAAGGTCCAACCCGAGGTCCACAGTTCATTGCCAAAGGCTCCGACGTAGGAAACTTGGGTGTAGAAGCCGTCGTTGGGAATGGTGCCGGCACCGCTCAAAGCCGGGCTACCGGTTTGCGGGCGCGGATCCAAGCCGCCGTCTTGGCTGCGAGAAATGCCAGTGAGTAGCGGGTCAGTGACTCGGTTGCTGTTGGAAGAGAGGTGGTCGGCCGCGAACTGATCCGGGGCGATAGAGGCTAACTCGTTACCAACACCAAAGCCCCACCAGATATTGTTGGCCAAGACCAAATCGCCAGCTTCCAAGCGAGCGCGGCTGTCTTCACCCGATTCCAAATCCTCAATATCGACGCCTTCACCGGCGAAGTCGGTGAAAATGCTGTTGTGGTATTTGCCACCGGCGTTGTCGCGGATTTTGAGTACTACGTCGTTGTCGCCGTTGGTCGAAAGTTCGCCGGAGCCGATGTAGGTGGCGTTGTAGATGGCTGGCGTGGCGTAGGGCGTGCCGTCCTCGGGCGTGGTGCCGCCGTCGTGCTCACCGGCGCGATTGCCTGTCTCAGCGTCTTGAATCGCGAACCAGAACTGGCCTTTGCCGCGGAAGCCTTCGTCGTAGTCAAAGGCGTCATCGCCGTTGAACGCCGACACCAGATACTTGGTGTTGACTGTGCCGCCGAACCATTCAAAGCCGTCGTCTCGGTTGTTGTACACCTCGACGTATTCGATGACCGTGCCGCTGCCGACGCCGCCCATGGTCAGGCCGTTGATTTCATTGCCGGCGCCGATGTCAGTGCCACCGTGGCGGATGGAGACGTAGCGGAAGACCCCGGAGTTGTCGCTGTCGTCGCCGCCGCCGTAGATGCCGCGTGACTCGGTGGTGGGAATGCCCTCAATGGGGGTTTCGCCCGGCTCGGAGTTGAGGCTAGCCCGGCCGAGGATGATGACGCCGCCCCAGAGGCCGCGTGCGTCGAGCGGCAAGTCGTTGGCATCGCTGACGTCGTCGGCTTCGGCGGTGAAGATGATTGGCTTATCCGGGGTGCCCTCGGCAAAAATTTTCCCGCCGCGGGCGACGACGAGGGCGCTGGCATTTTCGCCTTGTCCCGGCTTGCCCTTGATGACCGTGCCCGCCTGAATCGTCAGCGAGGAGCCTTCACTGACAAAAACTAGGCCGTTGAGTATGTACTCATTGTCCGCGGTCCATTCCGTACTGCCGCCGACCGGAATGTCGGCGGTGGTGACGTCGATAGTGGCCGCTAAAGCAATGGTCGGCAACAGGGCGGTGCCGACCGCGAGCATTGTCCTGCGAAGCATAGTATCCTCCTGATACTGGATAAAATAAGTGGACGTCAGCGACTCGAATCGCTGACGTCCATTATAAAAGTACAAGCCTGTACCAATGATATGGCAGTAATGTGAACTAATGTGGCAGTAATGTGAACAGTTTGTTACAGCGCCTCAGCGAATGCTTCAGCGGTTGTAACTGACCGAAATTGAGAACGAACGGCCTTTGTAGTACTGGCTGGAAATGTAGTCGTTGTCTTGGTAGCGGTACGACTTCTCAAAGGAAGAATCGAGGAGGTTTTTGGCACTTAGCTTGATCTTGTACTCGTGCCACTGCTGCGAGAAGGTGCAGTCGAGGGTGCCGCGCACTTCCTCGAACACGTCCGGGGTTCCGCCGAGACTGACTTCCGCCAAGCGCCGGCCGAAGATGTTGTAGTAGATGCCGGCCGCCGTGCCGGTGGCAAAGTTGTCGTAGCTGAGATCGAGGTTGATCAGGAAAGGCGACTGGCCTTGGAGTTGGCGCGTGTCGGCGGCCTGTGGGTCGAGGGCCCGGCGCAGCTTTAGCTCGGTGGAGTCGATGTTGACCTCAGAGCGGACC
Source organism: Candidatus Latescibacterota bacterium (assembly GCA_965208845.1). Taxonomy (GTDB): domain Bacteria; phylum Latescibacterota; class UBA2968; order UBA8231; family UBA8231. The sequence goes on along the minus strand of OZ242361.1, from coordinate 5,197,805 downwards.
AGTGAGAGGTTGCCGCCGGCGTGGAAGTGCTCTAACTGCGGCAGGAGGAATCCAAGGCCGTGCCGCGCCTCAAGCTCGACTCCGGCCACTTGGGCGGCTTCGACGTTCTGGAACTGGACCTCGCCGTTGACGGTGAGAATGACGCGCTCGATGGGGTTTTTGAAATCCTTGTAGAATACGCTGGCCGCGTACAGCTCGCCGGGGTTGCCGAAGTGTTCCCAGCGCAAGTCATAGTTGTTGATCAGGGTCCGCTCTAGCTCGGCGTTGCCGATAAAGGTGAAGCCGCCGACAAAGCTGAACGAGGCAAACGGGGCCAGTTCGCGGAAGGTGGGGCGGGCGAGAGTGCGGCCATAGGAGGCGCGCACGTTCATGCCGGGGCGGATTTCCCAGACGGCGTTGAGCGAGGGCAGCAGGTCGTTTTCGGAGAGCTGGCCGGGGGTCTTGGTCGAGTCTTGGCTGGCCACGTCGATGCGCGTGGCTTCGAGCCGGGTACCGCCCACGAGGCGCAGTTGGGTGTTGGTGGGCAATTCGAGCATGGCGTAGCCAGCGTAGATTTGCTGGTCGCCGTCAAAATTGCTCGAAAGCTGGGTGGCGTCTTGGACGTAGGAGCCGAAGCGGTACTGCCTACCATTGCTGCTGGTGAGCCCGACTTTTTCGGCGGCAAAAAAGGAGTCGGGCTGGCCGTCGTAATTGATGTCGTCTTGGTCAAATTCGTAGCGCCGCTCGCGGAAGGTGCGCGCTTTGTCCAGCGCCAAGAAGCCGGTTTTGAAATTGCTGTTAATACTCTGCCATTGCTTGAAGGGCAAGGTCAGGTTGAGCTGGAATTCGCGGTTGTTTTCGTCGAGGTCGCGGAAGTAGCGGGTCGGCAGCGGATAGATAGAGGGCGAGATTGAGTAATCAATGATGTCGCCCCGCAGGACGTTGCCTTCCCCGTCGCGCAAGACCTCGCCGTTCTCGTCGCGCAGCGGGCGGTTGGTGAGGGTTACAAAGTTGTTGGTAAAAAATCGCAGGTCAGGCTCTTCTTGAGCTGAAGAAGAAGTCGATGCCGTCCATTCGGCCCGCAGGTCGCGCAAGCTGTCGAAGTGGTGTTTGCCCGCCAGTTGCAGCGATTGGATTTGGCGCTCGGTAAACTTCAAAACGCGCGTCTCGTACATGGCGTCCTCTTCGAGATCGCGGGGGAATGCACCGGCTAGGTAACGGGCGACGTCTTCGCTGTTGCGGTTGTACATGTTGGTGACCGACAACTCGTGCGTGGGGGCCGGCTTGAGAGACAAGGTAACGAGACTGCCCCAGGCGACTTCTTGCGACCCCCGGGTGTCGGCGAGGTTAAAATTATTGGTCAGGGTGTTGGCTTCCTTACTGGTGAGCTGCCAGCGGGCCGAGGTGCCGTTGTCGTAAAAGGAGGAGTTGTTGCTGTAGGTCAGGGTGCCGAGAAAGCCGAAGGGTTTGTCCAAGAGCGAGACTTGATTGCCCACGGCGACCGAATAGCTCTGGTTCAGGGGGGTGGCCGCGATGGTGGGGGCCATGACCGAGGAAAACGACTTGGAATACTCGTCGAGCCGGAGGGCCTTTTCCTCGTCGTTATACGCGGCACCCACATCGGGGATTTCTACCTCGCCGTTGGCCAAGGCCGCGGGGATTTCTCGCGTCCCGTCATCGACTCCGATCCAATCGAGTCCGCCACCCTCGTAGGTGAGAAACTGGTCGTTGAACGAACTCTGGGTATTGAATTTGGTCGAGGCCGAAACGGAAAGGGTGAAGTTATCGGGAAACGCCTTGGTGCCGATGTTGACGGCCCCGCCGGTAAAGTCGCCGGGCTTGTCTGGGGTGAAGCTCTTGGTGGTGACGATGTTGTCTAAGAGAGAAGTGGGAAACAGATCCATGGGGACGGAGCGCTTGTCTGGGTCGGCGTTGGGAAGCGAGGATCCGTTGAGTTGGACCGAGCTATAGCGGTCGCCTAAACCGCGAATATAGACGTATTTGCCGTCCACCACGGAGGCACCTGTTACGTGGGACATAGCCTCGGCCGCGTCGCCGCTGCCGGCGCGCGAGATTTCCTCGGCGCTGATCGCATCGCTGACGGCCGGGGCCTTTTGGCGCTCCTTGAGCAGGGCAGCCCCGGTATTGCGCAGGGCCTTGGCTTCGACGATGACCTCGTCGTCCAGTTCAAGGGCCTCGGGCATGAGGGTGATGGTCAGCTTGGCGACCTCGCCATCTTGCACTTCGATGCCGATGATCGACGCATCCTGATAGCCGATCATTGAGCTAGCCAGCACATAGGTTCCGACTGGGACGTCGAAAAGCTGAAACCGACCCTCGATATCACAGGTTATGCCGATCTGAGTGCCTTCTAGAAAGATGATCGCACCCACGAGCGGGTCGCCGGTCTGGCGATCGAGAACTGAGCCGGATACCGTGCCAGTCTGCGCGAGAGCAGGGTGGGCAAGGGCCAAAAGGGCGAGGACGACAATGGACAGGCAGCGCTTCATGGCTGAAAAACCTCCCTTGAAAAGATTTAAGCAGAAATAATAGAGAGGCTGTGTTGAGAATCGGTTACTCTGAAATCACAATCCGGTTACAATGGGCCTTGGAGGCTATGTATCTATCGTGAGATGAAAGAGGAAAATGTCACTGTTTTGTAACAATTCTGTGACAGAAGCGTCGCATAGCGAAGCCATTTTGTAACATAGGAGAAGAAAAACGCCAAAAGAGGGGGGATTGTAACACAAATGAAAAAAATGATGACGCTTGGTGTATTGATCTTGGGTTGGGTTTTTGCTGCACGAGCGGAGGGGGGCAAGATCAAGGGCCTTATGTTTGGCGACTACTACTATGTATTGGCCGCCGATGAAGCCGACACCAAGCAGCCTCTCAAGCGCAATGCGTTCCAGTTCCGCCGTATGTACTTCACCTATCAAAAGGACATCGCCACCGACTTTGCGATTCGCTTTCGCCTTGAGGCTAAGGACGCGGGCTTTGCCCAAGGTTCGAAGATGGAACCCTTCGTCAAGCACGGCTACTTACAGTGGAAGAAGGGGCTGGGCGATGCGGACATATATCTAGGGCTTTCGGGGACGCCGACTTGGGCGGTTGCCGAAAAGGTCTGGGGCTACCGCTCAGTAGCCAAGACCGTACTCGACTGGAATAAAATTGGCTCTTCGGCCGACTTGGGCGCGGCCCTCAAGGGCGCGGCGGGCCAGCTAAGCTATCACCTGATGGTCGGCAATGGTCCCGGACAGAAATCGGAGGACGACCACGGCAAGAAGTTCTATGGTTCGCTGAGTTTCAAGGCTGCGGATCGATTGATATTGGAAGGCTATGCGGACTTTAATGCGAGGCCCGCCGGTCGCAACGAGCGGACCTTCAAGGGCTTTGTCGGCTGGCAGGGAGCAAAAAGCAAGGTGGGGTTAGAGGCCTTCTCGCGCACCAACGAGCAGGCCGGTGCTGGCGGGGAAGACCAAGTCCTCACCGGGGTCTCGGCCTTCGGCTCGCTGCCGCTGGGTGCCGCATTCAAGGGTTTTGGCCGGTTTGATGCGATTTCCCACGACGCCGAGGATACCACTGATTTGCTCTTTATCACCGGCCTCGACTATTCCGCGGCGAAAGCCGTCCACCTGATGCCCAATGTGATCGTCGAGTCGTCCTCCGACCGCGATGCCAATGTCCAAGGACGGCTGACATTTTTTTGTAAATTTTAGCTCTATTGTAACACAGGTTTTATCCATGAGACACGCGAATGTAACACAAACCCCGCAATCTTATAATCTAACTTGGGAGATGCACTGATGAAAATAAAATGGAGCGGAGTAGCGCTGATGTGTTGGGTGTTTGTCGCTGGTGTCCAAGCGCAGACCATAGCCGTTGATGAGCGAATCGCGCCCTACGAGAAGGTGCGCGGTCTGTCCGGCAACGCCAGCAGCATTGGCTCCGACACGATGAACAACATGATGGCACTCTGGCTGGAGGCTTTCCGCAAGTACTATCCCAACGTCAAGATCCAGATTGAGGGCAAGGGATCGAGTACCGCGCCACCGGCCCTAATCGAAGGCACGGCTCAGTTCGGGCCGATGTCGCGGCCGATGAAGTCGAGCGAGGAAGACAAATTTGAGCAGGCCTTCGGCTATAAGCCAACGCCCTTGCGGGCAGCGCTGGACGCGCTGGCGGTCTTTGTCAACAAGGACAACCCCATCGAGGGTCTGAGTTTGCCGCAAGTCGATGCGATTTTTTCTAAGACCCGCCGCAGCGAGTTCCCCAATGACATCGCCAGTTGGGGCCAGTTGGGGCTGGAGGGGGATTGGACCAAGGCCCGGATCAGCCTCTACGGCCGCAACTCGGCCTCGGGTACTTATGGCTTCTTTAAAAAGCAGGCCCTGTTCAAAGGCGACTACAAGGACGAAGTGAAAGAGCAGCCCGGCTCGGCCTCCGTGGTCCAAGGCATCACCGAGGACCGCTTTGCCATAGGATACAGCGGCATTGGCTATCAGACCTCGGGTGTGCGCGTCGTGCCCTTGGCCAAAACCGAGGGACAGGAGTTTAAGCAAGGGTCCATGGAAAACGTACTGAACGGCTCTTACCCCCTCGGTCGTTTTCTTTACATTTATATGAACAAAGCCCCCGGCCAAGCCATGGACCCGCTAGTGAAAGAGTTCTGCAAGTTTATTTTTTCCAAAGAGGGTCAAGAAATTGTCGTCAAAGATGGCTATATGCCCGTGCCGTTTGAAGTGGTCCAAGCCGAATTGGCCAAATTGGATATCTAAAGGCTTGGGGACGTGACCCCTAAGCCATATAAGCGCGGGATCACGCCGCGAGCGCGAGCCCTCGACTGGTTGGCTGGGCGCTTTATCTCCTTTGGCGGCATCGGCATTATCGCCGCCGTCTTGGGGATATTCTTCTTCGTCCTCTCCGAGGCTTGGCCTCTATTCCGCTCCCCACAGATAACAGCAGAAAAAGCACCCCAAGTGGTCGGCCCACTCGCCATTGGGCTCGACCCCTACTACCAGATCGCTTATGCAGTCGGCCCCCAAGGGGTGGATTTGTTGCGGTTGGACGATGGCCAAGTCATTAGCCGCGAGCGACCAGCCGAACTGGCGGGCCGGGAAGTAACGGCCGCGCAGCGCACACCAAACGATGTTTTGGCACTGGGCACGGACGATGGTCATTTGCTAGTGGCGCGGATTCGTTTCCAACTTGATTACAGCAGCGGCCAGCGGCAGGTGGTGCCGCAGTTTGCGGTTGAGCGCCTCGTCGCGGTCGATCCAGCGGGCGAGCCGTTGGTCCAGGTGGCTTTTCGGGAAGGGGACGATGGCCGCTCGGCCGCGGCGGCGATTACGGCGAGTGGCCGCTTGGTGGTGATGGTGACCGAGCAGCAGCAGGGCCTATTGGGGCCGGGCGAGCGCCAAGTAAGGCAGTACGAGCTAACGGCCGATTTCGACGGCAAGGCCACGCAGGTGCTGGTCGACGGTCGCATTCGCCAAGTGCTCGTGGGTACGGATCAAGGGCAGGTGTACGAGTGGCGGCTGGGCGCAGTGGAGCAAGCGCCTGCGTTTGTGGGGCGCATTGTCGTCTCAGAGGTCGCGGTCTCGGCGCTGGCCTACGCTTTGGGCGAGGTTTCGCTGGTAGTAGGCGACGCGGCCGGCCACGTTAGCGCTTGGTTTAAAATTGAGGAAAATGGGCAGCGGTCGTATCGCAAAGTCCACGCCTTTGCTCCCCATGCGTCAGCCGTTACCCACATTGCCGCCTCTGGGCGCGACAAGCAATTCATCACGACCGACGCCGAGGGTGCCATCGCCCTGCACCACTTAACTTCCGAACAGACGGTCTTCCAACTGCGGGGCGACTCCCCGGTGACCGCGTTGGTCTTCGCGCCCAAGGCCGATGGATTTTTGGCCCTCGGCCAAGACGGGTGGCTGCGGCGCTTTGCCCTCGACCATCCCCATCCCGAAATCAGCGCGGCTGTGCTATTCGGCTCCATCTGGTACGAGGGCTACGGGGGCCGCGAATACGTGTGGCAATCGACTGGTGGCACGGACGAGTTTGAGCCAAAGCTCAGCTTGGTGCCGCTGATTTTGGGTACGGCCAAGGGCACGTTCTACGCCCTGCTCTTTGCGTTGCCGTTGGCCATCTTAGCGGCGATTTACACGGCTGAGTTTGCCTCGCCGCGCGTGCGGGGCTTGGTCAAGCCGTCCGTAGAGGTCATGGCCTCGTTGCCGAGCGTCATCTTGGGCTTCTTAGCTGGCTTGTGGCTGGCTCCACTACTCGAATCGCATTTGTTGGGGACCTTGCTGCTGCTGCCGACTGTGCCAACCGTGGTCTTGGCGGCGGCTTGGGGCTGGCAATACGCCCCGGAGGCTTGGGTGCGCCAAGTAGCGCGGGTTGGGGAGATATACTTGCTCGGCGCGGTGACCCTGCTGGTCGCTTGGTTGGCGTACGCACTGGGGCCAGTCTTTGAAGACTTGGCTTTTGACGGGCACTTTCTGCGCTGGCTGCGGCAAGACGCGGGCGTTGGCTACGACCAGCGCAATTGCTTGGTAGTGGGTTTTGCCATGGGCTTTGCGGTCGTTCCGCTGGTCTTCACCATCTGTGAGGACGCGCTCTCCAGCGTGCCCAGTCACTTGCGCGCCGGCTCGCTGGCCTTGGGAGCCACGCCTTGGCAGACGGCCATCAAGGTGGTGTTGCCCATGGCCTTGCCGGGCATTTTCTCGGCGGCCATGATCGGCCTCGGCCGCGCCGTCGGCGAAACCATGATCGTGCTGATGGCCACGGGCAATACCCCGATCATGGATTGGAACATTTTCAACGGCATGCGCACCATCTCGGCCAATATCGCCGTGGAGTTGCCCGAAGCGCCGCACCAAGGCACGCTCTACCGAGTGCTCTTCCTCAGTGGCTTGCTGCTGTTTGTCGCCACCTTCTTTATCAACTCGTTGGCCGAGATAGTGCGTCAGCGCTTGCGGGATAAGTACAATCGGCTGTGAGATGATAGACGAAGCGCCGATGGATAAGTCATGGGCCGCGAAATCATCTTGGTCCATGGGTGTCGGCGTTGTTCAACGCCAGCCCAACTTTTTGCAGCATGGGCGATCAATAGGTCGTGGGCGGGGGTTCGTGGCACGGAGATGCAAAGTTCGGAGAAATAAAGGAGGCAATTCATGTTACATGCTTTTTTGCCTATAGCTGCTGTGTGCGGCCTACTGGTTCAGCCGACCCAAGCTGAGTCGATGGACTCGTTGGCCGTGGAGGCCGATCTAGTGGATTCGTCGAGTGTGAAAGCGGACAAGGACGACGGCGATCGGGCTATGACTCGGATTCCCAAAAAGGTGGGCGTCGGTGCGTTAACGACGGCCGGTTTAGGACTTGTATTCCTGACGTTGGGAGAGGAAACAGGAGGAGGTGATGGTATCGGTGTAGCGGCTGCCGTATATGCAGCGCAATTTTTCGGATACCCTATTGGCGTGTACTTGGCCGATAGGCAAGAGAGTTCGTTCTGGATGACATTCATAGGTAACAGCTTAGGATGGTGGGGAGCTGCTAAACTGTTAGGTTCGCCAAATCATAGTGAATTGTCAGAGTGGGCTGCTTTGATAGCTGTGTTTGGGATGCCAGTACTTGCATCGGAACTATCGCGGATGGACGCAGTAACAGGAGGCCCTAAGCGGCCCAAGCAATCTCAAAATTTGCTGTTTTCTTTTCGTTTGGCATCGGATGTCCCAAGAAATTTATTGGCTATCGTCACACTACGCTTTTGACTCTGTAAAATGAAAATGAAATCGTTCATTTTTGGTGTAGTTGGCTTATTGGGAAGTGTCGCTATCGCACCCACCGTCTGTCCGGCCGAAGATTCCAACCGGTTTTCTTTTCCGCTTCCCTCGTCGCTACAATCGCTTTCCCACAGAGCGGTGGCTAGCAACAATGTACAAGTAGATGCTGTTCCCGCTAGTGGCCAGTGCCAACTGCGGGTTCAGCTAGCCCAAACCAAGCTGGAGGCCACCCGTAGCGATAGTCTGTCGGAGCAGATGGAGGAGTTTGCTTCAAGCACGTTGCAGTCTGTCCAAGCCCAGGCTGAGTCGGAGGATTCGTTGACAGTGGAAAGCTCAACCATTCGAGTTGTTAAAAAGTTGGGGGCCGGTGTTCTTGGGGGCAGCTTTGGCACTCTAGTAGTGTTTATTATCGGAGAGAACTCTAATCCTGACCCAATCGCTTCAGTTGCTGCTGGTCCTCGTATCGCCCTTCTCGGATACACGTTCGGCTCTCCGCTTGGCGTAAGTTGGGTTGATTCACGGGATAAAGGGGTACTGACATGGGCTGGTAGCATGGCGGGATGGTTTGTTGGCAGAATGGCATTAGAAAGCGATACTTCTTGGCCGTTCGCTCCCCTCATTGGTGCAACCATCGGGTCTGAACTATGGCGCAAGCCCCCTCAAGATAGTCAAAACAGCCGCGTCTCCGTCAGTTTAGGACCAGTTCTTAACGGTAGCCTCTCCGCTATTGTCAAGCTACGTTTTTAACGCTTCCACGAGAGAAAAGGATCCACTATGCCCTTTGCGATTGTTGCGCTTACCCTATTTGCTTTCCTCACGATAGCAGATGCTGATGCAGAGACAGATGCTGAGCAATTGGCTAAGAAGTTTTCACCCATTCTGGTACTAACGGAAGATACTGGTGGCAAATGGGGAGATATTGAAGTACTCAAACCTGAACCCGTGGAAATTATGGGGGCTCAGTCAGCGGAAAATATATGGTTTAGCAGTAAAAATTTAAATGATAGAGAGAGTCCTAGGATAACCCAAGGCCTCCCCGGAGCCTATAATCCTCCCATAAACTTGGAGACCGTCGAAGCTAATTGTCCCCAGGTGGATTTTTCTGCGAATAAGTTTGCTTTTCTTACTCCTGATTGTTACGCCTCTTATAACCGTATCCATCCAAATGGAGTGGCGTTCTCTGGCTATGTGTATCCTGATCATTTCAACTATCCTGGGGAAACTCCCGAAGAATGGAACAATACGTACTTAGGCAAGGGGAAATATGCCGGTGAGAAATTTCCCAATACCGCGTATGTGCGTATATGGGAAACAACAAATAGCAATTATGAAAATTCTATCACGGTAATTAAGTACTTCTATTTCTACCCTTACAATCATTGGTGGAATAGACACGAGGGCGACTGGCAGGGAATTAATGTAGTGGTCAGTTCAAGCGATCCTAAGACAGCAAAGATCTTAGGCGTGGAGTATTCGTTTCATAAGGCTCATTTATCCTACTACGAAAATTACTTTCACAAAGTCTATCACGGCACAGAATTAGAAGCAACGTTGGAGATGCCCGGTCTAGCTTCTAGCTTTGTGTTCAGCCCGCAAAATAGTTTAAAACTGAGCCAAGGAACCCATCCGGTTGTTTACGTGGGGGCCGGTTCCCATGGATCGTACCCCTTCGGAGGGAAAGTTTTCCTTAATGGTAGCGGAGACGGTTCGGATGGAGGGGATCCCGTGTACGAATATATGACCCACACGGGCAAAATATTGAGCACTCAGGCCGGTGATTCCCATAATGACCTATGGGAAAGTTATAAACTGGTAGTGTTGCCAGAAAATCTGCCCAAGCCAAGCAATAACGATAACATGGGGCTTACCGGGGGTATGAGTTGGCTGGGAGCAGATATCTTGTGGGGGACGCCAGTTGTGGCTTCACCTCACTCTGATCCTGATGCTGACATTGGAAATGCCCTCATTATTGGCTTATTGAAAGGCCCTTCGGGTAACACGAGCCCACGCGGTCCGTATCATGCAGGTTGGGGAGATTTGAAGCTGTTCAAACAAGGTTTTACAGGAGGTTCATGGTGGATATTTGATTTTACCTATCCTTTTTCCTACAAAGACGCCCCCGCTAGCTACCACCACTGGATGGTTATCGGCGCAGATTCTTTAAGTGGCACAGTATCCTTGCGAGGCGATGTGGTGGTCTTTCCTGGGGCGACGCTGACGATCAAGGCCGGTACCACGATTACGTTTCCATCCAAAAAGGATCGCCACCAGTTTAAGAAAGGCGATGATAGCCTCTCGGAGATTTTCGTCTATGGTACCTTGAAATCCGCCGGGACCAGCAGCGGTCCGGTCGTCTTCCGCGGTCCGGATCCCCAGGACAATGCGCACGATTGGGGCGGCATTCAAAAGATGACAGGCGGGACGGTCTCCTTGGGCGATCATACCACGCTCCGCAATGCCCTTCCACCTCCGACGATTGAGGGACTGGCCAACGTGTCGTTTGCCGAAAACGACCCGCAAGCGATTGCTACCTACGCGGTGGCTAATCCGGCTCGGTACACGATCGCGTGGTCGATTTCGGGTACCGATGTGTCCTCCTTCCAGATTGATGGCGTCGGAGTCTTGTCGTTTGCCGATCCGCCCAACCACGAACAGCAAGCGCTCTATAGCGTGGATGTGGTTGCTACCGATGGCTCACTGGCCGATACCCTGACGGTTCAGGTGACCGTAACCGATGTCAATGATCCGGGTACGGTGACGCTTTCGACCGATAGGCCGCAGGTGGGTGCGGAGATTACGGCGACGTTGCGCGACGAGGATGGCCTTGTCGGGGATGTGGCTTGGTCTCAGCATTATGTGCGACCGGATCAGGTGGGTGGGGCGGTGGGGGAACCGTTTGAGACCACCAGTCCCCACCTCCGGCTCAGCCCCACGTTAGGGGGGTATGATTTTTATGTACGGGCGGTCTATACGGATGGGTTTGGCTCGCAGAGCGCCGAAAGTGTTCCGACGCTCTTGGTGGGACCACCGGCCGCGCCAGCGTCGTTGACGGCGGTGCCGGGCGATGGGCAGGTGGTGCTGGAGTGGGAAGCTCCGCTGTCAGATGGGGGACAGCCGATTACCGGCTACGAATATCGTCAAAGCAAGGATGGGGGTACGACGTGGAAACCGGATTGGACGGTGATAGCCGACAGTGATGAGGAGACGACCGGCCACACGGTGGATGGGCTGACCAACGACACCCAATACACCTTTGAAGTGCGGGCGGTCAATAATATAGGCAAGGGGGCAGTGCTTCAGGCGACGGCCACGCCGGTGTCGTCCAATCGTCCTCCGGTGTTGACCGGCTTTGCGGAGGCGTCGGTGAGCGAGGGCCTCATCCGGGTGACCACCTATCGGGCTAGCGACCCGGATAAGGATTCGCTGGTGTGGTCGTTGGGGGGCGCGGATGCGGACGCCTTTGAGTTGTTTGGCAGCGGCCAGGCGCGGACGCTCCGCTTGAAGACGCCGCCTGATTTTGAGCAGCAAGCGACCTATAGCTTGACCATTGGGGTGTCCGACGGGTCGCGGTCGGCGACGCTGGATGTGACGGTGCGGGTGATCAATATAGAGGAGGCCGGTAGGGTCGCCCTGACTTCGACCCAGCCGCAGGTAGGCACGCCACTGACGGCGACGCTGTCGGACCCGGATGGGAGTATCACCGGCGCGGTGTGGCAGTGGCAGCGGCGGGCCTCGTCCACCGCGGATTGGGTGGAGGTGTCTGTTGGGGTAGCAGGCACCTCGGGGATGGCCGAGCTATCGAGCTACACGCCGCCGGCGGGCGATGTGGGGTCTATGTTGCAAGCGACGGTGCGCTATCGCGATGGCCACAGCAACGCGACCAAGACGGTGCAGAGCGCGGCGACCGAGGCGGTGGTGGGTCCCCCGGCCGTCGTGGCGTCGTTGACGGCGGTGCCGGGCAATGGGCAGGTGGTGTTGGGGTGGCAAGCTCCGGCGTCGGATGGGGGATCGCCGATTACGGGCTATGAGTATCGACAGAGTGCTGACGGGGGCACGAATTGGCAGCCGGACTGGACGGCGATAGCCGACAGCGATGCTCAGACGACTAACCACACGGTGGAGGACTTGACCAACGACACGGCCTACACCTTTGCGGTGCGGGCGGTCAATGCGGTGGGCAAGGGGGCGGCGCGTCGTGTGACGGCGACGCCGGTGCCGTCTAACCAGTCGCCGACGTTAAAAGGTCCCGAGAAAGGAACCGTAGCTGAAAATAGCACCGACACCGGTGAGCCTATGCGGGTATGACGGCGGTGGGAACGAGGTGTCAGGATCGTCGTCGCACGCCAGCGACTACCGGAATAGTACGCCGCCAGATCCGATCAAGTTGCCGATTCTGTTTAGAAGACACCCCCGACAAGAAGTCTCCTTCAGTCCGAAGGACGTCGCAAAAACCAAAGGAAGGCATCATGCTTCGTGCTTTTTTTTATGTCCTGCTGGGGGCCGTCTTTTGTGGCCTACTGATGCAGATGGGCTACGCCGAGGATGGTGCGCCAGAAAATATAGAAATCAACCCGTCTGAGTACGTCCCCTTGGCCGTGGGCAATAGCTGGACGTACGAGCATTCTTATTGGAACAACTCGTATTCCGGTGAGGCTACTCGGTACGACATAGAATACCTGAAGCCCTTTGAGATACCTAGGTATCCACATGGGGAGGGCAATGCCCTGCCACCCGATTCCCTACTGCTGCCAGTAGATAGAGTATTGACCATCGAGATTACTCATACGGAAAGGATCGATGGCCGGGAGTATTTTGTCTTCAGCGACGCCGAGTACGATTGGCCTCCCCTACCCGATTTCTTCTGGGCCGGGAAGAAGGTGCGCTTGTCGGACGAGGGCGTTTTAGTTTTCCGATGGAACGGGCAAGAAGTCCTCATCTTTGACTTCGGTGAACTCATCAACTTGCGAGGGCAAGATTGGCTTGGATATACGATGGTTATACAGGAGAGTGGATATACGACTACACTTCCGGAGGAATCGGCCCCTCCCGTCGACATCAATCGCAGTGTACTATTCTATAAAGCTCCTAATACCTCAAAACTGCACTACTTGGTCCATTTTGAGTGGTATAGGTGGGAGGCTGATAGGTGGTGGGGGCTTGGCAGCAGGTTCTGTCACTTTCTACAAGGATATGGGATTGGGCGGTTTTCTGAAGCTTTTTACGGCCTTCATTGGCCCATCTTTGAAAATATTCTTACGGGGCTCTCGGTGAATATTGACGGGGAAGAGATATGGCATGACCAGCTAGATCCAGATGGCCAACCGCCCGCCCCGGAGCCTATAGCAGTAGGGAAGCTCGCGCAGCAAAACGTGTTTGGCTTGTTTCCGGGACTACGGATATTGCCTACGAAAATCGATACTATATCGGACTATCAGGGCTTTGACTTCAGTGCCGGCAGCACCGGAAGCTACGATGGCGACTATCTTAGAGAAGGGAAACACGACTTCGGAATATATCAACTCACTGGCTTGGATGGTGTTCCTACGACTCCGGGATATTTCAGCAATCCACCGGGAGTAGAGATAGTTGATCTAGATGTTTATCTAGTTGACGGAATTTTCACACCAACGCCGCCGACAGGATACGCAGAGATAATAGAAGGCCATACCTATGCTGTTTGGCCGCACGATGGGGGGCTTGCGCTCATGTACGTCTTTTATGTGGGTTTACACCGACCTTCCCCCCCCCTGTCGGCTGGCGGGTCTATCGCCGATGTCGTGATAGAGTGGATGTATGATCCAGAATGGACGTATGGGTCGCCGACAGCCATTAAAGCGACGTCGTGGGGGCGGTTAAAAAGCAACATCCTCAGAGGGCCGTAGCCCGATTTCAAATCACACGCTATAAAAATAAGGATATGTCAGATGCGTTTTCCGCTGTTTTTGTTCATGAGTCTGTACGCCGCCAGCGCTTGGGGGCAAGAATTCGTCTGTGCGTTCGGTCTAGAGCCTGAAGGAGCCTCGGGTGCGTCCTCACATTCACATAATGTGGCGCACTACCGGAGGGGAACGGTCAAAATGCTGATCTTGTTTTCGGATTTGAAGAATGGCGACAAAAAGCCAGTTGGTTTGACTTGGTTTTCGAATCGGAATGGAAACGACCCTCCACTCTGGTCCGCCGCAGACTTGCTGAACAGCGAATTTAAGGGCAGTCTGGCGCACTACTTCAAAGAGATGTCGTATGGTGCGCTGACGTTATCGCCGGGCTCCAAGAAAATTCCAATGAAATTTTATCAGTCGCTTCAGACAACTACCGCCGCCTATAATATACCCCAAGTCAAAGCGAATTGCACCGTTTCCAAATGGATTAGAGGTACGACAGGGACATCGGGTATGCGGCAGATTGTAAGGGAGGTACTCCAAGAAGCCGACAAAGACCTTAATTTTAGTCGCCTTGAGACGTCCGGCTACTCAGAATACGATGGGGACATGGACGGGAAGATCGACGTCGTTGGCGTGGTTACTCCAGAAACCGAATGTGACTATAGTGGGACCGTCTTTTACGATGTTAAATACACTAGCCCGACTGGCACGACGATCACTGTGGACAGAGTTATCACCACGGATTGGAAGTTAAGTTTCCCTCATATCGTCGGCGTGTTCGCGCACGAGTATGGCCATGCGATGGGGCTGCCCGAACTATACGACCGCGACCATCTCTCTTCGACGGTTTCAAAAGATCACAGTGCCGGCATCGGAGCTTGGGGGACAATGGGGAAAGGAGCGTCTTGGGATCATGAAGGGTTTTTGAGAGATCGCACCAAAGGCCCGGTGGTAGATGGTCCTAATCCCCTGTGTGCGTGGTCAAGGATGCAGGTGGGATGGATCACGGATGATACTGCTGCTCCGGCAGCAAACCGGCGATTAGTGGAAGTGACCGGTGATATGGACAACGTCCAAATCCACGACATCAACGCGACTGACCCGGCCTCGGTCGACCCGGCCAAGGGCAAGGTGTACAAGGTTGAGGTTTCTACCGATGAATACTTCCTCATCGCCAACCGGCAGAATAAGTACGCCCAGACGCCATCAATTGGAAGCTTTTACGACATCTACGCGCCGGCGAGCGGGCTGTTGATCTGGCATGTTGATGAGGCTGTGAGGCGTGGCTCAAACGATGTCAACGGAAACGAGGCCCACAAGCGCGTTGATGTGGAGTGCGCCGACGGGCTTTTTACCGACAAGGGATATCCGGGCAGTACCCCGGACTCTGAGATAGGCGGCGATAATCTCGATTATTGGTCAAGAGATGCAACCTATAGAAAAATGAACAACGGACAACCTCATGGCGATGCCACCGATGTGTGGGACGGCTCGACCTATACCGATTTCACCCCTTATACCAACCCCTCGACAGCGGGCTACAAGGGCAATCGCCAGAGTGAGTTCACCGGCGTCGCGATTCGGGACATTACGCAGAACACTAATGGGTCGATCGGCGTCAAGATCCGTTTTATCCCGCTGGCACCGACGAATTTTAAGGCGACGGTGTCGACGGCGGTTCGGGGTCAGGTGACGTTGAGTTGGTCGGCTCCTGCTTCTAACGGGGCGGCAATCACCGGCTACGAGTATAGTGACGGGAGTCTTGATAGTGCCGGGACCGAGCGTTGGACGGCACTTACTACGACTACGGACAATGGCACTATCAGGGCCTCAATTGAGGGCTTGACCGGCAGGATATACACCTTCAAGGTGCGGGCGGTCACCGTGAATGAGAAGGGGCAGGCGTCGGCTTCGTCATCGGTTGACTTGCTCTCCCAGTGGATTAGAGGGATTTCGATGGTGAGTATGCCGGAAAGCGTGGGCGTTTCAGGCATGACCGTCTCTATCTATAGGTACACCGCTCCCAATCCGAACCAACCGATATGGTCTTTGACGGGTGCAGATGCCGACTACTTTAATCTGGTACAAACGTCCAGCAACGCGGCCCACGAGCGCACCTTGCAGTTTAAGCAGCCGCCCAACTATGAGGTGCCGCTGGAAGGCGGTGGGTATAAGACGACCTACGATGTCGGCGTGAAGGTTGCGGATACGCCCTTGAGCGGGGTGGCAGGTGCCGAGGGCGATGCGCTGGCGGCCATCCTACCGGTGACCGTAACGGTGACTAATGTAGAGGAAGCCGGCTCGGTGGTGCTGTCGCCGCTGCCGCCGCAGGTGGGAGTGGCCTTGGTGGCGCGGCTGACCGACCCGGACGAGGGGCTGACGTTCACCGGGGCCAGTTGGACTTGGCAGCGCCGGTTGGATGGTACGTCCGATTGGGAGTCGATGCCGACGGGTGCGGTCGGTGCGACGACCAATTATCCGGAGTTATCCAGCTACACGCCACCGATGGCCGATGTAGGCTACCAACTGCAGGCGACGGTTGATTACGACGACCATCATGGTCCTGACAAGCGCGCCGAAAGTGCCCCGACGGTGGCGGTGGTGTCGTCCAACCGTCCTCCGGTGTTGACCGGCTTTGCGGAGGCGTCGGTGAGTGAGGGCCTCATCCGGGTGACCACCTATCGGGCTAGCGACCCGGATAAGGATTCGCTGGTGTGGTCGCTTGCGGGCACGGATGCGGACGCCTTTGAGTTGTTTGGCAGCGGCCAGGCGCGGACGCTCCGCTTGAAGACGCCGCCTGATTTTGAGCAGCAAGCGACCTATAGCTTGACCATTGGGGTGTCCGACGGGTCGCGGTCGGCGACGCTGGATGTGACGGTGCGGGTGATCAATATAGAGGAGGCCGGTAGGGTCGCCCTGACTTCGACCCAGCCGCAGGTAGGCACGCCACTGACGGCGACGCTGTCGGACCCGGATGGGAGTATCACGGGTGCGGTGTGGCAGTGGCAGCGGCGGGCCTCGTCCACGGCGGATTGGGTGGAGGTGTCTGTTGGGGTAGCAGGCACCTCGGGGATGGCCCAGCTATCGAGCTACACGCCGCCGGCGGGCGATGTGGGATATATGCTGCAAGCGACGGTGCGCTATCGCGATGGCCACAGCAACGCGACCAAGACGGTGCAGAGCGCGGCGACCGAGGCGGTGGTGGGTCCCCCGGCCGCCGTGGCGTCGTTGACGGCGGTGCCGGGCAATGGGCAGGTGGTGTTGGGGTGGCAGGCTCCGGCGTCGGACGGGGGCTCGCCGATTAGCGGCTACGAGTATCGCCAAAGTGCTGACGGGGGCACGAATTGGCAGCCGGACTGGACGGCGATCAAAGACAGCGATGCTGAGACGACCGGCCACACCGTAAGCGGCTTGACTAACGATACGGCCTACACCTTTGCAGTGCGGGCGGTCAACGCGGTGGGCAAGGGGGCGGCCGTTCGTGTGACGGCGACGCCGGTGTGGTCCAACCAGCCGCCGACGTTGACTGGTCCCGAGGAGGCAACCGTAGCCGAACACAGTACCGACGCGATGGGCCCCTACGAGGCGGACGACCCAGACGATGAGGACCTAACGTGGTCGCTGAGTGGCGCGGATGCCGACGCCTTTGCATGGGCTGGCACGGGTCTGACGCGCTCGCTGGCGTTGAAGACGCCGCCTGATTTTGAGCAGCAGGCGAGCTACACGGTGATCGTTGGGGTGTCCGATGCCGAGCCGTTGTCGGCGACGGTTACAACGACCATCAGCGTGTCCAATGTGGACGAGGCTGGTACGATAGAATTGACTTCGACAAAGCCGCAGGTGGGCACGCCGCTGTCGGCGACGCTTTCGGACCCGGATGGGAGTATCACCGGCGCGGTTTGGCAGTGGCAGCGCCGGGCGTCGTCCACGGCCGATTGGGCGGATGTACCGGCCGGGGCGGAAGGTGCGTCGGGGGTAGCGGAGCTGTCGAGCTACACGCCGCAGGCGGGCGATGTGGGGTTGATGCTGCAAGCGACGGTGCGCTATCGAGATGGCCACAGTACGGATGCGACCGATACCAAGACGGCGCGGAGTGCGACGACGGAAGGGGTGGTGGGGCCCCCGGCCGCCCCGGCGTCGTTGACGGCTGCGCCGGGCGATGGGCAGGTGGCGTTGACATGGCAGGCTCCGGCGTCGGATGGCGGAGCGCCGATTACCGGCTACGAATATCGCCAGAGTGCTGACGGGGGTACGACGTGGCAGCCGGATTGGACGGCGATAGCCGACAGCGATGATGAGACGACTGGCCACACGGTGGATGGGCTGACCAACGACACCCAATACACCTTTGAGGTGCGGGCGGTCAATGCGGTGGGCACAGGGGCGGCGCGGGCGGTGACGGCCACGCCGGTGCCGTCTAACCAGCCGCCGACGTTGAAAGGGCCGGCCACGGCGACGGTGGCCGAACACAGCACCGACGCGGTCGGTCCCTATGAGGCGGATGATCCCGACAACGACGATCTGACGTGGTCGCTGGGGGGCGCGGATGCGGCGGCCTTCGAGCTAACCGGCACGGGCACGACGCGCTCACTGGCGTTCCAGACGCCGCCCGATTTTGAGCAGCAATCGAGCTATGCCGTGTCGGTATCGGTGTCCGACGGGGCCTTGTCGGCGACGGTTACAACGACTGTCAGCGTGGCCAATATAGACGAGGCCGGCACCGTTACGCTGTCTTCGACCGCGCCGCAAGTCGGGGTGCCCCTCACCGCGACGCTGAGCGATGCCGATGGCGGGATAACGAATCTGCGCTGGAGTTGGTTGTATTTCCGGGCGGGGGTGATCGGCCAAGGCGAAGAAGTGCCCGCAGCGTTGGGCACCGCCGACGGCCAGACGGCCACGCTGACACCCACCCGAGTGCTGGTTGAGACGCGGATTCAGGCGCGGGCGTTGTATGACGACGGCCACGGTACGGGCAAATCCGCCGAGAGCGTCCAGACCGATCCGGTGGTGGCTGCCCCGTCGAAGGTGGGCATTCTGTTGGCGACCGCCGGGGATAGACAGGTTGCGCTTACGTGGAGTGCGGCCATTGACTTTGGGGCGGCCATTGGGCGGTATGAGTATCGCTATAGCGATGGGCAAACGTGGACGGCGTGGAAGGAGGTCGCCGGGGGTGTCGAGGCCCGCGAGCAGACCGTACCCGACTTGACCAACGGCACCCAATACACCTTTGAAGTGCGGGCCGTCAACCGGGTGGGGGCCGGTGAAGCCTTTTCGGTTACGGCTACGCCTCAGCCAGCCAATCAGTCGCCAACATTGAAAGGCCCAGATACGGCGACCGTGGCCGAACACAGCACCGGCCCCATCGGCCCCTATGAGGCGAGCGATCCGGATAACGACCCGCTGACGTGGACGCTGGGTGGCGCGGATGCGGCGGCCTTTGAGTGGGATAGCACGGGTCTGACGCGCTCGCTGGCGTTGAAGACGCCGCCCGATTTTGAGCAGCAGTCAAGCTATACGGTGACCGTTGCGGTTGCTGATGCCGAGCCGTTGTCGGCGACGGTTACAACGACCGTCAGCGTATCCAATATAGACGAAGCCGGCACGGTAGCGTTGATCTCGACGCAGCCGCAGGTGGGCACGCCGCTGACAGCGACGCTATCGGACCCGGACGGCAGCATCACCGGGACGGTTTGGCAGTGGCAGCGCCGGGCGTCGTCCGCCGCCGATTGGACGGCGGTGCCCGCTGGGGCCGAAGGCGCGTCGGGGGTGGCGGAGTTGTCCAGCTACACGCCGCAAGCAGGCGATGTGGGGTTGCGGGTACAGGCGACGGTGCGCTATCGAGATGGCCACAGCGAGGATGCGACCGCGACCAAGACGGCGCGGAGTGCGACGACCGAAGGGGTCGTGGGGCCCCCGGCCGCCGTGGCGTCGTTGACGGCCGTGCCGGGCGATGGACAGGTAACGTTGACGTGGCAGGCGCCGGCGTCGGATGGCGGCGCGTCAATTAGCGGCTACGAATATCGTCAAAGCAAGGATGGCGGTACGACATGGCAGCCGGATTGGACGGCGATAGCCAACAGCGATGCCCAGACGACCAGCCACACGGCGAGCGGCTTGACCAACGGCACGACCTACACCTTTGCAGTGCGGGCGGTCAACCGCGTGGGCAAGGGGGCGGCGCGGTCGGCGACGGCCACGCCGCAGCCATCCAATCGATCGCCTTCGTTGACCGGTCCGGCCACCGCGACCGTGGCCGAACACAGCACCGGCACGGTCGGCTCCTACGAGGCGAGCGATCCGGATAACGACCCGCTGACGTGGACGCTCAGTGGCGCGGATGCGTCCGCCTTTGAATGGGTTGGCACGGGTACGACGCGCTCGCTGGCGTTCAAGCGCACCCCCGATTTTAAGCAGCAAGCGCGTTATGCGGTGTCCGTGTCGGTGGACGATGGAGCCTTGTCGGCGACGGTGGCGACGACCGTCAGCGTGTCCAATGTGGATGAGGCGGGCACGGTGTCGCTGCCTTCGACCGCGCCGCGGGTAGGCACGGCCATCCGCGCCACGCTGAGCGACCCGGACGGCGGGGTAACGAATCTACGCTGGCGTTGGTCGTACTTTCGCCCGGCCGGTGTGGTAGGAGCCAGCGAGGACGAAGCGGGCGCGGAAGAGGCCGTCGAGGGCGCTAGCAGTGGCCTATCGACTACCTTCACGCCCCGTGCGCGGCATGTCGGGCTGCGGCTGCGGGCCCGGGCACTGTACGACGACGGCCACGGCTCCAACAAGCAAGCCTACAGCGTCAAGACCGATCCGGTCATTGGTCCGCCGGGAAAGCCTAGTCTGTCGGCGGCGGCCGGTACGGGGCAGATAAGGCTTACGTGGACGGAGGCGGTCGCCCATGGCTCGCCCATTGTGCGCTATGAGTCTCGGCGCAGTGGCGGGAGTTGGGCCACCGTCTCCGGTGGAGCCGCCGCCCGCCGCCAGACGATCACCGGGCTATCGAATTGCACCGCCTATACGTTTGAAGTGCGCGCCGTCAACGGCGAAGGGGATGGCCCGGCCGACAGTGCCTCGGCCACCCTGTCCGGCTCGACCCCGCCGCGGCCGGGGTTGTCGGCGTCGGCGGGCGATAAACAGGTGACCTTGGCTTGGACGGCGCCTACCGTCGATAGCTGTGTGCCGATTGGGCGCTATGAGTCTCGGCGCAGCGGGGGCAATTGGGCTACGGTGTCCGGGGGAGCCTCGGCGCGGAGCCAGACGATCACCGGGCTGACCAACGGTACGGCCTACACGTTTGAAGTACGCGCCGTCAACGCCGCGGGCGACGGCTCGGCCGCGAGCATCTCGGCCACGCCGGTCCAGCCCAACGTCGATGATCCGGGCACGGTGTCGCTGTCGTCAAGCCAACCCCGGGTCGGCACCGCCCTGACCGCTACGCTGTCGGACCCGGATGGGAGCGTGAAGAATCTGCGCTGGCGCTGGTCGTACTTTCGCCCGGCCGGTGTGGCCGGAGCTAGCGAGGAAGCAGCGGGCGAGGAAGAGGCCGTCGAGGGCGCCAGCAGCGGCTTAGCGACCACCTTCACCCCCCGCACCATACATATCGGGCTGCGGCTGCGCGCCCGGGCACTGTATGACGACGGCCACGGTGCCAACAAGCAAGCCCAGAGTGCTAAGACCGATGCGGTCATCGACCGACCCGGCCCACCCGGCACCCTGTCGGGACGGCCGGGCAGCATCTACACGCGGGTGGATCTGCGTTGGACGGCGGCGAAAGCCAACGGCGCGCCGATTACGGACTATCAATACCGCTACCGGCGCAACGGCACGAGTAGTTGGTCTGGCTGGACGAGTGTGGGCGTCGTAACCAGCTACACGGTGTCCGGCTTACAAAGCGGGGCGTCGTATGCGTTCCAGGTGCGGGCGGTCAACAAGGTGGGAGCCGGCCCGAGCGCGGATACTACGGGTACGGTGCGGGCGCAGGCCGACGAAGACCAAGACCAAGCAACGCAAGATGAGGAAGCATCCGCTGAGGACGAGCCGGACGAAGAAGCACCCGACGAGGAAACCCAAGCCGAGGACGAAGAGGACGAAGAAGCACAAGACGAAGAAGAGGACGAAGAAGCACAAGACGAAGAAGCACCCACCGAGGACGTCCAGGATGAAGCCGCTGCCGCCAAGCGCACCGTCCTGCCCGACGCGGCCCTAGTCGTCCACGTTGCACCCAACCCGTTCAATCCAACCACGAGCCTGCATGTCCAGTTACCGGCCAGCAGTCCCGTCTGGATGACCATTTACAACATAACCGGGCAAGTCGTATATACCCTCTTGGAAGGGCATCCTCTTGCCGCAGGCTATCATACCTTCCACTGGGACGGCTACGACCAGCAAGGGCATCCGGTCACCTCGGGTGTGTACCTGTATCGAGTGCAAACGACCAAGCAAGGCCTAGTGGGCAAAATGGCTCTGATTCGATAAGGCGTTACCAAATGGAGAGCAATAAATCGGCTGTGATGAAATTCTGGCAGCGGGGCGACCCTTTTATCTGGCTTACGGGTGGAGCGTTGGCCCTGTGCTTGGCGATGATCGCCGGCTTGGTGGGGATCATTCTCTATAACGGCGCGGGCGTGTTCTGGCCGCAGGATTTGACCCTGTTGCGCCTCAAAGACGGTCCGCCGATCATGGGCAAACTGGTGGATCGCCAGCCCATTCCCGGGGCCGCAGGGCGCTATCGGGTGCAGCTAAAGGTCGGCAACCGCGATGTGTATGGTCAAGATT
Organism: Candidatus Latescibacterota bacterium; assembly: GCA_965208845.1. Lineage (GTDB taxonomy): Bacteria > Latescibacterota > UBA2968 > UBA8231 > UBA8231. Next base: position 5,175,394 of record OZ242361.1, on the reverse strand, counting down.
TTCGCTGGGTGGATGAAGACGCGATTGCCGAGCGCGAAAGACCGGCCGAGGCCGTGGTTTTCGAGCGGGTCGAGTGGGGAGATACGCACGGCTTTATCGCGGCCTTATACGAGGAGGAGCGGTTGCTGGCAAAAGGAGAGGGGAGCTGGGAGGTCTTACAGGAGTTGATGGACCAGGTCGGCGAACTAGGCGAGCGCATCCACGCCTTGGAACGCGGCGAACTGGGCAAGCTCAACCGCGCAATAGATGACTTGCGCCTAGAAGAGCGGCGCTTGCAGCGCGAGCAAAACGACGCACAACTCGCTGCAAACGAGGTGCGTCGCCAGGCCCTGTGGGACGAGCACGAGGCCCTGTCGGGGCGCTTGGATGAGCTGCGGGCGCAGCAAGAGCGCTGGGGGGTGGAAGTCGCGCTGGCCGGGGGTGAGACGCGCCGCGTCGGGGTGGCGGCCATCGTCCGCGCCTATCGCCCCAATTCGATGGGCGTCGGGGCCAAGGTACAGACCTATCTGTCCAAGGGCTGGGAGTTTGTGGCGGGCGAGCCGCGCGAATCCAACACCGAGGGCGGCATATTCCCCGCGCTGTTTGGCACGGTGATGATGGTGATGCTGATGAGCTTGGCGGCCGTGCCCTTTGGGGTCCTCGCGGCGCTCTACCTGCGCGAGTACGCCCGGCAGGGTTTTTTGGTGCGCCTCGTGCGGATTGCGGTCAACAACTTGGCCGGCGTGCCTTCCATTGTCTTTGGTATGTTTGGCTTGGGCTTCTTCGTGTACGGCATCGGCGGCAGCATTGACCAGCTCTTTTACGCGGATGCTCTGCCGACGCCCACCTATGGCACCGGCGGCATTCTCTGGGCCTCGCTGACCCTTGCCCTGCTGACGGTGCCAGTGGTCATCGTTGCCACGGAGGAGAGCTTGGCGGCCGTGCCCCGCGAGATGCGCGAAGGTGCCCTAGCTTTGGGGGCGACCAAATTTCAGATGATTTGGAGCGTGGTACTGCCCAGTGCCCTGCCGGGCATTCTCACCGGCGTCATCTTGGCCACGGCGCGCGGGGCTGGCGAGGTCGCGCCGCTGATGATCACTGGCGTCGTCAAGCTAGCGCCGGATTTACCGCTCGATGCGTTCGCGCCATTTTTTCACTTGGAGCGCAAGTTTATGCACTTGGGCTTCCACATCTACGACGTGGGCTTCCAGTCGCCCAATGTGGAGGCGGCCCGGCCCATGGTGTACACCACAGCTCTGATGCTGTTGACCATTGTACTGCTCCTGAACTTGACGGCGATTGTCGTCCGCAACAAATTGCGCAAGAAATACGCCACCGCGGCCTTTTAGGAGATGCCATGAGCCAGCCCTTAGCCTCGGACTGTGCAAATCCCATCGTCGAGGTAGAAAATCTGAACATGTTCTACGGCGAGACTCAGGCCCTGCACGACATCGACTTGAGCATTCCCGAGCGCGAGGTGACCGCGTTTATCGGGCCTTCGGGCTGCGGCAAATCGACGCTCTTGCGCTGCTTTAATCGCCTCAACGACCTGATCGAATCCGCACGCATTGAAGGGTCCGTGCGGGTCAGTGGTCGCGACATTTACGCGCCCGATTGCGATGTGATCGACTTGCGGCGGCGGGTGGGCATGGTGTTTCAAAAGTCCAATCCCTTTCCCAAGTCCATCTACGAGAACGTGGCCTACGGCCTGCGCGTCGCCGGGGAAAATCGCCGCCGGGTGCTCGACGAGGCTGTGGAGAAGAGCCTAAAAGCCGCGGCGCTGTGGGATGAGGTCAAGGACCGGCTCAAGGACAACGCGCTGAGCCTGTCCGGCGGCCAGCAGCAGCGGCTGTGCATTGCCCGCACCCTCGCCGTCGAACCGGAGGTCGTGCTGATGGACGAGCCTTGCTCGGCGCTGGACCCGATTGCCACTGCGCGGGTCGAGGAGACGATCACCGAACTGAAGGCCGATTACACCATCATCGTCGTCACGCACAATCTGCAACAGGCGGCGCGGATTTCGACCTATACGGCCTTCTACTATCTGGGCTCCTTGATCGAGTTCAGCCAGACCGAAGACATGTTTACTAACCCCCGCAACAAACAGACCGAAGACTACGTAACCGGCCGCTTCGGCTGAGGGAGGAAGGTGCCATGGAACGAAGATTCGACCAGCAATTAGACGAGCTCAAACAGGACTTATTAAAAATGGGCGGAGCCGTTGAGGAGTCCATTGAGCAGGCCGTGCGCGCCCTCGTGGACCGCGACGACGAACTGGTGCAAGTAGTGCTTGAGGGGGGGCAGAAGATCGACGATTGGGAAATAGGGGTTGAAGAGACCTGCCTGAAGGTGTTTGCGACCCAAGGGCCGATGGCCAGCGACCTGCGGCTGTTGGCCTGCATCTTAAAAATCAACGAAGACCTAGAGCGGATCAACGACGAAGCCGTCAACATCGTCCAACGCGCCGAGGTGCTCAACAAGCTGCCGCTGCTCAAGCCGCTGATCGACATCCCGCGCATGTCCGAATTGGCGCAAAGTATGGTCAAGGACGCCCTCGATGCGTTCGTGCGCCGCGATGTGGACCTGGCGCGCGACGTTGGCCAGCGCGACGAGGAACTCGACCTGTTGCGCGACCAGATTTTTCGCGAGCTGCTCACGTACATGCACGCGCCGTCAATTGGGCCGGACACCATCGACCGCGGTATCTACCTGATCTTGGTGTCGCGGCATCTAGAAAGGATCGGCGATCACGCCTCCAACATCGCCGAGAATGTGGCATTCCTCGTCGAGGGGCGCATCGTGCGGCATCAAAAAGAAGAATGGTGGGAGGAGAAAGACTCATGAACGACAAAATCCTAGTCGTCGAGGACGAGCCCGACATTCTCGCCTTGGTCTCGTACCATTTAGAACAATCCGGGTTTTCGGTTGTATCAGCCGAGGACGGAGAGCAGGCTCTGAGCGCGATTGAGCAAGATATGGTCGGCCTAGTGATCTTGGATTTGATGCTGCCGGGGATCAGCGGCTTGGAGGTCTGCCGCCTCCTCAAGCAAAGTCCCCGCACCAAGGACATACCGGTCTTGATGCTGACGGCGCGGGCCGAAGAGGTCGATCGCATCGTCGGCTTGGAACTGGGTGCGGACGATTACTTGGTCAAGCCCTTTTCTCCGCGCGAGCTCGTCTTGCGCATCCGCGCCATCTTGCGCCGCGTCCAAGGGAGCGACGAAGCGGCAGCCGTGCAGATCGTGGCTGGCCCTTTAGCCATTGATCCGGTGGGATGTCAGGTGCAACTCGACAGCGATCCCATCGAGCTGACGGCGACCGAGTTCAAGCTCTTAACGACTCTCGCGCAGCGGCGCGGACGGGTGCAGTCGCGTGAGGAATTGCTCAAGGTGGTGTGGGGCTACGAGTACATTGGCTATTCCCGCACGGTTGACACGCACATCCGCCGCCTGCGCGAAAAGCTCGGGACGGCCGCCGAGATGGTCGAAACCGTGCGCGGTATGGGCTATCGCTTTCGCAGAGAGGGTCGATAGGGTGTACCCCGGATGGATCTTGCTCCTGAGCAACGCGCTTTTAGTCGTGTTGGTCTGGTGGAGTGGATACATCGCAATCGCGCTCATGTTGGCCGCGCTTTGGACTGGCGGCCAAATTTGGTTCTGGGGCCGCACGGCTCGTCAGCAGGGGGAGCGGTTGCGCCAACTCGACGAAGCGGCCCCCGACGACCCGGCTTGGTTGGAGGCATTCCATCCCGAGTTGGTACGCCCGCTAGAGGAACTCGCCGAGCGCGTTCAACAGCGCGTCGGTCAGCTTGAGAGCGAAAAGAACCGTCTGGAAGTCATCCTCGAAAGCATTACCGAGGCGATCTTGGTCATTGATCGCGATGGCCGGGTGGTGCTGGCCAATAAGGCACTGGCCAGCCTGTTTGACTTAGACCCACCGATAGAGGGGCTGTTGACCGCCGAGGTCGTGCGCTACTCAGCTATCCAAGACGCGCTGTCGGGATGTTTGGCCGAAGGTCGAGGCCGAGCAATGGAAGTGGAGCTGACCGGTGTCCCGGAGCGTCACTTGGACCTGCAGGTCGCGCCCATCCTCGAAGGAAACGAGTGCATCGGCGCAGTGGCAGTCCTTTACGATATTACGCGCTTGCGCGAACTAGAGCGGATGCGCCGCGACTTTGTCGCCAACGTGTCCCACGAATTGCGCACGCCGTTGACAGCCATTAAGGGCTATGCCGAAATTTTATCTGACGGCGCGCTCGACGACCGGGAGACGGCTCGCCGCTTCACTGGCATCATCGAGAATCACGCCGACCGCCTGACCCATTTGCTCGGAGACTTGCTCGATCTATCGCGGCTGGAGTCGGATCAGTTGGAAGTCGAACTGGTCCCTTGCGAGCTAAAGCCCTTGGCCGATACGTCTGTTGGCTCGGTCAGCCAAGCGGCCGCGCAAAAGCAAATAGCCATTGACTGCGACATTCCGCCGTCTGTCAAGGTGATCTGCGACCCCAAATTGATCGAACACGCCCTTATCAATTTGCTCGACAACGCCGTCAAATACACACCCGCCAGTGGGAAAGTCCGCATTGGCACGCGGCCCGTAGAGGGCACCGACCGCCTGACGATTTACGTCGAAGATACGGGTATTGGCATTCCTTCCGAGGACTTGGGCCGGATTTTCGAGCGCTTCTATCGGGTTGACAAGGGACGCTCGCGCGACCTCGGCGGCACGGGCTTGGGCTTGTCCATCGTGCGCCACATCGCCGAGGTTCACGGTGAGGAAGTAAGCGTGCAGAGCAAGTTAGGGGCGGGGACGACCTTCAGTTTTGAACTGCAAAGCCGCTGTTAAGACCGCGATATTGCGCTGGGCGTTGGCGGCGTTGGCGGCCGGCTGCGCTGGCGAAAGCGACGATGCCAAAGGCGCGGTGGCACAAGGCAAGGCCCTTTTTACTCGCAATGGGTGCGCGGTGTGCCACGGCCCGGATGGTCGCGGCGATGGTCAGATCGCGGCGACGCTCCAGCCGCCCCCCCGCGATTTCCGCGATCCCGCCGCGTACAAAAACGGCCATAGCAAAGCAGCCATCGCCCGCACGATTCAGAAGGGAATGCCCGGTACTTCCATGCCGGGCTATGCACATCTCTCGGCGGAGGAACGCGCGCAGATTGCCGCTTATATCCGCTCTTTGCTGAAGAAGGAAAATGAAGACACGCCTTAGCTTTTTGCTCACATTCGCATTCGTCCTGCTGTTTTTTGCCACTCCCAGTTCAGTTCACGCTCACAAGCTCAACACCAGCTACACGAATTTGATCGCGGAAGAGACTGCGCTCAAAGTGCGCGTGCGCCTAGACGATTTTGATCTCCTGAAAATCGGCATCGATGAAAACGGGGACAGTCTGCTGTTCTACGAAGAGATAGAGGCCGGCCTCGACGACGTATTCGCCTTTGTCGAAGAGCAGATGCGCCTGCGGGCCAACGGCGAGCCGCTCACCCTCGTGCGCGACAGGGGAGACATCACCCCGGACAACAAGGGCAATATGTTTGCCAACGTGTACTTCAGCGCCGAGTTGGAGGAACCCGTCAACGAGTTGGAGGTGTGGGTCGGTTGGCCGGAGCGCTTTGGGGACGCGCACAAAAACTTGGCCAAAGTCATGTTACCCGGTCAGCCGCTGGTCCAAGCCGTGTTTTCGGCGTCGTCGCCGCAGCAGACCTTTGCCGGCGAGAAATCGCTGTGGGACCATCTATACGAATTCACGGTGCTCGGGGTGGAGCACATTTTCCTCGGCTACGACCACGTCATGTTTCTGCTGGCGCTGATCGTGGTGGGGGGACGGTTGCTCAGTTTGGTGAAGGTCGTTACGGCCTTTACCGTTGCCCATAGCATTACCCTCTGCTTAGCGGCCCTTGAAGTCGTCCGCCTGCCGAGCCAGTGGATCGAGGCTGGCATTGCCTTGAGCATCGTGTACGTGGCAGTGGAAAACTTCTGGCTCAAGCGCACGGATTACCGCTGGATGATCACCTTTGCCTTTGGGCTGGTACACGGGTTTGGCTTCGCCAATGTGCTGCGCGAGTTGGGGTTGCCCACGCGCGGGCTGGTCGCCTCGCTGTTTGCGTTCAACGCCGGCGTGGAAATCGGCCAAGTGGCCATTGTCGCGCTCGTCTTTCCTTTGATCGCTTGGCTCAGTCGGCAGTCTTATCAGCGGACGGTCGTCTTGGTGGTGTCGGCCTTCATTGGGCTTTTTGGGTTGGGCTGGTTTGTCGAGCGGGTCTTGGGGCTGGAATACATGCCATTTTAGCTGTGGCCGATCCTGAACGCGATATTCCAAGTACATGAAACGCTTTGACAAAATTTTTACAATATGTACGTTAAGGCTGTACATATCACGGAGAATCAAGTGACCACCGTTACAACTTATACCCAAGCCCGAGCCGAACTCGCTGCGCTATGCGACGAAGTCGCCTCCACGCGCGAGCCGGTGATTATACGGCGGCGCAATGCTGAAGATGTCGCGCTGGTTTCAGCCGACGAATTAGCTAGCCTCCTCGAGACCGCTCATCTCCTCAGATCGCCCAAAAACGCCCAACGCCTTCTCGCGGCTATTAACCGCGCACAGAGCCGGGTGCTGTCGCCTTCTTCCGTAGAAGAGCTCCGCAAAGAACTCGGTCTTGTCGAAAAAGAAAAGTAAAAGAAAGGATGCTCCCGCCACTCGCGAGTGGATAGGGGTATTCCATCCTGAGTTCGTTGAAGATCTGCGTTATTGGGTACATACTAATCGCAAAATAACTCTGCGCGCCTTTGATCTGATACAGGCCGTGCTCCGCGACCCATTCTCAGGTATCGGCAAACCCGAACCCCTCAAATACTTACCGTCGAGAACTTGGTCGCGGCGTCTTACGGAGCAACATCGCCTAGTGTATATGGTAAGCGAAGGACGTATAGATTTCCTACAGGCCCGCTACCATTACTATGACGACAATGGGGAAGAATAGCTGGCCGCGAACTCGCCGACGTGGGTGGGAAGGGTTCACCGACAAGCGGGTGCAGTGTCCCAGTTACGTGGTCTGACGCCACTGACTGCCGAGCGGGTTTTTGAACTGGAATACGTGCTGCTTGGGTTCGGGTTGGGCCGGCAGCGAATTCAACTAGCTGTTTTTTGTAGGGATTCAAAAGAACCCTGAACTCGTTTGTTCAAGGCGGCGGCACATTTGCCGAAGTATGGCAGGTGAGTCCCCTTCGTAGTCTGCGTTTTCAATTTTACATATCACAGATGCTGACGTACCGCTCTTTTTTGCCAATGCCCGTTGGGATAGGCCAAGTTGGGTTCTGAGTTGATAAAGTTCAGCAGCGACTTCGGCGCGTATCCGTTCTTCTTGTATCAGAATTTCCATTTCTGGATCACCCTCAACATAGCGCCTGTGAAGAATAGACAAGACGTCTGTAGTTTTTGGGGCGTCCATCATCCATCGTCCGCAGTATGAGGATATGCTTGCAGAGGGTAGGCACCCTACTCCGGCTTAGCCTTAGCTACTAACGCACCCCGCGAACCCTCGATCAGACCCTCAATACGGGCCACTCGCTCGCCAAGTTCCGCAATATCCGAGCTCAGATTCCACAAAAATGCAAGAATAGCCAAGAGACCGGCTAGATTGAGCCACCCCAACCCCACCTGAGCGCCTATAGGGGTGCGGGTATCAGCAGGTGAAGACTCCATTTTGACCTCCATAGTTTGTGTGGTACAGAGTATAAGCGGCCAAGGCTGAGTGTCAAAATTCAGCGGGCTATTGGAAGTTTTTTTAGCAGCTAAAAATCCGCGAAGGAGCCGTCCTCTGGGTGGCGGCGCATCGTCCGCTGACGCCAGGGGCCTGGGTGGGTAGCCGCTTCCAGACCATCTGGGTCAATCTCTACGCCTAGCCCCGGCCCTCGGGGCAATTCCACAAATCCATCCTGCATTTGCAACGGGTTGGTGAAAAACCCTTCACCACCACCACCGCCGTATTCCATGATGAGGAAATTAGGCGTGCCGGCCATCGCGTGTACGGAGGCGACGATGCCGAGGGGGTCGGCGGCGTTGTGGGGCGCGACGGCGATCTCGTGGACTTCGGCTAAGGCGGCGATCTTCTTCATTTCGAGGATGCCACCGCAGTGGCGGATATCGGGTTGGACGATGGCCGCGGCCTTGCGCTCGCACAATTCGCGGAAGCCCCAGCGGGTGGCGCAGCGCTCGCCGGTGGCGATGGGGATGGAAGTCGAGCGCGTCAGTTCGAGCAGGGGGCCGATATTGTCGGTGGAACGGGTCGGCTCCTCCACGAAGAGCGGCTTGAGTGGTTCGAGTTCGCGCAGGAGCACCTTGGCCAACGCTGGGCTGGTGGCGCGGTGGAAGTCGATGGCAATGTCGATGGCCGGGCCGACGGCTTCGCGCATGGCCGCAACGAGGGACACGCTTCGCTCGATTCCCGCTGGGGTCTCGATGGGGCGCACAGGGTCGGGGAAGGGGGTGGTTTTGAGCGCTGTAAAGCCTTGTTCGACGCGCTGGCGGGCGGCTTGGGCGGCTTGCTCTGGGGTGGGACCCCCGGCTGCTCCATAGACCCGAATTCTCTCGCGTACTGATCCGCCTAATAGCTTCCACACAGGTAAGTTAGCAGTTTTACCTAAAAGATCCAGACAGGCCATTTCTATGCCGCTGAGGGCCGCTAAGAGAATCGGCATCTGGCGGGAATAGCTGGAGCGGTAGAGGGTCTGCCAGTGGTCTTCGATTTGCAGGGGATCGCGGCCGATCAGGTAATCGCCCATGTCGAGGATGGCTCGCTCCACCGTGCGACCGTGTTCGTAGTTCATGGGGGAGCCTATACCGGTGAGGCCGGCGTCGGTTTCGACTTGGAGTAGGAGGCCGCGATTGTTAAGCGGCGTGACGTCGAAGCGGGTTATTTTCACGTCCTTACTCCTTGAGCCACGCTTTGACCCGTGGGTGGTCGAGGACCTCTGGATTGAGGATGTATTCGGGCTGGCGGCCGGCGATGGCGGCTGAGACTTGCTCGATGCCTTTGGCGTCGAGGCGCATGGTGGATTCGACGGTAATGCCGGCGTTGTGGTTGGTGCAGATGATGCGCGGGTGATCCTTGTGGATGGCGCGGGTGTCGTTGACTGGATCGTCAACCACGTAGTAATAGAGTTTGCCCTCCTCAATGGCGCGGTGGACGTCCTCGTCGTTGACGAGATTGCCGCGCGAGGGATTGATCAGCGAGGTGTGGGGCTGCATCAGGCTGAGCAGGTCGTAGTGGACGATGGTATCGTCGCCCGAGATGTGGAGCGAGACGGTGTCGCACTCGCGAAAGAGCGTTTCGGGCGAGTCGGCGACTTCGGCCCCGTATTGGGCGGCGATGTCGGCGATGTCGGGGCGGGTGTCGTACACGAGCAGGCGACCGCCCTCTCCTAGGAGCGGCACGGCGCGCTGGGCTACCTCTTGGCCGATGCGGCCGCAGCCGTATAGGCCGAGGGTGGTGTATTGGGCCTCATAGGTGCGGATGATGGAGAAGTCGCCTCGGTGGGAGAGGTAATTGAGGGTATAGACCCGCTTGAGGGTAGCCATCCACTGGGCAATGGCGTATTCGGCGACCGCGTCCATGTGAACCGGCGTCACGGTGATGATCACACCGTAGCGCGTAGCCCCTGGGATATTGACCTTGTCAAAGCCGACGCCCCAACGGGCGACGATCCGCAAATCCTCGGCCGCGGCGTAAAATTCGTCCGTATAGACCGATGAACTGGCGATAGAGGCGATCAGATCCGGGGCGTGTTCGGCGGTGAGGATGGCTGGTTCCGGGATGATGGTGCCGAGGGAACGGAGCTTTTCGAGGCCCTGTTCGCGCTCGCTGGAGGCGAATTCGGCGTTTTGGAACTGGGCAGTGAGCATAATGTTCGGCATACGTATTCCTTTCTACTACAATGATTTAATATACTTCATCTGTGGCTGGAATTGAATCCATGGCTCCCGGTCGAGTGACGCACAGGGTCGCGGCCTGTATCGCGCGGGCCATGGCGTCTCGTGCGGTCATATCGGCGGTCAGGCCCTGAAGAAAATAGCCGATGAAAGTGTCTCCCGCACCTGTAGTATCTACCGCTTCGACCTGTGGCGCGGGGAGGTGGAATTCTTCCGTCGGAGAGTAATACTGAGCACCAGCGGCTCCGAATGTGAGTGCGATTTGGGCGTGGGGGCAGAGCGCAGCCAGATCGGCAAGCTCGGATGCGCCCGCAAGGCCGGTAGCCTCGGTTTCATTGACGATGAGCAAATCGACCAATTCGAGGGGATACGCGCGGACCTCTGGGCCAAAGGGCGCGGGGTTTAAGCATATCGTCAGACCCCGCTCGACGGCTGCGGTGATGATGTAAGCAACGTTGTTTATCTCATTCTGCAAGAGGAGGATATCCCCTTGGTTGAAATGGGATAGTGCGGTGTCTATTGCTCGCTTATCTATTTGGGCATTGGCCCCGGCAAAGAGGACGATGCTGTTTTGGCCACCGCGGTCAACTTGGATAATGGCGTGGCCGGTAGGTACGTCGCCGACGCGGATGTGCTGCACATCCACGCCCAGCCCAGCTAATTTATCGACTAGCCATTGCCCGTCCGGCCCGACTTGACCAGCGTGAAAGACGCGCACGCCAGCGCGGGCAAGAGCGGCTGATTGATTCGCGCCCTTGCCGCCGGCAAAGACTTGGTGCGCTGAACTGGCAATGGTCTCGCCCGGGCGGGCGATGTGCTCGACTTGATATACGAGGTCGATGTTGAGCGAGCCGAAGTTGAGGATGTTCATCCAGCCGTTGCTTCGCGGTAGGCGGCTTGCGCCGTGGCTTCCAAAAACCGCATGTCGTTGCTGAAGTCAATGAACTGGAAGCCCTCGGCGACGCGCCTTTTGACTTCGGCGGAGTCCTTGACCGGGATGCCGCTGGGTTTGCCAGCTTTGACGCAGCCAGCGCGAAAAGCCTGTAAGGCTGCCTCGTGGTCGGGGTGGCCAGCGGCGACGCCCATCGACATGGCCAAGTCGCCCGGCCCGAGGAAGCCGATATCGATGCCTTCGACGCGGGCGATGGCCTCGGCATTGTTAATGCCTTCCATGTCCTCGATCTGCGGGATGCAGAGGACGGCGTCGTCAAAGCGCTGGCGATAGTCTGGGGCCAACGTGACGCAGCGGCCCGTGCCTACCGAGCGGTTGCCGCGCGGTGGATAGCGCACGGCTTGGGCCAGTTTTTCGGCCTGCTCTGGGGTGCTGACGTGCGGGAAGACCAAGCCCCAGGCTCCGGCGTCGAGCAGGCGAGCGGCCGTGGTCGGATCGTGGTCCCAGGCGCGGGCCAAGGGCAGGGCACCCCGCGCCTCGATGGCGCGGAAGGTATGGGCGATGTGGCCGAGGTCAAAGGCCGAGTGCTCGGCATCTACTACCAGCCATTTGAAGCCGGCCGCAGCCATGACTTCGGCTGCCAGCGGCGAGGTTAGGTTGAGCCAGGAGCCGATGGAGGGCTGCCCGGCGGCAAGTTGTTCTTTGATAGGGTTTTGCATGGGATACCTAATCTGTGGGTGTAATTGTGTTTGAGGTTTAAGGGACGGTCGCGAGTACCTTATTTTCGAGCTTCTAACCACCGCTTCAAGGACTCTTGGCTTTCACCGGAAGGACTACCCGCTAGCAAGCCCTCCACACTGATATCCTCGTCTAGGTCGGGCCAGTGGATTCCTTGACCTACACCAATAAGACGCCAGTTGCGTCTTTCTGTGGGTGTCGCATGCACTAGCCTGGGATACCAAGCTAATGGAACGGAGATGGTCCGTCCGTCGGAAAGATCCGCCATCAAGGTATCGTCAGTAACTTCCACGCGCTCAGCTTCCGGTACCTTCAGGTCAATTGTCGAAATATCCATTCCATGCCTCCATAAGAACAGTTTGATTCTCCTCAATTATCCTTGCAATCTGGCGTATCTCTGATCGCGTTAGACCACCGCTCTTTTGTAGTCTCACTGGGTCCAGCCAGAATTTGGCGACTCGGTCGTCACGTTCTACATGGACGTGCTGAGGCTCTGTGTGATCACTTGCATAGAAAAAGAAGCGATACGGCCCTTCTCTCAACACTGTCGGCATTGGTTATCTAAAGACTTCCTACTAAGGCCCTAGCCAACGGCAATCAGCTCATCGACTTGCTCTTTAAGCACATCGAGGACCTCGTCGTACGGGAACTGGCCGATGAGTTGGGGGCCGCGCTTGAGGTTGACGAAGTTGGGGGCGCACCACAGCCCCAAGTCGGCGTCGTCGGTCTCGCCTGGGCCGTTGACCCGGCAGCCCATAACGGCGATGGTGATCTGGTGATCGCGGGCGTACTCGGTTAGCTCGCGCACTTGGTGGGCTAAGTCGATGAAGGCTTCGTTTTCCACCCGCGAGCAGGAAGGGCAGGAGATGATGTTCAGCCCGGCCGGGAGCAACTTGGGGACCGAGCGGAAGCGGCCCGAGTAAATGTCGTCGAGAATCTGCCGCCCGACTTTGACCTCCTCGCCCTTGTCGTCAAACGGCAAGGTCAGCGAGACGCGAATGGTGTCGCCAATGCCGGCGCTGATGAGCTGTTCAAAGGCAATGCGGGTCTTGATCACGCCTTCGGGGGGCATCCCGGCCTCGGTGACGCCGAGGTGTAGCGGCACGTCGGGTCGCTCTTGGGCAAAGCGGGTGTTGGCGGCAATGACCTTGGCCGGATCGGAGTCCTTGAGCGAGACGCAGTAGCGCGTAAAGCCCAACGCGTCGAGCAGTTCGCAGTGCTCTAAAGCCGAGGCGATCATGGGCGAGATGGAGTCGTCGGCTGGAAAGCGCTCGGCTTGGGCCGGATCGACCGAGCCGCAGTTGACCCCCACGCGCAGGGCGCAGTCGTGCTTGGCGGCCTCGTCCGCAATAAAGGCGACCTTGTCGGCGACTGGCTTGTCCTTTTCGTGGTGGTAGAGGTGTCCGGGGTTGTAGCGTATTTTCTCCACGTGTGGTGCCACGCTGCGCACCAAGCGGTAGTTTTCTTGCAAATCCACGGACAGCGGTACGTCAACGGTCGGCACGATTTGGGCGAGGGCTTCCACGTCTTTTTTGCTATCTACAGCCACGCGGATGACGTCCGCTCCGGCCTCGGCTAAGAGCCGCAGTTGACGGGTGGTGGCCTCTGTGTCTTGGGTGCGGGTAGCGGCCATGCTTTGCACGGCAATGGGGTGATCACCGCCAATGGTCGTGCGGCCGATTTGAACTGAGCGGGTGGGATTTCTCGTCGTTGTATTCATGTTCCAAAAGTTAAACGCGAGGTCCTGTTTGTCAAAGTAAGAAGGGGTCGTAGGGCGCGCTCTCTTGCTGGAAACGCGCCTCTTTGTGTATTTGTGTATGTTGTAGTGCATTCAATGGATTGAGGAGTTTTTGCAGTGAAAGTATTGGTGCTAGAAGCCGGTGGTTTTGTGGGAAGTACGCTAGGCCAGGAAGATGGGCGCGACCGTGCCGCCTACTAAAGTGCCCCAGACAAGGCCCTGCATCCCCGAGGAGGATGTGGCCGCACTGCTCGAAGATTTTGCCGCTATCCTCCGCAGCGGACGCCTGACGATGGGGCCTTACTTGGCGCGATTTGAGCAGGATTTTGCCGCGTGTGTGGGCGCGGAACACACCGTGGGTATGAGCTCGGGGACTGCGCCGCTGGAGGTGGCCTTGCGCTATTGGGGAGTCGAAGGGTGGGAGGTGGTGGTGCCGACGAATACGTTCATTGCCTCGTCCAATGCCGCGCTGTTAGCCGGAGGACGGCCCGTCCTCTGCGACATTGACCCGCAGACCTTGTCGAGCGGCCTACCGCAGATCGAGGCGCAGGTCGGGGAAAAGACGCGGGCCGTAGTCGTGGTCCACATCGCCGGACTGATTGCGCCCGACATCGAGGCCATTCGCTCTTTTTGCCACGCACGCGGGCTGTTGCTGCTCGAAGACGCGGCCCACGCTCACGGCGCTAGCGCCGATGGTAAGCCGGCCGGAAGTTTGGGCGATGCCGCGGCCTTTTCCTTTTTCCCGACCAAGCCGCTGACGACGGGCGAGGGGGGCATGTTGAGCACCAATGACCACGATTTGGCCGATTTTGCGCGGAGCTTCCGCACGCACGGGGTGAGCGCCAAGGGTCGCTCGTTGGAGCGCTTGGGCAACAACTACCGCCTGCCCGAATTGAGCGCAGCGCTCGGCTTGCGGCAATTGGCGCGGCTGGCCGAACACACCGCCGAACGCAACCGCCTCGCCACCCGCTACCGGGACATGCTCACGCGCTTGGGGTGTGGCGAGGTGCTGTTGCCGGAATTTGTGGGCCAATTACACGCGTACTACAAGTTCCCCGTGCGCTTGCCCGCCGGGAAAAGACGCGAATGCGTGGTCGCCGAGTTGCGCGAGCGCTGGGGGATTGAAGCGGGCAGCGTGTACTGGCCGCCGTGCCACCTGACGCCGTTTTACCAGCGGGAGTTAGGCTATGGCCCTGGGGATTTTCCCGTTGCCGAGGAAGTGCTGGCGCAGGTGGTGAGCCTGCCGATGTTTCCGGGCTTGAGCGACGAGGCCGTGGAAAGGGTGTGCTGCGGCTTGGCGGAGATATTGGCAGAGGCAGAAGGAGATTGTCGTGACGGCAAATAACCGAGTCTTGGTACTCGCGCCGCACACGGACGACGGCGAGCTTGGCTGCGGAGGGACGATCAGCCGCATGGTGGAGGAGGGGCGCGAGGTGTACTACGCGGCCTTTTCCACGGCAGCCGAGTCGGTGCCGCCGCCCTTTCCGCCCGACATTCTGGAGAAGGAAGTGCGGGAGGGCACAAAGGTGCTGGGGATCCCTGCGGCGAACCTGCTGGTATATAAGTACAAAGTGCGCCACCTGCCCCATCTGCGCCAAGAAATCCTCGAAGAGTTGGTGCAGATGAAAAGAGAAATTGACCCAGCGACCGTGTTCTTGCCCAGCGCCCAAGACCTGCACCAAGATCACCAGACCGTTCACATTGAGGGCCTGCGCGCCTTTAAGACGGTCACCGTGCTCGGCTACGAGTTGCCGTGGAACAACTTGAGTTTTGACTACCGACATTTTTGCGTGCTTACCCGCGCGCACGTGGAGACCAAGGTCGCCGCGCTGCGCTGCTATCAGTCGCAACAACATCGCCCGTACACCCAAGAGGATTTTATATGGAGTTGGGCGCGGACTCGGGGAGGGCAGATTATGGTGGAGTACGCCGAGGCGTTTGACGTGCTCAGGTGGGTGCGCTGATGAGCCGGGTGCTGGCGGCGCACCAGCCCAACTTTCTGCCTTGGCTTGGCTTGTTTCACAAGGTGGGGCAAGCCGACGTGTGGGTCTTGGCCGACGATGTGCAATACAGTCGGGGCAGCCTAACCAACCGCAACCGCATTCGCACGGCTTCTGGCTGGCAATGGCTGACCGTGCCGGTGCTGACGCGGGGCCGAGGCCAGCAGCGGATATGCGATGTGCAAATCCCGCCCGATGGCGATTGGCGACGCAAGCACTGCCAAGCCCTGCGCTGGCACTACGGCCACGCGCCCTTTTTCGACGAGTACTCCCCAGCCATAGAGGACCTATACGCGACTGCGTGGACCCAGTTGCTCGACTTAAACGTGGCCCTGCTGCGCCACTTGTTACAGCTCCTAGACTTGGAGGTCGAAGTTCGCTTCAGTTCGCAGATGGACCTGCGGGACGAGCGGACCTTGCGCTTGGTGGATATGACCCAGTCGTGCGACTGTCAGGTGTACTTGTCGGGAGAAGGGGCCTCGAAGGCGTATTTGGACGCTGAGGCGTTTGCTGCGGCCGACATTGAATGCCGCTTTACCGGATTTGAACACCCGGTGTACCCCCAGTGCCACGCGGGTTTTGTCGCCGAGATGTCGGTGTTGGATTTGCTGTTTAATTGCGGCCCGCAAAGCCGGGAGGTGCTTTTTGGCTGCGCCTGAGGTGTACCACCTGACGAATGTCCACAGCCCGTTTGATGCGCGGATTTTCTACAAACAAGCGCAGACCTTGGCACGGGCCGGATACGCGGTGACGGTGGTAGGGCCAGGGCCGGAGGAGTGGAATGGGGAGCGAGCCGGGGTGCGCGTGCAAACCGTGCCGGTGGCGCGAGGGACTAGCCAGCGGATTTTGAACTTGTGGCGCTTGCTGCGGGTCGGGCTGGGTGCGAACGCCGCTTGCTTCCACTTCCACGACCCCGAGTTGTTGCCGGTGGGTGCGGTGCTCAAGCTCTGCGGTCGCCGGGTCATCTACGACGTTCACGAGCACTTCCCACTGGTGGCCATGGTGCGGCCGTGGGTACCCGAGCGGCTGCGGCGGCCCCTTGCGCGATTGGTCGATTGGGGGGAACGCGCGTTCACTCGCTTTTTTATCACGGCCGTGGTCGGGGTGGTCGAGGAGCAAGGAGAGCGCTTTGCCAGCCGTCCTTTTGCGGTAGTGAAAAACTACCCGCGCTTGGAGTGGTTTTCCCCCGGTTGCAGCGAGCTAGGGCCTTGCGCCTTGGTCCATATTGGCTCGCTGTCCGAAGACCGGGGCGGGATGTTCTTGCTCGAAATCATGCGCGAACTGGCCAAGACCCATCCGCAGGTCCGCCTCTTGAGCGTCGGGGCGTTTCACTCGCAGGAGCTGCGGGAACGGTTCGAGGCTCGTCGGCGCGAGTGGGGGCTGGAAGAGCAGATACACTACAGTGAAAAGCGCGTGCCGTACGACGAATTGGGGGCGGCGATCGCCGCGTGCCAGATCGGTTTGATTCCGGGGCAGGTCTCGCCCAAGAATTTGGCCTCCTTCGTGCCGACCAAACTCTTTGAGTACCTCGCCTGCGGCTTGCCCGTAGTAGCCAGTGATTTACCTTCCATACGCAGATTTCTCGCGGTCGCGGATTGGGGACTGCTCGCGGACCCGAGCGACCCGGTCGCCCATGCGAGGGCCATCGGGTGCTTGCTCGACGACCCGGTAACAGCTCAGGCCAAGGGGATACAGGCGCGGCGAGCCGCAGAAGCGCATTTTAACTGGGAGGCCGAGGGCGAGAAACTGTTAGCACTCTACGAGCGGATTGCACCGCGGAAAGGGGTCAAAAAATGCGTTGGTTAGCAATGGGCCTGTTGGCCTTGTGTTGGGCCGGCGAGAGTTGGGCGGGGGCTTGGAGCCAGCCTCAAGGAGGCTACTACGCCAAGCTCTCGGGGATCCACTACTCGACCGCTGAGGTCTTCAACGACATGGGCCAACGCGCTGCCATGGGCATGGACGACAACCAGTTCCGCGCCCGCCAGGTCCTCGCATACGGCGAGTACGGGTTGCGCGAGCGGCTGACGCTGACTGGGCAGGTCGGCGCGGGGCGGCTGGTGTCTGAGGATAGCTTTGTCGAGCGCATCACTTGGGGGCTGGGCGATGTGCATCTCGGCGCGAAGTACCAACTTACCGAGGGCAGATTAGTGCTGTCGCCGCAGGTCGATGTCGCGTTCCCCAGCGGGTACAACCGAGATTACGACCCAGCCCTTGGCACCGGTTATTCCGAACAGGGGGCGCGGCTGTTGGCGGGGCTGTCGCTCTATCCGCTGCCGCTCTACGCGGGTGGTGAGGTGGGGTACAAGCTGCGCGGCGGTCCGTTTTCCAATCAGGTGTCCTATTTTGTCGAGTTGGGGGCCACGCCGCGTCCGTGGCTGTTCGCCAAGGGCTTTGTCGCCAGTGTGTACACCCTCGCGGCGGACTCGGAAGGTGGGCTGGTCGGAGTAGTGCAGGTCTCGGAGGGGGATTTTGCCGAAGTGGGTGGCAATGTGGCCGTACAGGTGGCTGGCCCGCTGTGGATTGACTTGTTGTGGAAGATGGTTTTCACCGGCGAGAACATCGGGGCCGGATCGTCGTTGGGCGTAGGGTTAGCCCTCATTCGCTGAAGGAGTTGTCATGAACAGATCAACTAGACGTCAGTTTCTCAAGTCGAGCGGGGCTGTTATCGCCACCGCGATCTTCCCCGCGTGGGGTTGCGACGGCAACGAGGTGCGCTTTAAAAGCATGCCCACCGGGCCGGACATGGACATTATGGATCTGGAGGAGATGCCCGAGGAAGGGGCGCTACCACTGCCGCCGATTACTTCCAATGCACGGCACTATCTCCAATCGATCAAAGGGACCAATTACGACCCGAAGATCTCGGCCGATAGTTGGCGTTTGGCGGTGGATGGGTTGGTGGATCAGCCCCTGACCGGGCTGACGTACGCGGATATTACCGCGCTGCCCATGCAGCGGCAGGTCTTGACCATGCAGTGCATTGGCAACTGGATCGGCGGGCCGTTGGTGGGCAATGCCGAATGGGGTGGAACGCCGCTGTCCGAGGTGCTGAACATGGCCGGAATTAAGAGCGAGGCGATCCGAGTCAAGTTTTACAGCGACAGCTCCGATGGCTATACCACGTCGATTCCACTGGAGCGGGCGCTACGCGACGAGGTGATTCTCGCTTGGGAAATGAACGGCGAGCCGCTGCCCTCCAAGCACGGGTTTCCCCTGCGCTTGATAAACCCCGGGCACTACGGCCAGAAGATGCCCAAATGGATTACCCGTATCGAGCTGATCGACGAGGTTTATCTCGGCTATTGGGAAAGCAAGCCCGAGAACAAGTCCTTCAAGTGGTCGGACGATGCTGTGGCGACCGTGAATTCGCGGATTGACGCGCCCCTCTCGGTGTGGGACGATGTGAAAGATCCAGACAACGGCGGGGTTTCAAGGGTGCTGCAAACCATTCGCGGGGTCGAAGGCAGCCCTTTTATTATTCACGGAATCGCCATGGCCGGCGAGCGCACAATCGAATCGGTCAAGGTCAGCACCAATGGCGGGCGATTTTGGGGCGAGGCGCAGATTACCACGCAGCGCTTGCCCAACATTTGGGTCACGTGGGCCTACGAATGGGAATTGCCGGCGTCGGGCGAGTACGAGATTGTTGCGCGGGCAACGGATAGCGCAGGGGACACGCAGCCGAGGACTGATGCCGGAGCCGATTTGTACGATGGTCGCACAGGTTGGCATCGCGTGCCGGTGAAAGTCGCTAGCACAGCAGGGTAAGCGGCGCGCCTATTCTGGGGGAAACCAGTCTTGGATCTTGCTGCAGATGGCGCGCGCTTGCGCGGCGCTTGACACCTCGAACTTGCTGCGCTGCGAAAAGGTCCCGTCGCGCTTCTGATAGCGGCGAATGGATATTTTGCGCGGGCCGTACTCGCCAGTTTTGCGGTCGAGGTCTTGGTAGAGGTACATAATCGTCGCCCAAGCCCCTTTGCTGAGCACTTCCTTGGCCACTTCTTTGCGCAAGACCTTGCCGTCTTCCTCGTACTGGATGGTGAGTTCGTCAATCGTTTCGGCCATGGTGTTAAACTCTACGTTGTGGATTAAAGGGTGGCGTACGTCTGCGGTGCGTTATCTATTATATATAATATAGGATAACGGACAAGAGCTACGGGAAGGAGTAGCTCTCAAGAGCCTCTTATGAAACTGGACATCCAGGACAAATTTCTACAGCGCGACGGCCGGGTTTTTCTCACGGGCATGGAGGCGATTGTGCGCCTCGTGCGCGAAAAACAGGAGCGCGATCAAGCCAGCGGCCACGTCAACCAGACCTATTTCACCGGCTATGAAGGGTCGCCGCTGGGCGGACTGGACCTGAAACTCGTTGCCCAGCTCGACGTGCTCAACGAGTTAGGGCGCACGGTACACCAGTTCGGCATCAACGAGAAAACTGCGGCCTCCGCCATCTTGGGCAGCCAGTTTGCGGCGAGTGGGGACGTAGATGCCTTTTGGTATGGCAAGGCGCACGGCACGATGTGGATTCCCGACGAGGTGTGGTTGGCCAACCTCAGCGGCACTGGCGCACGCGGCGCCATGGTCCTGCTGTCGGGAGAAGATCACCGCTCCAAAAGCTCGGTCTCGCCCGGGGCCAGCGATTGGGTGTTGCGCAGCAGCATGGTGCCGATTTTCTATCCGGCCAGTATCGAAGATGTCATTCGCTTGGGGCTGCACGCGGTCGCCTTGTCGCGCCACGCTGGCGTGGTAACTGCGCTCAAGCTGGCGACGCCGGTGTGCGATGGCGCGAGCACGGTTGATTTGGCCGGTGTGCGGCCAGATATCGCATTGCCCGAGCGCGCGTTTGCCAAGCGCTTCAACCAGATCGTCATGGCTACGGGCGCATTGCCCATGCAGCAGCAACTGGTGGAGGAAAAGTGGCCGCTGGTGGAAGCGTATGTCCGCGCCAACGACCTCAACCGCATTGTGGATGCGGATGCGGGTGGTGGGATCGGCATCGTGGCTGTAGGCAAAAGCTATGCGGATGTGCGGCAGGCCCTCTCCTACTTGGGGCTGCGCGTGCCGGTGTTGCACCTTGCGGTGAGCTATCCGCTCGACTACGAAATTGTGCGCACCTTCGCCCGTGGACTGCGGCACATCTACGTGGTCGAGGAGCCGGGCCCTTTTGTCGAAGAGGGCGTTAAAGCCGCGCTGTGGGGAATGGATGTGGAGGCCGTGTACGGCCAGTGGGACGAGGACGGGCAGCCGCTGATTCCGGCGCACGGCGAAGTGGACCCCGAGGAATTGGCGCTCAAGCTCGGGCCGCGTCTGGGGGCAGCTCCCGAACGCCTAGCCGAGCTGCAGCACGTGCTCGACCGCACCTATCCGACCGTACCCAGCGTCACACCCATGTCCTGCGGCGGCTGTCCGTACAACACCTTCCGCGACTTGCACGAAAAGCCTGGGGGGGCCATTGGCTGCTCCTCCATCCGGGCGATTGAAGCCTACGATTCCGGCGTCCTCTACATCCCCACGATGGGGGCTGGCGGCTCCATTTACAGCGGTTGGGCACCCTTCAACGGCAACCAGCATATCTACCAATACTTGGGCGACGGAAGCTATTTCCACAGCGGTCGAGGCGCGATCCAAAGCTGCGTCCAAGGCGAGGTGAACATTACCTTTCTGCTGCTTTTCAACGGAGCGGTCGCACTTACCGGTGGGCAGACGCCCGGTGGACAGCGGCCGGTGTCGGATGTCGTGCAGGAGCTTTTGGGATTGGGGGTAGTGAAGGTGGGGGTCGTCAGCGAGGATCCCGTGCGCTATCGCCACTTGGACGGGGAGCGGATCGAGGTTTTCGGCTTGGAGCGCCACGCCGAAGCCCTCGATCAGTTTAAGAAAATTGCCGGGACGACTGTGCTCATCCTCGACAAGGAATGCGCCACCGAGAAGGGCCGCCGCCGTCGCCGCCAGGGTTTGACGCCCGACGAATACGTGCTCATCGACGAGGACATTTGCGAGGGCTGCGGCGACTGTTATGCCGAGTCAGAAGGCTGCGCCGCGCTCTACAGCGTGGCGACCGAATTTGGCGACAAGACGCAGGTGCGGCAGGCCCAGTGCGCGCAAGATGGGCTGTGCATTGACGGCGAGTGCCCGTCCTTTGCCGTGGTCAAGCCGGCCAAGGGCACCCGCTTGCGCCGCCGCCGCCCAGAGCCTTTGAACGAGTTGCCAGAGCCGCCGGAGTGCCCGCTGGACCGGCCGTACGCGATCTTCGCCATGGGGCGGGGCGGGACGGGCGTGGTGACGATTTCCCATCTCATTGCGTACGCGGCCATGATGGAGGGCAAATACGTGTATTTGTCGAACAACACCGGCTTGGCGCAAAAGGGCGGGCCGGTCGAAGCGCCGATTGTGATAAGCGCTGCCGAACAGCCCGTATTCAACCGTCTCTTTCCCGGAGATGTCGATCTGTATTTGGGGTTTGACCTGCTGCGGGCGGCCGAGCCGGACAATCTCAAATACGCCGCACCCCAGCATACTCGCGCCTTCGTCAGCACCGCTGAGATCGCCAATGCGGAGATGAATCGCAACCCGCGCACGCAGCCCTTTCCCGAGGCGGCCCAACTGCGCGCCCTGATTGACCGCTGCACGAGCAAGGACAACATCTACCTCGATACCTACTGGCTGGCCGAGCGGCTGTTCTCGGATACGATTTTCGCCAACATGCTTCTGTTGGGGGCTGCGTATCAGGCTGGGGTGTTGCCCCTAGAAGCGGCTTCCATCGAGCGGGCCATTGTCCTAAACGGGCAAGCCGTGGAAAACAATGTGCAGGCTTTTCGCTGGGGGCGCTTGGCTGTGGCCGACCCAGCGCGGGTGGAGCGGGCGTTGGGGACTCAGCAAGTGTCCGCGGCCCAAACGTTGGCCGAGGTAAAGGAGCGGCTGACGCATGACGCGGCGGCGCGGGTGCTGCTCGACGAAGGTTTGGCCGCGTTGGAGGGTTTGAATGCGGAGGGGCAGAAGGAATTGGGGGTGCGGTTGGCCGAGCTGTGCGCGTATCAGGACGTCGCGTATGCCCAGCGCTACTTGGGGTTTGTGCGCCAAGTGTGGGAAGTTGATCGGGGCTTGTCGCACGGTTTGCAACTCACGCGGGCTGTGGTGTGGGGTCTGTACAAGCTGATGGCGTACAAGGACGAATACGAGGTCGCGCGGTTGGCGACACGCAACGGCAGCGAAGAGCGGATGCGTGCCTTGTTCGACGGGGAGGTGGAAATCGTCCGGCAACTGCATCCGCCTACGATGCGGCGCTTGCTCAAAGGCAAGATCGGCTTTGGCAAGGGCCTGCGTCCGGCGCTGGTGCTGCTGAGCCGGCTAAAGGGGTTGCGCGGTACGGTCTTCGACCTCTTCGGGCACACAGCAGGGCGGCGCTTGGAACGCGAGCTGATTGGCTGGTACTGCGGGTTGATCGAAGAAGTCTTGCCGGCACTGGCCGAAGAGAGCTATGGGCTAGCTGTGGAAATCGCCGAGTTGCCGGACGGCATTCGCGGGTACGAGCATGTAAAAGAGGCGTCGGCTGACCAAGCTAAGCAGCGAGCCGAGCGCTTGTTGGCGGAGTTGCGCGCCCAGCGCGCTTCTTAAAATTGGGAGAAAAGGTACTCTATGCCTACGACCCTGAAAGCGGAAATGGAGGCCCAAATCGAGGCATTGGCGGAACGGTTAGCTCTTACGGATTCCGATGCTCACGAGCGGGTGCTGAAAATGGCTCTTGATGAATTGGACGCAAAAGTTCCTCCACTGAGCCGTAAGATGACGCCGGAGGAGATCGCCGAGGAGTACAGAATTTTAAGCGCGGCCGGCCGCCGCTGGCGTGAGGAACACCCCGAGGAATACGACGAAAACAATCCACCGTCCAAGGTCTGGCAAGAGGAACTATACGACGATCAGGGTTTGCCGAAATGATGGTAGCCGATACCTCCGCGCTAATGGCCATTCTAATGGATGAATCAGAGGGACCGTCATTTTACCATGCAATGGTGAGTGATGGGAATATTTTGGTATCTACGGCCACGGCCGTTGAACTCATGATTGTCGCAATGGGGAAAGGCGAGGCCTTCTACCAATCCGCCGTTCAGTTTCTAGAAAAACCTTTTATCCGCCTGATGCCATTGGACGAGACGCAACTATGGGCTGCCGTTAAAGCCTATCAGGGTTTCGGCAAACGCCGCCACTCGGCCAGTCTGAATTTCGGCGATACCTTTTCGTACGCTTTGGCTACGACGCGCCAGCTACCTCTGCTGTTCAAGGGCGATGATTTCGTGCAGACAGATATTCGGTCGGCGGTGTAGCTTGGGTTTTTAGCAAGTGACCAAAACCGGCTGGCGCGTCCTCAGCGCCCGCCGCAGGCCGCTGAGCAGGGCTTGGCCGCTGTCGCCTGAGTGTTCGCTCGGAGCATTCTCTTTTTCCAAAAAATCGCGCAACCACGCTAGTTCGGCCGGGGGAGTTGCCGCGTCCGGCACGACGTGGGTTCCCTTGGAGTTGGCTAGGGTAATTCCGCTCTGCGCGGCGCTGGCTGAGATTACGCCGCCCCGGCCTAGCAAGGTCAATTCGGCGAGTGCCGACTGGGGAGCGACGACTAGCTGAATCGCCGCGCCGCTGGGAGCCGTGGCGGTCAACACTACTTGGTAGGCGCGGCCGTGGCGGTTGGCGCAAAGATGCACTTGGGTAGGGCTCTCGCCGAGCAGGTCGGTGGTGAGGGCTAGCTGACCACAGATGGCCCACCACGCCGGTAGCAATCCCGGCTCTTGGACGCCGGCCACGAGGCGCAGATAAACCGGCTCGGCAAACGAAGGATCGCGTCGCTGCTGGAGCGCCTTGGCAAACAGGGGCGATCCGCGATGGATGCCGCCGCTAGCGACGAGCTGGTCGGCCTTGGGCACTGGCCCGGCGCAGAGGACGGCGACGCCGGCTTGGAGGCAGGTGTGGACGTCGTTGTGGAGGTCTGCATAAGGCGAGAGGAAGGCGCAGACGCGAGGGCTGGTTGCCTGGAGCATGGCGGGCAAGTCGCTAAAAAAGGGCAGGTCGGTGTCGGGGTTCCGACGCGCTGGATAGTACAAACCTTTGATCGGCAGAGCGGCGGCGAGTTGGCCGACGAGGGGGCTAAGGGCGGGATGGGCGCTGAGGGCGATGGTCATATAATTATCCTAAATCGGTTATAAAATTATCCGCAGATGGACGCAGATGGGCGCAGAATAGCATTTACGGGATGACTAGAAGCATTCACGCTATAGCTGTTGCTCCAGCGGCAGGTCAACGGCCGCGTTGCACTCGACGGCGCGGTAGCCAGCGAGGATAATTTCCATCAAATCCCGCGCTTGGCGCACGCCATAGCGGGGCGGGCGGGCGTCGTCGATGGCGGCGACCAAATCGTCTAGCCCGGCTGCCAAGCCCGCTGTGTCCTCGGATAGGGCGGCGGTTGGAACGGGTGGCCCTCCGTGCCACTGCATGGGGTCTTGGGGATTGGGCTGATAGTCGTAGCCGGTGCTATAATCGCGCAGATAGGCGTCCAACGCCGGTCTTTTTGCGTCGATGGTGGCGCTCTGGCGGGTGCCGATTAGGTACGCGCGCGACGGTCCGCCTTGGGGATGGGAGGCCGTGCCAATGCGCCCGCCGCACAAGGTGGCTACGCGGCCGTCGGCATCGGTCATGGTCAGCGTGCCAAAATCGTCGCAGCCGTGGGTGCCGTGTTCGGGGAAGAAGAAGGCCCCAGCGTGGCCGACGACGTGGCGGATGGGGCCGAGGCATTCTTGGATTAGGCCGACGGCGTACGCTCCTACGGTCAGCAACTCTCTTTTGATGTCAGGATATTTCCACCGGCCGTTGGGGGCGACAAAGTCGCGGCGTTGGGTTATCGGGCGCGGCCAGCCCTTGCCGAACATCACATCGACGTGGACGCCGAGCAGGGTGCCTAAGTCGCCGCTGGTGAGGACTTGGCGGGTGTGCTGGGCGAGGGTGCCGTAGGCGTAGCCGGGGATGATCGCGCGGATGCCGGTGCGCTCGACCGCGGCTGCGGACGCCTCGGCCTCGGCGAGGGTGGCCCCGGGAAACTTGTCGATCCACAGGTGCTTGCCGGCCTCGGCAGCGCGGACGATGAGCGCGGACCGCCGTTCGATCTCGCAGCCGACGCTGACGATATCGACGGCCGGGTCGTCGATGGACGCGTCGAGGTCCTCTGAGTAAGGCACGCCGAGTTGGCCAGCCCATTGCTGATTGTAGGCGCGCAAGTCTGGGTCGATGTCGGGGTAGTCGGCGACGCCGATGATGCGCAGGCGGGGATGGGCTTGGTACAGGGGGATGAAGTGCTGCTGGTGGCTGTGCTTGCTGAAGCTGACCAGCAGAATACCGTAGGTTTCATTGGGCATAGGACGGTTCCTCGTTGGCTATAGAGACATACCGGTAGCTCGTCCGGCACGCGAGATAGTATAACGGCCTGTGGATGATTGCCAAAAGAGTTCCTTAGCGATTAGTGGAGGTTGGGCGGATGAGTTCCCTCTTTACTTAAAAAAAGTGCTCGGAATTCGCATTTTTATCCGCATAAAAGTGCTTCACCGGGCGTAGGGCTGGGCTACATCAAGACCGGGCACTATCCGATAATGCTTGACGTTGAAGGTACACAGAGTCCTTGACGAACCAATCGCACAGGATGCAATTAAGGCATCCAACAAGCCTAGATTATGTGAGAGGTGATAGGACATAAAATCAGTCAAGGCGCGTTGGCAGTCAGCAGCGGTAGGCCACACCACCGGCAAGGGTGCGACTAATTTCAACGCCCGCCGAACCTGCCCAGCATTTTGAGCGTCCTGAATCAGTTCCATAATCACGAATCCAGGTACAGCGGGAAGTTCGGTCAGATCGGCAAACCAAGTCAGTGCTGGAGCATGCTTGCGCTGAATGTCAATAAGTATGTCGGTATCGAGGAGATACAAAGACTATTCTCGCATTCGTTTTTCCGCCTTATGACGGAGTTGACGGGCGAGTGTTTGGCTATCGGTGGTATGAGATCGCGTTCCAAGGAGCCCCTCGCGTTGCCAATAGGCGACCAATTCTGCACCCGTGGCTGGCGCAGCCTCAACAGACGACCTAGTGGAGAGAAGACGTAAGACGTACTCCGCGAGAGATACCCCCATTTGCGTAGCTTCTGTTGTCAGTTCACGTTCCAATTCTTTGGGTAAGTCGAGCCTGATACCCATAGTCCGTCTCCTTGGCTTTCTCTACTTCTGCTATCGCTGAGTTGGGTAATGACGATGGTGGCACCGATTCCTCTGATATACGGCAAAAGCGCCTTGGGCCGCAATTAGCTTGACAGCAGTCGGCCCCCAAGCCTATCCTAGCGGTTCCACACAAGGAGGAAATAATGGTCAATATCGGCATTGTCGGCATCGGTTTTATGGGTATGACCCACTACAAGGCTATGGCCCAAGTCGAAGGGGGCCAAGTCGCGGCCATCGTCTCCCGCGACCCCAAAAAGCGTGCGGGGGATTGGAACGATATTCAGGGCAATTTTGGCGACAGCGGAGGGGTGCAGGACTTGTCGGGCATACGGTGTTATGAAACGTTGGACGAGTTGCTCGCCGATGGGGAGATCGACTTGGTGGATATATGCCTGCCGACGAACATGCACGTCGAGACTAGCATCCGCGCTTTATCTGCGGGCAAGCACGTGCTATTGGAAAAGCCCATTGCATTAGTTTTGGACGCCGCCGATCGGATCGTGGCGGTGGCCGAGGAACACCAGCGGCAGTTTATGGTTGCTCATGTGCTGCGGTATTTCCCAGAATTCCGGCTGATCAAACAGCTCGTCGCCGACGGGGAACACGGCCCCGTGCTCGCCGCTCACTTTAAGCGCATCATCTCGCGCCCGGCGTGGTGGGCACCAGAAGATTTGGAGCGCACCGGCGGCCCGGCAATCGACCTGCACATCCACGACGCGGACTTCGTGCAGTTTTTGTTCGGGATGCCCACTGCGGTCAGCTCGCAAGGGTACATTGGCCGGGGCAAGACAGTCGAGTACATCAATACCCACTACCAGTACGACGGCTCAATGGCCATCAGCGCCGAAGGTGGCTGGTTGGCGCAACAGGGCTGTCCTTTTGAGCACGGGTACGACGTGTACTTTGAGGAAGCCACGCTCAAGTACAACTCGTCTTGGGGAGAGTCGCCGCAACTGTTGACCAAGGACGGCGAGGTCTGCACGCCAGATTTGCCGGGTGAGGATGGTTTCGTCGGCGAGTTGCAGGAAGCGGTGAATGTGATCGCGCAAGGCAAGGCGTCGCAGGAGATAGGCGGTCAGAGCGCGCGGAACTCGCTGCTGTTGTGTTTGCAGGAAATTGAGTCGGTGAAGACGGGGCAGAAGGTGGCGATATAGCTAGGGCCCTTCGTGCGTCTCCATGCCATGTCCGTGGATGGTGCTGGATTCGACGTAATACAGGACGTAGGCGAGGCCGATACCCACGAGGAGGGAGACGATGAGCTTGCCGCGATCGTGGCTGTGAAAATGGATCTCCGGCAGCAGGTCGCTCAAGGCAATGCACAAAAACGCGCCCGCGGCAAAAGACAGCACATAGCCGACCACCGCTCCTTCTTCCGATCCAAGCAATTCCACACCTCCGAAGCTCGCTATAGCCACCACCGGGCACAGCAGGGCAAAGCCGACATTGGTCCATGTCCGGGTGCGCTGGCTGTGACCGGCGGACTTCATCATGCCGATAATGGAGTACGCATCGAGCGGCTTGTGTAGCATAATGGCGAGGAATACCCCTAGGCCCGCCAATGCGACATCGTTTTCATGCGGCGGCCCCATCTTCATGCTAGTGCCCAGTGCGATCCCTTCGGTCACGGTGTGTACCCCTAGGCCGATGGCAACGCCGAACAAACTCCGCGAATGGACGGCACCGTGGTCGTGACCGTGGTCATCGTACAGATCGCTCGCCTCGCTGCTGAAGTCGTGCTGATGAAAGTGAAAGATACGCAGCAAGAAAATCATCAGCACCATGCCGAACACCATCCATCCCACGGCTTTTTCTACAATCGCAGATCCGGAAATGCGATCGAGGCTGTGGGGTAGTAGGTGAAACATGGCGATGCCGAGGATGAAGCCGGCTACCAGACTCATCACGACTTGGGTGCGCGTGTGCGTCATGGTACCCAAGGCCGCCAGTTTCCCGCCCATAAAAGAAACGACAAAGATGCCGACTGAGTACGCCAATAAGATCAGTATGGAATGTGAATCCATGAGGGCTATAACCGGAAGCTATAGGCGCAGACCGGCGGACCTAGATTGCGAAAGATGGAAGCGGAAGAAGAAAGCCGAGAAGGTGCCTTCGACAAGGAACCTTCTCGCTTAGAAGAATAGCGTTATCAGGATGAGACTGCTCAGGCCGCCGAGCATGAACCCCCCGGTGCTGACCACGCCGGACGCCATGGCAAAGTCGGCAATGCGAAAAGTCATATCGCCGACCGTAAACATCACTTGGTTGCGGTCGATCTCTCCATCGACGAACTGTTTTAAGGCCTCCTCGGCACTGTGGGCCTCTTTTACCGAGACTAGGGCTACCAGAATCATCGTTAGGGCGGACGCCAGGGTGCCGATCGCGAACATGAGCAGCGTCGCTAAGGCGAACCAGTGGTAGGACGCGTCTTCGTTGCCCGAAGACGTGCTCATAAACCCGATAATCAACGCCGCTCCGCCTGCATTGCCGAGCAGCAATAGGCGGGCCGATTCGGTAATCAGTCTGAACATAGTACTGCGCCGTAGAGCGACAACCTTGTAGAGCTCGCGTAGCCACTCTTCGCCGACTTCTTCGCCGGAAAATTCATCTACCTTTTTCAAGGGCTACTCTCCTCCGAGATCGGTCAACCGGATGTAGGTCGAACCCGTATTGGTACCGGGCGCGAATTCAAGCGTCCAATCGTCGATTGCTATCGGCCCGGACGACAGGGCCTGTTGCAGGAAGTTCTCCCGCGTCAGTTCATCGCCCATGCGCTCCAGCACGGCGATGACGAAGCGACCCAAGATGTACCCTTCCAGACATACTTCATTGGTTATGTGTTCGTGATCTATCTTTGATTTCGGCGATTTGGCGGCTCGATGGAATTGCTGCACGACTTTACTGGTCTGGTCTTCTGGGTTAGGCACCACCTCGGTCACCAAAATTCTATCGTTTGGCGCACTGATCCGCTCCCTAAGCTCGCGGGACAAGACAAAGGACAAGTTGCCCATGATGTATTCATGGCCTAGGGAATTGGCTAGGTTGATGATCTCCGCGTTGGTGGTATAGGTGCCGACGATCAAGATAGCGTCTAGGTCGGCCTTGGATAGGGCGAAGAGGGTTGCTTGGACGGCGTGGGTGTTCCGCGAGAAGGCGGTTTTCCCCAAGATGGGAATACCGTGTTCATCGAGCACGGTCTTGTAGTTTTTCAGGACGGAACGTCCGAAAGCGTCATCCTGATAGATGATGCCGAACCGGCTCTTGCCGCGCTCGCGGAGGATGTGATCGACCAGCGTCTGCGTTTCGTCGAAATAGCCCGCCCTCAGGTTGATTACATTGGGAAACCGCTTGGCATCGCGCAGAAAAGCGGCACCCGTAAAGGGGCCGACAAAGGGGATTTTTGCCGTCCTGAGCACCGGCGCGATGCGTTTGGCGGTCGGCGTTCCCACGCCGCCGATCACGGCCAGTACCTCGTTATCGGCGACGAACCGTTCCGCGTTTGCGGCGGCCTGTTCAGGCTCGTAGGCGTCATCGAAGGAAACCAGTTTCAGCAACCTGCCGTTGACCCCGCCTCGATCATTCTGTACCTCGAAAGCAGACAAAATGCCGTCCCGATAACGCAAGCCCAGAATTTTGCTCGGACCGGAGAAGCAAGCACTCTGACCGAACACGATCGTACTATCGCTAACGCCTGTAGCCGCCGCTGTAGGCAGCGCAGTCAACAGCAGGACGAGGCAGGACGCCAACAGCATACTAATGGTCTTTGCCTCCATCCTCTTCCTTCTTTTTAGCCCCGCCATCTTCTTGACCCTCGGTGGCGAGCTTCTCGATCATCGGCTTCTCGTCTTTCGGCAGCCCAACCGGTTTACCGCTCACGTGGCGATGGGAGAAGATAGACGGCGTGTCGAATATGAGCGACCGCGGATTGGCGATGCTCATGTGACTGCGTTCCGCACGGGTGTTGTGGAATCGACCGTCCAGCAGGAGGTTGTCCGCATCGACCGTTTCGATGGTATGGACGTTTTCCATGGTCGTCGACGACATCAACGTCCCGCCAACGGCCTCACCACCCGAAGGCGGTGTTCCTAGCGCCATGTCCGCTGGGGTGAACCCTGCAACGCCGTCGATCATGTTGATATCAATGGATGACTCTTTACTCGGATTGACCGCCGCTAGGCTCGCTTCCGCGAAAATTTTGCGCATCCGGTCCCAATAGCGCGTGATGCCCACGTGCGCGGGCTGTTTTTTGTATTCGGCTAACAAGGCCGAATACGCGCCAGCGCTGCTTCGCGCCTGCACGATGCGCTCTCTGGCCTTGGCCTGTGCGTTTAGCACCAATGCCTCGGCCTGTCCGCGGCTGCGCGCGATCAACTGCTCCCGCTTGCGATTGGCGTCGCTGACGGCCTTCACGCGCTCGGCGAACGCATCGCTTACGTCGCGAAACGCAGCGATTGTTTCTTCAATTGGGCGCACATCGACAATGTCCAGCGAGACTAGTTCGATACCGATGTCGCGGGCCGCTAGGCGCTCGATAATCCGCTCCAACAGCTTGCTTTGAATGATATTGCGATTCGAGGTGAGAATCAGGTCGATGAAATTCTGCCCTAGGATGTTGACCAGTTCCTCTCTGGTGTACACGGTCACCATCGCCAGGGGGTCGGACGTGACAAACAGGTAATTTTTCAGATTGTCGATTTTGTATTGGAGGGCGACATCCACTTCGAGCAGGTTCACGTCGCCCGACAAGACGGTGAAGTTGACCGTATCGCCTTCCTTGCTGGCTACCTGATGACGGACGACCCGCTTGACCTTGTGGAGATAGGTCTTTTCGATGATGGGGATACAGTAGTGTATTCCGGGGCCGATGCTCGCGTGCACCACCTTGCCGAACCGGGTGCGCACGCCTTGTTCCTCTTTCTTGACGATGTATAACCCGCTGGATAAGAAGCCGATGACAACAGCGGCCACAACTCCCGCGATGATTCGCCGGTGGTGCTCTTGCAAAAAGTCGAATACGGCGTAAATGACGCGCGTACTCGGCGGCAATGGTTGTTGTTCACTCATTAGCTTAGCTCTTGATTCATCTGGGTCTTGCTTTGCTGTCGAGGTATTTGAACAACTCGTTGTCGGCCGGAAGCATGAGCGTCGTGTTCTGGTCGATGATCCGATCGTAGCTATCGAGCGCGCGGATGAACTTGTAGAATTCCGGGTCCTTCTTATAAGCCTTGCCGAGAATAGCCATCGCCTCGGCCTCGGCCTCGCCGAGAATGGTCGTCGCCTCGGCGTGGGCGTCGGCGATCAGCTTCTCGTGTTCGTTGATGGCTAGGGCCTCAATGCGCAAGGCCCGCTCTTCTCCCTCGCTGCGATAGCGGGCGGCGATGCGCGCTCGTTCGGCGATCATGCGCTGGATGACGCTGGGCCGGTTTTCCACCGGCAGAGTGTATTCGACGATCCCGGCCTCGATTACCTCGATGCCGTAGCTTTCCTTGGCAATCGGCGCGATTCTGTCGAGAATCTCCCGCGACGCCTCGTTCAAGTCCTCGTGTTCTAGGCCCAGACCAATGAAGGCGTCGAGGGACTTGTTGCTGATGATGATCCCGCTGCTCGAAAGGTAGAGATCCTGCAACCGCTCGACCGCGTTCTGACCGGTGCGGATCGCCTCGACGAAGAGAATCGGGTCCACGGTGCGCCAGAGTAGGTACCCATCGACGAGGATGCTTTTCTGATCTTCGGTGATCAGTTCATGGGGGATGTTGCTCAGCGTGTGAAGGCGGCGATCAACCTTGTAGATTTTTGAGATAGGGCGGGGCCACTTCAGGTGAAATCCGGGCTGCCGCACGGGCGGCGAGATTTTGCCGAAGTGGGTCAGTACGCCCTGTTGGGTCTCATTGATGATGTAAAAGCTGTCGTAGATGATCGCGCCGATGATCACGGCGATGGTTACGCCGATCGTTTTTCCCTTCAACTTCATTGCCTTTTCCCCTAGTGATGGGCCCCTTTGCTCGCTGTGGATCCGTTCCTCTTCCACAACGCGACCTTATTGAGGCTCTCCTTGTTGGGCACTATAACCTTGGCATTGCCGGACAACGCAATCTCCAACTTTTCTCGCCACAGCATGTTCTGTAGAACATCGGGCGCGCTCCGCACGGCCTCGGACACCAGCGAAATCGCCTTGGCCTCCGCCTCTGAAGTCGTCACTTTGCGATAGGCCTCGCCGTCTGCTTGCTCCACTTCCCAGGCGGCATTGCCGTGCGCTTGGGGAGTCAGTGATACTAAGAAACGCTGTGCATTGACGATGATCCGCTCCCGGTCTTCTTGGGCGCTCGATACGTCCCGGAACGCGCTCATGGTTTCCGCCACAGGCGTGATGGCCAATAGGTTTATCTTGACCAGATCGACTGTATTGAGGACCGGGTTCTCCGGGTGGACGTCGCTCGGGAACGACTCACTGATATACTGTTCGAGGGTTACGCGATGGACGTTGAGCAGTTTCTCCAAGTCCCGGGCGGATACAAAGGAACGAATATGGGCTTGGACGACGTCCGAGATGATCTCTTCTGGATTCGTCGTCCGGTAATGGTAGTTGTACGGGTCCTCGACCCGGTATTGCACATTGACGGTCAAGCTAATGAGGTTGAGGTCTCCGGACACGTAATCCTGGGGCGTGTCGCACATGATGGACTTCACTTCCCGCACGGGCCACTTGTCAACTTGGACTAAGGGCCGGGGGGCGAGGTAGTGCAGCCCCGGCGGCAGATCGCGCCAGTACACTTCGCCGAACAGGCGGCCGTAGCCGACGTAGCCGGGAGGTACGGTCGTGAAACCGCTGCCGAGAAAGAGGACGAGGGCCAGAGCCCACAGCATCAGGCCCATTGGCGCGGTGGGGGAGATGAGGCCCCGGACGGAGAAGGAACGGCCGCGGGTTAGGCGTCCCCACGTTTGCCGCCAGCTCTTGGACAGGGGCCGGAGATTGAGCAGCAAATCCTCCCAGCCGCTTTTCAAGGCACCGGCCCGGAAGCGCCAGATGATCAGGGCGATGAGGAGAAAAGCGCCGCCCCATTGCACGAACTGGATGGCCGGCGAATCCGAGGCGGAGAGGTTTACCGAGATCGTCAGGCCGAAGGCCAAAAGCAAGGCGTCAATCGCGATGCCGAGGAGGGCCGTAACCACGATGACCGAGGCGACGTAGATGGATGCGAAGCGAGTGCCGAACTGGCTGACGATGATTGCGATGGTTCCTGTGTTGGTGGCCGGCCCGGTCATGAGAAAGATCAGCGCCGCGCCGGGGCTGAACCCTCTGGCGACTAGGGCGGCGGCGATCGGGGTGCTGGCGGATGCACAGATATAGAGGGGAATGCCGATCAATACCATGACCGGATAGGACAGCCAACGCGCATATTCGTTCGACATTAAGTCGCTCGGAATCGCCAAAAAGAGCACGCCTCCCAGCGCGACGCCCACCAGCAGCGCAAAGAGAATGTCGTCGGCTATTTCGACGAAACCGTAGCGAAAGATGTGCTTGACGATCCGCTTAAAGTCTAGCTCCTGATTCGCTGGTGCGTCGCCTGAAGGAGCTTCTCCGGCCTTTTCCGATAGCAGCGCTTCTTCGCGATAAAAGTCCGGTTTGACCCACGAGCCGAATCTCCACCGGCCGGCCGCCGTGGCGACTCGCTTCAACCACTCGATGGCGAGGACCTTCAGTTGCGAGGGGCTGACGTAGCAGTCGTCAGCGTCGGATATGAGCGGCTCGTGCCCATGGTCGTGGTCGTGGTCGTGGTCGTGGTCGTGCCCATGGTCGTGGTCGTGGTCGTGGTCGTGGTCGTGGTCGTGGTCGTGGTCGTGGTCTTTTCTTATGAGACCGATGCAGAAGATTCCGGCGACGACCGCGGTGATGAAGCTGATGATGGGCCGGACAATGGCAACGATGGGTCCGAAAAAGGCGTTGGTGACCAAGATCGAGTCCGCACCGGTCTCCGGCGCGGTGATCAAGAAAGACATGCAGGACGAACGGGACGCCCCCTTATTGCGCATCTCGGCGACTACGGGCACGACTGAACAACTGCACAGCGGCACGGGGACGCCGATGGCCGAGCTCATGGTTACTGATTTTAGGCTATCGTCGCGGAGCCAGCGGAGTATGGCCTGACGGGAGATGAATACGTGGATCAGGCCGGAGAGGAATAACCCCAACAACAGCATGGGGGCCAGCAGCAGGAAGGAAGACCAGAGGAAGTCAAAAAAACCGGTCAGGATCCCAAGAAAGTCGGCCACTCAACAGCCTCCTGTGCGTTGAGATGATGCGGCAGGTTCAAAGCTTAGGGCGACAATCATAATGAAAGGTTACAAACAGGTCAAGAAGAGGCACAAAGACAAACGATTGCATAATTAAAAATACCATTTAACGGCGAGCATAATGAGAGATTACAAACAAGGCGAGCGGAGTCGTGCAACTGCGAGCAGGCTCCTGCGCACCTGGCGCCAGCACTTGGAAAGGGGGCCGGAATCGCCAGGTGATCAGGGCGATAAGGAGATAAGCACCTCCCATTGCAGAATAGAAATCGTATGTATATCGTAAGGGCACCTACGACATTTTACAGGGGAGTAAAAAGCGCATGCACGTACACATAGAAGAACAAAATGAAAAAAAGAGACTCCGGGAAGCCACGGCCATTATTACAGTAGGTGGCGTCACAAACGGCGTACTGGGAACCGCAAAGATCGTCCTCGGCAGCTTTACCGGATACCTGCCATTGACGGCTTCGGGAGTGCATTCGCTGTCGGATATTGTATCCGATATTATCGCTTGGGTTGCCGTGCTGATGGGAGCGGAGTCGGCCAAACAGGGGGAGAGTTCGAGGTTCCGCTACGGCCGCCGGCGCATCGAAACCCTCTTGGCGCTTTTTGCCGCGTTTTTTATCGCGTTTGTGAGCGTGGAACTGATCTTGGATGCGTTTGGCTATCACGAGCACGGGCATGGAGTGTCCACAACCAGCGTGGAAGAAGCGGAAACGCATGGTGTAGAAGACCACGACGAGGAGCACGAGGATGATGAAGAGGGCTTAGGCCATTTTTTCTTTCTCATCAGCGGGGCCATCCTCGTTTCAGTGATTGCCAAGGAAATACTTTTCCACGCGACTCGGCGCAGGGGCATACGCCTGAACAGCCCCATGCTGATTGCGAAAGCGTGGCATCATCGGGCCGATGCCATCAGTGCCTTGGCCGTCCTCGTGAGCCTGTGCATTTCATCCTTTTTCCCTCACCTTGAGCTGGTCGATCAGATTACCACGGTCGTGATTGCGAGCCTGATTTTGCACAGTGCTTGGGAGGTTGGGAGCAAAGCGGTCAAAGAGCTGATCGATTTCGCGCCCTCCTTGGAGACGATAGTCTTGGTCGAAGAGATGGCGGACGGAGTACAAGGCGTGACGTTTACGCACAATATTCGCATCCGCTCTATGGGTGGTGCTCTATATGTCGAATTAACTGCGGAAACCGATCCGGATATGACGATAACAGAGGGCTACGCGGTCATGAAACAGATCCGCGAGCGGATTATGGATCGAGTGCCCAATGTGATTGACGTTACGACGTTGCTGACGCCGAAAGGCGAGTACTTACGGCAGTTTTTGGGGTTGGAGACGTAAGCGGGAAGAGTTAGAAGGTTACTTCTTTCCGCTTAGGCCACGAGCTCTTCCGCTTCTCCGCGATTCAGTTGCACGGCGAACCACTTGTAGAGCGCCGGCAGCACCAGTAAGGTCAACACGGTGGAACTGACCAATCCACCGACGACTACCGTAGCCAACGGTCGCTGTACTTCGCTGCCGGTGCCACTGGAAAACAGCAATGGAATCAGGCCGAGGGCCGTCGTCAGAGCGGTCATCAACACCGGGCGAACCCGCAGACAGGCTCCTTGGATTGAGGCTTCATCCAAGTCCACGCCATCGCGGACGAGTTGGTTGAAGTAGGTCACCAGCACCATGCTATTTTCTAGGGCAATGCCGAACAGGGCGATGAAGCCGACCGAGGACGGCACGGACAGGTTTTGTCCGGTCAGCCACAAAGCCACCACTCCGCCCACTAGCGCCAGCGGGATATTGAGCAAAATTAGGGTCGCGTTTTTAAGCGAATTGAAGCTGGAAAACAGCAGCAAGAAGAGCACGAAGAGGGTGATGGGCACGACAATGGCCAGCCGCTTGTTGGCTTCTTGCTGCAGGCGGAACTGGCCGCCCCAAGTTACCAGATAGCCCGGCGGCAGATTCACTTGATCGGCGATGGCCTGTTGCGCGTCTGCGACAAAGGAGCCAATGTCCCGATCGGTGACGTTGCACTGAACCGTGATGAAGCGCTGGCTTTTTTCGCGGGTGATCTGGCGCGGCCCGACCACTTCTTCGATTTGGGCTAGCTGAATCAGGGGGATCTGGACGCCTATGGGGGACTGGACCAGGATTTGGGCAATAGCCTCGGGGCTGCTGCGGAATTGCGGGGCGAAGCGCACGACAATGTCGAAGCGGCGCGTTCCTTCGAACACTTGTCCTACCGTCTCGCCGCCCACAGCCGCCTGCACCACCTTTTGCACATCGGCCACGTTGACGCCGTAACGGGCAATGGTCTGCCGGTCCACCCGGATAAGTAGCTGGGGCGTGCCGCTGATCTGGTCCACTTGGACATCGGCCGCGCCAGTAACCGCGTTGACCACTTGGGCGATTTCGTCGGCCTTTTGTTTTAACACGTCCAGATCGTCCCCGAAGAGCTTGACCGCCAGTTCGGCCCGCACCCCTTCAAGCAGCTCATCCACGGTCATGGCAATCGGTTGGGTGAAGTTGGTCAGCACACCGGGAACTTCTCCCAACTCGGCGCGAATGATCTCGCGCAACTCCTCTTGGTCGCGGGCCTCGCGCCACTGATCCTTGGGTTTGAGTAGGAGAAACATCTCGGCGCTGTTGATGGGGTCGGTATGAGCGCCGACTTCGCCGCGACCGATGCGCGAAACCGCGCCGGTAACCTCGGGGATCTGCAATAGACGGCGCTCGACCAGCATGGTGAGGCGGGTGCTTTCCTTGAGCGAGATGGAGGGGGCCATGGTCAGCCGCAGGACTAGGGTGCCTTCCTGCAGGGCCGGGGTAAACTCCGACCCGAGGCGCGGAAAAATCACCAGCCCGATGAGCAGGAGACCGCCCGCTGAGCCGAGTGCCCAGAAGCGGTGGGCGACAAAGCGAGCGACAATGGGTCGATAAGCGGCCACCAAGCGGCGCATCATCCAGCCTTCGCTGGCTTGGGTGCCTTCGCGTCCGGGCTTTGGTGCCCGCAGCAACAGGTTTGACAACACCGGGGCTAGGAACAGGGCGAAAATCAGCGAGCCCAACATGGCCATAGCCACGGTGTAGGCGAGGGGGCGGAACGTTTTGCCCTCTACTCCTTGCAAGGTGAACAAGGGTAGGAACACGAGAATGATGATGACGATGGCGAAGACAATGGGACGGCCAACTTCCACGCAGGCGCGGGCTACGACTTGGATGCGCCTCTCATCCGGTTCGGCCTGCCGCAGGATGCGGTCCACGTTTTCGACCACGACAATGGTGCCATCGACCATCATGCCGATGGCGATGGCCAGGCCGCCGAGAGACATGAGGTTGGCCGAGAGGCCGAAATAGTGCATGCCGAGGGTGGCGAACAACACCGAAAAGGGAATGGACAGGGCCACCACTAGGCTGGGCCGGACGCTGCCCATGAAGAGGACCAACACGAGGGTGACTAGGACGATGCCTTGGATCAAGGCATTGGTGACCGTGGCCACGCAGGCGGCCACTAGGGTCTTTTGCTCGTAGTAGGGCACTAGGCGCACCCCGGCGGGCAAAATGCGGTTGAGCTCTTCCATCTTGGCTTCGACCCGCTCGATCACGGTCGAGGAATTGGTGCCGAAGAGCTTTATCACCATGCCAGCCACTACTTCTTCCACGCCGTTGCGGGTCTGCACGCCGCGCCGGATGGCCCCGCCAATGCCCACCTCGGCTACTTGGTTGAGAAAGATGGGTGTTCCGTCGGCGGCTTTGATGACGATGTTTTCGATGTCCTCGACCGTAGAGGCCAGACCCACCGAGCGCACGACGTATTCCTCGGCGTCCTTTTCAATGAACTGAGCGCCGACGTTGAGATTGTTGGCTTCGATTTGTTCGATGACGTTGTGTACCGTCACTCCGTAGCGCAGCAAGGCGTGGGGATCGACCACCACGTGGAACTGTTTCTCATAGCCGCCAATGCCCAAAATCTCAGTGACGCCGGGCACGGTTTGCAGGTGGAACTTGACCAGCCAATCTTGGATCGTGCGCAACTCTTCGAGCGAGTGTTCGCCGGTCGCGTCTTCGAGGTAGTAGAACAGCACCAAGCCCATGCCGGTCGAAATCGGCCCCAGTTCGGGTTCGCCAAAGCCTTCCGGGATCTGTTCCCGGGCTTCTTGGAGCCGTTCGTTGACTAACTGGCGGGCAAAGTAGATGTCTATTCCGTCGGCAAAGTAGATGTTGACCACCGAGAGGCCGAAGTTGGATACGGAGCGGATATTCTCAATGCTCGGTAGGCCGTTCATCACCGTCTCAATGGGATAGGTGACGTAGGTTTCAATTTCTTCGGGCGCTAGGCCTTCGGTGACGGTGAATACTTGGACCAGGTTAGGCGAGACATCGGGGAAGGCATCGACGGGTAACTGACGATAGCTGTAGTAACCGCTCACCACGACCACCGCTCCCAAAACCAGCATGAGCAACCGGTTGTTCAACGCCAGTTGAATAATGCGGTCTATCATCAGGTCTATCCTCTCCGCTGATTAATGGGCGTGGCCATCCCCGAAAGCACCTTTGGCCAACTGAGCTTTCAGGATGAAGGCCCCTTGGGCGACGTAAGGCTGTCCCTCCTCCAGCCCGTCGAGGATCTCGGCGTGGGTGGGGTTGGTGCGGCCGACTTGGACGGGTTGGGGCACAAATCCCTCGTCGGTCTCGACAAAGACGACGGAGTGGTCTTCCATCGTTTGGATCGCCGACCGGGGCACTAAGAGAGGCACCTCGACGCCCTCTATATCAATCGTGGCCGTAACAAAAGAGCCGGGTCGCCATTGGCCGTCCGGGTTGGAGAGCTCCACGCGGATCGAAGCCGTCCGCAGCGCCTCGTTTATGATGGGGCTGATATAGTCCACGGTCCCCGTTGTCTCTGGGCCGCCTTGGCTGGATTGGATGTGGACGGGCTGGCCGACGCGGAGGAAGGGCAAGTCTTTCTGATAGGCCGTCAATAAGACCCATACGGAACGCAGGTCAGCCACGATGAAGGCTTCGGAATCGTCCTTGAGTAATTCCCCTTGGGTTATGTGTTTGTAGATGATGGTCCCAGTAAACGGGGCTCTTATTTCGTAGTGGGTAAAGCGGTCGTCGTTGTCGAAGGACAGCTTTTCGAGGTCAAAGGCCGAAAAGCCCAGCGCGAGGAGCTTTTGTTCGGCTACCCGCAGTTCAATACGCGCTTCGGCCAGCTTGGTTTTGGCCTCTAGAAAAACCCGCTCCGAAGAGATGGATTGGTTCCACAGCGTCTCTTCTCGGTCAAAATTTGCCTGAGCGAGTTCCAAACGCTCTTGGGCCACTAAATAGGCCGACTTCATTTCGGATAGCTCTTGGCTTTCCAAAACGGCCAGCACTTGGTCCTGCTCCACTTGGTTGCCGATATTGGCGTGGATTTGGCGCGCCACGCCCGGGACGCGGGGCACGATGTGGGCCAGCAAATTGGGATTGACCTGAACTTCTCCGGGCGTATTCACTTGAATGGCCAACTGGCCCGCAGCCGCTTTGGCGACCTCGATGCCAAATTCGGCCCGCTCAGCCGCGCTCAGCCGCAGCCCTTCCTCCTCGTCATGGCCTTCCTCGTCGTCGTCGTGGTCCTCCTCGGCAGCCCAAACCGACTGGTTTAAAGAAAAGGCCGCACCATCTCCTAGCGCGAAGAGAACTATTAGCAGCCCAATAATTCCCAAACTCGTCGTGTAGATACGCATGCTCATTCTCCAGAATTAGCGGGCAAGGGACCAGCAATGGCCCGTTCCAACGCAGCCGTGGCCGTGCGATACTCGAACAGGGCCTGGGCGTATTCTATCTGCGTCTCGATCCAAGTGCGCTGGGCTTCGAGCAGTTCCAGATAGGTCAATTTGCCTTCGTCGTAGCTGCGACCGGCTACCTCGAATGCCCGTTTTGCCTCGGGTAGGATCTGGCCTTGGAACAAGACCACTTGCTCTTCGGCGGTCTTGAGGTCCAAATAGGCCTGTTCTGTTTCCAAAAGGACTTGATAGCGCACCGCGTCCCGTTCGGCTGCAACCTTGGCCACTTCGGCCTTGGCTTCGGCTCGTTCGCCGCGCTGGCGGGAAAAGGCCCACAGCGGCAGTTCAAGACCGAAACGCACCTGCCAAGAATTCTCCTCATGCACTCCATGCCGCCGTTGGCGACCCAAACCCACATTTAGATCCGGCCAATAGGCCGCGGTTGCCGCGGCTTGCTGGCTCTGCAGGGCTTTTAGCTGCAGCTCGGTTCCCGCCAAATCGGGTCGTTGCTTTAGGGCGGTTGCGGTCAATTGGTCGAGAGCGGTTTCAACGGGCTGATAGACCAGACTGTCAGCTATCGCGAACGGGGTTTGCAGCGGCCGGGCTAGGAGGGCATTGAGCGCGGTCTTGGCCAAAGACAGGTCGCTTTGCGCTGTGGTGTAGCGATTGGTGGCCCGGCCGACCTCGACGCTGGCCCGCATGACATCCAATTGGGGCACATCACCCGCTTCGAAACGGATCTGAGCTTGGCGCAGGATATTCTGCGCTAAGTCGAGGTCTTGTTGGGCATGCTGGAGTAGGGAC
Source organism: Candidatus Latescibacterota bacterium (assembly GCA_965208845.1). Lineage (GTDB taxonomy): Bacteria > Latescibacterota > UBA2968 > UBA8231 > UBA8231. The sequence goes on along the minus strand of OZ242361.1, from coordinate 5,134,015 downwards.
TTTTGCAGGGCGATCTGGTCATAAGCCTGCTTTGCCTGTAGGCTTATATCGAGCTTGGTCATCTCAAAGACGGCGAGACGAGCCGCTTCGGCGTGCTGGCGACCAGCTTGGAGGCGGTGCCACCACTTCAGGGGAAATTCAACTCGTTGGTTGATTCCGATCGTGCGCTCGCCATAATCGCTCAGGCTGCCCAACTCGGGTAGCTCTTCGAACTCCAACTCCAACTCTGGATCGGGTAGAGCACCGGCCTGCTGTGCTTGGGCGTGGGCGGCTTTATAGGCATTGCGGGCGGCTTCCACTTGCGGGTTGCGCTCGACGACTAGGCGGATAGCTTCGATCCGCGACATGACCTCGGCATGTGCGCGTCTCAGCGGAATCAGCCCTGCTGCAAGGACTAGCATCAGGAATGGGAGGATGTACCTGCTAGGTGATTTAGCGGCAAACATGGATACTCCCTTACCGATAGGGCCTTGAGAATCCATCATTTGGATGGGCGTCCAGTTCGACCTGCATGGACGCTTTGCCCAATAGGTGAAAAGGGGTGTTCCTAAAAGTCTGGCAGACGAAGAAGGACTAACATACATCAAAAAGTGGATACTGCCTATAAGCCCCCGTCAGTCGCTCTTCCTCTAAGCCTCTGCCGCCCGAGTTTTTTGAATTTGCTTTTTTGAGGGGGACCGCTATACTAAAATCCAAGGTCATGCTAACGCGCAAAACGGACGTCCCGATAGGCTCGGCATACTCGCTGGCCCTGCTGGCGCTGACAGTGCTCTTTGTCGCTGTAATCGGCGGGCTGCCCTTCAGCCACCAGCTTTTCCACGAGAGCCTCGTCGAGCCTGAGAACTGCCCGGCGTACCTGTTGCAGAGCAGCTTATCGCTCCTTTTTTGGGGCTTGGCGCTCGTGCTCGTGGGGTTGAATGCCGCTGAGCTAAGTTCGTCTGCGCCGCGCACAGTACCGTTACCCCTTTTTACCCCTCGCTTTACCCATCTCAACCGAGGCCCGCCCCGGTGCTAGTGCATCCACGTTTGTAAACCGCTTAGTGCGTGGGTGCCCTCTCCATATCCATTTCGCGTACCATAAACTCCCGTCCGTGCGCAATGCCTATAGGTGTACGCGTGGACGGACAAACCATTGGAGACTAGCACCATGTTTAAAAGCATATCCGCGTTGAGCATTTTCGCCCTAGCCTTCTTTATCGCTGGCTGCGGCGACGACGACAATCCCGTTGGTACCGAGCACGAAGAAGAACACGCCGAGGCCGTCGGCCTGATTATTCGCGACAGCGGCGAGGAGATCGTCCGCTACGAAAACGGCGAAGTCGAAGGCGAAATCGAAGTGGGCCACGGCTTGGAAACGGCCTTGCTGTCCGTGCGCTTTATTGCCGAAGACGGCGACCTCTTCACTCCAGACGAAGACGAAGGCTTCGGCCTCGACTGGGAAATTGCCGACGAGAGCATCGCCGAGGTCGAGCATCACGAGGAAGACGGTGCTTGGGCCTTTCACATCGTCGGCTTGGAAGAAGGCCAGACCACCATCCTCATCAAAATCAGCCACGAAGGCCACGCCGACTTTGTCTCTAAGGAAATCGAAATCCACGTCGAAGAAGGCGGTCCTGGCTCTGAGGACTCTCACGCCGATGAGGACCACGACGAGGAAGGGTAAAGCGGTAAACTCTTCATAGGCAAGAGCGACGCGGGACCGGTACTTCCGTCCGGTCCCGCGCACTTCCACCAAAATCAAAAATCATGCTGACGCGCAAAACGGACATCTCGATAGGCTCGGCGTCTTCGGTGGCCCTGCTGGTGCTGACCGTGCTCTTTGCGGCTGTAAGCGGCGGCCTACCCTTTGGCCACCAGCTTTGCCACGAGGGCCACGTCGAGCCTGAGAACTGCCCGGCTTGCCTGTTGCAGAGCAGCCTATCGCTCCTTTTTTGGGGCTTGGCGCTCGTGCTCGTGGGGTTGAATGCCGCTGAGCCAAATCCGTCCGCGCCGCGCACAGTACCACTACCTCTTTTTTCCCCTCGCTTTACCCATCTCAACCGAGGCCCGCCCCGGTGCTAGTGCATCCACGCTGGTAAATCGCCTTAGTGCGTGGGTGCCTCTCTCCATATCCATTTCGCGTACCATTAAATTCCCGTTCTGCGCGCAACGCCTAGGTGAAGTGCGCGTGGAAGATCAAACCATTGGAGACTAGTACCATGTTTAAAAGAAGTATGTCTGCGTTGAGCATTTTCGCCTTGGCCCTCTTTATGGCTAGCTGCGGCGACGACGATAATCCCGTCGATCCTGACTACCATGATGAACATGCCGAGGCCGTCGGCCTGACCGTGCGCGATAGCGGCGCTGAAATTGTCCGCGTTGAAAGCGGCCAAGTGATCGGCGATATTGAGGTTGGTCACGGCACGGAAACCGCTCTGCTTGCCGTGCGTTTTATCGCCGAAGACGGCGATCTCTTCACCCCAGACGAAGACGATGATTTCTCCCTCGGTTGGGAAATTGCCGACGAGAGCATCGCCGAAGTCGAGCATCATGCCGAGGACGGTGCTTGGGCTTTTCACATCATAGGCTTAGAGGAAGGCCAGACTACCATCCGCATCAAAATCAACCACGAAGGCCACGCCGATTTCGTCTCGCCAGAGATTGAAATCCACGTCAGCGAGGATGGTCCCGGTGAGGAACACGAAGAGCACGACGAGGAAGGGTAAAGCGGTTAGATCTGCTGCGGCCTTCATAGGTAAAAGCGACGCGGGACCGGACGCAAACACCGGTCCCGTGCACTTATGTCAAGGTCAATTGAATAGCCGACAAATAAAAAACACAGGCCGCAGGCTACTTTGGAAACTCGCATCCATAATCGGCCTAGCAGTCGGTCCCGTTTGGGGCGACCAGACTGGTGCTCTAGCTGGCCACGTGATCGACGCCGAAAGCGGCCAACCCGTCGGCTGGACTACCGTCGTCATCGAGGGCCTCGAACGAGCGCGGACGAGCGACGCCGAAGGGCACTTCTTTTTTGCCAACGTACCCCCCGGTGCGCACGTCTTGCAAAGCCTACACGTCGGCTACCACGAGGCCCGCTTTGAGGTGGAGGTCGTCGCCGGGGATACTACCCATGTCGATCTCGCTATCGGCCACGAATCCCTGCACGTAGAGGAAATTCTCGTCGAAGGCGAACACACGAGTCCTGTTTCTCCACTCCAAGCACCCGAAGTTGTCTTTAGCGGTAGCAAGCTGCGGCAGAATTTGAGCCGCACCATTGCCGAGACCATCGACTACGAGCCGGGCATTGCCCAGCGCTCGATGGGGCCTGCGCCTGCGCGTCCGGTGCTGCGCGGGCTGGGCGGCGACCGCTTGCTGGTGGTCGAAGACGGCGAGCGCACCGGCGATTTGTCCGGTACCTCTTCGGACCACGCGGTGGCTATTGAGCCGATGACCACCGAGCGCATCGAGGTCGTGCGCGGCCCCCGCACCTTGCTCTACGGGTCCAATGCCTTGGCCGGGGTTGTCAACGTGGTGCGCGGATACGTGCCCTCCGAGCAGCCCGATGGCTTCGGGGGCTCAGTGACCTATCAGGGGGAGAGCGTCAATCGCGGTTTGTCCGGCGGCCTAACCCTTGAACAGCCGCTCGGCCCACTGGCCCTGCGCTTCGACAGCAGCCTGCGCAATGCCGACGATATTTCCACGCCGCATGGGGTACTCGCCAATACGGACATCCGCACGGGCAATGCCTCGGTTGGCCTGAGTCTGGTCCGTCCCTGGGGGCACGTAGGCGCGTCTGGTAGCTTGTATGACTCCGACTACGGCATTCCACCCGATCCAGAGGGCGGTCACCCGGATGGTGTATCTATTGATCTCCAGCGCCAGCACCTCGAAGGACGCGGTGAAATCCTCACCGGGCCGGACTGGCTCCAGCGCCTAGAGTTGCACCACTCGTTTTCGCGCTATCAGCACGGTGAATTCGAAGCCAGTGGCGACTTGGGTATGGAGTTCGGCGTGCTCACACACAATAGCGGCGCTTTGGCCCACCTAGATCGCATGGGGCCTTTTGCAAACGGTGCGATTGGCTTGTGGTACGAGTACCGCAACTATGCCGCGGCCGGACTCAACTTCACGCCGCCGGCCGAGGAATATGCCGGCGCTCTGTTCACGTATCAAGAGTGGGAATATGGGCCTTGGGCAGCCAATGCGGCCTTGCGCGTTGACGCCCGCCGCGTCGAGCCGCGCGAGGAACGCGATTCGCGCCGGGTCGGCAGCATCCAGACGCGCGATTTTGCTGGTATGTCTGCCGGTTTGTCCAACCACTATCGCGCCAGTTCGACTTTGATGCTGGGCACAACCTTGATGCGCACCTTTCGCGCTCCCGGCATCGAAGAGCTGTTTTCCGAAGGACCGCATCTGGCCGCCTATTCGTACGAGGTGGGCAATGGTGACCTCGGCAGCGAACGCGGCTTGGGACTGGAACTATTCGCCGACTACCACCGCGAAGAAGGCCATGTACACTTAGCCGTCTTCCGCAACGCGATCAATGGGTTCATTTTCCCCAAGAACAGTGGAGAGCGCAGTCTGCGGCGCGCCGATCTCTTTCTCTACCAGACTGTGGGGGAGCGCGTCCTCATGTACGGTGCCGAAGTTACCTTCGATTGGCATCTGGCGGAGCCTTGGAAAGTGGCCGGTACCCTCAGCTATGTGCGCGGCCGCCTCATCGACCTCGACGACGAACCCCTGCCGCGTCTGCCGCCTCTGCAAGGACACTTGGCTCTGACTTGCGAACCCACTGAGGCGCTGAGTGCGACTATTGACGTGCGCTTGGCTGCGGAACAGGACCAGATCGGCGAGTTTGAAGAGCCTACGGAAGGCTACGCAGTGCTGGATCTTTCGACCCAGTACTACGCGCAGTGGGGGGGACGTCTGCACACTTTCTCCCTGACCTTGGAAAACGCCACTGACGCGGTGTACCGCAACCACCTCAACCGCGTCAAAGAGATCCTGCCCGAGCCAGGCCGCAACCTGCGCCTGCTGCACAAGATATTCTTCTGAGACTTAGCTCCCCGGCTGCCACTCGTTGAGCGTGCGGGCAAAGAGGATATCCGAGCGAGTGACGGCCCCTTCGCTGTGGGTTGTTACTGAGACGGCGATGGTGCGCTTGCCGGTGTCCAAGGAGAAATCGGGGTGGTGGTTTTGCTCGGTGATGGTGCGGGTCAGGTGGTTGAGGAACGAGGTGATGTCCTTGAAATTGGCAAAAACGAAGTCGCACGAGATGATGATGCCGTCGCGGTTCCAGCCTTCGAGGGTTTGCAATTCGGCATCTACTTCGGCGGCGCTGAGGGTGGTTTTGTCTTCGGTCATGGCGGATTGCTCCTCGTTGAGATGGTTAGGTGGTTAAGATGCGGTGGAGGCGGTCGGCGATGATTTCGGCTTCGCCGTCTAAGAGGGTTTGCGGCCCAACGCTGAGTCCGGTATCGTCGCCGCTGACCAAGATCGACGGTTCACCTGCTTCGAGCGCGCGCACTACGTCGCCAGCCGAGAGGGGGGCCGAGTCGCCGAATTCCAGATGCACCAGCGGCGAGGCCGGCGGAAATTTGTTCTCGTAGGCTTTGGTAAAACTAGCTTCAATACCGGCGATGCCTTCGACGGCCTCGGCGACGACCCGACAGCGACGCTCCCACTCGGCGACGACCGCCGTTTCGTCCATTTCAAAGAACAGCTCGACGGCGCGGAGCAGGCCGCAGATTTCCTCTTTGCCGACCTTCATGCCGCGGCCGATGGCCGAGTGCGGGTTGGAGTTGAGGTGGCACGCGGCAATCAGGTCTTTGCGTCCCAAGATCAGGCCCGATGACTGCGGCCCGAACAGGCCCTTGCCGCCGCTGAAGACGGATAGATCGCATCCCATAGCTGGCAGGTCGGTCAGATTGGAGCGCGGCGGCAATTGCGCGGCCGCATCGACGATGACCGGCACATTGCGCTCGTGGGCCGCATCGACGAGCGCGGGCAATTCGGACAAGGGCTGGCTGCCGAGGAAATACACTACGGCTGCGGTTTTGGGGCCGATGCCAGCGACGTAATCGTCAATAGTCACAGACTCTGTGGTGCCCACTTTGACCAGTTCGCCGCCGCTGAGGCGGAAGCCCTGATGGACGTAGTAATGCGAATCGACCAAGCTGATGACGAACTGGTTGGGCCGATCTCCAACATCGGGAAGCTGGGCAATGGCGCGGGTGTCGGTGCCGGTCAGGCAGGCTGCACCGGCCAAGAGCATGCCACCGGCCGCGCCCGAGGACACAAAGGCCGCTTCAGCACCGGTGAGTTCGGCGATGCGGGCACCGGCCCTTTCGTGCAGTTCGTTGAGGTGGACGAATTGGCGCGACGCTTCGGCCATCGCCTCGACCACGGGTGCGGGCATGATGGAGCCGCCGAGCGTGGTGATGGTGCCGCGAGCGTTGATGAAAGGGCGCAGGCCGAGGCGTTGGTACAGGGTGGGCATGGGTAGGTCCTCAAGGAGTAGTGATTAGTTCAATTTCGACAGGATGCTAAATAACAAGCCGCCTATGGCGATCAGGGTTGTTATTTGGATGCCGACCATCCAGCGAAATTGACTGTCCATGTGGCGGCGCAACTCGACAATAGCTCGCTCTATGCCGTCAATGCGGCGTTCAATGCCATCCAAACGGCGGTCTAACTGCTCGGCAATCCCTTCTAACCGTCCAATACGGCGGTCGTGGTCTTGCTGCGGGGTAATCGGTTCGCTCATGGTCGTTACTCCCTTCGGTTGATTTACCATACTTAATAGTAACAAAAAAAGAAAGCGGGCGGGATGAAACACCCCGCCCGCTTTTACATGTGTGCCAAGCGTCCCTTAGTGCGGATGCGCGTGGCCGTGACCGCTTGCTTCTTCTTCCTCTTCCGGCTCTTCGGCCACCAAGGCGTCGGTGGTCAGCAGGAGGGTAGCGATGCTAGCGGCATTGCTGAGCGCGGTGCGCACGACCTTGGTCGGGTCGATGACGCCCATGGACACGAGGTCGCCGTATTCTTCGGTTTGGGCGTTGAATCCGTACGCGCCCTCTTTGTCAGCGACTTCTGCGACGATGACCGCGCCTTCGTGCCCGGCGTTGTCGGCGATCTGGCGTAGCGGCTCCTCTAGGGCGCGCCGCACGATGCGGACGCCGGTGGTTTCGCCCTCGGTCTCGCCGGTGAGCGAATCTAGCGCGGCAATAGAGCGCACGAGTGCTACGCCGCCCCCGGGCACGATGCCTTCCTCGACCGCAGCGCGCGTTGCGTGCAGCGCGTCCTCGACGCGGGCCTTCTTTTCCTTCATCTCGGTCTCGGTGGGTGCGCCGACCGCAATGACGGCTACGCCGCCGGCCAGCTTGGCCAGCCGCTCCTGCAACTTCTCGCGGTCGTAGTCCGAGGTGGTCTCGTTGATCTGGTTGCGGATCTGATCGACCCGGCCCTTGATATCAGCAGCCTTGCCCGCGCCTTCGACGAGAGTGGTGTTGTCCTTGTCGATGGAGATGCGCTTGGCCTGGCCGAGATCGGTCAGTTGGACGCTTTCGAGGGTGATGCCCAAGTCTTCCGTGATCACGGTGCCGCCGGTGAGGGTGGCGATGTCTTGGAGCATGGCATTGCGGCGGTCGCCGTAACCAGGGGCCTTAACCGCGGCCACATGCAAGGTGCCGCGGATCTTGTTGACCACCAGCGTGGCGAGGGCCTCGCCCTCCACATCCTCGGCGATGATCAGCAGGGGCTTACCGGCCTTGCTGACCTTTTCGAGCAAGGGCAGCAGATCCTTGAGGGTGGAAATTTTCTTCTCGTGGATCAGCAGGTAGCAGTCCTCCAAGGAGGCTTCCATGTTCTCCTGATCGGTGACGAAGTAGGGCGACAGGTAGCCGCGGTCGAACTGCATGCCCTCGACCACATCGAGGGTAGTGTCCGTGCTCTTGGCCTCCTCGACGGTGATGGTGCCGTCCTTGCCGACCTTGTCCATGGCTTCGGCAATTAGCTGACCAATGTCGCTATCGCCGTTGGCGGAGATGGTGCCGATTTGCTCGACCTCGGAGTGATCCTGGACGGTCTTGCTCTGGGCTCCGAGGCTTTTGACCACCTCGGCGACGGCTTGGTCGATGCCGCGCTTGATCTCCATGGGGTTGTAGCCCGAAGTAACGGCTTGCAAGCCCTGCGTGTAAATGGCTTCGGCGAGGACGGTGGCGGTGGTGGTGCCATCGCCAGCTACATCGCTGGTCTTGGAAGCGACCTCCTTGACCATCTGTGCGCCCATGTTTTCATAGGCGTCGGGCAGCTCAACCTCTTTGGCGACGGTAACGCCGTCTTTGGTGACGGTGGGCGAGCCCCAGCTTTTGGCCAAGACGACGTTGCGGCCCCTAGGTCCGAGCGTCACCTTGACGGCTTTGCTGAGCTGTTGGACGCCGGAGAGGATGCTCTCGCGGGCGTCTTTGCTAAAGGCAATCTGTTTGGCAGCCATAAGTATTGTACCTTCCTTAGGCTACGACGGCGAGGATGTCGTCCTCGCGCATGATCAGATATTCTTCGCCCTCGATCTTGACCTCGGTGCCCGAGTACTTGCCGATGAGGACCTTGTCGCCCACGCTCACTTCCAAGCCGACGCGATCGCCGTCTTCAACGCGCCCGGGGCCGACAGCGACGATCTCGGCTTCTTGGGGCTTTTCCTTGGCCGTGTCCGGGATGATGATCCCACCGACCTTCTGCTCTTCGGCCTCGTCGAGACGCTTGGCTAACACGCGGTCGGCGAGGGGCTTAATATTGATAGTGGCCATGTTGGCTCCTCCTTATTAAGGGTAAAATGGCTACGTGATGCTATATGCAAAATTCGTGCCAATGGACGGAAATTTTGCTAGTGCTTTGTTTATAAAGCACTTATGCCGTATCTTGACGCAGAGCAGTAAACGGATATTTTCCCATATTGATAATATATCTGAAAAATAAAGGTATAAAATACATATAAGTGTATTAAAAATAATTTATTGTGGTTTTTTCTCTAAATGAAAATAGAAACCTCTAATTCTCATTATGAAAAAATTGAGGGAATAATGGACTGGGATGACCAGCGAGTTGTGCTTACTGGGGCCAGCAGCGGCATTGGTCGCGCCTTGGCCCTCGTGCTAGCCGAACGCGGGGCGCGCTTGGTGTTGGTAGCGCGCCGCGCCGAGGCACTAGCCGACTTGGGAGCGGCGATTGAAGCAAGCGGCGGTCGCCAGCCGTTGGTGGTGCCGTGCGACGTAGGCGATCTGGCCCAAGTCAGTGCTTTACACGCCGAAGTGGAAGCGCAATGGGGCGGGGCTGACGTGCTGATCAACAACGCAGGTCGGGGGCATTACCGCTCCTTTGCCGACGCGGATGTGCGCGAATACGAGGCCGTGGTGCAGACGAACCTGCTCGGCACCATCTACTGCACCCGCGCCTTTCTGCCGGGTATGCTAGCGCAAGGGCGGGGCCGGTTGGTCTTTATATCGAGTATTGCCGGCGAATTCCCCGTGCCCAAACACGCCGTGTACAGCGCGACAAAATTTGCATTGAACGGCTTGGCCGAAAGCCTCGACTACGAGCTGGCACCCCAGGGCATTGGCGTCCACTTGGTAGGGCCGGGCTTGGTACATACTGAGTTTGCCGAGCGGGCTGGTTCGAAGCATCTGCCCGTACAGAAAAAGTTCGCCAAGTCAGCGGAGGAAGTGGCCGAGGCCATTGCAGACGCCGTGGCCGCGGGCAAGCACAAGAGCGTCCCAGACGCGGCCGCACTTTTGCTGATCAAGCTGCGCCAGCACTTGCCTCGCTTGACGCGGTTGGCTTTTCGGAGGGTCTGCCGTCGATTTCATTAATGGCGGTAGGGGGCGGTTTCAAACCGCCCCCTACTGAGAGGTGTACCCGCCATCGACGACTAGGGTCGCCCCGGTGGTAAAGCCCGATGCTTCCGAGGCGAAGTAGAGGACGGCCGTGGCCAGCTCGGCCGGGTCGCCCCAGCGATTCATGGGGACTTTGGCGATCATTTCGCGCGCCTTGGCTGGATCTTGCAGCAGGATGGCGTTGATCGGGGTGATAAAGGGGCCGGGACAGATGGCGTTGACGGTGATCCCGTGCGCTGCCCATTCGAGGGCGAGGGTCTTGGTGAGTTGGACGATGCCGCCCTTGCTCGATGCGTACGGCGTGCGGTCGGCGATTGAGACCTGAGACACGGTGGACCCAAGGTTGATGACGCGGCCGTAGCCGCGCTCGATCATCTGCGGCCCCACGGCTCGGCAGTAGCACATCGGGCCGGTGAGGTTGATGGCGATGACCGCGTCCCAATCTTCGTCGCGCAACTCGACGATAGGGCTGCGGATGTTGATGCCAGCGTTGTTGACCAGAATGTCGATGGCCCCCAAGGCGTCGTTGGTTTGGCGCACTGAGGCTTCTACTTGGTCGCGGTCGGCTGCATCGGCTTGGAAAGCGAGCACGCGGCCGTTGGTGTGGGCACTGATTTGCGCGGCTGCGGCGCGGGCTTCTTCTGCATTGCGGCTGGTGAGGGCCACGTCGGCACCGGCCGCGGACAACGCGCCGGCCATAGCTTCGCCGAGGCCCTTACTGCCTCCTGTCACCAAGGCCGTGCGGCCCTTGAGGCTGAAGAGATCGAGCGAGGAGGGTGGAATCTTCATAGCGAGGACCAGCCTTCGGCCTCGACCATGGACTTGGCGAGGTCGCCCAACTCGGCAACTAAATCGCCTTGATCCTGGGCGCGGGCCTTATTGGTGACCTGCATGGTTAGGGCAATCAGCCCCAAGCCGAAGATCCGCTGCAAGCTCTGCGGCGAGTCTGGTTCGAGGTCGGGAATCAACTCGGACAGGCGGTTGAGCAGGTCGCGGTGCGCGGGGGGAATTTCAATGACTTCCAAGGACATAGCGGCGTTAAAAGTAACGCATGGCCTAGTTGCGGTCAAAGCGGACTGTGATTTGTGGGATTTATGTGATTTACAGGAGCCGCGGTCAAAGTTCGACATCGCGGGCGACGAAGTGTTCGCCATCTTGGACGATGCGGCTCCACGGCGCGTCGGGATCGTGGTCCCAAGCCACGATCCACCCTTGGGCGGCGGCTTCTGCGGTAAACTGCTGTTTGCGGGTCAAGGTCTGGTAGGGGAACATGTCGTAGGCCATGTTCCAATAGGGCCGGAGATGGAGGCGCGTGGGGATCATATCTCCGGGATAGACGAGGGGGTGATCGCCGGTCTCAAGGCGAAAGCTCTGATGGACGCGGGTGTGGCCGCCGGTGACAAAGGCCGTCAGCCCAGGGGCCAATTCGCTGTCGCCGTCGAGGAAGCGCATCTCGACTTGGCGGGCGAGGGTGTGCAGCTCTTCGGGTCGGTAGCTGCTTCGCATGGTGCTGCGGCCAGCTAAGGCATCGTCCCACTCGCCGCGCTGCACCACGTGGACGGCGTTGGGAAACAGCGGCGCTAGACCCGTAGGCTCTTCGACGAGACAGCCGCAGAAGTGGTCGAAGTGCAGGTGGGTGAGTGCGACCAAGGTGATCGCCTCCGGGGCCACGCCTGCGGCTGCGAGCGAGCCACGCAGCGTATGCGCGCCATCCATGCCGTACATGGTGCGCTCGCGCGGGGAAAAGCGCTCGCCAAACCCGGTGTCGAGCAGCACGAGGTCGCGGCCTATTTTCAGGAGCAAGCAGTTGCACGATAGGCGGATGCGATTGTGCTCGTCGGCAGTTGTGACGCGCTGCCACAGGGCCTTGGGCACCAATCCGAACATGGTTCCTCCGTCGAGGCGAAAGTCGCCGCCGGTCAGGTGTACGACCTCGGCGTCGCCTAGGTCGAGGGTGCGCATTAGATGTGGACGAGGACTTGGACGCCCTCGGTGGCAAATTGGCAGCGCATCTCGCGCAGGCCCGCTTGGGCCATGCTTGCGCGCAGCTTGGCGTGGTGTTCAGCCGGGCAATAGAACATGAGGAAGCCACCGCCGCCTGCCCCTAGCAGCTTGCCGCTGAGGGCACCAGCGGCGCGGCCGGCCGCGTACCAGCGGTCGATATCCGCATTGGATATCTGCTGCGTCCGCTGTTTTTTGGCCAGCCAGTGCTCGTGGAGTAATTCGCCGAAGCGGTCGAGTGCATCCCGTTCGAGCGCCTCCTTAATCTGGTAGCCTATCTGTTTGGTCTGATGCAGGCTGTCTAGGACCCGGTCGTCGCCTTGTTGGGTGTCTTGGTTTTGCTGCGCGAGGATGTCCGAACTCTCGCGCCGGATGCCGGTAAAAAAGACCAGCATATTGGCGGCTAGGGTCTCGGCGGTGGGCGCGGAGATCGCGAGGGGCGCGACGGCGACCCGACCGCTGGTGTCGATGTCGAGGCAAGTTAGGCCGCCGAAGGTGCCCAAGTAGTGGTCGTGTTTGCCCGCTGGCTGGGCAGCCCGCACCGCTTCGATATAGTGGGCTTCTTCGGCTAGCGCTTGGGGGGAGGGGTGTTCGCGTTTATAGGCGTGAAGTGCGGCCAACAGTGCTACGGTGAACGCGCCTGACGATCCCAAACCCGTGCGTCCGGGCACATCGGACATTGCGCTGATTTCGATCCCGCGCTCGATCCCGGCGTAGGTCAGGGCTTCGCGCAGCAGGGGATGTTGGATCTGGTTGGGCGCATCGACCTTTTCGGTCTGCGAGTACTTGACGCGAATGAAGTCTTCTACCTTGAGGTCGTTGAGCTGGATATAGACGTATTTGTCGATGCCAGCACTGAGCACAAAGCCTCCGTGGTGGGCGTAATAGGAGGCTAGGTCGGTGCCGCCGCCGCCGAGCGGAATGCGCAAGGGCGCTCTGGTGATGATCAAACTAGCCTCGTTTCAGGGAAGGGCAAAAGCGCCCGAGTCCACGCACTGGCAGGCGTGGCGGTAGCGCTCTGGCGTATCGGTCGAAAGGAGCTGACCGAGCAGGGGATGCCCGAGCAGGGGGCGGCCGGCGGCGAGCAAGTCGGCGAAGACCTCGCTGAAGTCGCAGGGGGTGTCAGGCGGGATGCGGTCGAGGATTTCGGGTTGTAGGGCGTAGATCCCGGCGTTGACCCAATAGTTGTCGAACACTTGGTCGGCCCGCGGTTTTTCGATGAAGCGGGTGATACGATTGTGTGCGTCGAGGCCGATGATGCCCCGCGTGGTTGGATCGTCCATCCACAGGAGTCCGATGCTGGCGATTTCGCCCTCGCGCTGGTGGGTTTGCCACAAGTCGCCTAGGTCGAAGTTGGTCAGGTTGTCTCCGTAGTATAGCAAAAAAGGGCCGTCGAAGAAGTCGGCAACTTGCCGCACAGCGCCAGCGGTGCCGAGTAGCTCGTCCTCCAGCGAATAGGTAATCGACACGCCCCAGGCCCGACCATCGCCGAAATGGTCGGTGATGACTTGGGGCAAGTGGTGGAGGTTAATGACGAGATCGTCGAATCCGTGCCGCGCCAACAGGCGTACGATGTGTTCGAGCAGGGGTTTGTCGGCAAAGGGGACCATCGTTTTAGGGATCTCGTCGGTGAGCGGGCGCAAGCGCGTGCCGCGCCCGGCGGCTAGGATCATCGCCTTCACGCGCTAGCTCTGCGAAGGACATTGGCGGCTCGCATATTCGCTTGGGCTGCGGCGTAGAAATCCGCGAGGTTGGGCTGCCCTTTGACCCACTCGATGTATTCGCCAATGGTCTGTTCGAGCGGGACCTCAGGCTGCCAGCCGAGGGCTTGTAGGGCCGCGCCGGAGGAGACGGTGTGGCGGGTGTCGCCAAAGCGGTATTCGCCGCTTACGAGCGGTTCGATGGCCTGCCCGGCGATGCGCGTTACTAGCTGGGCGTATTCGAGGACGGTGGTGCCGCGCTGCCCGGCGACATTAAAGGAGCGGAAATTGGCGCACTCGTCTTTGAGACAGAGGACATTGGCGCGGGCCACATCGCCGACATAGACGTAGTCGCGCAGCGATTGGCCGTCCTCGTAGCAGACAGGAGGCTGGCCGTGCAGGACGCGGAGGGCAAAAATGCGGCCAATGCCCGAATAGGCATTGAAAAAGGAGTTGCGCGGTCCCTGGACGATGGAGTAGCGCATGTTGACCGTGGGGATGTCGTATTTGCGGCCGAGGCTGAAGGAGGTCAGTTCGGCTGCGTATTTGGAGATGCCATAGGGGGTGTGGGGGTTGACGGTGTCTTCGGTAATGGGCAGGTGTTCGAGTTCAGCGGCACAGTGGGGGCAGCGGACTTCCCACTCGGCTCTGGCTAGCTGCGCGTCAGGGCGGGCGTCGGGATAGACGATGCCGTGTTCGCCACAGCGGTACTTGCCCTCGCCATAGACGGCTTGCGACGAGGCTAGGACGACTTTCTGCACGGGCAACTTTTCGGCGACGATCAGCTCGTAGAGCAGGGTGGCACCGACGGTGTTGACGTGGTGGAAGGTGGAAAAGTCGGGCATGTAGTCTTGGTAGGCGGCTAAGTGAATGACGCCGTCGATGCCGTCGAGCGCGGCCAGCCAGTCGGTGCGTTGGCGCACGTCGCCGCGCATCTTTTCCACGCCTGCGGGCAGATAGTCGGGCCAGCCTTCGGGGTGGACCCGCTCCTGCAGGGAGTCGAGGATGCGGACGCGATAGCCTGCGGCGACGAGGCGATCTACGGTGTGCGAGCCGATAAAGCCGGCACCGCCTGTGACTAGAATGTGGCTCATGGGTTGGGGCAGGAGTTATTTCTCGTGGGTTGTTCCTGCCATGGTGGAGACGATAAGAGGAGTGGATACCCCAATGTGTACTGCAAGTAGAGGATTTTCTGGATTGTACAACACTGCAAGAATCCCAGCAGCAAGGGCGATTACGGTGCGTACAACCCAAAAGCCAACCTTTCGGTAGTAGCGAGGAAGCCTACCTGAGCGTTGGTAGTAGCGAAGAATCACGATCGCTTCGATGATGACACTACCAAAGAGGCCGCAACCGAAATTTAGAGTAAACAAATTGAAGAGAGGCTCAAGCAGCATTGGCGGCGTATTTTAATAGGCGCTGCAGAAAGGACAGATTGTCTATATCGTCGCCGTCGTCGGGGGCTGAATCGGATATCCTCAGTGCTTTTAGAAGCTGTTGATAAGCATGGTCGTCGTCCAATGGGGCTACGGCTTGGCGATCCTTCAGACATTCGGGAATATCATTGAAACCAACCTTCTCGTTTAGTACCGGAATTACAACTTTGTTTTGTGCGAGTGCGTCTTTTAGTTCGCTTTGGAGCCATTCTGGCTCGAACGATGATTTGGAAACAATGGCCAAAATGGTTTTAGACTCCCTGAGAACAGCCTTGACTTTCGACTGCCATTCCTCACCGGGTTGCAATTCCCACTCGTCGAGCCATACGGGAACTCCATCCCTACGAAGGCGCGTAGCGAGGGCACGGGCGACAGCCCGACTTTCCGGTTCGTGGGCGTATGCAATGAAAGCAGAACTGCTATTCATGGCCTAACTCCTTATTGGCCTTGCGGCATGTTCCAGTAGATGACAAAAAAGTACCTTATCGGCCAGATCGGGGCAAGATAGTTCGGTGGCTAAAACGGCGGCGCAAACCCGTCCTTTCCTTCACCTAAAGGTGGCAAACCGCGATTGCGCAGTTTGTTATCGAGCACTCCGAAGAATTGCCGATAGCGTTCCAAGTATTCCCGTTCAAAATCACTGCGTCCGCAGCCCAGCTTCTGTGCCATCAGGTCATACGCGCCATCCCTCGTGCCGGCCAGAAACTTCCCTTGCCGGAAATGAAAAGGCTGGGCGATGAATTTATCGACGCCAGTATCAATCAGGTCGTCGGCAAAGTTGTCATTGCTATTGACCAGCAGTAGGGGTGTCATCGTGATGCAGGTATCAATGCTGGCCGCCTGTACTTCCTTGATGGCCTCCAGTCGCCGGTGATTAGCCGGGCAGAACGGCTCAAAAGTTCGCCGAATGTCCTCATCGTCGGTGGTGACTGTCATATTGACCTGTACCCGTCCACCGTTATTCGCAATGCGCTGGAACAGGTCGCAATCCCGCGTCACTAGTGGGCTGCGGGTTTGGACGACCAACTTGGGTTTGTGCCGCTCGGCCATGATTTCCAGCAGGCGGCGAGTGAGTTCCAACTCTCGCTCGATGGGCTGATAAGGATCGGTTACGCTACTCATATAGATCAGCTTGTCGTCCAGCGACTTCCGGCGCTTATCCAGCAGTTCGATTGCATTTTCTTTTACAGTGACCCAATAGCCCCATGTGTCGCGCTTTTCGGCATCCCGGCTGAAAAACGCCGCGTAGCAGTAGGTACAGCCAAACGAGCAGCCGCTATACGGGTTGAGCGTAAAATCGTACGCGTTCATAAATCCGGTTGGCTTCGTCAGCAACTGCCCCGTCTCGACATACGTCACGGCAGCCTTGCCGGTTTTGTCGGGGCCGGAAATGTCCTGCGACGTACCGGGATCAAAGGACTCGAACAGGTCTTGCTGTATGGGGTCTGTCATTGCGAAACCTCCCTAGGAAAGCGGCGGTAATAGGCTGAATGCTATACGCTTATGTTCCGGCTCGATGCAGCGAACTCGAACCCGGACTTCATCGCCTACCTCAAAGTTTTCGATTTTGTAGTATCCTTGTGGAGAGATACGCACTAAGCCTACTAGTCCATCTCCGATATTGACAGAAAGGCCGTAATCTTGGATAGCCTCGACTTTGCCGTTCCAACTCTCTCCAACTTTCAAATTCAACAACTCTGCATAACGGGAAGAAACGCGCAAAAATAAAATGCTTTTTTTTGGCGAACTGAATCGATAACGGCTCCTGTGACAAACAGATTTAATTGGGTTTCCTTCCGCTTCAGGTACTTCAAAGCCAAAATCAACCGCACAGTCGGTCGGTATAAAGAGGAGACTTGCTTGGAACACCAGGATGCTTGGGAATATCTCTATCTGTTCCGAATTCCTTATCCCAATCGTAGGAATCGTCCACTACTCTGCACAGAGTCCTCTTTTTTTTCGTAGAGATGGTAAAAATTCCTAAATCAGGGCTAACTATACGGAAGACCTTCTCTAGGGTTCTGGCAGACTCCACATCTTCATGCCAATGCGATAGCCCTTGCTTATCATCCCATGGCAGGCTCAAGTGGAACGACGTAACCACACGTACCGTATTGGCCGGAAGTTTGGGCGGATTTTTCGGAGTAGGATATTGGCGATAATGCTTAAAATAATCAGGCACGGAATCCCGAAATGCTCGCCAGAAAAAAGTATCTGCGGATCGCATTGCTCTCGCCGGTTCATAAGCATCAAAATAGATATCAGGTTGTTTGCTATACTTGGACAGGGCAAGAGCTAAACCTACACGACCGGCCCCAGTACCTGCTCCCACGTCACAAACATACAGCGTATTTGGAATACCAACTTGGTCAAAGATTCTCTTAAACGCCCAGGACGCTAGGATGCAGTGTTTCAAGTGGTATGTGACTAGGTATGAAGCAGCCAGATACGAGCCATCATAGTTGGGAACAGATTTCCCTGTCACTACTTTTTCTAGGTTTATCATCGCATCAGCGGCCTGCTTGCGATGTGCTTCGCATCTTTTGTCATGCCTGTTATGGTGCAGAAAATCCCGGAATCCCTGCTCGTGGGCTTTATCCAACGCCCGCAACAAGTAGGCATCAGGCAAGTCATACGTGATCTGTTCGGACATGATCAGGTCTGGGGTTAGGGTGTCGTTGCGTTTACAGGGTTGTTTACAATGCCGGTGGCGGTAAGGCCGCGCTCGTATTGTCCTCGATCTTGTTGGGGAGGTTCGTGAGCGTCTCCTCATGTGCCGGTGCAATATAGACAAGGCGCGGTATTTCGGCCAAGGGTGTCGCGGTTTGACAGCAAATCAGTATTGTGTGGATTTTCAGAGGTCGCAGTGAATATTGAACGGACGAAACAGAGAATGCGCTACGCGCCTAAAATAGTCCTTGCACTGGTCAGCTTAGTCATCGGGATCGCGCTGTGCGAGCTGGCGTTGAGCCTCTTGCATCCGCAGCTCTTCCGCCGGCCCCCGGTCTGGCGCTACGATCCCGAACTGGGTTGGAGCCACATCCCGGACCGCGTCGGCCGCTTGGTCACGCCGGAATTCGACGTGGAAATGCGGATCAATAGCATCGGCTTGCGCGACCGCGAGTTTGCGGATGCAAAGGACGCGGGCGTCCGCCGCGTGGCCCTGTTCGGCGACTCGTTTGTCGAAGGGTGGGGCGTTCCCATAGAAGCCGCTGTCAGTCGTCAGCTCGAAGCCTGTCTCCGGCGAGAGGGGGCCGCAGTGGAGGTGGCCAACTTCGGGGTGGCTGGCTACGGCACCGATCAAGCGCTGCTGTTTTTCGAGCAACAGGGTGTGCGCTTTGGGGCCGATGAGGTGGTGCTCTTTTTTTATGGCAACGACCTGTGGAACAATGCGTCGCGCCGGGGCATTGGTGCCGAGCGGGGCTTCAAGCCCTACTTCCGGGTGAGGAATAATGGGCAGCTTGCGCTCGCAGGCGTCCCGGTAAAGGAGTCGAGCTTTTGGCGACAGCCCACAGACGCGTTGCCCCTTGAGGCGCGGTTGGAGCGCTACTTTTCGCAGCACTGGCACCTGTACCGGCTGGTGCAAAAGGCGTGGCAGCCGGAGGTGCCGCGCGGACAGCAGCAGGATTTTTATGCGGGTCTGTACGGCGGGGATACGCGCTTTGCCCCAGCTTGGGAACTAACGGGCCGCATCCTCGCGGCCTTTAAGCACAGCGTCGAGCGACACGGCGCTCGCCTGACGGTCGTGTACGTGCCGTCGATCGTCCAGGTAGAAGAGGACAACTGGCGCGCCAAGCGCGAGTTGTACGGCCTGATCGGCGAGTTCGATCTGAGCAAGCCCAATGCCAAGCTAGCCGGTTTTGCCGAGGAGTACGGATTCGCGTTGATCGACTTGCTCGACAAATTCAGAGAACAGGCCCAAACCCAAACCCTGTATTGGCGCGATAGCCACTGGAACGCGGCTGGCCACGCCTTGGCGGCCAAGCGGCTCTGCGCGCATCTGCGGAGGCCCTAGCCCGTGGAGTGGCGCAAGGATCTAGGTGCTGTGGGGCTACTCGGGGCGGCGGTCGCCATTTTCTTTTGGCCGGCTACTGCGCTAGAGGGAGCGTTTTTCGTCCAGGACGTGATGGTGCAAAACCACCCGTTCCGCGACTTTTTCGCCCGCGCCCTCCGCGAAGGTCAATTGCCGCTGTGGAATGCGGCCATCAACTGCGGCTTCCCCTTGTTTGCCGAAGGCCAGGCCGGGCCGCTGTATCCGCCCAATGTGATTTTGGCGTTGCTGCTGCCCACTTGGGCCGCTATCAACTGGAACATTGTCTTGCACCTGTGGTTGGCGGGTGCGGGTATGTACGCACTGGTGCGCGCTTTTGGCGCGGTGCGACCGGCCGCGCTGTGCGCCGGGCTTTGCTACGCCCTGAGTGGATATATGGTCGTGCGAGCCATGTCGCCCAATTTTATCGACGTATGCGCTTGGTTGCCGCTGCTGTTTTGGCTCGTTGATCGCATCCTGAAGCGGGGACACTTTTTTTATGCACTGCTCTTCGCGTTGGTGATTGGCTTGCAACTGCTGGCAGGCCACCCCCAAGCCGCTCTGTACGGGGCCGTCGCGGTTGCGGGCTACTGGCTCTATCGGAGCTGGGTGCAGGGTGCGGGATGGGTCGCTTGGCTGACGTTGGCTGGCGCATTCGCGTTGGGTGCGGCTCTAGCCGCGGTCCAGCTAGGGCCTACCGCCGAATTAGTGCAGCTATCCAATCGCGGAGCCGGCTTGTCGTGGGCCAGTTTTGCGGCGATGTCGCTGCCGCCCGAGCGGCTGGCTACCTTGTTGTGGCCCAACTTCTTCGGCAACTCGGCGCACGGCACGTACGGAAGCCGAGAGATAGGGTTCTTCATCCAGCTCTGCGCCTATGTCGGCGTGGTGCCGCTGTTGTTGGCTTGGGCGGCCCTGCGCGAGCGGCGGGACGGCCAAGTCGGTTTTTTTGCCGCGCTCGCCCTCGCCGGGTTGGTGCTCGCGCTGGGCAAATACACGGCCATCTTTTCCTTTTTTTATGAAATTCCGGGTTTTAGTCTGTTCCGCATCCCAACACGCTTTTTGTTGTGGTTTGCTTTGGGGGCCTCCGTGCTCTGCGGTCTCGGTCTCGACCAGGTGTTGCGTCGCCAGCGACAACGGCCCGCGAAAGGTTGGCTGTTGGCTGTAGTACTCGGAGTGGCCAGTGTGGGTCTGCTATGGGTCAGCGGGGTCGCGCTCTTTGGCGACGGTTCAGAACCAGTGCGCTATATCTACCACTTGCGCGGCGACGGCCTGCGGCTCGTAGGGGCGTTGATAATCGGCGCGTGGCTGCTTGGCCGGCGGGCGCGGCGAGCCGCAGCGTGGGCTGCGCCCGTGGCTATTTTCGTCGAGCTGTACAGCTTTGGCGCGGATTTTAACGGCACTATAGAACCGGCTGCGTACACCGAGACCCCGGCGACGGCCCGCGAGATTTTGGCCGACCACACGGCTGCTGCACCGCCGAGGATCATCAGCTTGGTCAACGAGCGAAACTCGCCATTTGATTGGCACGGGGGATGGGCCTACGACTTGGAGTCCTATCGGCGTTATAACGAGACTTTGCGGATGTATTCGGGAGGGCTATACGGCGTGGCCAATGCGCTGCCGGGGTGGAGTCCGCTGCACCTGTATCGCCACGGGGAATTCGCCCGCGGCTATCCGGCATTTGCCGCCTTGGCTGGCGTGGAATACGCGGTGCGCTACGGCCGCGATGGGGGCTTTGCGGTGCAGCGACTGCCCACGGCCTTGCCCCGTGCGTACGTGGTGAGCCAATTCCACCTCGCTACTAGCCCGCGGGCCGGGCTGAGTTATATGGCTCGCGGGTTTCCCATGCGGCGCGAGGTCGTATTGGAGGAAGCGCCGGTCGCGTCGATTGGGCCGGGCGGCGCGGCGGAGATCGTCCGCTACGAGGACGAGAAGGTCGCCGTAGCACTCGCCGACTCGGTCGGGGGAATTTTGGTTTTGAGCGATACCTACTATCCGGGCTGGCGGGCCTTTGTCGATGGGGTTGAGCGCCCGATCCTGCGCGCCAATCACGTGTTCCGCGCCGTTGAGGTCCCGGCTGGGACACGAGAGGTCATCTTTTCGTACGAGCCGGATAGTTTCCGCTATGGCTTGCTGATCAGCGTGGCTGCGGTCGCGCTGTGGTTGGGATTGGCTTGGGTGGGCCGGCGGCGGATCTTGCCGCCGGTGGCGAATATGCCGGCGGACGCCGGAGCGCAGTTGAAGGTCTGGGCCGTGTTGGGGGCCTTGGTCTTCGTGATTCACGCAATAGCTACACAGGGGCCTTTGTGGAGCGAGTGGCTCGAACGCCTGCGGCTAGGGGTGGGATCGTGAAGGGTGGGATTGTCGGGCTGGCCGCCGGGCTGGCTGCGCTCGCGGTTTATGGGATGACGCTGTGCCCGACCGTGTACGTGGAGGGGAGCGGCGAACTGATCGGCGCGGCCCACAGGTTGGGGACAGCGCATCCGACCGGATATCCCCTGTTTTGCCTCAGCAGCCGCTTGCTCGCGTTGGTGCTGCCGTGGGTCAGTCCGGCTGTGGCGATCAATGCCGCGTCGGCTTTGTTTGCCGCTGCTTGTTGCGGGGCCTTGGCGGCCTTGCTCTATGGGCGCGGGGTGCAGCCCGTGGTGGCTTTGGCCGCGGCCTTGGTCTTGGCGTTTTCGCGCACCTTTTGGTCTCAGGCCGTCATCGCCGAAGTCTATGGCTTGGCCTTGTTGCTGGTGATCTTGGTTCTGGCCCAAGCCCTTAGAGTGTGTGAGAGCAAGGAGCCGCGCCAAGTGCTCCTCTTGGGCTGGCTCATGGGCTTGGGACTCACGGCTCACTTGATGCAGGTGCTCATTTGGCCGGGCGTGGTCGCGATTTTGGCTTGGCGCTGGCCCGCGCTTTGGCGTCGGCCCTTGTTACTGGCGCAGGGGATGCTCGCTGTGCTGGGTGGGTACAGCTTGGTGGCGTACTTACCGCTGCGCAATGGCCGGGGTTCGGGGTTTCACTGGGGGCCGCTCGACGACCCTGCGGCCCTGTGGCAGCACTTGAGCGGTGCACTGTATCGCTCGTCGTTTTTTTCGTTGCCTTTAGAGGGCATGCTGCTCAATGCCCAGCGCTGGGTGGTGCAGGCGGTAGGCGAGTTTCACTTCGCACTAGTGCCATTGATTGCTTGGGGTGGGTGGGTGGCTTGGCGGCGCGATCGCAGTGTATTCGTCTTGGTTGGGGGGGCGATCACCTGCAATTTAATCGCCGCGCTCAACTACCACCGCGACCCCAATGGCCTACCAGTGTTTTACCTGCTCAGCATAGTGGGTTTGGCCATGTGGTTGGGCGTGGGGTTGGACGCGTTGGCTCGCCGGGTGCGGCCAGTCGTCTCGACTTCGATCGCCGCGCTCGTCGTCGCCTTGGTGTTAGTCTCGCACTACGAGGAATCCGACCGCAGCGAAAATTGGGTCGCCGACCGCTATGGCCGCGACATTCTCGCCGACTTGCCCGAGGGCGCGATCTTGATTACCGAGGGGGACGATGCGGCCTTTGTGCTCGACTATCTGCTGAGGATAGAGGGATTGCGCCCGGATGTTACTCTATACAACCGCATGGGACGGGGGACGGATGTACTCGCTTGGAGCGAGCACGCGCTGACGCGGCTAAGGCGGGAGCAACTGCGCTGGCGGCGCGAAGCTGCATTGGCTCGGGGCGAGCGGCCCCTTTTTTATTTAGTCCCGCGCCGTGCTCCAATCTCGGGATGGGTGTTTGTGCCTGCAGGTTTGGTCTATCGCCTACAAGCACCCGACGACAGCACCGAGGCCGCCCCACAGATCGAGATGGGCAATGCGTTGGCCACGGGCTTTTTCCGCGACCCGTGGGTGCGAAAGATCCAGAGCAATTATTATTTTATGGCCGGCGAGGAGCGCCTGTGGGCTGGGGATCAGGCTGGGGCGATGGCCGCGTACGAGCAGGCCGCGGCCATCGCATTCGACTCGCGTACCACGCGCTTTAACGTGGCACTTAAGTTGTTTGAGGTTGGTGAGTTGGATCGCGCTATGGACCATGCGGCAGACGCGGCGGCCATCGACCCTTGGCAGCCTACGCCCTATCGCTTGATGGAGCACATTGAGCGCGAACAGGGGCACTATGACGAGGCGAGGCGCTGGCTCAAAAAAGCAGGCGAGTTGCAGCGGGTGCCTTGACGAGGTTGCATGGTCCGTGCTTATTGAATTTTGCTCATTAAATAAAAGGGAGACATTTCAATGAATTCGAACAATTGGACATTTATTGATTTGTTTGCTGGAATCGGCGGGATGCGTATCCCGTTTGCAGAATTAGGTGGAGAATGTGTTTTTAGTTCGGAATGGGACGAATTCGCTCAGCAAACCTATTGTAGCAATTTTGACGATATGCCAGCAGGTGACATTACAAAAATTGACGAATCGGCCATTCCCGACCATGATGTTTTATTGGCAGGCTTTCCTTGCCAACCGTTTAGCATTATCGGCAATAAGCAGGGTTTTGGAGATACAAGGGGGACCTTGTTCTTTGATATAGAACGAATTTTAAGAAAAAAGCAGCCGCAGGCATTCCTTCTGGAAAACGTGAGGCAGTTGGTAAGTCACGATAAAGGAAGAACTTTTTTGACAATACGCGAACGTCTCAAAGAATTAGGATATACGATATACTATAAAATTTTGAATGCGCTCGATTTTGGGTTGCCGCAAAAAAGAGAGCGGATTTTCATCGTTGGGTTTCGAGAACAGA
This sequence comes from Candidatus Latescibacterota bacterium, assembly GCA_965208845.1. GTDB lineage: Bacteria > Latescibacterota > UBA2968 > UBA8231 > UBA8231. Next base: position 5,110,221 of record OZ242361.1, on the reverse strand, counting down.
TAGTCTTTGATTTTCCCATGGGCAACGGGAAGTATAAGCCCTTATCAGAAATTCTTGAGCCAGATGAAGAGGTAGACGCCAGTTTCTTTGCATCGGAAAGAATCCAAAGGTCTCGTCTTAAAAAATGCAAAATAGAGCCGTTTTACCCTTCTGTCTGGCATGAAAATAAAGGAGGTAATATATCGATATTGCCATTTTCGTGTGCATTACGAGCCGGAGCATCCTATAATTATCTCTTAGTGAATGGCATTCGGCGTTTTTCAGGGAGAGAACTCTTGCGGCTCCAAGGTTTTCCCGAAGATTTTAAGATCGTTGTAAACATCACGCAGCTTCGGAAACAGACTGGAAACAGCGTCGCGGTGCCAGTGATTCGTGCGGTTGCGGGGAAAATGCAAGAAGCCTTACAGGAACGAAAACGGTCTGAACCTCATACGAAACAACTCAGCTTTTTTGAATAAGGACTTCTACCTAATGGACAATATATACGCAAAACGATGCTTAGACAAAGTTATCAAGAAGGCACGTGTCCATTTTTACAAGCCTATACAGATCGCAGAGATACTCTACCGGGATAGAGTGGAATGCGATATCGACCTTGGCTATGTGGAAACCTACAGAACAAACTCAAGAAAATGGCGGGATGACGTTTGTTCAAAGATTTTAGGAAGAACTTCGACTTCAAGTGCTAGATTCCAAGATAATCTTTTTGAGCCAAACGCAACGCCTCCACCTGTTTTGATGAAATTGGGAGAGATAAATAGAAAACATGATGGAGCAGTAGAAGTCTATATTTATGATGCCTTTAGGCATAGACATTTTCAGATGTCGGCCGGGTTAGATTTAGTAAGCCAGCTAGGCAAAACCGATTTTGTCTTGAAGGATTTTATCAAAGTCTTCAGACGTGATCCTGGACTGTCACGAAGCGTCGATAAGATTTTTGAAATTGTGGTTTATGCTTTGTTTTCAGTACTATTGGAATCTCTTGAGATCAAAATAGGTGTGAAAATTGAGAATATTGAAAACACCATTCTCCAAGAGTTTGCGGACTTCACAGAGAAGGTACTCGGCTTATCTAAAGAGACACTAGAGGTATATCAAGAGCCCAAGGTTTATAGAGCTGGAGTGACCAATGCCGCCGATAGAGGGCTTGATATGTGGGCAAATTTTGGGGTCGCTATTCAGATAAAGCATTTATCTCTCACACCTCCAATGGTGGATGATATTGCTAGCGATATAACAGCCGATAGAATTATTATTGTTTGTAAAGAATGCGAGAGAGACGTTCTCGTTTCTGTATTGCAGCAATTCGGAAGTGCTAGCAAGATTCAAAGTGTTATAACAGAAGACGATCTCGACGTATGGTATGGAAAAGCCTTGAGAGGTCAATCGGCGGAATTGATTGGAGACAAAGTGATGAAGAGACTGGAAGACGAAATCAAAGTTGAATTTCCTTCAACTACTGAATTTGAAAAATTCTTTACAAAAAGAGGCTACGACCTTTTGTCGTTTATCGGTATTTGGAATGATTGAGTTGCCAATTGTTAGCTAATCGTGGAATTTTATTATCGACAAATTTAAGGAAGGCATTCAATGAACAAGCAACAATTGATGAGAAGATTATCGCTTTCTAAGTTTCAGCTTAGATCTGCGGCCGAGTTTCTCCAACGGTCTGGTTCTTTTAATCCAGGAATGGCAACTTTACTGCTTCAGGATGCAGTGGAGACATTCCTATGGACCAGGGCAATCGCATTATAACTGACAATTTTACAGAGTTTTAGGTGATGTTCTGCATGAGCATAGGCATTTTCAGCCCATTCCTTCTCTCACGGAAGGGATCTACGGCCGCGTGTGGGGCCTCTTTCTCGTCTTTGAGGCCCTACAAAGGGCCGATTAGGCTTGTCTGGCGTTTTCTGAAGCCCTTTCCAGAGGGAGAGTAGGTTGGTTGAATTAACATGTGCTAGCCAAGCCCATAGAAAAATAAGGGTTTATAATGCGATTGCCCTGCCTATGGACCTTATCGATGTATGGAAGAATTAAACTTGACAAAAAGCATAGTTTTGACACGCTTTTAGATAAGGTAGGAGATAAGTTTGAGACTGTCAAATATAGTAAAACTCCACTAACATGCTTGAATAATTCTCGGGTTGGGTTCAAGCATTATGGGAACTTAGTTGTAAATTCCGACGCTCAGATTTTTATGGCTAATGTCGAGAGGTTTTTTATTGAAGTGTGTGACAAAGAGCTAAACTTGGATTTTAGCGATGTATCTCTTGCTTCTGCCATAAATCATAAGAGAACAGAGAATTGGCTTAGTGAAGCAGAGAAGTTGTATAACGCTGAAGATTATTGTGGATCAGTCGAGTGCTCTATGAAGGCTTTGATTTCTTATTGTTCCCCAAAAGGAATAAACTGGTCAGTAGTTAATGAGACTATATACCCATTTCGAGGATTTTCAGGATTACAGGATACTTTTCACCAAAAACAAGAATTTCATGGATTTATGGAATGGACTGCTAAACATCTACAAAAGCTGACCGGATTCGTACATTTATTATCAATGAATTTAGATTTGGTTGCGTACAGTCATTTTAATAGTATAACTCCAATTGTTCATGTGACAATGAATAATAAGTTTCACACAGCTTGGACTTTCGATGGTAATAACTTGACAAAGAAAGATTCAAGATTCTGTATAGATTTTGTCATTGATACCACTCTACGAATAAACAAGCTAGCCGAGACATTTGGACTTGAACAGCAATTTAAAATCGTCGGAGAGGCTAAAGCAAAAAAAGACTGTGCAGTCAGAGTTTACTCTTCAAATGATGCTGAAGTCATACGAACCGCTAGGTCGGAAGAAAAACTCAATGTAGTAACTGGACTTAGAATTCCTGAGAATGGAAATTTCGTTGCAGTTCTCCAGGATGGAGAAGCCGCATTTGTTTCCTCTGACGACGTAGAACTTGAGACCCCATCGGTAGATTGATATTCGTAGGGATTGCGTAATGGAAAAATTAAAGCGCATACTCGATCCGAATAAGGTCGTCCTAAATCTCGCGGCGCAGCGCAACTTCGATGCCATCCGCGAATTGGCTACCGTGCTGTGGCAAGACGAGGTCGTGCCCGACCAGAAGCACTTGCTCGCGGCCTTGATTCAGCGCGAGCAACAGGCCTCCACAGGCATTGGCAAGGGCGTGGCCGTACCCCACGCACACGAGGACGGGATCCAGCGCCAGCTCTTAGCCATCGGCATCTCGCAGGCCGGTATTGACTTTGGCGCGCCCGATGGCCAGCCCGTCCATATCATCGCGCTGTTGGTCACGCCTCTCAAACACCAAAAGCAGCACATGGCGCTGCTGGCGGCCCTGTCGCAGCGCTTGCAGCAAGAGGAAGTGCGTCAGCGCTTGCTGCAAGCCGCTGATGCAGCCGAGATCGTCGATATTTTTACTGGCGATTCTCCCCTAGGCTGAGCGCCGCGCAAAACCATGGTTCCAGAATTCACTAGGGCGGTGCACGCCCCCCTATTCGAGCGGCACTCGTGCTTTCTCGCCGGGCCGCTCGTGGCGGGGCAGCGGCAGGCTCTGATCGAGCGGCTGCGGGTTTTGCTCGCAGCAGGAGTGCCCGGGTATGCGATCTTGGTGTTGCTGCCCGACCGGGCGACCGCGCGGCGTTTTCGCCAGGCAGTAGATCGGCTCGATTTGGGTCCGTACAGCACCGTTGATCTACAGACGTACTACGGGCTGGCATCTCGGTTAGTGCGGCTGTTTTGGCCGCTGGTCGCTGGCAAGGCCGGCTTTACGGCCCCAGCCCGACCGCCGGTTTTCCTCAACTACGAGGCCGCTCAATACCTGATGGGGCAGGTGGTCGATCCGCTGCTCGCCGAGGGCTACTTCGAGGGCTTGTACCTGCGGCCCCAGCGTATTCTCTCCCAATTGCTCGACAATTTGAACAAGGCGGCCGTAGCGGATTTTGCGCTCGATGAAGTGGCACCGCGCCTGAGTCGCGCTTGGGCTGGGGAAGAGCAGCGGCTGCGCGTGTACGAGCAGGTGCAAACGTGCATTGACCGCTACCGCAGCCATTGTCTGCAACACGGGTTGCTCGACGCGTCGCTGGTCTTTGAAGTCTGCAATCGCCACCTAATCGCGCAAGAGGAATTCTGGCGCTACTTCACCGAGCGCTATCGCCATCTCTTAGTTGACTCGGCCGAGGAATTGGTGCCGGCGGCCGGCGATCTAGTGGGTCGGCTCTTGCCGAGATGCGATTCGGCCCTGTTGGGTGGGGACGCGCAAGCTGGTTTCCGCATCTTTTTAGGCGTTGATGCACCCGGTGCTACGGAGCTACAGCAGCAGTGTAAGGAGGCGATTGCCGTGGCACCGGAGGCGTGTGCCAGCCGGGATATGGTGGCCTTTGCCGACCGCATGGGCGCGAAGTTGGGCCAGGCAACCGACGGAGCCTCGGGAGGGTCGCCGCGGCTGGCGGTGGCGGATGTGGTGCAGGCTCGCTACCGAGGGCAGATGATCGAGGCCGTGGCCCAGCGGATCGTCCAGAAGATCGCTGATGGCGTGGCCCCAGGCGAAATCGCGGTTGTGGCTCCGCACGCCGACGGAGTGTTGCGCTTCCTTTTGTCTGAAACCTTTCGCGCCGCCGACATTCCCTTTGCGGTCGTGCGGCGTTACGAGACGCTGCGCGAAGAGCCGGTGGTGCGAGCCTGTCTGGCGCTGGCCATTCTCGCCCATCCCGATTGGGGACAGCGGCTCTCGCTCTTCGATTTGGCCGGGGCATTGGAGCGGGCGCTCAAGCCCCTCGACCGGCTGCGGGCTGAGTTGCTGGCGCGACACTTGTACGATCTGCGTTCGGGCCAGCTCAACCCCGCAAGCGCGTTGAATGCTGCTATGGGCGACCGAATCGGCCGATCCGCGCTCGCTCGCTATGAGGGGCTGCGCGCTTGGATTGAGGCGTATCGCAGCGGCGAGGCCGACCCTTGGGACCACTTTTTGCGCCGGCTCTTCGGAGAGGTGCTGTCGCACGCTGCGCTGGAGCCTGAAGACGCCGAGGTGTACAGCAAGCTGATTGCCTCGGCATCTTCGTTCCGCGAGGTGGCTCCGGCCATGGCGCTAGAGGGCGCGGCGATCGGCCAGCGCTACGTCGAAATGATATGGGCTGGGGTCGTCGCCGCCCAATACCTGACCGATGTCGATCTCGACGAGGCCCCTGAGTCCATTGCCCTTGTCGCACCGGTCTATACCTACTTGCTTTCCGGCCATGTGGCGCGCTACCAGTTCTGGCTGGACATTGGCTCGGCCACCTGGTGGGAGCCGCTGCACCAGCCCTTGACTAACCACTACGTACTGACTCGGCGCTGGAACCGAGAAGAACGCTGGACTGACGCGGTGGATTACTCGATCCGCAACCGCAACCTCTACCGCTTAGTGCGGGGCTTGTGTTTGCGCTGCCGCGACGGGATCTACCTCTGCGCCAGCGAGTCGGAAGGGCACGGCTCGGCGCAGGACGGGCCGCTGATGATGGCGGTGCAACAGGTCTTGCAGGAGGATCGCGGGTGAGGTTTGAACCGCGTGCGGGGCAGCGCGAGATCTTGGCTTACCAAGGCGGTCTGCTAGGCGTGTCGGCCGTGCCCGGCAGCGGCAAGACTGCGACGATTGTCGCTTTGGCGACTCGGCTGATCGCCGAAAGGCACGCCGAGGGGGGGCAGGTGCTGATTGTGACCTATCAAAACGCGGCTGTGGATAATGTCCGCGCTCGGATCGGCCAGCGCTTGCAAGAAATGGACATGCTCCAAGTTGGCTACGACGTGCGGACCTTGCACAGCTTGGCCTACGGCATTGTCCAAGCCAATCCCGGGCTGGTGGGGGCCGCCGCCGAATTTATGGTTCTCGACGAGCGCGCCAGCGGGAGCTTACTCGACAAGGCGGTGCGGACTTGGAACGACGATAACAAGGGAGTGTGGGGCCGGTTGGGGCCTGGGGAATACGTGGATCAGCAGTGGGAGCAGGAGTGGCGCGACATTGCGCGGAAAGTCGCCCGCACGGTCATCACCACGGCTAAGAACCGCCGCTTGCGGGCCGAGGACCTCTTGGCGCGAATCGGCAGTCGAGAGGAAGGCGACCCGTTTTTGCGGATCGGCGCGGAAATCTACCGGCTCTACCAGCAGCAAGTCGAGACCATTGGCGGCCTCGATTTCGACGACTTGGTGTGGATGGCCGTAGAGATGTTGCAGCAATACCCGGATTTGTGCAGCCGCTACCGACGGCGTTGGCCTTTCGTCTTGGAGGACGAGGCGCAAGACAGCGTCCCCTTGCAGGAAGAGCTGACCGCGCTGTTGGTGGGGCCAGCCGGCAATTGGATCCGGGTCGGCGACCCCAATCAGGCGATTATGAGCACCTTCACCGCAGCTGATCCGCGCTATTTGCGCGACTTCTTGGGGCGCGAAGACGTCGCGGTTGCGGAGATGACGATCTCCGGCCGTTGCGCCCCCAAGATCATGGACTTGGCCAACTTTTTGGTTGAGTGGGCTGCGGTCGAACATCCCCTAACTGAGGTGCGCCAACGCGCTTTTCGGCCCCAGCAGATGCAGCCCACCGACCGCGGCGATCCCCAGCAAAACCCCGCGGACGCAGACAGCATCATATGGTTCCGCGAATACAACAATCGCCACGATGAATTCGACAGCATCGCGCGCCGGGCCAAGGGCTTCGCCGAGCGCAATCCAAACTTGACGGTGGCAGTGCTAGTGCCGACCAACCGCATTGGCTACGACATGGCCGAGCGCTTGCGCCAAGCCGGAGCGGATTTCGACGAGGTGCTGCAAAGTCCGCGCTCGGCGCGGCGGGTAGGCGAGACTTTATGTGCAGTATTGAATTTTCTCGTTGACCCCTTGGGGCGCAATCAGTTAGAGCGATCCTATCGCGCCTTGGTCGGCTTTTGGCCCGGGCCGAGTGGACCGGGAAACGAGGAGGCTGTGGCCATGTTGTTGCGCAGTTGCTATCGGCCCGAAGCCCTGCTCTACCCAGAGGCCGGCCAGCGGATAGAAGCGGCTCTGCCACCGGTGGATCACATCGAGCCGCAGGATTTGGAAGCCATTGACCTGCTATGCAGTTATCTGCGGCGCTGGCTGCGGGCGGTTGCGCTGCCGGTAGATCAACTCCTGATGACGGTTGCCCAAGATCTGCTAGTAGAGGAAGGGGATATGGCGCGGGCGCAGCAACTGGCGATCTATGTGTGCATCCGCGCCGACCAAAACGCAGAATGGCAATTGCCCGAGTTGGTGCGCGAGCTGAGCGAAGCTGTGCAAGGCCGGGCAGGAGCACTCGCCGTCGCAGAGGACGTATTAGCCCCTCAGCCTGGGCGGATTTTTCTGACGACCATGCACAAGGCTAAAGGGATGGAATGGGATCTAGTCTATGTCATGGGGGTTGATGGCGATTGGTTTCCCCACGACCTCGACGCGCGGTTTTTGGGCGAGTACGAGTTCTTAGGTGGCGACCCCTGCGAGGATGCAAAGGCCGAGCTGTTGGACTTGATCGGCGAAATCGGGTCGAGCCGGCTGTCGGCCACCGATCGCTCCCACGCTGAGGTGATCGCCGAGCGGCTGCGGCTGCTCTACGTGGCCATTACCCGTGCGCGGCGCTATCTGGTCCTGAGTTGGAGCCGCCAGATTCCGCGCGCCACGCGGACGCAGGCTGTGCCCATGGCCGAGGTATTCAGCCAGTTGCAACTCTATTGCCAGCAGCAGGGCGGCAGTCGAAGTTCTGGATAGAATCAGGAGGACTGAAAATGCCGGAAATTTCGCGATTTTTCGGGATCGTTATCAGGATGTTCTACGATGAACATAATCCGCCTCACTTTCATGCTGAGTATTCCGGGAAAAAGGCCCTCTTCGACTTCAAGGGCAATGTTACTAAAGGAGACCTTGGCTCGAGAACTGCGACAAAGTTGGTCCGAGAGTGGGTTGATCTACACGTTGAGGAACTTGAAGAAAACTGGGATTTGGCAGTGGCAGGCAAGCCGATAAAACAAATTCACCCTCTAACATGAGGACGTGGCCAATGTGGAATATGAACGATGTAATGAGAATTCATTACAAGAAAGACTATGTTTTTCACATTGAATTCGACAACGGTGTAGCGGGAGACATTGACTTTGCCGAATATCTGAACAAAGGACCGGTGTTCCTCCCTTTGAGAGACAAGAAGTTATTTAGGCAGGCAACCATAGAAGGCGGCACTATTTCTTGGCCCAATGGTGCTGATGTCGCCCCCGAGACGCTATACTCGCTGCTGAAATAGTAATTGCCAACAAGGCATTGCAGTGAACTCGGTGATGCCGCAGTGATTTTCTGTTGCTAGGATCAGCACTGATGATACCGCAAGGATTCAATTACAGCCAGAGCAGCCTGACGGCCTTTGCGCGCTGTCGGCGGCAGTTCCTGTTGCGCTATGTCGAGCGGTTGGCGTGGCCAGCGCCGTTGACCGACCAACTCGACGCGTGGGAGGCCGCAGCCGACCGGGGGCGGGCGTTCCACCAGTTCGTGTTGCAGGAGAGCTTGGGCATGGAGGTGGAAGACGCAGTGCAGCGGAGCCGCGATCCGCTGTTGGCCGCTTGGTGGCGCAATTGGCGCGAGCAGCCGCCGGATTTGCCCGAGGGGGCCGTGTTTGGGGAAACCATGCTCTCCGTGCCTCTAGCCGGGCGGCGTCTCGTCGCCAAGTTCGACCGCGTGGTTCTGGCCGACGATGGCCGCGCTTGGATATTCGACTGGAAGACTGGCCGCAAAAAGCCAGAGCAAGCCGCCTATGCCCAAAGCTGGCAAACGCTGGTCTATCGCTTTGTCTTGGTCGAGGCCGGTGCGGTCTTGAACGATGGCCGCGCACTCGCGCCCGACGACGTGGTGTTGGTCTATTGGCACGCGCAGTATCCGCAGGCCCTGCAGCCGGTTGTCTATTCGGCCGCCGAGCACGAGCGGGCGCGGGCGCTTTTGTCAGAGGCGATTGCCGACATTGAGGCCCTGCCAGACGCGGATGCGTTCGCCAAAACCGACGACGAAGGCGAGTGCCAGCGCTGCCAATTTCACACCTATTGCAACCGGCCAGCGACGCGGAGCGACGATTGGGACATTGACGAGGACGAGCTAGACTGGGAGCAGATTCCCGAAGCAGAGCTTTGACGCTGGTCAGCCCTTGAGTGCGCCGAGTTGGATGCCGCGCACGAAGAACCGCTGGCCGAAGACAAAGAGTACGATCATCGGCAGCATCATCAGCACGCTCCCGGTCATCAACAGCGAGTAGTTGGTCCCCTGCGAGGAATCGAAGTAGCGCAGGGCCACCGGCAGGACCCGCATGTGCTCCGAGTGGGTGACGATCAGCGGCCAGGTAAAGGACTGCCAAGTGCCCATAAAGGAGAAGATCGAGAGGGTGATCAACGCCGGCTTGGACAGGGGCATGACGATAGTCCAGAAGGTCTTCCAGAGGTTGGCACCGTCGATTTCAGCGGCCTCCTCAAGCCCTCTGGGCAGCCCGGTCATAAACTGGCGCATCATAAAGGTGCCGAAAGCAGTGAACATAGCCGGGATGATGAGCGCTTGGAACGAGTCGAGCCAGCCGAGGCTTTTGAGAATTACGTAATTGGGCAGCAAGGTGACGATTCCGGGGACCATCAAGGTGGCCAAGTAGAGTAGGAAGACGGCATCGCGGTAGCGCCATTCGAGGCGGGCAAAGGCAAAACCGGCCATGGCCGAGGTCACCACTTGGCCGACCATCACGCAGACGGCGACAAAGAGGCTATTCCAGCCGTAGAGCGAGAACTTGATGTCCTTGTCGCGCAAGACCCGGATGTAGTTAGACCACATGAAGCGTGGCTCGCTTATCTGCAACACATCGCTGCCGTACACGATACGCAGTTGGTCCTCACCGGGGAAGCGGGCGTAGAGGACGTCGCCCCCGACTTGTTCCGTCAGTGGGTCGTCGTCGCTTCTGAGCAGGGGAAAGGCCGAGCGAAAGGGAATGGTGTTGCCGTCGGCGTCGAGAATCGGCTCTTTGGCTTGGACGTCCAAAACCGGGTCCCCGACGCGATCCCAGGAAATGTCGCGATAGGTGTAAGCCTCGCCGTTGGTGCGCGACAGCGGAGTGCCGTCGGCAAGCTCGACCGAGGCCGGAGGTAGCTGCTCAGCCGTGCGCCAGTTCTGGCGCTGTTGCACAAGCCGCTGCTGCCACTTGTCGCGTAGGGCTTCGGTCAGCAGCAGGGGGGCACCATCGACGAGGACCGGGTTCCAGCGGTTTTTGTACACGGCAATGCCACCGCGCTCTTCGACGTTTTTGCCGGGGATAGGCTGGCTATCTGGGTCGTAGATTAGGCGGCCCTGCTGATCGCGGATCGGGTCGCCGGGGGCACCGAGTATCACTGGGTTGCCGAGGGTGATGCGGATCGGCTCGCCTTGGGCGTCGAGCAGCGGTTGGCCATCGCGGGTTTTCAGTAGGTCGCCTTCGTTGCCGAGGCGCACCTCCTGCGGCCAGACGTGGCTCTGAAATACCTCGTTTTCGCTCTTGAGCGAGGTGAGCACCATCCACAGGAACGGCACGAGCGTGGTGAAGCCGAAGAGGACGAGTAGCCCGTGGCTCAGCGAGTGGATCGCGGTCGTTTGCGCAACTTTGGCCATGCGCCTTTCCTCTCAGTTGACCGCGCCCCGACCGAAGCGCCAGTTGAACAGCGTGATAGTAAATATGATGACAAACATAAACCAAGCCACCGCAGCTGCGTACCCGAACTCTAGGTTTTCAAAAGCCGAGCGATAGATGTAGTAGCCGAGCGTGACCGTGTTGTCCCCGTCCTTGCCCGGGCCGCCATTGGTCATCAAGTAGGCGATCTCAAAGCCCCCTTGCAGCCCGCCGATAATAGACATGACACAGATAAAGAAGGTCGTAGGGGCGATCATCGGCCAAGTGATGTGCCAGAATTGCTGCCACTTAGAGGCCCCGTCGATGTCCGAGGCTTCGTATAGCTCCTCGGGCACATTGGCGAGGGCCGCGAGGTAGAGGATCATATTGCCCCCGCCCATGGACGCCCAGATGCCCATGAAGATGATGGCCGTCTTTGCCCAATAGGCAGCTTGCTCTAGGCCGAGCCAAGAGAGCCAGCCCAAATCGACGCTGCTGGAAAGCCAGTTGGGCAAGTCGTCGATGCTATTGAGACCAGCGAGGAGGGGCAGGCGTCCCGACAGCCAAGCCCAGGGGTCGCCGTATTCGTAGAGGCCGCTGGCGACCCAGTAGAGCGTGGCTACGGAAAGAAGCGCGAGCAGGACTTGAGTTGGCCGTTCAGACATAGCCTTGCGTGCGAGGGATTGCAGGGCCAAGCCTACTAGCAGGAGAATCGCGACGCGCACGGCGAGTGAAAAGTAGGGCCAAGAGAGTATGGGCAGCAGGACTGAGTTGACGAGGCCGTACTTGGGGTTGTAAAGCCACTTCCAGAGTAAGAACAGCGCGACCCCATTGGTGACGGTGGGGAGGTAGAAGACGGTGCGATAGACGATGATGCCGCGCAGCTTTTGCGAGAGGACGATGGCCAAGATGAGCGAGCCGCCGATGGACAGGGGCAAGCCTATCATAAGAAAAACCGTGTTGTAGAGATAAAACCAGAGCTTAGGGTCGGTCAGCAGCCGAATAAAGTTGTCGAAGCCAATGAAGCGCGGCGGAGAGAAGGTGTCCCACTGAAAGAACGCGAGGCCAAACGAGAAGAGCACCGGCAGGGACGTGAAGATCAAAAACCCGGTCAGATTCGGCGCGAGGAAGATCAGCGCCCAGCGCAGAATTCTCTTTTCGCGGGGTTTCAAGCGTCCATCTCCTCGCGTTGCCGCCGAACGTAGAACGCGAGGCCGACGCCGATTGCTACTAGGAGGACCGCGATCCCGAAGATATCGAGCGCGTGGCTGCGGCTAGAGAGCGTGCGGTTGCGCTTGGACTTGGCCAAGGATTCGCGCATGCGGACGGACATTTCAGTGACGGCCGCTTGGCCGACCGTGGGGTTGCTCTCCACGCTCTGGTCGGGCATGCGGCCGAGAAATCGGTAGGTCTGGCGGGCTGTTGAGTCGGCAGGCTGGTAAGCCGCGTTGATCAGATTGGTACCCAGTGCGCCCTGCAAACGGGTAATGTCAAAAGCAGCCCCGTAGGCCGCGGCCTGCTCTGCGATTGGGTGCTCCATGGCGTCGAGCAGGGCCGAGCGGTGTTGGTCCTCATCGGGGAATTCGGGATCGGGCTGCGAGAAATAGCGCTCCGAAAACTGCTTGCGACTGCCAAAGGCATCGGCGTCCTTAGTCAGCAAGTTGTTGAAATCCGGGCTGGACAAGTACTCTAGAAAGTAAAAGGCCTCCCGCTCGTGCTGCGTGCCCTTGCGGATGGCCGTCACTCGTCCGCCCATCTCGCCCGCCTTGCCCCGGTGGCGGCCAGTTTCGCTGATTTCGCCCCAAGGACCATCGCGTAGGCTCGGATTAGCGCGGATCTCGGGATCGCTCATCCAGCGCTCCCACTCCTCGTAGGGCACGTAGCGGGGCATGGGGTAAATCTCGGTGGTAAAGCGGGCCTCGCGGCGCACCTTGATCAGTCCCCAGCGGCCGATGAGGATGGTGCCCAACTTGCCCGCCGAATACAGCCCTAGGATGGATTGTCCACCCCAACCGCCCCCGCCTGTTTGCGCGGATTGGTCTTCGGCCGAGGGCACGACGTGGAAGGTGTTGACCAGATCGTACAGATACTGGGCGGCTGTGGCACCGGCTGGGGAGTCGAGGGCGATTTCGGTGCCATCGTCGTTGAGGAAGCTGCCACCGGCCTGATAGATGAAGTTGTTCAGCCCGCCGCCGAAACCCGCCCCGCCCGAGCCAAAGGTCTCATAGCGCCGGCCATCGGCACTCTTTTTAGTGAGGGCCTGACACAAGAGGACGTAGTCCCACCAAGTCCAGTGGTTCCACGGCAGGGGAGGCATGGCCAAGTTCTGAGCTTGGCGCTCACGCTGGACTGCGTCGTAGAGCGAGCGGTTGAGAAAGGTGACGCTGACGGTGACGTTGTTGGGGACGGCGTAGATGCGAAAGCGCTCGTATTCGTTGGCCCCGGTCGGCGCAGCGGCTACGGGTACGGCGAGGGCGTTGCGCCGATGCCGCCAAAAGTCGTCGAGGCTTAGCTTGGCTTCGCGCATGTAGTCGTTTAGTTCGACCATGACGCCTTTGGAAACATAGAGCGCGAAGGTCGCATAGCTATAAATATCGAAAACGTCCGGCCCGGAGCCAGCCGCGGCTTGGGTGAGAATTTTTTGCACGTCCGCGCTTGGGTCGAGGACGACGCGCACTTTTTTGTCTTCGTAGAGCCGGTTGAAGAGGGCCATTTGTTCGGTGCGTGCCGGATTGGGGTCGGAGGCCCAGCGGATGACAGTGTACTCGCCGTCCGCAGACGGGTCGTCTGGATAGACGGATAAGCCCCAGCGGTTAAGGGAGTACCAACCGACCAAGATCAGGGCGAGGACGGCGATGGTTGTAGATAGATCGCGCAAGGAAAACCCGTTGAAGATGCGAGGCGAAAGGGCCAAGTGTAAAAAAAAATGTGAGATTGTCAATGAGGGAAGCCGAGAGTGATTCAATAAATAGTGATTCAATAAATAGTGATTCAATAAATAGTGATTCAATAAATATGGATAATAGGTAAATAAAATTGCTTGACAGACATGTGGGCAGGTTATAAATTGACCACTTCTTCGTCTCTCGTTCCATCAACCTTGCAAAGGAGGGTTCCCTTGAAGAGACTAAGCCTTCTAGCCTTGGTGACAGTGATGGCTGCTTCGGCTGCTTTCGCGCATCAGGCTAACTATTTTATGCCGCAGATTCCCAACCCCGACAACATGGTCATCGACGGCAACGACGACGACTGGGGCTGGATTGATCCGGCTTTTGCCATCAACCCCGACACCATGTTCGAGATTCTCGGTAGTGAGTGGCCCCCGGCCAAAGACGACTGGGACTGCATTCTCTACGTGGCTTGGAGTTCGGCTCCCGACAATTCGCTGTACTACTTTTCTCGGGTTACCGATGACTCGCTGGGCCTCTTCGTCGAGAACCCCCAGGAGTATTGGAAGGACGACTCGCTGGAAATCATCGTCGATGCCGACCACTCGAGTGAGAATTTCAACGAGACCGAGATGACCTCCGGCCAGCAGTACGGTATCCGCGTTCTGCCCGCCGCTGGTCAGAAGGACACTTGGATCTTCAACGTGCCGCAGGAGAGCATTCTGTGGTCCACCGAGCGTCCTTGGTTCGTCTATGAGTGGACCCTCGATCCGCCGGACGCTCGTCCGATGGAGCAGCCCGCTGGTAGCTCGGTGACCTATACGTACGAGGTCAAGCAGGCTGTGTGGACCTTCCACGACAAGACAGGGCCCGATGGCAGCGCCCGCCACAACTTTGCCTCCGACCAGATCATCGGTCTGACCTTCCAGTTTGACGAGACCGAGAATCCCGAGGTGGGCCGCGAAAAGCAGCCGGGCACGACGCCGGTTAATGGCGCGTTCCAAGACAACTCGAACGGCTCGGACTTCATCACGGTGGAGACCGAAGGCGCTACGGGTGGTACTGGCGGCGCGACAGATACGGCAGTCGAGGCCGATAGCTGGGGTCGGATCAAAAGCTACATGGTCCAATAAGGCGCACCCTAGCATCTTCTGCTAGATCGCACATTGTGCGCAAGAGATAAAGAGAGGTGGAGGCGACTTCATCTCTCTTTATCTATCGCCTTTGCATCGCTTTCAGGAAGGCATTCTCAATGAGGATACGGAACATCGCAACGAGCGGGCTTTTGTCGGCTCTTTATCTGTTCGTGCTTGTCGGGTGCATCTCACAGGTGGGGCTGCGGCGCTTTGCAACGTTTCCCGAGCCAGTTCCGCAACAAGAAGAGGCCATGACCGTCCTCGATGATGGGACGATTGTCTATGCCAAGGATCGCTTGGAGATCTCGCTACAGGTATTGGATGACGGATTCCTCAATCGCCAGTTCGCGGCCGATTCAAGGAAGGGCGCTGAATCGACCAATCCATACACGTATGGCAATTGGAAACCCTGGGGCCAAGACTGGACTCCAGAGCGCTTTACCGTGGTCTTGCTGAAGGTCAAAAACTACGAGTATCCCAAGGTTTTCATCGACCCCAAGGCATTTGTGATCACTACGTCGAACAACAGAGTGTACCATGCGCTCGACGGCGGGCAGCTCGAAGATCACTTCAGCCCGTATCTGCGGGCTTATGCTGGCAACCAGCGGCAGCAGTTCGAGGCTACCACCGACCTACTCAAACGCACCATCTATCCGCCTGACATGGTTTTTTCCGGTCAAGAGTCAGTCGGGTATATCGTCTTTCCGGTTTTGCACCGAGACGTGAGCAACTTCACCGTCAACGTGCCGGACATGGCCGTGCGTTTCGACTACAAGGGCGAACCGGTGGAGACCATTGACTTAGCATTTAAGTTCCAACGCGAAGTTTACTACGCTCTTCATCCCCGTGCGGAGACGCCGTAATGAATCGAGGGAGGGCGGCCCGTATTGCAGTGCTGTTGTGTGCCTCGTGCGTTTGGGCCCAGTGGCTTGCTGCGGACGAATGGGTGCTTGGGGGCGGCGGCGGATTGCCGTGGGGCGATCTCGTTCAGGTTCGCGCCCAGATCGACGACCAAAGTAGCCCCGGCGCGATTCAGATTCGCGGCTTTACGCCCGACGAGAACATCATCACCACCCTCTCTTGGAAATATGGCAAGCCCAACGACTTGGTTAGCGAGGGCGATGCGGCGCTGTGGGACAATACGGCGGCTAGGAATTCCATTTCGTTGTCGATTGTCGATGGCGACGACACTACAAGCACTGCAGACCTTTTTAAAACCGCTGGCGTCGATCAAGACGGGCGCACCTTTTTTTTAGATATGGGCTCGCGCGTGCCAGCCGACAGCTTGATCTTCTTCCCCCGGCAAGAGGGGACGTACGCCAACGGCAAGCCCTTTAGCGACGACTTTGTTCGCAAGCACCGGATTTCCGTCAGCGATGGGCTGACGTACGTGAACGAGCAGCCGCTCTTCGCCTTACTGCGCGACGTTCCGGTGAACCCAAATAGCGTGTTCACCATGAAATTTCCCCAGCAGTTCATTCGCTTTATTCAGTTGCGCGTGGGGTCGCGGAGTCCCTTTGAGATTGCCGAATTTGAACTCTACGGCAATGGCTTCGTGCCACGAGCCACGTACCGGAGCCAAGTTATCGACTTGGGCGAGGTCTCCAACTACGGCACCATATCTTGGGCCCAGCGGGCGCTGGAGTTGGTAGAAGGTGAGTTGATTGAGTTGCCGGATCTGGGGCAGACCTCGGTCGCGGTGCGCATGAAGACGGGCCAAGATGACAGCCCGCTGGTTCACTTCCAAAAGGTTGTTGACAACGAAACGCGCGCTGTGAGCCAAGTAGTGGTCTCGGAAGCGGATTACAACAAGTTGCCCTCGGGCGAGAAGGGTGATATCGAGGATGACGCTGATAACTGGAGTCCTTGGTCGTTGCCGCTCGAATCCGGGCAATTGATCCCGCTGCCCAGTCCGCGCCCCTATTTTCAGCTACAGATTATTATGGAGAGCCAATCCGTGACGCAGACGGTGCGCATCGACTCGTTGCGGATTGAGCATTCGCTGCCCCCGGCTGCTGCAGTCGTCGGCGAGATCTCCTTGGCTGACGAGCCCAACCCACCGGCCGATATCGGCGTAATCGACAAAGACGACGCCGTTGTGCTACCGAGCATCGACGGGGGCGAAGAGGTGCTCTTCGCCTATGACGTGCGAGCTATAATAAACGACAACCAGAACGGCTTTGATGCTTTGCGCATCGACACGCCGACACCAGCGCGCTTTGTCGGTTTGCAGATGGGTGATCCGCTCGAGCCCGTGGAGCCAGATCGCGTAAGTGCGGGCGATAGAAACCTCGAAGTGATTTTCACCAGCAACAAGATCACCTTTGACAACAATGTGCCGCTGCGCGTGCTCTTTGAAGGATCGACCGTGGTGTTCGGCACGATTTTCACTGGCACGGTCTGGGATACCCAGTCCGATATTCTCGGCCAGCCCGTGCTCGAAGGCGATGCCAATTTCGACGTCAGCACCAACTCGCTGCGCGTGGCTTTGACCCAGCAGTCCGTGGGAGAAATCGTCCGCGCTATAGAGTTTAATCCTTCGGTCTTCACGCCGAATGGAGATGGTATCAACGACCATATCGCCATCAAGTACACTGTAATTCAGATTTCCGAGCCCAAGCCCATTGAGGTGGCCATTTACGATTTGGCCGGCCGGTTGGTGCGCGTGCTGGCCGACCGCGAGCAGCCCGGCGGGATTTACACTGAGATGTGGGATGGGCGGAGCGATGCCGACGAAGCCGTGCCTCCGGGTAGTTACGTGGTCTCGCTCTCAGTTGACAGCGGGATCGGCAACTTCAGGCGAGTCGGCGTCGTCGGCGTGGCCTATTAGTTGATAGTTGGATCTGGTGCTTGACCGGCAAAAATTCAAAAGGGAGGATTCCAGCGTGAGGTGCATGCTCTACGCAGCAGTTGTCACAGCCGGCGTCGCGCTCCTGTGCGATGCCGCTTTTGCCCAACGGGTCGGTTTTCTGACCGGACGCGAACCGCGCGGTGTGGATGTCTATGAGATGGCGATGACGCCGGCACAGCGAAAGTGGCAATATCCGCAAAGCCTATACCACTTCTATCGTTGGACCGGCGAGGAATACAGCAATTACGCCCGCCAAAACTACGAGCGCTACGTATCTACCGAGCTTGAAGGCTTTCGCACCTACGACCTCTACGGGAACTACATCACTCGTGGTTTCGAGGTGTACAACTGGTCCATGGACAGTCCAGTGACTTCGGGCAGCACGGTGCGCAAAGGCCCCAAGTACAGTAGGTGGTTTCAAAGCCTAATCGTCTCGTCGATGTCCAAGGGGCAGTTTTATTCCTCAATGACCATTGGCGAAGCCCTGCGCACGACCCTGACGCCGCTGACCTTTTCCAAGCCGGCCTTCAACGGGGTGCAGTGGGACTTTGCCGCTGACAAGTACCAGATGACCCTCTTGGCGTCGCGCTTGGCCTCCCCGGGTTCAGCCATACAGTTTGAAAACTCACTCGGCCAGATATTGGGCGACATGACCAATCTCTTCGGTGCGCACTCCAAGGTGCAGCTCGGGGATTTTTCCAAGTTGGGCTTTACCTATCTGAACATTGCCAACTTCTCCACGGGTCGCAAGCTGGGCGACAACTCGCTCAAAGGCGTGTTGACCGAGGCGCAAAACGGCGGCAACGTCGAGACGATCGTCCTGCGGCTCTCGGACGATTCGCCCGAAGACGGCGTAGGCGGTGCCCAGCTTTTTGCCGAGCGCATTATCATCAACGGGGTTGATCATCCCGAAATTGTCCCCTCGCCGCGCGGTGGTGTGCGGCGCGCCGGCGTCATCGAAGCCAATGGGGCGGAGACGTTGGAGTTGACCTACAACATCGCCCGCGACTTCCGCCAACAGCCCGACGACGAGATCACCACGTTTCAGGAGATCAGCGAAATCGAGTTTGAGTTGGTCATCGCCAATGACTACCGGATCGAATCCACCTCTAACCTCCAAGTCAACGCTCAGGGCGAGCCTGTGTTCTTGGAAGTCGAGCGTGCCCACGGCAACGTCAGCGATGGCTCCAACCAGCGCTTCATCCGCTTTGAATACGGCCTACCCACCGGCAAGGACATCATTGGCTTCAACTTTGATATAGACGATATCAAGGGTTTCAATATGCGCTCGGAGCTTGCTTTCAGCCGGGCGTTTCGCCGCTTTCCCAACCAGAACTTCCAAGATCACGCCCTCGCCCAAGACGAGGGCATGGCCTATTACATCACGGCCTCGCAGGACGCTTATCCGTTTTTCGCATACGGAGAATTCTACCGTCTGGAGCCTGAGTACCGGACCAATGCGTTTATCTCGGATGCGCGGGGTTTCATCGATTACGAGCACCCGGAGCGCTATTCCTTTGAGGCGGTTGACGACAACGACGACCAAGACCGCTTTGCCGACTGGAAGCGCCTGTGGCAAAACGGCGACAACGCCTTTGGCGAATCGCCGTTTGGTACCGGTGGCCAAGCCGACCCGCAGGTTTTCCCTGGGTACGACGAGAACTCGGACTTCATCTCGGACTTTAACCAAAACGACAATAGCCAGCCGGATTTCGCCGAGCCATTCCTGCGCTACAACGTCGATCCACCTGAGTTCCTCTTTGGCGTTGACATGAACAACAACAACGTCATTGATCGCTTTGAGAACGATACGTTCGCCGACTATCCCTACCGCCACGATCGCGATGGCTACAACGTGTACGGGGGCGTTCACTTGACCGAAGCCATCAAGGCGACGGTGGGCTACTCCACGGCCGACGAGATCAGTTCCAAGCGCAGCGCGCAAATGAGCTATGCGGTAGTAACGGGCGAGTGGAAATGGCCGGGCATTGAGGCTCGGGCTTTCCAATATGCTCGCTCGGTCCAAGACGACATCGAAGACGATGTGATCCAATGGGTCGATCCAGATGGATTTCGCGAAACCATTGACCCACTGATCGCCCAAGACACCTTCGTTTGGACGGGCTATCTGACGTTCGATTACCTGCGCCTTAAAAACCTGAATATCTATAACAAGGTGAAGTACGACTGGTTTAGTCAGCGCGGCGAGCAAGCCGAGGTCAAAGACAATCGCCTCTTTTTTGGCGCGATCAACAAGGTTGATTATCCGCTGCCGATTACCGACAACCTGTCTTTCTGGCCGCGCTACAAGAGCGTGTACCGCAAGATCAATCCAACCTTTAGCACCGACCTCGATATCACCGAGTGGTCGCAGTTTTACATGCTGACTTCGAAGTACTTCATCCTGCCTGGAACCTTTATCGAATACGGCGTCGAGCTCAATCTCTTCCGCAACCTCGAAGAGCGCCCAGAGATCTTGCCGCCTGGATACGTCGATGACTTCACGGGTTCGGTGCTGGCCTTACAGCTTTCCAACAGATCGGCGTATCTGGGTTATTCGCTGACCATGAATACGGGCTTTCGCTGGGAGCGCCGGGCCTTTGCCGAGGCGACCGAAACCAACTCTCTGCTCTTTATTCGGGTTTTCGCAGGCCTCCAAGACTAGGGGCTGCACTATTTCTCTGTGGATCCAAAGCGCCCGGCGTTCTCTAGTGGAGATGCCGGGCGCTTTACTGCCTAACAAATGGACATGCGTCTTGCCGTGGTGTGGATAGGGCTAGTTGTCCTTCTCGGAGGGATCGGCTGTGGCTCCCTGGAACGCCACGTCCTCAAAAAGCCTGCCACGCCCCAGTCCCTTGAATTCTACCAACGCGCCTACGAGCAGCAAGATTCGGCAGACCCAGAGGTGCTGCTGGCTTTGGGATGGATCTATCTGCAAAAGGATCGCACGCGCCGCGCCGTTGAGGTGCTGTCCGAACTGGTTGCGATTGCGCCCGACGACGCGGATGTTCACTACTACCTCGGGGTTGCCCTAGCCAAAGAGCACCGCAAGAGCGAGGCCATAGCTACCTTTAAGCACGCACTCGAAAAAGTGCCGGGCTTTGCCGAAGTGTACTGGGCCTTGGCGCTGCTGTACAACGAGCGCGGCGACGGATATGAAAAAGCGCTTGCAACGGTCGAAGAAGGGCTGCAATTGGCCGGGCAGAGTGGCTATGGGCACTTCGTGTTGGGCTTTGTGCTGTGCTCGCGCGGCGACAATGAAAACGCCAAGACCGCACTGCTGAAGGCTATTGAACTCGACCCTGACTTGGCGCATGCCCACTACTACTTGGCGCTGGTGTACTTGCGCTTGCAGGACGATCCGCAGGCTATGGCGGCCATGGAGCAGACCATTGCCGCAGATCCGGGTTACACCTCGGCCTATTACAGCTTGGGCACGCTCTATGCGCGCACGGGCCGCGACGCCGAAGGGGCGCGGATGATCGAGCTTTTCCAGCAGTTGAGTAGCGCGACGATGGACGAGGATCACTACCGCCGCTTGCTCTATCGCCAGGCCGTGCCGCTGGCGGTCGATAAGCAAGTGGCCACGCATTTCAACTTGGGACTGGTTTATTTGCGCAGAAAGGAGTTGACGGCAGCACTCGAACAGTTTGAGGCGGCCTTGGCGCTCGATTCCACGTACGCGGAAGCCAGCCACAATATCGGGGTGATCTATTCGCTACAAGAACAATACGCGGCTGCTCGGCCCTTTTTGCTGCGCGCGGTCCGCCACAAGCCCGATTACGCGTTGGCCTTTGAGAACATAGGCAACAACAGCTTGGCGCTCGGCGAGTACGAAGAGGCGGCCACCGCGTTTCGCCGCGCCTTGGCCCTCGATGGGAGTATGATCGCGGCCTTTGAGGGTTTGGGCACCGCGCTGATCCAGCAGGGCCGCGTGGCCGAGGGACGCGCCGCTCGCGCCGAGGCCGCAGCCTTGAGGGCGCAACAGTAAATGTGGTTTGTACTAGCCGTTATTTGGGCGTTGGTAGGGTGTGGAAGCGAGGAGACGCGGCCTAGTTTTGTCGATGTGGCTGCTGAAGCAGGGGTCCAATTGCGCACCGTATCTGGGACGCCGCAAAAAGAGCACATCGTCGAATGCAACACGGGTGGGACGGCCCTTTTAGACTACGACCTCGACGGAGACGTGGATATTTTTATCGTCAACGGCTCGCGTATCGCTGGATACGCCTTGGGCCGCGAACCCCGCGCCGAGTTGTACCGCAACGACGACGCTTGGCGCTTTACCGGCGTTGGCCGAGAGGCTGGCGTTGCACACGTGAGCTGGGGTATGGGGGCCACGGCGGCCGACTACAACGCCGATGGGTGGCCCGATCTGTACTTGGCAAACTACGGCCCCAATGCTCTGTACAAAAATAAGGGCGATGGCACGTTTGTCGATGTGGCGGCCGAGCGGGGCGTGGACTTTAGCGGCTGGAGCTCGTCTGCGGCCTTTGGCGACTACGACCTCGACGGCGATTTGGACTTTTACTTGGCTAATTACATCGACTTTGACCCAGCGTTTCGCCCGGTTGATCAGAGTTATTGCACCTGGCGCGGGATAGACGTATTCTGCGGCCCGCGCGGGATGCCGGGTGAGCGGGATCAATTCTATCGCAACGATGGCCTCAGTGCGGGTTGGACCTTTGCCGAGGCGAGTGCGACGGTTGGCATTGCCGACTACGAGTACTATGGTTTTGCTGCGCTGGCCGGTGACTGGGACGAGGACGGCGACTTGGACATCTACATTGCCAATGATTCGACGCCGAATGTGCTCTACCGCAACGACCAAGGTGTCTTTGCGGATGTATCGCTCCTGTCGGCGACTGCGTACAGCGAGGACGGTCGCGAACAGGGCGGCATGGGCTTGGCGGCTGGCGACTATGATCGCGACGGCGATTTCGACCTCTTCGTTACCAATTTTTCGCACGACAACAACTCGCTCTACGACAACAATGGCCGGGGGTTTTTCACCGACGCCAGTTTCAGTTCGACCCTAGGCCGTGCGAGCATCAGCTCTTTGGGGTGGGGGACGGGTTTTTTCGATTACGACAACGACGGTGACGACGACCTGTTCGTCGCCAACGGTCACGTGTATCCGGCTGTTGACCGCCGCGACTTGGGGACCCGCTACGCCCAGCGCAACCATCTGTTTGAAAATCGCGATGGCGCATTTGTCGAGGTCGGTGCGGCTACAGGTCCAGGCCTAGCAGTGGAAAAGTCGAGCCGCGGTTCGGCCTTCGGCGATTTGGACAACGACGGCGACTTGGACATTGTGGTGGTCAATATCGACGACACGCCGACGTTACTGCGCAACGACGGGGGCAATCGCCACAACTATCTGATGGTGAGACTGCTCGGCGATGGCGGGAATACAGATGCCATTGGTGCGCGAGTCTCGGTGTCGGTGGGTGGTGCGGTACAGATGCGAGAGGTGCGCGCGGGCACGGGCTATTTGTCGCAGGATGATTTGCGGCTGCACTTCGGCTTGGGGGAAGCGACCGCGGCCGATTCCCTCGTGGTGCGCTGGCCTGATGGGGTGGAAGAGCGCATCGACGGAGTGGCGGGCAATCGGCTGATCACCATCCGGCGCGGCGCTGGTCTCGTCGCCGAGGGGTTCGGTCCGGCACCGAGGTCGGGGCCGTGAAGGTGCGCTACGGAATGGTCCTGCTGCTTTGTTGCAGTGCTGCGGCGGAATCGCGCTTTGTCGATATCGCGCAATCGTCTGGGGTCGATTTCATTCACCGCAGCGGCGCGACCGGCGCGCGCTATTTGCCCGAGACCTATGGCTCTGGGGCTGCGTTTTTGGATTACGACGGCGATGGTGCGCTCGACCTCTACTTGGTCAACGCCGGGCGACTGCCGCAGCTATCGAACGCCCCCGCAGCAGCCAATGCGCTTTTTCGCAACGAGGGCGCGGGGCGCTTCTCAGATCAGACGGCACGGGCTGGCGTCGGCGACCGCGGCTACGGCATGGGCGCGGTCGTTGGCGATTATGACAACGACGGTTGGGTCGACCTCTACGTCACCAATTTTGGGCCCAACGTGCTCTTCCACAATCGCGGCGCGGGTCGCTTTGCCGACGTTACAGCTACAGCCGACGTGGGTTGCCCGGGATGGGGGACGAGCGCGGCCTTTGCCGACGTGGACCTCGACGGAGATTTGGACCTATTCGTCGGCAACTACCTCGACTATCCGACCGAAGACCCGCTCGTGTGCCGGATCGGCAATAGCGAGGAGCGGCTCTACTGTGACCCGCGCAAGTTCGACGGTCAGGTCGATCGCCTCTATATCAACGAGGGCCGCGCGGGCGGTTGGGCTTTTGCCGACCGCACGGCGGCCTTTGGCCTCGCCAGCACGGCGGGCAAAGAGCTGGGAGTCGTCTTTGGCGACTACGACCAAGACGGCGATCCCGATCTGTACTTGGCCAACGATCTCGTGTCCAATATGCTTTACCGCAACGACGGCACGCGCTTTGTCGATCGCGGGCTTGCCAGCGGCACCAGCCTCAACGGCGAGGGGGTTGCCGAGGCCGGGATGGGAGTTGACATGGCCGATGCAGACGGCGATGGCGACTTGGATTTGTTCGTGACCAACTTCCAGTGGGAAAGCAATACCCTGTATAGCAACTTGGGTGGGGGGTTCTTTGCCGATGCGACCGTGGCGTCGGGCATCACTCGCGCTAGCATGGCCTTTCTCGGGTTTGGCACGGGTTTTTTCGACTACGATAACGACGGCGATCTCGACTTGTTCGTCGCCAATGGCCACGTGTACGACAACGTGGAAAAGGTCGATCGGGCGGCGGCGTACGCGCAGCGCAATCAGCTCCTCGAAAATGTCGGCGCAGGTACTTTTGTAGAGCGCGGCGACCACGGCCCGGGCCTTGCGCTGGTACAGGTCAGTCGCGGGTCTGCGTTCGGCGACATCGATGGCGACGGCGACTTGGATATTGCGGTGAACAACTCCAACGAGCGGCCAGCCCTGTTGCGCAACGATGCAGATGGCGGCGGATGGTTGGGGCTTAGGTTGAAAGGCGCGGCGAGCAACCGCGACGCCATTGGGGCGCGGGTCGCGCTGACGACCGGCGGCCGCACCCTCGTGCGCGAGGTTCGCCGCAACGCGAGCTATCTGTCGTCGAACGACCCCCGCGTGCTTTTTGGCCTCGGGGAAGCCGAGGTCGCCGAGCGGGTTGAGATTCGCTGGCCGTCCGGTGCCGTCCAAATCCTAGAGGCCCTACCTGGGCGGCAATACGTTGCCATAGAGGAGGATACTAGTCGGTGATTAAATGGGTTTTATTCGCGCTGGGCGTCGTGCTGGTAGCTGGTTGTGGCAGCGAGCCGGAAATTCTGCCCGCCAAGCCCGCAGTGCAGCCGCCCCCGGTTGAGGATCCGCTGCTGATCGGGCGCGCCCTGTTGCGACAGAAGCGCTACGCAGACGCGCTTGAGGTGTATGGGGAAGCTCGGAAGCGTCATCCGCAGTCGGGCGAGGTGCTGGCCACGCTGGGTCGGATCCATTTGGCCTTGGGCCAGCCCGAAGAAGCGGTCCAATTCTACGAAATGGCCGTGGCCCTCGAATCCGACCAACCTGAATGGCTCGTTGCCTTGGGCAATGTGCATCTGAAGCTGAACCGCTACGACGAAGCCCACGCTGCGTTTGCCGCGGCCTTGGCCTTGGATTCGACGTATGCGCCAGCGCGGCGCAACAAAGCGGCGGTGTACAGCAAGCAGGGGCGGTTGGGCGACGCCGCACACGAATACGAGCGCGCCTTGGCACTACGGCCTGAACATCTCCACACCCGCTTTAACCTTGGGCTGGTGTACTCTAGCTTAGGCCGCTATGCAGACGCTAGCGAGGCCCTGCAACAGGTTTTGGTGGCAGCGCCGGAAAACGCGCGTGCGCTTTACGCGATGGGAGAGATCGAGCTCCAAGAGGGCGATGACAAGGGGGCAGTCGAGTACTTTGAGCGCACACTAGCAGCCGACACCACATACGCGGAGGCCCATCTGCAACTAGGGAGGATTCAGATGGGCCAAAACGATCTTGCGGCTGCGGCCGAGCGCTTCCGCCGGACCATCCTAATAGAACCTGGGTTAGCCGAGTCCTTCCGTCTGCTGGGCCAGATCCACCTGCGGCAGGGCCGCGAGACAGCCGGCGAAAAATCCCTTGCTGCGTACGAAAAGGTCAAGCAGGTCGAGGGAGATATCCAGCGCTATCGCGAGCGGCTGCGCAGCGATCCAGACGACGCCGACGCCCATTACAGTTTGGGTTTTGTGTACAACCACTTGGGGTTTACCGGCGTGGCTTTGCCGCACTACGCTCAGGCCGTGCGGATCAATCCCGCGCATGTGCGGGCGCTGAACAACATGGGCAACATCTACTTGCGCACTGGCCATTTCGACCAAGCGGCGGCGGCCTATGAGCAGATTATCCAGCAAAATCCCGAGCACGTCGCCGCTTTTGCCGCGCTCGGACAGGTCTATTTGAACCAGCAGCGCACGGATGAGGCCATTGCCATGCTCAACCGCGCCCTCGCGCTCGACGAAAACTGGCTCGGTGCTCACCAAGCCTTGGCCGAGGCCTACAAGCGGCTCGGGCAGATTGCCAAAAGCGAAGAACACAAACGCATGGCCGACGCCTTGCTTAGAAAGCAAAAAGATGATCAATAACGCGAGAAAATGGATAGGGCTTGCCGCCGGCGCATCCCTTTTTTGTTGTGCCCCAGAGCCAGCGGCCCCGGTCGCCGAGGGGGGTGGTTTAGTGGTGACTGGTACCGCCTTGGCCCAAGTCGGCGACGACCCAATTGACGAACGAGAATTCCGCCGCTACGAAGCCCGGATCCAATCGCAGCACCGCTCTTTGGCACAAGGAGTGGAAAAGCACCGCGAGCACCTGATGAGTTTGATCGACATCAAGCTCATGGTGCGCGAGGCGTACGCACGAGGACTGGACAAAAACCCCGAATGGATCAAGGCTGTGGAACTCGCCCAGCACAAGGCCATGATCGAAGCCTATCTGCGCGAGCAAGTCGGTCTGCAAATCGAGATTTCCGAAGACGAGTTGCGCGCCAATTTTGCCGCGCATCCAGCCCGCCACGCCGTGCGCGGGGCGCACATTCTGCTCGACAGCCGTGATCGCGCCGATTCCATCTATGCGGAGATCGAAGCCGGTCGGGCTACTTTTGAGGACATGGCGCGCAAGCACTCGCAGGACGAGGCGACTGCGGCCGAGGGGGGCTGGTTTGATTCGTACTATGCCTTTGACCGGGTCTCAGACCGAGTGTACGAGCGCGTGTTCTCGTTGGACGTAGGCGTGGTCAGCCAGCCCTTTCGCACGCCCCAAGGCTGGGAAATCGCTAAGGTAGTAGATAAGAAGTTGGTGCCTTTTGAGAAGTATCGCTCGGTGATCCAGCGGGCGACTTTTCTCGAAAAAATCGAGAACTTGCGCAGCGATCACATCGATAAGCTAGTCGCTGAGAGCGGCTTGCGCCCGGTAGGGGAACAGGTGCGGCGCTTTGTCGCGGCTTGGAACCAACAGCCTGGTGCGCCGCAGCTTGCGCCCGAGGAGTGGGCCGCCCCGCTCTACGAGTACGAGGGCGGCGTTATCACCGTGCAGCAGGGCAGCAACTTGTTGCACAATACGCGGCTGGGCCGCGCCCAAATCGACAGCGCCGTGCTCGACGACCGGATCCGCCGCCGCGGGGCACCAGACCTGCTGTTGGGCTTGGCGGCCGAGCGCGGAGGATACGCCGAGCGGCCCGAGGTGGGGGAGAAGGTGACAGCCGAAAAGGAGCGGTTGCTGCTGCAAGGGCTGTGGGAAGAGTTGCTTGAAGACGCCTTAAAGGTGAGCGAAGAGGAAGCGCGCGCTCACTACGAGGCGCATCCAGAGATGTACTGGGCACCGGAGGAAATCATCGTCCAAGAAATCATGGTCGCCGACGAGTCGCTCGCTCAAGAGTTGCTGGAGCAAATTCGCAACGGGGCTGATATGGCCGCGCTGGCAACCAAGCACAGCATCCGCCGCGACGCAGATGAAAACGGCGGCCTCTACGCGCTGCGCGCATTTGAAAAGATCGTTTACAAGGAGCTGATGGACGCGGCTGTATCCGCGCCCGAAAGGGAATTACAAGGTCCGATTGAACTAGTCGATCCCTTGCCGACTTCTCTGCGCGATCCTCAGCCTTTGGAACGGGCTTTTTCGATCTTCAAGGTCTTGCAGCGCCGGCCCAAGCGAGTGCAAGAATACGAATTGAGCCAACAGAAGGCCCACTACTTGGCCCGCCAAGAAAAACAGCAGCGCGAATTGCGCACCCTCAACTTGCAGTTGCGCGACAAATGGCACGATGCATGGGGAATCAACAACGAAGCGCTCGAAAAATACGCGCTGGCCAAGCCGTGATAAAAAGAAAACAGCGACGTTTCCGTAAATTTTTTATACTATATCTATCTAGTATATATATCCGGGAGTAAAACCATGAAACGTCTAGCGAATTTTTGGCTTTGGTTCCTCGCCGCAGCATCAGCTACGGCCGCGGCGGCGGATATTTCCTTGTGGCAGATCGGTGGCCGCGGCCTTCGCTGGGCCGATAGCGACTCAGCCCAAGTAATGATTGACTTTGCCGGACCGAATAACTCGATTCAGCCGGTGCTGGTCAGCTCGGATACGACGGTCTTTCCCCTGCTCGAAAATTGGTCGCCGAAAAAGGCTCCAGACGAGCTAGGTTTTGTCGATGGCGAGCGGCCCCGCGCTTGGAAAGGCTGCTGCGGCACCTCTTCGACGGTTGACAACGCGCTCAACCTCATCGACGGCAATGGCGCGACGTACAATCCGGTGACCAGCAACAGCATTAACAGCGAGTACTACACCATTGATTTAGGGGTACCGGTGCCGTTATTCCGCTTTGCCATGAGCACGCCGGATAAGGGATTTTTTCGCTCGGACGGGACTCCGCTAGAAGAAGACTCCATCCCGGCCTTTGAGGTGTCGATAGCCCCAGACACCAATAACGACGTGCTGAACACGTCCAACCCCATCGGGGAAGTCATCGTCGAGGCGCGCGAGAACGTGGTCCCCAAGATAGCCGCGGATTTTCCCTTGCAATACGTGCGCTACGTGCGCTACAAGCGCAAGAATTCAATCCTCGACGAGGCGACCAATCAGTCGTTGGGGCATTCGGGCACGGCGCGCAAGGGGACGGTGGCTGAGTTCTTTCTCTGGGGAGAGGGAATCCCCAAACGGGCTACGTACAAGACGGTCATTTTCGACCTCGGCACAGTAGTAAACTTCGGTCGGCTGTTTTGGAAAGCCACGCCCATGCGCCTAGTCGACGGCGTGGCCGAGGAAGCCCCGGACGCCAACGTGCAGATCGAGGTCGAAGCGCGCACTGGGATCGATGCGAATCCAGATATCTACTACGAGTTTACGGATATGGGGACGCGCGTCGTCGTCGAGCAAGCTCGCTATCAGGGCAAGCTGAAAAACCAGAGCGCGGCCGTTACTAACGCCGACGGGCTGGGCGGCACTCTGACCCTTTCCACTCGGCCCAAGCCGGGGCTCCGCGCCGGCATTGAGTACGACCAACAAAACTGGACGTTCTGGTCTTTTCCGACCACTGAGTCCGACCGGCCTCTCAATCTCAACCGGGGGTCGCATTTGCAGATCAAGATAGTGCTGCACAGCGAGCGATTCGACGAGTTCGTGCGCCTTGATTCCCTGTGGATTGAGACCTCGCCGATCTTGGCTAGCCGCGTCGTAGCTGAGGTGGCCCAACTCGGCCAGCCCAATCCGGCGCGCGGCGTGGCCGAGGTGCCCTTGGGCCAGAGAACGGATTTTACCTACGACATCAAGGCGGAATTTGCAGCTGGCGAGGTGGGTTTTGACGCCCTGCGGATTAGCACCGGCAGCTCACAGACCGAGTTCAAGGATCTGGAATTGGATGGGATCGCAACCGACCCGGCCGGGATAGAGGTTGTGGACGACGGCTTTGTCGTGCAGCTACCGCAGCGCATAAGTGGTGCCTACAACCCGAGTTTACGGGTGACCTTTGCCGCCGAGGTCTTCGACTTTGCGCGCACCTTTGAAGGCGAAGTCTTCAACACCGACAGCGCAGACCTGCCGCAGCCAGTCGAAGACGGGGACGTCAGCGACGCGATTGGCACCAATAGCCTGCGGGTCTTGGCTGCGAGCGCGGCCAATCCGCAGTTAGTGCAGGATGTGCAGTTCTCCAGCGGCGTGATCACCCCCAACGGCGACGGGGTCAACGACGAGTTGGTCATTTCCTACTCGCTCTTCGCGCTGCCGCAATCGGTGCCGGTGCAGTTACAGGTGTTCTCGCTGGACGGTCGTCAGGTGGCGCAAGTCCAGCGCGGCCAGCAAGGGTCCGGGCCTCAGCGCTTGTCTTGGGATGGCCGCGACCAGCGCGGTGAGACGCTCGCCCCGGGCCTGTACCTTTTGGGTGTCGGAATCGAAGCCGAAGACAAGAGCGCCCTACAACTGCGCCCCATCAACATCGCTTACTGAGGAAAGCACTCATGTCCAATCGAGCCATCGCCTTAGTGATGATACTCGCCTGCTACGCGCACGCCGAGTTTCTCACCTTTGACAGCCAAGAGGCTTGGGAGGCCAACTGGTCGCTCAAGCCCCAGTTAAACATCTTCACGCCGGAGGGACATTTGGGGCTGCTCAAGTTCCGCAAGGACATCAACGCCGCGCTCGATGCCCATCTCTTCGTCCACCCGACCAATGAGCGCGGGGATGTGGCCGGTGGTATCTGGTCCGCACTGAGCAACCCAAACGACGCCCCCCAGATCATCGACGGGGATGCTGCCACCTTTTGGCAGCCAGCCGACAGCGACCCGCTAGACAAATGGATCGTGCAAATCGACTTGGGCCGCGCGGTACTGGCCAAAGAGATCCGCATCCACTTCCCCGATGAAGAGGGAGCCAAACCCTTCCGTCAGTTCAGCGTTTTCGCCTCTACAGGTGCCCACGTGGCAGCCTTAGAGGATGTATATCGCTTCGCGCCGATCTATCGCACGACTAAACCCAACCTGGATACGTATGTCAGCTTTGGCTTCAAGCCGGCCGTGGAGGATACCACTCGTGCAGTGGAGCAACTGAGCGATGTCAGCGGTCTCGACGATTTTACCGTGGACTTATTTAGATTCAAGGCCAACACCGCTACGGAGGCCAGCCAAGAGGATTCTCGGGTGGCGACCAACTCTAGGTGGCAAATGATCCAGTTCATCCGCTTCCTCGTCGATGAGCACCAGCTCGACGGTGCGCTCGCCGAAATTGAGGTCATTGCTGTCGGCGACAACATCAGCCTTGGGGTCGAGGCAAAGGGCGGCACGTATATCAATGGCTCGCGGGCGACCGACCCCTTCTTTTGGCTCGATGGCGACCTCAATACGTACGGGGTCATCGAGGTGCATCAGCAGTTTACCGAGTCGCGTGGCACGGCCTTGGAAGGGGGTTTGTGGTGGCAGGTTGATCTGGGAGCGACCTATTGGGTGGACGACGCGTTCGTCTATTGGCAAAAGGCCGGCGAGCGTCTGGCCGACTTCCGCTTGGGTACCAATAACGCCGGCACAGGGTACACCTTTTTCTCTTCCGACGGCACCAAGACCCTGTCCGGCGACATCGACTTTGACACGTGGATTTTTGAACCGGAGTGGACCAATGCCCGCGAGCAATACAAGCGGCACTACCGGTATTTGTTCAATCCGCGCAAGGTGCGGCACATCTTCTGGCTGGCCCTGCACGACTTAGGCTGGCGCGCCCATCCCATGGAGCTACAAATGTTCTCCCCAGGCCACCCGGCCGAAGTCGTGATCCAATCGAACTTTTTGGACCTGAGCGCGCTCGCGGGCGATGGGCAGCCCAAGGTGATTAAGGCCCTCCACTACGACGCTGATCTGCCGCCCAATACTCAGATCGAACTGCGTTCCCGTTCGGGTAACGAGATGGGCGAGGTGTACACTTTTCACAACAAGATCGGCGAGGTAGTAACTGAGGAGAAGTGGAACAGCTCGCCCAAGGTACTGCGGGGCCGAGTGGATACCTCGGTCGTCGTCGGGGAGGCTTGGAGCGAGTGGAGCAACGTGTACAAGCTGTCGGGCGAGCCGTTTAAGTCGGACTCGCCGCGCAAATTCGTGCAGTTAGAGTTGGTTATGAGCACGGAAGACCCAGCGGTGGCCCCCACGGTGCGCTCGGTCGAGTTGGAGTTCGTCGATGCGCTAGTCAACGAGGCGCACGGGTCGATTCTGCCGCGCCAAGCTAAGCCCAACGAGGATACCCGTTTCACCTATATGCTGTGGCCGTCCGTGACCGCGGATAACAAGGGTTTCGACCGCCTGCGCTTGGTTGTGCCCGACTTGGTACGGGCCGATGAAGTCGAGGTGACAGTCGCTGGTCAGGTGGTTGCGCCGACGGCTATGAACATTGCCGCGGATTCGCTGCTGATCGACTTGCCGCAGGTAGTCCAAGGCGACTCCGTGCAGGTCGCCTTCACCACTCGGCTGGTGCGGAACGCCGCAGTCGTAGATGCCGATCTGGGCCTGAGCGATGCGCCCGGTCTGTGGCAAGACGTCGAGCCGGCCGAGCGTCGCTCCAACGTAGTGCTATTGCCCGAACTGGCCGACAGCGCTCGCTTGATTGGCGACTTGCAGCTTTCGAGCCGAGTGCTCACGCCCAATGGCGATGGGGTCAACGACGTTGTGGAGTTGAGCTTTGTCGTCCTCAAGGCTCAAGATACGGTGCCCAAGGTTGAGGTACGCGACTTGGTCGGTCGGCCCGTGGCTCAATTGACGCCGGTCTCAGAGGGGCCGACCCGCCGCTTTACGTGGAATGGTCAAGATGCGGGCGGTGCGACCGTGCCTCCGGGCATCTATCTCTGGCGCATAGACGTAAACGCGGACTCAGGCGATGCCATTGAACTGCGCGTCGTCGAGGTGGCGTACTGAACTTACAACGACCGACAGGAGCTTGAAGCCATGTCGAACCTAGTGAGCATTTCCGCGCTAGCGGTACTCATCGCGCTCACGGCCTGCGCCCAAGGATCGGGCGCGAGGGCCAAACGCCAGTTGAACTTATCCGAGCGAGTGTTATCGGCGGCCCCGCCCAGCGTTACCGAGGGACAGATCGGGCCTTTGCTGATCCGGGGCCGCTCGGCCTATCAGGACAAAATCGAGAGAGCGATAGCGCGCGCCCAAACGCCGCCGCTGGAAGATCACGGTCTATTCGCCTTTTTCGGCACCGTTAATAAAAGCTATCTCCGATCGCAAGTGACAGATGTCCATCTGGCTATCATCCCCCGGATTATCGGGGTATTGCAAAGTCAAGGAGATGACTTTACGAACGAGAATGTAGCGCCTGAGTTCGCGGTTTCATTTGTGGTAACAGACCTCCATTTCTGGCAAGAAATAACCCCGTCCCAAGTAATCACTAGGAACCATCGGGCGGGCCACGGTCACGTGTACTTGGAGCTAGAAATAAGGCGCTTGGCAACCAACGAGGTGGAAGCGACGCATGTTCTGATCGAGCAGCTAGAAAAACCTCAATCCGCCGGTATGTACGAGTTGGATGGCCTACTCGATGAGGTCGCGCAGCAGACGGGTCAGGTTGTCGTAGAATTCATGCGGTCGTTGGAACTGTAAAACCTTCTGGCGATGAGAAGATTAACTTCAATATCAACGGGGCTTGCGGTAGCATGAGCGGGAGACACGGGATTTGCTGTGCTCTCACGGCCCTGTTCATCTGCGGCGCTAGTCATGCCGAGGAAATCCGCTTCGATACCCCGGCCGAATGGGCGACTTGGGAAGTTCCGGTCGATATCGTCCAGTTTGCAGACGACGGCTCGCTAGAGCTGAGAAAATTCCGCAAGGAAATCAACGCCACTCTCGATGCTCATCTCTTCACCCAGCCCACCCAGACTCGTGGCAAGGTCCAGGGGGGAATCTGGCAGGTCGGCTCCAATTCGACCGCGGCCCGGCGCATCATGGACGGCAATCTGGAGACGGTGTGGCGGCCTAGTCAATCCGACGACTTAGTCGATTGGGTGGTGACCATTGACTTGGGAAGGCCCGTGCTAGCCGAGCGCATTCGCTTGGTGTTTCCCGACCGCGCGGGCGCGCGTCCCTTCCGGCAATTTAGCGTTTTCACGGCCAATGGTGCGCGCATCCAATCCACGGATGACGTCTTCAGGTTCGACCAAGCCTTTCAGACAACTCAGCCCAACCAAGAACAGGTCGTCGATATTGATCTAGTCGGCGAGCGCGACGTAACGCGAATCATCGACGAAAACCTCGGGCTGGACCCAGCCGCGCTAAATACCTTCCGCATGGTGCGCTTCGTGCGCGTGCGCGCCGACGAAAAGAGTGCGGATGCAGCTTTGGCCGAAGTGGAGGTGATCTCCGCAGGCGACAACATAAGTCTCGGAGTCTTGGCGCGCGGAGGCAGCTTCGACAACGGACTTTTGGCGCGCGAGCCGCAGAATATGTTCGACGGTATTACCGATACGTACGGCAATATATTCACCGTCCAGAGCAAGGGGGGCTGGCGCGAGAGTGGGGTGTGGTGGTCGGTTGATTTAGGGGCGCTGTTCTGGCTCAACGAGGCCTTCATCTACTGGCAGGATCGCGGCGAGGGCCTGTCGAGCTTCCTGTTCGAGGGATTGCAGGCTGGTTCTGGATACCAAATCCTCTTTTCCGATGGGCGGCGCACGATTGCCGGCGACATCGACTACACGCCGCTGATCTTCGAGCCAAGGCCAGTCGGCGCGGAGTGGAACTTGCGCCACCATCGCTACGCGTTTGCGCCGCGCAAAATTCGCTACTTATTCTGGCATTCGCTGACCGATACAGGCTGGTTTTCTCACCCCATGGAGTTGATGCTGTTCTCGCCGGGCTACCCCGCGCAAGTGGTGTTGCTCTCGGACTTTATCAACCTCGGCCAACTCGCTGGAGACGATCGCGCCAAGGCCATCAAGCGCTTGCGCTGGGAGGCGACCACGCCCGATCAGACGCGGTTACAGGTGCGCTCGCGGTCGGGTAATACCCTACAAGAGTTCTACACGTTCTACGATAAAAAAGGCGAGGAAGTCACCGAGACGCGCTATGGCAGCTTGCCCAAAGTCATCCGCGGCCCGATTGACACCACAGTCGTCGTCGGGGAAGATTGGGGCGCATGGAGCAACTTCTACCAGTTTTCCGGTGAGGCGTTTAAGTCGGATACGCCGCGCCGCTTTATTCAATTGGAGCTGATTCTTTCCACCGAGGATCCGGTCGTCGCACCGGTGCTGCACGCCCTGACACTGGATTTTGAGGATGCGCTGGTTTCGCAGGCGGCTGGACAGATTGCGCCGCGCCACGCCGTCCCTAACGAGGTGACGCAGTTTACGTATGTGCTGCGGACGAGTGCTACCGAGGGCGACACGGGCTTTGACCGACTGCGCTTTTCCACGCCGAGCGCGGTGGATGCCGCGGATGTGCGGCTGCGAATCGGCGGTGCGGAACGCGAGGCGAGTGGGGTGCGCGTGGAGGGGGATTCGCTGTTGTTCGTAGATTTGCCAGAGACGGTGCGGACGGATTCTGTCGCCGTGGAGTTTACCACTAAGGTATTGCATAACGCTACGGTTTTTGCTGCGGACTTAGGGCAAGAAGCGCGTCCCGGTCTGTGGCAGTCGGTCGAGGCGGCTGAGCGGCAAGCGAACTTGGTATTTTTGCCGGACTTACCCGGCAGTGAGCGGCTGATCGGCGATTTGCAGATTGCGCCGTCGGTGTTTTCGCCCAACGGCGATGGGATCAACGATCAGGTGCAGATTCGCTTTGCGCTGTTCAAGGCGGTGGATGCGTCTCCGAGTGTGCGCATATTCGACTTGGCGGGTCGGGAAGTGGCGGCTCTTACTTCGTCGGGTTCGGGTGTGTTGCAGTCGTT
This sequence comes from Candidatus Latescibacterota bacterium, assembly GCA_965208845.1. GTDB lineage: Bacteria > Latescibacterota > UBA2968 > UBA8231 > UBA8231. Next base: position 5,074,715 of record OZ242361.1, on the reverse strand, counting down.
TAGTTGGGGCGGGTTGGATGCGTCGGGTGAGCGGGTTGCGCCCGGTGTGTATGTGTGCCGCATTGACGCGGGAGCCGATGCAGGGCAGGGAGAAGTAGTGCGCACCATAGCCGTAGCCTATTGAGACAGACTGGAGCGATATGATGCAAATAAAACGCGGGGTTTGCTATTTGCTCTTAGTCCTGTTTACCTACGGTTCGAGCCGTGCCGAAGAGGTCCGCTTTGATACCCCGGCCGAGTGGGCGACTTGGGAATTTCCAGTGGATATCGTCCAGTTTGCCGACGACGGCTCGCTGAAGCTGAAGAAATTCCGCAAGCAGATCAACGCCACCCTTGATGCACACCTCTTCACCCATCCTTCCCAGCAGCGCGGCGAGGTCCAGGGGGGAATATGGCGTGTCGGTAGCAATGAGGAGGACGCGCCCAAGCTCATAGATGGCGATCCAGCGACCTATTGGCAGCCCGATGCAGCGGACCAACTCGTCGATTGGTCGGTCGATATCGACTTGGGAAGGCCGGTGCTGGCGCGAGAGATCAAGCTGACGTTTCCCGATGAGGGAGGTGCCCGGCCTTTGCGGCAATTTAGCGTCTTTATCACTCAGGGAGCCCGGATTCAGGCCCAAGACGACGTGTTCCGCTATCGCAAAATTTTCCAGACGACCAAGCCCAACGTCGAGACTAGCATTGCGATTCCGCTGTGGGGCAGTGCGCTGGATACCACGCGGGTGCTCGACGCGGACAGAGACGTCAATTTGAATGCCGAGCAAGACTTCCAGATGGTGCGGCTGATCCGCATCACCGCTGACGAAAAAAGCAACGATGCAGCTCTGGCCGAAATAGAGGTCCTTTCCCAAGGGGACAACGTCAGTTTGGGGACCTTAGAACGAGGTGGGCGCTTTGAACACGGCTTGCTGGCACGCGAGCCACAGAACATGTTCGACGGCAACATGGACACCTTCGGCAATATCCTCACCTCGGGGGGGAGTAAGGGCGGCTGGCGCGAGGGAGGGCTGTGGTGGCAGGTGGATTTGGGTGCATTGTTCTGGATCGACGAGATGTTTATATATTTTAAAACTCGGGGTGAGGGCACGTCGAGTTTCTTGTTTGAACGCCTGCATCACGGGCGCGGTTACAACATCTTGTTCTCGGATGGACGGCTCACTACCGGCGGGGATTTGGACCTGACCTTTCTGCTGCGCGAGGACATGGCCATTGACGCGGCGTTGGCATCCGCGCGGCAGGTCCGCCACATTCGCTATCTTTTTCAACCGCGCAAGATGCGCTACCTCTTCTGGCATGGTCACGAGGACAGTGGCTGGTTTTCGCATCCGATGGAGTTTATGATCTTTTCTCCGGGCTATCCCGCGCAGGTGGTATTGCGTTCGGACTTTATCGACCTCGGCCAACTCGCTGGCGATGGCCGCGCCAAGGCCATCAAGCGCTTGCGCTGGGAGGCGACGATGCCGAATCAGACGCAGTTGCAGGTGCGCTCGCGGTCGGGCAATGTCCTGCAAGAGCTATACACGTTCTACGACAAAAAGGGCGAGGAAGTCACCGAGACGCGCTACAATAGTCTGCCCAAAGTCATCCGCGGGCCCATTGACACCACGGTCGTCGTCGGAGCCGATTGGGGTGCGTGGAGCAACTTCTATCAGTTTTCCGGCGAGGCGTTTAAGTCGGAGACGCCGCGCCGTTTTATCCAATTGGAACTGATTCTCTCCACCGAGGATCCGGCGGTTGCACCGGTGTTACACGCGCTGGCGCTGGATTTTGAGGATGCGCTGGTCGCCCAGGCGGCTGGGCAAGTTATGCCGCGTCATGCCGTGCCCAACGAGACGACGCGGTTTACGTATGTGCTGCGGACGAACGCGGCCGAAGGCGATTCGGGCTTTGACCGGCTGCGCTTATCCACGCCTAGTGCAGTAGATGCCGCGGACGTGAGGCTGTGGATCGGTGGTGCGGCGCGCGAGCCGAGTGGGGTGCGGGTGACAGGTGATTCGCTGTTGTTCGTCGATCTGCCGGAGACGGTGCGGACGGATTCGATAGCCGTGGAATTTACCACTAAGGTGCTGCGCAATGCTACGGTTTTTGCCGCTGACTTAGGGCAAGAAGCACGTCCTGATCTGTGGCAGTCGGTCGAAGCGGCTGAGCGGCAAGCCAACTTAGTGTTTCTGCCGGATTTGCCCGGCAGCGAGCGGCTGATTGGCGATTTGCAGATTGCGCCGTTGGTATTTTCGCCCAACGGTGATGGGATCAACGACCACGTGCAGATTCGCTTTGCGCTATTCAAGGCCGTCGATGCCACTCCGAGCGTGCGCATTTTCGACTTGGCAGGTCGAGAAGTGGCGGCTCTTACTTCGTCGGGTTCGGGTGTGTTGCAGTCGTTTAGCTGGGCTGGGCTAGATGGGTCGGGTAATCGAGTTGCGCCCGGCATGTACGTGTGTCGCATCGACGCGGGTGCCGATGCTGGGCAGGGCCAAGTATTGCGTACCCTAGCCGTAGCCTATTGAGGAATGTCATGACTGTCGCTCCAGCCGTATATCGCGATCAGAAGTGGATCATCTCGCCCTTTGGCGACCTGTTCTTTTTTATTGGCACGCCGCTTTTGTGCTTGGTGACCATGCTGCCATTGCGGGCCGTGTTCGACTCGCAGACCATCGCCTTCTACGCGCTAGCATTGTTTGCCACCGGCCATCACCTGCCGGGCTTTATGCGCGCATACGGCGACCCGGAGCTATTCAGCACCTTCAAGGAGAAGTTCCTCGTCGCGCCCATCGTCGTGCTCTTCGTGACGGCACTGGCGCAATTCAATACTCTGCACGGGCTTTTCCTAGTGGTGCTAGTGTGGGAGATCTGGCACCTGTTTATGCAGCACTACGGCATCATGCGGATCTACGATGCCAAAAACAAGATCTTCTCCAAGCTCAATTCCCGGCTCGACTGGCTGTTGACCTTGTGCGCCTTTGTAACGGTGGTCATCTATAGCCCCGAATACTTCCACCGCATCCTCGACCACAACCAGCGGGTCGGCGTGCCCTTCTTGTCGGCCGAGTTGACGTTCCTGCTCAAAAAGGGGCTGTTCTATGTTACGATGGCCGTGCTCGCGGCCTACTTGGCCAATATCGTCCACCGGGCGGTCACTGGTCAGAAGATAAGCATGCCCAAAATCGCAGTGATGGCGACGACGGTGTTTATCATCTACTACGGCTGGATACATATCAACGACCTCGTCATCGGCTACGCGGCCTTTGCCGTTTTCCACGATATCCAGTACTTCGCCATCGTCTGGGTCTATAACAACAACCTCGTCAAAAGGCAGGAGCGGACTACCAAGCTCCTGCGCACCTTCTTCACCACGCGCACCTTGCCGATATTGGTCGCGTACGTGCTGGTCTGCTTTGCTTACGGCAGCATCAACATGATGGAGGGCTTCCTCAAGTCCGAGCAGGCGATCAAAATGGTCGAGATTTTTGTCATCACCTCGACGCTTTTGCACTACTATTTTGACGGGTTCATCTGGAAAATCCGCGACCGCAAAAACCAAGCCAATCTGGGGATCAACGCCGAGGAAGGGTCCAACCGCATTGGCTTGCAGGCATTGCCGAGCGGCTTGGTCTCGTACGTCCGCGAGACCGGCAGGCAGTTGGCCTATTTTGCGGTGCCAGTGATGGCGTTTTCGCTGTTCCAGTTTTACTGGACGGCCGACGAGGCCGAGGCGCGGGAGAAGATGGTCGAATTGTTCCCAGACTTGGCCGGTGCCCACAACAACCTCGGCGTCTTCTATGCGCGGCAGGGCGACTGGGAGAAGGCCGCCGGCGAGTATCGGCGGGCGCTAGACCTGGACGGGGGGGCCTATGAGGCGCACAAGAATCTCGGCCTACTCTACGCGCGGCAGGGCGATTGGAAAAAGGCGCATATTCACTACCAGCAGGCGATAGACCGCAAGCCGCGCTACGTCGAGGCGCTCAATGCGCAGGGGTTGGTCTTTTTGCAGCGGGGCGAGTTCACCAGGGCAGAAGAACGCTTCCGCGAGGCCCTCGACGAGTTCGACTACGCCCCGGCGTACAACAACCTCGGTACGGCCTATTTGCAGATGGGAGATTTCCCGCAGGCGATCTCCGCCTACGAAAAAGCCGTCGCGCTCAACCGAACTGATGCCTCGCATCATTTCAACTTGGGGTTGGCCTTGCAGAAGGTCGGAGAGAACGAGCGGGCGGTCGCGGCGTTTGCCTCGGCGCTCTCTTTGGAGCCACGCCACGTCAAAGCCTATTTGAGCATGGCGCTTTCCTACCAGCGGCTGGGCCACATTGCCGAAGCGCGGCAGGCGTTGCAGCAGTTGTTGTCGGTGGAGCCGAACCACGCCACGGCAGCGCGGCTGTTGGCCCGGCTATGATCGATGGTCCTGCGCCTAGTGGCGATGCGCTCGGTGGTCCTCTGTAGCTAGCTCAAGGGGATCGACATCCAAACGTTCTAGGGCCGTAGCGTCCTCGCGAACTCGATACACTTCATTGACCGGCACGTTGGTAAAGGTTTGCACTGTGCCCGATGGCCAGCGCAAAGTCAGCGCGTCGAGTACCTCCGCTTCCCCCAGCCCTATTTCCTGTTGTAAAGTCGAAGCCCCGAAACTCGCGCCTGTGCCGGCGAGGACGTGGATCGTCCGCGTCTCCGTGCGGGCTTGAATCCGCGTCCCGATCCCGGCTCGATTCGATTTAGTCCCCTCCAGCTTGAGGGTGATCCAATGATTGCCATGTCCGGGGTTTTCAAAAAGCACATTGGTGTACACGTCTCCCGAATAGGCCCCGCCGACGACTGCGTAGATGTCCTGATCGCCGTCGTTGTCGATATCGCCGAAGGCCACGCCGTGCCCTTTTTGGAGGTGGCCGAAGCCGCCGGAAGTGGTTACATCTTCGAAGCGCTGCCCCGCGGCGTTGCGAAACATGCGGTTGGGCATTAGCGAACGGTAGTCGGGGTCGCCGGTGCCAGCGTAGAAATCGAGCCAGCCGTCGTTGTCGAGGTCACCGAAGTTGCAGCCCATCGTATAGAGGACTTTGTCGCTGTGGGTCTGTTGGGCCATGTCGGCGAAAGTGCCGTCGCCTTGGTTGCGGTAGAGGCGCGGTGGCTCGCCCTTGTGCGGCAGCCCTAGGTAATCGGCGGCGACGTCGCCGGCGTCGGCCTTGTAGCCAGAGACGAACAGGTCCAGCCAGCCGTCGTTGTCGTAGTCCCAAAACCACACTGGGAAGCTAAACGTCGGCTGGCTCACGCCAGCGCGGGCGGTTATGTCGGAGAAACGCCAGCGGCCATCGGCGTCTGGCCCATCGTTGTGGAAGAGCAGATTGGGCTGCCCGAGGCGGGAGATGTAGAGGTCGGGTCGGCGATCGTTGTCAATGTCGCCCCAAGCCACCCCTTTGACGAAGCCCTCGACGTCCAGGCCGACTTCCGCTGCGACGTCGGCGAAGGTGCCATCGCCTTGGTTGCGGAATAACTCGCAGGGATGCTGCTCTTGGGCGGAGGACTCGTTGCCCACGAATAGATCGAGCCAGCCGTCGTTGTCGAAGTCGGCCCAGGCCGCGGTCTGCGTTGGGTGCAACGTGAGCAGCCCAGCCGCCTCGGTTACATCGGCGAAGGTGCCGTCGCCTTGGTTGCGCAATAGCGAGTTGGGATGGCGACCGTCGGCTCCAAACCAGCCGCCGCGCAAGACTAGCACATCGGCAAAGCCGTCGTTGTCAAAGTCCGTCTGCACGGCGTTGAGGCCGCCGACTAGGCCGGTTAAACCAGCGGCAGCGGTATGCTCGGCGAAGGTTCCGTCGCCTTGATTGCGGAAGTAGCGCAGTGGATCGTCGAGGCCCCAAGAAGTGGCGACGATGTCGAGGAAGCCGTCGTTATCAAAGTCCTCCATAATGCCGCCTCCGGCCAAGCCGAGGACATTCAACCTTAAGGCGGGAGCCCGGTCGGGGAAATGGCCGATATCGGCGTCCGCGGCGAAGACCTCTGGGGGAATGAGATGGGCGGCGGGCACTTGGTGCGGATATTCGCCTACGGTCATATAGGCGATGTTGAGCAACCAGCGCGAGGTCAGGTCGTAGGGGGTCTTTTTTAAAATTGCTCGGTAGTAAGCGATGGCCGCCCGCGACCCCTCTTGTGCCTTGTGAACTCCCTCGGCTGCGATGGGTAGCAGGCAGGAGGCGAGGTTGTGATCGTCGATGCAGTTTTGCTGCTCGCCGAACCGCAAATAGGCGAGGGCGATCATTTCCTCGAGACTCGGCCGGGTGCGGAAGCGGTGGGCAGCAGCTTGCTGGCGCACCTGCTCGAACAGGGTGGCTGCCTCGGCGGATGCGCCGGCGCGCAACAACTCTTTGGCCAATTCGACCTGTTGGCTGAGCTGTTGCACGGGGTCGTCTGGTGCAGGCTGGCGGCGCAGCCAGTCAACGCGAAGCTGGCTCAAATAGATGTTGTCCTCGGCGTTGGCATGGGCGGCGAGGGCGGCGAGTTGCTCGGCCATGCGCTGGGTGCCGGGCGTCTGATAGGGATCGGCAGCGCAACCTGCTAAAGCGAGGACCAAGAGGACGATGGCGCAGGGATTCATAGCTTGGTGAATTGGACTTTGGCTGATCGCTAAGGGCTAAATCAGAAGATAGGGGGTTGGACAACGTTAGATAGCAAATTTCCCGGCGTCTTTTTATTTCAATAGGGTCAGTTGCTTGATGTCGAGGTAATCCCCAGCACGCAAGCTGTAGAAATAGGTGCCGCTGGCGACCGCGTGGCCGGCGGCATTGCGCCCGGTCCACTGGACGCGGTAGTGTCCGGCGGCGAGATGCTGTGCGACCAAGGTGCGGACCTTTTGGCCGAGCGCGTCGTAGATGTCCAATTCGACGGCGGCCGGGGCTGCTAGCTGGAATTCGATGGTCGTGGCCGCATTGAAGGGGTTGGGGTAGTTCTGGGCGAGGGCAAAGGCGGTCGGTGTGGTTTCTTTGGCTGCGACGGGTTCTAGGCTGGCGATCCATGCAGCTATGAGATCAGCTCCGCGCTCGTCGATGATTGACGAAGCCAACGGCGGCATGCGAAAGGTGCCCATCGTCAGCATCCGCAGGTATAGCGTGGAAAGCTGCGGTTCTCCAGGGGAGAGGATGAGGGCCTCTGGCTCGCCCAAATCGCCGAGTGTGGGGAAGGCTCCGACCGTATTGGTTTGGGTCAAGGGCGTGTTGTAGCGCAGGTCGATGATGGTGCGACCGACGCTTTCGGGCCGGTGGCACGGCGCGCAGTTGACGTCCAAATACGAGCGGGCGCGCTGGTCGAGTGGGATGTTGGGGTCGAAGGGGTTGGGCAAGTGGGGCAAGGAAGACAGGTCTGTCGGCAACTCCTCGGCGAAAAGGCCCTGTTGGGCGAGGATGTGCAACTGGTTTTGCTCCGCGCCTGTGTGGAGTTGGGCTGTGTGCATGCCGAGGACATAGCCCGCGCCTTTGGTGTGGCAGACCTTGCAGTCTTGGCGCGCGGGAAAGTAGTACTCTTGCAAGAGAAAGCCCACTGGATCTTGGGGGTCGTCAATTACGTATGTGACCGTCGTGCTGTCGGCGAGCAAGGTGGCGTCGGTGCCAGCTTCGTTCCACAGATAGCTATAACCGTCCCAACCCGGAGCATCCACGCGCCTGATGAGGAAGCGCGTTTCGATGATGCGTCGGCTGGCTGGATCGCCGCGCACCAAGTCGAGGTAAAAGTTCTTGATCAGGAGAGTCTCGTCGGGAAAGTCCCAAGGCCCATTGCTGGCAAAGGCAATGCGCTTGCCGGATGGGAGGCGAATGAACCGCGTCTTTGTGGCTCCGTCCGACCAAAACGGCGCATTGACTTCGTACGGCACCACGCCGGCCGCGGGCGTTTGCGTGCTTAGATCGCTGAAAACCTGAGCGTCGGCCAAGTTCGCGGGCGGGAATTTCTCAGCGGGCGGTAGGACGATTTCCCACAACCCGCGCTTGCCGCTCCATTCGATCACATAGAGGCGATTGCCGATAATTTCCGCGTCAATGGGGTTGGAAAACCCGCCGACGATGCGGGCGACGCGCGCTTCGTAATTGTCGTCGACTTTCACCAAGTCGAGATGCAACAAGTCTTGGCTAGGGTCGTTGAACGGCCCGTTGACGCTATCGCCGTCGGGATCGCCCCGGGTCCAACTGAGCGTGAAGCCGTCGCCTTGGAACGGCTCGGCGAGGGCGTGGTCCACATCGAACACCAGCCCCAAGGGCGAGCGGTGCGCGGTGAAGGTGCCGAAGCGCACGCCCTCTTCGCTGGCATCTTTGATGCGGCCGTCGGCTGGGTCGCGGTAGGCGTCGGCGTCCGGTCCGAGATTGAGCACTGGGTCGGTGAAATCGCGCGGCGGTGGCGGGTACGTGGGGTCGTTGTGGTAGTAGCCTTCGCGCACGGCCGTAGAGCGGGGGGAGAGGAGGAAATCGCTGGCCGGGTCGTAGTCGGGAAATTGCTGTGGGGTGTCGTCGAGTCCCATGCGCCAAGGGAAGCCGTAGTGGTGCCCTTGACGCAGCCAATTGAGTTCCTCGGGCATATCGCGGCCTGGTCCGTTTTCCGTGGTGAAGAGGTCGCCGTTGGGCGCGAAGGCGAGGTCGTAGGCGTTGCGCAGGCCCTCGGCAAAGAGGAGTCCTTGGTCGAGGAGGGCATAGCGGCTATTGGGCAGCACGAGGTCGCGGGCATCGGTCGGAACGCGCAAGACGATAGCCGTGAGCGCGGTTTCGCGCAGCCCGGGGAAGTGCCCATTGCCGTCTTGGATCTCGCCGTGATCAGTGCGCGAGCCGCTGTTGATAAAGAGTGTGCGATTATCGGGGCTGACGATTAGCGCGTTGACCTCGTGGTTGTAGATGCAGTCGCACCGCTCATAGGGTGCAGTTTCCGCGAGGGTGAACCAGGTACGTTCGCCGCTGCTTGGATCGACTTCGCCTTTGGTGATGGTGGCGATGTTGTAGATGGACAGGTCAATGCGTTTGAGGACGTAAAAGGTGCCGTCGGCGTCGATAAACAGGGCGTTCGGGCGGCTGAAGCCGTGATCAGCGACCGTGTACACTGTACCTTCGGGCAAGAGGGTGATATCGCCGTTGGTCTTGAGGACATAGCGGTTGGCGGTCGTGGGGTCGCGGCCAAATATGGCGGCGGCGAGGATGTCGTCGATGGGAACGTCGGCGGGCAGGTTGTCCGGGTCGAGCTGTTCCCACTGCCGCTCGCCGGTGTCGGCGTCGAGCAAAGTGCCTCGGGCGAGGGCAAACTGGCCGCTGTTGCGGGGGCCATGGCGATTGGACGCCAAGTAAAACGAGCCATCCGGCCCGATGGCAAAGCCCGTGAAGCCGCTGTTGATGCCGTGATCACGGTGGGAGTATGTTGGGACGCGCCTAGCCGCTGCTAGGTCTATGCGTTCAATCGCGCCGTCCTGCCGCAAGATATAGAGCGCGTCGTCGCGCGGATCCTTGGCAATGCGGATGGTGCCTTGGGAGACGCTGAGGATGCGGCGGATTTCAATGTCGTCGCGGGTCGCTTGCGGATCGGCGTACGCGGTAGAGCAAAGGGCAGCGAGCGCGACGAGCGCGGCGAGCGAGAGACAACGGACCTGCATGGGGTTCCTCAGCGCCGTTCACTTGAGTAGCATAAGCTGCCGGGTGGCGACAAAGTCGCCGGCCGATAATTGGTATAAATACGCGCCGCTGGCTGCTAACTCACCCTGTTCGTTGCGACCATCCCATTGCAGGCGGTGATGCCCTGCGGGCAGGGAACCGCTGATGAGGGTGCGCACGCGCTGTCCGCTGATGCTGTAAATGGCTAGCTCGACTTGGGACGGAAGGGCGAGTTGTAAGGTAATGGTGGTGCTTGCATTAAAGGGGTTGGGGAAGTTCTGCGCTAGCGCAAACTCCGAGGGTACAACGCCTTCGGCCTCGGCAACAGCCGTCTCGGTTGGAGCTAGTGGCAGGACAATCTCCCACAGGCCGCGCCCGCCGCCCCATTCGATAACGTAAATGCGATTGTCGATGATTTCCGCGTCAATGGGGTTGGAGAATCCGCCGACGATGCGGGTGACTTGCGCCTCGTAGTTGTCGCCGACTTTCGCCAAGTCGAGGTGCAGCAGGTCTTCACTGGGGTCGTTGAACGGGCCGGCAACATCATCGCCGTCGGGATCGCCCTCGGTCCAGCTAAGCACGAAGCCGTCGCCTTGGAATGGCTCGGCTAGAGCATTATTCGCGTCGAACACCAGCCCCAAGGGAGAGCGGTGCGCAGTGAAGGTGCCAAAGCGCACACCTTCTTCACTAGCGTCCTTGATTTGGCCGTCGGCTGGGTCGCGGTAGGCGTCGGCGTCTGGTCCGAGATTGATCACCGGATCGGTGAAAGCGCTCGGCGGCGGTGGGTACGTGGGATCGTTGTGGTAGTAGCCTTCGCGCACGGCCGTGAACCTAGTGGGGAGGAGGAAGTCGCTGGCCGGGTCGTAGTCGGGAAATTGCTGCGGGGTATCTTCGAGTCCCATGCGCCAGGGAAAGCCGTAGTGATGGCCTTGGCGTAGCCAGTTGAGTTCCTCGGCCATGTCGCGGTCCGGTCCGTTTTCCGCGGCGAAGAGGTCGCCGTTGGGGGCGAAGGCGAGGTCGTAGGCATTGCGCAGACCCTCGGCAAAGAGGAATCCTTGGGTGCGGAGGTCATCGCGGTCGTTGGGTAACACGAGATCGCGGGCATCGGTCGGAACGCGCAAGACGATAGCCGTAAGCGCGGTTTCGCGCAGGTCGGGAAACTGCCTGTTGCCGTCTTGTATTTCGCCGTGATCGGTGCGCGAGCCGCTGTTGATAAAGAGCGAGCGATTGTCGAGGCTGACGACTAGCCCGTTGACCTCGTGGTTGAAGATGCAGTCGCACCGTTCATAGGGTGCGGTTTCCGCGAGAGTGAACCAAGTGCGCTCACCACTGCTCGCATCGACTTCGCCCTTAGTGATGGTGGCGATATTGTAACCGGATAGGTCGATGCGTTTGAGGACGTAAAAGGTGCCAGCGTCGTCGATAAACAGGGCGCTCGCGCGACTGAAGCCGTGATCGGCAACTGTGTACACCGTGCCCGAAGGTACGAGGGTGATGTCGCCGTTGGGCTTGAGCGCGTAGCGGGTGTTGGTCGTGGGATCGCGGCCGAGACTGGTGGCGGCGAGGATGTCGTCGATGGGAACATCGGCCGGTAGGTTGTCTGGGTCGAGTTGGTCCCATTGCCGCTCGCCGGTGTCGGCGTCGAGCAAAACCCCTCGGGCGAGGGCAAACTGGCCGCTGTCGCGAGGGCCTCGGCGATTGGACGCGAGGTAAAACGAGCCGTCCGGCCCGATGGCAAAGCCCGTAAAGCCGCTGCGGATGCCGTGATCGTCTCTGGAGTATGCCGGCGTGTGTTCGGCTGCCGCTAGGTTGATGCGATCAATCGAGCCGTTTTGCCGCAAGGTATAGAGCGCGTTAGTTCGCGGATCTTTGGCGATGCGAACCGTGCTGCGGGGGACGTTGAGGATGCGGCTAATTTCAATGTCGTCGCGAGTGGCTTGCGGGTCGGCATAGGCGGTGGAGCAAAGGGCTGCGAGTACCACAGAAAGCGAGAAGTAACGGGCGAGCATGAGGTCCTTTCGGAGGGAAAGTGGAACATGTACGAAGAGAATTTAAGATAGAAGGTTTCGCCGCAAGGACAAACAGCGGGAGACTCAGGGGGCGCGTTGAGGCGACAGGCCTCGTCGGCTTGATCGGTCTGTAGAGGAGGCACTCCCCAGCCCCTTCAGACCTGCTATCGAGGGTCAGGGCCGAAAGATTTTTAGATCGAGTTCGTTGATTTCGCGGTAGTGTTTTCTATTGGCTGTACAAAGTGTTAAATGATCTTCAATAGCGGTTGCGGCAATCAAGGCATCGGCCAGATACAGCGCTGTCTTAAGAGTGTATTCTTCCATATATACAGACGCTCGGTGGCCGATATTTTCAGTGAGCGGTACGGTCTGAAAGGCGTGATCCGTGAGAAAATTCTTGATCTTTTTTAACTCCTGTCGATTTCTCGCACCTTGGATAAATTCCATATACGTGACAATTGATATCTGACGATCAGCGATACTGTCAACGAGATTTGCAGCCCCTTCATGGCCTCTGAAAACCCATATCACAACATCGGTATCAAAAATCACTCAAGCGGCCTTTTCGCAGATTGCGGACGTAAGCATCGACATCGGTCATATCTTTTCTGTCGCGCCACAGACCAAAAGCCTCGTGGTCTTTTACCGATTTGTCTGTTCGCTGTCGGCTGGGAGACAGGATGGCTTTTTCCTTGCCGCGGTAAAAAATGGTGACCGATTCGTTGCGGTCGAGCGCGAGCAAAACATCTTTCATGCGTCGTCTTAAGTCGAGAATAGATGCTTTCACAATTCCTCCTTAAGTGTACACATAATGTGTGCAATCGAAAATAAAATATCAAGCGGTGAATTGGGTTCAAGCCCTGGATAGCGATCTTACAACCCGATAGGCGGGAATCTGTAACTTTTTGCCTAACAGATTATTAGCACGTTTATATTACGCAGCGTCGTCGATGCGATCGCCAAAGAGCGTGTGCGAGGTGGTGCGGGCGATGCGGACGGATACGAGCGTGTTGCTCTCTGCCGGTTGCGGGAAAATCGCCGTCTTGCCCTGCGGAGTGCGGCCGTAGTAGCGGGGCTGGCCATCGGCGGCTGGCCGCTTGGAGAGGCCCTCGACGAGGACCTCGACCGTGCGACCGACTTGCCGCTGGTTGACTTGGCGCGAGATTTCCTCTTGTAGGGCGATGATGTGTTGGAGGCGCTCGCCCTTGACTTCTTCGGGGACGTCGTCTGGCAGCTTCTTGTGGGCGTACGTGCCCTCGCGCTGCGAGTACTTGAACATGAAAGCCGAGTCGTAGCGGATCTCTTCCATTAGATCGCAGGTCTGGCGGAAGTCCGCGTCGGTCTCGCCGCAAAAGCCGGTGATGATGTCGGTGGTCAGGGCGAGGTCGGGCAGGGTGGCGCGCAGCTTATGGACGAGCTGCCGATATTGATCGACGGTGTACCCGCGACGCATGCGGGCGAGTTGTTCGTCCGAGCCGCTCTGCACCGGCAGGTGCAAGCTCGGGCACACCGGGCCGACCTCGGCCATAGCGTCGATCACGCGGTCAGTAAAGTCAACCGGATAGGGCGAGGTGAAGCGCACCCGCTCAATGCCCTCGACTTGGCTGACCCGCCGCAAGAGATCGGCGAAATCCACGTTGCCAGCGCGGTAGGAATTAACGGTTTGGCCGAGTAAGGTAACTTCTTTAAACCCCTCAGCAGCAATGTGTTGGACTTGGCGTACGATCTCGTGGGCGGACACGCTACGCTCCCGGCCGCGCACGAAGGGCACAATACAGAACGTGCAGAATTTGTCGCACCCGCGGATGATGGTCACCCAAGCATTGGTGCCGGTTGTGCGCTGGGGATGGACGTCGCTGTAGTTCTCGGAACGGTCGAGCCGCACGTCTAAGAGCGCGTCGTCGCTGGATTGGGCGAGAAGCTGGGGCAGGCGGCGATAGGAATCCGGCCCCATGACCAAATCGACAAAAGGAGCGCGGTCCGGCAGGGTCTTGCTCAGGTGCTGGGCCATGCAGCCGAGGATGCCCAAGGTGAGGTTGGGGCGGTGAGCGCGGAGGCCGTTGAGCTGGCTGACGCGGCCAATGACTCGCTCCTCAGCGTGCTCGCGCACCGCGCAGGTGTTGAGCAGGATGATGTCGGCCTGCTCGGCGCGTTCCGTAATCTGGAACCCGGAGTCGGCGAGGATGCTGGCCACTAGCTCGCTGTCGGCCACGTTCATCTGGCAGCCGTAGGTCTCGATGTACACGCGGCGGCCCGCCGGACCGGGGCGCGTCGCCACAGGCTGGTATTCGGTCGCTTCAAGGAGGGGCAAGTTCATTGGCGCGCTCCAAAAGTTAGCTCTTCGCGGGCTTGCTCGATCTGCACGTCCACGAACTCATTGGGTATGGCCGGGCCGGTGAAGAGGACCTTGATGTAGTTGTCGCTCAAGCCGACTTGCAAGCCGGTGGCTGAGTCTGAACGCCCCTCGGCGAGGATTTGGAGCGTGCGGCCGACAAAGCGCTGGTGGAAGGCGAGTCGCTTGGCTGCGCCGAGGGCGATAAGCGCTTGGGCGCGTTCCTTTTTGACCGCGGCTTCTTGGTGTTCGGGCAGGCGCTCGGCTGGGGTGCCTGCCCGCTGGGAGAACGGAAAGACATGGAGATACGTCAGCGGCAGGTCGGCCAACAAGGCTCGAGTCTGGGCAAAATGCGCGTCGGTTTCCCCGGGGAAGCCGACCATGACGTCGGCACCAATGGCACAATCGGGGATGCGACTGGCGATTTGCTCGATCCGCTCGGCGTAATAGGCGCGGGTGTAGCGCCGCCCCATGCGCTTGAGAATGTGGTCGTCGCCGCTTTGCAAAGGCACGTGGAAGTGGCGGCAGATCGCTGAGGAAGCTGCCGCTCGGTCAATCAGCGCGTCGGTGACGTAACCCGGTTCAATGGAGTTGAGGCGAATGCGCTCTAAGCCGTCGATTTGCTCCAGTGCTGCGAGTAGCTCGACGAGGGCTTCAGGCTGGCCTTGGTCGAACCCGTAGCGGCCCGTGTGGACGCCGGTCAGGGCAAGCTCGCGGTAGCCGGTTGCGACCATGCGTTGGGCTTGGGTTACTACTTCGGCGGCTGGGCGGCTCGCGCTGTGCCCGCGTACCGCTGGAATGATGCAATAGGTGCAGTGTTCGTCGCAGCCGTCTTGGATTTGCAGGCTGCCGCGCGTGCGGCCTTGGGGCACGGCACCGTCAATGGTGAGAAATTGCTCAGTGCGCGGTCTCGTTGTCGAGGGCGCAGAGGTCTCGGCACCCGCTAGATGCGCTTCGAGCAACTCGACGAGTTGGTTCTTCTGGCCGTTGCCCACGACTAAGTTGGCACCGGCTGCTGCGAGGTCTGCTGGTCGCCGCTGGGCATAGCAGCCGGTGGCGACGATCTCCGCGCTTGGATTGCGCCGCCGGGCACGGCGCACGGCCTTGCGCGAGTCCGCATCGCCCGCGCCGGTGACCGTGCAGGTATTGACCACGTACACGTCGGCTTCAGAGCCGAAGGGCACGACTGAATAGCCGCGCTCGGTCAGACGGTGGGCGAGGGCTTCTACTTCGTAGGCATTGAGCTTGCAACCCACGTTTTGCAGCGCCACGCGCGCATTTGCATTTGCGGATGTTGGAGTGCCCATAAGTCCGTCAAGGAAAACGAGATAGACTATAAAACTTAAAGATTGACCCTCTCTGGGGCAATGGGCGATTCAGGCGGGTTCGAGCTGGGCGTACGCGACGGCGATGCGTTTGATCCGCGTCCCAAAGCGGATGGAGAGCTTCATCTTTTCGCCCTGCCCTTCGCGGCTGACGATCTGCCCGCGTCCCCATTGAGGGTGACGCACCCACTGGCCAACGGCGAGGAAGTCGTCTTGGGCGACAAACTCGTCGAAGCCGGGCGACTGCTCGGAATCCGGTTCGTAGTGGACGCCTTGGGGAGCCTTTTTGCGGGGCGGAGGGCCGACGCGCTGTCGCGAGCGATCAAATCCGCGGTCCAACTCGTAATTCTGGGTCGTCAGCTCGGTGGGGACTTCGCTTAAAAACCGCGAGGGTTCGGTCGCCAGCAGTGAGCCATACGCATAGCGACGCAGGGCATAGGTGAGGCTGAGCTGCTCTTGCGCCCGGGTCATGCCCACGTAGCAGAGCCGGCGTTCCTCTTCAATGGCTTGGGGATCGCCGACGGCTCGCGCCGTGGGAAAGAGGTTTTCTTCGAGGCCGCAGACAAAGACCAAGGGAAACTCCAAGCCCTTGGCACCGTGCAGGGTCATTAAGGTAATGGCGTTGCCATCGTTGTCGCTTTCGTCCGCCGAGGTCAGCAGCGACTTTTCTTCGAGATAGGTCGCTAACGTCGAGTCTGGGTTCTCGTCTGCGTATTCGGTCATTTCGGCTAGTAACTGGTCGAGGTTCTGCAAGCGCGCTTCGGCTTCTGGAGTGTTTTCCGCCGCGAGCATGGCGCGGTATCCACTCTTTTCGACGACGGCAAAGCCTAGTTCGGGCAGGGAGAGTGCATCGGTGGCTGTCATTAGCTCGTCGATCAGGGCAGAGAAGGCAGCGAGGCTTTTTTGTGCGCGGCCGCTGAGGTCGGGCACGTCGTCGAGGTGCTTGAGTGCCGTGGAGAGGCTCCAGCCCTTGGCTTGGGCAAAAGCCTGCAAGCGGGCGAGGGAGGTATCGCCAATGCCGCGACGGGGCGTATTGATGATGCGGCGCAGGGCAATGTCGTCGGCCGGATTGACCAACAGGCGCAAGTAGGACAGCACATCGCGGATTTCGCGGCGGTCGTAAAAGCGAATGCCACCGACAATTACATAGGGCAGGCGAGCGCGTTGCAACTCTTCTTCAAAGGGGCGCGATTGGGCGTTGGTGCGGTAGAGCACCGCAGCGTCTCCGAGGCCGTAGCGTCCCAAGCGGTCGTAGCGGCGAATGGCATCGACCACGTGGCGGGCCTCGCGGCGGTCCGAATCGCATTCGACGACCGCGACCGGGTCGCCTTCGGGACCGTTCGTCCACAACTCTTTGCCTTTGCGGCCTTGGTTGTGGCTGATGACGGCGTTGGCCGCGGCGAGGATGCGGCCGGTAGAGCGGTAGTTTTGCTCTAGTCGCACTATGCGGGCGTCTGGGTAGTCGCGTTCAAAGTCGAGGATATTGCGGATGTCGGCACCGCGAAATTGGTAGATCGACTGGTCGTCATCCCCGACCACGCAGATGTTGCGGTGGTGAGTTGCTAATTGGCGACAGAGCAAGTACTGGGGCCGATTCGTGTCTTGGTACTCATCGACGAGCAGGTGCTCAAAGCGCTCTTGGTAGGTTTGTAGAATGTCCGGCTGGCGGTCGAACTGGCGCACGACCTCGATGAGCAAGTCGTCAAAATCAAGGGCTTGGTTGCGGCGCAGTTCGCGCTCGTAGTCGGCGTAGAGTTCGGCGATTTGCCGCTGTCCCTCGTTCGCTTGGCGTGCGAATTCCAACGGGTCGAGCATGGCGTTCTTGGCGCGGCTGATCTGGCTGACGACAGCACGCGGCGCGAGTTCGCGCTCGTCGATCTGGTGGGCGTTGAGGACGCGGCGGATGGTAGCGCGGCGGTCGTCTTCGTCGTAGATGGAGAAGTTGGGATCTAGACCAAACCCCTCGGCTTGGCGGCGCAGGATACGTGCACAGATCGAGTGGAAAGTGCCGATCCATAGCTCATTGGCCTCCGAGCCGACTAGCTGCTCGATGCGCTCGCGCATTTCGCCCGCAGCCTTGTTGGTAAAGGTCGCGGCGAGGATGCGCCACGGGGGCACACCGACTTCTTTGATGAGGAAGGCGATGCGATGGGTGAGGACGCGGGTCTTGCCCGAACCGGCCCCAGCGAGGATCAACAGCGGGCCGCCCGCGGCCTCGGCAGCGCGGCGTTGCGCTGGATTGAGGGCGTCTAGTATGGACATCCTCAGTTCGTCTGCATGCGCTGGGATCGCTTGATCTGGCGCTTGGCGCGCTCGTGTTCCTTGTTAGTGCGACTGAAGATGTGGGTGCCGTCGCCGCGGGCGACGAAGTAGAGATACTCGGTTTCCGCGGAGTAGAGCACGGCGAGAAGGGCCGTGCGGCCGGGACTGCTAATGGGGCCGGGGGGCAGACCGTGGTGGCGATACGTATTGAAGGGCGAATCCACCTCTAAGTCGGCATAGGTCAGCCGCTTCTTGTTGGTGCCGAGGGCGTAGTTGACGGTCGCGCAGGATTCGAGGCGGCGATTGAGCTTGAGGCGGCGTTGGAAGACGCCGGAGATAATGGGTTGCTCCTCAACGGCCACTGCTTCGCGCTCGACGATCGAGGCCAACGTCACAGCTTGGTGCAGCGAAAGGCCAAGCTCATTGAGCCGCTGGCGCAGAGAGTCGGCAAATACGCGGTGGAATTGGTCAACCATGAGGGAGACGATGGTGCGTTCATCGGTGTTTAAGTCGAAGAAGTACGTCTCGGGGAAGAGGTAGCCTTCGAGCGTGGACGCGGCCACGCCGAGTTGGCGGATGAGCTGAGGGTCTTCGGTGGCGGCGATAAAGCGAGCCGAGTCAGCTACACCTGCAGCTTGTAGATGGCCTGCGATCTGGTGGCGATTCAGCCCCTCGGGGATCGTCGCGGGCTGGGTTTGGATGGGGGCTTTGAGCAGGGATTGGGCAATGGCAGCTATCGTGCCGGTGCCGTCGAGCTGATAAGTGCCGGCCTTGAGCTGATGACCGAGGCCCTTGAGCCGGACGGTCCAAGCAAAGACGTGAGCGTTGTGGATCAAATTTTCCCGTTCTAGCAACTGGCCGATCCAGCGGGCACTCGCACCTTGAGGGATGTGGATTGTCCGCGCCGGATATTCGTAGGTCGGTCGGTTCAAATACCAAAATCCCCCGAGCGGCAACACCATCCCCACCAGTGCAATAACCGCGACGAGTAAGAATGCACGGTACCAGCGTGCAGACTTGGCTTGAGTTGGCATACTGTCGGCCTTACCTATAAAGTGATGCGGGTGTGTCGAGTTTCGCGCTCGTCCATTAGGGACGTGGGCTGCGAACTAAGGTGTAGCGCAAAAGTATGAATCGGGATTTTTTTACTACCAAGGCTGAGATAAAAAATGTATAAGAAAGGACAATCCCTGTCAATCTGATTCGCTTTCTTGACGCTAACAGAAAATCCGGTTAATTTCCCAACTTTTTGTCTCATCGCCTCAACGCGCCCGGCTTTGCGGAGCGGCTACAGGAGATTTCTGTTGGACCCCCAAGTGCTCATCAGTATCTTGCAGCTTTCCCACGTCTATGCGGATACGCGCAAGAAAGCGGACCATCGCGCGCTCCATGAGATCAATCTCGACATCCACGCTGGGGAGACGATGGCCTTGTTGGGGCCTAATGGCAGCGGTAAATCCACTCTCCTGCGCGTGCTGACCACCGCGCTGGTGCCCACCTCGGGAGCGGTGCGAGTCGGCGGCGTGCTCTTGGGGCAAGATCCGTCGGCAGTGCGCCGTCAGTTGGGGGTCGTCTTTCAAAATCCCGCGCTCGATGGGAAAATGACGGTCGGCGAAAACCTGCGGATGGCGGGTTTGCTCTACGGTATAGGCCGTCGCGCCATGCGCCAGCGCAGTCAACAGTTGCTGGAGATTGTCGGCTTGTGGGAACGGCGCAACGAGCGGGTAGAGAAGTTATCTGGAGGCATGCGGCGGCGCGTCGAATTGGCCAAGGCGCTGCTGCCAGCGCCAGCTATTCTCGTGCTCGACGAGCCGACGGCCGGGTTGGATCCAGTGGCGCGCCAAAATTTCTGGCTCCAAGTGGAGGAACTCAAAGCGGACGAACAACTCACGGTCGTGGTCTCGACCCACCTTTTGGACGAGGCCGAGCGCGCGGACCGAGTCGCCATTTTGCACCAAGGACAGCTACTCGTCTGTGGCCCCCCAAGGGGTTTGCAGCGCCAATTGGGGCGCGAAATCCTCACACTGCGCAGCAACGATGCAGCCGCGCTGCAAGTTGCACTGCGCTGCGATATGGGCTTAGAGGGTCTAGTGGTCGATCAGGACTTGCGCGTCCCGCTCAACAGCAACATCAGTCTCGACGAGGTATTCCAGCGCTTCGGCTCCCAGATCCGCTCGCTGTCTTTGGCTCCTCCTTCGCTCGACGATGTGTTCGTGCGCTATACCGGCCAGCACCTCGAGGAGGGAAACGCCGTTTGAACGGCGCGTGGATTCTGGCCCAGCGCGAAGTGCTGCGCTTTTTTCGCCAACCTTCGCGGCTTTTGGGGAGCTTGGTGCAGCCGCTGATGCTGTGGTTTTTCATGGGCTCGGGTTTTGCCGACAGCTTCATCAGCGGGGGCAGCGAGTTGAGCTACAGAGAGTTTTTCTATCCGGGCATCGTACTGATGCTCCTGCTCTTCGCGGCGATTTTTTCCACCATCACCCTCATCGAAGATCGCAGCGCTGGCTTTTTGCAAGGCGTGCTGGTAGCCCCAGTGCCGCGTCTGAGTATAGCGCTGGGCAAGCTGGTCGGCGGTACGCTCATCGCCTTATTGCAGGTGCTTGTGTTTTTGTTGCTGGCACCGGTGGCTGGCATTGGCCTATCAGCGGAGATGATCTTAGTGCTCTTGGCTCTTTGCGCGCTGATCGGCATGGGCTTCACGGGTTTGGGCTTCATGGTCGCGTGGCAGTTGGATTCAGTGGCTGGCTACCACGCAGTAATGAGTGTCGTACTCATCCCCTTGTGGTTTCTTTCTGGTGCACTCTTTCCCATTGAAGGGGCTGCCCCGTGGCTCGAGTGGGTGATGCAGTGCAATCCCGTGACCTATGCGCTAGTCGTTTTGCGCAAGGCGTTCTACTTGGTGCCGACTCAACTGATAGCCGATGTGGCGTTTGTACGCGCCCTGCTGATCGCCGCCGGCTGGACGGTGCTGACGACCGCTGGGGCCGCTTGGATGGTGGCCCGCAGCCGCCGTTCCTGATTTCAGAGTTGGTATAGCATTAAATAGACCACTACGCCGCTAACCGAGACAAACATCCACGTCGGCCAGACCCAGCGGGCCAACCGACGATGGCGGGCAAAATCTTGGTTGTAAGCGCGCCAGACGACGAGAGCTACAAAAGGGGCCATTATTGCCGCGAAGATGATGTGGGGTATGAGCACGGCGAAGTATAGGGGGCGAGTCCAGTCGTAGTGGGGATAGGGCACCGAGCCTACCTGAACGTGATAAACTAGATATGAACAGAGAAAAAGCACGGAGCAGACGAGAGCGGCCAGCATGGACTTTTGGTGAGCTTGGCGCGCGCCGCGACGGATCTGCAGGTAGCCGCGCACGAGCAGGAATACGCACAAGATGTTGAGGCAGGCGTTTAGCGTGGGAAGATCTGTAACAGACACAGGCTGAGTGGGAAGGGGACCAATGTAAACGCGAGCTGGCGACTGACGCACAAGCCCGCGTTGTGTCGTGGAGCCGCCACCCGGACTCGAACCGGGGACCTACTCATTACGAGTGAGTTGCTCTACCAGCTGAGCTATGGCGGCTATGCTATGCTGTGCAGTAGAAACTAGGCGGAGCCAGTTACGGTGTCAAGAACCGCTGCGGTTCGCGCCGCCCACTAAAAGAAATTGAACAGTTTGCCCAGCGCATGGGCAAAGCCGTTGCGGGGCTGATCTGCTTCGTGCGATTCGACAGGTGCGCCGTGTTCGCTGGCGACAAAGCGCAACAGGCCGATCGCGGTAGCATAGCTGGGGTCGCTGACCTCGGTGGGGGCGATCACGTTTTGGGGGACGCCAATGCGGACTTGGTGGCCGAGCACCTCCTCGGCGAGTGGCGCGACCTGGTCGAGCAAGGCCCCGCCGCCGGTGAGGACGATACCAGCGGCTAAGCGGTCGTTGTGGGAACTATTGACGAGGGCCTGGCGCACGTATTCGAAAACCTCGCGCTGTCGGGCTTCAATGACCGCGCTGACCTGCTGCTTAGTTAAGGTACAGGTGCGACCGGCGGTCGTGTGGTATGTGACGACCTCGTCGCCGTCTTCTCCGGGACAGCTAACACTGCCAAAGCGGCGTTTAAGTTTCTCGGCTTCGCGGATAGGGATGCTCAAGACGACCGAGAGATCGTGCGTTATATCGTCGCCCCCTAACGGAATTTCCTCTAGGTGCCGCATCGGACCTAGGAACACGGCGAGATCGCAGGTGCCAGCGCCGAGATCGAGCAAGGCCACACCCATGTCGCGCTCGTCTTGGGACAAAGTGGCATGGGCCACGCCCACGCTTTCGAGGACGACGCCGACGATCTCAACGCCAGCCTTGGAAGCCGCGTGGCGAAAGGCCGTGCATAGATGCTCGGCCACGGAAACGGTCAACACCTCGATTGATAGGCGATTGCCGTGCAGCCAGAGTGGGTTTTTTACCGGCTCGCCATCGACGGCATAGCTTTGGACGAAGCGGTGCATCACCATCTGGTCCTCGGCGACTTGTTCCTGTGCAACGGCGAGTAGTGCGCGGTCCCGATCCGCTTCGGAGATGGGGTTGGAAGAGCCGGAGATGCCCACCGTGCTGTAATTTGTCTGGGTGCTGATGCCCTCGCCGGCCATGCCGAGATAGGCCCCGGCGATTTTGAGGCCGGTCGAGCGCTCAGCTTCAGTGAGGGCTGTGTGGATGGACTCTGCTACTTGGGGCATGTCGATGACGGCGCTGCGGCGCAGACCCGTGCAGGGACTTTGCCCCAAGCCCAAAATTTTGACTTGGGAATTGTTTTGCACCTCGCCGACTAGGCATAGAACTTTTGAGGCACCAACATCGAGAACGACGACAGGGGATCCAGCCATGGTTGGCGTCCCTTCTTTCTAAGCGCAGCCGCAAAATGCAGCGCAATAGGAGCAAGGCGAGGACGTATTGGGAGGGGAGAAAAGCTACCGTCTAACGGTAACGACACGACGGATTGGGGCACTCGGCCCCTAATTACCAATGCTTACAGCGCCAGACAAAGGGGGAAGTCGGCTCGCCGTAAACACCTTAATAGTTAAGAATATGGAAGAATAGGAAAGCCACCGGAGAAAGTCAAGCCCGACGGGGGGCTAAGCTGGCCTTGACTGGGCTAAGTCTTGCGCCTAAGATAAGCGAAATTGCAAACATTAATGAGTGTGCTCGCAGAAAGGAGCGAATATATGGCTCGTGGGGTAAACAAAGTAATCTTGATCGGCAATTTGGGTAGCGATCCCGAAGTGCGTTACACGCCGGACGGGGTGCCCGTAGCCAATTTTAACTTGGCCACCTCTGAAAGCTGGAACGACCGCAATACGGGCGAGCGCCAAGAGCGGACCGAATGGCATCGGCTCGTGCTCTGGCGCAAGCTGGCCGAGATCGCCGGGCAGTACCTTAAAAAGGGTGCCAGGATCTATGTCGAGGGCAAGCTACAGACGCGTTCTTGGGACGACCAGAGCGGCCAGAAGCGCTATACGACTGAGATTGTGGTCAACGACATGCAGATGCTCGATTCTCGCGGCGAGGGCGGTGGCAGTGGCGGCAGAGATACAGGCTACAATCCGCCCGGCGATCCGTCCGGTGGGCAAAACGTAGGTCCGGCCTCCCAGCCCGCCGCGCCCCCGCCTCCGGGTGGCGACGACGACGATCTGCCGTTCTAAGCTTGGCGGGCAGTTTCTTCCACTTGTGGCTGGCCGAGCGGGTCTTTCCCCTAGTGTTTGGCGATTGCGCGGACGAGGGAAAGATGCAGGCGGCCTTTGCTGCCGGTTCTATAGGCCCGGATATCGGTTTTTTCCCCGGCGGTCCGGCGGCCTTGTCGCACCGTGCACATCTGGAGCACTGCGGCGATTTTTTGCGCGCCCTTATTCAAGGGGCCGCCAGCGCTAACGAGCGGGCGTTTGCTGCGGGTTGGGGATTGCACGTCTATGCGGATATGGCCGTACATCCTTGGGTCGAGGCCCGCGTGGCTGCCTTGTTCCGCGAGGGGACCCGGCCAGCCGTGTCTGATTTGTGGCACATGCGTTTGGAATGGGGAATTGACTGTCGCTTATTAGCTAGCGCGGGAATGGACGGATTGTGGCGTGTGTGCTTGCACTTTCCCCGCCGCGCTGATGGCCGCAGCTTGCTAGGGGAAGTGGGGAAGGTTTTCTACGGTCGAGATGCCGATGAGAGCCTGCTGGAACGAGGGGAGGAGGCCACCACCCGGTGGCTGCAGCGAATTCCCAAAATTCTCTGGTGGGGAGGACACATCCGCGTGGCCGGACGACGCCCCAATCCTCTGTGTACATTGGCGTTTGCCCACCTAGGGCGCAAGATCCTCGGAGATTGGCTTCAGCACTGGGCACGCTTTAAGGATGGCGCGGCCTTAGCCCGCCCGCTGTTGCCTTCAGACCAAGTTTACGAGCAGGTCGTCAAGCTGGGCGAGTCAGCTATGGAACAGTTTTGTCGTGGGTTTGACGAGGGCTTCGCCGAGTTGGGCAATCCCAATTTATACACGGGCGAAGCAGGCGATGGCTAGCGTCGAAGTACTCCTGAGTTTTGGCGTGGGGCTGGCTGCCGTGGGGTTGATTTACGCAGTGGTGCGCCTCTGTAGATCGCGGGCTTCTCTCTCGCCTCTTTTGGCTGAGCTTTTAGCCTCCCGCGTCCAGTACGCGTTGGCCGGGCTAGTCTTGGGCTTGCTCGCGCCGTTGGACATGCGGCTCAGCCTCAGCTCGGCGGCCGATCTGGCTGCTGCGTTTTTAGTGGGGATTTTCGGGTTATTGGTCGGATGTAGCATTGAGTTGCGCCTGCTCAGATACGTTAGCCGACCCCTGCTGTTGCTAGAAATCGGCTATCTGGTCTTGTTGGGCCTGGGTTTGTGGGCGCTGAGCTATGGCTTTTCGCAAGGGGGCGTGGATGGGGCTGTATTATGGGGCGTTTGCGGCTTGGGGGCCGCTTGCTGGATACGCCAGAGCCGCAGGGGGGCTGCTAAAAAGAAGAAAAGCACCGGTTGGTTGCCTTCGGTTAGCTCGCTGGTCGGCTTGCTCTTGGCTGGCGTGGGGGTTATGCAGCTACGTCCAGGGAGATTCGAAATATACTTGCCGTTGGGCTTCCCTTCAGTCGTGGTCGTCGAAGGAACATGGGCAGAATGGGGGTCGTGTATAGTATTGGGCGCTTTGGTCGGCTTGATTGTGGACTTAGCGACTCGCAGCGTCAGTAGTGGATATTTGTACTATATGATAGCCGTTGGGCTTCTGTTAGGCAGCGGCATAGCTGGTGCGTTGGGCTTGGAACCCCTGTGGGTGGGGGTTGTGGCTGGAATTTGGTTGGTCAATGCCACGATGCGCCGCTTGGATATTTTGCGTGCCTTGGAGCAGGGCCAAGACATGGTGCGGACGGTGTTGCTTGGGGTCGCGGGGTGGACGCTTGGGACGGCATTCGTCGAGGGTGGCTTTGAACTCGCGTTTAGTGCTTGGATCCTTTTGGCCTTGGTTGCCGTGGTGCCGGGAGTGCGGTTAGGAGTGTGGCATGGAATGGGAAAGCTCCTCGACCGCTCTGTGCATAAGCGCACCGGCGTAGAGCCGAGGCAGCTTTTGGAGCTAGACGACTTGGGGCTGGTCGTAGCCCTGAGCTTAGCGACCGTTTTGCCCGCCGGACAAGGAGCGGCTCTTTTGGCTGCGGCGCTCTTGGGGCAGCGGCTGATGCACATTGTTGGGATGTGGACAGCAGGCAGACTATCTGCGGCGTAGGTTGTAAAAGGTGGCCCGTTGCGGATAGAGCGCTTGTTGGCCGAGGCTTTCCTCGATGCGCAACAGTTGGTTGTACTTGGCCACGCGGTCGGTGCGCGAGGCCGATCCGGTCTTGATTTGGCCTGCATTGGTCGCCACGGCAATGTCGGCGATGGTCGTGTCTTCGGTTTCGCCCGAGCGGTGCGAAATGACGGCTGTGTAACCCGCTCGCTTGGCCAGCTCAATGGCGGCGATGGTCTCGCTCAGGGTGCCGATCTGGTTGACCTTGACGAGGATGGAGTTGGCGATGCCCTGTTGGATACCGCGATTGAGCCGCTCGGTATTGGTCGCGAAAAGATCGTCGCCCACTAGCTGCACGCGATCGCCCAAGGTCGCGGTTAGCTGCGTCCAGCCATCCCAATCGTTCTCGTCGATACCGTCTTCGATGGAGACGATGGGGTAGCGGTCGGCCAGTTCAGCGTAGAAAGCAACCATGTTTGCTGCGCTGCGCTCTTGGCCCGAGGACCAGTGCAGGGTGTATTTGCCATCGGCAAACAGTTCGCTGGCGGCCGCGTCGAGGGCCAGCAGCACGTCTTCGCCCGGCTGATAACCGCTGCGTTGGATGGCTTCGACAATGATGTCGAGGGCCTCGTCGTTGGAGTCGAGGTCCGGGGCAAAACCGCCCTCGTCGCCGACGGCTGTGTGGCACTTTTTTTCTTTTAGCACGGCTTTTAGGTGGTGAAATATTTCGGCTCCCATCCGCAGGGCTTGGCCAAAAGAGGATGCCCCGACGGGCATGACCATGAATTCTTGCAGATCGACGTTGTTGTCGGAGTGAGCGCCGCCGTTGAGGATGTTCATCATGGGTACCGGCAGCGTGTGGGCCGCGGGGCCGCCGAGGTAGCGATAGAGGGGGAGGCCGTAAAATTGAGCGGCCGCTTTGGCGCAGGCCAGTGATGCGCCGAGTATGGCGTTGGCACCCAAGCGGGCCTTGTTGGAGGTGCCGTCGAGGTCAATCATCGCTTGGTCGATTTGATTTTGCTCAGTTGCGTCTAGGCCTTTGAGCAGTGGCGCGATTTCTCGGCACACATTGTCCACGGCGTTGCGGGTACCTTTGCCGAGATAGCGGGCTGGATCGCCATCGCGCAGCTCTACGGCTTCGTGTTCGCCGGTAGAAGCACCCGAAGGCACTGCCGCCCGCCCGAGATGGCCGTCTGCGAGGCGCACATCGACTTCAACGGTGGGATTGCCGCGCGAGTCGAGGATTTCGCGGGCGTGGACATCGGCAATAGTAGGCATGAAATTTCCGGCTTTCAAGAGATGAGTGAAAAAAGACGTAAACAATTAATCAACAAGCCCTTGGGAATGCTGTCAACACAGGTTTTATTGGGCTTGTTGATCCTGTTGGGCACCGTCACCGCCGGAGCGGATTCGTCGGTTTATGTACCTTTGGAACACTGGGTTTATCGGTTTGTCGAGCGGTTTGAAGCCCAAGGGAGAGCTAATGGCTTTGCAGATGGAATTAAGCCTTACAGCCGCAATAAAATAGTAGAATTACTTGATGCAGTTGATAAAAAGTATCGCCCCGAACTGTCGTCGATCGAACTGGGTGAACTGGATTTGTTGCACAGCGAGTTTGTCCAAGAGCGGGCCATGTTTCAATACCGCGCCCGTGGAGGGGCCGTTTTCGCCGACTTTCTCGCCCGCCAGCAAACGGATCGTTTTAGCGGTCGGGGACGGTCGGAGGCCGAAGTGGTGTACCGCCATCGCGGCGGTGGTATCGTCCGCGGGCATCTAGGTAGCAGAGTGGGCTTCCGCATGGCTTTTGAACAGGTGCGGGAGCAAGGCTCGCGCGATTACGAGTATCGCCACGACCTGTACGAGCGGCGGATTGATCTGCCCCAGCTAAAGGGCGAGGCGGCCGATTTTCACGAGGGCACGGCGTACGTCAAGTTTGCGGTGGGGCCGGTAGATGTACAATTGGGCAAAGATGAGGCCTTGTGGGGGCCGGCCTTGGGACAAAATTTGGGACTGAGCAATAATGCGCCGTCGTTTAACATGATCCGCTTGCAGTCGCAGCTTGGGGCCTTTAAGCTGGTCAGCATCTCCGCCGAACTCCGCCCTTGTCCCAACCGGTCCGATTCGCCTCTTTGCGTGGGAACGGCCGATTCAGCGGCGACTTATGCAGTCAACGGTGCGACTAACGTGCGCCTGTTGGAGCGCCAGAAGTACTTGGCAGCTCACCGCTTGGAGGTCTCGTTGGCCCCTTGGCTCGACTTGGGTTTTCAGGAGGTGGTAGTGTACGGCGATCGAGAGCTGGAGCCTAGCTACGTCAATCCGCTGATGTTCTACTGGGCTGCCCAGAGCCACTTAGGCGACAAGGATAACCTCCTGATGGGCTTAGACTTGGATATCCATCCAGGGCGCGGGCGGCGCTATTATCTGGCGTACGTGGTCGATGACCTGAAGAAGGCCCGCATCTTTTCCGACGATTTCGCCAACAAGTTTTCTCTGCAGGCCGGGATGCTATGGGTCGATCCACTGGGGTTGTCCGATGCCGAACTGCGGGCCGAGTACGTGCGCATCGAACCTTGGCTTTACTCACATCGGTTTCCCATTAACACCTTTCGCCACTTCGACTCGCCGCTGGGCCACAGCCTCGCGCCCAACAGCGACCAATGGGAATTGAGCCTGACTAAGCGGGCTACCCGAGACTTAGAGGTTGCCGTACATGTCACTCGCAGCCGACACGGCGAGAATGAGTTAGAGGCGGACGGCACCATTCACAACGTCGGCGGCGATATGCACTATGGCTGGCGGCCGGGGGACGAGCGAGAGACTAAACAATTCCTCGACGGGCATCTCATGCAGCGGACCGAGTTGGGTGCTGGCCTGCACTGGCGGATCTTGCCCGATCTCCAGCTAGAGGTCGAATACGCGCAGGAGTGGGGCCAAGGAGTGCCGCTACCCCCGGTTTGGGGCCCGGCTGTGCCACTGGCGTGGCGCTCTGGCTACGGAGATGGCGGCCAGCAGCACCTGCGCTTTGACCTGCGCTTTAACTACTTTTAAGGCCGCCTTATGGAGCTGATGGATCTGCAAAAGGCGGGCTTGCTCTTGAGCGGCGCGATCTACGTGGGCAGCGTTTTCTGGCTGTGGCGCGGCTTGAGTGGGCGGCGGTCCGGCCCGGCCCTAGTTAGCGATCAGCCCTCGGTCAGCGCCATCGTCGCTGCGCGCGACGAGGAGACAACCTTGCCGCACTGCTTGGACGCGCTCGCCCGGCAGGACTATCAGGGAGCGTTTGAAGTGATCGTCGTAGATGACCGTTCGCGCGACCGAACTTGGGACCTCATAGCCGCAAGGGCGGCGACTTGGCCGGCACTCAAGGGCGTGCAGGCCTCGCCGGCCGGGCGGTTTAAGTGCCCGAAGAAAAGCGCGCTAGCCGAGGGGATTGCAGCGAGCAGTGGGGAGATTTTGCTCTTTACCGATGCGGATTGCCGCCCGCCCGCAGATTGGGTTAGCTCGATGGTGGCGCACTTTGCGCCAGAGGTTGGTTTAGTCGCCGGGTACGCGCGGCCTGATCCGGTCTCCAGCGTGCTAGCCAAGGTTTTGGCCGTGGACAATATCGGGGTTGGGGCGCTGGGGGTGGGCAGCTTTGGCATGGGGCACCCGCTGTCGTGTACGGGTCGCAATTTGGGCTACCGCCGCCAGGTGTACGATGAATTGGGCGGCTTCGCGCAAATCGGGCATCTGATCGGGGGAGACGATGTGTACTTCATGCGGTTGCTGAGTGCCCAAGGCCGGTGGGCTATGGCGTTTAACCGCTGGGCTGTCGTCCTTTCGCAGCCACCACCGGCCAAGCTCGCGGACGCGATTCAACAAAAGCTCCGGCACGCGGCCAAAGGAGGTCACTACAAAGGCCGCGCGTTCTATTTGGCCGTAGGCATCTATTTATTCCACGGCTTTCTCGCTTGGGGGTTGGTGCAGATGCTCTGGACCCAAAGCTGGAATAGCTGGGTCGCGGGAGTGTGGTTTACGCGCTGGGCCGTTGACTTTTTGTTGCTCAAGCGGATGGCTGTTCCCGAGGAGCGCGCGCACCTGCGCTATTTGCCACTAGTGGAAATTTTATATATTCCCTATGTCCTAATTTTTACGGTCGTCGGCCGTTGGGGATGGTTTCGCTGGAAAACCTGATAAAGGAGCTGATTTGGCCTACCTAATCACGCCTAAAGCACTGCCTCGCTACGTTCGGCGCTACGCTCGTGCATTTTCTTGGAAGCGGCTGGGCAATTTTCTCGCCGTTTTGGCGTCTATGGGGCTATCGTGGATAACCCGCCGACCCATCGTGTGGGGACGTCCTTTTATGCTCATGGTCGAGCCTACTAACTTCTGCAACCTCAAATGCCCCTTGTGCCCTTCGGGCAATGGCGAGATGCGTCGTCCCCGAGGTACTATGGGCTTGGAGGACTTCAAAAAGCTGGTTGACGAGCTCGGCGACGAGGCCTTCATGATGATGCTGTGGAACCAAGGCGAGCCGTATATCAACAAGTGCTTCAACCAGATGGTGCGCTACGCCAGTGATCGCGGCATCTTCACCTTCACTAGCACCAACGGCCACTTTGTTCGCAACCCGGAGCAGGCGCAGGCCATCGTCGAATCCGGGCTAGACGAGATGATCGTCTCGCTGGACGGGGTCGATCAAGAAACGTACGAACAATACCGGGTCGGAGGCCAAATCGAGCGCGTCTTCTCCGGGGTCCGCCTGCTGGTCGCAGCCAAAGAGGCGCTGGGGTCGCAGACGCCGCTGATCAACTTGCAATTCATCGTTATGAAGCACAACGAGCGCGACTTGGCCACGGCTGAAGTACTGGCCAAGGACCTGCGCGTTGACAAGTTCTTGGTCAAGACTGCCCAAGTTTACTCCGAGGCGGACGCCGAGGAGTTCCTGCCCGAGGACGAACAGTACAGCCGCTACGAGCGTGCGGAGGACGAACTGGTGGTCAAGGGACAGCCAACGAGGGGTTGCAAGGTGCTGTGGTACAGCTCGATGGTCAATTGGAACGGAGCGGTCGCGCCCTGTTGCTTCGATAAGGACGTCGACTTTGGCATGGGGCAGGCCTTCAACGGTCGTTCTTTTGACGAGATCTGGCGCAGCCGGGCCTATATGGATTTTCGCCGTCAGGTCCTCACCGACCGCAATAGCTTCGACATGTGCCGCAACTGTTCCGAAGGTTATCGAGGCATGTTTTCGCTGATCAAGGAAATCAAGGGCTGATGCCCGCGTTGTCCGCGCCCGAATACTTCTTGGCATTCTGTGCGCTGGCCTACTTGCTCGGAGCTTGTTGGTTTATCACCGGGATGCGCCGCCGTCCCGGCAATGCCAATGCCGAGCGCGTCCAGTTAGTCTCGGTCGTCGTCGCTGCCCGCGACGAAGCTGCGCACATCGCCTGCTGCCTGCACACCCTGCTGGCGCAGGATTACCCCCAAAATCGCTACGAAATCATCGTCGTTGACGACGGCTCCACCGACGGCACGGGTCACATCGTGCGCGAGTTCAGCGGGGAGACGGCGTCCGTGCGCTTGCTAAGAACCGAAGGGTCGGGTTCTAAGAAAGCCGCGCTCAGCTTAGGGATTGCCGAAGCACGGGGAGAGGTGATTCTTACCACGGACGCCGATTGCCAGGTCGCTCCGGGATGGATTCGCGGCATGTTGTCGCACTTTGACGATGGGGTGGGCATGGTTATCGGCTTTTCGCAAATCGGCTCGCCGTCCGAGATCAAGGGGTGGCGTCATGGATACGAGGCCGTTGACTTTACCTGCTTGATGGCCTGCATATGCGGCAGCGCCGGTTGGGGGCATCCCATGGCGGCCTCTGGGCAGAATTTGGCCTTTTTGCGGGAGGCGTTTTTCGACGTTGGCGGCTATGAAAAAATCATGCACCGGGCTTCTGGAGACGATGTGCTGCTCATGCAGGCCATGCGCCGCTCGGGCCGGTGGTCCATTGTATTTGCCAACCAGCCAGCGACTTTTGTGCGGCATCCAGTGGCCACCTCTTGGGGTGGGTTATTCGGCCAGCGCAGCCGCTGGGCTTCCAATGCTCCGGTCCTCGCCCGCCTAGATCCGCACTTTTTCGGCTATATGCTGCTCTCATACGTTTTGAACTGGGCGATGCTCATGGCCCCTTTGCTGTGCTTAGCCGGCTTGCTGGATCCCCTGTGGGCCTTAGGCGCGGTAGGGGCGAAAGTGGGGGGCGAGTGGAGTGTATTTAACGGCGGAATAGCACTAGCGGGTCGCCGCGAGTTGCGCCGCTATTTTCCCCTGTGGGCCATGTTGCAGCCCCTGCACGTAGTTTTGGTCGGCACTATGGGCTGCTTGGGGATTTTCCGCTGGAAGGGCCGCGTCCACCTGTGGGGCCGGCGCGTGCGTGGGGCCGGTACCGGCGTTGAGCTATCCGAGCCGTCTCGACGCTGAAGAGGAGAATTCGAGGTGGGGAAACGCGAAGTCGAACGGGCACAGATCGTCTGCAGGGAACTAAAGAAAACCATTCCCGAACCGAGAGTAGAGCTCAACTACGACAATCCCTTGGAGTTGATGGTGGCCACCATGCTCGCGGCGCAGAGCACGGATGTCAAGGTCAACGAAGTCACCGCAGTGCTATTCAAAAAATACCAGTGCGCAGCCGACTA
This sequence comes from Candidatus Latescibacterota bacterium, assembly GCA_965208845.1. Classification (GTDB taxonomy): domain Bacteria; phylum Latescibacterota; class UBA2968; order UBA8231; family UBA8231. The sequence goes on along the minus strand of OZ242361.1, from coordinate 5,042,772 downwards.
CGTGGCGGTGGCGGCCGAGGAATTGGAAGAGGATATCCGCTCAACCGGCTTCTACCGGCAAAAGGCCAAAAATATCCGCGCGACCATGACGCTGCTCGTCGCCGAGCACAACGGACAAGTCCCCGGGCAGATGGACGCCTTGACCCGCTTGCCCGGCATCGGTCGCAAGAGTGCCAATGTCATCCTCAGCAATGTGTACGGTGTGTCTGGTATCGTGGTAGATACGCACGTGGGACGGGTGAGTCGGCGCTTGGGGCTAACTGCAGAAACGGATCCGGTCAAGGTTGAAATGGCCTTGGGGCAGCTCCTGCCGGCCGAGGAGTGGACGACTTTTGGCCAGCGCGTGGTTTTGCACGGCCGCTACGTGTGCAAGGCGCGCAAGCCTCTGTGCGACGAGTGCGCACTCATGCCGTATTGCGATTATTTTGCCAGTAGCCAGATCGAGAGGATTTAGCGGCTAGGTTGCGGCAGGCGCTTGAGCACGGCGGTTATTTCCGCTGGCGTCTGCGAGGCGAGCATGTCGCGGTGGGTGGTGTCGGCATGCATCAAGGTCGCGATCTGGGCGAGGATCGGGATATAGCTGCGGTAGTTTTGTTCCGGGGTCAACAGCAGGAAAATGAAGTGCACCAGATCCGAGGTCGGACCTTCAAAATCGATGCCCTGTCGGCAAATTCCCAAACAGCCGATGATCCCCTCCAAATCGGGAATAGGCGCATGGGGAATGGCGGTGCTGTGCCCTAGCGAAGTCGAGCCTTTGCGCTCGCGGTCGAGCGCGGCCTCGAGCACGGTCTGGCGCTCGCTAGCGGGGATTTGTTTTTCTTCTATTAACGCATCGACCATCTGAGCGATGGCATCCCACTTGTCTTTGGGGGCGAGGTTCAAGCGGATGGTGTGTTCCCAGAAAATGCGACTTAGCTGCAAGTCGTTGGCCGCGGCCGAGCGGACCATTAGCACCGAACAGGGCACCTGATAGGCGATCTCGTCCGGGATGGAGCCAGCGAGGTGTTCCTCTTGGCGCCAGTCGTTTGAGGCACCGAGCACGATCAAATCGTGGTCTTGCGCTCTTGCGACGATGGCCGGAACCACATCGATGGCCGGGATCACCGTCAACGGCACATCGATTTTCAGCAACTCTAGCTGCAAGCGCGTGTCGGCGGCTAGCTGCGCACAGTAGCGCTGGAGGATGGGGTCGGAGGGGTCGCGGGAGTCGCGGACGATGCGGAGAATCTCCAGTTCGGCTCCCCAAGTTTGGGCCAGATCGTAAGCGATCTGCACGCCGACCAATGCGTGATTGCCGCCGCCGAAAGGTACGAGAATCCGGCGTACCGGCCCGCGCTTTTTTTCTTTGAAGATCAGGGTGTCGACGTCGGTGTTCTTGGTGAGGGCACGATTGGGCGCGGAAAGGATGGCAGCTCGCTCGACATCGCCTTTCCAGGCCATGAGCATCATGTTGCAACTCCAGCGGTGGACGGCCTGTTGAATGGCACTTGTTACGTCTGCGCCCTCTTCGAGGTGCGCAATCGCGCCAATATTGCGGGCCATGGCCCGGTCGGCCAAAGCAGCGAGTGATTGGTCTATATCGGGTATAGGCTCGGCGTCGGGAGTGAGGATGTGGGTCAGGTGCAACTCACCCCAAGGCGAGGGGGCAAGGGTCGCAGCCAAGTCGACGAGATTGTGTTCTTGGTGCGGATTTTCGAGCGGGACTAGAATGCGAAGTTGAGCAGGTGACATCTTTATCGTGAGGCGTCAAGCCGAGTAATAGCTCGGGCAGTGCTATTCTCTAAATATAAAACAGGCTGTCATCTTTTCCAGCCTTCTTTCTCGCGCAGTGGGGTTGCCAGCAGTGATGCGGTGCGGTTTGTTGTTGGCAGTTTAACTGGGAGGTTCGCGTGAGGATACTGATTACTGGCATTACCGGCCGCATTGGTGCCAACTTGGCCAAACAGCTCGTCGAGCGCGGCCATCAACTTCGCGGGTTGGTCTGGCCTCGAGATCCGCGAGTGGAAAATCTCAAGAAGATGCAGGTCGAACTCGTCGAAGGGAGTTTGACTGAACCGGCCACAGTGGAACAGGCGGTCGAGGGGATTGAGGTCGTCTATCACTTGGGGGCGGCCTTTCAGGGCGGTGGTCCCTTTACCGACGAAGAGTTTTTTGAGATCAACGTGCGCGGCACGTTCAACATGCTGGAGGCCGTGCGTCGAGTGAAGGGAATGGGCCAATTCCTATTCGCCAGCTCGGACGCGCTCTACGACAAATACGTCCCCGGCGGCATGAGCGCGCCCATTGATGAGCAGACGCCGCGCGTGCCCAAGGGAGCCTATGCCTTGACTAAGGCGCTGGGCGAGGAATTGTGCAACGGCTATTGGCAGGGATACCAAGTGCCGACGACGATTTTGCGTTTCGCCATGGTCTGGGCTGCCGACGAAATGTTGCAGTTTCCGCAGTTCTACCTGAGCAAGATGAAGGAGGTGCACCCGGAACTGGCCACCCTGTGGCAGGGTGAGGAGTGCGCGGTGCTGCTCAAAGACCTGCGCGACCGTCCCTTCAAAAAGCACATCGCCGATGTGCGCGACATCGTGCATGGGTGCCTTTGTGCCTTGGGCAAAGAGAGGGCGTTGGGCGAGACCTTCCAGCTAGCTGGGCCGCGCCCTTTCACTTGGGACGAGGTTAGTTATCGGCTCGCCGAATTGCGCGACATGCCCCACGTAGAAGCGGCTATACAGGCCACGCCCACCTTTTACGAGTTCAACCTGCGCAAGGCCGAGGAATACTTAGGATTCAGCCCTAGTTACGACATCGTGCGGATGATCGTCGATGCACTCAACTATCAGCGTGGTGAGGACATCGGGGTGTTGCCGCACGGCTGAGGCTTAGGGCCTATGGGGCACTAATTCTGCGGCGATGGCGGCGAGGACGTCTTCGGTGCGGAAGGGCTTGTAAAAAATGGGACACCCCTTGAGGGCTTGCAGCACCTCTTGGAGGTCATCGGAGGAACGCCTTTGGCTCGACAGGAAGGCGATGACCTTGGTGTTGTCGAGCGAGCGACTCGCCGAGACAAAAGGGGCAGGGTCGTCAATCTCGACGCCGAGGAGGACCAAATCTGGAGCGTTGAGTTGGTAGTGGTCGAGTCCGTCGGCTAGTTGGTTGATGACTTCGACCTGATAGCCGGACCGCTCAAGCAGTTCGGCGAGGGTTGCACCAAATATGGGATTGCGGTCGATGATCAGAATTTTGTACAATGCAATAGCTCTGGGCGGGTTTGAGACCGGACGAAGGCTTACGGCTTAAAAAAATTAAGGGGTGTGCTAGACCTGCGCAAGCAGGGGAATTGCTTGACAATCCTATGAACCTCGGCTATACTGGCCGACCTAAAAAAGACGGAGATTTATGCGGAGCAAAGAAGAATTAAAGGCCGCTGTCTGCGCGGCCATTGAGCGGCAGAGCGAGCAGATCATCGGGTTGGGAGAAGCCATCATGGACCAACCCGAATTGGGCTTTAAGGAGGAACAGACGGCCCGCCGCGTTTGCGACAGTTTTGCCGATCTCGGATTGCAGTACGAGCGGGAACTGGCTCTGACCGGCGTGAAGGCCCGGCTCCAAGGGCGGCAATCGGGGCCGACGGTGGCGCTGATGGGCGAGCTCGATGCGCTCATCGTGCCCGATCACCCACGCGCCGATCCGACAACTGGGGCAGCACACGCCTGTGGCCACAACGCCCAGATCGCTGGGATGGTAGGGGCCGCTTACGGGCTTGTAGCAGCCGGCGTCAGCGAGGAACTGGCTGGAGAAATCGCGTTTTTCGCTGTCCCCGCAGAAGAATACGTCGAGATAGACTATCGCTTAGGACTCGTCGGAGAAGGCAAGATCGCATTCCTCGGCGGCAAGCCCGAACTGGTCGAATTGGGACACTTTGACGATGTAGATATGGCCGTGATGATCCACACCAGCAGTTCAGCCCAAAGCGAGGGGGCGGTGGGGATTGCCCGTTCGTCCAATGGCTTCTTGGCTAAGAACGTGCGTTTCATTGGCCGGGCTGCCCACGCTGGGGGTGCGCCGGAGAAAGGCGTCAACGCGCTTAGTGCGGCCACGCTCGCCCTCAGCGCGATTGACGCCCAGCGCGAAACCTTCCGCGATCAGGACTGCGTGCGAGTGCATCCGATCATTACGAAGGGGGGCGATCTGGTCAATATCATCCCGGCCGAGGTGAGGTTGGAAACCTACGTTCGCGCCCGCACTTCCGAGGCGATGCTCGATGCGTCTCACAAGGTCGATCGGGCACTGAGAGGTTCGGCGGTCGCCCTCGGCTGCTCGGTTGAGATCGAAACGGTGCCCGGATACCTGCCGCTGTGCAATGATCCCGATTTAGGGCAGCTTTTTAAGGACAACGCTGCACAGGTTTTTGGCCCCGATCAGTATAGGGATTACCCCCACGGCGGCGGATCGACCGACGCTGGCGACCTCAGTCAGATTATGCCCGTGCTGCACCCGGCTATGACCGGGGCCAGCGGCACGATCCACGGCCCCGATTGGGGGATTGCCGACCCTGCCGCTGGGTACCTCGCCCCGGCCAAGGTCTTGGCCATGATGGCCATTGATTTGCTGTACAGCGATGCGTCTACAGCCCAGGGCATCCTGCAAAATCACGCGCCCAACATGAGCAAGGGCGACTATCTCCAACAGCAAAAGGCACTCTTTCACCGGGAGCTCTTCGCCGGTGATCAAGCAGGGAGGAATGCAACGTGAAGCTCGGCATGGTAACCTATAATTTAGGCCGCGATTGGGATTTAGAGACGCTAATTACTCATTGCGAAGAAGCTGGCTTTGCCGGAGTTGAGCTGCGGACGACGCACGCCCACGGGGTCGAAGTGTCGCTCAGCGCGGCCGAGCGGGCCGAGGTCAAGAAGCGCTTTGCCGACTCGGCGGTCGAGCTGGTAGGGTTGGGCAGCGCCTTTGAATACGACGCCGTCGATTCGCAGGCTCTGCGAAGTCACATCGACGGGACTAAAGAATACGTGCGCTTGGCCCACGATCTCGGAGTCGGCGGAGTCAAGGTGCGCCCCAACAACGTCCACGTAGATGAGGGGGTCCCTATTGAGCAGACCTTGGAGCAGATCGGCGTCAGCTTGCGCGAGTGCGGCGAATTCGCCCGCGATCTAGGGGTGCAGATTCGCTTGGAGGTTCACGGCCGTACGACTTCGGATCCGGCCAACATTCGCAAGATCCTCGATTACGCCGACCACGACAATGTCTTCGTCTGCTGGAATTCCAATGCGACGGACCTAGTTGATGGGTCCATCGACGGCAGTTTCGCCTCTTTGCAGGAGGCCATTGCCTTGGTCCACATTACCGAGTTGTGGAACGATTACCCGTGGGAGCGGCTCTTTACCTTGCTGAGGCAGAGCGGGTACGCTGGTTATTGCCTCGCCGAAATCCCCGAAAGCCCAGATCCCCTGCCCTTGATGCGCTATTACCGAGCCTTGTGGCAGGTCCTGGCCAAAGGCTAGCGATGGGCGATGCCTGAAATCGCCTATGTCAACGGCCGGTTCTGCCCACTGGCCGAAGCTGTGGTGTCGGTCGAGGACCGGGGCTATCAGTTCGCCGATGGGGTCTATGAGGTCGTTGGAACCTACGGCGGGCGTCCCTATGCCTTAGAGCCGCATTTAGCGCGCCTCCAGGGCAACCTAGCAGCACTGCAGTTGCCGTTGGATATTAGCGAGTATGGCCTTCGGGCCAAGCTGATGGAGGGCATTGAGCGGAGCGGTTTTGGCGAGACCTTGGTCTATGTCCAAGTTACGCGCGGGGTCGCTCCTAGGCAGCACGAGTTTCCCGCGGTCCCAGTCGCGCCTACTGTCGTGATGACGTTTAAGGAATTGCGTCGCCTGCCACGGGATCTCTACGACCGAGGTGTCGAAATCATTAGCACCGAAGACCTGCGCTGGAAGCGCTGCGATATCAAGAGCATCGCCTTACTGCCCAACATCTTGGCCAAACAGTCGGCGGCGCAAGCGGGGGCCTTTGAGGCGTTGCTGGTCAATGCCGAAGGCCGAGTCACCGAAGGAGCTTCGACCAGTGCCTTCTGCGTTCAGGCCGGGCGATTGTGCATCGCGCCTATTGGTCCTCACATTCTGCCGAGCATCACTAGAGGAATTCTGCTCGACTTGGCCCGCAAGCTCGGCATACCCATCGACGAAGAATTTTGCACTCTGGATCAATTTAAGGAGGCCGACGAGGTCTTCATTGCCGGTACTACGCTTGAGGCGATGTCAGTGATAAAAATCGACGGTGCCGTTATCGGCGATGGTGCACCGGGGCCGATAACGCAGCAGATCCGCGCCGCGTTTATGGAGACGCTGGATTTGACCTGAGTCGCAAGGACAGGGTACAAAAAAAGGGGGGACGCTTCGACTGGCGTCCCCCCTTTTTACGTTGTCGTCAGAGATTGTTTAATGAATGACGACCATCTTGGTTTCGGTCATTTCCTCTACCGCGTATCGAGGCCCCTCCTTGCCCATGCCGCTTTCCTTGAGGCCGCCATAGGGCATCAGATCAGCGCGCCACTGAGTGCCCCAATTGATGTGGATATTACCCGATTCTACCTGCTGGGCAAACTGGAGTGCCCAGTTGAGGTTCTCGGTGAAGATCGCGGCGCTGAGACCGTAGTTGGTATCGTTGGCCATGGCGATAGCTTGGTCAATATCGTCGATCCGGCTGATGCCGAGCGCTGGGCCGAAAATCTCATCGCAGGAGACCTTCATCTCCGGTGCCACATCGGCTAGGATGGTCGGGGCGTGCATCGTGCCCTCGCGGGTGCCGCCCGTGACGACGCTGGCCCCAGCCCCAACGGCTTCTTGGACCCAAGCCTCGACGCGTTCGGCGTCTTGGACGCGGATCATAGGCCCCATCTTGACGTCGTCGTCGAGGGGATTGCCGATCGTCAGGGCTTCGACTGCGGGTTTGAGGGCGTCGATAAAATCCCCGTACACCTCGCTGCTAGCGAATACCCGCTGAGTCGAGATGCAGACTTGGCCAGCGTTGGCAAAACCGGTATTGGCGGTGGCGGCGGCGACCTTTTCGAGATCGGCGTCCGGCATGACAATCAGCGGAGAATTGGAACCTAGCTCCATCGTCACTTTCTTCAGGCCAGCGACCTGACAGATGTGTTCGCCAACATCGCGGCTGCCCGTGAAGCTGATTTTGCGGACCTTGGGATTGGAACTGATCGCATCGCCAATGACGCCGCCCGAACCCGTGACACATTGAATGGCTTCCTCAGGCAAGCCAGCGTCGACAAAAATCTCGGTCAGCTTGAGGGCCGAAAGCGGGGTGTCGCTAGCGGGTTTGATGATGATCGCATTGCCGGCCGCAAGGGCCGGACCCACTTTGTGGCAGACGAGGTTGAGCGGGAAGTTGAAGGGCGTAATGGCGGCGACCACGCCACAGGGGACCCGCAGCGTGAAGCCGAATTTGCCGGCCCCGTTAGAGGCTCCGCTCAGGTCGAGCGTTTCGCCAGTCAGGCGCTTGGCTTCCTCGGCAGACAGGACGATGGTCTCTTGGGCACGGGACGCCTCGCCCATGCCTTCGGCGAGGACCTTGCCCTCCTCGAGCGTGATAGTGCGCCCTAGGTCGTCGAGCCGCTCTAGCATTAGATCTGCCGCGCGATGGATGATCTCGTAGCGCTCATGGGCGCTCATTGCGGCCATAGCCTTGGCACCGCGCTCGGCCGAGTCAATGGCGCGGTCGATGTCTGCGGCGTCGCCCCTTGGGACGGTATCGACGACCGAGCCGTCATAGGGGTTGACGACGTCCATGGTTTCGGCTTTGTCAACCCATTCTCCGGCGATGTACATCTTCATGGTCAAATTCCTTTTTAAGGTGGTGGTAAGTAGTCAACAAGTTAAGTGCGCGCTTTTACCTGTCAAGCGAGCTTAAGGTTAAATACCCAAGCGATTTTTATAGTCCAGGGGGTGTCCCTCGGCATCGAGCAAGGGCTGCGGCGGAGCCTTTTTTTGGGTTAGTAAGCTGACGATTACCAAGGCGAGGGCGGAAAAGGGCACGGCCAAAAGGTCGGCTGGCAAATCTACAGGGAGCATCCTCAGTACCTGCCAGGTACACAGGCCGACCCCTATGGAAGCTAAAGCCCCAGGACCGTTGCTCTTGGGCCACCACAAGCCGGCGGTTAGTGGGACGAAGAGCGAGGCGAGGAGCACGGACCAAGAGTCGACCATCAGGTCATACACCGAAGCGGTCCGGAGGGCCAACAGCAGAGATACTGCACCCAAGAGGAGGACGGACCAGCGCGTTACGCGCAGCGACGACCGCTCTTTGGCATCGGGTTTGAAGTAGCGCAGGAGATCCCAGCCAATGACGCTTGCCGGAGCGAGGAGGGCACTGTCGGCGCTGGATAGGAGGGCCGAGACGAGGGCTCCCATAAAGAGGACCAAGGCTATATCTGGAAGGTATTTTAGGGCGAGGGACATCATAACTAGGTCGGGATCGGCCAAATCCGGGAGGATGACTGCACCCGCCATGCCGAGAAAAACGGGCAAAAGCCCGACCGTTATATAAAGCAGCCCAGCGAGATAAGCGCTGCGGTAAGCCACCTTTTCGTTGCGACTAGACAGACTGCGCTGAATTAGGTCTTGGCCCGCTAGGTTGCCGAGACCGATGACCAGCCAATCGCGCGCGTAGGCCAACCAACTGGCCGCGTCGCCGCGAGGATAGAAATCGAAGCGGGAAGCTGGGATTTGGGCGACGAGGGCTTTCCAGCCGCCCATGTCGCCGAGGAGGATCGGCGTCAGAATAAATAGCCCGAGCACGAGGACGGTTACTTGGATGAAGTCGGTTAGCGTGACGGCCCACATGCCGCCGGCCCAAGTGTAGATCAGCACGATGACTGCGGCTGCGCAGATGCCGACGGCGGGATCGATGCCGGTCAGGATCTGCAGGATCCGCCCGAAGGCCACCAAGAGCGAGCCAGTCCAGCCAACATAGGCGGGAATGGTGCAGAGGCTCGCCAGCAGACCAGCCCGAGGGCCGAAGCGGCGGCTAAAAAAGGATGCGATTGTCATCAAGCCCATGCGCCGCATCAGCCGGACGTAAAAGAGGCCAGCGAGGAACAGGCACAAAGCCGCGCCAAAAGGATCGGCAATGACTGCGAGGATGCCACCCTTGTATGCAGCACTCGCAGCGCCGATGCAGATTCCTCCGCCAAACCACGTCGCTGCGAGGGTTGCGGTGCAGAGCAACAGGGGCAGGCGTTGACCGGCGACGATAAAGTCAGTCGAGTTGCGGACGCGGCGGCCAGCGTATAGGCCAACGCCGAGCATCACCGCGAGATAGATACCCAAGCCGATCAAGACCAATGGATTGGCCATGGCGAAATCCTTTGCGAAGATTTGTTATAATAACTAAAGGAGTGAAAATGGCCAATGACGCCAGCCAAGTGGCGAATCTGGCCATTAACAAGTAATAATTTAATCTATGTTTTTCCTGTAATATAATGGACTATAATCAGTTATGGATATGACAATGCTTTTGGCATGGTCCTTGCAGGTTAGAAACAACGCATGGTAAGCTTCACTCAATCAAGGAAGGTGTGCGATGGCTAAGGGAGCCTTTTCGAGGATAAGCGATATCCTCAAGTCCAATATCAACGAGATGCTCGACCGAGCTGAAGAGCCAGACAAGATGATCCGCCAGATGGTGCGGGACATGGAAGAGGCGGTCGGCAAGGCCACAGCTTCGGTAGGGACCGCTGTGGCCAACCACAAGCGGCTCGAGCGCCAGTTCAACGACAAGCAAAGCCAGGTCGCCGAATGGCAGGGCAAGGCCGAACGGGCGGTGGAAGCGGGAGAAGATGCGCTGGCGCGACGGGCGCTGGAACGCAAGGCGGTGTTTGCCAAAGCTGCCGAGGATCTGGCTCCGGCTGTGGAGGAGAGTCGGCAGACGGCCGAGCAGTTGCGCGAGCAGCTGCGCGAGCTAAAGACCAAGCTCGAAGAAGCACGGACCCGACAGGGCACGTTGATTGCTCGCCACCAAGCTGCCCAGGCCCGCAAGCGTCTGGCCCAGAGCATTTCCGGGTTGGGTGAGGATGCCTTTTCCAGCTTTGAACGCTTTGAGCAGAAAGTCGAAGAGAGCGAAGCGGAGGCGGCCGCGCACACGGAGATTTCGGGCGAGATGGAAAGCATTGAGAAGGAGATCCGCCAAATCGAAGTCGATCACAGCGTTGACGATGAATTGAAGGCCCTAAAGGACAAGATGAACAAAGATAAGTAATCCTTTGTTCCGCAGTATATTGCGTGGGTGTTAATTTGGAGAACTGACGCTATGACGATGAGATCGCCCAACGCGGCAAAAAGCGAGGTACGAAGTGCTATGGAAGGGGGATTCAAGCGCCTAGGCGCTCTTTTTCTCAAGGTAATGGCCGTGCCGATGGTGCCGATAGGGCTGGGGTTTATGCTCTACGGCCTTTTTCAAATTCTCCATGCCGATGGCCCAGATTCCCAGTTCGAGTTTTTTGCCATTGGCGTCACCCAGACCATTTTCGGCAGCTTACTCTGGATGTTGGCCAAAAAGCTCGATGCGGCCGCGCATTTGGTTCGCTACCGACGTCAACAAAACCGCGTGGTGCGTCTGGCGCACAAGAGGAATGGCCGCCTGACGGTGACCGAAACGGCGGCCGATACCGGGTTGACCGTCGAGGAGGCCGCGGAGATTCTCAAGCGCTTGGCCGATGGGGGATTCGTCGAGGTCGAAATAACCGATTCGGGCCTGATCGTCTATCGCTTTCCAGAAGTACTTTTCGCGCATGAGAAACACTGGAGCCGGGGCGTCGAAAGCGCTTGATACAAACAGGCTATAGCTCGGACAGGGAGGGAGTAAATGAGTGGGTTTTTGCAGGTCGCCATTGGCGTATGTTTCATCATCTTGTGCAGTGGATTGGTCAATTGGGGCAACAAGTATTATTCGAGCCGCAAGCGACGAGACAAAAAATCCGAACAGGAAGAAGATCGGATCGTCAAGCGTCTAGAACGAGTAGAGCAGCGGCTGACCGAGGTACAGGACGTGATGATCGCCCTCAGTGAGAAAATCGACTACATGGATGACGTAGGGACTAAACCTAGAGCACGAAAAGAGCAAATGGGAACGGAGAGTTGACTGGAAGAGTTGATTCCATAGAAAGGAGTTAAAGCATGGCCAAGAATAAGGAGAGCATCCTCGGATTCTTAGGCTTTATCGTATTATTTGTTATTGTCTTCTTTTTATTTACCAGCCATCCTTTGGGCCCCAGCTTTCCCTACATTCTGACGCCACTCTTGTTTGCTGTCGTGGCGATTTTTGCCATCGCTAAAGTTGCCGACTACCTCAAACTCAAAGCGACTGTATCCGAAGACAAGGGCATTGAGCCGGACGAACTGCGGGAGCGGTTGGTCGCAGTCGAGCAGCGGCTAACTGAGGTGCAGGACGTCATGATCGCTCTCAGCGAAAAGATAGACCACATGGACGAAGTAGGATCTAAGTCTTGGGAGAGCCAAGAACCGCGAGAGCAAGGCTAGACCGTGAATTGGCTCGACCGCGCTATAGATGCCTGTGAAGGTGCGCGTTGGGCCGAGGCTCTGGAGTGGTGTGAGCGCGGCCTAGTGCAGGTGCCAGACGACTTGGGACTCCATCACCGCAAAGGGATTTGTCTCTTGGAACTGGGGGACGAACAAGCGGCCATTGCCGCACTGGAAGCGGCCGCGGAGAGTGGGCATCTAGAAAGCCACTACCAACTCGGCTTGCTCGCAATGCGCCAAGGGCGGCGGAACGCCCGGTTCCGCGAGCGGTCGCTGGCGCACTTTGAGGCCATCGTGCGCGCAGCCGAGGAAGGGCGCGAATACCCAGCCCTCGACCGCGTCTTTTTCGCTCTCGGTAGCCAGTATAACGAAGATCCACAGCGGCGTAGAGAAGCCATTCGCGCGTTCCGCCAGGGGTTGGCACTCAACCCGCTTTCCGCGGCTGGCCACAACAGCTTGGGCCAGCTCTTGCTACAAGGCGGCCAGGTGTTGGGGGCAATGGGGGAATTCAAGGTCGCCATCCAGCTCGACCCCAAGCTGAGCCAGCCGTACGCAAATTTGGCCCGTTTGTTTTTTCGCCACGTAAAACCCCCCGAATTGGAACAAGAATACCAGCACATCTGCGAGGAATTCGAGCAAAGCGCCCCGCAAGTCCTCGCGCGTTTGTCGCTAGAAATGGTCGAGTTGGGAAAGGAACAGGTGTACGAGGGGTTTTACACAAAGGGGCATCGCATCAAAAACCTGATGGGGATCATCGGCAGCCGCTTGCGGGGGCTGGGGCGCAAGGCCGAAGAGGCGCAGCAGGGGGAGTTGAATCGCTTAGGGGGCGAATACGAGGCCCTATACGACGAATGGGTGGGGTTTTTGGAGGCGATGAAAATGGATAAAATCCATCCGGCGGTGATCGACCTTGGGCGCTTGGTGCGCCGGGTGGCTGCCGGATTTGACCGCCAAACTTGGAAGGCCGCGATCCAGACGCGGATCCAAGCGGGCTTGCCGTGCGTAGAGGCCGATGAGCGGATGCTGCGCGAGGCCATTACCAACCTCTGCCTCAACGCCTTGGAAATCCTTGAAGGAAATAGCGGTGGTCGGGTGATGCTAGGCGCTGGCTACGACGAGGAGCAGTCGCTGGCTTTCATTGAGGTCGAGGACGATGGGCCGGGCATTGAGGAAGAGCATTTGGAGTTGATATTCGAGCCTGGATTTACCACTAGGGAACGGGGCAATGGTTATGGCTTGAGTATTGCACGCCGCATTGCCCAAGCCCATCAGGGTGTGCTGCGCGTCAAGAGCAGAAAGGGACACGGGACCGTTTTTCGGCTCGATCTACCGCTCAATTTCTCGGGCGGACAGACCTAGCCTTTCAGGGATTGAACGAGAAAGGGTATGGTAAGCAAAAAACAGAAAGCCGTCTTAATCGCCGATGACCAACAGGAATTGCGCGAGATATTGTCAGAGAAACTGCGCAGCTTGGGCAAGGAGGTCATCTCGTTTTCCAACGGCCAACGGCTGCTCGGGCATCTGGCAGCTAGGCCGACGGATGTCGAACTCGTAGTGCTGGACTTTGACTTTGGAGTTGGCCAGCCTAATGGCCTTGAAGTACTGAAAGAGATCAAAAAACAGTGGACTGAGCTGCCGGTTATTATTCTCACGGGCAAGGGAAGCGTTGACTTGGCAGTCGAAGCTGTGCAGGCCGGGGCCGCGGACTTTATTGAAAAGGATCTGTACGTCGAGGACAAGCTCGAAATGGAGATGGAAAAGGTCGAGCGGATGTTGGCTGTATTGCGCGAGAACGCCCGTCTTAAGGCCGAGAACGAAGCCCTTGACCGCGATAATACCTTTTATCGGACCCAGCTAGGTCAGCGCTATCAGATCGTCAGTCGCAGTCCTCTGATTCAGAACCTGCTCAAGCAAGTTGAACAGGTCGCCTCTATACCGCGACCCGTGCTGATCTGCGGCGAACGAGGCACCGGCAAGGAGTTGATCGCCGCGGCCTTGCACCATGGGAGCAATCGCCGCGAGCGGGCCTTTGTCAAGATGAACTGCGCGGCACTGTCTGATACCCTACTCGAAAGTGAGTTGTTTGGCCACGAGAAAGGGGCCTTTACGGGCGCGACTGAAATACGCCACGGCCGCTTTGAGGCTGCCAATGGTGGCACGCTCTTTCTCGACGAGATCGGCAATACTTCGCTGGACTTCCAAAAAAACGTATTGCGCGTCATAGAATACCAAGAATTTGAACGCACGGGCGGGACGCAGACGATCCACGTTGACGTGCGCGTCGTGGCGGCGACTAACGCGGATCTGGAGCGGGAAATAGCCAGTGGACAATTCCGCGCCGACCTCTACGACCGCCTGAGGTTTAGCGTGCTCCAGCTACCGCCCTTGCGGGAGCGACCCGAGGACATCCGGCCTTTGGTTGAGTATTTTACTCAGCAACTGTGCGACGAAGTGCCGGCGATTGAACGACGCCCGTTTGCCGAAAGCGTTTTGGCCACGCTAGAAACCTACGTTTGGCCGGGCAATGTGCGCGAACTCAAATTCGCCGTCGAACGCGCCCTCTGCGTCGCGCAGGGGGACGAAGTGGGCATGGATGACTTGCCCCTAGAAGTGTGTGGCGACAGTAGCGTCGCCCTTCCCAAAGGAGGCAATTTTGACGAGCAAATTGAGCGCGTGGAACGAGGCTTGCTCGACGGCGCGCTTGTCCAAGCGGGCGGGCGGCAGAAAGACGCGGCCCAGCAATTGGGCTTGACCTACGACCGCTTTCGACACTTGCTCCGCAAATACCAAATCACCGCCAAATGACTCACCGCGCCCTCTGGCCCGAGTCTTGTTGACAGTGGGAACGCGCCGGGTATATTAATCGCAAGGTTTCCACACGGGCGGGCGGCGCATGGAAAAAATTTACAAAGTCGAGACCACACTTTCCCACAACTTGGCCGAACTCTATGCTGGCCTCGAAGAGGAGTTCGCCAACAAAAGCAGTATCCCTCTCTCGGACATGAACCGCACATTGTTGCAAACGGGCTTGATCCACCACCTGACGATGATGAGCGGCTTGGGGCTGATCGAGCCTGAGAAAGCCGCGAGGCTGCACTCGTTGATTGACCAAGTGGCGCAGGATACCATGCTCTGGGACGTCTTGCAGATGGTGCGGACCTACTGGCGGGATTGTGGTTCGGGTGGTTCCGGCGGCCTCAAAGTCTGATGAGGTGGCTTTAACTCGTTGTATAGATTGTAGTTCAGGGGATGTGTGGTTGACAACCCCCGCGGCCACAAGTATTATACAACTCATTTCTTGGACCTCTTTACTAGGCTGTTGAAGCGAGCAGATGACCTCCTTTAGCGCAATGGTTTTCGACCACTACCGGCACCCTCGCAACGCTGGGCAAATCGGTGATGCTAATGCCTCGGGACAAGCTGAAAATCAGGCCTGCGGCGATGCGATGCAGCTTTTTGCCCGCGTCGAAGACGGCCGCATCGTTCGCGCTAGTTGTAAGACCTTCGGCTGTGCTCCTTCGGTCGCGGCTGGCTCGATGCTCACCGAATTGCTGGCAGACTTGCTGCTAGCGGACGCGGCCCAGCTAAAGCCGGCAGCTATTGAAGAGGCACTAGGAGGGTTGCCGCCCATGAAGCGCCACGCCGCCCAACTAGCCGTTGACGCAACTCGGGCCCTAGTGAAAAATTATCAGGCCAATACGGCCTCCTAACGCATTTTAACCTCAAGCCGAAAGGATTGCATCATGGCTCACTCTCTTCCCGATCTCCCTTATGCCTATGACGCGCTAGAGCCCGTTATAGACGCCCGTACCATGGAGATTCACCACACCAAGCATCACAATACCTATGTGACCAGCCTCAACACCGCGCTCGAAGGGCACGACGACTTGGCTGCTAAAAGCGTCGAAGACCTCATCAGCGATCTCGACTCCGTTCCCGAGAGCATCCGCACGGCGGTGCGCAACCACGGCGGTGGTCATGCCAACCACAGCCTATTTTGGCAGATCATGGCTCCAGAAGGAGAACGCGGCGAGCCTTCGGCCGAGTTAGTCGCCGCGGCCGAAGCCGTATTTGGCAGCCAAGACGCAGCCCGCGAAGCCTTCGTGGATGCCGCAACCAAGCGATTCGGCAGCGGCTGGGCTTGGGTCGTAGTCAAGGACGGCAAGCTCGACATCCTCAGCACTGCCAATCAGGATAATCCCCTAATGGACGGGAGTGGAGCTCCCATCCTCGGCATCGATGTTTGGGAACACGCCTATTATCTCAACTATCAAAACCGTCGGCCCGACTACATCGCCGCTTGGATTGAGACTGTTAACTGGAACGAAGTCAATCGCCGTTTTGCCGAAGCGATGGGGAGTTAGCAGATGGCGATTCAAATAGGAGATACAGCGCCCGCGTTCACCCTCAAGAATGCGGATATGGAGGACGTAAGCCTCGGCGATTTCGCTGGTAAAAATGTCGTCCTGCTCTTCGTGCCGCTGGCCTTCACCGGCGTTTGTACGCAGGAGTTGTGCGAGATTTCCGCCGGAATCAATGCATACCAGGAACTCGATGCCCGGGTTTTGGGAATCAGCGTCGATAGCCCGTTTAGCCTCAGTGCTTGGGCCGAAAAGGAAGGCATTGAGATTCCGCTGCTCAGCGATTTCAACAAGGAAGTCTCCGCTGGATACGGTGCCCAGCACGAAGACCTGTTGGGCTTCAAAGGCGTTGCCAAGCGCTCGGCCTTTGTTGTCGATGGGCAAGGTATTGTCCGCTACGCTTGGATATCCGACAATCCCAAAGTCCTGCCGGATTTTGCTGCCATTAGGGCTTGTTTGCAATCGCTCAACTGAAGCACTTCGTTTTCGCAGTCGAGTGGGGCAAGGCACAAACGGCTTTGCCCCACTGTTTATAGTGTCTGCAAAGGAACGTACCCAATGGAAGATGTGACGGCAGGGTCGCTTAGCAAGCGAGATACTCCGAGCTGGCTCCAGGGCCAGAACAAGGCCAAGGCCGCCGAAATAGCCAGCCACTTCGCCCAGATCATGCAGGTTTTGGGGCTCGACTTGAGCGACCCGCACTTGCGAGGCACCCCAGACCGAGTTGGGCGGATGTACATGGAGATATTTCGGGAACTGGACGACCAAGGCGAACCGGAGATTACCTGCTTTCCCAATAGCGATGGCTATGGCAATATGGTGATCGTCAAGGACATCGAGTTCTTTTCGGTTTGTTCCCACCACATGATCCCGTTCTTCGGCAAGGCGCACATAGCCTATATACCTGGGGACGCGATCGTCGGTTTGAGCAAAATCGTGCGCATCGTCGAATTTTACGCTCGTCGGCCCCAGCTCCAAGAGCGTCTCACCCAGCAAATTGTGGACTTCCTCGAAGCCAAGCTAGCACCCAAAGGATCCATCGTCGTAATGGAGGCTCGGCATTTGTGCATGGAGATGCGGGGGGTGGAAAGGCCCGGGGCCGTGACGACCACTTCAGCGCTCCGGGGCCGTTTTGCCGAGCCAATAGTGCGCGAGGAATTTTTCAACTTAATCAAGAAAGATTGAAGCAGCACGGGACTAATTCATGTCTGAGATCCAAGAGCAGGTACTGACATCGCCCATCAGCGCGATCCCCGATACCGCCCACCGGGACTTGCGCGACGACGAGTATTGGCGCGTTATCCCCGCCTATGCTGATTTGCGTGCAGATGAGTTCCACGAGCACCGCTTTCAGAGCCGCAATAGCGTGACGAGCTTGAAGAAACTGCGGGAGGTGCTCGGTAGCCTCGTTTCAGAGGCGTTTTATCGCGATGTAGAGCAGGGGCTTTTGCGCTCGCCGATGAGCCTGCGGATTTCTCCATATCTACTGAGCCTGATTGACTGGTCGGAGCCAGCCGAGGATCCCCTGCGCATTCAGTTTCTGCCCATGGGGTCGCGGATGCGACCCGACCACCCAGAACTCGACCTGGATTCGCTGCATGAGCAAGTGGATTCCCCCGTTCCGGGCCTGACGCATCGCTATGCCGACCGGGCGCTGTTTCTGACGCTCGACACCTGTCCGGTATACTGCCGTTTCTGCACTCGTTCCTATGCGGTAGGGTTGGATACCGAGGACGTGGAGAAAGTGCATTTTGGGGCCATTGCTCAGCGGTGGGAGCAAGTTTTTGCCTATATCGCTTCGCGTCCCGAGTTAGAAGACATCGTCATCAGCGGCGGCGATGTGGCCAACCTCAAGGCCGAACACATCGAATACATTGGCACTCGCTTACTCAGCATCGAACACGTGCGGCGGATGCGCTACGCGACAAAAGCGCCGGCGATTATGCCGCAGAAACTCGTCACAGACCGCGAGTGGGTTGATGCCCTGACGCGAGTTGTCGAAGCGGGACGCAAGATCCACAAGGAAGTCGCGTTGCACACGCATTTCAATCACCCGCGCGAAATCACGGCCATCAGCGGCCGCGCACTCGACGAGCTGATGGAGCGCGGTATCTGCGTCCGCAACCAAACCGTCTTGCAAAAAGGCGTCAACGACGACGTCGGCACTATGCAGCATCTCGTGCGGCAGCTCAGTTATCTCAACGTGCATCCGTATTATACCTTTGTTCACGATATGGTGCGCGGGGTCGAAGAGCTACGCACGACTTTGGCGACGGCGATCTCCCTAGAGAAGGCGGTACGCGGGCGGACCGCGGGCTTCAATACGCCGGCCTTTGTGCTCGACACCATGGGGGGCGGGGGGAAGCGCGATGTCCACTCCTACGAACACTACGATCGCCAGACGGGCATCGCCGTATTTACTAGCCCAGCCGTGCGGCCCGGCGAGTTCTTCTTTTACTACGATCCCTTAGATGCGCTCGACCCGCTGATCGTCCAGCGCTGGAGCGATCCAGCCGAGCGTGCGGCTATGCGGCAAGCGGCGTTAGAAGCCGCCTGCCAGACGTAGCGAGCGGGCAGTCACGAAGCTGGCATTTGCCCTTGTGGACTCGTATGTCTTATCTATTAGCAACATTAAACCTTAAGACCTTCAGGGTGTACAGCAATGGAATATCCAGATATGATCCAAGCATTAGTGGGCTTGGGCCTGCTCGCTTTGGGCGGTGGTCTGGGTTTTCTGCTGAGTTATCAATTAAAAAGGGGCATCCTGCCCCAAGTGGAGAAAGAGGCAGAAGACCGAGTCCGGCAGCAGCTAGCCGAAGAAGAGCGCACAGTGCGGCTGAGCTTGCTCGAAGAGCGGGATGACTGGTATAAGACCAAAGCCCGCCAAGAGGCCGAATTAGAAGATCAATTGGCCGATCTGAACCGCCGCGATAAGAGCTTGGCAGAGCTCGTGCGCGACCTCAATGGCCAGAAAGAAGAGCAGAACCGGGCGTGGAATCGCCTCAAAAATCAAGAGCAGCGGATTGGCCAGCGAGAAAGAATCTTAAAAGAAGAAGAAAAGGGGCTAGGCCAAATGCGCACCGAGTACCAGCAACGTCTAGAATTGGCCAGTGGTTTGCCTGCGGACGAAGCGCGCGAACAGATGATGGAGCATCTGGCCGGCGAGGTACGCGGACGGGCGGCGGCCATGATCCGCAGTGAGCGCACCAAGGCTAAAGAAGAGTCGGACCGAGAAGCCAAAAAAATCATCGCCCAAGCTATCCAGCGTTGTGCAGTTGAAGAGACCGTCCACTTGGTCACCTCGACCGTGCCCTTGCCCAACGAGGGAATCAAGAGTCGCATCATCGGCAAGGAAGGACGCAATGTGCGTACATTTGAGACGGCGACCGGAGTCAAAGTCGTGGTTGATGATACGCCCGACGCCGTGTTACTTTCGTCCTACGATCCAGCGCGTCGCGAAGTGGCTAGCCGTGCCATGCAGCAGCTAATCAGCAGCGGCGGTTTCACTCCAACCAAGATTGAGGAAGTGGTAGCGGAGTGTCGCAAGACCCTAGATCAAGACATGGTTGCGGTCGGCAAGAGCGCCCTCAGCGAAATTGGGGCTAGCCAGTACCACGCTGATTTGCCCTATTATGTGGGCATGCTCAAATATCGCACTAGCTTTGGACAAAACCTTTTACAGCACTGCCTAGAGGTCGCCCATTTGGCCGGAGGGATGGCTGCCGAGGTCGGATTGGATGTGTCGTTGGCCAAGAGGGCGGGCCTCTTGCACGATATCGGCAAGACCGTCAGCAAGGAGCTAGAAGGAGGCCATGTCGAATTGGGCATTCGGTTAGGCGAGCGATTCGACGAGAATTCAACGGTCAAGGAAGTCATCGCCGAGCACCACGAGGACCATGATCGTCTTTCGCCGATCTGCTTCTTGGTCAAGGCGGCCGATACTATATCGTCGATACGGCCCGGCGGGCGGCGCGAGGACCTCGAAGGTTATACCCGTCGCATTATGCGTTTGGAAGAAATCGCGACTTCGTTTGCGGGCGTCACAGACGTGTACGCCATCAACGCCGGCCGAGAGATCCGCGTCATGGTCTGCGGCGAACAGATCGGGGATGAAGACGCCGAGATGCTGGCATTCGACATAGCCGAGCGCGTCAAGACCGAGTTGACTTTTGCCGGCCAAGTCAAGGTCGTGGTCGTGCGCCAGACGCAGGTGGTGCGCCATACCGAGCGGGGACGTGGAGATCGGCGCAATGGCGATGCTCGCAATAGAAGCAGCCGTCGGCCGCGCAACGGAGGTCATAGAGGGGGTGTCGGTAGCTAAATTCGCCTCAACTGAAATGGCTGACGACCCTAAAAAAATCGTCATCCTCGGCTGCACCGGGTCCATTGGCGACACGTGTTTCAAAGTTCTCGAAAACTTGGGAAATGGGTACGAGATCGTGGGCTTGGCAGGTGGATCCAAGGTCGAAAAGCTGATCGCCCGCGCCCGCTACTGGCAGCCGCAAAAAATTTGCGTTTTAGACACCGGGGCCAGAAAGTGGGTGCAAAGCGCAGTACCGCAGGTCGAGGTGGTTTGCGGTGCAGAGGGACTGTGTGAACTGGCCACCATGCCGGAAGCAGATATAGTGCTCAACGGGCTTGTCGGTGCTGTCGGCCTCGCCCCGACGCTGGCGGCGTTGGCACAGGGCAAGACCGTGGCTATGGCTAACAAAGAACCGCTGGTCATGGCGGGTGGTCTGATCTTGCAGCAAGCCGAGCGCGGTGGGGGGACCGTGCTGCCATTGGATAGCGAGCCTAACGCCATTTGGCAGTGCCTGAAGGGCGAAAACCGCAAAAGCCTGCAGCGGATAATTCTCACGGCCTCTGGGGGGCCGTTTTTTGGGTGCAGTCGCGAGCAGATGCGCTACATTACCCCAGAGCAGGCCATTGATCACCCCACTTGGAAAATGGGTCCCAAGATCAGCGTGGATTCGGCAACCCTGATGAACAAGGGCTTTGAGGTCATCGAGGCTGCTTGGCTTTTTGGCGTGGCGGTCGAACAAGTAGATGTAGTGGTCCACCGCCAATCGGTTGTGCATGCGCTGGTTGAATTCGCCGATGGATCGCTGTTGGCGCACATGGGCAAGACCGATATGCTGCTGCCGATCCAATATGCGCTGACTCACCCAGAGCGTCGGGAGGTGCCGCTCGACAATCTCGACCTCAAGCAAGTGGGCCAACTGAGTTTCGCCGCGCCAGACAGAGCGAATTTTCCCTGCTTGGATCTGTGCTACGAAGCAGGTAGGCGAGGAGGAACCTATCCAGCCGCCCTCAACGCAGCCAACGAGGAGGCTGTGGGGGCCTTTTTGAAGCGGAAAATCGGCTTCCTCGATATCGCTGACCTGAACCGCGACGTGTTGGCACACTGCGGCACACAGGAGGCGGTTTCGCTCGAATCCATACTAGACGAGGACCGCTGCGCACGGCGGCTGGCCCGGGAGTGGGTCGCCGGGCGGGCGGGATAAATTTATGGCGCAAAACACCAACGCATCGCGACACAAAGCACTGGCGCTATGCCAGAAGATACTCCGCATTAACACCGGGGTCATACTTGTGGCTTTTGCGCTGATTATCATCCTAACCACGGTCTCGACAGCCGAATGGGTGCGAGCTACTGGCAAGGCTCTCTACTACGTCATTGCGTTACAGGCACTCACGTCGGTAGGGACTTGGTACTATCGCACTCGCTTGGAGAAAGCACTGGCAAGGGTCGAAGGGGATAGCCTACATGGAGACCATTAAGGCCCGAGGTAAATTCCATGCTGCTCATCGGCAGCTAGACTACGACGGCAAATGCGCCTACGTCCACGGGCATACTTGGCGCGGCGCATTCGTCATCCGCACTGAGCACTTTCCGCGACTCGAAAAATTGGATATGTCCGTTGACTTTGGCGCACTCAAGGACATCTTCAAATTCTTGGATCACAAGATGTTGGTTTCCGCGCGGGATGCGACCTTTCTCGACACCAAGCTCTTTGATCCACAGGGCGTCGTGGTCATGCCAGGCGAAAATCCGAGTGTGGAAAACGTGGCCGAGTACTGCCTCGACCAAGCGGTCGAGGTATTGCAGGGGCTGTTCCCACAGCGTGGCTATCAGTACCACATTGAAGTTTCCATCCAAGAGACTGACAACAATTTCTTTGTAGCTGACCGCCTTCTCCGTTGCTGAGCACTGGGGTGCAGAGCTATGGTGCAGGAAAAGATGATGATCGCCAGAGAGGTCGCCGCCTATCTTCGCTGTTCGTCTTCCACAGTGCGTCGCATGGTCCGTCGCGGGCAGATTCCCCATTATAGATTTGGCAAGCTAGTGCGGTTTCGCCTGAGCGAAATCGAGCGTTGGTTGGCCCTGCACCACGAAGGATCGGTGCTCTTGCGAGGAAGGGCGGTGGCGTCGAATTCAGATCAACTCTCCCTTTTTCCGATGGGAGGGGAAAATGGCGAATAAAAAAGCGAAAAATGTGGTGGTGCTCGGCGCTGGAGTCATGGGAGGGCAAATCGCGGCTCTGCTCGCCTGTGCGGGCCACAAGGTGCATCTCCTCGACTTGCCGTTGGTAGGCGATGCAGTGGGCCGTGCGCGTCAGGGGTTGGAGAAAGCCCTCGCGAGCCGACCTCCCGCTTTCTATTTAGCGGAGATGGCCCAACTCATCCAGCTAGGGAGTTTAGAGGATTTAGCCTGCGTTGGAGAGGCTGATTGGGTCATCGAAGCTGTAGTAGAAGAAAGTGCGCCCAAGCAGGCACTGCTGGCCCGGCTGGAGCCGTACCTGAACGACGGATTAGTCATTAGCAGCAATACCTCGGGGCTATCTATCGCCGAGTTGGCGCACGGCCGGTCGCCGGAGTTTTGCCGCCGCTTTCTCGGGGTGCATTTCTTCAATCCGCCGCGCTACATGAAGTTAGTCGAGGTCATCCCCGGGCCTGATACCGATCCGGCCATCGTTCAGCAGATGGTGGATTTTCTCACTGGGGAATTGGGCAAGGGCGTGGTCCGCGGCCAAGACACGCCTAATTTCATCGGCAATCGCTTATGGATTTTTGCCGCCTGCGACATGCTACAGAGGATGGAGGGGGACGGGCTAGGCGTGGCAGAAGTTGACGCGCTGACCGGCCCTCTGATGGGACGCCCCCTAAGCGCGACCTTGCGCGTCTGCGACATCGTGGGCTTGGACACGGTCGCGCACGTGGCTGAGAGCAGCTACGAAGGATTGTCAGCGGATCCGTGGCGGTCGCTTTTTGCTCTGCCAGCGTTTTATCGGCGCATGTTAGAGGAGAATTTGCTCGGAGCCAAGGTCAATGCCGGGTTTTATCGCAAGGCCGAGACGGGCATTGAGGCCCTCAATTTGGATACTTTCGCCTATCAACCCGTGCAAAAGGTGGAGTTGGGCACCTTGGAATCGGCGTTGAGCGAGCGTTCCCCGGCGCGCCGCCTCCGTGCCTTATGGGACGATTCGGGCCCGTGGGGGCAGTTGGGGAGGGCTCATCTCTCGGCTGTGCTGGCCTACGCCGCCGAGCATGCAGCCGACATTGCCGGCGATATCGTCCAAATCGATCAGGCGATGCGCTGGGGATTTAACTGGGCGCTAGGGCCATTTGAATTGTGGGATCTCTTCGGCGTCGAAGAAGTCGTCGGCACTCTGACAGCCAACCAACAGCGCGTCCCCGACCTCGCCGCCCAATTGCTCGCCGCAGGTGAAATGCACTTTTACGGGGAGCAGAGCACGTTCTCACCGACTCGGTTGCAGCGCGAAAGTTGGAAACCACCGGCAGACGATTGGGATAAACTTGCTGCCGAGCGAGCCATCTGGTCCAATGACGGAGCGTACTTGGTCGAGCTAAATGAGGGACTGGGAGCGCTGGTTTTCAGCGGTAAGATGAACGCCTTGGGGCCAGCGGCCCTAGAAGCTGTCCACCACGCGGCGGATACCGGCCCCTTTACTGGCTTGGTGCTCGCCGGTGCTGGGTCCTTGTTTTCGGTCGGTGCCGACTTGAAGCACGTGGCCAAGCTCGTCGATGCGAACGACTGGGCGGGGCTAGAAGCGTTTGTCGCTGCCTTCCAAGAGGCCGTGCAGGCGTTGCGTTACGCGCCTTTCCCGGTCGTCGCAGCTCTCCGCGGCTTGGCGCTGGGAGGCGGGTGCGAGTTTGCCTTGGGTGCCACTGGGCGCGTGGCGACGGCTGAGCTACGCATGGGTTTGGTGGAGACCAAGGTCGGCTTGATCCCCGGCAGCGGTGGTTGTATGGAGATGGCGCGGCGGGGAGCAGGCGACATAGAATCCGCGTTTGAGACGATTTTTGCCGGAAATTTCAGCGACAACGCCTTCCAGGCCCAAGCGTGGGGTCTCCTCGGTGCTGACGACGAGATTGCCTTTGCCGAGGGCCAACTCTTAAAGCGAGCTGTAGCTAAATTGCACAGCCTGCTTGCCGCAGGCTACTGCGCTGGCGTGCCGGATGGAGTAGAAGTCGCTGGAGACGAAGGACTGGCACTTTTGCACGAGCGCCTAGACGAAGGCAGGGCTGCTGGGCAGCTCAGCGAGCATGACCTAGTCGTAGGGCATGGTCTGGCACGGGTGCTTACAGGAGGAGGAGGAGCGCGTCGTCAAGTAGAGGAGCGCCACCTGCTCGATTTGGAACGCGAGGTCTTTCTGTATCTATGCGGCACCGAGCGCACGCGAGAGCGCATCGCGCACATGCTGCACACAGGCAAACCATTGAGAAATTGAAAGAGAAGGGGCTTCTATGGGCTTGCGTAGTGCCACCGAATTTAAAGAGGGCTTGCGCGATGGGCGCGAAGTGTACCATCGGGGAGCGCGGGTCGAGGACGTAACTACACACGACGACTTGGGGATTGGGGTTGATCACGTCGCCTTGGATTTTGAATTGGCTGAGGACCCGGAGCACCGCGATCTGATGACTTGGATGGATGAAGAACTGGGCGAACTCGTCAGTCGCTATTTTAAGATTCCGCTAGATGCCGAGGATTTACTCAACCGACGCGAGATGATTGAGCGTTCGACGCGGCTGGGCAACAGCGTAGTGCTGCTAATCAAGGAAATTGGCACCGACGCGCTCTTCGCCCTCGACTTAGTCTCCGACCATTTGGATAAAAATGCAGGTGGACAATACAACGCGCGAGTGCAAGCTTTCCACCGCGAGTGCAAGCAGCGCGACCTGAGCTTGGCCGTGGCCCAAACCGACGTAAAAGGCGACCGCAGTCTCTTGCCTTCGCAGCAAGCGCACCCCGACTACTATGTCCACATTGTCGAGGAGCGAAGCGATGGGATCGTGGTGCGCGGGGCCAAAGCCCATACGACATGTGCCCCGTATGTCGATGAACTCATCGTCTTGCCGACCCGTGCGCTCAAGGAGGAGGATGCAGCCTATGCGGTTGCCTTTGCCACGCCAGTCAATGCGCCGGGGCTCAAGCTAATCGCCAGCCCCTTTGGCTCGCCGCCGGTAAGCCAGTTTCACCACCCGGTCAGTTCCGAGCACCGCATGATCGACACGCTGACGATCTTCGACGATGTCTTTATTCCCAACGAACGCGTCTTCCTCAAAGGGGAATGGCAATACGCCGGGCCGCTAGCCAACGCCTTCGTCGAATTCCATCGCTTTACGGCCGCCTCGTACAAACCACCGCTCTGCGACCTCTTTATCGGAGCAGCGGCGCTCCTAGCCCACTATAACGGCATCGCCAAGGCTGGCCACGTGCGCGAGAAACTGACCAAGCTCATCACCTATGCCGAGACCGTTCGCGGGCTGACCTTGGCCGCGGCCCACGATTGCCGCATCGCTGCAAACGGCACGGCCGTGCCCAATATCGTCTTTACCAACTTAGCCAAATTCCACTTTGCCAATAACTATCATCAAGCTGTGTCTTGGGTCCAGGATATTGCCGGAGGGTTGGTGGTCACTGGGCCGTCGGAAGAGGACTTGGCCAATCCCGAGACCAAAGGCTATATCGAACACTTCTTAGGCGGTGGAAGCGTCGTCGATGCTAAGGCGCGGCTGAAGGCAATCAACTTGGTGCGCGACCTGACGGCTTCAACCTTTGGTGGTTACAACGAGCTACTGGCCATTCACGCCGAAGGCTCATTGGAAACCCAGAAAATCACCATTCTGCGCGATTACGACGTCGAGCGCTGTGTCCGGCTGGCCCAAGAAGCTATCGGCATAGATTGAGCCAAAATCAAACAGTTAGGAAACAAAAAGAGTTGATTATATAAATTTAGAACCCTATATTAAGCTGCATCCTCTTCTATGCGGTTTATTCAAAACCGTTTTCCTTTCGGATGTATTTCCCCCACATCCGAAATTCCCTGCTCTTCCATATTAGGTACCATCATAGCTTAATGCAGCCAAGAGTCCCCATACTGGCTCATTAGCAACAGGAGGCGTCAAGTTATGACTACCTTGCAGACCGATTCTATCGTCGATCAGTATTTCCACGAGATCGAGGATGCTGTCGGATTATCGTCCGAGGACGAAGTGGCCATCGCCCAGCAAATAAAAGAGGGCGATGAAGAGGCTTTATCCGATTTAGTTAAAGCCAATCTGCGCTTTGTCGTAAGTGTGGCGAAGCAATATCAGAATCTGGGCTTGCCGCTTTCGGATCTGATCAATGAGGGGAACTTGGGGCTTATCATCGCCGCCAAGCGCTTTGATGGCACGAAGGGCTTCAAGTTCATTTCCTATGCCGTGTGGTGGGTCCGCCAGTCGATCCTGCAAGCGTTGGCCAATCAGTCGCGCATCGTGCGGTTGCCGCTAAATCGCATCGGCGAACTGACGCGCATCAATAGGGTGCTCAACAAGCTCGAACAGGGGCTAGGGCGTCCCCCAGAAGTAGAGGAAATAGCCGAAGAACTAGAGGTCGAACCCGGTGATATGGAACTCCTGTTGCGATTGGCTCAGAGACCCGTTTCGTTGGAGATGCCTTGCGACGAATCCGAACCGGATCGCTGTTTCGGCGATCTGATTCCTGACTACAGTCAGCCGCCCAGTGACGAGGCCCTCTCCAGCGACGAGCTCAAAGAGGAAATTTACAACGCCATGCATGCCCTGACCGAGGGCGAGGCGCGCGTCCTGAAAATGTATTACGGATTGGATGGACACGAGCCGATGACTTTGGAGAAAATCGGGGCCTATGTCGGACGCACGCGGGAGCGGGTGCGGCAAATCAAGGAAAAGGCCCTGCAGAAGCTCCGCCATCCCGCTCGTTGCGATTCTCTCAAGGAGTACTACGCGGACTAATTGATCCGCTGCTGCGGGGTAAAAAAGTGGGTGCATAAAGCCGCTGGCGGCTTGGCCTTATTTGATTTTTGCCCGATTTTTCGTTAATATATCTGTTTATTCCGCGGTAGCTCAGCTGGCAGAGCGGGTGGCTGTTAACCACTTGGTCGTAGGTTCGAATCCTACCCGCGGAGCCACTTAAAAAACAGCCGGACCAACCGATCCCGATTCTCGGTAAGGTTGTCCGGCTGTTTGCATTTTTGCAATGCCAAAGCCCTCGCGCTTACTCAAACAGGGCCGCGTACTTGCCGTAGCCTTCCTTGGCCAAATCCTCGACGGGAATAAAGCGCAGAGACGCCGAGTTGATGCAGTAGCGTAGCCCGGTGGGGGGCGGGCCGTCCGGAAAGACGTGCCCGAGGTGCGAGTCGGCGTATTTGCTGCGCACTTCGACGCGGGTCATAAACAGCGAATTGTCGGTGTGCTCGACGATGTGATCCGGCTCTAGGGGCTGGGTAAAGCTAGGCCAGCCGGTGCCGGATTTGAACTTGTGCTGCGAGCTAAAGAGGGGTTCGCCAGAAACGATATCGACGTAGATGCCCAAGGCCTTATTGTCCCAGTACAGGTTGTGGAAGGGCCGCTCGGTGGCGTCTTCCTGCGTGACCCGAAATTGCAAGTCCGTGAGCTTGGTGCGCAAGGTGTCGATCGGAGGTTTGGCGTATTGGGCACTGGCCGTTGGCGTCGGCAGGTCTTTGCCCCAAGCCTCTTCGATGAAGCGGTCGCGGCCCGATCCCCGACGGTAGCGCTGGTAGTGCTGGGGATTCTTGCGATAGTAGTCTTGGTGGTACTCCTCGGCCTGATAAAAAGTAGCGGCTGGGCGGATGGGTGTGACGATAGGTTTGTCAAAGCGGCCCGACGCGTCGAGAGCTTGTTTGCTGGCTTCGGCTAAGGCGCGTTGCTCTTCGTCGTGGTAAAATATGGCCGAGGTATATTGATGGCCGCGGTCGTAAAAGGACCCACTTGGATCGGTGGGGTCGAATTGACGCCAGTAGATGTCGAGAAGCTGGCTATAGGAGACGACCTCGGGATCAAAGGTGACCAGCACGGATTCTATGTGCTTAGTCGCGCCGGAGCTGACTTGCTTGTAGGTCGGGTTTTCGCGCTCGCCGCCGGTGTAGCCGGAAACGGCTGAGACGACCCCTTCGACCTTGTCAAAGGGTGCTTCGATGCACCAGAAGCATCCCCCGGCAAACGTCGCTTGGGCGTAGTCTTGGGCGCGACTGGCTTGCGTGCTAAGCACACACAGGGCCACGCCGAGCAGAATGAGTAGTTTGGTGTTCATAGCTCCTCCTTTTGCGTTGGTTCTTTAATAGACGCTCCAAGTATGCCAAAAGGTTCGCACTATCAAAAGTACTGTCCTAATCCCACGGATAACTCGGACGAGCCTTCCTTTAATCCGTAGGCAATATCGCCGCGCAACACCGGCGTGTTGTACACCTTGGGCCAGCCTAGGCGGATGCCCAAGCCAGGGGAACAGACCCAATTGGCCATTTTGCTGTCGGGTGTCCAAGCTGCGCCGCAATCCACAAAGGCGGCACTGGCGAGAGTGTACCAAGCCCGGCGAACTAAAGTGGGGCGCGCTTCTAGGTTGAACAGTGCGCGTCTCGTGCCGTCGTAGCGCCGAGGGGCATAGCCGCGCAAGCCGCGCGCTAGACCGAGGAGGAGTTGGTCGGCGTCCTCGCTGCGGTGCAGTGCTTCCCAAGCGGCGCGCAAGGCGAGCGAATGAGCCGCTCCCAGCCGGAAGTACGCGGTCGCGGATGCTGAGGCGAAGAGGTTGTAAAATTTCCCTTCGCCTCGGTACGCGCTAGTGAACAGAGTCAGTTCGGCGTAACTGCGCTTGGTAGGCTCGAAGCGGGGGGCTAGCTGGGCCTGATACAAAGAAAAGGTCCGATCCGATCCCAAGGAGCGATGGACAAAGCCCCAACGCAGCGACAGCCAACTGCCCGTTTGTAAGTCTTCCAGCGGGCCCAAATTGCGGATGTAGCGGGTGCGCTTATAGCGGGGACGCCACACGAGAAGGCCGACGCTCGGCACGATCCGCGTCCGGTCGGAGGGTGCATATCCATCGCTTGTGCTCTCGGTAAATCGGCGGCGCGAGACCTGCAATTGTACCGAAGGGCGCACCTTCGTCTGCTCGCCATAGGAGCGGACCAGCCAGATGCGACTGCCGTCGAGCGCGTCTTGATAGCGCGTTTTTAGCTGGCCCTCCGAGTACAAGCGCCGCACGGCCTGTTGGCTGAACAGGGAAAGGCCATAGGCGCGGCGATCGGCTAAGGCGGCAAAGGGCCGCGAGAAAGTCAGGGCATGGTCGTGGCCTTCGGCACCTGCGGCGAGCTGGGCTGCCAAGGCGCGTCGGCTACCGTTGAGGCGTGGTTCGGCAAAGAGCAATTCGGCCCAAGGACCGGAAATGGCTTGGTTGCTGAGGCCCAAGCGCAGGCGTTGGCCGCGGCCGCGAAAATTGTAGTCGAGCGCGATCGCGCCGAAGCTCAACTCATCGATTTGTCCCGAGATCAAGGGAGATAAGGCGCGCGAGTAGAGATCCTCTACCGAAACCGTCACCTCGACGCCCTCGGGTCGGTTGAGTAAGCGGATGTGTACTTCGCCGATAAACAACAAGCGCCGCAAATTGCGCGCTGTTTCGGCAACGAGGGTTGAGTCGAGGACATCGCCTTCGGCAAAGAGCAATTCGCGGCGAATGACCTGTTCGTCGGTTCGTTGGAGGCCGTGGATGACAATGTGGTGGATGCGTGGAAGGTCGTCTGCGGTATGCGCATGTCCGGCTGAGAGCAAAAGGATCGCGAGCAGGAAGCTCCGACCCAACGCGAAATATGGGTGGCTGTAGTACAACATGGCCTAGGGAGGCAGGTACAATTTGGCGGCTATCTTAACCGATACAGTACGCAAAAGTGCGCCGGAAGCAAGTTGACAGCCAGCGCGAGAACGGCCTTATTCTCGCGCTCTAAGTTCGTAGTAGGACGATGAACGAGGGTGCCCCAACAACCGTCAAAGTGCTGCGTGAGCAGCTAGTGAATGCGCGCCAAGAACGCGACTTGGTCTTGTTGCGCGATGTAGAAGAGGGCCTGCGCCAGCTATGCAAAATCGGCTATCGCTGTTGTCTGGTCGATTTCGATAGCTGTCGGCTGCGCTATTACGTCCGCCTCCTAGGCTACGAACAGGCGCGGGTCAAAGCGCAGATCGAATTTCCCATCTCCCAAGAAGTCGCTCCGGTGCAGTGGTTGCCACTGTCGCATCTGGCCGATTATGGCGAGGCCGAAAATGTGCAAAGCATTCGCCGCATATACGAGGGGATGTCCCACTACATCCAACACAAGTCGCCGACGCTGCAAGTGGGGACGCTCGCTCTCAACCGGCCTAGGCGGGAGCTGCCTAAAAGATCGCGACGACGCAGGCGAAACAAGGTTTGGTTTTATTTAGGGGGCTTGGTCGTGCTAGCGACTCTCGCTGGCTTCATTGCTTGGGGGAATTTGTGATGCTAAAGAATATTCTTCGATCTCGGGGGCGACCTGCGTGGATCTTTGCTGGGATTCTCGGAGCCATCGGGTGCAGCCAAAATTTCAGCGATCAAGAGCCGGCAGCGGCCATGGCCGAGCGGGGATTCACTGCCCGCTCCACAACCACAACCGGTGCAACACCAGCACCCGCCTTGAGTCAGGCGAGCGGCCGACAGGCGCTGGGACCACTCAGCGCGGTGGCCCCCAAAGGCTGGATGGCGCAGCAGCCGTCCAGTTCCATGCGGGTGGCCCAATACGGCCTGCCCGGCCCGGCCGGCGAAGCGACACTAGGCATCTTTTTCTTTGGCCCAGGGCAAGGCGGAAGCGTCGAGGCCAACATCGAGCGCTGGTTCGGCCAGTTCAAACAGGAGGACGGCCAGCCAGCCCAAGGGCGGCGTTGGACGCGACAGGTGGGGGACATCGAAATAACCGGAGTTGATGTCAGCGGCACCTTCTCTGCGGGAATGGGGATGGGAGACACAACGCCCCAAGCTGGCTACCGAATGCTCGGAGCCATTGCCGTCCACCGCTCGGGCACGGTGTTTTTCAAGATAACTGGACCGGCTCAAACCGTTGAGCAGTGGGCCGCCAGTTTTGACGAGTTCTTGGGTAGCTTGCAAGCCGCTCAGGCGAACCGTGAATACTGAGGAAACATGTACACTCAATTAGAAGACGAGTTCGGCGACGTCGTCGCCAAGGCCCGGCGCGGGCAGGAGATTGCGGTCGCAGCATTGGCCGATCGGGTGGGATTGACTGCCGGGGATATTGCAAAGATCGAAGATTACGAGCTGGTCCCGGCCGCAGATACCATCGAGCGGCTGGCCGAAGTTCTCGGGTTGCATCCGGGCAAATTGCCGGCGAGCGCGGCGCAGGCATTTTTCCCACGTCATCCGTCGGGTCGCTCGATTGCTGGGGCACAGGTGGAGATGATGGTGCTCGGCAGCGGCTTTCTGATGAACGGCTACATCGTCGGCTGTGCGGCCACGGGCCGTGCCGCGATCATCGACCCAGGATTCGACGCGGACAAAATCCTCCAGCACTTGGCCGCCTCCGGGCTAACGGTCGAACAGATATTGCTGACGCACGGACACCAAGACCACATCAGCGCTCTCGTCGAGATTGGCCGCGCTACGGCTGCGCCAGCACGGATCCACCGCGGCGACTTGGCCCTAACGGGCAGTTTGGCTGACCAAATCGAAGGCGAACTAGCAGAAGGCGAAGTCGTGCACATCGGCCAATTGCGCTTTGAGGTTCGCTCCACGCCTGGACACACGGCGGGCGGCATCAGCTTAGTCCACGAGGAAATGGCTTTTGTTGGGGATGCGCTTTTCGCGGGTTCACTTGGGGGCACTCGCAGCGTGGGCAACTACCGGATGCAGCGCCAAGCCGTGGCCGAGAAGCTACTCAGTCTAGACGCAAACGTCGCGCTCTTTCCCGGGCATGGACCGGCTACTACTGTGGGGGAAGAACGGGAAAACAATCCGTTTTTCTTATAGGGCTTCAAAAGTTGCTGAGATGATTACGGGGAGTCTGCCGCTGGGCGGGGGCTTCCCGTTTCTTTGTCCTCGTTGAGCGCCCAATCGTATTCGTTGTATTCGATGGCTATATCTTCGGTTAGCCCAACGGATAGGTCCGGGGGAAGGTACGGGCGCAGGTAGTTGACGATGGTGGGCATGTTTTCGGGATTAGGGCGGTTGGATGGAAACCAAACCGAGAAATCTTCCCCGTACCAGTCCAGAAGTTTGGATAGGTAGAGCTTCTTCCCTTGCAGGCGCACGTGGTTGGGGTCTTGGGCAAAGCGCGTTAGTCCTTGTTCCAAGCGGGCGTCGAGATCAGGGCCGGTAAAGGCCCGGTTGTCCAGTTGTGGACAACTGAGGGCTGCGCAGTTGACCGCAAAGTGGATGCGCGGCTCTTGGTAGGTTGGTCGAATAATTTGGTTTTCAATGTGATCCAGCGTCATCTCGCGCCCCCCAGCAACAAAGGTCTGGCGGTTGAAAAAGCCGCTGAGTACAAAGGCGTCCTTGACGCTGGCGATGGGATAGGCGTCGATGACGCCCCGCAGGGTAAAGGCGTTGTACGCATTGATCCAGTAGGCCAGCTCGTGTTCGCGGGTGGGGAAGCGGTCGGGGTGGCTTTCTGGGCTATAGAGGCCGAGGCTATCGACATAGGAGTCGAGTTGGGCCCGGTCTTTGGCTAGGGCAGCGTAGCGGACCAAGCCTTGGTCGTCCACGTACTCTTGCAGCACTTGGTCAAAGGAGCTGTGAGCAAAAGGGGTGGCCGCGCAAAGGGCGGCTGGGACGAGCAGCCATAAGGATAGGAAGTAAAGTAGGCGCATGGTTCTTCCAATGGGTTAGGGTGGGATGAGGATGCCTCCGCTAGAGGCAATCTATATTATACTCGACGCTGTGCAATAACTCCACCCGCCTGTCCAATCCACCACTCACGCTATCCATTAGAGAGGCAAATCCTTTCATGAATAGACCCAATTTTGTGCTCATTACAGCAGATGACATGAACTGGGATGCGGTGGGGGCATTTGGGTATCCGACCGCGGGGACAACGCCCCATATCGACCGCTTGGCCGCAGAGGGATTGCGTTTTGAGCACGGTCATGTGACGATTGCGGTGTGTCAGCCGAGCCGCTCGGCGTTGATGACCGGACGATATCCGCATCGGAGCGGGGGTGAGGGATTTTATCATTTGCGCTACAAAGACGTGCCCATTCTGCCCGCTATTCTGCGCGATGCAGGGTATGATGTGGGCATCTTGGGCAAGCTGACTCACTCGACGCCATACCAAGCCTTTCAATGGGATATGGCACGGGATCAGATCCATTTGGGACAGGGACGCAATCCCGAGGTGTATTATCAGTATGCCAAAAATTTTGTGCAGGATGCTATAGATGGCGACCGGCCATTCTTTTTGATGGCCAATTCCCACGATCCGCATCGTCCGTTTTACGGCAATGACAAGCCCGAGTGGTATGGCGAACTCGATCCGCCGGCCGTGCCTCCTTCGCGCACGTTTGCGCCAGCAGAGGTAATCGTTCCCGGGTTTTTGCCCGATATACCGGATGTGCGGCTGGAAATAGCTGAGTATTACAATTCCGTGCGCCGCTGTGATGATACGGTGGGGCGATTGCTCGACGTGTTGGATGAGATGGATGTGGCGGAGAATACCCTAGTGATGTTTTTATCGGATAATGGCATGGCGTTTCCATTTGCAAAGACCAATTGTTATTTGAACAGTACGCGCACCCCTTGGGTGGTGCGCTGGCCAGCGGTTGTTCAGGCCGGACGCGTGGATGCCAAGCATTTTGTTGCTGGGATCGATTATCTGCCTACTGTGCTGGATGCAATTAGCGTGGATATTCCAGCCGGCGTCAATGGCCAGTCGTTTTTGCCGGTGTTGCTGGGTGAAACGCAGGCTGGATGCGAGCTGGTGTTCACGCAATTTCACCAGACTTCGGGTCGGCGCAGTTACCCCATGCGATGCGTGCAAAATGCGCGATTCGGTTACATTTTCAACCCTTGGTCCGATGGCGAGCGGGCGTTTCGCAATGAGTCCCAGAGTGGCCGGTCTTGGCAGGCGATGGAAAAAGCAGCGGCCAAGGATCGAGAATTGGCCGCGCGCAACCATTTGTTTACGTATCGCGTGCTGGAAGAATTCTACGACTTTGCGAACGACCCCAACGCACTGAACAACCGGATTGATGATCCCAACTATGCCGATGAGATTCAGGGTTTGAGAAATGCGCTTGAGGAATGGATGGTGGAGACGGACGATCCGGCGCTCGAAGCGTTTCGCAGTCGCGCCTCGCGGCAGGCACTGGATGATTTGATGGATCACCTAGCGGATACAATTGGCAAGCGTGCGGATGAATAGGTGATGGACGCCATTCGACGAGAAGGGGCCATCCTGTGGGGCTTGGTCCTGTTGTGGTTTTTGCTCTTTGTGGCCTCCATGCTCTACCACACGGGTGGTCGCTTGGCCCTGCCGCTGGACGATTCCTTCATCTATTTCCAATACGCGCGGCAAGCCGCCCAAGGGCACTTCCTTGAATACAATACCGGTGCGGAGCCAACGGCCGGCGCAACTAGTCTGTTGTACACCTTGCTGCTGGTGCCGGGCTTTTGGCTGGGGCTGGATGGGATGGGGATTGCGCTGTACGCGTTGGTGTTGGGGGTTGTGTGGCTGGGATTGAGCGCTCGGCTGCTCCTGTTGCTGGGCCGCAGGTTGGGAGGCTCGTTCAGCGGCTGGGTGGCTGCGTTGATGTTCCTGTTGTGCGGCCCGCTGCTGTGGGGCTACTACAGCGGCATGGCGATTGGCCTTTTTGCCTTCGCCATCTTGCTGACTCTGCATCTGTACCTAGCGGAAGACCGACGTGCCCCGCTGGCGGCGGCCTTACTAGCGTTGGCGCGGCCCGAGGGGATCGCCTTGGTCTTGCTGCTGCTGGCGCTAGTCGCCTATCGCCGGGCGTTGAACTGGCGATGGGGGATGCCTTTGGGGGCATACGTGATCCAGGCTCTACTGTTGGCTTGGTGGACGGGGGAAGCCGGGGCATCTGGGGTCGAGGCCAAATGGCGCTTTGCCGCACCGCACGGCTCATTGCCCGAGCAGATCCGAGCTGTCTTTTTCGATTTCGCCGAATTTGTCAAAGGAATTCTCGCCGGGTCGCTGGGGCATCAGACCAGCGTCAATTTATACGCGTACGACGGCAACTATCGCCGCATGGTGTTTGCCCCGTTCGTCGCGCTCTTTGTTTTGGCGGAGTTAAGCTATCGGCTCTGGGGCGAGCTGTCCGAGAGGCGGCTCGGGGTGGCGGCATTGGGTGGAGCGTGGTTTGTCGGCGGGATTTTACTTACCTGCACTCTCGTCGAATACGACGCCCACTTCAATCGCTATCAGCAGCCTTTCTTACCGCTTTACATTCTCTTTGCCGCTTTGGGCTTGGGGCGGTTGGACGCGGCTGGAGGGGAATGGGGCCGCAAGTTGGTGCGGGGGTTGGCTTGCTTTTTCGGTTTGTGGGGATTGATGTCGGTGGGGTTTTTCGCGGTTGCGTACGGGGAAAATTGCAGCGATATCCGCAATCAGCAGGTCGAGATGGCGCGCTTTATAGACGCCGAGCTGCCGCCCGACGCGCGCCTTGCCGTCAACGACGCTGGTGCTCTGCGCTACTTCAGCGGTCGCCAAACCATCGACTTAGTCGGATTGACCACGGCCGGGAATAGCGCGCCTTGGCGGCACGGGAGCGGGTCGCTATTCGAGCGGCTGGAAGCCATGCCACCGGATCAGCGTCCGCAGTACTTCGCCATTTTCCCCAATTGGTTCAATTTTCCCGAGGGCCTCTTTTTGCAGCCGCTGCACCGCATTCGCGTCTTTGAGCCGTCGATTATAGATGCGGAAAAGGTGTTGTATCAGGCGCATTGGGCCGCCGATCTCAGCGGCGAGGCCATCCGCAACCGGACGCTCTTAGCGGAGGGCTGGCGGGTGGTGGATAAAGTGGATGTGGCCGATTTAGAAAGTGAGCGTCGGCACGGCTACCAATCGACGGTGTGGGTGCCCGGTAGCGGGGAGGCGAATCTGTTGATGGCGCTGAGCGCTGCCGACGATCCCCAGGCGGTGTACATCGACGGAGGGCGGACGGTAACGGGGGGTGAGCGAATGGAGGTGACGCTGAACGCGGGGCAACCAGCGACGGTGATCATGCGCACGGTTACGGGCATTGCTCAGCACTTTGTGGTGGTGGCTAACGGAAAGAAGATCGCCAACGTAGAGTTGCCGGGGGGGCGAGGCCGTCAGTGGCTTGAACTAGCTGTCGGCCAGATAGCAGCCTCGGATGTAAGAGGCCGCGTCGAGATTGAAACGCAACCGATCCACTTTGGCGGCGATTTGCGGCCGATTGTTTCGTTTCACTATTGGATTTTGCAGCGGTGAACTGCGGTGAACTGCTTCAGCACCGGGCATCGTCACGCTGCGTCCCCGGTGGTCTCGAAGCGAATGCTGAGTCGGGTGCCGGTGGCTTGGGCGATTTTCTCCAGGGTTTTGTAAGATGGATGAACTCGCCCGCTCTCAAGGCGAGCGACGACGGATTGCGTCGTCTTCATACGCATGGCGAGTTGTGCTTGTGTGAGGCCAGCCTTGGTACGGGTTTCGATCAGCAAGCGAGCCAACTCGAACTCTGGCCCAAGCTCTTGGTACGCCACTTGGTACTCGGGTGTTTGGAGCCATTGCTTGTGCAAGTCATTGATACTAAAGTGTTTATCAGACTTCACGATATACGGCCAGTGGGTCGAGGACTATCTCATTTTCCAAGCGTCCTATAAAGTTGTCCTCCAGAGATTTTAGATGTGTCACCATATCGCCGATAGCCCCACGCAAGTGTTTTGGTTCAGGGGCTTCAGTTAGGTCTATTGGTTCAAGATCCTCTGTTGGTCCTATTGGCTGTGCTTGCGGACATTGGCATATAATCCCGAGCAAGTAGAACTCACCCTGTGCTTGCCGCGAATATTTTTTGACGAGTAGGGAATCATCTTCACGAAGGCAGTCTCGCTTCAATAATGCTGAAAAGAAAGGGTGGTCAGATTGCCGTTCAAAGGGATGAATCTGCAACTCAAAGTGTTCAGAGTAGCCATAATCAAGAACATACTTGAGGCTCTCTAGAAAATCCTCATCTAAGTGCAGCCCAGATTCTTTTGCTAGTCTTCGGATATTATTACCGCTCTTGAGATTGGCCTTCATCTTAGCGCGTATATTGCGATCCTTTTCTTCCGCCAGTCTCTGCTCTGCAAGCTTTTGCATCTCAACCCGCTCTCCATAGGTAGAAGTACAAGCGATTGCTTCGCCAAACTTATTGAACTTCTCAAGTAGATCACAGATTGCCTTAATATCGTTAAAGATAGCAGATCCTTTTACCCTGACAATTGATCCAGGAGTGAATGTATTAAAACATTCTTCCGATACGTTTGAGTCGTATTGGAGGACTTTTTTTTGCGATTCGAGCTTCTCTTCAAACAGAGTGAAAGCATAGTCGTGTAGGAAACGCTTCTCCTGTTGTCCAATCCTTTCGGAAGCCAAATCCATTAAAAACTGGCCACTTCCAAAAGGGCCTTTCTGTTGCTCTTCTTCCGTTGTGTTAGACTCTGAGTATCGAACAATATAGTCGGTAAATCCCTCGAAAACTTGGGAGTAAAGAGAGTAAATTTTGTATTCGTCGAGATAAATGAACTGACGTAGATTTTTCACTTGTTCCTCTTTCTTTTTAGGTAGTCGTTATAGTAACGACGCCGAGTCCCAATGATCGTGCGAATCGCCACATATAATGTGACTAGAGCCAAAAGTATTGCAGTTGCGAGAAGAAGGTCATTCATCACGTCGCTCCTCAGATGTTAAGGAAGCCGCGATTCGGTTCCAGATTGAATAGCTATATGCGACAGAAGCCAAAGAGAGAGCAATATTGGCCCATAGAACGTAATGACGCTCAAAGACTCCCTGTTGAAGCTCTTGAAAGCATGTGATTGCGAACAGTGTCGCAAACACTACGATCAGGAGTAATGAAAAGCCTATGCTTTTGGTCTTCCAAGCCTCTTCTATATTAGTCGCTGTTTCAAGAGCACTGATATTTGTGATTATCAAAATCAGGCCAAATGTCGCTACATCACTTTCCGACAACCAGCGAAACTGCGTTTTAGAGGTTACGAGTAAAGCCATTAGCAAACGCATGAGTATCGGTGTCATGGCAAGAAGAACCGTGTACACGAACCACTTGACGAGCATTGTTCCCAGAGACTCCTATTCAAGCTATGGTTGATCTCAGCCTGACTATTTAGCCTGCAAAGGGGATTATAACAGATTGCTCAAACATGAGCAATCCTGCCAGCGTCTTTTGGCCCTTTCCGCCTTACGCCCCTTTTCGCCGCCGCTTCGGCTTGGCCTTGGCCGTCAGCGGCACCAGCATTTTTTCGTACAGTCCAAATAGATGTTCGACGCGCTCGCGGTCGGAGGTGAAGGCGCTGCGGCGGTAGAGTCTATCGACAGCGCGGTCGAGGGCTTGGTGTGCTTTGCGGAGATCGGTGGGCATGAGGTCGGGGTCGTAGAGGTCGGCCAGCGTTGCGTCGGGATGGTTGGTGCGGGCGGCGAGGACGGCGTCGGCGTGGGGTGCGAGGCGTTGGAGGCGTTCTGCGGGGACGGTGGGTAGAGGGAAGGTGTTGTACACGAGACCGATGGAGTAGCGGTAATCGCTTTTCAGCCGCCCGCCGATATAGCGCAGCCAGCTTACGTGCATGGCGGAGGTGAGCAGGGCGAATAGGGGTTTAGTTGCGTCATTCAGAACGAAGACGAGGTCGCTGGGGATCGTCGGCGGCTCCACCCATCCAATCGGGACATAATCTCGCCGTTCAGAACTGACCTTTGGCACGACCAAAAACGGCGCGGTAGGAATGGTTTCTACCTCGTACTTTGTAGGGAAATCTGCCAATATGCGGGTCGCCTTTTTTTTGCTAGCGGCTCGCATCTGCCGGACGGCTGCGATGCGTTCTCGGACGAGCGGTAGCTTCCGCAATTCCGCAGGGCCGGCATCACCTAAGTGAAGAATCCAGCGCGATTTTCCTTGGAGAAATTCTACTGCTCCAATAAATGGGCGAAAAAACTTCGCCGCGTTTGGCTCTTGCTGGAGAAATTCCATCTTGTCTGCGTCGCTAAAAAGATAATGAGCACCGACCACCGGCTTGGTTCCCATCCGCGCCGCAGGAAGGCCGTTCAGTGGCGAGGTCGTCTCCTGTACTACAATGCGAGGATCGGCTAATCCACCAGCATCAAACAGGTAGGGCGATAGGGATGCGTGTCGGCTTTCGCTCGGCGTGCCTTTGGAGATGTCATAAGAAAAAAGCCGCTTCTCTTTTGGCATGTCGCCCCGTTTGGCCAGTCCGATAATGACGACGTGAACGTGTGCCATGCCACGAGCGTCCGATCCCCAAGCAAAAGTGCGGTGGGCAAAAGCGATGTCCAGCTTGCAGCGGTCGAACAAGATCGGCCAAAGCTGCGCGACCTGCTCGCCCTGCGTGATGGAATTGGTCGCCACAAAGCCGATTCGCGCCGCGCTCTGCTGCACGTATTCGCCAGCTTTAATGAACCATGCGCCGACGTAGTCGAGGGAACCTGCTCGTCCCGAAGGCGCATTGATAACAGCCGCCATTTGCCGACGCTGAGTTGGCGATTGATAACTCTGTCCTATAAACGGCGGATTGCCGAGTACGTAGGAACATTCCTCCGGCGGCAGCAGTGCGCTCCAGTCCGTCTCCAGCGCATCGCTGTGCCGGACGTGCGGCGACTTCTCCAGCGGAATGCGCGTGTACGTCTGGCCGAACTCCAAGCTCAGCCGATTGTTCATAATGTGATCCATCATCCACAGCGCGACCTCGGCGATGTGTGCCGGAAACTCCCCCAACTCAATGCCGTAGAACTGATCCACATCGACCACCGAAAGCAGTTCAGCTAAAACGTCGAGTTGGCCGTGCGGGCGAATCTCTTTGAGTACCTCGATTTCCAACGCTCGCAACTCGCGGTAGGCGATGATGAGGAAGTTGCCGCAGCCACAGGCCGGATCAAAAAATCGCAACTGGCCAAGCCGCTGCTGAAAGGCAATGAGTTCGGGAATGCGGCGGTTGTCGCGGCGCGACTGGAGGTGGCGAAATTCCGTGCGCAACTCGTCGAGAAACAGCGGCTCAATGACCTTGAGGATGTTCTGTTCGGTAGTGTAGTGTGCGCCCTGAGCGCGGCGCTCGTCCTTGTCCATCACCGACTGAAAGAGCGAACCAAAAATCGCCGGGGAAATGTCGGACCAATTAAAATGGCAAGCGTCGATAAGCCGCTGGCGCATGGCAGAATCGAACGACGGAATAAGCAATGGGTCGCGGAACAGGTCGCCGTTGACGTAGGGGAAGCGGGCGAGGTCTTCGTCGAGATTGTTGGCGCGGCGGTCTTCGGGCATGTTGAGCACTTGGAACAATTGCGCCAGCCAGCCGCCGAGGTCGGAGCCATCTTCCCGCGTCCGATTTTCCAACAGGTCGAGGAAAATGTCACGCGGCTCGAAAATGCCGGTGTCGTCGGCGAAGAAGCAGAATACGATGCGGACGAGGAATTGCTCTAGGTCGTGGCCGGTGTAGCCGGAGGCAGCCAGCGCGTCGTGCAAGTCGCCAACGCGCTCGGACGCTTTGATGTTGACCGGGTCCTGATCGCGGAAGGTCCGCTTCTGCACGCCCAAGATGAAGCCGAACTTTTCGACGTGTTGAGGCAAGTCGGCGAGGGCAAAGGCGATGCTTTCGTCTTCGTCGAGGTCGTACAGCTCAAACGTCGCAAAGTCGCTCAACAGGATGTAGCGCGGCAGGTCGGCGTCCTTGAGGCCGGGGAAATAGGACAGGGCTTGGGTCTTGGCCTTGGTGAGATCGCGGCCAGCGCTTTTCTGCTCGACGAGCAGCACGCCCTTCCAAAACAAGTCGATAAAGCCGCGTCGGTCGCCGAGCAGTTTAACGGGTTCCTCAAACGCGGCGACCCGGCGCACAGGAACGCCGAAGATGTCGAAAAAGTCGTTGTAGAAAAGCTGGGTCTGCCCCTTTTCATAGCCTGCGCCCTGCCACTCTTGGGCGAATTGGGCAGCGCGGGCGCGAATTTCATTATAGGACAATCGCATGTAAACAGGGCCTTTTGTTTCTGGTTCGAGCGAGGTCATAGCTTGAGGCAGCACAGCGGCTACGTCAAGGGAGCAGGAGCCATGCCCTCGCCGCAGGTTCCGGCTATATTTGGTAGTATGCAAACCATCGGTATCGGCGCGGTGCAGCTAAGGAGAGAAGGGGCCATCCTCTGGGCAATTCTAATCGCCGCCCTCGGTGTGCGCCTAGCCTATCTCTACCAAGCGGTTGACACGCCGCTGTTCGACGTCCTCCTGATCGACTCTGAATTTTACGACCGCCGTGCCCGGGCCATTGTCGCAGGCGATTGGCTGGGCGACCAGCCGTTCTTTATGAATCCGTTTTACTCCTACTTTTTGGCCGTAATCTACGCGCTGTTGGGCGCTGAATATTGGTGGGTTGGCTTGGTACAGGCGGCACTGGGGACGGGTAGTTGCTATTTGATCTACGCCTTGGGCCGAAAACTGTGGAGCGTGCAAATTGGGCTGTTGGCTGCGGGCATGGCGGCAATCTATCAGCCGTATGTGTTCTACGACGGGGCGCTGCTGACCGCTGCGCCGATTACCTTTTTGAATCTCGCGGCTCTGTATTGCTTGGCACATGCGCAAGGGGCAGCGCGTTGGCTGTTGGCTGCGGGCCTGCTGTTGGGGCTTTCGGCTACGGCGCGGCCCATGGTCTTGCTATTTGTCGCGGTGGTTGCGGGCTGGTTTGTCGCGCAGTGGGGACAGCGCGGTTGGCGGCAGTGGGGGTTGGTGGCCGTGGGCTGCGGTCTCGTAGTGGGCGCGGTGGCTTGTCGCAACTATCTCGTCGGCGGGGAGTGGCTGCTGACCACATCCTCAGCCGGGATGAACTTCTACGTGGGCAACCACCCTGAGGCCAACGGCATCTATGCACAGGTCGATTTCCTACCCAGCGCCGAGCCGGATTTGGAGCGCGAGGCGTTTATCCGCGAGGCCGAGGCACGCACGGGCCGAGAGTTGACCCCGGCTCAAGCATCCAGATACTGGCTTGTGGCTGGTTTGTGCTTTGCCGTGGAAAATCCCCTCGCGTATCTGGCACTACAAGGCCGCAAGCTCTATATGTTCTGGAACGGGGTCGAGGCACAAAACAACCTGAGTCTGTATTTGGCGCGGGATTTTGTACCCCTATTGCACTGGTGCGTTCTGGGGTGGGGGCTGGTGGCCCCGCTAGCGGTTGCGGGCTGGGCTACTAGTCGCCGCTCTTCTCTGCTCGACCTGTATCTGGCGAGCTATCTGGCCGCGTGCCTGCTGTTTTTCACGTCTTCGGAATATCGCTTGCCTGTCGTGCCGGTAATTCTGCTCTACGCCGCTTGTTGGATTGCGAATGTCGCGACTTGGGTAGGGGGTGGTTCGCATCGTCGGTTGCTGGGATCGTGCCTGTTGGTGGCCCTAGTCGCGCTGCCGATCAATTATCGAGACGCTGGGGCCGAGCGGCTGACTCGCAAACGCGTCGATTACTATAATTTCGGCACCCTATACCAACGTCGAGGGGATTGGGCCGCGGCCGAGAACATGTTCCGCGAGGCCCTGCGTATTGATCCGTCGTTTGTGCCCGCCGCCTCTGGCCTAACAGCCGTATTGGCGCAGCAAGAAGGCGGCGATTCGGACATCCAACGCGGGTTGGATTTCTTCGGCGCTGGGGAGTACGAGGCGGCGATTGCAGCTTTTAGCTACGCTCAGCCCTCGCCCGGCCTGCACAACAACCTCGGTCTGTGCTATTATCGCCTTGGTCAATGGGCCGAGGCCGCCGCACATTTCCACAAGGCCCTCGCGCTCGACACCAGCTATGCCCGAGCGCATTTCAATCTCGGCTTGGTGTACGCCAAGCTGGGCGATGACCAAGCCGCGGCCGATGCCTTTGCCCAAGCACTCGAACTCGACCCCAACCATGCCCAAGCGCACTATCGGCGCGGGGAAGTGATGTTGCGCTTGGGGCGTCCCGGCGCAGCAGAAGCCCACTGGGCTTTTTTGCACGCGCGCAACCCCGACGACGTGCGCTTACAGACGAAAATCGATTCCATGATGCAGGCCAACCCTTGAACGCTACTCTTTGTGTACGCAGTGCCCGGGCAGGCGGTCTGGCCAATGTCGATATGGACTTGCCGTTGGGCCGGATTATCTGCTTTACTGGCCGCAGTAGTAGC
Organism: Candidatus Latescibacterota bacterium; assembly: GCA_965208845.1. GTDB lineage: Bacteria > Latescibacterota > UBA2968 > UBA8231 > UBA8231. Next base: position 4,999,179 of record OZ242361.1, on the reverse strand, counting down.
GGTCGCCGCGCCATGGCCTTAGACATCCTGTACGCGGAGAGCCGCCGCCGCTATATGCAGGCCCTGTCTCCGGCTGAACGCGAAAGCGTCAGCGGGACAGCGCGCGCGGATGTGGACGAGATCTCGGGCTTGCCGCCAGCCATTTACTTGGGGGCACCGCGCCGTGGACGCACGGTGGGGGACTACTTGCAGCTAGACGGGATTTTGGCGCAGATCATGCTGGAAGAGGGACAGATGCACTGCCTCGAATGCGGTGGTCACTGCCGCAGCTATGCGGCTGATGAGGTAGAGCGCGAGGTCGCCCGCGTCCATCCAGACACCCGCTGTTTGGTGCTGGCTCCGTTGGCTCTGCGGAACGAGGGGATGTGGCAACAACTCGTGCAGGCCGGGTTTACGCGGGTCGCAATCGACGGCCAGATCCAGCGGATAGAGGGCGACAGGCCAGCATTGCCGAGCGGCGAAAGCGAGGTACACGTGGTGGTGGACCGCTTGGTGCCCGACCCGAACGCCAGTGTGCGCTTTTTGGAAGCCGTTCGCGTGAGTCGCTCGATTTCGTCAGGGCAGACGGTGGTTTGGGTGGATGGGACCAGCGAGATGATGCACTTGAATCAGCAGCCGACCTGCGGCGAATGTGGTCGTCAGTACGAACCGCTAGCCACAACGGACTTCGGCGCGGGCCAGCCCTTGGCCAGTCAGGTGACCCTGCACGGACGCACTATGGACGAGCTGATGGCCGCGCCCCTTGGCTCGTTGCGCGAGTGGCTGGCCACTGATAGCCAGTACGCCAAAGTAGAGGCCGCGCTCTCCGAGGCTTGCGGTTTGGAACTAGGGCACCTGCCATTGAGTCGTCGGCTCGAATCGCTGGCGGCTGGCGAGTGGCAGCGCCTGCAATTGGCGTCCTGTCTCGGCAGTGGCCTGACGGGCATTCTCTACATTTTGGAGGGTTTGGGGAGCCAATTGGCAGGTGGGATGCTGGATGCGGTCTCGGCGGGTCTGCGTCGGCTAGTCGCTGGCGGCAATACCGCGCTGTTGTTGGACCACACGCCTGAACTCGTGGCGGTTGCGGATGAAGTCTGGGCGTTTGCAGGAGGACGGGTGCAGGCAGGGGAGACGGCTGAAATAAAGCAGGATGAAGCGGGTGAAAAATGGGTCGCTGAGCAAGTTAAGCCCGCGTTGGCCATTCGCGGAGAGGGTGTGGTAGGGTCGCTTGCCATTGAACTGCCGCACGGGAAGTTGACCTGCGTATGTGGGCCTTCCGGCAGCGGCAAAACCCGCTTGCTGCACGAAGTTTTGCTGCCGGTACTCAAGGGGCGGTCCGTCGAATACATCGCTACGGGTATGCCGAGGAACAGCCGCGTTGTAACGGTAGAAGCCCCAAGCGGCAAAGCTACGGTTTTGGCAGGACTGGGCCTTTTCGAGCGCGTCGCCGATTTATATGCCGCATCACCGGCTGCGACCGCGCGTGGCTGGGATCGGGACACCTTCTTGTTGGATCGACCGGGAGGCCGTTGTCCTAGCTGTGAAGGCCGCGGACAATGCTACTTCGACTTGGAGTTTCTAGAGGACATAGCGATGGTGTGTGCCGCTTGCGAGGGCCGCAGGTACCGAGACGAAACCTGTGAGGTAACCCTGCGCGGCGCGAGCATCGCCGATGTGTTGGGCATGACCTTGGAACAGGCTTGTGCCCACTTTGCCCGATACGATCCAATTCGTTCGCGCCTAGAGGCCGCTGTCGGCTGTGGTCTCGGCTACCTGCTTTTGGGGCAGGAGATGCAGGGGCTGAAGCGGGGAGAGTGGTTGCGGCTGCGGCTGGCGCTCGAATCGACGCGGGCCTCTCGGCGCACTTGGGTGCTGATTGACGACCCGGCCAGTGGTGATCACCCAGAAGATGTACGCGCAATGGTTGGGGTCTTGCGGAAGTTAGTGGAGCGGGGGACCACGGTCGTTGTCGCCGACCAGCATCCGATGGTGCGGGCGGCTGCGGATTGGGTGGTGGATTTGGCGCAGTAAAGATCGTAACCTCGTTGCGACATATTACCTTGCGGGATATATCGCTCCTATCTATCTTAATTTTGATATAGATAATTGAATAAACGAGGTGAATAATGCGGTATCTAGGCCCCGAGAAAGGGGCTTTCTAATGAAGGTCGTGCAGAAGTTACAAGAAGAAGTCATCGGCCATCTGGACTTGGACGGGTATGCCCTGTGCGAGCCGCAGGAGTCGGTGCTTGACGTACTCAAGAAAATGCGCCACCAACACGTTAGCGCCGTGCTGGTGGAAGAGGACGGTCGCTTGGTGGGGGTTTTTACCGAGCGCGATGTGCTCACCAAGGTGGCCGACCAGCCGGCGACGTGGACGCGGCCAGTGGCCGAGTTGATGACCCGCGATCCGCACAGCTTGGATGCCCAACAGCCGATCAGTAGCGCCCTGCGGCTGATGAACGCTGGTGACTATCGCAACGTGCCGATTGTGGATGAAGACGGCCGCATAAAGGGCAATTTGCCCCAACACGAGGTCATCCGCTTTCTCACCGATCAGTTTCCCGAAGATATTTACAATTTGCCGCCCGATCCCGAGCGCATCGCTCACACCAAAGAGGGAGCTTGAGCATGCGCTGCGGATTGAGATTTTTTTCTTTTTAAGGAGGTCGTGTGCATGGTCGAAATCGTGGCCCCATCGGCACCTACAAGTAAGCGAGAATACTCGCAAGAAGAGCGCCAATCTGTAGTCATCTCATTTTCCGGCGATTCGGGCGATGGGATGCAGCTAACCGGCGGGCAGTTTACCAATACTTCAGCCGTGGTGGGCAACGACGTCAGTACCTTTCCAGATATTCCCGCCGAAATTCGCGCTCCGGCCGGAACCATTCCCGGCTTGAGCGGCTATCAAGTCAATTTTGCCGCCAACGATCTCTACACCGCGGGCGATTCGCCCCAGGTACTGGTGGCGATGAATCCGGCCGCGCTCAAGGCCAATTTGTCCGATCTCGAGCCGGGCGGGACCATCATCGTCAATACGGATCCGTTCAACCGCAATGGCCTCCGCAAGGCTGGGTACGAGACAAACCCGCTCGAAGACGACAGCCTCAGCGGCTACGACGTGCATCCGGTCCCCTTGACCACGCTGACTCGCAATGCCCTCGCCGACATTGAGGGCATGAGCAACCAAGCGAAGGACATGTGCAAGAATGCCTTTGTCTTGGGCTTGGTGTTCTGGATGTTCGACCGCCCGCTCGACTACACGCTCAAATTTTACGAGACCAAGTTCGCCGGCCGGCCCGAGGTCGTTGAGGCCAATACGAGGGCCTTGAAAGCGGGCTACTACTACGGCGAAACGGCCGAGACCTTTCAGACGCAGATTTCGGTACCGAAGCGAGAGATTGTCGAGCCGGGAGTGTACAAGCGGATCACGGGCAACGACGCGCTTGTCTTGGGGTTGGTCACGGCCGCGCAAAAAGCTGACAAATCGCTCTTTTACGGCTCGTATCCCATCACGCCGGCCAGCACTATCCTAGAAGGTTTGTCCGGGCTGAAGAACTTCGACGTGCGGACGTTCCAGGCCGAAGACGAGATCTCAGCTATGGGTTCGGTGATTGGCGCGGCCTTTGCCGGCAGCCTTGCCGCTACCGCCAGCAGTGGCCCGGGCATCGCGCTCAAGAGCGAGGGGATCAATTTAGCCGTAGTTATGGAGTTGCCGTTGGTGGTCATTGACGTCCAGCGCGGCGGTCCTAGCACGGGCTTGCCGACCAAGACCGAACAGGCCGATTTGCTGGAGGTACTCTACGGACGCAACGGCGAAAGCCCGATTCCGGTCATTGCTCCGGCGACCCCAAGCGAATGCTTCGACATGGTCATCGAGGCATTCCGCGTTGCCGTTCGCTATATGACGCCGGTTTTTCTCCTGTCCGACGGGTACGTGGCCAACAACTCCGAGCCGTGGAAAATACCAGACCCGGATTCTATCGCGGCCATTGATGCCGAGCCGTATACCGATCCCGACGGCTACCAACCCTACATGCGAGACCCGCAGACCTTGGCCCGGCCTTGGGTCTTGCCGGGGACGCCGGGGATGGAGCACCGGATTGGCGGTTTGGGCAAGCAGGATGTGACGGGCAATGTATCCTACGCGCCCGAAGACCACGAGCGCATCGTCCGCGTCCGCGCCGACAAAGTCCGCGGCATTGCCGATTTTATTCCCGAGTTGGAAGTGACCGGTCCTGAGCAGGGGGATTTGCTGGTCTTGGGCTGGGGAGGGACGTACGGTGCCATTCGCGCCGCGGTTGAGCAAGTGCGGGACGAGGGCCTCGACGTGGCCTACGCGCACTTGCGCTACTTAAACCCATTTCCCCGCAACCTAGGCAACGTGCTTGGCCGTTACAAGCAAGTGTTGGTACCCGAGCTAAACTTGGGCCAATTGGCTATGTTGGTCCAGGCGCACTTTCCCGTGCGCGTCATCAAGCTGAACAAGGTCCAGGGATGCCCCTTCCAAATTCGGGAAGTGGCCAACAAAATTCGCCAAGTGCTAAGCTAAAGTAGGGAGATCGAGATGGCCGAAGCAGTTGTAGAGGCTGGGTTAAGCCGCAAGGATTTCGTTTCTGATCAGGAAGTTCGTTGGTGCCCCGGGTGCGGCGACTATGCGATTTTGGCGCAAATGCAAAAGATGCTACCCGAAGTGGGGATCGCACGGGAAGATATCGTGTTCGTCTCTGGGATCGGCTGCTCTAGCCGCTTTCCCTACTACATGAATACGTACGGCATTCACTCGATCCACGGGCGCGCTCCCACGATCGCCACGGGCATTAAGACGGCCAACCCGGATTTGAGCGTCTGGGTCATCACCGGCGATGGCGACGGGCTCTCGATTGGTGGCAATCACCTCTTGCACAGCCTGCGGCGCAATGTCGATCTGAAAATTATTCTGTTCAACAACCGCATCTACGGGCTTACCAAGGGCCAGTACTCGCCGACTTCGCTGCTAGGGCACCGCACCACGTCCACCCCCATGGGGTCAATTGACTATCCGCTCAACCCCATATCCGTGGCGCTGAGTGCTGAGGCGACCTTTGTCGCCCGCTCGCAGGACACCAATACCAAGCATCTGAGCTACGTGCTCAAGCGAGCGGCCGAACACAAGGGGGCCGCTTTTGTCGAGATCTATCAAAATTGCGTCGTGCTCAACCCCACGGCTTGGGAGCACACCACGGATTCAGATGTGCGCGACGACAACATCGTGTTCTTAGAGGAAGGCGAGCCCCTCATCTTTGGGAAAGACCGGGACCGGGGCATCCGCATGAACGGCACCGAGCCCGAGGTCGTCGCACTCAGCGACGTGGCCTCAGACGAGCTGGTCGTGCATCGCGAAGGGCGCGAAAACGCCAGCTACGCCTATATGCTCAGCCGAATGGAATACCCGTCGATGCCGCTGCCCTTTGGCGTACTGCGCGCGCTCGACAGGCCAAGCTACACCGAGTTGCTACTCGACCAAATCGATGCGACGACCCAACAACGGGGCACCGGCGACCTCGCGACGCTGTTTAGCGCGGGCGACACTTGGGTCGTCGAATAGGAGAAGAGCCATTGATTTGCCCTTCGTGTTCGCACGACAATATCTCTGGAGTTGACCTCTGCCAAGAGTGCGGCCAGAGCCTGAGTGAAGCGTACCAAGATTGGGGAAGCAGGGAGTACAAGGAAATTTTCACCGAACCGCTTTCCGCGCTCAATCCGCAGGAGATGGTCTGCGTGTCGCCGACCATCTCGTTGGCCAAGGTCATCTCCTTGCTCAAGGAGCGGCACGTTGGTTGCGTGTTAATAACCAGCGAGAGCGGGCAGTTAATCGGCATATTTACCGAGCGCGACATCCTCTACCGGGTGGCGGGTCTGATCACCGATTTGGAACAGATCGCAGTCGAGAGCCTAATGACACCGCGGCCCACTGCGCTCAAGGCCGATGCGGCCGTGCAGCACGCCCTACATTTGATGAGCATCCACGGCTTCCGTCACGTGCCGCTATTGGACGATGACGACCGCCCGGTTGGCTTGGTCTCGTTTAGGTACATCGTCCGTTTTATCGAAGAGAATTTTTCCTCCGTAGCTTGAGCGAGTTGGCCGTCGGGCTAGCTCCAGTTTTTTGAAAGGCGGTTGTGCTATGTCGTTGAGCCGCACGGCGATATGTTCGCTCCTCGCATTGGTCCTGTTGAGTCCTCTAGCGGTTAGAGCTGAACTGGACTGGGCCACCCTGAACAGCACGCGCGAGGTCACCGAAGCCGAGTGGTTGCAGTTACAACTGTCCGTATTGGGGTTAAAACTGAGCTATCCGGCCTACCGCATCAACCTAAAGCTGACCGAAGACTCGGCGATTGAATTTACCTTTGTCGCCAGTAGCGGGATGGCCGAGCATTTGACCGAAGACTTGGACAAGAGCGAAGCCGACGAGGTTATTTCCTACCACGCGCAGGGCATAAGTGACCAAGTAGAAACATTGCTCCGCGACGAGTTCCCGAATTTGTGGTCGAACTTTGACCCCCGCCAAGATATTCGCGGGCAATTTCTCGGCCCAAGTGAGAAATGGAACGACCCACCGCGAGAAATCGGCACTTGGTTGGAAAACAAATTCTCTTGGGGGCGCTAGGGCTAGTGCCATTATTCCGGGTCGCGGTAGGGCATTGCTCCGTGCGTTGATTCGTCGAGGGAGATGTCCTTGTCGATAACCGGCTCTTCGGTGGTCACGATCCAGCCGCGCACCTGCCGACCAAAGACATTAATCTCCTTGCGCTGGGCGTCGATGACCTTGGACGAAGCGGTGTGCCGCTCTTTGTTGATACAGAAAAAAGTGTGTCGGCGCTTCGTGCCTTTTTCCTTGCCTTCCATGTGTTCCATTCGCCGTACCCCTTCAAGTTTGCGCGAATTGGTGGACCACATCCACTAGCAATTTGACCTTTTCATAGGGCGTGTCTGGATAGACGCCGTGCCCCAAGTTGAAGATGTGGGGACGGCCCCGACCTTGCTTTAGAATGTGCTGAGCGGCCTTGGCAATGCTCGCCTCTGAGCCGTAGAGGGCGCAGGGATCTAGATTGCCTTGTAAAGGCATAGTATCTCCGAACAATCCATAAGCCGCATCGAGATCGATTCGCCAATCGAGGCTTAGGACGTGGGCACCGACGCGGCCAAAGCTGGACAAATTTTGCGCCCCGGCAAGCGGGAAGTAAATGACCGGAGCATTCAGCGCGGCGAGGCTGCGGCAAACTCGCCGCACATAGGGCAGAGCGAATTCGTTGAACTGCGCCGGAGACAACAAGCCGATGGAAGTGTCGAAAATCTGGACAGCTTGGGCACCGGCTTCGATCTGGGCGCGCAAGAATCGGCTGGCAAGGTCGGTGAGCAAATCGAGCAGCCGATGGGCGAGGGTGGGGTTGCTGTGGATCATGCGGCGAAAGGCAGGAAAGTCCTTGGCATGGCTCCCTTCCACTAGCCAAGTGGCTAAGGTAAAAGGCCCGCCGGCATACCCGATGAGCGGGACCGCGGGAGGCAGGGCATTGCGTGCCAGTCGCGCAGTTTCTAAGACGTAGGCGAGGTCGTCTTCGGGGATGGGGTTACGGAGGCCATCGATGTCGGAGACCGAGCGAATCGGGCGGGCGAAGACAGGGCCGGGTGCGTAGGTTAGCTCGCAGCCGAGCGCCTCTAGGGGCGTCACTAAGTCGGTAAAGAGAATAGCCGCATCGACCCCGAGCATATCGACCGGCATGAGGGTAATTTCGGCGGCAAGTTCGGGGGTTTGGAAAAGTTTGAGCAAGCAACCGTGCCGCTGGCGCAGCTCTCGGTACGGCTTGAGGATACGGCCAGCTTGACGCATGATCCAGATGGGAGGCGTTGCCGGCGCTTGGCCCCGACAGGCTTGGAGAAAGGGGGCGGCTGAATCGGACAAAGCGCTAGCGACCCGGTTCGACCATCCATTCGGGCAAGGCGATGCGATAGGTAACTACGTCCTCCAGCGGTTTGAAGCGGACGCGGTCTCCTTCCATATCGGCCCGATAGACGTCGGGATCCTCGTCATCGGACTTGAAGGCCAACAGGCGCAACGGAGGTAGTTTGCGATCTGGCCAGTACTGGCCCATGTCGATTACTATATCGGTTTGGCACCCAAAGGGCACGACGTCAATTTCCCATTTGCGCTCTTTAATGGCGACTGCGCCGTCGAGTTCTACGGGGCCAAATTGCCCCCGTTGCCCTCGGGTATCGACGAACAAATAGTCCGCGCAAGAGGCGTAGTCTATGTGCCCTAAGCCGGCGTCGGCTGAATAGACCAGCAGCGATGAGTCCTGCCAGGCGCAAAACGAGCCTGGGGGAATGTGGTAAGCCACATCGCTCTGGTGGACGGTCCAAGGCTGCTCCCAACCGAGGTTGGCATAGACTTCGAGGCCATTGTCGTACGTCACCCGCACCTGTCCTTGGGCAAACGCGCCGGAAAGCAGTGCATCGTTAGTCTCCAGAAACTGGTCGTTATGGCAATAGGCGATGGAGCGAACAGGGACGCGGAGGTAGTGCTTTTGCAGTTCGCGCAGCATGTAATAGGACTTGACCGCAGAGGCGATGCCCCACTCCAACTGGTCGGGGAGCAGACAAGCGTGGCCAAAGGCCGCGGTCGCGGCGAGATAGCGGTCGAGATAGGTGCTGCGACTGTGTTTCTCGCCTTGGGGGATCTGCCCAGCAAAGTACTGATCGATGGTCCCCAGACCCGCATCGGTTTCAATGGGATGAAGATTTTGCAGGTCGAAGTCCACCAGCGGCGGAATGCGGCTGGGATCGTTCCCGACCATGCGAGCGAGGTAGCCGGTCAGGACGCCGGCGTAGAGCCAGTGATTGCCGCCGTTCCCGATGGCCAAGCCAGCTTGGGCTTGAGAGCGGAGGATGCTCTGTTGCAGAGAACAGCTACTCGCCAAGTGGCTGATTGCTGCCGCGCCGTCGCTGAAGTCGTTGAATTCCCAAGGCGGGACTTCGGCGTGTTCGCTTACGTACAGGGCGTCGCAGGGGTACTTGTCGATAATGGTGCGCGCGTGTTCGGGTGCGCGCGCTAGCGCTTCGGACGGCTTGAGCAGATAGAACCCAGGTCCGGTCGGAGTTGGGCTGCCGTCGGCTAGTTGGGCCGCCAATTCGGGCTGCCAGCAGGAACTGGTAGGGGCGATGTGGCGATAGTTGACTTGGAGGCTGGTTTTGTAGCCCAAGTCGGACAGGGCCTCAAGGTACTCGTCGAGGGCGTCTTCACCGCCTTTGGCCTCGGCTCCTTCCACCGCGAGCGTGGCGTCGCCGTCGCCGTCGTGCCAAGTTTCGCTGGGGTGGTTGATTAGCAAGTGATCGATGCCTATCAGCTTGAGCTGGCGCATGCTTTCGTATAACTCGACGTAGCTCTCTTGGGATGCGTCGATATAAGGAACGTTATACCAGACCCAATCCGCTAGCGTTTCACCTGACTCGGCCTCGGTCGAGGAAAAGGCCGGAAGGACTTCCTCGTATTGGGTGGAGACCGTTATGAGCCAGCGTTCCTGAAAGTCGCTGCGCTTGCCGTCGCTTTGGCTGGCGTAGCTACAGCCGCCGTTGAGTTGGAGCAAGCGCTGAGATTCTGCTTCGGAAGGGGCATACAAAGTGGAAGCTCGCGAGTAGTGCCAATCCACGAAGCTAGACAAGAAATAGCCTGCGGTGCAAAGGATACGCGGGTAATTATCGCCGAAGTTGAAATAGGGAATGGCAATCAGGCGCGGGTGCAAAGCTCCGGTGACCCGGCCGAGCGAGAGGCCGGTACCCTTGCCGTGCCCGCCTTCTATTTCCACGACGAGAGACTTGCCGCTGATGCGGAACCGGTAGAGGAAGTTGGCTTGTTCCTCCCCTAACTTCCACTGCCAGCGGGCTTCGACGCAATCGCCGACTTGCTCGCAGGAGATGAAGTGCCGCTCTACTTCTTCGCTATTAGCTGGCCAGACCGAGCCACCCATTTCCACGGCAATCCCGCCGTCTTCGCCCGGTGTGATCGGGTCTCCGTTGTTGACTTCTAGCTCGATATCGGCGAAGGTTCCATCTATTGGCGTGTAGATAAATTGGACGACGGCAGAGACGGAACGACTCTCAAAAACAAAGGAAATACCCTCTTTGCGGATCGAGGTTTCGACTTCTTCTTGGAGCGAGGGAAAGATCGAGGGTTGGCTTTGGCTAGCGGATGCGGGCTGTTGCTCGTCCGAAGCCGCCACCACCCCTGTGAGGTCTGCCATGGGATATCCTGACTCAGCGCGTTCTTAATTTTTTAGAATTAAACAACATAGAGAATAAACGAGGTCGTGTCAAGCTGACGGCACCTAGTTTGACCGAGAAGTAAAATAGCTCTATCTTATTGTTTTTATAATAACTTTAGTTATGTGGGAACCGGCTTGAAATCAAGGGATTGCATAGTGGTCGGAGGTGGTGCCGCTGGGATGTTAGCGGCCATTGTTGCCGCCGAGTGGGGCGAGCGGGTCACCCTGCTTGAAGGCAGCGGAAAATTGGGGCGGAAGATATTGATTTCGGGCAATGGGCGCTGCAACCTGACGAATAGGGCGGCGGACGATCTCAGGCACTACCACGGTACACATCCGCGCTTTGTCCGCAGCGCGCTAGACCAATTTCGCTTGGAGGAAACCCTGGCGTTTTTTACCGATCTAGGGATCGAGTTCCGCGAAGAGAAGCGACAGCGCCTCTTCCCCGTGTCGGATCAAGCGCAGTCGGTCGTCGATTTGCTCGCGGACCGCATGCGCTACCTAGGCGTCCGCGTCGAAACCAATGCCAAGGTGGTGGGTATGAGCCGCGTCCCTGACTCATCTCGCTTTGCGGTGCGCGATGCCGAGGGACAGCACTATACCGGCGGGCGTGTAATAATGGCCAGCGGCGGCGTCAGCCTCGCCCGCTTGGGAGCCGACCGCTCAGGCATGGATTTGGCCGTGGGCATGGGGCACCGGCTCACCGACCTCAAGCCTGGGTTAGTGCCGCTAATCAGCCCGGAAAAATACGTCGCCCGCATGCAGGGGCTTAAGATCCGGGCCGAAGTGCGCGTCGCGCTCAAAGGAGGGCGAGAGGCCGTTGATACAGACGACTTGCTCTTTACAAAATATGGGGTCTCTGGGTTTGCCATATTAAATCTCAGCGCTCGCTTAGTGCCCGAGTTGGGGACGAAGCGCACTATGCTCCGGGTCAACTTCTTCCCCGGTCGCAGCCCGGAAGCGATCAGCCAATTGCTCAAAGAGCGCTGGCAGCGCCATCCCCATCGCTCGCTGGAGCTGAGTTTCGCTGGCCTGCTTTCCAGCAAATTGGTGCGGCCCCTCTTGGATCATTTGGGTTTTGACGCGGCCCAGCGGGTCGATCAGCTCGGCAAGGGCGTGCGCTGGCAGCTTGCCCAGCGCTTGACGAATTGGCCGATTGCGGTCAGCGGGCCGAGGCCCTTTGACTACGCCGAAGTGACGATCGGGGGCGTGCGCACCGAGGACATCAATCCCGACACGCTCGAATCCTTTTTGGTGCCCGGCCTGTACTTTGCCGGCGAGATGGTTGACGTTCACGCCGACTTGGGGGGATTTAACTTCCAATGGGCTTGGGCCAGCGGCGTTCTCGCCGGTCGCCGGTTGGGGGCGTGAGCACTGGCGCGATTTGCCTGTGGGCGTAGATTGAAATAGATGCGAACAGATGAGACTGGCCGGGTGGTCGGCATCATTTTGGCGGCGGGCATGTCCACCCGCATGGGACAGCTCAAACAGCTATTGCCCTTGGGGGGACGGGCGGCCATTGAGTGGATCGCCGAGGTCGTGGGGCGGCGGTTGGATGAGGTGGTGGTCGTACTTGGCCACCGCGCCGAGGAGATTGTCCCAGTGTTGGCCGCTTATCCGGTTCGTTGGGTAGTCAATGCCGACTATCAAACAGGTATGCTCTCTTCCGTGCAATGCGCTGTGCGAGCGGTGGATATAGAATCCGATTACTTGATTTGCCTAGGCGATCAACCCCGGCTGAGTGGGGCCGTAGTAGAGCAGGTTTTGCAGGCGAGAACACAGGTGGACGGGGGTATCATCATACCCATAGCCAACGGAAAAAGAGGGCATCCCGTATTGATTCGCAATGCCTACCGGGCGGAAATTTTGGGGCTGCCGCTAGACGTGGGATTGAATGCGGTGACGCGGGGTCATCCCGAGGATACGTACGAGTTGCCTGTGGCAGAGGACGCTATACTGACTGACATGGACACGCCAGCCGACTACCAGCGCGAACTGGAACAATGGCCAGAGTAAATTATGGACGATATTCTCACTGAAATTGTCCGGCGCAAGGAGCAAGGCGAGCGCATGGCTTTGGCCTCGCTCGTGTGGAGTACCGGATCGATCCCGATGAGCGGACGGGCCAAAATGATCGTCGCCGAGGAAGGGGACGTCGTCGGCACCATCGGTGGTGGATGCCTCGAAGCCGAGGTCTTGAGCGCCGGTCGCATTGCGCTGGCGACCGGAGAAAACCAGCTCCTGCGCTACACCATGACGGAAAAACAAGCCGGGGAAAGCGGCTTAAATTGCGGCGGCAGCGTGCGGATTTACACCGAAGTCATTGAGCCGGACGAGGGAGCCGACTTCTATAGCCGAGTACTGGCGGCGCGTCAGGCGCGCAGTGGTTGCGCGCTGGCGACCCTGCTCAAGCGCCGTTTTGACGCTAGCGGGGAAGGGCGACTGTGGCTAGGGGCTGACGGCAGCACCTACGGCTCGTTGGGCACGTCCGAAGCCGACCTACAGGTGGAGGAGCACTTGCCCGCAGTGCTTGAGCGCGAGCGCGGCCTAGTCTGCGCGCTGGACCCGAGTGCCAAGCCGGGAGAGACCTCGGAGGTATTTATCGAGCCGTTCTTGCCCGAGCCTGTACTCTACGTCTTCGGCGGCGGGCATGTAGGCGGACAGATTTGTGCGCTGGCCAAAAACGTGGGCTTCCGCGTCGTCCTCATTGACGACCGCCCGGCGTTTGCCAATCCCGAGAGACATCCGCAGGCCGACGAGTGCTTGGTCGCTGGCATGGAGGAGGTGTTCGCCGATTTGCCCATCGACGACCAGTCCTACATCATCGCGGCCACTCGCGGCCATCAGCACGACGAAATCGTCGTCGAAGCGGCGATCAAGACGCCAGCGCGCTACATCGGAATGCTGGGCAGCGAGCGCAAGAAGCTCATTTTGTGGCGGCGGATCGCCGAGCGCGGCGGGGACCCGCAGCGCTTGGACACCGTCTTTGCGCCGATTGGGGCCAACATCGGCGCGGATACCCCGGCCGAAATCGCGGTCAGCGTCGTCGCCGAGTTGATCGAGCAGCGGCGCGGAACGCCCAAAGTGTGGAAGACGAAGAGAAAAACTCATGGAGGATGAACTGCGCTACGGGGTGGCCGCCTGTCAGGTTGACCAACCCAATCCCACCGACCGCGCTGAAATGGCCCGCAATACCGCTCGCATGGTCGAAATGGTCGATATGGCCGTTGAAGGCTACGGGCCGTTTATGGACGTCAAGCTGCTGGCCTTTCCCGAATTTGGCCACGCCGCGCCGATCTATCCCACCGCCAAGAGCTTGCTGGCCAAATTGGCCGTTCCCGTTCCCAACGAGCACACGGCCCGCTTGGAGGACAAAGCCCGCGAATTGGGCGTGTACATCCAAACGGCCACTTTTCTCGAAGAGGATCCCCAATGGCCGGGCAAGGTGTTCAACACCACCTGCCTGCTCGGGCCAGAAGGGCTGTGGTACAAGTACCGCAAGGTCAACCCTTGGATTCCTTGGGAAGTCCACGCCAGCCCCCACGACTTGGCCGGCTACGAAGACGAATTGTTCCCGGTGGCCCAGACGCCCATCGGCTGCATTGGCGCGGCGATTTGCTACGACTGGCTCTTTCCCGAGCCGTTGCGCCAGCTCACGGCCAACGGCGCTGAAATCCTCGTTCGCGTCTCAGCCTATATGGACCCTTGGGGTGCGACGCCGCCGATGGATTGGTGGACGACGGTCAATCGCTGTCGGGCCTTGGAAAATACAGCGTATGTGCTCGCCGCCAACCAAGGAGCCGAGCTAAGTCACTATCCGCCCTTTTCTTGGCCGGGTGGCTCGATGGTGGTCGATTTCGACGGCCGCATCCTCGCCCAAGCCGATCCGGGGACAGGGGAAAAAATCGTCGTCTCCGAAGTCGATATCGGGGCCTTGCGGCACATTCGCAAGCGGCGCGCAGGTCATCACACTTTAGCCCATCTGCGCAGCGAGGCGTACCCTATGTACGGACAGTCGTACTATCCGCAGGGCAGTTTCTCCGCAGAGGACAATCACACTGTCGCCATGAATGAAGAGCGCATCGCCGAGGTTAAGCAGAGGATAATGGTCGTTAAGAAAGAAAAGAAGTAAGAAAAAGTGAGGCACTGATATTACGCAGTTTGCCTACCAATGGAACCGACTCGCCATTCATCAAGGCCAAGGCATCCCATATGGCAGAGTTTGATACGATTTCCAAATATCTGATTCAGACCTATCCCGACCAGTTCGCCCACTTTAGCCTCGGCCGCGAGGATGTTGACGTGCTTGAAGTGCTCAACACGGAGCAACCCACGGTCGAAGTACACCATACGGACAGTCTCCTCCGCGTGCGTTTAGACGACGAGGTGGTTTTGGTTCACAACGAATTTCAAACCACCGATAGCACCCATCCGCCGATGCCGCGGCGCATGGCCGGCTATATCGGACGTGCTATTGAGCATCACGGCGTACCGGTTTATTCCAGCGTCCTCTACCTACGACCCGATGCAGGACAGACCGATCCGGGGCAGTATCTCCAAGCGCATCCCGATCATCAGGTTTTTATCAAGTACAAGGTGATTCGGCTGAGTGAATTGGATGGTCAACGCATCCTCGATGCCGGGCATCTAGGGCTGATGGCGTTCGCGCCGTTGATGAAGCCGCCCGAGGCGGTGGCCGCTGAAGTGTGGTTACGTCAGTGTATTCACACGGCTCGTGAGCGGTCGATGGAGGATCGGTCTGCCCAAGCTAACCTTCTCGCTGGCATGTCGCTTCTGAGTGGATTGGTATATGCGTCGGCAACCATTTCTGATATTATTTTACAGGAGGGTATCATGGACCTGATACGCGAATCATCCTTTGCCCAATACCTTACCCAACAGGGCATTGAGCAAGGACTCCAAGAAAGTATCCTCGACGTGTTGGAGCTTCGGTTTGATCCAAGCGAAGCTCAACAGTTGGTCGGCCGCATTGAAGCCCTTGACGATGTGCAGCGCCTCAAGCAGTTGCATCGCGCCGCCATACAGGTGCCCAACCTTGAAGCCTTTAGGGACCTGTTGGACGCCGCTGAGTAGGGGGCCGCGTAACGTCAGTGAAGAACTCAATTCACTCTATTTACATGAGTTGTTTGCTTTTTGCCTTCCAAACTCCTGTAGAAGCGGCTACTATCGAAGAGGTGTTGGCCTATTGTCGGGCGCAGGCTGAGGCTGACGAGCGTCTCGCCTGTTTTGACGAGTTGGCCCGTGCAGTGGCGGAGGGCGTAGTGCTTCCAACCCTACCATCTTCTGGTACGGGCCGCTGGAACGTGACTCAGGAGGTATCTCCGATTGACGACTCGCGGAATGTATATATGCGATTGGAGGCGGAGGGTGAGGGTTATGTAGCTGGTGCCCACCCAACACTTATAGTTCACTGTACGGAGAGTAAAATAGATGTCCTGGTTCACTTTGATTCGCGCTTGAGCTTTGAGGACGACATTGAGATTTTGTCTCGTTTTGACCAACATCCTGCACAAAAAGATGATTGGGGATTGTCCACGGATCGAAAGGCGATTTTTGCTCCGCACAGTGCCTTTTGGGCACTTAAGATCAATACGGTTTAGTTAAGGATGACGATAGCTTCTTGAAAGGGCTTTTTGGGCTGCGGCTTTTGTTGATGTTGTCGTCGTTTTCGGGGAAACTTAGACATTTTTCGTTTGACCACGCGGGGATTGGAGCGCCGGTCGCGTGGCGGCAAGCGATAGTGCCGGATGTCGGCCAACAGCCGTTGATACAACGCCTCATGCTGCTGGGGATCCGTCATTTGGAATTCGGGGACGGCCTCACAGATCAGGTGTAAGGCTTGGGTGAAACTTAACCGATCCGGGTCCATCGTCTCCTGCTGGGCGGCGTCAGCCATGACTTTGCGCACGGCATAATGGGCGATCAACAGGCCGTATAACTCTTGGATGACCCCCACTGGTTTTTTGCTGCGCAGCGGGGTGCCCGCGCGCCGTTGATGGGTATCCATTTCGTCTATCGCCGATTCGATTTCCCAGCGTTGATGATACGTGGCAATCAACGAGGGGGCCGGGGCTTGCTGTTCATCCAACAACGAGGTGATCACCCGATGGGGTTGCCCATAGCCGGGCCGATTCGGGTCGGTGAGCGTATAGTCAATCACCCGCACCGCGATCCGTTGGCCGCTCCGTCGGCGCTGGGCATCCGACGGTCGCAGCCACGCCCGATACGAGCCATCGGCCAACGACTGCACCGGCTTGAGTTGGAGCCGATTCGACACCCGCGAGAGGAAATGGGCGTGGCGTTGCCGCACCCTATGCACCAGATCAAAGCTATGCAAGCCGCGATCCCACAGCACCAACATGTCCGCCCGCACCGAGCGCAGCAGGCGGTGCGCTCCGAAGTGTTCACTGACCGCATGCGGCCAAAAGCCGGCATCTACGACGCCATGACTGCCCACTTCCATCAGATAGACTCCGCGCACCAAGGCAAAGGCACTCTGCCCGCGTCCTCCCACATACCGGCCAAACACGCGCACATTGGCCGGGGTATCGGCGACCTCTTCAAGGGTGCTATCCAACGCCATTAGCCGCAGCCCATAGGCAAACGCCCCCGGCGTCTGCGGCGACGTCATCGGCGTGCAGACTTGATGAAACAGGTCGACGACCGGTGGGGCTCCCAAGTGGTCGCGTAAGTGACTCAAAGCGCCTTTGCTGGCCGGTGCAGCCAAGCCGACCGGCCAGATGAACCGAAAGCCCCGCAGCAGTTTGAACAAAACCTGAGAAAGCGAATGGCACGCCCATAAATTCATCGCCACCACTAGCAACAAACCCAGTTCCGCACTCAATTTACGCCGCCGTTGACGGGCCAATCGGTGCGTGGCCACGATCGTTTCCACCCGAACATAAGGCAGGACCTGTTCCAGTACAGCTAAGAGCGATTGATCCGACAGCTTGGCATCGGTCGTCAGCAGTCGTAGGTTGAAAGGCATGCGATGGCTCCTTGAGCTTTGAGTGATCGGATAATCCTCAAAGATGGCCAAAAAGGTCCGGGGAGTCATCGCTTTTTTGGCTTAACTAAACCGTATTGCACTTAAGATAGAACGCGCCCAAAAACTGTTTATGAGGCTTACTCCGTCGGGAGAGAATCCGATAGATGCCACCTTCAATTTAACGGGCAGTGCGAAGGCCATGCGTCCGTTGCGCGAGTCGTGTGGATTTAATGTCAACGCAAGGGACCAACATGGCATGACGGCCCTGCACTGGACGGCGTCGAACAATGCTTTAGAGATAGAGGTAGCAGGCATTTTGGTGACGCATGGGGCGGATGTCAACGCAAGGGACCAACATGGCATGATGGCTCTGCACTGGGCAGCGTTCAAAAATTCTTTAGAGGTAGCGAGTCTCTTGCTTACACATGGGGCGGATGTCAACGCAAAGACGGCGGGCGACGTTTTGGGTGGCCGGACAGCCCTGCACTGGACGGTGAGTAACAATTCTTTAAAGGTAGCAGGTCTTTTGCTTACACATGGGGCGGATATCAATGCGAAGGATCAACATGGCCAAACGGCTCTACACTCGGCAGCGTCGAACAATACTTTAGAGATAGCGAGTCTTTTGCTTACACATGGGGCGGATATTTTTGCTGACGCATGGGGCGGATGCCAACGCGGCATTGCGTATTGCCATATCAGAAGGCCATACCGAGATGGCCGATTTGTTGCGCCGTCATGGTGGCAAGAAATAAGCGCACCGCCGATGCCATTCGAGGAGCAAATAAGTACTTATGTTACGCACTACCTCTACTCGGCGGTATCTAACAGGTCTCTAAAGGCTTTGAGGGTGGGTACCTGTATGGCCGCCCGAAACAACTGCTTGAGGCGCTGCACATCGTCGATGGCCTCAAGGCGGGCGGCCAACGGATCCGACGCAGCTAGCCCAAAGCGAATTTCTAGCACGTCGAGCAGATATTCAACGGCGCGTTCTCGGCTTCCTCGCTTGATGCCTTGCTCAATACCCTTTTCCGTAAAATACTGCACTACTGACGATTCGTACATGGTCTCCTCCGCAATGATGGTCATGATGGTTTCTGATTTATACACCAAACCGCTCAAAAAGGCAATATCGGCCAGATAATTGGCCTTGAGGGGCTCGTCCATCGGCACCTGCTGCACCCGGTGGACACACTGACGCAACCATGCCTCGGCATCCACACCTGCTGGCGGCTGCATCAATGGTGCAAACGGCAGCAAGCCCGGATGCCCCTTGTCTAGAATGCGTTGACCGTCTATTTCTATCAGCCGAATCACCCTGTATTGCACCAACACGCGGAAGCCGTGCCGCTCTTGGAGGTAATACCCCGGATCGGTGCGGCCGGCGTCGGGACGCAGATAGATGACGATGGAGTAGATCGGTAGGCGGTGTCGCTGGATGCCGCGCCCGATATAGCCGGCCATGCGGTACGGCATCGGCGGTTTGCTGTCTGTAGTTTGAAATTCGTGATGAACCAACGCCTCTTCGCCGCCGACTTGCACGTGGATCAGGCTGTCGGTGCGGTGGGCTTCGACGGTGGGTTGCTCGGTGTCAACGACGCCGAGGACTTCGATGTCGTCGTGTTGGAGGGCGAAGCGGACGAAGTCGTGGGGATAGGTGTAGATGAGATGTTTGGAAATCGTGTCGAATTCGGCCATGAGCCATGCCTTGGGTTGCGGGTAAGGTGGACCTGCAACGGGCAAGAATCGTGCCAAGGCGGCGGCTCAGAGGGAAGGAAGGGGATATGAGGCGCTGGAGTGTATCGGAAAGGATACAGGGATGGACCGTAGCGGATTAAAGGCGACACCAGAAGCCGTGAAGCGCTATGGCGACCGGCAGATTCGCCGCACCCTGAGCAAATACGACACTCGACAGGTGCGCCGCACCTTGGCAACCGGCTGCGAGTTGCAGATGACGGCAGTCGGCGATGTAGATGCCTTGGTGGACCGCATGATCGAGCGCGAGGGGCGGCTTCAGCGGGTAGAGCGCTTTCCCTACTGGGCTGAGCTATGGCCGACGGCGTTGGCTATGGCCCAGTGGTTTTGCCATGCCAAAGAGCCAATCCCCAGAGGTTGGGTCTGTGAATTAGGCTGCGGTTTGGGATTGGTAGGCATTGCCTTAGCTAGGCTCGGTTGGCACGTCGAAGCGACTGATTTTGTCGAGGACGCGCTGATATTTGCCGCTCACAATGCCCGGCTCAATGGGGTTCAGCACAACCATCGGGTGGCCTATTTGGACTGGCGCAATCCCGTGGGAGAGCCGCGCGAGTGCTTGGTGGGGTCGGACATCATTTACGAAAAGAAGAATCACCGCTATCTCGAACGCATCCTGCGCAAGCTGCTGCTGCCCGGCGGCCGCTTTTACCTCGGGGATCCGCAGCGCAAGGACGCCGCCGCCTTCGTCGCGCGGCTCGTCTCCCAAGGCTATAGTCAGCGGCGGGAAACGCACGTCGAGACGTGGAATTCAGTCGAGTACCAAGTCACTATCTACGTATTTATCAAGCCTTAGGAATTAGGAATTAGGAATTAGGAATTAGGAATTAGGAATTAGGAATTAGGAATTAGGAATTAGGAATTAGGAATTGGGGTGGGGGTAATTCGTAATTCTCAATTCCTAATTCCTAATTTTCTTAAGCTGCCAGCAGCGCGCTTAGGTGAGCGGCTACAGAAGCCGCAGTCGCCTCTAAGTCGTATCCGCCCTCTAGCAGGGAGACGAGGCGTCCCTCGCAGTGGCGGGTAGCTAGCTGGAGCACTAGCTCGGTTAGCTGGCCATAGCCCTCTGCGCTGAGCAGGATCTGCCCTAGGGGATCGCTGCGATGGGCGTCAAAACCGGCCGACAGGAGGATGAAGTCTGGTTGGAACTGGTCGATGGCTGGAATAATGGTGTCGGCGAAGTGGCCGAGGTAATCGGCGTCGGTGCTGCCAGCCGGGACTGGGATGTTCAGGGTTTGGCCGCGGCCCGCTCCCAACCCGCGCTCGTTGGCTGCACCAGTGCCCGGATAGAGGGGAGATTGGTGGATGCTGCTAAAAAATACCGAGCCATCTTCCTCAAAGATGTGCTGCGTGCCGTTGCCGTGATGGACGTCCCAGTCGATGATCGCCACTTTGTCGCAGCCGCATTCGGCCCGCAAGTAGTGAGCGGCGACCGCCACATTGTTGAAGAAGCAAAAGCCCATGATTTGCTCGACTTCGGCGTGATGGCCTGGGGGCCGCATGCAGCAAAAGGCATGGTCGGCGTGGCCGGCGAGCAGGGCGTCGATGGCAGTTATGGGGGCTCCGGCCGCTAAGAGAGCGGCACGGTACGTGTCTGGAGAGAATGCGGTGTCTTGGCTCACATAGACGGACTGCTCGACCTGTGCGAGGGCCGCTACTCGGTCCAAGTGGACTGGAGAGTGGGCTCTGAGGAGGGCATGGCGCGGTGCTAACTGCGGCTGTAGATGCAGAACCTCGTCCCAAAGCGAGCGGTCTTTTAGGTGTTGGACAATGGATTCCAAACGCGCGCGGCGCTCTGGATGCCCCTCGCCCGTGTCGTGCAACAAGACGTCGGGGTGATAGATCAAGGCCGTCCTAGCCATAGTTTACCACTTCTCCTGCGTCGATGGATGCAATGGCGCGGCGTCCGAGGATGCGGATGTCCTCGGCGATGGCCGCATCGCCCAAGGCGGCGTGGTCGCACCAGCGCAATTGCGTGGATTCGCGCGGATTGACGCGGGCGTGCCCCCTTACCACGCGGCTAAAATAAATCAGGTCTATGTGCTGATGGCCCGGTTCGATGTTCTCTAGGAGGATACACGCGGGTTGGTACAGGACGGCGACCTGTCCCCATTGCTCTTGTCGGCCCAACAATTCAACGGTCAGGCCGGTTTCTTCGCGCACCTCGCGGAGGGCGGCTTCTTCGGGCAGTTCGTCCGGGTCGATGTGCCCGCCCGGGGGCAGCCAAGCCTGCATTTTCTTGTGCCACAGTAAGAGGGTGGCTCCCTCGTGGACGACAAAGGTCGTCGCTGTAAAGTCGCGGGTGATTGCCGTCAAGGTGTCTGCTCGTCGCGCGTTTGATGGAGAAAAAAGCAAGGGCGTTTGCAGTGGGCCGGAGGTCAATATAGCCGGTCACTTGGTGGAACGAAAGCCCGCGACAGACGCGTGCTGCATTGACCAGCTTTTCTCGCCAATTATTTTACAAGGCTGAGTTTTGCATCCCTTCAGACTGAGAGAGATATGGCTACTGAGATCGTCATGCCCAAATTGGGGCTGACCATGGAAAGCGGCGCAATAAGCGCTTGGTTGGTAGAAGAAGGCCAGGAAGTGCAAAAGGGCCAGGCCCTGTTGGAAATCGCCACCGACAAGGTGACGATGGAAGTCGAAGCGCAGGCCGACGGGATTCTGCGCAAAATTCTGGTGCCGGTCGGCCAGGAAGTACCGGTATCGACGGTGATCGGCGTCATCGCCGCCGAGGACGAAGACATCGGCTCGTATGTCGCCACTGCTCCGAGCGACTCGGCTCCACCGGCAACTCCAACTCCTGCTGCTCCACCAGCCCCAGCCGCGCCAACCCCAGTTCCACAGGCTCCAACTCCTGCGACTGCTCCATCGCCAACTTCGGCTCCGGTTGCACCAACGCCGGTCTCGCCAGCTCCAGCCTCCTCCGCTGATGCCGATGGGCGGCGGCCGCATAAGACCTCGCCCAAAGCGCGCAAAATAGCCGCTGAGCACGGCCTTGACCTTTCTGGCGTCAATGGCAGTGGCCCCGGAGGTCGGATCGTCAGTGCCGATGTGCTGGCCTTGGTCGAGCAAGCTCGGCTAGCCCCGGTTCCAGCCCCGGCAACCCCAGTCGCCGAAGGGCTGATTGAGTTGAGCCGGGCCGAGCAAGTGGCCGCCGAGCGGCTGACGGCCAGCTACCAACAGATCCCACACATTCACATCAGCATGGACGTGTCGGCCGTGTGGTTGCAGCAATTCCGCACCGGCTACCAGCTAGAAGGCAAAAAAATCTCCTTCAACGATTTGATCGTCAAAGCCACGGCCCGCACCCTAAGCGAATTCCCTCGCGTCAACAGCCTAGAAGAAGGCGGTCATTTCCGCTACGTCTCCCAAATCAACGTCGGCGTTGCCGTGGCGGCCGAGCAGGGCTTGGTGGTTCCGGTCATCCGCGACGCGGCCGAAAAGACGATCGAGGAAATCGCCTTGGAAGGGACGCGGCTGATTGACGCAGCGCGCCGCGGTGAGCTAGGCCCCGACGACATGCTGGGCGGCACCTTTACCATCTCGAATTTGGGCATGTTCGGTGTCTCCCGCTTTACCGCGATCATCAATCCTCCCCAAGTGGCAATCCTAGCCGTCGGGGCCATAGAGAATAGGGTAGTAGCTTCGGGGGCAGACGCATTTGCCGTGCGCCCGCAGCTAACCCTGACTTTGGCCGCGGACCACCGCGTCGTCGATGGCGCGTTGGCGGCCCGGTTCCTCGCGCGGCTCAGGGAGGTACTAGAAACGCCCGGCTTGCTCGGCTAGCAGCCCTTCACCTTGACCCCATCTAGGCCGCCGGTTATCTTCAAAACCGCAAAAGTCAGGCCCTTTTACTCTTGTGTACCGAGGGTAGAAAAGCGCGTCCTGACATTGGAAAATAGAGCATGAAATTCGAAAAAAAGACCCAGCTTTCCATTGCGTACGCCATCCTTACGTTGCTCTTGCTCCTGAGTCTGCAAAACTATTTCACCAACCAAGTTGAAACCCTCCCGTACAGCCAGTTCCGGGAGTGGATCAAAAGCGGGCAGGTCATTGAGTGTACCTTCAGCGGCGAGTTCATCCACGGCCGTGCCCATGTCGATGGCCAAGAGATCAGCTTTCGCACCGCCATCATAGACGATCCCGAGATCATCGGTCTGCTCGAAGAACACCGGGTCGAATTTACCCGCGAGCCCAATAACAATTGGTTCACGCAGCTTTTGTCGTGGATCCTGCCCGCGCTGATCTTCGTGGGGATTTGGTTGTTTGTCATCCGTCGCATGAGCGGGGGGGGCGGGGGCCTGATGTCCATCGGCAAGAGCAAGGCCAAGGTGTACATGGAGAAAGGGACGGGCATTACTTTCGACGACGTGGCGGGCATTGACGAAGCCAAAGAAGAATTGCTGGAGATCGTCGAGTTTTTGCGCACCCCCGAGCGATTTCAAGCCCTCGGCGGCCGGATTCCGCGCGGGGTCTTGCTCGTGGGTTCTCCGGGCACAGGTAAGACGCTGTTGGCCAAGGCCGTGGCTGGCGAGGCGAGCGTGCCCTTTTTCTCGCTCAGCGGCTCCGATTTTGTCGAGATGTTCGTCGGCGTCGGAGCTGCGCGCGTGCGCGACCTTTTTGAACAGGCCAAAAAACACGCCCCGGCCATTATCTTCATCGACGAGCTCGACGCCTTGGGCAAGGCTCGGGGGGCTGGTTCCTTTGGCGGCCACGACGAGCGCGAGCAGACGCTCAACCAACTCCTCACCGAGTTGGACGGCTTCGATACCAACGCCGGCGTGATCCTCATGGGGGCAACCAACCGGCCGGAAATCCTCGACCCGGCCTTGCTGCGCCCCGGCCGCTTCGACCGCACTGTGGCCGTGGACCGGCCCGATGTCAAGGGGCGCACCGCCATCCTCCAGATCCATGCCAAGGAAGTCAAGCTAGGCCCGGACGTAGATCTGCACAAACTGGCCGTGCGCACCCCGGGTTTTGCCGGCGCGGACTTGGCCAATATCGTCAATGAAGCGGCGCTTTTGGCGGCGCGGAGAGATAAAAATTCCATCACCATGTCCGAGCTGGAAGAGGCGATTGAGCGCTCGGTGGCCGGGCTGGAGCGCAAAAGCCGGGTGCTCAACGAGAAGGAGCGCCGGATCGTCGCGTACCACGAGGCCGGTCACGCCATCGTCGGCGAGATTTTGCCCGAGGCTAATCCGGTGCAGAAGATCTCTATCGTATCGCGGGGCATCGCCGCTTTGGGCTATACACTGAATATGCCGCTAGAAGACCGCTATCTAATGACCAAGGAGGAGCTACAGGATTCCTTGGCCGCGATCTTGGGCGGTCGGGCGGCCGAGGAGATCGTCTTTGACGAAATATCTACCGGCGCGGCCAACGACTTGCAGCAGGCCACGCAAATGGCCGAGCGGATGGTCAAAGAGTTCGGCATGAGCCAGCGGATTGGTTTGGTCGCCCACCGAACGGACCGCTCGCAACAGTTGCTGGGCATGCCCTCGGCCGACCGCCCGTACAGCGACGAGACGGCCAAGCTCATCGACGAAGAAATCAAGGGCATCATCGGCGCGGGGTACACGCGGGCCAAGGACCTACTCACCCAGCATCGGCAGGCGATGGAGGATGTCGTCGAGATACTCTTTGAGGACGAGGTGATGGACGGGGATCAACTGCGCAACGTACTCGTAGAGAACGGAATAGAACTACCACCTAGGCCCAAACAAGAAGCCCCGCCCGACACCCCCGCCGCCGAGCCACAGGCCAACGGCAATGCTCCGCAGTCGGAAGAGGAAGAGCGCGAGGTCTCCTAGCCTACGGCGGCGATGACTTCCAACTCGACGGCTGCTCCCAGCGGCAAGCTGGCGACGCCGACGGCCAAGCGAGCGTGTATTCCCTTATCTCCGAGGACTGTGGCCAATAGATCGGAAGCACCATTGACCACGTTGGCGTGGGCCGTAAAACCGGGTGCCGCTGCTACGTATCCTCCCAAGCGGACAATGGAGACCGCGTCGAGGTCGCCGGTTTCGGCTTTGAGAATGCTCAAGGCGTTGAGGGCGCACAACTTGGCGGCGGCATATCCCGCTTCGACATCCAAATCCTCGCCCACGATTCCCGCGTATTGAATCCGGCCGGCTAGTAGAGGCAACTGGCCTGAGACGAAGATCAAAGAACCGCTTTGCACGGCGCGGGTATAGCTGCCGGCCGGTTGCGGCGGCGGGGGCAGTTGCAGGTTGAGGTCTCTTAGTTTTTCCTCTACAGACATGTTGAATCTCCCATAGCTTAGGGCTGGTTGGTGCTAATATAGGACGCCTGATGACGCTAGCAAGAGAGCGATGAACAGCGTAAGATTCGCCAAAGGGAGCGTCCTCGAACCCTTGGCCAACAGCGATTTCGTGCGCCTGTGGTTGGCCAACGGCCTTTGGTGGCAGGCTATGTGGATGGAGATGCTGGCGCTGGGCTGGCTGGCTTTGGAGCTGACTAATTCTCCTTGGTGGGTGCAAGTTATCGGCTTTTACCGAGCCATCCCCCTGCTGATTATGGGCTTGTTCGGCTCGGTGATTACCGATCGCTTCAAGCGGCGCTACATCGTTTGGACCCTGCAGTTGGTCAATGTGCTGGGGACGGGGCTTTTGGCGCTTTTACTCTTTTTGGGGCGGCTCGAGCTGTGGCATTTGTCCGTGGTGTCGCTGGTATTGGGGGCCTCTTGGGCATTGGATTGGCCAACTCGGCGCAGCATGGTGCCCGATCTAGTCGGCAAGGCCCGCACGGTCGATGCCATGGTGCTGGAGAACGTCATTCAGGGGTTTACGCGCATTGCTGGCCCCTTGGCAGCGGGCTATGTCACCGCGGCCTATGGCAGCTTGGGTGCCCTGTTGGTGTTGGTTGGGCTAGGTACCTTGGCGCTGTTCTTGTTGGGGGGCCTTAAGACAGATTCCAAGGCACCCAGTGCAAGCACTTGGGCGGCGGGGTGGTCCGGGCGGCAGGGGTGGGCCAGTATGCGGGCCTCTGCGCCGATATTCGGCGTTTTTCTCATCACGATCTTTATGAACGTCTGGGCTTTTCCCTATATGAACCTGCTGCCGGTTTTTGCGCGCGACGTATTCGGCCGCGGCCCGGAAGCCATGGGGTGGTTGGGCGCGGCTAGTGGGAGTGGGGCGATTGTGGGCTTGGCTGCGGTGCAGCTAAGCCGCAGCAAGCTGAGCAACGAATGGCTTTTTGTCACCGGCTCGTTGCTTTCGTGCATGGGCATTGCCGCCTTTGCCTTGAGCGGGACCTTTGGCCTCGCCTTGTTGATGCTGTTTTGCTCTGGGTTGGGTCAGGCGGGCTTTAGCATTATGCAGAGCAGCATCATCTTGGTCGAATCCTCGGACGAGATGCGGAGCCGAGCGATGAGCACCTTGGTCGTGGCCATTGGCGTCGGCCCCTTTGGCCGCTTGCAGAGCGGGGCGCTGGCCGAAACTTGGGGGGCACAAGGCGCTGTGGGCGTCATGGCACTGCTGGCGGGGATAGGGACTGTGGGAACGGCGATTTTGGTGCGGGGGTTTCTAGGTAAGAGGTGAATCTGGACGGATTCCCAATTGCACGGTTCGTCCCGCATATCTACCTTGCAAATGCGTTGATCCGACCTAACTAAAGGAGAGTGTTCCATGTCCCAGTCTTTGTTTAGCGACGCCAGCCAACGGTTGGACGAAGCGCTTGAGTACGCGTCCATTTCCGAGGATGCCATCGAGCGGCTCAAGTTGCCCAAGTCGAGTTTGAAAGTATCCATCCCAGTGCGCATGGACGACGGCACGTTGCGCATTTTTCCAGGCTACCGGGTGCGCTACGACGACACCCGAGGCCCGACCAAAGGAGGCATTCGCTACCACCAAGACGTGTCCAGCGACGAGGTTCAGTCGTTGGCCTTCTGGATGACCTTCAAGTGCGCGGTGGCCAATTTGCCTTTTGGCGGCGGCAAAGGCGGCATCACGGTCAATCCCAAAGAGCTGTCCCATTTTGAACTGGAACGACTCAGCCGGGGCTATATCGACGCCGTGGCCGACTTCATCGGCCCGGACGTCGATATTCCAGCACCGGATGTCTATACCAATCAGATGATTATGGGCTGGATGGTGGATCAGTACAGCATTATCAAGCGGCAGATCACCCCCGCAGTCATCACCGGCAAGCCTTTGACCATGGGGGGCAGCCTAGGGCGCGATACGGCTACTGCGATGGGAGCCTTTTTCACCATCGAGGCGACTTGGCCCAAGCTCGGCTTGAGTGGCTCGCCGGCCGACACGACTGTGGCCGTGCAGGGCTTTGGCAATGCCGGGGCCATCATCGCCGAATTGCTCTTTAATGCCGGATATAAGGTCGTGGCTGTAAGCGACTCTAAAGGAGGTATTTATCGGCGCGAAGGACTCGACATTCCCAGCGTCCGCCAGTTCAAGGATTCGACCCGCACCCTCAAGGCGGTGTACTGCGAGGACACGGTATGCAGCATCGTCGAGCACGACACCATCACCAACGAGGAATTGCTCGCGCTCGACATCGATATCTTGGCCCCGGCGGCCTTGGAAAACCAGATCACCGAGGCCAATGCCCGCGACATTAAGGCCAAGGCGGTGTACGAACTGGCCAACGGCCCCACCACGCCGGGTGCCGACGAGATCCTGCGCCAGCGAGACGTGGTCGTATTTCCCGACATTTTGGTCAATGCCGGCGGCGTGACGGTGAGCTATTTCGAGTGGGTGCAGAATCGCCAGGGCCTGTACTGGACCTTAGAACAGGTCAATCAGCAGCTCAAGCAAAAGATGGTCGAGGAGACCGAGCGCATTTGGGCCATTGCCCAAGAGCAGGGCATAGCGCCGCGCACTGCGGCGTACGTCCACGCCCTAAACCGGATCGGCGACGCCGTGCAAGCCAAGGGCACCAAGGATTACTTCACAGATGGGCAGTGACAAGAATCGCGGGCCGGCTCCTTCTCCCGACGCCCTAAATCATGCGGCCCTAGCCTTGGAGCTTTTGCAAAAACAACCCGTTCTGCGGGACAAAATCTCCTCTGGAACCCACGTACAAGGCCGGGAAGTCCCCCGCCTGCTGACCGAAGTTCTGCGTTTCCTCCACTTGGTCGCCGCTGGCGATCAGGTTCTGACCCCGTCCCGTCCCGTCGATCTGGCTTGGCACGAATTCATCCTCTGCACTCGCATCTACGGCACCTTCTGCCGCCGGTACTTTGGCCGCATAATCCACCACCAACCCGGGGGCATGGAGGACGAAAACAACAGCCAATTCGACCAAACTCTGACCCTGTACCAGCGCTACTTTGGCCCACCTCCTGCGGCCTATTGGCTGCCCGGAGCCGACTGCGGGGCCTGCCGCAGCGCCAATTCCTAGCCTGCCCACCGAGGAGGATTTCCATGTACTTTAACGGCCAACTCGCCATTGACCCGTCCCAAGAGACCCTGGTCGAAAAGGTCAGACCCACCAAGGTCTTCGGCCGCATGCTCTACTACTTGACTGCGGGTGGTCTGTCCGACCGGGAAGAACAAGAGACCTTCACCGCGGTGGTCATCTTGCAACAGCTCAATATGGCCCTGCGCTCTATGGGAGTGACCAATATCGTCCGCCTGACCAAGGACCAGTACGACTTCTACTTTGACGAGCAGGGCTTGGAGGACGATCTCAAGGACGCCATGGAACAGTTTCACATGGAGACCGACTACTACGAATCGGAATTGTTCGAGGCTCTCTATTTGGTCGTCGAGCACGCTGACCGGGAGCTGACCTATCTCATTGAAATTGAAATCGACCGGCTCCACCCCCCGGACGTGTACCCCATTACCATCACTGTCAATGGCACGGCCAACGACTTTGCCCAACAGCTTGGGGAAAGCGCCGACCGCCTGCGCCAGCGCATGGAGCCCGTCTTTCGAGCTCAGGACGCGTACGAACAATTCCAGCGCCGGAAAGAAGCCCATTTCAGCCACTTTATCAGCCGCCTCAACCAGGCCGTGGCCACTTATATCAAATGCGACGATGTGCGCCAGACTCTCGACACTCGCGTCATTCGTCCCCGAGAGCCAGTGGACCGGCCCGAGCAATTGCAGGAGCGGCACACCGGGGCCGATACACCTCCCCTCTTCCACGGCTATCACGGCTTTGACGCGTTCTTTCTCTACGCCTGGATGTGGTCGTCCATGTCATTCCACCACAATATCCACTATCACGACGTATCCGTGGTAGATGAACAGGGGCAGACCGTATTCGATGTTGGGGCCGCGGGTTTCCATGCCGGGGAGAGCAATACCCTCAATCCAGAGGCCAACTTCGAGTCCCCGTCCGCCAGTGATGTCGAGTACTATGCGGACCACAGCTATCAGGACGGCCTTGAGCAGACCGCCTCGGGCCAGGAAGTGGGCGCTGAGTCCGGCGAAAGTTCGTCGTGGCTGGATTTTGGCGGCGACAGCGGCGATAGTGGAGCGTCCTGCAGCTCGTGCAATAGTTGCAGTTCGTGCGGTGGCATCTGAGGAGGGCAAGGAAGATGAGATCGACCGTGTACCCAGTACTGCGCTGAGCCGCTGCAGTTCACACACGGCCTTCCTTTTTCAGGGTCTCGGGTACCCCCAACCACAAAGTGAGGGCCGCGGCTAGGCCAATGCCCGCGGCTGCCAATGGAGTTTCGGTCAGGCCGACCCAATCGGCTATATAGCCCATGGCTAGGGGGCTACCCGCCCCGCCCAGATCGCCGACAAAGCGCCACAGCCCCAAAAACACCCCCCGTCCGTCGTCCGGGGCCAGATCCGCGCCCAGAGTCATCATGGTCCCCGATCCTATGCCGTTGCCCAGGCCCACTACCACCAAGGCCAGGAGCAGGCCCGAAAAATCCTGCGCTAGGGAAATGGCGGCCATGCCCATACTCTGGACGAAAAAACTGGGCACCGAGGCGTACTTGCGCCCCCAGTGATCCATGATCATGCCCGCCGGATAGAACATGAGCATGTCCACGGCCGCGGCAATGGCTATGATCACCCCCACCTCCTCGACCCCCAAACCGAGGACATCAGCAGCGTAGAGCGGCGCGATAACCATGCGGGCCGTGCGCACCATTTGGGCGCACAACTGGGCCGAGCCAGCGGTGAGCAGGATGCGGTAGTGGCCGCGCACAACATCGCCGACCCGTCCGCTGGACCGGTGGCTTGCTCCCGGGGAGGCCCCGAGGTCCTCCACCCAGAGCAAGACCGCCAGCAAAGCCACCACCGCCAACATCCCGTACAACAGGAAGGCGGCGCGAAAGCCGTACGCCCCGGCCGCCAAGCCGCCGAGCAGCGGTCCGGCAAAATAGCCGATGCGTCCTATGCCCCCGAATACGGCAATGGCCCGTCCCCGGAGTGCTGGCTGAATGGCTCCAGCTAGGTACGTATGACGCGAAATATTCCACAGGGCCGTACCGACCCCCGACACTAGGCGGCAGGCACTCACTTGCCACAGATCAGCGGCCACCAGCAGGCCGAAAATCCCCGCCAAGACGCAGCCCACCCCCAACAGCATGGCGCGCTTTTCACCCACCCGCCGCACCACCACTCCCGCGGGCACATCGCCCAGCAGAGTGCCGATCCCGTCCGCAGCTAGGACCACGCCGACCAGACTATACGATACTTCGAAAGAGCGGGCGAACAAAGGGAGGACGGGCAACAGCAGACCCCGGCAGACCGACAGGATCAGGGCCGGCGCGTACACCGACAAAAATAAGTTTACTACCACCTCCTGTTTTTGCTTCGACACTTTGTCAATCCTCTTACTAAATGGCCTTTAGACTGTAAAGCCCAAGACTTGAGTTTGGGATATAAGTGTGGCTTTAGCTATACCCGTTAGTCAATCATTCTGGGTTGATCGCTGTCGAAGCCCTTACCATCAACTGCTGAATTGACGCTAGCAGAGACGGCGGCTATATTGCGCGGAGTTCACAAGACACAGGAGACGACATGCCTACTTCAGCGATTGGCGCGCAATTGTTCACCGTGCGCGATTATACCAAAACCCCGGATGGCATTCGCCAAACCTTCGCCAAGGTGCGAGCACTCGGCTACGAGGCCGTGCAAGCCTCGGCCTTCGGGGCGATCTCGCCGGCCGAACTGGCCGCGATAAGCAAGGCCGAGGGGGTGCAGATCGCGGCCACGCACACCAGCTACCAGCGCATCTGCGACGAACCGCAAGCCGTCGTCGAGGAGCACCAGATGTGGGGGTGTCGCCACGTGGCCATCGGCGGCTTGCCCCAGGAATACCGGCACCGCGAGGGCTTTGCCCGCTTTGCAGCAGAAGCTTCGGCGGCAGCGCGTCCGCTCATTGACGCGGGTCTGACCTTTAGCTATCACAATCACAGCTTCGAACTGGAGCGCTTTGCGGGGCGCACGGGGCTGGATATCCTCCGCGAGGAGAGCGACCCAGTCGTCTTTTCCTTTGAAATAGACACCTATTGGATCCAACACGGCGGCGGCAACCCGGTCTCGTGGTTGGACAAGTTTCGCGACCGCATGCACATCGTCCATCTAAAAGACCTGAGCATGGATGGCGCTAAGCAATGCTTTGCCGAAGTAGGGGAGGGGAACTTGGAATGGGAACCTATTCTCTCGGCCTGTAAAAGAGCACAGATCGAATGGTACTTGGTCGAACAAGACACCTGCCCGGGCGACCCGTTTGACAGCTTGGGTCTGAGCCTGCGCAACCTGCGCGCTATGGGCTTGGACTAGGAGGAAAATCATGCAAGAAATTTTTGTTCCGTGGGCTGCTTGGTACGGCAAGGCCCCGTTCAAAATGGAATTTCCCGATCACTGGGAAGTGGAGGTTCACCACATGCGCGGCGGGCCGGACATCGGCGACGCCGGCATTCGCCAAGCACTACAGGAGACCATCGGTGCGACGCCGCTGCGCGAGTTCGCCCGCGGCCGGTCTTCCGCGGCCATCTTGGTTGACGACCTCTCGCGTCCCACGCCGGCTTTTCGGCTCTTGCCCTATGTACTTGAGGAGCTGGCTGCAGCCGGGATTGGGGCCGATGCCGTAAAGATCATCTGCGCGCTGGCGGCCCACCGCCCGATGACTCGCGACGATTTGATCAAGAAGGTCGGGTTGGACATCGTCGATACCATGCAGGTGCTCAACCACAATGCCTACGAGAACTTGGAATTCTTAGGCTACTCCAGCCGCGGAGTGCCGATTTGGGTCAACCGCGATATGACCTCCTGCGAGGTCCGCATCGCCTTGGGGATGATCACGCCGCGCGGGGGGATGTTCGGCGGCGGGGCCAAATTGCTCATTCCCGGTGCTTGTGGGCAGCAGACGATCATGCTCAACCACCGCCACGTACACGAAAATTTTCGCGAACATCTGTCTGAGGTGGCGAAAATGGCAGGGGTCACCTATATCGTCAACCCGCTGCTCAACGAGAGCTTGGAGATCTCGGGCTTGGTCGCCGGAGATACGGACGCGGCCTTTGCGCGAGGCTGCGAGTTGGGTCGGGAACAATACGCCACCCAAGTGCCCGACGCTTTCGACATTGGCGTGTTCAATGCCTTCCCCAAAGATACAGAACTATGCCAAGCTGGGTTGGCGATGACGCCGTTGAGTGGCACCAAGAAAAATCCTTTCAACGAAAACTCGACCACTGTTATGTGCTCGGCTAGCCCAGAGGGGCTGGGTTGGCACTCGGTATTGGGGCCGGGTACCGTGCTGCGAGGAAAGCCCAGCCCGCCTGCCCGGCGCACCATTCTATTTTCGCCTGGGATCAACAAGTGGGATGCAGCCTCGCTCTTTGGCGAGGGGGTTATTTTTTGCAAAACTTGGCCGGCCGTACTGAGCGAATTGGAAAACTACCACGGGGCTGACGCAAAAGTGTCGGTCTTTCCGGCCGGCGCGCTGCAACGGGCCGCCGATGCTGGTTATTAAAGAGGAGAAAAAATGCCACCGCTCGCGCGTTTTGGTCTAGAGGACAAAATCATCATTGTCACGGGAGCTGGCCGGGGGATTGGCCGGACGATTGCTTTAGAATGCGTCCAATCGGGCGCGTGCGTTGCCGTTGGCAGCCGCACCACGGCTGAGTTGGAAACGCTGGCTGTGGAAATTGAGGGTGCGGGCGGGGTGTGTTTCCACCATCAGCTCGACGTGACGGACGTAAGCTCCATCGAGCGTTTTATGGCCGCGGTCGTAGCGCACTTTGGGCGGATTGACGTGCTGGTCAACAACGCCGGCTACAACAAGGTCGGCAAAATCCTCGACTACGACGAAGATCTCTACGACCTGATCGTCGATGCCAACCTGAAGAATGTGTTTTTCTGTAGCCAGGTCGCCGCGCGGCAGATGATCGCCCAGGGGGAAGGGGGCAATATCATCAGTATCTCGTCCCAAGCTGGCGTGGTCGGCGCGCCGGAGCGCGGTCCTTATTCGGGTGCCAAAGGCGGTGTCAACAACCTGACGCGGACTATGGCCGCGGAATGGGCCGAGTACCAGATACGGGTCAACGCGGTTGCCCCAACCGTGACCCGCTCGCCGCTGGCTGAGACTGCGATGCGGGAAAGCCAAGCCTTTGCCGATGCAGTGAAGACCAAAAATTTGCTGCGCGGTGCCTTGGCCGAGCCGGAGGAAATGTCGGCACCGGTGATCTTTTTGGCGTCGGACGCCGCGTCGATGATCACCGGTCACACGCTGGTGGTGGATGGGGGATGGACCATCGTCTAGGTGATCCGCAGATGTAGGAACGAGACGATCCGCAGCTCGGATCGTTCAATCGTATAGGATTGAACGATGATGCAGAAATTAGTCGCAATTTTGATTGGACTGGCGTTGTCGGCCCCTGCGGTCGCTGAGCCGTTGGTGGAGGGGCGGGTGCGCCTTGCTTCGGGCCAACCAGCGATCGCGGCGCAGGTGCTGTTGTTCGATCTGACGGATTTGCGGCGCGGGCCGGTGGCGTGGGCGACGACCGATGCGGAAGGTTATTTCGCGCTGGCGTCGTTGGGCGGTCCTGCGCTGCCTCAGGGGTTTGCGCTGGGGCAGAATTATCCCAATCCGTTCAATCCTTCGACGATTATTCCGTATCAATTGCCGGTCGTGGCACGGGTGCGGCTGGAAGTGTTCAATGTGCTGGGGCAGCGGGTTGCGACGCTGGTGGATGAGGAGCGGCCGGCAGGTTTTCACGCGGCGGCTTGGGATGCGACGAATGCGGCTGGGCAGGGGGTGGCCGCCGGGGTGTATATGTACCGGTTGACAGCGGGTGGAAAGCAGCATACGCGGCGGATGGTGCTCGTTGATGGGCAGGCTGGGGTGGCGGCTGGCGTAGCTTCAGCGGCGACGTTTCCAACGGCAGCGACGGATCGGCCCTATGGTCTTGCCGTGGTGGGTGCGGGCTTATCGACCTACGTAGATGCGGATTTTCGCGTGGGGCTGGCACCGGTGGATCTTGTGGTGGAGACGCTGGCTAGTGCGCCACGGGCGAAGGGGCTGACCGGCGGCATTTTGGGCGATGTCAACGATGACGGCCAAGTTGATCTGGCCGACGCGCTGGCGGTGGCATTGTACATTATTGATCCGTCCATCACTCCGCCGAACAACGGCGATATCAATTTGGGCGATGTCAACGCCGACGGCCAGCTTACGACCGCCGATGTGCTGCTAATTGCGACCTATAGTGCCAATCCGTCCGATCCGTCGCTGCCGGCAGGAATTGGGCAGGCGGTTAGTGGCGGGAACTTGGTAGCCGGTACCCTACGTCGCTTGACCGACCACTCGGGATGGGATGGCTCCCCCTCTTGGTCGCCCGATGGTCGCCACATCGCCTTTGTGTCCCACCTCGACGAGCGCGACGGCAATTGGGATATTTACGTGATGGATTCGGATGGCAGCAATCTGACCCGCTTGACCGACCACCCAGCCGACGACTTTTCGCCCTCTTGGTCGCCCGATGGCCGCTACATCGCCTTTGCATCCGAGCGCGACGGCAATCGGGAGCTTTACGTGATGGATTCGGATGGCAGCAACCTGCGCCGATTAACCGACGACCCAGCCGCCGACTGGCGCCCCTCTTGGTCGCCCGATGGTCGCCACATCGCCTTTGTGTCCGAACGCGACGGCAATCGGGAGCTTTACGTGATGGATTCGGATGGCAGTAACCTGCGCCGCCTGACTGACCATTCGGCCGCCGACTTTTCTCCCTCCTTTTCGCCCGATGGTCGCCACATCGCCTTTGTGTCCGAGCGCGACGGCAACTTCGAGCTTTACGTGATGGATTCGGATGGCAGTAACCTGCGCCGCCTGACTGACCATTCGGCCGCCGACTTTTCTCCCTCCTTTTCGCCCGATGGCCGCCGCATCGCCTTTGTGTCCGGGCGCGACGGCAACGAAGAGATTTACGTGATGGGTTCGGATGGTAGCAATCCGGTCCGCTTGACCCACCACGCGGCATGGGACGGCTCCCCTTCGTTTTCGCCCGATGGTCACCACATTGTTTTTGATTCCGGGCGCGACAGCAAAATTTACGTGATGGAGCTTGGGGAGGAAGGCGGCGAGATTGCTGCTACAGATGGCTTGGAGGTCGCCGATTATACAACGTGGCATTTGCCGGAGGGGGTCCTCGCCCGCTTGGGAAAAGGAAGGGTTGAGGATGTGGCGTTTTCGCCCGATGGGCAGGTGCTAGCGGTGGCTAGTAGCATTGGTATCTGGCTGTACGACGTAGAAACCTACCGTGAACTGGCGCTTCTCACCGAATCTATGGGTTGGGTTTCTTCGGTATCGTTTTCTCCGGATGGCTCCATGCTGGCGTCTGGGTCATGGGATAACACGGTGATTCTTTGGGACGTGGCAAGTCGCAGTCAACTAACTACCCTAGAAGGACATACAGCTCGGGTTTCTTCGGTATCGTTTTCTCCGGATGGCTCCATGCTGGCGTCTGGGTCATGGGATAACACGGTGATTCTTTGGGACGTATCGAGTCGCAGTCAACTAACCACCCTGGAAGGACATACGGCTGGGGTTTCTTCGGTATCGTTTTCTCCGGATGGCTCCATGCTGGCGTCCGGGGCAGGGGACGGCACGGTGATTCTTTGGGATGTATGGAGTGATAGTCAGCTAGCCACTCTGCAAGGGCATACGTCTGGAGTCGAATCCGTATCGTTTTCTCTGGACGGTTCCATGCTGGCGTCCGGGGCAGGGGACGGCACGGTGATTCTTTGGGATGTATGGAGCGACAGTCAGTTAGCTACTTTGGAAGGGGATAGCTGGAGGGTTTCTTCCGTGTCCTTTTCTCCGGACGGCTCCGTGCTAGCGTCTGGAGGAGGCCCCGACGTCGTTCTTTGGGACGTATCGAGTCGCAGTCAACTGGCCACCCTGCAAGGGAGAGATCCAGTGTCCTTTTCTCTAGATGGTTCCATGCTGGTGTCTGGGGGACTGGACAACGATGTGATCCTTTGGGACGTATCGAGTCGCATCCAACTGGCCACTCTGCAAGGACATAAGGAGGGGGTGGAATCCGTATCGTTTTCCCCGGACGGCTCTGTGTTGGCAGCCGGAGGGAGGGGTAACGTCGTTCTTTGGGACGTAGCGAGTGGCAGTCAACTGGCCACTCTGCGAGCGGGCAGTCTGGTATCTTTTTCTCCGGATGGCTCTGTGTTGGCAGCCGGCGGGGGGAGGAGCGTCGTTCTTTGGGACGTATCGAGTCGTAGGCAATTGGGCTTCCTGCGAGGAGAAAGTACGGCGTCTTTTTCACCAGACGGTCCGGCGTCTTTTTCTTCGGACGGTTCGCTGCTGGTGTCTGGGGGACGGGACAACGATGTGATCCTTTGGGACGTATCGAGTCGCAGTCAACTGGCCACCCTGCAAGAGTCTAAGGATAGAGTCTGGTCCGTGTCCTTTTCTCCGGCCGACTCCATACTGGCGTTCGGGAAACTGGACGGCAAGGTAATCCTTTGGGACGTGTCGAGAGGTAGTCCATTGGCCACCCTACAAGGACATAAGTCTGTGGTCGAATTCGTATCGTTTTCTGCGGACGGCTCCACGCTAGCGTCCGGGGGACGGGACG
This sequence comes from Candidatus Latescibacterota bacterium, assembly GCA_965208845.1. GTDB lineage: Bacteria > Latescibacterota > UBA2968 > UBA8231 > UBA8231. The sequence continues at coordinate 4,962,095 of OZ242361.1, read as the reverse complement.
GCAAGGTAATCCTTTGGGACGTATCGAGTCGCAGTCAGCTAGCCATCCTTCAAGGGCATACAGAGAGGGTCGAATTCGCGTCCTTTTCCCCGGACGGTACGCTGCTGGCGTCCGGGGGATGGGACGACACGGTAATCTTTTGGGATGTATCGAGTGGTAGGCAGCTGGCCACCCTGCCTTATACGGGTTGGGTCAGATCCATGTCCTTTTCCCCGGACGGCACGCTGCTGGCATCCGGGGGCTTGGACGGCACGGTCCTGCTCTGGCAACTTGCTTCTATAGTTCCAAGTCAGTAGGAAGGCAGCGGTGGAGCGCCTACTGCTACAGGGGGAGCAGGCGATCGCGGTAGTGCGCTAGGCGGCTGGCGAGCATCGAGTCGAGCGCGACTGCCGAATGCGCCAGCCCCGTGCCAATGCCGCGCTGGGCTACGTGGACGAGAAGGCGCACTAGCTCGTTGGCATCGTCGAGGTGGATGTACTCTGGGGCCAATTGTGCGCCCGGCCCGGCGTTGTGATAGTTGCCGAGAGGTAGGGCCACTGCACCTGTGCGATAATCGGCCTGCATAAGCGGAGTGGCTTCGCAAGCACCGCTGTCCATCAGCTTGCGCTGGTAGCGGAAAGAGGGCTGTTGGGAGGCCAATTCGTCCGCTAGTGCAGCCATCCCGCCGCTGATGTCTGGGTCGAAAACCCAGAGCCGGTCGCCCACCCGCAAAATCGGCCCCGCCCCCAGCACTGCTCCAGCCGCCACACTGGAGCACTCGATGTTGATGTAGAGTGCGCGTCGCGGCAGGAATCCAGCCTCCAGCGCGGCGAGAATACCGACGAAACCCACCTCTTCCGCGCGCGTGAGCAAGACGCCGAGGCGGACCGAGGCTTGTTGACGAACCAAGGAATCCAAGACGCACAAAGCTACAGCAGCGCCGGCCAAATCGTCGATCGCCCGTCCGTGCAAGCGCCGATCCCGCACCCGAAAGGCCGGCAAATCCCACATCGCAAAAGTCCCCGGCCCTTGGAGGCTGTCGTGGGCTGTGGCCACTTCAACTAGGGGATAGCGCGTTCCTTCTGCTTCCACCGTGCGGACGATGGTCCCGGGGATTCCGCGCTGGGTAGCCGGGCGATTCAGGTCGAAAAGGCGCACGCCCGTCGCTAGCGCCTTTTCCAACTCGACGCCGCCGAGGATTTCGAACAGGGCGCGGCCTGACCCCTGTGAGGTCCTCCACACTAAGCCGGGGTGGTCGAGGTGGGCAGTTAAGACGATGAATTCGTCCTCTTCCTGTTGCCCCCCGCCGTCGTAGAGCAGCAAGCTGTTGCCACAGCGGTCGTGGAGCACTTGGACTAGCGGCCGCGCGGCTGCGAATGCGCGTGCGATGCCGAAGGCAAAATGTTCGTGGAAAGGGGCTGTGGGGGCGCGGATGAGCGGCTTGGCGATACGGAGAAAGTCAAGTTCCATATACAAAGAAAAAGCCCCTAAATGCCAATGCCGTCAACTCTCGTTGTCCCAATCGGTTAAGCTGCTTATTATAACACGCTATTGCGATACAGTAAGGGGCTCTACTTGCTAAGACGCTTGCCGACTCACTACCTAGACCACCTCGCCGGGCGCGACCAAGCCCTGCTGGCCCCGCCCGGTACCCAGCAGCTAACCATGCGTGCGTTTTGGGTGGGAGCATTCCTCAGCTTTTTTCTCGCCGTCGGCGCTCCGTACGGCAATATGATTATCCGTGGCTCCTACATGGCCTTGGACTTCAGCACGCCAGGGGCCATTTTTTTGTTTCTCGTCCTCATTGGGCTGCTCAATGTGCTGTTCAAGGTCGCCGCTAGCCCGTCGGGCGCGGTGGTTTGGGCCTTGGTCTCGTGTGCGCTCTATGGCTTCTACTATGGCTGGGTGGCTCCGCTCGATCCCTTTGCTCCGGGTTTTTTCTTTGCCACCTTCATCGTCGCCTCATCTCTGCTCAATATGGTATTAGTTTCTTTCGGGCAGAGTTTGGTCCTCAATCGGGCCGAGCTGATTCTCGTGTACGTCATGCTGTTGATCGTCTCAGCCCTTTGCACTATGGGCCTGAGCGAACAAATCCTGCCGATGATCACGGCGGTGTTTTACTTTGCCTCGCCGGAAAACAAGTGGCAGGAAATGCTCTTTCCCCATTTTTCCGCGCGAGAAGTCCTAGTCAACGACGGGAGCGACAGCAAGACCTTTTACGAAGGGTTGGCATCCGGGGAGGCGATTCCCTATGCAGCGTGGGTAGAGCCGTTGTGCTGGTGGGCAGTTTTTCTTTTGGCGCTATACGTGACCATGGTGTCGGTATCGGTTATCATCCGTCGGCAGTGGATGGAGCGCGAGCGGCTACCCTATCCGATCACGCAGGTGGGACTGGCGATGGTGCGGGGGGAAGAACGCGGGTTTAAGATCAATACCTTTTTTCGCCAGCCGGCCATGTGGGCCGGTTTTATGGTGCCGATTTTTTTTGGTAGCTTGAAGGCCCTGCATCGCTACGACCCGGCTTTTCCGGTCTTCGCCCTGACTAAATGGATCCCCTTAGTGGGCGAGCAGACCTTGCGAGTGACCGTCAGCTTCGCCATAGTCGGCTTTTCGTACTTCATCAATGCCAATATCGCGGCTGGCATCTGGTTCTTTCACCTGTTGGCCAAGTTTGAAAAGGAGTTCTTCGCGGTCGCTGGCTTGACGTCCGAGCAGAAGGTCACCTTCGGCGTGGCCGATTTTCCCCTGATGGCCTACCAAGGGGTCGGTGCCTTGCTGGCGATGGTCGCGGTTGGCTTATGGGTAGGCAGGGAACACTTTGGCAATGTATTTAAAAAGGCCCTCGGCTTAGCACCAGAGGTGGAGGATGGGGATGAGATCATGTCCTATCGCTGGTCTTTTTTCGGCGCGGTGGGTGGGGTCTTGGTCATGTCGTGCTGGCTGTGGATCATGGGGACGCCGCTGTGGGTGGCGTTTGTTTTTGTCGTCTTGGCCTTGCTCATCTTCCTCGGCATAACGCGCATCGTCGCCGAAGCCGGCCTAGCGGCCGTGCGTGCTCCGATGACGGCCCCCGACTTGGTAATCTTGGGATTGGGGACCGACTTGGTGACGCGGACTGGGGTGTGGAACTTGTCGTTGGCCTATATGTGGGGCGCGGACGTGCGGGTGTTCGTCATGGCCACCTGCACCAACGCCCTCAAGCTAATCGAGGAGATGGAGCCGAGGCTGCGAAGACTGGTGTTTTGGGCTATTATTCTCGCGCTCTTCATCGGTGCGCTTGGTGCGTTTTGGATGATTTTCCACATGGCCTATCAGCACGGTGGGGTAAACCTCAATAGTTGGTTTTTTAAAGGCGCGCCCGAAACCGCGTACAGCACCGCGCTCCGCAACCTAGAGCCGACGGGCGTACACTGGCCGGGGCTGGGGTTTTTGTCCGGCGGTGCGCTGGTGATGGGGGCGATGATGTGGGCGCGGCAGCGCCTGCCGTGGTGGCCAGTGCATCCCATCGGCTTTCCCATTGGAGGCAACAACCTGCTCAACTACGTGTGGTTTAGCGTGTTTTTGGCTTGGTTCATCAAGAAGCTGCTCATGCGCTTTGGCGGGGTGGCCTTGTATCGCCGCAGTCAGATGTTTTTCTTGGGGCTGATCTGCGGGCAGGTTTCGTGCAATGGACTGTGGTTGGTCATAGATTACTTCACCGGCAAAGTGGGGAACTCCATTTTTTGGGCATGAAACACTCGGCTTACTACATCCTATGCGTTCTCGCGCTGACTGCCGATAGCGGTTGGGCGCGCGAGGACGGCGTGCGCGAAACCGTCGCTTATCTGTCGTCGCTCGGCTCTAGAGTCAGTGGCTATCCTGGGGCGGCTAAGGCCGCGGATTACGTCGAGCAACGCCTGCGTGCGCTCGGCTTGCCCGAGCTGACTCGCGAATCCTTTGAAGTCACCGTGCCCATCGACCAAGGCGGCGAGTTGCTTATCACAGAGAGTGGGGAGCGCCACGCACTCTATGGCCTGTGGCCCAACTTGGTCCGCACCTCGACCCTGCCCGAATACGAGGGCGAGATGATTTACGGCGGGGACGGCGAGTGGGAGGATTTTGCGGGCTTTGAACTCGACGGCCGGGTAGTGCTGATGGAGTTCAATAGCTGGAGCCGCTGGTTGCAGGCCGCTTCGCTGGGCGCACGCGCCATCGTCTTTATCGAGCCGGAGGAGACTACCCGCAACCAAGCTGCGGCCAAGTACTCCACTGCACCGCTGGACATCCCGCGCTTTTGGATCGAAAGAGCCGCTGGATTACAGCTCAAAGAGCGGTTGCTCCAGCAGCCAACTTCCGTAGTGCTCAAGGGGCGGATGGACTGGCAGCGCGAGACGGCTTGGAATATCTGGGGCCGGCTCCCCGGCACCGACCCGGCGCTGGCCGACGAGACCATTGTCATCGAAAGCTACTACGACGGCATGTCGGTGGTTCCCGCCTTGGCTCCGGCGGCCGAAGCGACCAGCGGTATTGCCGTATTGCTGGCGCTGGCCGAGCACCTAGTGCGTCACCCTCCGCGCCGACCGGTCGTGCTGGTGGCCACGGGCGCGCATTTCCAAGCTCAGCAGGGGATCGTCCACTTCCTCGAGCGCCACGCCCGCCTCCATCCCTACTACGCCGAGCGGATGACAGAACCGCTCAAGCCGAAACTCTTCATCTGCATTGACCTGACGAGTCAGTCCGATGGGCTGGGGATTTGGAACAATACCTTTAGCTACGATCTCAAGCGGTTCTTCGTGCCTTTTGGACGGCGTTTTACGGCCTATGCCGAGGAGGAATCCGCGCGGTTGGGCTTGGAGCAGGAGCGGCCGCTGGCCAATGGGATCAGCCCGATTCGCGGCATGGACTGGTCAACCTTTGTGCCGGGCGGGGTCTCGGTCAGTGGGGAGCAGGCCCTGACCGCGGGGATTATCTCGCTGTCGTTTGTTACTGTCAACGACGCCCGCTACATCGTCGATACCCCGTTCGATACGCCCGAGCGGATGAATATCGAAAATTTATCCCGCCAAAGCCGCCTGCTCAACGCCATGCTAGCGCGGGCCGTCAACGACGAGGACCTGTTTGCCGATCTAGAAGACTTTGGCCCGGTGCTCAAGGACAAATTGCGCTCTCTGCGGGTCAAGGTCCGCTCGTTTCCGCGCCGCAGCCAAGTGCCGGACCGTCCCATCGCCGACGCCATTGTCGTAGTAGATCCTCGATTCAAAGCGCACAAAGGCGTGCGCTGGGCGCAGTACCACCTCACAGACGACCAAGGCGTCGCCCATATCGCCGGATTGCGCACCGGGGCCTATCCGGTGGCAGCCTATCAAGTCAATCCTGAGACTGGGGAGATCGCATTCGCGCCCGACCTTTCGGAAAGGGCGCAAAAGTTCAGTGGCGGGATCGTGAACGGGTGGATGATCGACAGCAAAATTCGCTGGAATGTCAACGAAAAGATCATCGTCGTCTTTCCCACCATTTCGCGGCCGTTCTACAGCATGATTGACCCGCGCTATCTCCGGTCGTTCAAGGGGATCAAAATCGTCGATCGCAGTGGAGTGGAACCCCGGCAGTTCGGACTGGCGCGGGGGATTGACGACGTCGAGGCCGTCGGCGTGGTGTTCGGAGCGCAGGACGCCGACGAAGACGACGGCATCAAGATGATCATCGACAACCGCATGCTCTTGCTCAATAGCGAGGGAAACGAAAACGAGACGCAGGCGCGGGGACGGGGCTACGCGCTCCGAGAGGAATCGCTAATCCGCACCGGAATGCTGGCCGTTGAAGACATGTGGCAACTCAACGAGGCGCGGATACGCACCTTGCGCGAGCACGCCATTGAAAACCAGCGCTTGGCCCGATTACACCAGCGCGGCAAAAGCCTGATCGAAGAGGCGCGACAGGCCGAAGAGGCCAGAGATTGGGAACGCTATGTCGGGCTCGTCCGGGCCGCGCTAGGGGTGACGTCCCGTGCATACCCAGAGGTCCTACAGACGCTCAACGACGTCATCACCGGGATGGTATTTTTTCTCGCCTTGGTCATCCCGACGGCCTTCTTAGGCGAACGGTTGCTGTTTGCGGCAGCCGATATTCGCTGGCAGCTAGCGGGGTTTGGGGGGTTGTTGGTTTTGATCTGGATCGCTATTTCCCAGGTTCATCCGGCCTTTGACATCGCCGAACCACTGGTGATCTTGCTGGCCTTTGCGATCATGGCGATGGCGGCGTTTGTCCTGTCGATGATTAGTTCCCGCTTCAACAGCTACATGAAGGCGTATCAGGCGCGGGAAGCCCACGTCCACGAGACCGATATCAACCGCGCCAGCGCCAGCTACGCGGCCTTTATGCTCGGCATTTCCAATATGCGCCGACGCAAGCTGCGCACCGGACTGACCTTGCTGACCTTGGTCTTGCTCACCTTTACGGTGCTTTCCTTCACCTCGTTCAACACTCAGATCCGCTACATGGCCTTTGCGATGGACCACGAGGGTACCTACGAAGGAGTGCTAATCCGCGACCGCAATTGGAATGTGCTGAACCGCCCGACGCTCGACTACGCCCACTCCCACTTCGCCACCGAAGGGGAGGTCGTGCCGCGAAACTGGTATGTCGCCTTTGACGACGAGCAGAAAAAGTACATTGAAGTCTTCGGCGATACTTCGGTGGTGCGGGCGACTGGAATGCTGGGGCTGATGCCGGAGGAAGTACGCGTCACCGGCATTGATCAGGCGCTAGTGGGCGGGAGCTTCTTCGCGCGCGAGGACGAAGCAACCTGCCTGATGGCCGAGGGCATGGCCGAGGCGCTGGGCATCGGGCCGGCCGAGCTAGGCACGGCAACGGTTCGGGTGTTTGGCCGGAACTTAGTGGTGCGGGGCGTGTTTGATCCCGACCTCTTTGAGGCGGTCCGCGACCTCGACGACGAGCCGCTGACGCCAGCGGATTTCCAGATGTCGAGTGCTCAAGCCCTAGGGCCGGTGGCCGAGGACGACATGAGCATCGCCGTAGATGAATCCGCACTTGATATTCGTCCCTTCATCCACCTAGAGTCCGACAATGTGCTGGTCTTGCCTTATGGGACGCTGCGGGAGGCAGGGGGGATGTTGCGCTCGGTGGCGGTGCGGATGGAGGACGGAGCGCGCGGGCAGGAGTTGATTGAGGATTTTCTCCTGCGGCTAGCCATTACGCTCTTTGCCGGCCTGAAGGAGCCGGGTGAAGCCGCAATCAAGGTGTTTTCCTACACCTCGATTGGGGCACCCGATGTCGAAGGTTTGGGGGCTTTGGTGATCCCGATGTTTATCGCGGCGCTGATTGTGCTCAATGCGATGATGGGGGCTGTCTATGAGCGCTTCCGCGAGATCGGCATTTATTCCTCGGTGGGATTGGCTCCACTGCACATCGCCCTGCTCTTTGTGGCCGAGGCCTGCGTCTATGCGATTATTGGCGTTACTTTGGGCTACATTCTCGGCCAGAGTTTGGGCAAAGCACTTCTTGCGTTGGATTTGCTACAGGGAATAAGCCTCAATTACTCGTCGATGGCGGCGATTGTCTCGGCGCTGATCGTGATGGCCGTAGTCTTGCTTTCGACTATCTACCCGGCGAGGGTAGCGGCCCGTACGGCCGTGCCCGATACGGTCCGACGCTGGAAGCCGCCGGACCCTGATGGAGACCGCTGGGAAATGGAGTTTCCCTTTATGGTTAGCGAGGGGGAAGTGCGGGGCTTGTGTGGATTCTTGGCCGCGTACTTCAGCGCCTATAGCGAGGAGTCCATCGGCGACTTCTACGCCGAGAAGGTTCAGTTAGTCGAAGAAGATGGCGAGCGCGGGCCGGAGTACGCCGTGCAGCTTTTGCTGTGGTTGGCACCGTTCGACATGGGGGTGAGCCAGTTCATGCAGCTCGAATTTTTACCCACCTCGGTCAAGTCCGTATATACAGTGGAGATCTACATTCAGCGGATCAGTGGGCAGGACACCTTCTGGCAGCGGGTCAACCACCGCTTTATCAATGGGTTGAGGAAAGAGTTCCTGCTCTGGCACACCCTCGCCACAGAGTCCAAGGCCCACCACCGCGGAGTCGCCGAGAAGATGTTGGCCGAGTCCGCAGAAGTTGAGCAAGTGGAATGATGGAAGCGTTTTTTCAAAGACTGTCTGCGTTTTTTCAGCAGCTATTTGATCGCGAACAAAAAAAGGAGCGACAGTGGGGCGAGGTCGATGAGTACCGCGACTTGCTCCAAGCACCCGATCGCTTTGAGGAGGGCTTTACGAGCCGTACCATTATCGGGGTGCTCTTCATCTCGCTGATTATGACCCCGGGCGAGATGTTCCTCGGGCTGTACGCGGGTATCGATATAGGCACGGCGGCGCAATGGGTGACGGTGATCCTCTTTTTAGAGGTCTCGAAGCGATCATTTGCCGCGCTCAGGCGCCAAGAGATCTACCTGTTAGTGTACGTCGCCGGTGCCTTGATCGCCGGCGGAGAGGGCGCGTTCCTCGGCTTGCTCTGGCGTCAGTACTTTGTGACCTCGGCCGAAGCCGAGCTATTCGGGATAGCGCACCGCTTGCCGTGGTGGTGGGCACCACCGCCCGATTCGGAGGCCATTGCCGAGCGCACCTTTATCCACCGCGACTGGCTGGCTCCGATCCTGCTGTTGGTGGTCGGGACGATCATGGGCCGCATCGCTTGGTTTACGTCCGGCTACATGCTCTTCCGGCTCACTTCCGACCGCGAGCAATTGCCCTTTCCCACCGCACCCATGTCGGCGTTGAGCGCCATGGCACTGGCCGAGGATTCGGGTGCCGAGCGAGAGACGTGGAAGTGGCCAGTGTTCAGCATCGGTGCGGTTATCGGTGCGTCATTCGGGGTCATCTATGTAGGGGTCCCGGTCATTACCGAGATCTGGGGTTCCAAAGTGACGATCTTGCCGATTCCCTTCTGGGAGTTGAGTCCCTATTTCGGCAATATCATACAGGCTGCGCCGCTGGGGATATCCACGAGTTTGGGGGCGGTATTCGCCGGGTTGTTCTTGCCCTTCTGGGGGGTGATCGGCTCCTTTGCCGGGGTGATGCTGCACACGGCCATCAGTCCCTTTCTCTACGCATGGGGCTATCTGCCGCGCTGGGAACTCGGCATGCACACCATCCAGACCTCCATCGTCACTGGAATCGACTTTTGGCGCGCCTTTTCCATTGGCATTACCATCGCGGTCACCATCGTCAGCTTTCATCAGCTTTTTTCTATTGGCCGAGAAAAGCAGGCCGAATTGCGGGAGAAGCTCAAGCTCCAAGGGGACGATCAGTCGGGGATATGTAAGCACTCGGACTGTCTCCGCCCAGCCGAAGTGAGGGGGTACTGCTTAAAACACCTCGGCCGCGGCGATTTCAATATGTGGGTCTGCGCTTCGCTGTTTTGCGTAGCGGCGATCTATCCGATCGTCTTGGCCAAGACCTTGTTTCCCACCTTGGTCAGCACCGGCCTGGTGGTGCTTTTCGTGCTCATCGCCTTTGTCTATGCGCCGATCATGTCCTTTGTCAGCGCCCGGCTCGATGGCTTGGTTGGCCGAAACATTTCGATCCCCCACGTCGAAGACGCCATCCGCTTTATGACCGGCTTTCGCGGGGTCGAAATCTGGTTAGTGCCCTTTCCGACCCGCAACTTCGGCGGGCACGCCGAGCAGTTTAGGGTAGTAGAGCTGACCGGGATGAGGTTTACCAGTCTGCTCAAAGCCGAGCTCTTTATGTTGCCCATCGTCTTAGGGGTCAGTCTGATGTACTGGAACTTCCTCTGGCGCTTGGGTCCCATTCCCTCGGACAGCTACCCATACGCGCAAGTCTATTGGCCGCTGGAGGCCTTTGACCGAGCGCTCGCCTTCTCTGGCACGATGTACAGCAAAATGTGGCGCGCCGGAGAGGAGTTGGAAGGGGATATTGTGCCCAATGGCCAAGTCGTGTGGAGCCCGCCCAATTTGGAGGACGGCCGTTGGTGGTACTGGCGGGTGAGAACTACTAGAGATTTTGAGGTGCCGGATCCGGTAAAGCGCGACTATGAACCTTGGTCGCAGACAGGCTACTTCTACACGGACTTCAACGGCGGGGACGCACCACCGCCGCCGGAGGCCGCCCAAAGGATCGACGCCGAGGCGGGTACTCCGTCGGATGGCCCCCAGCTACTTTGGCCCCCCAACGGCATGGCGATTGCCACGCCGAACCCCAACTTCCGAGCTGCGATCAATTTGGCTCCGGGCGATTCGGTTGATTTCTACTTTGAAGTGGATCGCCTGCCCAGCTTTGACGGCGAGGCTTTGCAACGATCCTCGGACATGCCCTTGCTCTTTGAGATTCTGTGGCAGGACATGCGCTTTACCGGTAACCGCAAGGACGACGACGGCGACCTCAATATCGCGGCTCTCGTCGAGAGCGTGGAGCCGGAGGGGTTAGGAGGCCAGCTTGGACTGGCTGACGGCGACCGCCTCCGTGCGATAAACGGCGTCGAACTTCGCGTCCCGCAATGGGATACTGAGCGGATTGATCGGTATTTTACCCAGGGAGCGGACTCGGTGTTTGCCGCTTGGGAGCGGGATGAGAAAACCATGCGTCACGCTGTGGTGCGCCGATCGAGGGAAGCTCTGGGGCTTGAGTTTGCGGCGGACACGTCATTCGTCGAGAGTTGGACCGAATACGACGCGGTGCGCGTCGCCACCGTAGCCGAAGCGGGGCTAGGCCATCGCTTGGGCTTGCAAGCAGGCGACTACCTTATGACGATCAACGGCCAAAGCATTGAGCAGGATACGTGGGGTAGCGAAGAGGTAAGGGCCGCCTTTGCTGCGGTTGTGGAGGAGACCGCGACTACGGTGCTAGTCGAGTGGGAGCGAGATGGAGACCGGCTTCAAGGTTTGGTGGCCGATGCGTCGTCTCTCCCGCTAGGCCTGACCTATCGGGAGGGGGCCATCGAGGGCATCGACGAAGAGCTGGTCAACAACCGCGACGACGATGGCGACGGCCTGATCGACGAGGATACGCACCATCCCCTCGGCGGTAGGAAGTGGCCCATCATCCTCGGCGCGGCGGGCTTTGGCTTGGCGGCGTACTTTGCTCTGACCTTTTTGGGAATGCCGATCTTTATGATCTTTGGATACGTCCAAAGCGTCAACGGCATTCCGCATGTTCTCATTCCACAAGTCATTGGTGCCTTGCTGGCTCGGCACTACTTTTGGAAGCGGTACGGCAAGCAGCAATGGCGGCAATACGCCATGGTCTTGAGCGTGGGGTTTGGGGTTGGCATGGCTTTGGTCGGCATGTTCAGCGCGGCTTTGTCGATTATCAAAAAGGCCGTTTCTTCTCTCGCCTATTGAGGGGAGGACAAGGTCTATTAGCCCTTGTATCTTCGCCATTTATGGATTTATTTGCACGCATATTCCGCGTCGTGCGGGCGCACACTGAGGCTAGGGAGCCGAGCGACGCCTACAGTCATCTCAAATAAGGAAATTGAGAAACCCTAAATAACCAGCCCGTAGAGGGAGGGGCTGGGTTCGACGCCTTCCACAAGAACGTATAGCCCCTATACTAAAAAGAGCCGCGCCGGGGGCCAGCCCCCAGCGCGGTGGTCGTCAACGGCGTGGTGCGTTGCAAGGGGGATCAGTTGCAATTGGGATAATCGGGATGATGCGGATCGCAAGGATTCGGATCTGTTGAAACGCCTTGGTTAGTATTGGTTTCCGTCCCTGGTGGTGGTGGAGCTATAGATCCTACAACTTGACCCGACGACGACACAGTACCCCCGCCACCGCCGGGGTTCCCTTGCTGCTCCTTATTTTTCTCCTCAATATAGTCCTGTATATCCCCATAACACCCATCAAGCCACTCGTATAACGATACGGCGGCACTGATGATGGTTCCTGGTATGTGATAGGAAGGTGTTTGACATGTAGGGGAAGGAGGCTCATGTGATTTATTATGGCAATGTCCTACATGTGCCCAACAGGGACGCACCAGCAAATCAGAATAGCCGAAACCAAAGGCTATCAGAGCGAGAAAGGAAAAACACTTCATGCGGCTTTTCATGGTATAGCTCCTTAAAAAAGGGATATGAAAGCACCGCCGACCCCGTGCCGACGGTGAGCGAGAAAGACGTGAGGTGTGACTTTTACAGTTGGACCAATCCGTCGAAATCCAGCGGCTCTCGTTTGAGTCGTATGTTGGTCCATACCCAGATGGCATGGGTGAGTATTTTGGTGGTCCATAGGCTCTGCATAAGCCACGGATCGCGGCCTTTGATGGTTTGGACATGGAAGCGTTGGACTAATTGGGCATAGACGGTTGCGGAGCGATGCGTCGTCGGAGCTTTTGCGCCCAAGCGGGGGCGACAAAGGGCTTTCGCGCCTCGGTAGGCTGCATTGCGTTTGAGGGGGTGCGTAGGTGGATGTGGTGGTGCTTGAGTTCATGTTGTCGATCCAACGCTAAAAAGGCCGCGTCGCCGAGCACCTGCGTTGGGCTGTGCAGGGCGGCTAAGAGGGCGTCGCGACAGGTGCTGTCATGGCCATAGGCCAGCAAAAGCGGCGCGTGGACAATCACCGCGACTAAGGGGCCGTTTCGAAGCCCAAAAACGACGTAAGTGTAGGAAAAAAAAAAACTTAGGTGTCAAGTACTTTTTGCAGTTTTTTGCAAAAAAAAATGCGGACGAGAGAATCAGCCTCTCGTCCGCGTTGAGTTTAATCGGTGTTATCGGTAGTTTACTTTCCCATTAAAAAGGCCGTTTCTTCCCTCGCCTATTGAAGGGGTGGACAAGGACCACGATCCCTTGTATTTTCGCCATTTATGGACTTACTTGCGCGCCTATTCCGCGTCGTGCGGGCGCACACGGCGGCCAATGAGCCGAGCGGTGCCTATGAGCATTGGCGGCCCCCGGAGCCGCCGCCTGAACCGGCTGAAGATCCGGTTCTCGCCGGGTATTACGCCAATCTGGAGCTGCCTTATGGAGCGAATCTGGAGGAGGTAAAGGCGGCGTGGAAGCGGTTGATGAAGCAGTATCACCCCGACCGCCACGCCCAGGACCCGGCCAAGCGCGAGGTTGCCAACGCGCTGTGCGCCCAGTTGACAAACGCCTATAAAGAGCTAGAGAAGTTCTTGACGACCCATTAATTAAACTAGCATAGGAGGAAGCTTATGGCAGATTTTGCCACCGTAAAGGAGTACGTCCTTGAGCTTGGCTTGGCCATCGCCGAGGAGATTCCCGCCGAGGAAATCATCATTGTCAACGACGAGGAGCGGGGGGTACAAAACTTAGTTATTGATTGCGAGGAGACGGTGCTGGTGATTGAGCAGCTTATCCTCCAGGTCGCGGCTGGAGCCGCCGAGACGTATAGGCGGATTTTACAGATGAACCGCGACTTGGTCTTTGGTGCCTTCGTCCTCAATGAGGAAGGCGATTCACTGCTCTATCGCAATACGCTGGCGCTGGAGAATTTGGACTTAAACGAACTGGAAAGCACAATCAACTCTCTCAGCCTCGGCTTGGCCGAGCACGGGGAGGAATTACTGGGGTTTGCCGCCAAATAGGAGGATAAGACATGGCAGGTATATTTCAACGCTTGTTTAAAACGGGGGAGGCTGAAGCCCACGCCTTAGTGGATAAGCTCGAAGACCCGATCAAGATGAGCGAGCAAGCAATCCGCGACTTAAAAAAGGACTTGCAGGACAGTCTCAAGGCCCTCGCCGAGGTCAAGGCCATTTCCATCAGGCTCAGCCGCGAGTCCGAGGATCACCGGCGGCGCGCCGAAGACTACGAGCGCAAAGCTATGCTGCTGTTGCAAAAGGCCGAGTCCGGCCAGATGGAGGAAGCCGAAGCCGACCGCTTGGCCCGCGAGTCTCTGACCCGCGTCGAGGAGGCCCAGAGCAGGCACGCAGAATCTTCCCAACAGGCCCAAGCCCAACAGGCGATGGCCACCAAGCTACAGAGCAACGTCAACGATCTGAAGTCGAAAATAGCCTCGTACGAAAACGACTTAGTAACCCTCAAGGCGCGCACCAAGACCGCCAACGCCACCCGCAAGATCAACCAGCACTTGGCCAATATCGACTCCAAGGGCACCACGGCCCTGCTCGAACGGATGAAGGAAAAGGCCGAAGAGCAGGAAGCGCTCGCCGAAGCCTATGGCGATATGGGAGACGCGGCGACAGCCGTTGACGACGAGATCGACAAAGCCCTCGCCGACAGCAAGGGAGCCCAAGTCGATGATTCGCTGGCCCAGCTCAAGGCCAGAATGAAGACAGCGAAATAAGGGCTGCGCTCTAAAGTTCCCGGCGGCTGATTATCCGCAGATGAACGCAGATGGGCGCAGAGATGGAATGAAAGCCCTTAGCCGCCGGGAATTTTTCGGCGCGCTCGCCGCCGCTGGTAGCTGGGCCGCTTGGAGCGGTTGCTCGTCTGACCAGCAGCGGCAGCCGATCCCCGGGCGGATCGTCAACCAAGGACCGCCGCGTGGACACCTGCTGCGCGATGTGCATTCTTGGGCAGATTTTACCGAGGCTGAGTCCGCGTGCGATGTCGCTATTGTCGGCGGTGGGATCTCCGGTTTGGCTGCGGCGTGGAAGTTGCGCCGGTCGGGGGTGGAGCGGATCCTCCTGCTCGACCTCGAAGACCAGCTAGGAGGCACCAGTCGCAGCGGCCAATGGGGCGACCAGGTATTTCCTTGGGGCGCTCACTACATCAACATCCCTCCCGCCGAAGCCGACTGCATCCACGAAATACTGCAAGATCTAGGCGTTATCGACGGCTACGACGCGGCGAATAAGCCGATGGTCGCCGCTGGGACGATGCTGCGCTGGCCGCACGAGCGGCTGTTCTATCGAGGTCGCTGGACCGATGGGCTAGATCCGTTTATCGACGCGTCGAGCCGGGAGCGCGAAGCATTGTTGCGCTTTGAAGACGAGATGTTGCGCTGGGCCTTGCACCGCGGCCTAGACGGACGCCGGGCCTTTGCCATGCCTTTGCGCTACAGTACGAACGATGTCCGGGTGCGGCGTTTGGATCAGATCAGCATGGCCCAGTACCTCCGCGAAGAAGGCTGGCACGACGATCGGCTCGGCTGGCTGGTCGATTATGCCTGCCGCGACGACTACGGTAGCACGGCAGCTCAGGTCTCGGCTTGGGCCGGGATTCACTACTATGCCTGTCGGTTTTACGACTACCGGGTCGAGGAGGCGTATCCAGCCCACACGCTGACGTGGCCCGAAGGCAATGGGCACCTAGTTACGGAACTCGCTAATAGTTTGGGGAAGAACGAGATAAAGCGACAAGCGCTAGTGGCTCGTCTAGCCGAGGAGCGGTCGCAGGTGCGGTTGGGATACATCGACGTGGCGACCGGGGAAAAGCGGCAACTGACCGCGCGGGCGGTGGTGTACGCTGGCAAGCTCCACACGGCTCCCTATGCGATTGCAGACCTGCCGGATGCACAGGCCAAGGTCATGGCAGCTATTGAGTATAGCCCTTGGTTGGTGGCGGCGATTTTTCTCAAAGAGTCGCTCACAGCCCAACAGACTACTTGGGACAATGTTTTGTACGATAGCCCAGCGCTGGGCTATGTGGTCGCCGATCACCAGCAGGGAAGTGGCCGCGTGTTGATGTACTATTGGCCCTTTGTCGATCAACTCGCCGACGCCCGGAACGCCTTGCTCGCGCAGGACCATTCATTCTGGACCGAACAAATCATGGCCGATTTGCGCCGAGTTCACCCGGAACTAGACGACCTCGTCGAGCGCGTCGATCTGTATCGCTGGGGGCACGGGATGATGCGGCCTAGTCCTGGGTCGCTATGGGAGCCGATGGCTGGTTGGCGGCAGCAGCCAATGGAGCGGATATTTTTCGCTTCGTGTGATGCAACCGGATTGCCCCTGTGCGAAGAAGCCATGTTTTCCGGTATTCTGGCGGCGGAGCAGGCCATGGACCGTCTCGGCGTGGCGTATTCCTCCTCGCTGGGAGGGCTTGCGGATGCCTAGGTTGGGTGCGCTGTTTTTGCTGGTGGCCATTTTCTCGGCCGCAGTTTGCGCCATCGTCTATCAGTTGCTCATCGGCAGCGTGTCGTCCTACTTCCTCGGCAATAGCGTCGAGCAGTTTTCCCTGACGATCGGCTTTTTCCTCGCTGCGATGGGGCTTGGCTCTTGGCTTTCGCGCTTTGTCGCCGACGACTTGCTGTTGACGCGACTAGCTCAGCTAGAGATTTGGTTGGGGCTTTTGGGTGGAGTTTCGGTTGGCGTGCTCTATGTGCTCTACGGGTACACCGACCACTTCAGAGTCGGCATGTTGGCGTTGAGCACGGCGATTGGCGTGTTGATCGGCCTAGAAGTACCGCTAATCACTCGGCTGTTGCGCGGGCACGGCACGCTGCGCACGGCGCTGTCTAATGTTTTATCCCTCGACTATCTCGGGGCCTTGTTGGCCTCATTGCTCTTCCCGTACATCCTATTGCCCTTCCTCGGCAGCCTGCATACAGCGTTGGTCACCGGTTTGGTCAACGCTGGCCTTGGCCTCGGCGTGGTGCTCGCGTTTAAGGGGACGTTGCTAGAGCAGCGTGCCTTCCGCTCGCTAGGGGCGCAAGCGCTTGTGGTTATTGCGGCGCTAGGGGCGTTGGCTTGGCAGGGGGAAGGGCTGCGAGCGCGGTGGGAAAGCGACCTGTACGAAGACCGCATCGTCCACAGCGAACAATCGGCCTACCAGCAGATCGTCCTGACTCAGCGAGACGAACATCTGCGGCTCTATCTCAACGGGCACTTGCAATTCGCCTCCATTGACGAGCACCGCTATCACGAAGCTCTGGTCCATCCGGCGCTGGCCTTGGCACCTTCCCGCGAAAGAGTGCTCATTATCGGGGGAGGGGACGGGCTGACGGCGCGGGAAGTGCTCAAGTACGACGAGGTTGAACACGTCGATTTAGTCGATCTCGACCCGGCGGTAACGCGGTTGGCCCAGCGCAACATTTATCTAACCCGGCTGAATGACAATGCCTTGAATCGCCGCCAAGTGCGCGTGATCAACGAAGATGGTTTTGTCTTTTTGCAGCGCGAACACATGCCGTATGGCGCGATACTAATCGACTTGCCCGACCCCCGCGAGGAGAGCTTGGCCAAGCTCTATTCGGTCGAAGCCTATCGGCTGTGCCGCAAGTTGCTCAGCCCACAAGGCGTCTTGGCGACCCAGGCTTCTAGTCCGTATCACGTCCGCGAGGCGTACTGGAGCGTTGCCGCCGCCTTAGAGGAAGCCGGCTTTGCCGTCCACTCCTATCACTTGCACGTGCCTTCTTTTGGCGAGTGGGGATTCCACTTGGCAGGATCTGCCGGGCTGGATCCGCCGGCAGCTTCCTTTGCGGTTCCCACGCGCTATATTGACCGCCAAGTCTGGAGTGCCCTCGCGGTGTTCGACGGCGATATGGATCGCTTGCCCGTGCAGGCCAACCGACTTGATAGGCCGGTGTTAGCGCGTTATTATCGACAGGGTATGGGTACTCAGTTTTGAAAGGACATGCTAGATGGGTTTAAGGAAATGGTTCGGGGGTCGCCAAGACGAGGACGAACCGACCTATCAGGAGTATTCGCTCAGCACCATGAAAGTGGGCTTTCTCGTCGATTACGACCTCAAAACTTGGCAGGTTACAGGCCGTGGAGGTTATGACTACGAAGGCTACAGTACTGAAGAATGGGAATTGCAAGCCGATGGTCAGGTGTGCTTCCTCGAGCGCGCCGTAGAAGATGGCAAAGCCTATTGGACTTTAACGCGGGCGATTGGCATCGACGAGATCGAAGGCGATATTGCCGCGGCGATTATCGCCGACGGCGACCCGCCTGAAACGGTGCGGTTTGAGGGTGATGAATACGCAGGGAGTACGAGCGACGCGGGTCTGTACCGTAAGGACGGTACCGACGCGGAGCGCGAGTTTGTCAGCTGGTCGTTTGAAGGCGAAGAGGGCAAAGTGCTTTTTATTAGCCAGTGGGGCGAGCGCGACTTTGCCGCGTACGCAGGCTTGGAAGTAGAGGAATACCAATTCACCGACATTCTGCCGGTGGAGGAGGGCACTTGAAATGGCTTGGCGCGTAGCGGCCTTGGTGCTGTGGGGCCTGATTGCTTGCAGCTCAAAAGACCCGGTACGGGAACTAATACGCGACTTAGATCGCTATCCCGAGTACTCGCTGATCGTCGATGATACTCGTATCGAAGGCTCGTTTTTTCCCGACTACGCCCTTCGCTTCCAAGTGTTGACCGCTTCGGGGCAGCGCGTCGCCGAGCGCGATACCATAGTGTACGAGGAGCGTCGCACCGATTGGATGGAAGTCAAAGAAGAGACGTTCTACCGATACGAAAAGTACGTCGGCATGGTCGTGTCCTCCAAGTCGCTAGACGGCCGCCGCACCGGCACCAGTCAAGCGCACCCGCCCAGCTATCAGTACGTCGGTAATCCCCATTACGGGTCTTGGGGCGGTGGTGGGTTTTGGCAATTTTACGGCCAGTACGCGCTGATGAGCAGCTTAATGGGGGGGTGGAACGTTGGTCGCGGCGATTGGGAGGACTACCGCCGCAACCGGGAAAGGGGTCGCCCGTACTACGGGCCGACGAAAGGAGGCCGACCCACTTTTGGGTCGCGCGGCTCGCAGACTCAAAAGACGCGACCGCAATTCTACCAGCGCCAGCAAAGCCGCCGCCAGGCCTTTAGTGGCCAGGTTAAAAACCGCATGGGCCGCACCACTTCCGGGTGGGGACGCGGTTCTTCGCGCTTTGGAAAATAGGGGGAACCAGTGGATACTTTAATGACGATGGCTCAGACCCTAGTTTATCTCTTAGAGGCTTTCGTCCTGCTCTTTGTTGCCAAGCAGGTCTATGCCCGGGTTTTTCGCCGGGTCGATCTCAAAGACGAACTCTACGGTCGCAACAACCACGCGATGGCCGTTGCGGTAGGCGGTTATTTCTTTGGGATTTGCTTGGCGCTGGGGGGGGCGTTGAGTGGCCCTTCGCTCGGCTGGCAAGCCGACTTGATTGGCATTGCCCAGTACGGCCTCTTGGCGATTGTCTTGATGCTCGTCGCCGGTGTGCTCTGCGAGCGAGTGCTCCTGCCCCACTTCGACAACCGCAAGGAAATCGTCGAGGATCAGAATATGGGGACGGCCTTTGTCGAGGCGGGGATGCACATTGCCAATGGCTTGATTGTTTTGGCTATCGTGCAGGGCGAGGGGCCGCTGTGGAGCGGCGTGGCCTTCTGGCTCTTGGCCCAAGTGGTGCTGGTGGTGGCCGGGCTGCTCTACGAGTGGATTACCCCGCATTCAGTTCATCGAGAACTAGAGCGAGACAATGCAGCGGTTGGCTTGGCCTTCGGTGGCGTGCTGGTGGGCATGGGCAACATCGTCAGCATCGCCGCGGCCGGCGACTACGCAGGATGGCTTGAAAGCCTCAAAATTTTTGGCATGGACGTGGTCTTTGGTTTTGTCGCGCTTTACTTAATCCACAAGTTGACCGATGTGCTCCTAGCACCCAAGGTGCGCTTGGGTGCCGAACAGGTCGAAGAGCAGCCGAATGTGGGTGCCGGGCTGATAGAGGCCTTTGGCTACGTGGGCGGATCGATCCTAATCGTCTGGATCTTCTGAACTATTCTGGCGGCTCCGGTGCCACTGCCATAGCAGCGTTGGGCCGCCAACGAAGACATAGGTCAGATTCGCTAAAGCATGGGTCAACGTGGCGCAGGCCAAAGCGGTGGCAAGGGGCACCGTATAGAGGCGATGCATGGCCTCGCCAAAGAGGAAGTGATACGAACCGATTCCCCCAGGTGTTGGAATGATCACTCCGATAGACGATATGGCCATGACCACTAACGCCGCTGCTGCGTCGAGGTCGTATGTCTGGTCCAAGCCCATGCCGACAAAAGCCGCGTAGATAATAAATACGTAGGCCGCATTGAGTAGGACCGAACTAACTAGGATTTCAAAGTACGCCGTCGGCTGTTGCCGCAGAGCGGAAAGCCCACCGATGAAGGTCTCGATAATTTTGAGGATCCGCTCGCCGCGTCCCCAGGCGATCCGAGCGAGCAGTGGGCGAATTCCAGCCAAAATTTTTTCCCGATAAATGGATACCAAGACCAAGGCGCTCAGCGCGACCAAGCAACCAACTAGGGCCAGTAGGCCAATGGTGTCCCGATCTGCACCGACCAACGTCCAAAGCGCGGGCAAGGCGATATCGATATAGACGATGAGCCAGAACAAGACGATGAGCCAAAACAGATCGAGAATGCGCTCCACCACGATCGTGGCCATCAAGGCGCTGATGCTCGTCCCAGTGGTCCACTTGAGGCTGACACATCGAAGTATTTCGCCCGAGCGCGGCACGACCACATTGGCCGCATAGCATATAGCTAGGGCGAGCGACGCGTTGAGGTTGCTCACTTGCGGCGCAAAGGGTCGCATGAGGACCTGCCAGCGCCAAGCCCGCAATACCAAGGTCCCCAGCGTTGCGACGCACATGACAGCGGCCCAAACCGGCGAAATGCCGGTCATGGCGTCCCAGAGTTCCCCGCGGTTTATCCCCTCAAAGGCCCAATGAATAAAAAGCCCCATTAAGCCCAAGCTCAGCCCGTACTGGAGGGATTGTTTTAGTATCTTGTGCATCGCGCCGGCAAACGCAAAACAGGGGATCTGGCGATCCCCTGCTGCATGGTGAAAGGAATAGGCTGGGTGGGTTTGTTCAATCCTGCATGGGTTGAATTTTGCCCATTTTCTCTAATAGGTCGATGACCTGCACTGCCGCCTCCGAGGGCGTTGCTGTGTTGGTTTTGATGACCAATTCAGGCTTTTCGGGTTCTTCATAGGGATCTGAGACACCGGTAAAGTTGGGTATTTCACCGGCTCGGGCTTTTTTGTAGAGGCCCTTGGGATCTCGCTCTTCACACAGCTCAATTGGAGTATTGACAAAAATTTCGACGAAATCGCCCTCTGCCATCAGCGCCCGTACTCCGTCGCGGTCGGCTCGATAGGGGCTGACAAAGCTGGCGAGGGTTAAGAAACCCCCATCGACAAAGAGCTTTCCTACCTCGCCGATCCGCCGGATATTTTCCGCTCGGTCGTCAGCGGAAAAGCCCAAGTTTTTGTTGAGCCCAAAGCGAATGTTGTCGCCGTCTAGCACATAGGCCAAATGGCCACTAGCGGCCAAAGCGTGTTCGACAGTATAGGCAATCGTGCTTTTGCCCGAACTCGGCAAGCCCGTCAGCCAGAGCAACACCCCTTGTTGGCGCAACAGGCTTTCGCGTTGCTGGCGGCTGACATGGCCCTCGTGTCGGACGATATTGGTCGCTTTAATAGTGGTCAAAATTCACCTCGTGAGTTTGGGATAAATTCCATAGGAAACTCATAATAACGACCATACGGCCTTGATTCGTCAAGGAATCGGCAGTGGTGCGAGCGGGGCTGTTTTTAATTGACGGGCAATAGTTTATATTTATACTAAATACAATACACAGTACAAACGCATCTCACCAAGTGGAGGAGGCAAGCGTATGAAAATTGCAATTAGCATCACCTGTGCGGTCCTGCTCGCGACTGCCAGCGATGGGGTCGTGAACATTCAGAATGTCGGCTCGGGCGCGCGGGCACAGGGGCTGGGCAACAGCTTTGTGGCGGTGGCCGACAACGCCGATGCGGTGTTTGCCAATCCGGCCGGGTTGGGGCAAGTGACCCAGCGTCAGGTGGCCTACACCAACGTGTCTCTTTTGTATGCCGGCATCGAAGGCGACGACTTGGGTCAGCACGTGGTGTCCTATGCTCAGCCGTTGGGCGACAAGATGGGTTTGGGTTTGGGGTATGAGCGGATTGGCTCGTCGCTGATGAGCGAGAATGGGGCATTTGTGTCGCTGTCGTATCAGGTGGAGCGTCGGCTGCAGGTGGGCTTGTCGGCCAAGTATCTGTTTTGGAGTGTGGGGTCGATTCCCGACGACGATGGCCGGCCGGATCCGCTTTCGAACCAAAGTGCGGGCAACGTCGGGGTCGATTTGGGCTTGCTGTGGCAGAGTCCGGTGCAAGGGGCGCAGGTGGGGGTGATGTTGAAGAATATCAACCAGCCGAATGTGGCGTATGGCGAGGTTGCCGGGGATGCGGATGCGGGTGCGTTGCCGATGGACGTGCATGTGGGGGTTGGGTATCGTTTGAGCAGCCAGTCGTTGGTTTCGGTTCAGTATGTTCGTCGTGATTTGACGGGTGAGGGTTCGGATCACGGGTTGGTGATTGGCGGGGAGACGCAGTTGGTGGAGGGTTTGTTGTTGCGGGCGGGGGGTCGTCGTTTGTTATCGGAGGACGCCGGTGGTGGTTTGAATGCGGGGTTGGGGTATCAGTGGAACCAGTTGGTATTCGACTATGCGTATGACATTGGTTTGGATTTGACCGAGACCAATGGCGCACATCGGTTCTCTTTCGCATACGAATTCTAAAGTCCATCCTTTGGGTGAATGCAAAAGGGCCGACCTGTTTTGGGTCGGCCCTTTTATTTTAAGGGCGGGAGTCAGTGCTCGTGAAAATTGGAATTAGCATCCTCTGCGTGGCCCTACTAGCGACTTCGAGTGCCGGATTCGTCAATATCCATACTTTTGATTCCGGTGTTCGGTCTCTAGGGTTAGGCAACAGCTTTGTGGCCGTGGCGGACAATACAGAAGCGGTGTTTGCCAATCCGGCGGGGTTGGGACAACTGATGCGGCGGCAGGTGACCTATACATACGGGGGAATAAAAAAGGAGTATGATATAGGGCGGTATATGGCATCATTTGGCATGCCGTTGAATACAAAGTTGGGCTTGGGTTTGGGCTATGAGCGGATTGGCTCGTCGCTTTTGAGCGAGAACGGGGCGTTTGTGTCGCTGTCGTATCAGGCCCTGAGTCAGCTATATGTGGGGGTCTCGGCGAAATATCTGTTTTCGATCTTGAGCCCGACGCTCACCGAGATGATCGACAACGAGGACGAGGTGGATACAGCAACGGTGGGGGTGGATGTGGGCTTGTTGTGGCAAAGTCCGTTTTCCGGGGTGCAGGTAGGCTTATTCATAAAAAATGTGAATCAGCCGAGCGCGGGGAAGGCTAGCTCATTGCCAATGGATGTGCATGTGGGGGCTGGGTATCGGGTGGGGACGCAGGCGTTGCTGTCAGTACAACATGTGCGACGCGATGTGACAGGAAGTAGGGACTCGAATCTTCTTTCTCATGAGTGGATGATAGGGGTGGAGGCTCACTTGCTGAAGGGGTTGGTGCTGCGGGCGGGGAGGGAGCACAAATTCGGCTTCGACGACAGAGTGTCACTGAGTGTGGGATTGGGGCTTCGATTGGAATATCGAGAGATTGGGCTGTTGTTGGACTATGCCCATCGCGGCGATCAGAAGGAATCTTTGGGGCTATTATCGGAGTAGGAGCACCGATTTTCTTTTGCCTGTGAATTCTAAAGGCCGTCCCGTTTTGGGGGCGGCCTTTTTGTCTATTCTACGATGTCTTCGTCCACATCCGTCACCAAAGTGCCTATGTCTTGGCCGTGGCAGATGCGCTCTATGGTTCCCTTGTCAGAGAAGTCAAAAAAGTGCATGGGCATCTTGTGGTCGCGCGCCAATAAGACGGAGGATTGGTCGGCGATGGTGAGGTTTTTTTGGATGATCGTGTTGTAGTGCATCCGCCGGTATAGCCGCGCGTGGGGATCGGCGTGAGGGTCGGAGGTAAAGATGCCGCTGACTTGATTCTTGGCAAAAAGCAGGGCTTGGCACCGCGTCTCAATCGCGCGCTGGGCCGCGGTGTAGTCCGTAGTGACATACGGATTGCCAATGCCGGCAGCAAAGATGACGATGTAGTGCTTTTCTAGGTGGCGAATCGCGCGCAGCCGAATAAAAGACTCGGCCACTGTGTTGATGGGAATGGCGCTCATCACCCGAACCTCGGCATCGTTTTTAGAGGTGAGGACCCCGCGCAGCATCAGGCTGTTGATCACCGTGCCCAGCGTGCCGATGTTGTCGGCTTCGGCCCGTTCAATACCCCACTGACTAGCGAGCGTGCCGCGAAATATATTGCCGCCGCCAATGACGATGGATATTTCGACCCCACAGGCGTGCAGATTGAGGACTTCGTCGGCAATGTGCTCTAGGGATTCGGGATCAAAGCCCACGTCGTGCGTACCGGAGATGGCTTCTCCGCTCAGCTTGAGTAGGACCCGCTTGTATCGCATAGAGGTCAGAGCAGTCGCCCCTTTTCGATGGCGTGCGCCTCTGGATGAGCCGCGGCCAATTCCTCTACTCGGCCGACGAAAAGCTCGACTTGTTGGGTGGCTGCGCCCGTGAGGTGACGACTGCGGGAGATCGTGGCGGCGATCTCTTCTTCGCTGAGCGGAAAGCGAGAATCTGCGCCCAAGCGATGCGCCAATTCACTGGTGCTTTGGCCTTGTTCACGCATGTCGATGGCTGAAGACAGGGCGTGCTCTTTAAGTGCGGTGTGGGCCTGTTCGCGGCCGGCACCGCGTTGGACGGCTTCCATCAGCAGCGTCGTGGTGGCGAGGAAGGGTAGGTAGCGGTCGAGATCGCGAGCAATTACCGCTTCATAGACGCCCATATCGTCGAGGATGTGGAGCGTGGTTTCGAGCATACCGTCAAAGGCGAAGAATCCGTCGGGGAGGGCCACGCGGCGCACGACCGAACAGGAGACGTCCCCTTCAAACCACTGATCGCCGGCCAGCGCGCCCAACATGTGGACATAGCCGCCGAGGACGACTTGCAACCCATTGACCCGCTCGCTGCTGCGGGAGTTCATTTTGTGCGGCATGGCCGAAGAGCCGACCTGTCCGGCGGCAAAGCCCTCGGTCAACATGTCGTGGCCGGCCATTAGGCGGATTGCACGGGCCAGATTGGCAATTCCTGCCCCGAGTTGGTAGAGGCAGCTTAGCACCTCAAAGTCAAGGCTGCGGGGATAAATCTGGCCGACGGCCCCTAATTCTCGTTGGAAGCCGAGGTGGTGCCGCACTCGGCCTTGGAGCTGATCGAGCTTATCGGCGGCGTCGGCTAGCAAGGTCAGTTGGTCAACGGTTGTGCCGACCGCGCCTTTTAGCCCCCGCAGGGGATAGCGCTGGACGAGTTCGTCGAGGCGGTCAAAGGCGACCAGCATTTCCTCGCCGAACATGGCGAGGCGCTTGCCAAGCGTCGTGGGTTGCGCGGCCGCGTAGTGGGTCCTGCCAGCGACAGCGAGCTCTTTCCATTGCAGTGCTCGCTGGCCTAGGCGCAGGAGGAGGGCTACGTATTTGACTTGCATTTGCTGCAAGGAGCGGAGAATCTGGTACTGCTCGACATTGTCGGTCAGATCGCGGCTAGTCATCCCCTTGTGAATGTGCTCGCAGCCGGCCAAACTACAGAACTCTTCGATGCGCGCTTTGACATCGTGCCGCAAAACGGCTTCGCGGCGCGCGATGGATTCGAGGTCAACTTGATCCTTGACGCGCTCGTAGGCGCTTATGGCTGCGGCGGGCACATCGAGCTTTAGATCGCGCTGTGCTTTGAGGATGGCAATCCACAGTTCGCGCTCGAGGACGATGCGACCGCGTTCAGACCACATATCTTGGATCGCTTGGCTGGCGTAGCGCTGGGCGAGGACATTGGCGATGGCTGTAGGCATGACGTGATTTATCATAAGCATTGGGTATCATAAACGCCAATGGCGCGTCAAATCAGCCCTAGCCACCGCCAATAGAGCAAGTTGAGCGGACAGAGCAGGACCAAGGATGCCGTGGAAATAAGGCCTTGGGCGAGGATGAGCTGCTGCATGGAGAGTTGCCGAAAACCATAGGCCACCATGAAAGGTGCCGACTGGTAGGGCAAAAAGGCCAAAGTAGTTGCCATAGCCACGCTGAATGCCGCCGGCAACGGTGCGATTCCATGCTGGGCACCTAGCTCCATCAGGGGGATGGTCGCTACGCCGGCCACCGCGGCGATATCCATTAGGAAATCGAGCGGCAGAGCGACCAAACAAAGCGATAGGTGCTTGCCCAGCCAGCCATATTCCTCCAACGTCAAATATTCGCTGCAAGCCGCGATGAACAGATGGTTAAATCCGGCCTCGTCCAAGGCGTGGCCCAACGTGAGCAGGGCGGCAATGTAGGCCAAGAGCGCGAAACGCACCTTGAGCAAGTCGCCAAAATGGAGCGGCCCCCAGCGCGGCCAGAGGAACAACACCACTAGGCCCAAGCCAATATAGACGGGTTGGATGTGGTGCAAGAGGTCTGTGGCCCACAAGACTACGCCCGCAAGAAGAATGTACAGGGCACGCCGCTGGACGCGGGTCAGCGGTGTGCTGTTCGGGGAAGGGGCCTGCTGGGTGACATGGCCGTCGAGGTGGCGGCCAAAAAGCATCCAGATTGCGCCGAGCGATACCAACGTTCGCAGAAAGCCGATGACCGGAAACATCCAATACAGCCAAGTGGCCCAAAATATGGGGGTGCCTTGGATTTTTTCGTATTGGCTGGCTAAGACTAAATTGGGCACGGATCCGGTCAAAAGTCCACAACCACCAAAGTACGTGCTGCAAAGCAAGGAGAGCAGCACGGCGGCTTTGAGATGTGGCGATGGGCGAACGTGCAGGCGCTCGACGAGGGCGATGCCAATCGGCATTAAGAACAGGACGCGGATTACCCCGGACGGGATCAGGAAGGCCGTCGCCAGCCCGATCAAGTGCAATTGGCAGAGTAGGAAAAAGGGGCGTTGCGACAGATGTGCTTGGAGCCAATATGCCAGCGCGTCTCCGAGGCCCGTTTTGGCTACTCCTAAGCTCAGGGTCATGCCGGCGAGGACGAGCCAAACGGTCTTGGAGACGAAAGGGGCTAGGCTCTGCTCTAAGCTCAGCAGGCCAACAGCCGGGATCAGGGCGAGCACCCCCGCCGAACTCAGCGCGATGGGTATGGGTTCGGTCGTCCAAAAAAATAGGGCAAATAGAGCGATCCCAAGGGCGTTTTGCACTGGGCTAGGCAGCCCAGTCAAAGGGGCGGCAAAGCCCAAAAGGAGGGCCGTGATACCCAATAGTAAGCCCACCCATTGTTTGGGCGCTAGCTTGGTCAAAGAAAGTCGGCGGAGCAAGGGACCTTGTGGGGCTTGAGGTGGGGGACAAAATAAAAAAGGCCTGAATTTTGGAAAGAGCGGCCCGAGCCTATTATCTTGCATAGAAGGTACATGCAATGGCTCAATTGAAATCTATCCGCCTGCGCTTAGACAAGCCTTTGACTGGGCCGTACGACCGGCTTTTGCGCCGCCCCGGCCCCGAGGTCGCTGCACTGGCCGCGGGCGAGACAATGGCGATCATTCGCGGCACGCGACTGCTAAAAGCCATGCCCTTGTGGGAAAGCGAGACCGCGTGTTATTACGCCAAAGACAAGGCGGACACCGGCTGGTCGCCGAAAGATTTTAGGGACGCAGAGCAAGCTGAGCGCTGGGCAGAGAAAGGGCTGGTGAATTCGCTGGCCGTGCCCGTAGGCTACTTCAAGGTGCCCAATGCCGCTTGGGTCGGTTCGCTGGCGACCGAACTGACGCCGTGGACGGCCCAAGCCGTCGAAGCATGGCGGGCGGGGATTGAGCGAGATATTTGGCTGACGGTGTTGAGAGTGTATCGCTGTACGCCCATTCAACCGAAATTCTTGCGTCAAACGGGCCTGCACCTGCGCGTCCGGCCCTTTGAAGTCGAGCAATTACAGCCGGTCGTTTTAGAAAGCGAGCTAGAGCGGCGAATGGAACAGATACAAGAGGCTGTAGAGCGGCATGTTCTCGGCGGTACCCGTGTGGGCGCAAGCTACGATGCCCAGGCCTTCACCGCGGAGACCGGCTACAGTGCGGATCAGCTAAAGGGCTGGATTGACCAATGGCGGCGCAAGCAGCAACTCATCCTATACGGCCCACCCGGCACCGGCAAGACGTACTTGGCTGAGCGCCTAGCGCACTATCTGGTGGAAGGCGGCGGTTTTAGCGAACTCGTGCAATTCCACGCCTCGTACGCGTATGAGGATTTCGTCCAAGGCATTCGGCCCCAAGTGGCAGAGGGAGCACTACACTACGAATTGGCCGCCGGGCACTTTCGGCGGTTTTGCACCAAGGCACACCAAGCTGGAGAAAAGCCCTGCGCGCTGATCATCGACGAAATCAACCGTGCAAACCTCGCGCGCGTTTTCGGCGAGCTAATGTACCTGTTGGAATACCGCCAACGCTCAATCGTGCTGGCCGCTGGCGGCCCCGAGTTTGCGATCCCCGCCAACGTCTATCTCATCGGCACGATGAACACAGCCGACCGGTCGATTGCCTTGGTTGACCAAGCCATGCGGCGGCGATTCAGCTTTGTCCGCCTGCGGCCCAACTACCACCTTTTGGCAAATTATCTCGATAACAGGGGAGTACCCCCGGAGAAATTGGTCGCGCTACTAAAAGAAGTAAATCAATCCATTGGGGATGAGGACTGCGAACTGGGCATTTCTTTTTTTATGGTCGCCGATGTCGCAACGGCGCTGGAGCATATTTGGCAAGGAGAGGTCGAGCCGTATCTGGAGGAGGTGTTTTTCGATCGCCCGGATCAGATGGCGCGCTTTCGCTGGTCCAAGGTCGCCGGGCATTTGCAGGATTAGGCGTGCGACGCTACGAGTTGATCGAAGAGGAAGTGGCCGCGATTCCGGCTGCCGAGCTTGCGGTCGAACAGGCCCTACAGTTGCACGCCCAATATCCAAAAGAGCTGGAGTTCGGTTTCCCCAGCCCGCTCAATAGCCAGTGTTATCAGATCAGGTCGCGGGGCTATGTCGGCGTGGTGCCATTGGGCGCAGATGCTGCTTTGGAAATCAATCCCAAAGTACGCTGCTCGCTGCTCATGCCCATGCTAGAATACGCCTATCAGTTGCCCAAGATCAGCGAGCACAAGGCCCCGGCCACGATGGGGGACATCTACGAGTTTTGGGCCGAGGTACTCGCGCGCAAAGTCTTGCAACGGGTGCGGCGCGGGCTGTTTTGGGATTACCAAACTCGCGAAGGTCCCAGTCGGTGGGTGCGGGGGCGCATGTATCCCGAGCGCAGTGGTCTGGGCGTCCATCCCTACTGTCGGTTTGCCGAGCACACGCCCGATATCATCGACAACCGCATCTTGGCCAACGCGCTGTCCGGCTTGCGGCGCTTTGCCTTCCGCCGCGAGAGCATTCGTCAAATGGTCGGTCGAGCTTGGTGGGCGCTGAGCGAGCTAAATTACCGCCATATTCGCCCTGCGGATTGCCTCGGCGTCGCGTACCACCGGCTAAACGAGGACTACCGACCCATGCATGCCCTGTGCTATCCCTTGCTCCAACAGCGAAGTCCGGCTTGGGGGCTAGGGGCCGAGGAAGGGCCGGCGTACCTGTTGCACATGCCGACCTTATTCGAGCGGTTTTGCACGGCGTTCATCGACCACAAGCTCAACCACAAGGTCGAACTGAAAGCTCAGTATCACACGCGACTGAAGGGAACGGAGCGGCTTTCCTTTCGCTTGGATATGGCCCTGTTTTCAGCGGCAACCGGACAGCCGCTAGGGGTAATAGATGCAAAATACAAGGCCGCTGGGCCCGTAGAAAGCGATGTGCAGCAGGTGGTGGCTTATGCGGTGCAGCTAGGCACGAGCCGGGCTTTTTTGCTCTATCCCAGCAGCGATGTGGACGAGCAGTTTGAGGTCGGCCCAGTGGCCATACATGTGCTCGGATACGATCTCGACGCCGAAAATATAGAGAAAGCAGGCCAAGACGTGATCCGTAAAATAGAAAACGGCATATAATGATTAATATGTAAATAAACAAAGAAAAAAAATCTAAGACTCGACCAAAAACAAACTCAAATCAGCCCAGTAGGTAATCACGACCAAGCAAGCCAACAAAATCAACAGAAAAGGCAAGGAAACTCGGTAGAGCCGATGTACGGGCTGTTCAAAGCGAATGCTGGCAATAAAGAGGTTGAGTCCAACCGGCGGCGTTGAGTAACCGATTTCCAAATTGGTTAAGAAAATGATCCCGAGATGAATGGGGTGTACATCGTATGCTTCGGCGATGGGCAGGATCAAGGGCACGACGATGAGGAGGGCGGAGAACATGTCGATCATACAGCCAACCGCTAGCAGAAACACATTGAGAAGAATCAAGAACAGCAAGCGGCTGCTGATGTGAGTCTCTATATAGGCGAGCAAGCGCGTTGGAATTTCCGCATCAATGAGGTAATTGGTATAGGCCATAGCGGCAGCTAAGACGACGAAAATGCCGCCGACGAGTACCATGCTCTCGCAGATGATCTTCGGCAGTTGTCCAATGGAGATCTCGCGGCGAATTAGCACTACCACCACCAAAGCGTACAGGGTGCTCAAGGCCGCAGCTTCGCTAACAGCGATTATGCCCCCGTAGATCCCTCCGAAGATCACCACCGGCAACAGAAGCTCCCAACTACAAGCGACAAAGGCCTGCGGTAATTCGCGCCACCCGGTGGAGTGCTCGGGTGCGGCACAGCGCCGTCCTTGCAATAAGCTGTAGCAAGACAGGGCACCTACCAGGAGCAAGCCGGGGGCGATGCCGGCGATAAAAAGCTTGTCTATCGGCGTCTCGGATACAATGCCGTAGATGATCAGCGGCAAACTCGGTGGAAAGAGCAATCCCAAGCTACCCGAAGTGGTAATCAGCCCGAGGGAAAACGAATCGGGCAGGCGCTGTTGGCGCAGAGCAGGCAATAGCAGCCCACCGAGCGCGACAATCGTCATCCCCGAAGCCCCGGTCAAAGCCGTGAAGAGAGCACAGACGATAATGGCCATAATGGCCAATCCCCCTGGCAGCCAGCCGAGCAGAGCTTGGGAGAATCGCACTAGCCGAGACGCTGCGCCGCTTTCAGCGAGGAGAAAACCCGTGAGGGCAAAAAGCGGAATAGCCGTTAAAGTCGGCGTTTCGGCCATCCGGTACATCTCGATGAAGACGACGGTTAAATCGATCTCGGCGATGGAGAAGTGCAAAATGGCCATCGCGCTGATGACCACAAAGAGCGGGACGCCGGCTAGGGCGGCTAGGGTGGCTAGGAGGCTGCTCACGGGCGGTCTGCCGGAGTGCGAAGGCGGCGCACGCCCTGCAAGAGGAAGCGCAACGCCATCAGCCCAAAGACGAGGGGAAAGCACAATTGGGCAATCCAAGCGGGGACTGCAAAGAAAGCCGTCGTGCCGAATGCGCGTTCGTCGAGCACGAAGCGCCCAGCGATATAGGCTAGATAGGAGCAAAGCGCGGCGGCAA
This sequence comes from Candidatus Latescibacterota bacterium, assembly GCA_965208845.1. Lineage (GTDB taxonomy): Bacteria > Latescibacterota > UBA2968 > UBA8231 > UBA8231. Next base: position 4,930,836 of record OZ242361.1, on the reverse strand, counting down.
AAAGGTCCGCGCAGCTCAAGACAATAGCTCGCACTCGGGCGGGTAGCAGGCGCAATGCAGCGTCAATGCGGATGTGCTTGTCGAGCCGGGTGGCCACCAACGCGCCGGCTAGCCCAATCCACAACACAAGGTGCCGCACGAGGCTTTCGGTACCCAAGAAGGTGATGGAGAACAGGTTGCGCATGAGAATCTGCCCGCAGGTCAGCACCAGCAGGCAGGCTACCAAAAGGACGAGGAAGCCGGCCTCGAGTCGGTGGAGGAAGTGCTGGTCGCTCAAGGGGGAGTCCGGCGGAAGTCCTGGAGATGCCGCGCTATTTGCTCATGGGCCTCACGGGAAAAGGCCTGACCTACAAGATCGGCTTCGGCGCTAGCGACGAGGCCCTTAAAGGTCTCTATATCTTTTGGGCTAACCTCGACAAGCGACAGGCCATTGGCCTGCAACACGGTCATGGCCTCGTCGTTTTCTCGGCGGTTGCGCTGATTCAGAGCGGCCATGTGCTGCCGAGCTATGCGGTGGATGTGCTCGCGATCTTCGGCGGGAATTTTGTCGAAAGATCGCTTATCGATCAAGAGAGCGCCTAGGGTGTAGTTGATGGGCAGTTGGGTGACGTATTTTGCGCGGGTAAACCATTGGAGGACAATGGTCGCCGCTGGCGAGGCGTACACCACATTGATCAGGTTGGTTTGCAACCCGAGGAGGACGTCCGGGATGTTGAGAGGAACCGAAGTGACGCCGGCCAAGCGGAAAAGCACGGAGGTCAGCGGTTCATCGGGTAGCTGCCATACCTTTTGGGCGCGCATGTCCTCGACAGTAGCTACGGGTTGCTGCGAGAGAATGTGGACAAAGCCGATGTCGGCCCAACCGAGAAAGACATAACCCCGTTCTTCGTATCCCTGTCGGTAAAAGGCATCCATTTTCTTAAGCACGTAATCTACTTCGGCATAGCTGTCGAAGAGAAAGGGCATTTGCAGCGCGAGCACATCGGGCAAGGTCTGACTGACGCCTTGGCCGCCAAAATTACCGCCGTGGAGTTGGCCGATGCGCATCTTGCGCAGGACGACTTTCTCGTCGCCTTGGACGCCGCCGGGATAGATTTTGAACCCCACGTTTTTACCTGTCTCCCGCCGCACATCCGCATCAATGGTACGGAGGACATCGGCCCAGCTACTACCCTCCGGGGCTAGGGTAGCAATTTTGAGGAGGTGATTGGGTTGAGCCGCAACAGAGTTGGCTATGAGTGCGGCGACGACCGCAAAAAGTCCTTTAAAAGAAATCATCGGCTTGGTCTAAGAGGATCTGCGCCTGTCTTTGGGCGGCGATGTTTTGCAAGGTAAGCTCCGGTACGGCGTCTGCCGAGCTGGTTAAGGCTTGGTTAAGCAGGGATTCGTATAGCTCCCGGTCAAAAGTGATCCGAGCATAGAATTTGGCCTTGGCTACGTACACCATGAGTACCTGTCCTTTGCTGATGGCCACGGCTCGGTCGAAGTGTTCGGCGGCCTTTTCCGGGTTGCCGCCCAACATCGGCGGCAGGGCGGCGTAATAGGACCCCAAGAAGACATGGGAAGTCCCGTATTGAAAGGTCTCGTCTTGGTCCACGATCCACTGCATGAGTTTAATGACTTTGGGCAATTCGGCCAGCGCCGCCATGGATTCAATGTTGGCACTAATCCAGGCTCCCCAACTCGAAGCGGCCCAAAACACGGTCGGCAGGTCTGAAGCCTCTAGGTCGTCGGTGACGTGGATAAATTCGGCATACGGTGCTTGGAGCAAGTCTGGTTGGCTAAGGCGTAGAGCAAGGGCCTTGAGACCGTTCACCTTGCCCCGGTGATACAGGTGTTTGGCCCGTTCGGGATCATCGACTTCGACCAAAGTGGCGTAGGAAGTATATATCTCAGCAGCACTTAAGAGCAATTGTGGATCTTGGGGATTGGCCACCAGCAGACCCTCTAATAAGAGCAAGAAGGTCGGCACGCCCGAGGCGACCAAATCCAAGTCGTCGTGGCGGGCTGTGGCCGCACTGACGTCCTCTATCAGCGATCCCACTAGTGCGGACTGCAACCTAGCAGCGCACCCAAGCGGGCCAAAGGCGAGGGTCGCCAGCAAGAGCGTTGTCAAAAGGTGTTTAGCTACCATTCAGACCCGAAAAATCGGCTAAGAGGGGTTCCTCGTTGGTTTTCTAACCCCTAAGTCCGCGATTTTTGTCACTGTCCATCTGTGAAATAATCCTTGGTGCCTTTGGCTTGGACTGCGTCGCCGACCCGGTCCTCCTCGGCTTCTGTTGTGACGCGTAGGCACTGCCAGGGGTCGTCGTCTTCAGCACAGGCCGCAAAAATCTCCAAGGCACTGGCCAAGTCCTCGCCGCGTGCGCGATAGACAGCGGAAAAAAGCGTTAAATTGGCGTTGTAGCGACGATAGGATAAGAGCCGGGCATTGTTTAGTTCCCACCGGAGGAACCCATCGTACTGGTTGTGAATAAACTGCGCCTTAATGAGGGCGAAATCGCGCTGGCGCTGGGCAAAAACGACCTGCCTGTCGCGCAGTACAATGCTGCGGGGCAAACCCAGCGAGTAGAGGCTGTCGAGTGCCGCGACGGTCTCGGCCATGAAGTGCCGAAAGAGAGCTGCGTCTGCCCGGCGCGCTTCGGCCTGTTGCAAGAGTGGGGTATCGGTGCCGAAGTGCCGCGCTAGGAAGAGCAGGGAGCCTTGGCGGCCGACGAAGGTCGCCAAGCTCTCGTTGTAATCGGTCTGTCCTGGGGCATAGACGAGGGCATGAGTCAGTTCGTGAAGGATCAAATCGGCTAGCTGGTCGGGCGCGTAGCCGATCATTGGGCTGAGAATTGGATCGGAGAAAATTCCCAAGGTGCTGTAGGCACTGACCGGGCGGACAATCGCGTCGTACCCTGCGGCGGCGAGGGTATCGCGCTGCTCTTCAGCCAAATCGCGGCGAAAGAAACCTTTGTAGGGGACCTCGCCGACGAACGGAAAATTCCAAGTATAGGGAGAGAAGCGGTCGGGCGGACAAGCACTGACATTCCAACTGATCGGGTCGCCGCCCGTATCGTAGAAGGTCGTGTAATGATCGTCTGTTTTCAGACCGATGCTTTCGGCGTAGCGAAGGATGGCTTGGACCAGCTCTAGTTGTGTCCGGGTTTGCTCGGCCAAATCGGGGCGGGCGAGGAGAGTTTGTACTGAGATGCGCTTGTACACCACACGGCTTTGGCCGCGGGCCAGATGCCAATAGTAATCGAGATTACAGCCGCAAATACCCAATAGGCCAAGCCCGATGAGAACTCGAAATAAAAAAGGCATCCGCGGCCAACAGCCACTTGTGCGTCTTAATAGGAGAGTGGGCCAGCCAATCTAGGGTTTGTTGGCGATCTTTTCTCCATCGAAGATCACATTGCCTTCTTTGTCGAGGACGCGACCGTCGCTGGTAAACTCATACTTCATGGATTGACCCAAGGTCAGGTGACGCTGTACTTCCTCTAAGTCTTGGTATTTCTCGATTAGCTTTTCAATCGGCCCCTCAAACGAAGTCTGCTGCCACTTAGGTCGATCCTTGTTGTGGGCGGCCCGCTCTTCAGCCGTCATAATGGGCAGGCGCTCGGCAGCGGGGGTGAACCGCCCGGCCATGGCCTGTTGGCGGCGATACTTCTCGTGGCGCTTCTCCGACTCGGTCAGCATTTCTTCGGGAACGGTTTCGAAGCTGGTATCTTGGTCAGCTCCTTGCTCCCGGCGTTTTTGCTGCTCTTCTTGGACCTCGCGCGAAAGGCGCTGTTGGCGCTCTTGGTCCAAGCTAGTGTCGGTACCTAATCTCCGCAGTACATGTCGTGCGGCCTTGTTCATAGGAATGGGCTACCTCCCTGAAAATTGCGTGCAGTGTGTTCACAATTGGCTAGCGCTAGAAAATATAAGGGGGCGGATGATTTGGCAAATCCAAATCACCTTGGTTATTATAGATAGATACCAACGGATGCTCTCGATGCCGGGGAGCCCAATACCAAGGCTACAGAGTCGAGATTTAACTTTTTGGATGGAGATACAGGATGAGCGTTTTTTCGCGTTTTTTTTCGCATGAAATAGGTATAGACTTGGGCACCGCCAATACCTTGGTGTATGTCAAAGGCAAGGGAATCGTCCTCAACGAACCCTCGGTTGTCGCCCGCCAAGTCTCCACCCAAAAAGTTATTGCCGTCGGCGCAGAGGCCAAGGAAATGATGGGGCGTGAAAACGCTGGGATTCAAATAATTCGCCCCTTGAAAGACGGCGTTATAGCTGACTTTGAAGTTACCGAAGAGATGATTCGCAGCTTTATCCGCAAAGTAAAAAAGAACAAACTTTTTGTGCGGCCCAAGATCGTGGTAGCGGTCCCGGCAGGCAGCACTGAAGTAGAGAAGCGGGCCGTGCGAAACTCCTGCGAGCGCGTGGGGGCCAGAGAAGTCCATCTGGTCAGCGAGCCGATGGCCGCAGCTATCGGCATGGGATTGCCCGTTCACCAAGCCGTCGGCTCAATGGTTATCGATATTGGTGGCGGGACGACGGAGGTTGCTGTAATTGCCCTTTCAGGTCTAGTCGAACACGAATCGCTGCGGGTGGCTGGGGAAGCTATGGATCAGTCAATTTCCGAGTGGATGCGCAGAAAGCACAACCTGCTTATTGGCATCCAAGGTGCCGAGAGCATCAAGTGGAAAATCGGGTCGGCGACGGAATTGGAAACAGAAGAGAGTATGCCGGTGCGCGGTCGCGACACCGTAGCCGGGCTACCCAAAGTCATGCAAGTAGATTCAGTTGAGATACGAGAAGCCCTATCCGGTTCCGTAGCTCAAATCGTCACCAGCGTGCGCCGAGTGCTGGAGAGAATGCCGCCCGAATTGGCGGCAGATATCCTCGATAGGGGCATGGTGCTCTGCGGTGGTGGAAGCATGCTGCGGGGGCTGAGGGAACACCTGCTTGAGGCGACGAATTTGCCTACGTATGTCGATAGTGAAGATCCCCTCTCGGCCGTAGTGCGGGGCAATGCCCGCATTCTCGAAGAGTTTGATAACTACCGCCAAGTTTTGCTCTAACTGAGTCATGGCCAATACTCGGGAGCTCATCGTCATTGGACTAGCCTTTGGCTGCGCCTTGATTTTGATGGGCTTACCTACATCCTATAAGACCTCTATCGCCGAGCGCTGCCAAGCCGGTTTATTGGCATCAGGGCAAGCACTATTTTCGCGAGTCATCCGCTCTGCTCATAACGAGGAAAAGAGCCGTTTTCTCCTGACTCAAAACGTAGCCCTAGCCCTTGACAACATGCAGCTCCAGGAAGCTGGATGGGAAAATGTGCGCCTGCGCAAGGCCCTGTCCTTTCGGCCTCTAGGCGGGGGTACGCGCGTTATTTCTGCCGAGGTGATCGGCCGCGACCCCGACTATATTTACGACGCGATCGTCATCAACGTCGGTCGCGACCACGGCGTAGATAAGGATATGCCCGTAGTGACACCTGAAGGGCTCGTTGGGCACATTGCTCAAGTCGGCGGAGCGGACTCGGTCGTGCAGTTGTTGATGCGTACGAGAGTGAGTGCTTTGATCCAAGAGACACGCGCCCAAGGCATCGTCTCTTGGATCGATGGCCAGTTCCGGTTGCGATTCGTCGAATCGAGCAACTTGGTGCGGGAGGGCGAGTTAGTCGTATCCTCGGGGTTGGGCGGGCGGTACCCCAAGGGCATACCGATCGGCACGGTGGTAGAGGTGAATCAGGAGAAACGAGCACCAGTCTTTTTGCGGGTTATCCTCAAGTCGATTGTGGATTTCTCTGTCCTCGAAGAGGTTTTCGTACTCGGCAAAGACTAAGAGGGTGCTGCTCACCTTGACAGAGCATAAGCCGTGCCATATCCTTTAAAACTATCTGTTGGCGTGATAGTTACGCAATTTCAACCCATCCTAATGAGAGTGCGGTCTTGACGAAAGCTGATATCGTGCGTCTAATCGCCGAGGGAACAGGGCTTACCAAGACGGATACTGCGGCTGTGGTCGATGGCTTTATTGAATCCGTAGTCGAGGCTTTGGAACGGGAAGATCACATTGAGATTCGCGGTTTTGGTACCCTCAAAGTCGTCGAGCGCGCACCGCGCACTGGTCGCAATCCACGCATGGGTGCTGAAGTAAAAATCGCCGGTCGCAAGGCCCCGACATTTAAGCCCTCAAAGGAATTGCGGGCGCGCGTCAATGGGGAAAACGCAGAGGACAAAGGTCCAGGAGATAGAAAAGATGCCCTGTGGCAGGAAGAGAAAGCGGCATAAGATCGCTACGCATAAGCGCAAGAAGAGACTGCGCAAGAATCGACACAAGAAGAACGTCTAGGCTAGGGGCTAATAGCTCAGTTGGATAGAGCGCCGGTCTCCGGAACCGGAGGTCCCAGGTTCGAGTCCTGGTTAGCTCACCATTTTGTCGTCAGAGTATGGTCGGATAATTGAGTCGGGGTGTGGCGCAGCCCGGCTAGCGCGCTTCCTTGGGGTGGAAGAGGTCGCTGGTTCAAATCCAGTCACCCCGACCATTTTTATAGTAGAGAGATTGTAGCTTTTGCTTGTCCATGTCGGGGTGTAGCGCAGCCCGGCTAGCGCACCTGCTTCGGGAGCAGGGGGTCGCCGGTTCAAATCCGGCCACCCCGACCACGAATTAAGTCCCTGTGAGCTTTTGACTTACAGGGACTTAATTTATTTGCGATATGAGATATGGCTCTTTCCATCGGCATAATCGGCTTGCCCAATGTGGGCAAATCAACGCTCTTCAATGCGTTGACAGGAGATGGGGCCGAGGTATCTAATTACCCATTTTGCACAGTGGCCCCCAATGTAGGTACCGCCGAGGTGCCGGATCCGCGCTTGGAGCGGCTAAGCGAAGTCATTCAGCCGCAATCTACAACGCCTACCAGCATCCGCTTTGTCGATATTGCCGGGCTGGTGAGGGGCGCGAACCAAGGGGCTGGGTTGGGCAATCAATTCCTCGCCCACGTCAGAGATGTGGATGCTCTAGTCCATGTGGTGCGCTGTTTTGACGACGCGCAAATAAGTCATGTAGATGGGGCGATTGACCCTTTGCGCGATATTGAGACCATTGAAACGGAGTTGCTGCTGGCTGATTTGGCGGTGATGGAAAAGGCCGTACCCCATCTAGACAAAGTGGTCCGCTCTGAGCCGCGCAGCACGCGCGCACAAGAGCTGGCAGCCTGCGCCAAGGTCTTAGAGGGATTGCAGCGCGGAATGGGCGCGGCAGCGATGGGGTTGACCCCAGAAGAAAGGGACGCGCTCGCTGCGTATAGCTTGCTGACAGCAAGGCCGGTGCTTTATGCGGCCAATGTTGGGGAGATAGAAGCTGGTGCGCCGGGGCTACGGGTGGGTCAGCTAGTCGAACGCTATGGAGCGGACCAAGTACTGGTTGTCTCAGCGCAACTCGAATCAGAGATGGTCGGTCTGAGCCAAGAGGAGAGAGCGGAATTCGTCCGGGAATTGGGGCTGGAGCATGGGGGGATAGAGCGCTTAGTCCAGGCTGGATACAAACTGCTAGATCTTATTACCTTCTACACGCTCGCCAACGGCAAGCTACAGGCTTGGCAGTTGCCGTGTGGGGAAAAGACCCCACGTGCAGCCGGGCGGGTCCACACGGATATGGAAAAGGGGTTTATCCGCGCAGAGCTGGCCCCTTGTGAGCAGCTAATTACTATGGGGGGATGGGCACCGCTGAAAGCAGCCGGACAATTGCGCAGCGAAGGCCGGGATTACGTCGTCGCTGATGGGGATGTAATCACTTTTCTTTTTAAGGCTTGAAGCCCAAAAGGATCGCCTTGGGGAACGCTTTTTGTGTTTTGACGGAAGGGGTTAGGTCGCCTATCTTCTGCCGTTTAAACAAGAGCGAAACAGACCAATGGGACGCGCCTTGGGCATGATTGAAACTCGCGGCTGGGTGGCTATGGTCGAAGCGGCAGACGCAATGGTCAAGGCCGCTGATGTCGAGGTGGTCGGCTGGCCGCAAGTAGGCGATGGACTAGTCTCGGTTATCGTCCGCGGAGATGTGGCCGCTGTGCGTGCGGCTACGGAAGCTGGTGCCGTGGCCGCAGCGAGTGCAGGGGAAATAGTCGCGCTCAGCATCATTCCCCGGCCGCATGAGAGCACGGAAGCTGCCTTATCCCTAATCCACCTCCCGGCAACTGCATGGTAATTGGGGCAAAAATCATCTTGGCAACGGCCCTACTGGGTTGGGCTGCATGGTACCTCGAACCGGCTGAATTGCTTGCAGCCGCTGGGCAGGTTGGTGGGGATAAAGTGCTCATCTGCGGGGCCATTGCCCTAGTGGGCATCGGCGTGCAATGGATTAAGTGGCAGCTATTGTTGCGCAAGCAAATCCCCGAGGTCAATGGGCGCGATGCGCTCTATTCGTTGCTGGGCGGTGCAGCCCTTGGTCTAGTGACACCTAGCCGTTTAGGCGAACTGGGGCGCGGTGTTTTCTTGGGGCGGAGCCGGGCCAAAGCCGCGTTGCTAACGGCTGTGGACAAATTGAGTTCAGCCGCGGTCACGTTGGGTTTGGGGGCCGCAGCGGCATGGATTTTATGGCCTCATCTCAGGGGCTTTTTGCTGTTGCTATTCTGCATCCTCGGTGCCCTGCTGTATTGGGGCTGGTGTCGCCGGGAAGCGAGCGGGCCGGTTGCATGGGGAGCTATCGCTGGGTTATCCGTCTTGTTCAACGTGGTATTCATGGCACAATTTTTCTATTTGGTCTCTGCTAGCGTGAGCGCCGACTCAACTGTTGTGTTGGCGGTGCCGGTGGTATTTGCCCTGAAAACCCTGTTGCCCTTAGGGTTTTTGGATCTAGGGGTCCGCGAGGCCGCGGCCATTCTGGTATTTAGCAGCCTCGGCCTTGCGCCGCAACCCGCTTTTGTGGCCAGTATCCTGATTTTTATTTGCAATGTGTGCTTGCCGGCTGGCTTGGGCTGGCTGTGGATTGGTAGCCGCCGATTGCGGACGATGGGAAAGGTCGCCTTATGAATGCGGCGTATGCGATAAAAAAAGAAATATGCGAAGTAGGGCACAGGGTCTATCAGCGCGGATACGTAGCGGCCAACGACGGCAATATCAGCGTCCGCATAGAGGACGACCTAGTGCTATGCACTCCAACTGGAGTAAGCAAGGGCTATCTGAGTGCAGACATGCTGGCCACCTGCGATATGGAGGGCCGGCAGGTAGCGGGATCGATGAAAATATCGTCGGAAATCCGCATGCACCTCGAAATCTACAAGTTGCGGCCCGACGTCCGCGCCGTCGTCCATGCACATCCGCCGACCGCGACCGGTTTTGCCGTCGCGGGTATTGAGCTAACTCAGTGCGTATTGCCGGAGGTCATCGTCAGCCTCGGAGGCATTCCACTCGCGGACTACGGCACGCCCGGCGGTCCCGATATCGTCGAGCCGATGAAGCCGCTTTTGCGGCAATACGACGCCGTTCTAATGGCCAATCACGGAGTGGTAACCGTGGGCCAACACGTCATGGATGCTCATTTCAAGATGGAGACCGTCGAACACTTTGCCCAGATCGCCTTGGTCGCGCACCAACTCGGCGGTATCCGCACGCTGGGGGGTAAAGACGTGGAAGATCTCACGAATCTGAGAAATCGCTTTGGAATTGGGGACCGGCCGTCCTGTGAGATAGCTGGAGAAAGTGATCTAGTCGAGCGGATTACTGAGGAAGTCCTGCGCCAACTGCGCTAGCTGGGCACGCGATGCGAGGAAGTATGAGGTTTATAGGACTAATCGCCGCGGTAATCGGGATCGTAGTTCCGGCTAGTGGCCAAGCCATCGTCGAGGCGGTCCAGCGCGGAGACTCCCTGTTGGCGCAAGGACAGCCTAAGCAGGCGTTAGCCGAATACAAAAAGGCGCATGAACTAGGTGCTGGCAGCGCGATATTTCTCAATCGCTTGGCCAGCCTCTACATGCAGACCGGCGGCTATAAACAGGCGGCTGAATCGCTGCAAAAATCACTCGCTGAAGACCCTAGGCAGCTACCGGTATATTCGGCGTTGGGAGAAGCCTTTTTAGCCATGGGCCAGCTAGATTCGTCTATTTTTTACGTCGAACAAGCAAGCATTCTGGCTCCGTCTTCAACCAAAGTCCACAGCACCCTCGGTTATCTCTACATGCAGGCTGGGCAGAGCGAAAGGGCGCGCGAACGCCTCGACCGGGCCTTGGTACTAGATGCCAAAAATGCGGAAGCCTATCGCCTATATGGATATTACTACGCGGAAAAAGACTCGGTAGATCAAGCTATCGAACAATACCAAAAGTTGGCGGAGTTGTCGCCGGACAATGTAGAAGCCTACAACAACATCGCCTTCCTCCTCGCCGGAGTCGGACGCTATGCCGAAGCACTTGAGTATTACAAACGAGCTAAAGATCAGGCGCAGGATCCCTACCTAGCTCAGGCAATCACGGCCAAAATCGAAGAGGTACAGGCGATGCTGGCCGGTGAGATGCGAGCGCGCTACATATTGGTCGAAACAGAAGCATCCGCACGCGAAATCCTCGAAAAAATGGCTCAAGGAGCCGATTTTTCCCAACTAGCGCAGCAGCTTTCCATCGCACCCAACGCCAATCAGGGAGGGGATTTGGGTTTTTTTAGGCCGGGTGAACTCATGCCTGAAATTGAGGAAGTGGTAGGGCAACTGAAAATTGGCGAAATAAGTTCAGTCGTGGAATTGCCCGTGGGGTACATTATAGTACAGAGATTGAACTAAAATAAGTCGCGGCTAGGGCACCCCAAGGGTACCCTAGCCGCTGGGAGGGATACGAACCATGACCGGAATGGCTCGCATAGATTAAACGCCCTAGGAAGAGAGAGGTTCCACGTTAGTGCTACTTTTTTGAATATTCAATACCCAGGGGTAGCAAGGATGAACGCGGATGAACTGCGCGATGTTGAGGAGCGACTTGAAGCCTTGGAGTCGCTGGCCAAGCTGTTTGGACATTCATGGCTCGAATACGTCAAGAGCCAGATACAGGACGAAAAAATAAGGGCCTATCTGACGGTTTTTGACGATGCTTTTCCCGGGCTGGATCACGTCGTCGAATTCGTGCGCCAGAATGCTCCAGCACTTGCTGCTGGTGAGGGAGTCCAAGAAAATTTTGCCAGCTTGGCACAGGCACTTCTCCAGCGCCAGATCGAAGACGCAGGTTTGTTCTCCAGCGATGCGGAAGTTGTAGGAGAAATCACCGCGCCCGACGACTCCCGTGCTGATGCCCAGCAAAGCATCCAAGCTGCGCCCGACGATACCGATGAGAACATCGAGGTCTTGCGCGGCGACGAGCAAGAGAATCTAAGAAAAGCGACGAGCGATGAAGAAGAGTCGAAAAACGAGGACGAAATAGATGCCCTTTTTGGCTAAACAAGCCCTGATTCACCCCAACAGAGCGAGTTGGCATGCCCTATTCCTATAATGCCTGGTTCCAGTGTCTCAATTGCGACGGCGAGCGCTATCGGCTAAACGAGATAGTCTATCACTGTCAAAAATGTGGAGGGCTGCTCGAAGTATGCCACGATATGGATTCCTTACAGCGGCGCTCGGGCGGCGAGTGGCGAGCGCTCTTTGACCAGCGCTACATGAGTTCGGTACACCCATATGGGAGTTCGGTTTGGGGCAAGAAAGAGGTGGTTTGCCCCCTCGTCGAAGACGAAAACGTGGTCTCTATGTACGAGGGGGGAAGCAATCTGCTCTGGGCCGAGCGCTTGGGAGCCGAGCTAGGTATGGAAGATCTGTGGATAAAGCAATGCGGCAATAGCCACACGGGTTCGTTTAAGGATCTGGGTATGACCGTATTGGTTTCCATGGTCAACCAGATGATTGCCGAGGGCCAGTCTATACCTGCAGTAGCTTGTGCCTCAACCGGGGACACCTCGGCGGCGTTGGCTGCGTATTGCGCGGCCGCTGGCATTCCGGCAATCGTGTTGTTGCCCAAAGACATGATTTCCACCGCCCAGCTCATCCAGCCCATAGCCAATGGCGCGCTGACGCTTGCCCTGCGCACCGACTTCGATGGGTGTATGGCCTTGGTGCAGGAAATCTGCCGCCGTGACCAAATCTATCTGGCCAACTCGATGAATTCGCTCCGCATTGAAGGGCAGAAGACTATCGCTGTTGAGCTGTTACAGCAATTTCACTGGGAGGTCCCCGACTGGGTCGTTATTCCGGGCGGCAATCTGGGTAATGTCAGTGCTTTGGGGAAGGGGTTTATCGAGGTCCAGCAAATGGGGCTTATCGACAAGCTGCCGCGCCTTGCCGTCGCCCAAGCAGCCCAAGCCAATCCGCTTTATCTCAGTTATCTGGATGGGTTCCGCACCTTTGAGCCGCAAACGGCCCGCGATACCTTGGCCAGCGCCATCAAAATCGGCAATCCCGTAAGCCGAGAGCGGGCCATTCGCACCTTGCAGTACTTCGACGGCATCGTCGAAGAGGCTACGGAAGACGAATTAGCCAACGCCTGTGCACGAGCCGACAGCAATGGATTGTTCACCTGTCCGCACACGGGCGTTGCCTTAGCAGCCTTAGAGAAATTGATCGTCGCCGGGCATATCGAGCCCAAGAGTCGGGTGATCGTAATCTCCACGGCGCACGGGCTGAAATTCCCAGATTTCAAGGTGAAATACCACGAAGACCAATTGCAGGAATTCCACGTCGAACCACAGCATCGCAATCTACCCATTGAGGTCGAAGCCGAATACGAGGCCGTGCATCGGGCCGTTCTCGAAGCCATAGAGCAGCGAACGCTGGCCACGGCCCGCCACTGAAAGATCAAATACAATGAACCACGATGGTTTTGCCGGAGAATCGACCCGTTCCGTTCACGGGGGCGTGAAACGAGATAAGTTTGCCCAGTCTCTCATCGAACCCATTGCCCAGACCGCCACCTATACCTTTGCCGATCTAGATGAATTTGTCGCTTTTAAGGCCGGCGAAAAATCACTCTATGAATACGGGCGCTATGGCAATCCGACCCAGCGGGCAGCCGAGGGCAGAATAGCCGCCTTGGAAAACGCCGAAGCCGCTTTGCTCTTTCCGTCGGGCATGAGCGCGATTACCTCGGTGCTCTATGCAATGCTGCGCAGCGGGCAACACTTGGTGCTGATGGAAGATTGCTACCGGATGACGGCCAAATTCTGCGAAGTCTTGGCCAAATTCGGCATTGAATCGACCATAGTTAAGCCCGGTAACATGGATGCGTTGGCGGCTGCGGTGCGCCCAGAGACCCGCTTAATTTTTACCGAGTCCCCGACCAATCCCCATCTACATGTCCTCGATTTGGAACAGCTCGTCGCTTTTGCCAAACAGCGGCGTCTCAAGGTTATCATCGATAGCACTTTGGCCACGCCGGTTAATCAAAGGCCGCTTGATTTCGGGGTTGATCTGGTCATCCATAGTGCTACCAAATACCTCGGTGGGCACAACGATCTGATGGCGGGTGCCATCTGCGGCAAGGCTCCTTTAGTCGAGGCCATTGGCGAATACCAACGAATCACCGGCGGGATAGTTGACCCCAACACCTCGTTTTTATTGATCCGGGGATTGAAGACGCTCGCATTACGCGTTCTGCGGCAAAATGATACAGCCCTGACAGTAGCCCTGTTTCTAGAAGCTCATTCCAAGGTTCGTCAGGTCTTTTACCCAGGCCTCGAAAGCCACGTTGATCACTGCGTCGCCAAAGAGCAAATGCGCGGTTTTGGCGGTCTGATCAGCTTTGAGATCGACGGCACCCCCGAGCAGACGCGGAGTTTCGTTCATCGGCTAGCCGTGCCTTATATTGCGCCGAGCATGGGGGGGGTGGAGACTCTCGTCTCGCATCCGGCGACTGTTTCTTATTACGATTTGAGTGAGAAGGAGCGGCTGGCCATTGGTATCACTGACCAGTTGGTGCGCTATGCCGTGGGCATTGAGGACGCCGATGAACTAATCGGCGATATAGAGAGGGCGCTTGAGGCAGTCTAAGGAGTCAGAAGTTTAAGTCGGCCAAGAGCACGGTCCAGGGCAGGGAGGCGATTTTGCGGTACAGGTCGCTGTCGCTGGTCACGGCTTGGCAGCGGAGATGGGCACCTAAGGCAATGAAGCCGGCGGCGTACATGCTGATGGAATGCTCAAAGGCGATTTGAGTGGCTTTGCGGGTAATTTCGGCGTTGTAGGGCACAATATCCAAGTGCATGTACTCCAAGCTGGCCAAGGCGTCGTCGATATGGGTGCGATCGAATTGGCGGCTTTCCTTGAGGACATGAGCCAATTCGTATATAGATTGATCGAGCACGGTCAGCGCGATTCTTTCCGCTAGCTGCTCTTGGCGGAGGCCAAGGGCCTTGTGGGTATCCATATCGTGCGCTGGAGAAAACCACCTCAGCATAACGGAGGTATCTAGCGCGTAGCGAATCACCGCGCTTGCCTTTCCTCACGTAGGATCTTAAGAGGATCCCAAGGCAGTGCTTTTTCGCGCAAGCTGTCTTGGAGCGCCATCCCGTGTTCAATAGCTGCCTGTTTTCGCTGATACTCATAGGTTGCTTCCCGTTGCTGGCAGTACGCCATAAAAGCTAGGCGCAGGAGTTTGCTGCGGCTTACGCCTTCCTGCTGCGCAACTTGATCAATGCGTTCGAGCAGATCGTCCGGCAGCATGATATTTACGCGCGCCATAGGCATCTTTTCTTTTATCTGACAAGCGGCGGGAAGCTGCCAAATTAGCTTTGCTCCAACAGGCTGTCAAGACGGGCCTCTTGTCTTAGTTTGGGCCGGTCTTTAATGTTACAATTGGGATTAGAGCATGAAAAATCACTTGAAAATATTGTCGGGTTCCAGCAATCCACAACTGGCCCAAGAAATATGTGATTACTTAGACATCGCGCCCGCTCGCCGCCAGATCGTCCGTGCGCCAAACGACAATATAAAGGTTAAAATTGAGGAGAACGTCCGCGAAGACGACGTCTTCGTCATCCAGACATCATCATCTCCGGTCAATCATAATTTTGTTGAGCTGCTGTTGCTAATCGACGCGCTTAAGTACGCATCGGCGCGTCGGATCACGGCCGTGCTGCCTTATTATCCTTATGTACGCGCCGACAAAAAGGACGAACCGCGCATTTCCATTAGCGCCCGCCTCGTCGCCGACTTGCTCCAAACGGCCGGGGCCGACCGGATTTTGACTATTACTTTGCACAGTCCGCAAATCGTAGCGTTCTCGCGCATTCCGGTGGACCAACTGTGGGCGACGAGCCTGTTGTGCAATTTTATGCGGATGAAAGACCTCAGCAATGCTGTGGTCGTGTCGCCCGACGTGGGGAGTGCTGACGAAGCCAGCGCGTATGCGCGTCGGCTCGGCTTGCCGCTGGCCATTATGGACAAACGCCGCCACGCGGACGACGAAAAGGTCGAAATCAAGAACATGATCGGTGAGGTCGAAGGCCGCGACGCCTTGCTCTTCGACGAGGAGGTGCTGACAGGGGGGTCCATGATGGAATCGATACGGGTCCTTAAAGAGAGGGGCGCACGCCGGATACTGGCTGGCTGTACGCACGGCGTTTTTTCTGGACAAGCCTTAGAAAGGATCGATGCCTCCTCGGTGGAAGCGTTCGCCACTACGAATACCATTCCCTTGCCTGCGGACAAGCCAAGGCGCAAAATCGCCGTGCTGAGCGTGGCTCGATTGTTGGGGGATGCCATCAAAGCTATTCACCACGGCGAGTCTGTGAGCCGCTTGATTGAATGGGAGGACTAGTTGATGGTAAGTAAATTGAGTATCTTAGCTGAGTTATGGGATTTTATGAAGGTGCGCAAAAAGTGGTGGTTGGGGCCGATATTTTTTACTTTGATTCTGTTGGGGCTGTTAATAGTCACGACTCAAGGGTCGGCTGTGGCTCCCTTTATTTACGCACTGTTTTAAGTCCTATAACATATAATATGTAAAATGTACATAAAAGAATTAATACGCGAAATCCCCAATTTTCCGCAAGACGGCGTCTCCTATAAAGACATCACGCCGCTGCTCAAAGATTCCGCTGGTTTATCCGCTGCGGTCCAAGTTATGCTCGAACCCTTTGTGGACACCGAAGTGGACCTAGTCGTCGGTATAGAGTCCCGCGGATTCGTGTTCGCGGTGCCCATAGCACTCGAATTTGGATGCGGTTTTGTGCCAGTGCGCAAACCAGGTAAACTACCGGCGGCCACTCTGAGTCGAGATTACGCCCTCGAATACGGCGAGACCTCCTTAGAAATCCATACGGATGCCATCGCGTCGGGACAGAAGGTCTTGGTCGTGGATGACGTCTTGGCCACCGGCGGCACCTTGGTAGCGACGTGTCAAACGCTCGAGGAGCTAGGAGCGGTTGTCGTGGGCATCAGCGTATTGGCGGAGTTGAGCTTTTTGTCAGGCCGCGACCGCTTGGCCGAGTACAAATTGGAAAGCGCTATCGTCTATTGAAACCCGAACCCAAAACAATGGAGACACTATACCTTTATGTCGAGTGAACGTCGTAAACTGAGCAAGAGTGAACTCCGTGAAGATGAGTTCGTCGAATGGATCATGGAAGCGGTCGAATATGTCAAAGAGCGCGCCAGTCTCTTTGTCGGTGGGGCTGTTGCCGCGGTCGCGGTCATTGTGGCCATCAATTATTTTATTGAGTCCAAAGAGGCTGATCGGCTCAAAGCCGCGGCTCTGCTCGGCGATGTGCTGATGGTCGAACAGGGCGGAGAGCCGACCGAGGCGATCCGCCTAGCTGAGGAGCTGGTGTCCACCTATGCCGGGACCCCGGCCGCAGCCCAAGGGACCGTGCTCTTGGCCAATTTCCACTACGCTCAGGGCCGTTATGTTGAGGCCCGGGGCTATTACCAGACCTACTTGGACAACTACGAGCCTTTGGATGTGTTGGCCTATGCCGCCC
Organism: Candidatus Latescibacterota bacterium; assembly: GCA_965208845.1. Taxonomy (GTDB): domain Bacteria; phylum Latescibacterota; class UBA2968; order UBA8231; family UBA8231. The sequence continues at coordinate 4,913,902 of OZ242361.1, read as the reverse complement.
AAAGCGGTCTGGGTGCCTGCCTCGAAGCCGAAGGGCAGCTTGTGGCCGCGGCTCAGCACTACGAAACGTATGCAGCCCAGCAGGCCGGGACTATCCGCGAGGCGATGGCGCGGATGGAAGCAGCCCGCATATATGGGTTGGCCGGCGAAAGCGACAAGCAACAAGTCCTACTCGAACAGGTCAGTCGCACGTTCGCCCAGTACCCAATTGCCGCACAAGCCCGAGCGGCACTAGCCATGTTCTAAAGGACTTGTTGATGGGCCGTGCAGATCTCAAAGTTTTCGCCGGGCGGAGCAATCCCGCATTAGCTGAGGGCATTTACCAGTCGCTGGCCCTTGAGCCAGGGCGCATCGAGTTTATCGACTTTAGCAACGAAAATATAAAGGTGAAGATCTGCGAAAACGTGCGCGGCCGCGATGTGTTCTTTATTCAAACATCGTGCCCGCCCGTTAGCGACTACTTGATGGAGTTGCTCATAGCCCTAGACGCCCTAAAATACGCCTCGGCTGGTCGCATTACCGCGGTCTTGCCCTACTATCCGTATGCGCTGGCCGACAGCAAAGACGAGCCAAGAATTTCCGTGACGGGTCGTTTAGTGGCTGACCTGATCGCCGAAGCGGGGGCGGACCGCATTCTCACCATGACTTTACATAGCCCGCAGACTATGGGCTTTAGCCGGATTCTAGTGGATCAACTAAGCGGCGTCCCGGCAATATGCTCCTACTACGCCGACCTCGACCGAGCTGACTTAGTCGCGGCCGCTCCGGACATCAGCCGTGCCAAGGTCACCGAAACCTATGCCCAGCGGTTGGGGTTGCCTCTCGTCGTCGTTGACCAAGCGGCCGGGGGAAACAGGGTTATTGGCGACGTAGCCGACCGCGATGTAGTATTCTTCGACGACGCGATTATTACTGGTGATTCCGTTCTCAAGGGGGCGGCCGCAGTCAAGGAGGGCGGGGCGCGCAAAGTCTATGCCGGTTGCGTCCACGGCACTCTAACCAAGGAGACGATAGCGCGGCTGGATCAATCCAACTTCCAAGCCTTAGCCATTACGGATACGATCCCCTTGCCGGTAGATGCCCGCACCCCTATGGTGCGGGTGTGCTCGGTAGCCTCGCTTTTTGCCAGCGCCATCCGTGCTATCCACGAAGAAACGTCCATCAGCGCACTATTCAACTGAGGCGGGTGCCCCTTGAAAATCGCAGTACTCGCCGATATTCACGCCAATCTTGAAGCGCTAGAGGCCGTATTGATTGCGGCGGCCAACGCCGGTGCCGAGCGCATTATCTGCTTAGGGGACATCGTGGGATACGGTCCCGATCCTTTGGGCTGTATCTATCGGCTCAAGGAGGTAGAGTCCCAAATCGTATTGGGCAACCACGACCAAGCGATGCTAGAGCCGGTGCGCATTCAGTCTTTTAATCCGTTGGCTCGTCCTTCGCTCTATCAAGCCTGCGAGATGTTGGGGGAGGAAGAACGCGACTTTTTGCGGCAAGGGGCCTTTCGGAGCGTGGAGCGCAATGCGGCTTTGTCCCACGCCAACCCCCTTAAACCCGAAGAATGGGAACCTCTCCTCATGTACGATCGCGTCGCTTGGTGCATGAGCCACCTCAAATGGCCTTTGGCTTTTGTCGGCCACACGCACGAGGCGCGCATTTACTGCAAGATGCACGCCAATCCCATACCGCTGACTTCGGCTACGGCCGCCGTAGGGAATCACCAATTCTTGGTCTCCGTCGGCAGCGTCGGCCAACCTCGAGATGGCGATTGGCGGTCGGCGTACACCCTGTGGGACACCGACGAACAATGGGTCGAACTCCAGCGCGTCGAATATCCGGTCAAGCTAACCCAGCAGAAAATCGACAACCTCGGCTACCCCAACTATCTAGCCGAGCGCCTCGCCAAAGGGGAGTAGGCAGGGACTGGTAGCACATGCGGGGCCGCATCATCAGAGTTTCTGGGCTACAGTGCCTCGTCGAGGTCGAGCAAAGCCACTGGCAGTGCAAAATTAGGGGTCGTCTCAAGGCCGGGGATCGCAAGACTAGCTCGCCAGTCGTCGCTGGCGACTGGGTTGAGGTCGTGCCGACAGCCGAACGGACGGGCATCATCGAAGCAGTGCATACCCGCTCTTCCAAGTTCTCGCGTGGGGCCAGTGGAGCGCGTCCGTTTGAGCAGATCCTCTTTGTCAATATGGAGCAATTGGTCGTCGTCGTGGCTGCCATTCAGCCAAAGCCTCGACGAGGCTTTATCGACCGAGCGATTGTCATGGCCATAAAGGGGAATCTTCAGCCCGTGGTCTGCGTCAACAAGGTCGATTTAGTCTCCCAAGAAGCGGTGGACGCGCTGACGGCACCCTACGAGGCGCTTGGTTATCCAATCTATCGCACCAGTGCTCTACGAGGTGATGGCATGGATGCGTTCAAAGCAGCCCTGATCAACCGCAGCACAGCCGTGGTCGGCCAATCTGGGGTTGGCAAATCGACCTTGCTCAACGGTGTTGAGCCGAGGTTGGGACTAAAGACCAAAGAAATAATGAAGCGCCACGACCGAGGCCGGCACACGACCGCGGTCGTGCATTTGTTTAAGCTGCGACAAGGTGGCTATGTGGCCGATACACCAGGGGTTAAAGAGCTCCGCTTGTGGGGGGTAAAATCCGCTGAACTAGCGGCGTATTATCCCGAATTAGAACCCCTGCACGGCCAGTGCCAATTCGGCGATTGCAGCCACTTGCACGAGCCCGGTTGTGCGGTCCGTGCGGCGGTGGCGGCCGGCCGCATCGCGTCGTCGCGCTACGAAGGGTATCGACGCATCTTCGAAAGTTTGAGTAGCGATGAGTGAACTGACCATCAAGGATTTGCTCGCCACCTATGGGCAGCAACTGCGGCTGAAGCTGATCGCCGGTGCTGAGGGCCTACAGCGAACCATCAACAACAGCGATATCCATCGCCCCGGCTTGGCCCTGACGGGTTTTGTCGAGTTGTTTACTTTGGATCAAGTACAGCTTTTGGGCAATACGGAAGCAGAATATTTGCGCACCTTGTCCGCAGACGAACGGGGGCAGGCGCTCAAAATCATATATCAATTTGATATTCCATGCGTGGTTTGGACCGGTAGGGGGCGCATGTTTCCCGAGTTGCGACAGCTCGCCGATGAGTGTGCGGTACCACTGCTGAAGTCTGGATTCAACACGGCCGAATTCACCCATCTCATCCGTTTTTACCTCGACGAGGTGTTCGCGCCCCAAGTGTCCATGCACGGGACGCTAGTTGATGTCTCTGGGGTAGGGCTGTTCTTTCGCGGTCGCAGCGGCATTGGCAAAAGCGAAGTCGCCTTGGATTTGGTCGAGCGCGGACATCGGTTGGTGGCCGACGACGTGGTCATCATCAATCGCAAGCCTCAAGGAATTTTAGTGGGCTGTAGCTCGGAAATGCTCCAAGACCACATAGAAATTCGCGGTATCGGCATCCTAGATGTAAAAAGGATGTTTGGCGCGTGGAGGACTCGGCGGCAGAAGCGAGTGGAGGTAGTAGTCAACCTCGTCGATTGGGACGAAAAATACGCCTACGAACGCCTTGGTCTTGAAGACAATAAGGTCGTAATCCTCGGCGTCGAAGTACCCGAGGTCTTCATACCGCTGTTCCCCGGTAAAAATATCACGGTACTCGCCGAGACCATAGCGATAGATTATCTCTTGCGCTTGGACGGGGAGTACGCGGCACGGACATTTAGCGATCTGCTCCAAGAGCGGATTAAGGCGAGCCAAAAACCATGATGACGCTTGGCGTGGCAGGCCATGCGCGCGAGATCGCCGTCCATCGGGACGCTTTGCAGGATTGTCGCGATATCCAGCTCATACACGAAGCCGACTGTGCCGCAGTCTTGGAACAAAAAATAGATGGGCTGGTGTTGTTGCATGTGGAAGATAAATCGCATTGGATCGGTGTGGCCCTAGCGGCCGGTCTGCACGTTATGACGACTCATCCAGTACAGGTGCCGATCCATTCTAAGGTATGCGTGCTGTCCTTGGGGAGGCATACGCACTTTTGCTCAGCTTTAGCCGCTCGACAGGGCATAGCGCATTATTCGCTGGAGCTTTCTTTTGATTCGGCTTTATTCGATCCTATTGATCGCGAGATGATCTGCAACCAAGCGGCCTTGGACACATGCGACCTATTGCTGAGTGCGTGGGGGCCGGTAGATGTGCTGTACAGTAGGATGCGCAACTTCTTTCATCTTGGTCGGATGGAGGACGTGTCGGTCGCGTTGCTGCGGATGCGCAACGGAGTCGAAGGTACGGTTGCACTCCTCGACTTTCCGGTGGCTCCGGCGTTGCGCATCCGCGCTTACGCACAAGACGATATAGTCGATACGTCTTGGCCCTGGGTATGGGAATTGGACGATCTGGCGGCGTTCTATCACAATTTCGTCGCCTGCATCCAAGGGCGCGCCCAGCCGCTGTTGTGTTTAGAGCAGGTGGCCGAAAGCTATCGTCTTTTGGAATGGATGCGCACATCGGCGAGACAAGATGTGATTTTGAATCGGAAGCAAGCAAAAGATAATGTCTTATAAATAATTTTATGTAAATAAAAATGAAAGAAACACCAACGCAACCCACATACTTCGCTCTTGCGCTGGCATCCTTTTTGTTAGCCATCGTGTTGCTGTTCAACATGCTGAGTCCCATGGCCGTGCTGGTTACTAGGGAACAGTTCGATCAGATACGAGAGGCCGATCTCATCGAGTATTTGATCGTGCAACCCCGAGGATTTACTTGGCAGCTTACCAGAGCCGTCCGCGTCCAAGGGACCAACGGTGAGACGATAGCCAAGCGGATCGCACTAGCCGAGCCTGATCCAGCCGTGGCCGAAGATTGGCGACAAAAGGGGCGCACGGTGCGTCAAGAGCAAGATACCTCGTGGTGGGCAGGTGCGGCCTTCATCGCCTTATTGCTCGGCCTGGGGGGATGGCATATCTGGTCCCAAATACGGCTAGATCTCAAAGGGGGAGGGGGGCCACGCCGTCGCTTGCGCGACTTGGAAACCGCGCTCAAACAAGGCAAAATTACCCAAGCCGAATTCCGGCAGCAGGCCGAGCGGCTCTGGGCCGAGTTGTGAGGATATATGGCGAGTACTATTCGCGTTCTCGACGAAAGTCTCATTGGGAAAATAGCCGCTGGCGAGGTAGTAGAACGGCCCGCTTCGGTCGTGAAGGAATTGGTCGAAAACTCGATCGATGCAGGGGCCACTAAAATCCGCGTGGAAATCAAGGCCGGTGGCAAGCAGTCGATTGTAGTGACCGATGATGGCTCGGGCATGAACAGAGAGGATATCGCGTTATGCACTCGTCGTCATGCCACGAGTAAAATGGCTTCAGTGGCCGATTTGTTTCGCATTCAGACGCTAGGGTTTCGCGGCGAAGCCCTAGCCAGTATTGGTGCAGTAGCTCACCTAGTCATAGAATCGCGTGCACAGGAAGATGAAGTGGGGACGCGATTGGTTGTGGAAGGGGGGATAGAGCGGGAGGTGCACAGTATGGGCCGAGCACGCGGCACAACCATCATGGTAAAGAACCTATTTTTTAATACGCCAGCCCGTCGCAAGTTCCTCCGCTCCGTCGATGTGGAAGCCCGCCATGTGGCTCAGACTATCATTCATTTAGCTGCTGGTTATCCTGCCCTCGGCTTTGAATTAGAACGCGAAGATCGCCAGGTATTGAACTACGCCCCGGCGTCTCGTCGGGAGCGGGCAGCCGAGCTGTTGGGCACCCAGACTGCTCCAGTCGCCGAACTGTTGGATCTTGCTTACGAGGAGGAGGGCCTCAAAATTGAAGGGGTCTTAGCTGGTCCCGAACACTGCGGCCGGAGCAAGGGCAAGCAGTATCTCATCGTCCAGGGGCGGCCGATCTCTTCGCGGCTGATGGCTATCGCTGTACAGCGGTGCTTTGAAGGTTTATTACCCGAAGGCCATTATCCGGTATTTATGCTCTGGATCGATATGGATCCTAAGAAAATCGACGTCAATGTCCATCCGACGAAGCGGGAGATTCGCTTGGCTAACGAAGGGCAGGTCATTGCGGCCATTGAGAGCAGCGTCCGAAAGAGCTTGCGCCTACCCGACGTGCAATCCTTTGTCTATGCTGCGGCTCCAATGCTGCGGCCGGACAGCACACCTCACTTCAGTGAGACCAGCAGTACTGCGGGCGTCGATCCGGTCGGCGAGAGAGACGTTTCGATGCGCGTGGGCGAACCGGCGTCACCGGTATTGCAAAGACTGTCCACGTCTGGAGAGTCCGGAATAGCAGCAACCCATGATGCCGACGATCAGCTCGCCCTGACCTTCGTCGCTCCAGCCGCGGCCAAAGTTGCCATCGCCGAAGATGCCGCGATGTGGCAGGTCCACAACCAGTACATTCTCGTCGAGATAGCCAACGGCTTGCTCTTCGTCGATCAGCAGGCTGCGCACGAACGCATTAACTACGATCGGGCCATGTCGCAAATAGACGGCGTGGCTGGCGCAAGTCAGCAGTTGCTCTTTCCCATACAGCTAGAAATGGGCGCAGCGGATTTCGAGATCTTCAACCAAGTACGAGATGATATTGCCAAGCTCGGATTTGTCGTGCGGGATTTTGGCGCACGGACGGTATTAGTGGAAGCTGTGCCCACCGAATTGGATCGCTTTGGCGAAGGCGATGTTTTCTATCAGCTATTGAACGACGTGCGCGATGGCCAGCATTCGGGCCAATCTTGGCGCGAAGCACTCGTCTTAGCGTACGTGCGCAAAGCGAGCATCAAGAAGGGGCAAAAACTGAACACCGAGGAAATAGCGCATTTGATCGGCGAATTGCTAAAGGTTGACTCGCCGCACATAAGCCCAAGAGACAAGCCGATCATGGCGCGGATGAGATTGAGCGATATGGAGTGTTTATTGCAAAAATTATAGTTTCTTCAATTTTGGTTATGATACTAACGATAACAGGCATTATCAATAGTATAAAAACTAGGCGAATCCCTAGTGAAACGCAGCGGCAAAATTCGGTGATGTTCGCTATATTTGGGATATTAGCCATCACATTAAGCCATAGCGAGCATTTATGAGCAAGCAGCCCGGTCGCAATCCAGTCGTTCGCAAGCTGACGCTAACACCAGCGTTGGTGGCGGACGACCCTCTGGAACAATTCCTCAGCGGTCAGCTCAGCGAACGCACGCGACGTGCGTATTACGCCGATCTCCAGCATTTCTTTTTATCTATCGGCTTGGAACTAAATGAAGTCTCGCTCGCCATCTTGCAATCCATCACCTTCGAGCACGTGGTCGCCTTTAGAAATCAACTCGCCAGCGAAGGCTACAAGCGCAGCAGCATCAACAGAAAGTTGTCCAGTCTGAAGTCGTTGTTCAAGATGTTGGTCGCCTTAGGCCACCTTGAGAAGAATCCCGCTGACTCTACGTTGGTGCGCGGCTACAAGGTAGATGAGGCGCTGGCTGGCAAAGCGCTTTCCAATCAGGTGCTGAACAAGATCCAGCAAGCCATTGCCGAGGAAAAAGACGATTTGGTTCGCACGCGCGATGCGGCCATGTTGCACTTGCTCACGTTTGGCGGGCTGCGCCGCTCTGAAGTGGCAGGCGTGGCTTGGGAGGATATATCCTTGGAAGGCGTCTTTCACATCCTGCACCTGCCCGAGACTAAATCAGGCGTGGCTCAGGAGATTAAACTGCAAAACATCGTCCTACATCATCTCGAACTGTACAAACAACAATTACAGACGGCGGGCTTGCCGACGACCGGCAAGGTCTTCCTCAGTCTGTCGCGCAACCATTCTCGCGGTCAGCCGTTGACCGACCAATCGGTGAATCACGTCGTCAAGAAGTACGCCCTGCGCGCCGGCCTCCCCCAAAACGTCACCGCGCACATGTTCCGCCACACGTGCTGCACTTTGGCGATTGAAGGCGGAGCCAAGCCCCAGCAGGTACAAGCCCATTTGCGCCATAAGGATTTAAAGACGACCATGCGCTATTACGAAAACCGCGAGAGGTTGCTCGATAATGCGTCTGATTATATTAATCTTAATTGTTAAGTTCTTTTGTTTACATATAAAATTTTATAAGACATTTTATTTTTCCAGATTTCACTGAGATTTTACACCACAATATTAACAATTTTATCCGGCACCCATATAAACCGCTTTATCGCCGCCTCATCGGCCACGTATTTCTGGATGCTCTCCAGATCGAGTACTAAGGACTTAATCGCGTCCTCTTCGGTGCTGACGGGCACTTCGACTTGTCCGCGGATTTTGCCGTTGACCTGAATGGGCACTACGATCATGTCTTCGGCGGCCTTGGCTGCATCCCACTCAGGCCAACTCTGGCGACTAAGATCTCCCCTATCGCAGCCCGCCAGTTCCCAGATTTCCTCGGCAATATGCGGAGCAAAAGGCTCAAGCAGGATCAAGAAGGGTTTGGCAACGACCTGCGGCACTTCGTCTAAAGACACCAATTGGTTGTTTAGCTCGATCAAGGCGGCGATAGCCGTATTAAACCGCAGCTCTTCGATGTCCTCGGTTACCTTCTGGATGGTTTGGTGCAGCTTGCGTTCCAGCTCCGACGTCAACGTAGCGCTCTCCCCTATCTTTACGCGTCGGTCCGAATCGACAAAGTTGCGCCAAACGCGCTGCAAGAAGCGCTGCATCCCACGAATGCCTTCCATGCTCCACGGCGCACTCGCTTCGAGCGGCCCCATGTACATTTCGTATAGCCGCAGAGTATCCACGCCAAATTCCTCGCCGACCTCTTCCGGCGGCAACCCATTTTTGTAGCGCTTGCCCATTTTGCCGAAAGACCGGCGTAGCACCTTTTCCGTCCCCTGCTCAACAGGCTCCCCGTCGCGGAACTCGACCTCGCGGATGTCGATATATACGCCGCGATCATCCTGAAAAGCATCTGCGGTCATCATACCCTGGTTGAACAACTTCTTAAACGGCTCAGGCGTGGATACGTGGCCTAAGTCGTAGAGGGCCTTGTGCCAAAACCGGGCGTAGAGCAAATGCAACACCGCGTGTTCAGCACCGCCGATGTAGAGATCAACGGGCATGAAGTAACCCTCCTTGGCCGGGTCGCAGAAGGCTGCTTCGTTGTATGGATCGATAAAGCGAAGATAGTACCAGCAAGAACCGGCCCATTGGGGCATGACATCGAGTTCACGCTGGCAGGCCATCCCGTCAATTTCCACCGTCGTCCACTCCGTTCCGGCCCGGTGCAGCGGCGGTGAAACGGGTTGAGTGGGATCGTCGGAGGTTTCCGGTCTGAAATCCTCTAGGTCCGGCAGCACCACCGGAGGCTCGACCACGACGGAATATCCATCGGGATGCGTGGCCAGTGGAAAAGGTTCGCCCCAATAGCGCTGTCGGGCAAAGGTCCAGTCGCGTAGTCTGTAGTTTACCGCAGCCTGGCCTCGCTCTTGGGCGACTAATGCGGCGACGATCTGGGATTTGGCTGCGGCCGTTGCCAATCCGTTAATGGCGTATGGATTATCACCGCTTCGTATTGGAGGCGAGTTGATGGCAGTCCCCTCCCCGGCATACCACCCCTCGGCCCTTCCTTCCCCTCCAGTGACTACCTCCACAATGTCCAAGTTATAGGCGGTGGCAAAGGCAAAATCACGCTCGTCGTGGGCCGGTACCGCCATAATGGCTCCCGCGCCATAGTCCATACTGACGTAGTCGGCAACGAAAATGGGGATTTTTTGTCCATTGACTGGATTGTGGGCGTAGATGCCGGAGAAAATGCCCGTTTTTTCCTTGGTCTCAACGGCAGTGGAGACGGCAACCTGAGCTATGTACTGGGCTATAGCTTCCCGGATGGATCCCCCTCCTCCCTTCCACTGCTCCGGCGTCCCGGCGGGCCAAGCGCTGGGAACTAAGTAGGCTTCTTCGGCCAGGTCCACCAGCGGATGCTGAGGGGCAATGGCCATAAAGGTCGCTCCAAAGAGCGTATCGGGGCGGGTTGTGAACACGAGCAACTGCCCGGCGACCGCGTCGCTTTGCGGGTCGAGGACATCAAAGCACACTTCAGCTCCTTCGCTGCGACCAATCCAGTTGCGCTGCATCCGTTTGATCGGTTCTGGCCAATCGAGCCGGAAGGGCGGGCCATTGCGGTCCTCCAACTCGAAGTCCAAGTCCTCTAAGAGCCGCTCGGCGTAAGCTGTTATGCGCATCGTCCATTGTATCAATGGTTTGCGGTACACGGGAAAATCGCCCCGCTCGCTGCGGCCTTCGTTGGTTACTTCCTCGTTGGCCAACACAGTGCCCAGGCCGGGACACCAATTGACGACGGCCTCTTGCTGGTATGCCAGCCGGTAGTTGTTCAGCACGGTTTGGCGCTGGGCCGTGGTTAGTGCGGACCAAGTTTTATCGGGGCCAAGGATCTGGCGATCTGGGGCCGACAATGCCCTGCCAGCGGCAAATTGAGCCTCTAAGTCGGCGATGGGCTTAGCCCGTCCCTTTATTTGGCGTCCATTGCCATCTTCCCAGACCTCGTCTTCGTCGAAATAACTATCGAATAGCTGGGCGAAAATCCACTGAGTCCAGCGGTAGTACGACTCCCGCGACGTGACCACTTCACGGGCCCAGTCAAACGACAACCCGAGGAACTGTAATTGGCTGCGTATCGCATCTATATTCTGCTCGGTTACAGTCGCTGGATGAATGTTGTGTTCTATAGCGTATTGCTCGGCCGGCAACCCAAAACTGTCGAACCCCATCGGATGCAGGACGTTAAATCCCTGCATCCTTTTGTAGCGACTGTAGATGTCGCTGGCGATATACCCTTTGGGATGGCCGATGTGCAGCCCTGCGCCGCTCGGATAGGGAAACATATCGAGGATATAGCACTTGGGTTTGCTGCCATCGAAACCGGGATCCCCTGGTCCCTGCGTTTGATAGGTTTTCTCCTGTTCCCAACGGGACCGCCATTTGGCTTCGATGGTTTGGAAATTGTATTGGTCTTTTTTGGTTTCGATTGACATAATTATCCTTATAAGACATTTATGGATAGAGACGCTGCATCATACGCGGAAATGGAATGGTCTCGCGCACGTGCTTGACGCCGCACAACCAAGCGACCACCCGCTCGATTCCCATGCCAAAGCCAGCGTGTTCAACCGAGCCGTAGCGCCGCAAATCGAGATACCAGCTAAAGGCTTCTTCGGGCAATTGATGCGTGGCGATTTTGTGCTGCAAGACGGCGAGGTCGTCTTCGCGTTGCCCACCCCCGATGATTTCCCCGTACCCTTCGGGTGCCAGCAGGTCCATGCACAGGGCCAAGCGGCGGTCTTGGGTATCTTCCTTCATGTAGAATGCTTTGACTGCACTGGGATAGCGGTGGACGAAAACCGGCGACTCGAACTGGGAGGCGAGGATGGTTTCGTCATCCCCGCCCAAATCACTCCCCCAAGCGATGTCGCTGCCCAAGGCTGTCAGACGCTCGACGGCTTCATTATAGGTTATGCGCGGAAAGGGACGACTGACCTGTTCCAGCTTGGCGGTATCTCGGTCGAGGAGTTTTAGCTCAGCGCGGCGACGGTCGAGCACGCGGTCGAGCACGTATAGGACTATGTCCTCGGCCAAGGCCATGGCACCCTCCAAATCGCAATACGCCATCTCCGGCTCGATCATCCAGAACTCAGTCAGGTGCCGGCGGGTCTTGGACTTTTCAGCGCGGAATGTTGGGCCAAAACAATAGACCTTGCCTAAGGCCATCGCGGCCGCTTCCATATAGAGCTGGCCACTTTGGGTCAAATAAGCCGTGTCGTCGAAATACGCGGTCTCGAATAGAGTCGAAGTCCCCTCACAGGCCGCGGGCGTAAAAATCGGCGCATCCACGAGGACAAAGCCACGCGCTTCCATGAAGTCTCGGCAGGCTTTACAAATTTCGCTACGGATCTTGAGAATGGCCCTCGGACGAGAAGACCTCAGCCACAAGTGGCGGTGGTCGAGGAGAAAGGACACTCCGTGTTCCTTAGGTGTGATGGGATAAGGCTCGGCCTCCTGTACGACTTCGAGATCGCTGACCCCCACCTCATAGCCGATAGGTGCGCGCTCTTCCCGCCGTACTTGGCCGCGGACTACGAGCGAGGATTCTTGCGGCAAGTGATCGCATCGCTCGAATAGCTCGGCTTCTATATCCCCTTTAAAAACAACGCATTGTACCACACCGCTGCCATCGCGAAGTTGCAAAAAATGCAGCTTGCCGCTCGAACGCTTGTTGTACAACCAACCGCACAGCACCACTTCTCGGCCTTCATAGCGACCGATATCAGCCACCTGAATCAACTCCATTTGCTTATCCATATACTATTATATAACGTGATGTGTGACTTTTTTTCGTCGATGGCGATCCCTCGCCTATCTTATTTGTACCACCAAACAGATAGGGATCATCACGGAGGGATCACCATCATGTATAAAGTAGAAGATTTTGTTATTACCATCTATTGCTTACTTGAGGACGACTTGTATCCGGCCTTCTTAAAGCAGCATGGCCATCCTCGTCGGGCGGGTTTCCCCCCGTCGTTAAGCGACAGCGAATGTCTGACGATAGAGTTGGTCGGTCAGTATCTGGGCTATACCAGCCAAAAACAACTCTACGAGCAGATGCATGACCGCTGGAGCGCTTGGTTTCCGGCCCTTAAAGACCGGGGTGCCTTCACCCGGCAGTGTGCCAACCTCTGGCAGGTCAAAGCCTGGATGCATCACCACCTCGTTGAGCGGTTGGGCGGCGACCAAGCGCCCTATCAAATCATGGATACCCTACCCGTACCCATCTGCCACGCCGCCCGTCGGTTTCAACGGCGGATTTTCCAGACCGAGTCCGTCGGTGGGTTCCCCGCACCGACGCTGGGCTATTGTGCGGCCAAAGACGAACACTACTTTGGCTTTAAGGGCGGGTTGCGCATCACCGACTATGGCCATGACAGCACCGTATGCGACCCGCTGTTAGCCGGCCTTCAGGCCCCCACCCACGTCCTCGGCGATGCGGCCTTTATCGGACTAGACCGACAACAAAAACTCCAACAGCACCACATCCACCTGCTAACGCCCCTCAAACGCAATATGCGGCCTACCGAGACGCGAAAACCCTTTGTCGCCCCGGCTTGGGCCCAAACGCTCCGACGACAAATCGCTCCGCAACCGTCTATGCCCAATTGGTCCAACGCTTCCACGTACAAGCCATCAAAGTCCGCGATGCGTGGCATCTACAAAGCCTATGGACCACCAAAATACTGACCCATTCCATCTGCGTATGGCTCAATATACGCCTGAAAAGAAAACCGCTCGACTTGGACGGACTCGTACAATTTTAAAAGTCACACATCACGTTATTATATAATAAGAAAAGACTATCGAGCTAGACTCGATAGCCTTTTCTTCGTCTAGCGCAAGACCAACACTTACTTCTTTAGCAAGGCCTTGTGGCTGAGCCGCATCTTGCCGCCAGTGTCGATTTCGAGGACCTTGACGGCGATTTTGTCTCCTTGTCCAACGACGTCTTCGACCTTGTCCACGCGCCGATGCGCCAACTCGGAGATGTGCAACAGGCCCTCCTTGCCGGGCAGAATCTCGACGAAGGCCCCAAAGGGCATGACCCGCTTGACCACCCCGTCGTACTCTTTGCCGACCTCGGCGTCGGCAGTGATTCCCTCGATCATGCGCCGCGCTTCTTCGGCTGGACCCGCTTCAACCGAAGCAATGGTAATCGTGCCGTCTTCGTCGACATTGACCGTGGCACCGGTCTTTTCGATCTCGCGGATAGTTTTGCCACCCGGGCCGATGACCGCGCCGATTTTGCTCTGGTCGATCTTGACAAACTCAATGCGCGGTGCCCAGCGCGAAAGCTCGGGCCGCGCCTCGCTCAGACATTCGTCCATAATGGCCAAGACCTTATCGCGGCCCTCTTTGGCGCGGTCTAGGGCTTCCTTGAAAATGTCTAGCTGCAAGCCCTGGATCTTGATGTCCATCTGAATCGCGGTAATCCCGTCCTTGGTGCCAGCGACCTTGAGGTCCATGTCGCCGAGAAAATCTTCGGCGTCGCGGATGTCAGTCAGCAGCTCGTACTCATCCCCTTCCTTGACCAAGCCCACGCCCGTGCCGCACACCGCGGTTTTAACGGGAATGCCAGCGTCCATCAAGGCGAGCGAGCAGCCACACACTGTGGCCATAGAACTAGAACTGCTCGACTCGGTAATATCAGACACCAAGCGAATTGTGTAGGGAAAGGACTCGACCGAAGGGATGACCGGCTCTAAGGCGCGCTCGGCTAGATGGCCATGGCCTATATCTCGCCGTCCCGGACCACGCTCAAAGCGCACTTCGCCGACCGAATACGGGGGGAAGTTATAATCCAAGTAATAGGACTTAAACCGCTTGCCTTGCAGATCGTTAGCCATGCGCTCGTCGAGCTTGGTCCCCAGCGTCGCCACGCAGAGCGCTTGCGTCTGGCCGCGCGTAAACAGTGATGAACCGTGCGTCCGCGGCAACACCGTACTCTCGCAGGTGACATCGCGCACCGCGTCGAGTGCGCGGCCGTCGATGCGCCGCTTCTCCTTGAGGATCATGGTGCGCATGTCGGCCTTGAGCAGCGCTTCTAGCTCGGCCAAGATGAGCTTTTCTGAGTCTGGAAAGCGCTCAGCCAACCCCTCCAAGACATCGGCATTGATCGCGTCGATGCGCTCTTGCCGCTCTTCTTTGCGCGGATTTCTGTTGGCCTCGGCGATCTGCTCTTGCGCCAGCTCGGCAACGGCGCGGACCAGTTCGGGATCGGCTTCTGCGACCTCGACGACAAGTTTCTCCTTGCCGACTTCAGCAACCAGCCGCTCCTGTAGCTCGACCAATTCGGCGATGCACTTGTGGCCAAAGGCCAGCGCATCCACCAGATCTTGCTCGGCAATCTCGTGGGCACCCCCTTCGACGCTGACGATGGAATCGGCCGTGCCGCAGACGATGATCTCGAGATCGGACTCATCTAGCTGGGTGGAAGTCGGATTGGCGACAAACTCGCCGTTGATGCGCCCGACTCGCACGGCCCCCATGGGGCCAGCAAAGGAAATGTCGGATATGCTCAAAGACGCTGAAGCCCCGATCAAACCCAAGACATCAGCGTCGTTTTCGCCATCGTACGAAAGCACCGAAACATAGACTTGGATCTCATAGGGAAACTTCTTGGGAAACATCGGCCGAATGGGGTGATCGATTAACCGGGCACTCAGGGTTTCCTTTTCGGAGGGGCGTCCTTCGCGTTTGAAGATGTTGCCCGGTATCTTGCCGCCAGCGTAGGCCTTTTCCCGGTAATCTACGATCAAGGGCAAAAAGCCCCGATCTTCCGGAGTGTTGGTTCGGCAGGCTGTTACCAGCACTACGGTCTCTCCGTATTGCACCCACACAGCCCCGTTGGCTTGCTTGGCGATTCTGCCCGTTTCAATCGACAGACTCCGCCCACCTATTTCGAGTTCGAGTTTAGTCATTAGATATATCTTTTGCTCTTTCCTTTGGGGTTTTGAAATCTGAGCGGCACTCGTACGAGCACCGCAGTGAGTCGTTCAGTGCGAACTAACGCCGCAATCCCAACTCGCGGATCAACGCCGCGTACTCCTGCGGATCTTTTTTTTGGTAGTAGCTTTGCAATCGCCTCCTCTTTCCTATGAGGACAAGTAAACCCCGCCGCGTGGCAAAGTCCTTTTGCTGGTCTTTGAGGTGTTCGGTCAGGTTCCGGATGCGCTCGGTGAGAATGGCAATCTGCACCGGGGTGGCCCCAGGGCCCCCTTCTTGCCCGAACTTCTCGATCAGTTCTTTCTTGCGCTCAGTTGTTATCGACAATGTCAACCTCCGTATTTCACGCCGCGCTTTCTGCCTTCAAAACTTGGAAGCGAATAGGGCGCGTGCTTGGTTAATGTCTTTGCGGATTTGTCCTACCAGCTCGTCTGGACGGGCAAATGCGCATTGGTCGCGCAGCTTTTTTACAAGGGCAACCTGTAAGGTTTGTCCGTAGAGGTCGCCGGTAAAATCGAGTATGTGTAACTCGATGACTAGCGCTGCTTCGGCAAATGTGGGCCGAGAGCCAATGTGAGCCACGGCTGGCAAAATCCTACTTCCGGGGTATTGTACTTCGGCGACAAACACCCCCTGCGGCAAAAGTTTATCGCCGTGGGGTAGCAAATTCGCCGTGGGAAACCCCAGTGTTCTACCACGTCCTTGGCCTCGCGTGACGCGACCAGAAAAATGAATGCCAGCGCCTTCCATCTAAGGTTGGCGTAGAACGCACAGGGGCCGCAATGCCCCCTTCTCCCACCGCGCGAGACCAAACAAGGTTTGTGCTGCGTCAAAAACTGCACAAACTTCGCGCACTCCTGCGCCAGCCGGATGCTCAATCGCTTTCCCATGGGCGAAATCGACTAGCTTGTCTTCTTTCAGTTCCACGGCCGCCAGCTCGCTCAAGGCCAATCGCGGATGGACGAGGGCCTTTTCAGTTTGGCCTACTCTACTCAGACTAGCTACTTGGTCTAATGTCAGGGCTTTGTCCAGCCCGAGACCTCCGGCACGCAGTCGGCGCAATTCCGCTAAATAAGCACCCGTCCCCAAGGCGTGCCCCAGATCAGTGGCTAGCGAGCGGATGTACGTTCCCGCAGAGCAATGGATTCTCGCCCTTAGTCTGGGAAAATCGTAGCTGAGCAACTCCATTACGTGAATGTGCACTCGGCGGGATTTGAGGACGACCTCGTCCCCGCGACGCGCCCGCTTATACGAGCGCACCCCAGCTACCTTTACGGCTGAATGCGCTGGCGGAACTTGGTCTATGACACCCGTAAAGTCGCGCAGGGCTTGGGCCACACTTTGATAGTCGGGAGACGCGCAGTCGGCTTGGTGGCGGATCGGCCCCTCGGCATCACCCGTAACACTCACAGCCCCCAGACAAATCTCGGCCTCGTATTCCTTGTCTGCGCCGCTGAGCCACCTGTTGAGCCGGGTATAGCACCCCAAGCAAACGACCAAGACACCGCTGGCCAAGGGATCAAGCGTGCCGCAGTGTCCAATGCGCCGCAATTGCAACAGACGCCGGAGCGAGACGATTACGTCGTGGGAAGTGGGGCCTTTGGCCTTGTCGATGACCAAAACCCCGGTCAGAACCGAATCAACCATGCTGCGCTCCACCAAGGCTATCGATCAGAGCCGTCAGGCGCGCGGCGCGCTCGGAGGTGTCGTCGTATGCAACCCGCAACTGGGGTGCGTAGCGCAAGCGCATGCGCTGGGCGATTTCTCGGCGAATAAAACCCAAGCCCCGGTGCATCCCTTGGAGTGCCTGCTTTTTGTCGTCTGCATTGCCGAGCGTGCTGATAAAGATCGTGGCATAGCTCATGTCGGTGGAGAGTTCCACATCTACTACTTGGACCAGCTGCAACCGAGGATCCTTCATCCGCCCTACGATGTCGGTCAACTCGCGCAGCAACTGCCCGCGCACTCGGCTAATTCGTTGCGGGGAGGCCACCTACCCTCAGTGTACTTCCATTTGGTAGTCGAGGATCTGCACCCGGGGATCGCCTTC
Source organism: Candidatus Latescibacterota bacterium (assembly GCA_965208845.1). GTDB lineage: Bacteria > Latescibacterota > UBA2968 > UBA8231 > UBA8231. Next base: position 4,896,315 of record OZ242361.1, on the reverse strand, counting down.
GACAAAGTTGACGATCTTGGTCAGCATCTCATCGCAGTGTTCAACGGCCGAACTCACCACGGCAATCCCCAACACCGCCCGCTGCCAAAGCGGGTGGTCATCTACTTCGGCCACGGCCGCGTTAAAGCGGTTTTGGATGCGCCCCTTGAGGCTGTTGAGTACTTGCCGCTTATCTTTGAGCGAATGGCTATCGCCGATATAGAGTTGGACTGCACAGCTCATAACGATCAAAACAATTCAACTGCCCTACAGCGTCCGCTCGGTCTCGACCATAACCAAGGATTCGACGATATCGCCCTCTGCGATGTCGTCGAATCCGGCAAATCCCATGCCGCACTCGAATCCCTCAGAGACCTCTCTCACGTCGTCCTTGAATCGCCGCAACGAAGTAAGCTCTCCGGTAAAGACAGCTTGGCCATCGCGCAAAATCCGCACCTGGTTACTGCGGGCGATGGTGCCGTCTTGCACCAAACAACCACCAATCGTCCCCATGCGGGACGAGGTAAAGATCTGGCGGATTTCGGCCCGGCCCACCACCTGTTCTTCGGTCGTTGGAGCCAAAAGGCCAGCCAAGGCAGCTCGCACATCCTCGATGACCTCGTAGATGATGCGGTAGTTGCGAATTTCCACGCCTTCCTGCACGGCGAGGTCGCGGGCCGAGGGTTGGGTGTTTACGTGGAAACCGAGCAAAATGGCACTAGAGGCCGCCGCCAATAGCACATCCGATTCCGAGATAGCCCCCACCGCGCTGTGAATGACGTTGACCCGCACTTCCTCGTGGGTTATGCGGCCCAACTCTTCGGCAATAGCTTCGACCGACCCATCGACATCGCCTTTGACCACTACCCGCAACTCTTGAATGTGGCCTTGCTGGATTTGATCGTGTAAGTCGCTGAGCGTAACCGTGCGCAGCTTGCGGTGATCCTGCTCGCGCTTGATGAGCTGCCGCCGCTGGCTGAGGTCCTTGGCTTCGCGCTCGGAATTGGCAACGGCAAAAATATCTCCAGCTTGCGGCACCCCGGGCAATCCGAGCACTTGGACGGGCACGGAGGGTTTTGCTTTTTCGACGCGCTGGCCATGCTCGTCGAGCAGGGCGCGGACCCTACCGCTATGTACGCCGGTAATAAAAGGCTCACCGACGCCCAGCGTTCCCTCTTGCACCAAAACTGTAGCCACGGGGCCCCGCCCCTTGTCGAGATGGGCTTCGACGATCGTCCCACGCACTTTCTTATAGGGATTGGCCTGCAATTCAAGCAACTCGGCCACAATGAGGAGTAATTCCAGCAAGTGGTCTATGCCCTGTCCGGTCTTGGCGGAGATTTCGGCACAGGGAATCTGTCCTCCCCACTCTTCGATTAAAACCCCTCTTTCTGACAACTCCCGTTTAATCTTGTCTGGATCGGCCGTAGGTAAGTCTATTTTGTTAATCGCGACGACTAAGGGAACCTGTGCGGCTTTGGCGTGGTCAATCGCTTCAATGGTTTGCGGCATGACGCTATCGTCGGCAGCCACGACCAAGATCACAATGTCAGTTACTCTTGAACCGCGCGCCCGCATCGCCGTAAAGGCCGCATGCCCTGGGGTGTCGAGAAACGTCACGCCACGACCGTCTTCCATGTTGATCACGTACGCCCCAATGTGCTGGGTAATGCCGCCAGACTCGCCCTCGACCACCTTGCTTTCGCGCAAGTAGTCGAGCAACGAGGTTTTACCGTGATCGACGTGGCCCATGACAGTGACGACCGGCGGACGCGGCTCGGGTTCGCCGATTTCTTCCTCCTCGACGATCTCATCCAACTCGACTTCCTCGGCCTCCAGCGGAACCACTTCAAAGCCAAACTCATCGGCCAACGTCTGCATGGTGTCCATATCGAGGCGTTGATTGATCGTCGCCATGGTACCCAACTGCAAACACAGGGCAATCACTTCGCTGACCTTGACGCCGAGTTGTTCGGCAAATTCGCCGAGCGTGACAAACTCACTGACCTTGATCTGGCGAATCTCACCATCTTCCTCGGAACCATCTTCGCGCGGGCCGCGCTCGTAGCGCCGGCGCACCCGACCCTCGTTGAGCTGGCTCAAGGTTCGCCGCACGCTTTCTTGGACCTCTTTGGCATCAGGTACCCCTTTGCGCCGCTTCCCCCGTCGGCGCTTTGGCGGAGACCCGGGCAAATTGGCTTGGGCGGTTACTTCCCGCTTCTCTCCCAAGCCCTCGCGGATGCTTTCTAAGCTATCCTGCCCCTTGCCACGCCGACGACCACGACGACGCCCTCCTTCGGCCTTATCGGGCAGGGGCACGGCGCTATCCCCGGATTGCCCTTCAACGCTCTGCTTGCGAGTCGCCGCCCCCCTTTCGCGGCGACGCTCGGGTCGCGAGCTATCGGCTTGTTTGCGACTGTCCTCTTTAGCCTTCTGCCGCTTTACTTCCTCTATCGAGCTTTTCTTCTCTTCAGCCAGCTTGCGGTCAATAACCTCCAGCATCTCGGGCGTAAGTACGCTCATATGGCTTTTGACTTCCATATCCATGCCTTTGAGCATGGATATAAGCGCATCACTGGACAGCTTCTGTTCTTTGGCTACTTGATAAACTCGGCGCTTTTCCAAAACTATTCCCTCAGCTACTCAGCTCTTTGGTCTGTCTCGTCTTCTCCACTCACAGCGGGCGCAGTAAGCACTTCTCCACCCTCTTGCTCAACCTCCTGTTCGGCCGCTTCTGCCTCCTCATCAGCGATCAATGCTTCAATATCGACCTCACCATGTTCGGCAAGGTACGCGGCGGCGGCGGCCTTTACTCTTTGGGCAGTTTCGGCCAGTTCTAGGCCCGGCACGGTCTGTAACATCTCTGTATCGGCCTCGGAGATCGCGGTGATAGAGTCAAAACCGGACGTGGTCAAACTCAGAGCAATCAACTCGCTAATGCCGTCTATCTGGCGAAATACTTGCTGGTACTTCTCCTGCTTGGCGCGGCGCTCTTGGTATTGGTCGTCGGTGATGATATCTAGCCCCCAACCGGTGAGTTGGCTGGCGAGTTTGGTATTTTGACCGCCCTTGCCAATGGCCAGCGATAGCTGATCCTCTTCGACGATCACCACCGCGTGCCGACGGCGCGAATCCGTGATGCAGCGCACTACGGTGGCAGGACTTAGAGCGCGGCTTATGAATATATCCGGCTCGTCGATCCAAGGAACGATATCTATGCGCTCGCCACTCAATTCTCGGACGATGGCTTGCACCCGCGATCCTTTTACTCCCACGCAGGCCCCCACTGGATCGACGCGTTCGTCGCTGCTGCTGACTGCGATCTTGGCCCGCTCGCCCGGTTCGCGGGCTACGCCGTGAATCTCGACGATGCCCTCGGCTATCTCCGGCACTTCTGTGGCAAAGAGCTTCTGGAGGAACTCGGACCGCGCACGGGAGAGCAATACCTGAGGCCCCCGGCTCGACTTGAGCACCTCGTATATATAGCCCCGCACGGCATCGCCTTGGCGGTAGCGCTCGCGGCGGATTTGCTCTTTGTATGGCACGGCGGCCTCGGCCCGACCAAGGTTGAGAATGATGTCGCCGTGGCTGATCTGTTGCACAGTACCGGATTCGACGAGGCCGACCCGACCGATAAATTCGTCGTATATCCGCTCGCGCTCGGCTTCGCGCACCCGCTGAATGAGAATCTGCTTTGCGGTCTGTATGGCGTTGCGGCCAAAGTCGGCAAAATTGAGCTGCTGTACCAGCACGGAACCCAGTTGGGCATGGGGGTCGATGTTGCGGGCGTCGGCGAGGAGAATCTCCATGGATGGCTCGATCACTTCTTCGACGACGGTCTTGCGGGCGTACACGGCCATCTTGCCCTGGGCCGCGTCGATGTCAACTTCGTAATTTTCGGTATTGCCGTAGTGCCTTTTGGCGGCTGAAATTAGAGCGTCGGCAAGGGTTTGTACCACCAATTCCCGATCGACATTTTTTTCGCGGGCAATCTGCCCCAAGGCTTCGACAATGTTTGCGTTGTTCATGTTTTTTGCTCGACCTTCACTGCTTACAATTCTGGTTCAATGTTGGCTTTAGCAATATCGGCGCGGGCCACGATCTCGGCTGGGCTGTCGAGCTGAATCCGGTCGGCCTCCCAAGCGGCCAAACGCCCTTTGACAACTCGGCCGGACGTGAGCACGACTTTTAGCAATCGGTCTTGGGCACGGGTGAAATCCCCATCGGTCTCTAAGGGCCGGTCCAACCCCGGCGAGGTAACTTCGAGCCGATACCGCCCGGCAATGGGATCTTCTATGTCGAAGAGATCGGCCACTTCGCGACTGATCGACTCACAGATGGCCAGCGTTATACCGCAATTTTTGTGAACCAATAACCTAACTAACTGATTACCGTGGGCTCCGCTGAGTTCGATATCGACGAGTTCGGCCTCGTGCTCGCGGACAATGGGTTCGACAAGAGCTACTAGATCGGCCTTTAATGCGAATTTATCTACGGCGGAAATACGCGCTTTTCCCCCTTAAGCAAAAAAGTGGGCTATGACGCCCACTCAGGATTATAAAATATGGAATTATATTAGTTTAGGCAAGACGACTTAACAGCCCTAGCCAAATGTCGACGCTAGAGGAGACGCAGAATTTCGCGCAGTTCTTTTTTGGTCTCTTCGATTATTCGGAACGCGGCCTCCCGGCCCTGTACAGGCTCGACGTTGGCTTGCGCCGCTGTTGGCGCGGGACTGTCCTGTTGTTGGGCGAGCAAAACAGACACTTGCTCGCCAGCCTGACGCAGGAGTTCGGGTTCGTCTTTGAGTTTCTTCTTTACTCCTTGCGTCGTATAGCACTCCTCGTAGAGGAGGCGTTTGAGCAATAGGATGATCCCTATATCGCGTTCTCTATATGCCCTGTTTTTGCCACCGCGCGCGCGACGCGGCCGCAAACACGCAAACTCCTTCTCCCACGCCCTGAGCGTATAGGGTTGCAGTTGTGTGAGTTCTGCGACTTCGCTGATGCTGTAATACAGCTTGTTTTGCAATGGATTTTTCACGATCGCGCTTCCCTGTATCCTTTGCGATGACGCCAAGCGATGCGCAAGGGCGTTCCCTCGAAATCAAACTCCGACCTCAGTCGATTTTCGATGTGGCGTCGATAATTCCCCGGCACGGAGCGGGGTAGATTCGTAAAGATCGTAAAGGCCGGCGGGTTAATCGCGTGTTGGGTCGCGTAAAGCAGGCGGATATCGCGGCCATCCTGAGTGGCTAGATACTCTCCAGATAGCTGCTGAATGATCTTGTTCAAGCGCGCGGTGGGAATCCGCGTCCGGCGCTTGTTGCCCACTGCGGCCACTACTTCGAGGCACTTGTGGACCCGCCGCCCGGTCAAGCCCGATATACACAGCACTGGATAGTCGCGCAAAAAGGGATAGCGGTCGCGCAACTCGCTGCGGAACTCGGCCACCGTTTTCTCGACGATTAAATCCCATTTATTGATCGCCACCACCAAGCCACAGCCAGATTTTATTACTTGCTCCATGATGCGGGCGTCTTGCATGACCCACCCCTCGGCACCATCTATGAGCACAACCGCCACATCGGCTTGGTCGATACTATTGGCCGCCCGGCGCGTGCTGTAGAATTCCACTGGATCATCGACCTTAGATCGCCTCCGCAAACCGGCCGTATCCACGAACAGCAGGTGGCTATCCTGCCAAGTCAAGCGCAGTTGCGTTGGATCCCGGGTCGTACCAGGCCGATCGTGGACGATGGAAACCTGATAGCCGGCGAGGCGATTGATCAGCGTGGATTTGCCCACGTTGGGACGCCCGACCAAAGCGACTCGAATCGCCGCCTCGTCCCATTCTGGCCCATACGCCCCGGCCTCGTCGAAGAGCGCAATAAGTGCATCGAGCAAATCCCCAGAACGCCGCCCGGTCACGGCTGAAACTGGCAGGGGCTCCCCCAAGCCGAGCCGGTAGAATTCATCGAGCGGCGCGGCCGGCCCCACCCCATCAACCTTGTTGACGGCCAGCAAGCACTTCCCGCCCCCGCTGCGCAGCATGGCCCCCATCTCTTGGTCAAGGTCGGTCAAACCCGTAGTCCCATCGCAGAGAAAAATCGCTATATCCGCTTCTGTTAGAGCCTTTGCCGCTTGGGAGCACACCGCCGAGGATAGCGCGTCTTTGGCATTGGGCATGTAGCCCCCCGTATCGACCAAAGTAAAGGAGCGCCCTCCCCACTCAGCCGCGGCGAATATCTGATCGCGCGTGACCCCGGGCTGGCCATCAGTTATGGCCCACCGAGTCCCCAAGATGCGGTTGAACAGGGTCGATTTACCCACGTTGGGCCGACCGACAATCGCCACTATGGGTCGGCGATGGTTTTCGACGGTTCGGGTGTTCATTTTTCGCGCCCTATGTAGTAACCAAGCTCGGTTAGCTGCCGCCCTTCTCCTTGTATTTTCACGCCTTGATCGGTCCAAACGCGCTCGAGCGATTCGACCAAGTCGTACCCCCCTACCACAAGGGGAACGCCAGCTTCTTCGGCCAGTTGCGGCACGGTCATGTCGTCCAGTGTCAAACCCTCGCCATTGATGCAATTGGGCGGTAGCAATACCAAATCCCGCTCGATTCCATCGCGCACACGCGCCGCCATGTCGCGACCGGTTAGCAGACCCGACACCGTGATGCCGCGACCGAAAAAGTCATTATCGACCGGCAGGAGATCAACCTGGACATTCTCGATGGCATTTAGCCTAGCCATTAGGGGCACGAGGATGCGCTCGGCCAAGCGCCCAGTCAGCAGACCAATCCTCATGGCCTTGGCCGTGCGTGCTGGCAGCCGCTTGCTGGCCTCGTCCCAAGTGTCGAGGAAAGAGCAAACCATGCCGATGCCATTTTCTAGCTGGGGAAACGCATCGTAATACGACGCCTCTGGAACAAGCCGACCCGTCAGCAAAAAAATCTCGTCCGCCGCATAGACAAACCGCTCGCCAAAGCGCGCTTTGAATTGCGAGCCCCACGATTCGGCTGCATCTGCGTACTCAGCAGCCTTAGCCGGGGTCACCGGATCGAGTTGGGCGAGCTTGTGCCGATGATCAGTCAGCCCTACGGGCACCAATGCCACAGAGCGAACCGCGGGATAGTACGCGGACAGGTCGGCCACCGTGCGCTCCAGATGCGACCCATCGTTCCAACCCGGGCAGAGCACGACTTGGGTGTGCATTTCAATGCCGTTGGTGGCTAGTTTGTGCAAGCGCTCGTTGATATCGACGGTCGCTTTTGTGCGCCCAAGCATGACTTGCCGCAGCTCGGGATCGGTTGCGTGGACTGAGATGTATTGCGGCGTTAGCCCTTGTTCAATGATGCGGTCGATATCGCTTTCGCGGACGTTAGTCAGGGTCACGTACGAGCCGTGGAGAAAGGAGAGTCGAAAATCGTCGTCCTCAAAATACAGGCTGCGCCGCATGCCCTTGGGCATTTGGTGAATAAAGCAAAAGACGCATTTGTTGTTGCAGCTACGCAAGCGCATATCCTCAAAGACCAGCCCTAATGACTCGCCGCTCTGGCGCTCGATTTCAGCCTCGTACCGTTCTTTGTCGCGCTCGATTTCTACGCAGATTACCTCTTCGGCGCTGTTGACCTGCACGTCGATCAAATCGCGCACTTCTTCGCCATTGATGCGCAAAATGCGATCACCGATGCAAAATCCCGCGCGTGCGCCGAGGCTATCGGGCTCAATTTGTTTTACGACAACCATAGTGAATTAAGCAATTAATCTACGTATCATAGTGTGGGGCAAGACGTTCTATCGGTAAAGGTATATGGATATTGCGCCGACGGCAATACCTCGGAAAGAAATAAAAAAATCCGCCTGACCAAGTTGGCCAGGCGGATGATGGAGCGGGAGACGGGAATCGAACCCGCGACATCAAGCTTGGGAAGCTTGCGCTCTACCCCTGAGCTACTCCCGCTAATTTTGCGGTCTAAGGTAGGAGAGGCCTCAACCGCTGTCAACCCGCCCCACGACCCCATCGATACTCCCACTCGCCGACGATGCGCTGAACGACGCCAGCCTTTCCCCATGCGTCGAGGTCCAATTCGCGCAAGCGGCGGTCGCGGCGGCACCACGTTATTTGCCGTTTGGCCAAGTGGCGGGTGCGCTGTTTGGTCTGTTCGATGGCTTCCTGCCAAGGGCAATGCCCGGCCAGCGCACGGCACATTTCGAGATAGCCCAAAGTCCCCAAGGCGCTGTCGCTGGGATCGTATCCCATTTCGCGCAAGGAGCGGACTTCTTCGATCCATCCCTGATGGACCATCTGCTCGACTCGCTGGTCAATTCGCTCGTAGAGCCGACTGCGCGCCATAGTCAGACTAATCATCTGCGGATGATGGACAAGGGGTTGTCCTTTGCGCTCCCGCCATAACTTGCTGAGCGTGCCCTTCCCACCTATCGCTACCTCTAATGCCCGCAGGATTCGCTGCGCGTCGCCCGGCTGCAAACGCGCTTGCGCCACCGGATCCCGACGGCCTAACTCCTCGTATAGGGATGTAAGCCCCTCGCAATGCAGGCGATGTTGCAATTCGGCGCGGATCGATGCGTATTCGGTTTCATCCTCAAAGCATCCGTCCAGTGCGCTCTGCCAGTACAAGCCTGTCCCTCCGACCATGATGGGAAGGCCCCCTCTGTTCCAGACCTGCTCAATGATGCACCGCGCGGATCGCGCATACGCTCCCGCGCTGTAGTTTTCCTCGGGATCGATCACATCGAGTAAGTGATGAAGGCATTGGTTTTGCTGTTCAGCGGTTGGCTTGGCCGTGCCGATATTCATGTAGCGGTAGATTTGCCGCGAGTCGGCCGAGATGATTTCCACTTTGGGCAAGTGCTGGGCTACTTCGAGGGCTATTTCTGTTTTGCCGGTGGCGGTGGGTCCGGTGATTAGGACTATATTGTTGATTAACATATTAATTATTATATGGCTATTTAACCGATTCTTTCTTTAACAAAGCCGGCTCTACGATGATCGTTTTCTCGCGGCGCAACAGCGCCTGCCCAGGCGCGCCGCCACGCGGCTTGGTGACGTGTTTTACCAAGGTGTACGCCACGGAGACCTTTTTCGCCGTTTTACCCTTACTCCAATACGCAGCTAAGGCCGCGGCCTCTTCAATAGTCTGTTTGCTGGGGGCTTCCTTGCGACCTTCGCTGCGCAAAACGACGTGCGAGCCTGCGTACCCTCGAGCGTGAAACCATAGATCGTTTTGCGCGGCCATTTTGTGCGTCAGCACGTCATTTTCCTTGTTGTTGCGCCCAGCCCACACCGACCACCCCGTGGAGGTCCTATAGCGCCTAGGATGGGCTTGGGGCTGCTTGCTTGCCGTTTTGTCGGTACTTGTCACTTTGCTCTCCAACCAGTTCTGCAGCGCAGCGTCGGCTTCCCAAGTACCGGCATCGACCGCGCCAATCCAATGCTCGTATTGGGCGCACTGCCGCTTGAGTTCGGCGAGGCGCTGCGGCAAGGCTTGTTGGCGGCGCTCGTATTTTTGCGCGGCCTTTAGATAGGATGCGGCGTTTTCCGCCAAGCTGCGGTTTACATCCAAATCAATTCGCAGGGTCGAGCCCCTTTCTGAATCGAAGAGGTCGGCCAACTCTACTTGCGCGGGCCGACCCGATAGCTGCCCTATGTTGGCCCATAGCGCGTGGCCCTTTCGCTTGTACTCCTCGGCACGCGCAGCCTCGTCGAATTCGGCTTGCATGGCGGCCAAACGCCGCCGGGCATTTTTCAGGGTTTGGCTCAGCCGCCTGCGGATCTGTTGCTGCTTCTGCTGCATCCGGCGCTGTTCCCGCTCCTTTCGGCACGCCGCCCATATCCCTGAACCGACCGCGTCAAACTGCTCGTAGGCCCCTTGCAAACGGAGTGGCTCAAGGGCGGAAAAGTGAAACCGGCCTGCCTCTTGCCACACATAGCTGTGGCCAGCTACCGAACTGGTGTACGCCTCTGTGGCCGCGTTCCACAAGGCTGTGGCCGGTTCGTCTCCCTCGCCCTGCTGGCTGCGGAAGATCAACTCGCGCACCACTGAGGCATCCGCTCCCGCCAACCAGCGCCTCGCCGCCTTTTCCAAGGCTGTATCCGGACTCGCCAGTCGGTCGCGCCACGTGCAGAGTTCGTCTGTGCCGGGCAATAGGCGACCCGATGGCTCAGGTGGCTGGTACGGCTTGCCTACGGGTGACTTGTCCTTGGCCGTTCCCCAGTAGCCCAAAATCGCGCCATCGGCTTGGCGATGGAGAACAAATCGCACCTTGTTGGGAATGAGTTCGCACACCAAGACGCCAAAGCTCGGGCGGTCGTCGCGGTCTCGGCGCTCTAATCGCAAGCGCAAGATGCGCTCATGGCGCTCGGTCTCCACGGCCAAGATCCGCGCACGCACCAAGTACTTTTCCGGGCCGTCGCTCGTGCGCCAAGGCCGCGGCCAAGCCTCGCGCCGCAGGCAGAGCAAACCCTCCCGGCCACTCGCGCCGTACAGCCAATCGCCTTCGTCAACCGCAAAGGCGAGTTCTGTGGGCTGGGCATAGGCCCGTTCGATGACCGCCCCTTGCAGGCGTTCCCGTAGCTCCTGTGCAAGAGCTTGAATGGTAAAGTAATCAAACGCCATTAGGCTTCGACGAGCTTGAGGCTGGCGTTTAGCTTCTCCTGAGTGGCGCGGTATTCGGCTTGGCGTTGGCGCTCCTGTGCGACGATTTCGGGCGGTGCTTTGGTCAGGAAACGCTCATTGGCCAGTTTGGCGTCTAGGCCCTTGAGCAGGCCGTCCATCTTTTGAATTTCCCTTTTGAGACGTTGTCGTTCTGCATCTAGGTCTATCAATCCCTCCAAGGGTACAAAAATCTCGGCTGCGGCCGTCATCGCGCTGCCCGAAGCTGGCGGCCGGACGAGCCCTTGGCCGACTTGCACGGATTCGGCTCTAGTCAACAGCGCGATGTAAGGGATGGCTTGGCGCAGGGTCTGTTCGGCTTCGTCCGAGGCCGCCGAAATCAAGACCTCTACCTTGCGCCCCGGAGGAACGTTCATCTCGCCGCGAATGATCCGTATCCCGGTCACCACCTCTTGCAAGCACTGCATTTGCGCTTCGGCCTCCTGGTCTATCAGCTCGTCGTCGCATTCCGGCCAAACCGCGACCATGATGCTGTTAGCCGACGAGCCGTGGGGTAGAGCCTGCCACAAGGTCTCGGTGATAAAGGGCATAATGGGGTGCAACAGCCGCAGGGCGATTTCGAGCACGCGCACGAGATGCTCTTGAACCGCACGCCGCGCTTGGGGATCGTCTCCCTGCAAGCGCACCTTGGCCAATTCGAGGTACCAGTCGCAATAGTCGCGCCAGACGAAGTCGTAGATCGCCCGCGTCTGGTCGCTGAAGCGATAGGATTGCATGGCCTCGGTCATCTCGCGCACGGCCACCTGCAGTCGGCTCCAGATCCAGCGGTCGGCCAATTCGCTCCGCTCGCAGGGGCCTGGCTCGTATCCGTCGATGTTCATCAGCACGAAGCGGGTCGCATTCCACAGCTTGTTGCCAAAGTTGCGGCCGGCCTCCGCGCTGGCCGAAGCCTGCACTTGGTTGTTCTCGACGGCCGCATCAAAGCGCACGTCTTGCACGGCTCCGGCCTGTGCCAACAGACAGTAGCGCGTCGCATCCGCGCCGTAGCGCGCCACCAAGTCGAGCGGGTTGAGGCCCGTGCCCAAGCTCTTGCTCATGCGGCGACCGTCTTGGGTCAGAATGGTCGGGTGGACCAACACCGTCTTAAAGGGAATCTGCTCTACGAACTCTAGCGAGGTCATGGCCATCCGCAAAACCCACAAATAGAGAATGTCGCGGGCCGTGATCATCAAATCCGTGGGATAAAAGTACTCCAGCGCGTCGCGTCGCTGCGGCCAACCGAGGGTGGCAAATGGCCACAGCGCGGAAGAAAACCACGTGTCGAGTACATCTGGATCTTGCACCCAATCTTGGCCACCGCATTCGGAGCAGGCCTCTGGCTTAGCCACACTAACCACGGGCTGGGCACCGGCGGCTACCGAGACCCTGAAGTTGCCCTCGCGCAGAGCCTGCTCCCAGTCCAAGTTGCCCATGACGCTCAGCCCATCGGCACTGCAATGGGTGCAATACCAAGCGGGAATGCGATGCCCCCACCAGATCTGCCGCGACAAGGCCCAATCGCGTATTTGATCCAACCACTCGATGGCATAGTGGCGAAAGCGGGCGGGCGCGTATTGAATATCCTGCCGCACGAGCACGGGCCGCACCTTGGCCGCTATCTCTTTCATGTTCATAAACCACTGCTCCATCGGCAGGGGTTCGACGACTGTGCCGCACTTGTCGTGGTGGGGTACGGCGTGTTCGTGATCCTCTATTTTTTCGAGCAGCCCCTCGGCTTTCAACGCGGCCACGACAGCCTCGCGAGCCGCATAGCGATCCAATCCGGCAAAGCGACCGGCCGCTTCGGTCATAACCCCGTCAAAGCCGATGACTTGGATTTGCGCTAGATCGTGGCGCAAGCCTAGCTCGTAGTCGTTGGGATCGTGGGCGGGGGTCACCTTGACTGCGCCGCTGCCCAGTTCGGGATCGGCGTATTCATCGGCGACGATGGGGATGGCTCTATCTGTCAGCGGCAGTTCGAGTTGCAGGCCAATGGTCTCACGCCAGCGGTCATCGTTGGGATGGACGGCCACGGCCGTGTCCCCGAGCATGGTCTCCGGCCGCGTGGTGGCGACCACGACTTGCAGCGTGCCCTCCCGGGCCGGGTAGCGAATGTGCCACAAGTGGCCAGCGACTTCGCGCTCTTCGGTCTCTAGGTCGGAAATGACCGTGCGGCACTGCGGACACCAGTTGATCATGCGGGTGCCGCGGTAAATCCACCCTTTTTCCGCAAAATGCGCGAAAGCCTGCAATACGGCTTCGACGTACTCCTCGTCGAGCGTGAACCGCTCCCAGCGCCAATCGTAGCTGGCTCCGAGTTGGCGCAATTGGTGATAGATGGCGTCCCCGTATTTTTCCTTCCACTGCCAAATCCGGTCGAGCATGGCATCGCGGCCCAAGTCGTAGCGATTCTTGCCCTCGACTTGTAAAAGCTCCTGTTCGACCTTCATCTGGGTAGCAATACCCGCGTGATCCGTGCCCGGCAGACAGAGCGTCTCAAAGCCCTGCATCCGCTTCCACCGCACCACTAAATCGTGGATGGCGTGTTGAATCGCGTGGCCCATGTGCAACTCGCCCGTCACGTTGGGCGGGGGAATTACTATGCTGTAAGGGGGCTTATCCGGGTTGATCTCGGCGTTAAAATGGCCGTTTTCTTCCCAGAAATCGTACCACTTTTTTTCAATCGCCACCGGATCGTACGTCTTGGCCAATTCTTTCGTCATGCCGCGTCCTTATCTTTGTGTTTAATATGAAGGTTAAAATAAAAATATAACCCATTCCCCTACCCTGACAATTTTGCTCGCCGCGCCCGGCTGGCTATTTTGTGTCCAGTTCATTTCACCTGTGCTAGGCGACTCTCTATGGGCAACTGGTCCAAGCTGCAAACCGAACAGCGCAATCCAGCCACTGAACACATCGACGAGGTTTCGACGCTGGAGATGCTGGCGATCATCAACCGAGAAGACACCCTCGTGCCAGCCGCGGTCGCCACGCAATTGGCCCCCATTGCCGAGACGGTTGACTTGGTGGCCAGCCAGCTTGGGAACGGAGGTCGCTTGTTCTACCTCGGCGCGGGTACCAGTGGTCGGCTCGGCGTGTTGGATGCGGCTGAATGCCCCCCCACCTTTGGCGCAAGCCCTCAGTTGGTGCAGGGCCTAATCGCCGGCGGACCAGCGGCTCTGCACCAAGCCGTAGAAGGTTCGGAAGACGACCGCGAGGCCGCGCCCAACGAATTGGCACAGCAAGGTTTAGGGCCAGAGGATGTAGTCATGGGTATTGCCGCCAGCGGCGTAACCCCTTTCGTTATCAGTGGCATGGAGTACGCTGCACAGCAAGGTTGTCCGACGATCTTTTTTACTTGTAGCCCCACGGCCGCCGAGTCCGTTGCCGCGTCGATCAAAATCGTCCCCGAGGTCGGCCCGGAAGTCATCACTGGATCAACGCGGATGAAGGCCGGAACAGCGACTAAGCTGGTGCTCAACATGATCAGCACCGGCGCGATGGTGAAATTGGGCAAGACCTACGGCAACCTCATGGTCGATTTGCAACCCACCAATGCCAAACTGCGCGACCGCGCTGAGCGCATATTTGCGACGCTGACTGGGGCCTCGCCGCAAGTGGCCGCTGCCCGGCTGCAAGCGGCCGACGGCGGTTTGAAGCTGGCGCTGGTCATGGAGCTGTGCCAACTAGATCGCACTCCAGCACAGCACCTTCTCGACGCCTGTGGTGGAAGCGTCAAGGCCGCCACTCTCTCCACTGGAGCAGCCCCTTGCAATACGCAAACCTAGGTCGCACCAACTTGCGCCTGTCGGCCTTGGGCCTTGGCACGGTGCAATTGGGTATGGCGTATGGCTGGGGCCAACAACCGCCGCCGCCGGATCACCGCGTGATTGGCCTAATCCGCCGCGCCTTGGAGTTAGGCATCAACTACATCGACACGGCCGCGATGTACGGCCGCAGCGAAAGTCTTGTGGGCCGTGCGTGTGCTGGGCTGACGTGTCGGCCCGTGATTGCCACCAAGCTCTCCATCCGAGATGCCGACGGCGCAGGGCTATTGACCGGGCAGGTGCTGCGTCAGTCCGTCGAGCAGTCGCTGCGACAGAGCTTGCAGACGCTCGGCGTTGATGTGCTCGACCTCGTGCAGCTTCACAGCCTCGACACGCGCTTTGCAACCCCGGAACTGCTGGACCTATTAGCGCAGTATTGCCAACGCGGCTGGGTGCGCTACTGGGGCGTTACCACGTACGGCGAAGAGGCACCGCTCGACGCCTTAGATCATCCCGAGCTAATTCGCGCGCTGCAAATACCTTATAGCGCGCTCGACCGCCGGATGGAACGCAAGGTGATCCCCCGCGCCCAAGCGCAGGGCACGGGCGTGATCCTGCGTTCTATCTTCCTCCAAGGCGTACTGTCGCATCGGCTCGACTCGCTCCCGGCCGCGCTTGCTGGTCTGTCCCCTTTGGCGGCCCCTCTGCTGCGGCTAGCACAGGACGCAGGCATGGACCTAGCCGAACTGGCTTTGCGCTTTGCCGCCTTTGCTTCCGGCGCTCATTCAGCTATTTTCGGCACCACGAGCGTCTCCGAACTCAAAGCCAATATCCGCGCAGTCGAGGCCGGTCCTCTACCGCCCGATCTAGTAGCAGCCGTGCGCGCAATCGAGGTCGCGGATTCAGCCCTACTCAACCCCGGCAATTGGAGGTTATCTACGCCGTGAATGAACCCATGCCCGGCCAAGCCCTAGACGATTTAGAAACCCCGGTGCTGCTGCTTGATCTCGACCGCTTTGAATCCAATGTGCAGCACATGGCCGCGTATTGCCGCGACAATGGCAAGGAATGGCGGCCCCACAGCAAGGCGCACAAATCCCCGGCCATAGCCCACATCGAACTGGCCAACGGGGCCTGCGGCATTACTTGCGCCAAATTGAGCGAAGCCGAGTGGATGGTCGCGCATGGCGTATCCTCCATCCTGCTGGCTAATCAGATCGTCAGCCCGGTGAAATTCGCCGCCCTAGCCCGCCTGCAACACCAAGCCGAAGTCATTGCCGCAGTCGATAATATCGCCGTCGTCGAACCGATGGCCGCAGCAGCCATCGACGAGGGCGTCCGCATTCCCGTAGTCGCGGAAATCGACATTGGCATGAAGCGGGTCGGCGTGGAGCCTGGCCCTCCTCTTCTCGCCTTGTCTAAAGCCATTAGCAACCAACCTGGGCTGGCGTTCAAGGGCCTGATGGGCTACGAGGGCCACGTGCTCGACTGCTGGCCACTGCCGGCCAAGAAAAAGGCCTGTTACCAAGCATTGGATATATTAGTAGAATCGCGCAATTTGCTGGAGGACAATGGAATACAAGTAGAAATCGTCAGCGCTGGCGGCACGGGCTCTTACGAGCTCAGCGCCCTCCACGACGGGATCACTGAACTCCAAGCTGGCGGCGGCGTATTCATGGACGTCATGTATCGCCGGAAATGTCACGTCGAAGCGCTCACCCCCGCCCTAACGGTGCTCACCTCGGTCACCAGTCGCGCGGCTGACCGAGTCGTCGTCGATGCTGGCTTTAAGACGCTGTCTTCCGGCCACCAGCCGCCGGAGGTGCTGGGCCGAGACGATCTGCACTTGCGCGGCCTGTCTGCTGAACACGGCGTCTTCAATATCGTAGAAGGCCAAGCCGGGCCGGCCTTGGGCGAGCGAATCGAATTGCTCGTCGGCTATTCGGATTCGACGACCTTTTTGCACAATTACTTCGTCGCCGTCCGCAAGGGGCGCGTGGAGAAAATATGGGACATCTCAGCGCGGGGCCTCTTGCGCTGATGCCAACCAATAGCAACGGAGAAAGCAGATGACTAAAGCCGAAATTGCCCAGCAGCTAGCCCGGAGTACGGGGCTCTCCCAAGTGGACACCACGGCCGTTATCGAGGGTTTTATCGAAGCCATAGCCCAAGCATTGGAAAGGGGCGACCACGTCGAAATCCGCGGCTTTGGCACCTTCAAGGTCGTGGAGCGCGCACCGCGTACCGGCCGCAACCCCAAAGCCGGCGCGACCATCGCAATTCCCAAGCGCAAAACCCCGGCCTTCAAGCCCTCCAATGCGGTAAAGAACAGAATCGTCCAGCGCTAACATGAACCTGCTGTTGATTTCGGTCGATAGCCTGCGCTTGGATTTTGCCCCAGGGGTCAGTGCGGCCGTGCGCACGCCTCGATTTTCCGCTTTGACGCGCGATTTTGACCTCTGCCAGCACTGCTTTTCGGTTTCTTCGGCGACGCGTCCGGTCCACACCTCGCTTTTTACCGGACTGTACCCGTTTGAACACGGTATTGAGGGCCAGCACTCCCCCGCTATGCGGCAGGGCGTTGCCGACCTCTTCGACCTCTGCCGTCGAGCTGGCTATGCGGTCGGCGCGTTCTCAGAGGCTCCGGACATTTTCACTGGCTTGGGCTATGCCAAGCACATCGCCCCCTTACCCACCGACGAGCAACTCGTCGGCTGGCTGCAACGCCGCGAGCCGACCGTTCTCTTTGTTCACTACTGGAGCGTTCATCCCCCTTACGGCGCCGCAGACAGGCTGGCCTTTGGGGAGGTGGGTCAACTGCTAGCGGCCGGGCGCATGGGCGAGGTGCAGACGCTTTATAGCGCGGCCATTGAACAACTCTTCGAGCGGCACATCGCCCGGCTGTTGGCCGCCTTGGACCTTAGCGCATGGGCTGTTTTCATCATCAGCGACCACGGCCAGAGCTGGCGGGCCGACGAACCCTATCACGGCCAGACCCTGTGCAATGACGTGCTACGGGTGCCTTTGTATTACCGACTTCCCTCGGAAGAACCCGTCGGACGTGGATTAATTTCCCTCGTAGATCTTTTCCCTACTTTCCTGTCTCTGTTGGAGTTAGATCACCCCTACAACGGCTTTGCCCGCGACATCCGCTCCCCTTTTCCACCCGAGTACTACCTCGCCGAAATCGACCCTGGCCCAGCCGCGCAACAAGGTCGCCAATGGTCCCTCTTCAACGCCAGCGCCAAATTCACCTGCGATCAAGCGACCCAGCGTGAAACCTTGGTCGAGACGTTTAGCGAGCGGTCGCTCCCAGCACTCGATACTCGCCCATACCACCAAGCATACGCAGCGCTCAGAGCAGCTTCTAGTTATGTCCAAGCGGAGTTTGCCCCAGCCGCCGATCGCGCGATATTGGAGCAGCGACTGCGGACGCTGGGCTATCTAGAGTGAGTCAATTGGCTACCTTTACGCAATATCGTTGCCGTCGCGCCAAGACTCGAAGGCGATGTGGTGACCATTTGGAGACCAAGCAACCGGCGGCTGAAGCGATTGCCTGCCGTGCGACTGAAATAGGAGTCAGTCCCTGCACATCAACATAGACCAAGACCTATCCTCCAATAACAAATCACGCGGACGCCCTTGGACGCCGCGTGAATCACTGCCACAGCAACTCCCCACTTTATGAGGAAATACAAACGGAAAAAGGTAGAGAACTGCAAAAATTTCTCACGTATCTATCGACGAAAAAGTTGGAAGAGATCAGACTGGCTAAGCGGATAACAAAAGCGGTGATGGAAGAATTAGGCGGATAATGAGAAGTCAGAGATTTACACCCGTTCTACCTCAAAAGCGGCCACATTGCGCGTCTCCTGACTGAACTCCACCCCAATGAGGTAAATCGCCGCGCCGCGCCCGCGATACTTGGCCGCGTAGTCCCGCGCCTTTAATTGCTTCATGGCCGCCTCCGACGACGCCCGTTCCACTACCTTGAACTCGAACAGGTACACATTCTCATTGAACGCCACCGCCATGTCCAAGCGACCCGCCCGGCTGCTGTCCTCCACGGTAATCGCCAGTCCCAGCGACGCGAAGTACGAGTAAAATACGCTGGCGTAATACCCCTCGTAGTTGGCAATCGCGTTGTTGGTGTGCCACTGATATGGGATGCTGGCAAAAAACGATGTGAGCAGTACTTCTAACTCCTCAAAGTCGTTGACCAACAGCAGGTCGTACAACCGGGCACTGTGCTCGGCGCGGCGTGACGGGTTGTCCGTCAGGTGATTCAGTAGGCTCTTGTTCAGGCTCTGCTGCACCTCCCTGTTGGGGTAGCCCAGCCGATAGTATAGCTCCCCGCCGCGCGACTCGGTGCGGCGAATAGTCAGATAGCCGGTCTGGAACAGCAGGGCCTCGGTCGCCATGTGATCCACGTCAAAAGTGGATAACAACTCGTCGCTGCCGAGCATGTGATCCAAATCAACGGCACTGACCCCCCGCGCCAGCAACGTCTCCAGCAGAAACGTCGGCGTACCCGTCTCGAACCAGTAGGCGGCAAAGGCGCGGCGACGAAAGAGCAGCAGGACATCAAATGGATTGTACATGGCCTCTTCGCCCAACCAGTTGTAGCCGTTGTACCAACGCCGGATTTCCTCGCGATCCAAGCCGGGCAGTTCTGGCGCGAACACCGCATCTAAGTCCGCCTCGGTGTAGCCGCAAATGGCCGAGTAGTGCGGGTCCAGCGTGATGTCGATGAGGTTGTTGAGGCCGGAGAACAGGCTGACTTTGGAAAATTTGCTCACGCCGGTGAGGAAGCTAAACTTGAGGTGCGCGTCGCTATCCTTGATCGTCGAATACAGCCCGCGCAGAAAGTCGCGGTTGGCGCGGGCGACTTCTGGCGTCTCCAGTGCGTCTAAAATCGGCTTGTCGTATTCGTCAATCAGCACCACCACCCGCTGGTCGGTCTCCTCGTGCAGCGTCCGAATCAAATGCCGAAAACGCCCCCGTGCCGTATTGTAGCTAGACCGAACCGAACTCGCGCGCTCCAGCGCGTCCAACTGCTCCAGCGCGTCCTCGTGTAGGTCGCTCGGCTCCTTGAAGTTGCCGCTGCCAAAACTCAGCCGTAGCACCGGATGGCGCACCGACCAATCCCACCGCTGGTGGATGGCCAACCCCTGAAATAACGGCTCGTTGCCCTCGAACAGTTCCTTCAGGGTATCGAGAAAAAGACTCTTGCCAAAGCGGCGGGGGCGCGACAGGAAGTAGTGCTTACCCTCGGCAATCAACCGCCCGATGTAGGCGGTCTTATCGACGTAGTAGCAGTCGTCCTCGCGAATCTCGCTAAAGGTCTGAATGCCGATGGGCAGTTTGCGCTTGGCCGTCTGTCCCACTCTGGGTTCCTGCTGTATCATGGGCTTGCTCCACAACCCGGCCGGCCGTCAATGTTGGCAGGGGACCTACTACCGACAAGATAGGCTACAGGGAAGAAAAACTCCACTAGGCTGAGGCGACGAATGCGGGCTTTAGGGCCTGATAATCCTCCCCCAAACGGGCAAATATGTCGGCCCATCGGTACGGGTAGGATGGATGGCTGTTATTGGGTAAGAAGCCCAACTTGAGATAGCAGCGCAGAGCCGGAATGCGGAAGTCGTCGGTCAGCAGGTATATGGGCCGAGGGCCTAGAGCCTTGGCTTGGGCTACCGCTGCCCCTACGATGAACTTACTTAAGCCACGCCCCTGAAAGTTCGGATGTACTGCAACCCAACCTATTTCCCAGCACGGCCGCAGTTCACGGGTGCGGTCGTTGCAACCCGTACAGGCGACGATCTGTCCCTCGCACTCGACAAAGAACTGAACCCGAGTTCCTTCCAGTACATCCTCCAACCGCTGTCGATCCCAACGGCCCAATTCGCCATTGGCCTGCAATAGAGACAACCAGCCCTCCTCGTCGCCCGGCTGGTACGTCCGCAGCCGATAGCCAGCCATTTCCGGCAGGGCCGGGACGGCCTCGCGCCCATACCAGAGGATGAGCTGGGGCAAGGGACTCAAGGGCGACTTTCCCGACGCCGGAAGAAAGACGATTTAAACTGCTCGGGGCGATGGGGTTGGAGCACGACGATTTCGCACTGGGGGAAGGCCTCGGCCAAACCCGTTGGCCTTTTTTGATCGTAGCCGAGGGCAATAATGTGGGGAGCGATCTCGCCGACGATGCGCAAAAAGTTACACCCCTCGTGGCCGAGGCGGACTTCGGTGACTTCGGGCAGCTTCGCCAGCGCGGCTTTGCGCTCCTGTTGGGATTGGTCGGGATAGTGCCCCTTGATGCGTCGGACGTTCTCGTCGCGGGCGACCACGACGAACAGTTCGTCGCCCAGTGCAGCCGCCTGAGCGATGAAGGAACGGTGGCCGGGGTGCAGGTAATCAAAAGTGCCGCAGCACAATACGCGAGTGTTACTCATCGGCGCGCCGGGCTATCCAATACTCGACGCCGCGATCCTCGGCAAAAATGCGGCCAAAGCGGTCGGCATCGGCGCGGTTGGCGAAATAGCCGATCCGCACCCGCACACCGGCGTCGCTCTGCACGCTATAGGCCGGATAGCCTTCGTCCTTTAATTCGTGCACCTTCTGATCGGCTCGTTTCGCGTCCCGAAAGACGCCGACTTGAATGGTGAATTGGCCGTCGGGATCAAAAAATACGGGGCTAGCATCGCTGGTATCCTCGGCATCGCTAGCGGCGCTAGCATCACTGGTATCCCTGGCATCCCTGGCATCACTGGCATCACTAGCATCGCTGGTACCGACTGGTGTGGACACAGAGTCAGTCGGCGTTAAGATGACCATTTCGCTGCGGCCAGTGGGTTCGGATTCGGGGGCCTGTTCGTCTTCGCGGACATCGCTGTCGGCGCATCCCCCGACCCAGAGGACTGTCCAAGCTAACATCCATAGCCGATTGGGATTCACCGCGCTCAATGTATGGCCTTGAGTGCGTCAAAGTGAATGCGAAGCGTTTCTTCGATATCCCCTTCCCCGTGGACGAGCGAAGGGAACATACATTCGTATTGGGAGGGTGCTAGATAGAGGCCTTGCTCTAGGCAAGCCCAGAAATAGCGCTTAAAGCGCACCAGATCAACCGTTTCGATGCTGGCAAAATCCACCACTGGGCACGAAGTAAAAAACATGCAGAGCATGGCACCGACCCGGTTTAGCGCGTAGTTCAAGCCCAGCTTCCGCAGGTTATCAGCCATGCCATCTGCCAAATCGGCACAGCGGCTCTCCAGCGTTTCATAGACTCCGGGTTCGGACAGCATAGTCAGTTGTTCCAAACCTGCGGCCATGGCGAGCGGGTTGCCCGATAAGGTGCCGGCCTGCGAGACCTTTATACCCAGCGGAGATACGTTTTCCATGATCTCCCGCTTGCCGCCGTACGCCGCAGCCGGCAAGCCACCCCCGACGATCTTGCCCAAGCACGTCAAATCGGGCATCACCCCATAGCGCTCTTGCGCTCCGCCTGGACCAACGCGGAACCCGGTAATGACCTCGTCAAAAATGAGGACGATCCCCTCTTCGTCGGCTATTTGGCGCAGCGCGGGGAGAAAACCCTCGCACGGAGGTACGGTTCCCATATTGCCGGCCACCGGCTCGACGATGATGGCGGCGATCTGTCCGCTGTTTTCCCTCGCGGCCTCACGCACGGCATCCGCGTCGTTGTACGGCAGCGTCAAGGTCGAATCAACCACGCTTTGCGGCACGCCTGGGCTGGTGGGAACCCCCAAGGTCAGGGCCGAAGACCCGGCCTCGCTCAAGAAGCTGTCTCCATGCCCGTGCCAGCAGCCCTCGAATTTGGCGATTTTGTCCCTGCCGGTATGGCCGCGGGCCAAGCGCACCGCCGCCATCGTGGCCTCGGTCCCCGAACTGACCATCCGCACCATTTCGATGGAAGGCACCATCTCCACAATGCGCTCGGCCAGCGCGATTTCCAGCTCAGTTGGGGCACCGAAACTGGTACCCTTTGCACAGGCTTCCTGCACGACTTTTACGACGCGAGGATGGGCATGGCCGAAAATGAGTGGCCCCCAAGAGCACACGTAATCGATGTATTCGCGGCCATCAACATCAAAAATCCGCGAACCAGCCCCCCGGTCTATAAAGCGAGGGCCACCACCCACCGCGCCGAAAGCCCGCGCCGGACTGTTCACGCCTCCAGGGATGACCTGCTGTGCTTGGGTAAAGGCTGCTGCGGATCTAGGTACCGACATGAGTCCATCTCAGAAGCTGTTGACTTGAAAGAAGCGCATTCAATCCAATGAATATCTGACCAACTCGACCGATGCGCAATAATGGCGAGTCCCTACCCTATTCTCTATAGGATCAGGGCTAACTCCACTGCTCCAATTGTAAGAGTCCAGCATCTTCCTCTGCCAAACGCTCCAGAACGACCAGCCGATACGCTCGCCCGCGCTCGTGCATCTCTAAGTCGGCCAAGACTTCTAGAGGATAGTCCTCGGCTTCCAAAAGGGCGATGAAGTGATCAAAATCAGCGACTTGAACCACGGCAATTCCACCGGCGCGCAACACCCGCGCCAATTCGGCCAACTCAGCGGCAGGGTTTTCTCCGGCCAAGCTGAACGCGTAATCGAGGTGCTCGCCCACAAAAGGCAGATGATCCAGCGCGGCGATTAGATGCGCTGGGATACCTACTAGCAGGCGCGGCACAAACGCCTCTTGTAGTGCGGCTAACTCGCGCGGGTCGTGGCGCGCCCACAGGACGCCTGCCCCCGGCTGCATGGCCACCAAGCGGGCCAAGCAATAGGCCACGGCCGCATTCGGCCCTATGCCTTCCCCTAGCCGCAACCCCAACAGGGCACGCCGTCCGGTCAGTTGCAAGTGAAGCCGCAGCAGGTTCGGCCCTTTGCCTGGACGCAATCCGTGCTTGTCGCGCAAAACCGCTGCCACGGCTGCGATTAGCTCGGCCGCATTGAATCGGTACCGGCCCCGCAACGTCGCGCTCAGGGCAAAAGCGTGGGTATCAATCGCCGCGGACTGGATCTGAGCGAGGCGTTTGGCTGGAGTCAGATCGCAGCGGGCGATGCGTTTGCAGATGTATTCGAGGCCTGGTCGGCCCACCGTAACGCCGTGCATCTGAACGACTAAACCGGCGCACTGCATGGCCGAGCGCAACTGTAGCAGCCGCCCCGGGCTGCGCTTGTAGGTGAAGAAAATCTGGCCCACGCGCCCGCCCGGTTCGACATTGACCTGCTGCACCTCGGGCGCGTATTCGCGCAGCTCGTCGAGTACCACCGCCTCCAACCCGCTCGGCACCGCGATCCAATAGCGATAGATCTTGTCGGCCATTACTCCGCACGTCCAGTCGGCACGATCTGCATCGCGCTCTGGTGCGCTGGCGACAAACAGCTCTCCAGCACCTCGAGGATATCGCCGACCGCGATTTGCTCGTGTACGTCAAAATAGACGCTAGGAGCAGCCGCGCTGGTCGCGGCCGAACAAAGCATATCGGCCACGTCCTCGGCTTGCTCCCACGCACGCAGCAGCAGGCCGTAGGCTTTGCGCTTGGCGCGGCCCAAATCCGCGGCCACAACGCGCTCGTCGAGACTGTCCAATGCGGCTCCTATTTCCTCGCACAATCGCTCGCTCTGCTGGGTATATCCGCCCACTGTACAAAAGCAGAACGTCGGCTCGGCATAGACCTCGGCCCCAAAGGCATCGCCGTCGATCAGGCCACCTTCGTAGTGCGCGGCAAAAAAATCGCTCGCCGGCCCCAAAGCGATGTCCAAGGCCAACTCTAAAGCCAACTCTCGCAAGAGCAAATCGCGGCCCGATTGACCTGCCTTATCGTCGCCGAAAAACAGCAAGGTATAGGGTCGGCTGACCGGCAGTGCCAAGCCCCCAAGCGGCTGCGGAGCTGGCAAAACCACCGGCCGCTCCACGCGGGCCCATGCGGAGCGCGGTCGGCTGTACTTTAGCAAAGTGGACTCGACGGCCGCGTAAGTGGACTCGACGTCGAAATCCCCGCACAAGTACAGCCCCATGTATTCAGGCCGATAAAATACCTCGTGGCAACGAGTTAGCGTTTCCTCGTCAATCTGCCCGAGGCTCTCCCGCGTGCCAGCCATGTCCCAAGCCAAGGGACCATTCTGGTACAGCCCCTCAAGGCCGTGCAAAAACCCGATCCACTCCGGGTCGTCGCAGCTTATCTGTAGCTCGTGGTCGATGATTTCACGCTCTTGAGCGACGCCAGCCGGCAGGATGTGCAGGTCCAAGGCAAGCTCAAAGAGCAAATCTAGGTGGACGGCAAAGTGTTCAATGCACGTCAGAGAAAAGATGGTTGAAGTAAAACTAGTACTGGCGTTTACGTCGCCGCCAAGGCGGCTGATTTGCTCGGTGATGTCGCCGTAAGGTTTGGCAAAAAGGCGGTGTTCGAGAAAGTGCGCGGTGCCAGCGGGCGTGGTCTGTACCTCCTCGGAGTTGCGGGCGCGCAAATGCAGATCAACCGAACCGTAGTCTATGGACAGCACGGCTGCTTTTTGCCGACTACCCGGCCGCGGTACTGCCCATACATCGCAGCCACCCAAGCGGCTGCGGTACACCCCTTCCCCCAATAGCGCATCCGCGATCACGTTCTCATGTTCCATGCAATAAAAAGGCCGTGTCCGCTTCAATGCCACCGGCCACGCGGGTTAGATCCTCGACACCGACTTGCTCGATGCGCTGCCATAGCGTTTCTGGGGACTGGCTGCCTCCTACCAGTCCCTCCCGCAATTGATAGCGAAAAAAGCCCTCGCGGTCTTCGGCCAATCCCAACAGCCGCGCTCGCAACAAGTGACGAGCTGCTTCGATTTCGCGGCAATCAAAGGCCCCTGTGCGCAGCGACTGGAGTTCCTGTTCCACCTTATCCCGGACCTCAGGGTATGCGGCGGCCTCAATGCCTGCGGTCACAAAGAGCAGGCCGCTCAATGCCTCGATATGCGATGCAATGTAATAGCATAAGCCCTCTTCTTCGCGGAGGTGCTTGAATAGCCGCGATGGACCATCGCCTCCCAGCATCAGGTTTAGGAGTGCCAAAGCCGGATAGTCGTCTGTGCCGTCCACGCCATACGCAATTTGAGTGCGATAGCCCAACACTACTTTTGCCTCTCGCACCACTTGGCATTCAAAAACCTCGCGCCGCGGCCCAGCACGACGCGGGCGTAGCAGCGGGCACTGGGGCTGGTTTGCCGTGCGCTCCCAAGTAAAGAGCGACTCCATCAAGGGCTGAATTTGCTCCAAGTGCAAATCGCCGCTTACAAAGAGGTCTAGGCGGTCGGCCGCGGTCCGCTCGCGGTGGAAATCCCACAGTTCGTCGGCCTGCACGTCGGCAAAGTCCGCGGGGTTACCCAGTGATGACAGGCCCGTGGATTCGCCCCGGCACATCTCTTCGCTGCACCGCCTTTGTGCGTAGCCTAGCTTGTCGTTGAATTCATCGGCGATTTGCCTCGCAAGGCGATGTTTTTCTCGCTCCAGATAATCGCGCTGGAATCCGCTACCATCGCGCAGGATGTCGCGAAGGAAGGTCAACCCACGCTTCAGTATCCCTTTCTCTCCAAGGAAGTTATCGTCGATAACCTCTATGCACAAATGAATGAACTGATGCTCTCCTAAGCGATCAACTTGCACCGAGTAATGCGCCCCGTAGAGGTCGTCGATGAAGCGGTTGAGGCTCTGTACATTGGGCAGCTTGTGCGTACCCCGTGCCAACAGTTGGCAGCTCAAAGCCACGAGCGAATGTCTCGGCGCACACAGCGGCGTGCTCAGACACACATCCACCCGGATCGTCTTGTACAGCCCAATGCTGTGTAGATGCAAATAGACGCCGTCCGCAAGTTGGACACGGGTGAGTTCACCTGCGGTGTGCATTGGCGCGCAGTATCCTTCTTGGTTTAGTTTGGCAAGCCGCATGAATCCTCTCGACAACATCCGCGTCGTGCTCGTCGAGCCGGCGACGCCCGGCAATATCGGCGCTACGGCTCGCGTGCTCAAAACCACGGGCATAAACCAGTTGGCCTTGGTCAATCCCGGGGCATGGGATACGCCAGAAGCGCGCGCCTTTGCCCACGGCGCGGGCGACATTCTCGACGGCAGCCAAGTATTCCCCAGCCTCGCCGCGGCCGTAGCCGATTGCCACATCGTCGTCGGCACAAGCCATCGGCAAGGTCGCTTCCGCACGGTTGATTCCGCGCCGCGCCCGCTGATTGCCCAATTAGCCTCCCAAGCACATCACCGCCGCATTGCCCTCGTGTTCGGACGCGAAAGGGACGGCCTGTGGCACGAGGAATTAGCGCTCTGCCATCAAGTTCTGAGATTCCCTACGGCCGTGGTCTATCCCTCCCTCAACCTCTCCCACGCCGTGCTTCTGTTCACCTATGGCCTGTATGAGGCCGTGAGCGAACAGCCACCGGACCCACCCGCGCAACTGGCTACGGCCGACGAACGCGAGCGAATGTTCGCGCAGATCCTGCAAGCCCTTGCCCAGATAGAGTTTACCCCGTACAACAACGAGCCGGATCACTTCGACCGGGTGCTGCGCCGTTTCTTCAACAAGGTCGATTTGGAAGTTCGCGATGTGCGGGCGATTCAGACGATCTGCGGCCAGATCCGCAAGTTCAGCCGCCGCTATCGCCGCAGTGCCGGGCGTACTGGGGCCGACTGATAAGCCACCTGCTCCAAGTCCCAGTCAACCATCTGCCGGACCATTTCCTCAAAGCCGACCTCGGGCTCCCAACCGAGTCTTTTCCGCGCCTTAGTCGCATCGCCCAACAGGGTATATACCTCGGCGGGGCGCAAAAAGCGCTCATCCACGACCACGTATTGCCGCCAGTCCAAGCCGACATGGGCAAAGGCGACCTCGCAGAATTCACCAATGGTGCGGGAGGTGCCCGTGGCGACGACGTAATCGTCAGGTTCATCCTGCTGGAGCATCATCCACATCGCGTGGACAAAGTCGCCCGCATAGCCCCAATCGCGGCGGGAATCGAGATTGCCTAAGCGCAGCTCTTGGTCCAGCCCGTGTTTGATGCGGGCCACGCCGTGCGTGATCTTGCGGGTGACGAATTCGCGGCCGCGGCGCGGTGACTCGTGATTGAAGAGAATGCCCGTGCAGGCGAACAGACCGTAGCTTTCGCGGTAGTTGATGGTGATCCAATGCGCGTAGAGCTTGGACACCCCATAGGGCGAACGCGGATAGAAGGCCGTTTGCTCGTTCTGCGGCGTCTCCTGTGCCTTGCCGAACAACTCGCTGGTGCTGGCTTGGTAAAAGCGAATGGTCTCATCGCAGGTGCGGATGGCTTCAAGCAGCCGCGTCACGCCCAAGCCGGTGACCTCGCCGGTCAACATGGGCTGTTCCCAAGAAATCGGCACAAAGGACTGGGCACCTAGGTTGTACACTTCCTGTGGGCGCGCGGTCTGCAGCGCCGAAACCAGCGACTTTTGGTCCAACAGATCGCCGGAGATCAGCTCTATTTTGTCCTGCAAATGGCCGATCCGCTCGAAATTGACCGTGCTGCTGCGGCGCACCAGCCCGAAAACCTCATAGCCCTTTTCCAGCAGCAATTCGGCTAAGTAGGAACCGTCTTGGCCGGTAATACCCGTGATTAAAGCGCGCTTCTGGCTCATTTTATTCCTCTTGAGAATATGCCTCTACAGGCGGACAGGAACAGATCAGATTGCGATCGCCCTGCGCGTCGTTCAGTCTCCCGACGGCTGGCCAGAACTTGCGCTCCAACAGCCAAGGAGCAGGCAGGGCGGCAACGGTTCTAGAATAGGGCCGATTCCATTCGGTAGCCAGCACGACATCCATCGGGTGCGGTGCGTGGACGAGGGGATTGTCGGCGCGGTCCATCTCCCCGGCGGCTACCTGCTGTATTTCGCCACCAATGGCGATCATGGCCGCGCAAAATCGGTCCAATTCGGCCTTGGATTCGCTCTCAGTAGGTTCGACCATCAGGGTCCCGACGACTGGGAAGGATACAGTCGGCGCGTGGAACCCGTAGTCCATCAACCGCTTGGCCACGTCTTCTACGCCAATGCCGTGCTCCCGCGCCCAGCGTAAATCGAGGATGCATTCATGGGCCACGCGCCCGTTGCGTCCCTTGTATAGCACGGGGAAGGAATCCGCGAGGCGGCTGCTCAGGTAATTGGCATTGAGGATCGCTACCTTCGTCGCTTCGACGAGGCCCACGCCGCCCATCAGCCGCAAGTACGCCCAAGATATGAGCAGAATCGAGGCACTGCCCCACGGAGCGGCCGCAATGGGGCCGATCGACTCAACCCCGCCGGTGTGGACAAGAGGGTGCGAGGGCAAGAACTCCACTAAGTGATCGGCCACGGCAATAGGCCCCATCCCCGGGCCACCCCCGCCGTGGGGGATGCAAAAGGTCTTGTGCAAATTCAAATGGCACACGTCAATGCCGATTTCCCCGGGCCGGCACAATCCCACCAAGGCATTCATATTGGCCCCGTCCATATAGACCTGACCGCCCGCTTGATGGACAATCCCGCAGATTTCGCCGATGGCCTCTTCAAACACCCCGTGGGTCGAAGGGTACGTCACCATCAGGGCCGCCAGCCGTTCGCGGTGTGCGTCGGCTTTCGCCCGCAGGTCCGCCAAGTCGATATTGCCCTCGGCATCACAGGAGACGACGACCACGTCCAAGCCGGCCATAGCCGCGCTAGCTGGATTCGTTCCATGAGCCGAGGCCGGAATAAGGCAGACGTTCCGTTGGGCCTCGCCACGCGTCTGGTGGTATTTGCGCACGATGAGTAGGCCGGCGTATTCGCCCTGTGAACCTGCGTTAGGTTGCAGCGAAACGCCCTTGAGGCCGGTGATTTCGCGCAGCATGTCCTCCATTTCGGCGAAAATCGCCGCGTATCCTTGGGCCTGCTCTACGGGCGCAAACGGATGCAGCCCAGCAAATTCGGGCCAAGTGATCGCCATCATTTCCGCGGTCGCATTGAGCTTCATAGTACATGAGCCGAGGGGAATCATCGCGTGGACCAAGGACAGATCCTTGGCTTCGAGCCGGCGCATGTAGCGCATCATTTCGGTCTCGGAGTGATGCGATGCAAAAACTGGATGTTCCATGAAGCACGAGTCGCGGACATGGACAGGTACCCAAGCAGGCTCTGCATCAACTTCGGCGGGTAGCTTGCCGCCCAGCAGGGCGAGGATGGCTTGCAAATCGGCCTTGTCGGTCGTTTCGTCGAGCGCAATGCCCCAATGTCCATCCCCTAGATCGCGGAAGTTCATCCCCTCGGCCCGTGCCTGAGCCAATAGCTCGTCTCCACGCGCCCCCACTCCAACGCGCAGTGCGTCGAAGTACTGGTCGTGGACGACTTGGTAGCCAGCTTCCTCCAGCCCACGGGCGAGCGCCCGCGCCTGGCGGTGCATGCGGAGTGCTATGCGACGCAACCCGTCCGGCCCGTGATAGATCGCGTACATGCTTGCCACCACGGCTGGCAAGACTTCGGCCGTGCATATATTACTCGTAGCCCGTTCTCGTTTGATGTGCTGTTCGCGGGTTTGCAGGGCCATGCGCAGAGCGGGCTGACCACGGACGTCCTCAGAGACGCCAATAATGCGCCCAGGTACCTGCCGCTGGAACTCGGGCCGCGTCGCCAAAAAGGCTGCGTGCGGACCGCCGTACCCCATCGGCATGCCAAAGCGCTGTGCGCTCCCGATGGCCGCATCGGCCCCAAACTCCCCGGGAGGCCGTAGCAAACATAGGGCGAGCAAATCGACTGCTACGCACACCAGCGCCTGATGGGCGTGAGCCCGAGCGCAGAACTCGGCGTAGTCGTATAGCGCACCGTCTGAGGCCGGGTACTGGAGCAAAGCAGCGAAAGCCCCAGCCGCAAAATCCCATTCTCGATGATCGCCTATTACAACCTCCCACCCCCGTGACTCGGCCCGGACCTTGACCACCGCTATGGTTTGCGGATGGCAGGCCGACGAGACAAAGACGCGCTGGTTCGCGTTTTTCTTTTGCACTGCCCTCAGCATGGCGATAGCTTCGGCCGCGGCCGTGGCTTCGTCCAACAAGGAGGCATTGGCCAGGGCAAAACCCGTTAGGTCGCAGACCATAGTTTGGAAATTAAGCAGGGACTCTAGCCGTCCTTGGGCGATTTCGGACTGGTAGGGCGTGTACTGGGTGTACCAGCCAGGATTCTCCAAGATGTTGCGCTGGATCACCGGAGGAGTTATGCAGTCTGAGTAGCCCATGCCGATAAAACTGCGGTGTACGCGATTCTGGCCGGCCAATTCGCGCAACCTACCCATCAGCTCGTACTCGCTGATGCCTTCTCCTAGCGCTAAGGGGCCTTGCATTCGAATCGCCGCCGGCAGGGCCTCGGCCATGAGGTCGTCTAAGCTGTCGGCCCCCACGACCGCGAGCATGTCGGCTACGTCTGTAACCGTAGGGCCGATATGTCGGCGGACAAAATCATCGCTAGGTCCAAATTCGTCGCTCATGTAATCTCCGTTGCACTACCTATAAAGATAGCGGTTAAGGCTTTCAGTCTTTTTTCGGAGCCGAGGGCACAAAGGGCAGCTTGACCACCACGGCGGGTTGCCGCTTGCCCTTCATGTCAATGTACACTTGAGTGCCTATTTTTTGCGCGTCGCGCTGTAAATAGGCCAGCCCGATCCCCTCGCCAAGCACCGGCGAGTGCGTCCCACTGGTCACGGTACCCACCTGCTCCCCGCGCTGGTCTAAAACCGGATAATCCGACCGTGGAATGCCTCTTTCCAACATGAGGAAGCCGCGCAGACGGCGATAACCTCCGGCCGTGCGCTGCACCCGTAGCGCCTCAGCGCCGACAAAATTCGCCTCTTTTTTCAAGTCCAAAGTCCAAGACAAACCCGCTTCTAAGGGGGTCGTCTGCTCGTTCAATTCGCGGCCATAGAGGCAAAACCCCATCTCGAGGCGCAAGGTGTCACGCGCACCTAGCCCGCAAGGCTGAGCACCGGCTGCACGAAGTTTGGACCACAGCGCGGCGACTTGGTCGGCCGGGCACATAATCTCAAACCCGTCTTCTCCGGTGTAACCATTGCGGCTGAGCAAGGCTCTTATCCCGAAGATCTCCGTCTCCGCACAGCGATAGTAGCCTAGCGCCACGCTAGCCGGTCCAGCGAGTGCTTCGACTAGGGCAGCAGCCCGTGGCCCCTGCACCGCCACCATGCCCTTTTCAGCACTCAAGTCCTCGACCTGCACATCCGACCATCCGGCCGCGCGTGCGGTAATCCACTGCCAGTCAACAGTTTTCCGGCTCGCGTTAACCACCAAGAGGTACTCCTGCTGAGCGAGCCGGTACACTACCAGATCGTCCACGCATCCCCCCTGTTCATTGCACAGCGGCGCGTAGAGCATCTGGCCGACGGTCAATTCGCGGACCCGAGCCGGCAAGAGGTTGTCGAGAAAGACCAATCCTCCCTCCCCGGAAATGGAGATCCGGCCCATGTGCGAGATGTCGAACAGCCCAACCGCTCGGCGCACGGCCCAGTGTTCGCTGCGGATGCCCTCGAATTGGACCGGCATTTCCCACCCCCCAAAGGGGGCCATGCGCCCGCCTTCGGCCACGGCGACCTCATAGAGAGGGGTCCGCTGCAAAAGCTCATTTGTCATGACTGCCTATTCCTCTGCTCGGCACTGACCAATTCGCTCCACAGTGCTTCCGCCTGCACGGCGAGCGCGTCCAAGCCCTTGTTGTTGTCGATGACAAAGTCAGCACGAGCCTTTTTTTTTTGCAGATCCATCTGGCGAGCCATCCGCTGCCTAATCTCGCACACTGGTAACCCGCTGCGCTGCTGCACCCTCGACACGCATCGTTCCTCCTCAGCATCGACCACTACGATCCGGTCGAAGTTCCCCTCGTTCCCCCACTCGTATATCAGCGGCGCGTCAAATACCACGACTCCGCCGTCAGCGTCCTCCACAGCCTGCGCCAGCCGACGCTCTATGGCCTCTGATAGTGGAGGTCGCATAATCGCCTCTAACCGCTGACTCTCCTCGTCCGACCGCAGGGCGCGTCGTCCCAACTCCCGGCGGTTCAAGTACCCGTCCGGGCCGAGCAGATCGCGGCCAAATGCCGCTTGTAGATCCTCAATCACCGCTGGGATTGCCGCCACTTCGCGGGCCACTTCGTCGGCATCAACCCGCAGTGCGCCCAATTCGGCAAGCATTTGCGCCAGTGCGGACTTGCCTGCACCCATGCCGCCGGTAATCCCTACAAGCACGTGTTCCTGTGGCCAGCTAGGCCCAAGCAACAGAATATAAAAAATAGCAACACTATGCCTTACAATGGGTTATACATTTTACCTTCGGCGGGCAGCAACGTGCTGTAAGCAGAGTAAAATGTACCGCACCAACCCAGCGCGGTCAACCGACCTGAGCGGTGTCCCATTGACACTATATTAGTCATCGCCTATAGTCCATTAACCAACAGTAGGCTCTCTTCTAACAACAGAATAGCGCATGGCAATCGTACCCGTAGTAATCGAACAGACCGGTCGCGGCGAACGCGCCTACGACATTTTCTCTCGCCTCCTCAAGGAGCGGATCATCTTCATCAGCACTCCGATCGACGACCACGAAGCCAACCTCGTCATCGCCCAGTTGCTCTTTCTGACCTCAGAGGATCCCAAGAAAGACATCTCGCTCTACATCAACAGCCCTGGCGGCAGCCTCACAGCCGGCTTGGCCATCTACGACACCATGAAGTACGTCCCCTGCGACGTAGCAACGCTCTGCATCGGCCAAGCGTACAGCATGAGCGCAATTCTCCTTGCTGGCGGGACCAAGGGCAAGCGCCACGCCCTTGCCCATTCTCGGCTCATGCTGCACCAGCCTTGGGGTGGCGTCCGCGGCCAAGCGGCTGACATCGAAATCCACGCCCGCGAAATCGTCGAGTGGCGCGACCGGCTCAACCAGATCTTAGTCCAAGATACCGGCCAGCCGCTCGAGCGCATCGAGCTAGTCACCGAGCGCGATTACTTTCTGTCGCCTGCAGAGGCGATCGATTTCGGCCTAATCGACGGCCTGCTGGCGTCCGAAAAAGAACTAGCAGCCCTCGCTGACTAATGCCCCAGCGGAAAGGCGACCACCTCGTCTAAGTAAGACGCGCCGGCAACGATCATAACCAACCGATCTAACCCCAAGGCCACGCCACCAGCCGGCGGAATACCTCGCTCCATAGCCATGAGGAACTCCTCGTCGCCCGGTGCGCCCTCTGGCCGCGCACTCCGTGCAAAACGCTCGCGCTGTTGGGCCGGATCGTTTAACTCTGTATAGCCATTCGACAGCTCCACTCCCCCCAAGTACGCTTCCGTCCTCTCAGCTACAGTTGAATCGCCTTCTTTTAATTTGGCTAATGCAGCCAATTGCCGAGGATAATCGAAAAGGTGGACAGCCCCGAGTTTGGCCAATTCTGGTTCGATTTTTTCCAGCAGGATCTTGTGGAATAAATCCTCCCAGCTATCCCCTAGTCTAGCGCTGTCATAGCCCAAGGCACGAGCACGGCTAAAAAGCGACTCCGCGTCCGCACAGGCATCCAAATCAATGTAGGCCCAACGCGCAAAAGCATCGCGGACGCTGAGCCGCTCCCACGGCGGCTGCAAGTCGATCTTGCGCCCTGTTCGGACCACGCTCGACCGCCCCAAGACGCTTTTCGCCACATGCGACACCAAATTTTCGATATCGGCCATGATTTCCTCGTAACTGGCGTACGCCCGATACCATTCGATTAGGGTAAATTCAGGGTTGTGTTGCGGCCCTATCTCCCCATTGCGGTACGAGCGGCTAATCTGGTAAATCCGCTCAAAGCCCGCCCCTAGCAGCCGCTTCATGTACAGCTCGGGCGAAGGGGCAAGATAAAGCTGTTCTTGCGACTTGTCGCCCTGGTACTCAGTGGCGAATAGCTGGATGTGTTCCTCTTGCGCCGAGGCGCGGACCAATGTCGGCGTCTCCACAGCGAGGAAGCCTGCATCTGTGAAAAAACCGCGTACAGCGCCTAACACTGCGGCCCGCACTCGCATATTCGCCCACAGCCCGTTGACTTGGAACCGCGCCCAATCCCCTTGGTTCCAATCCGCTCGACTAGAAACTAACAAGCGAATTTGAGTAACATCTATAATCCCTTCCGCAGCAATCCCATATAACTCTACTATATCCCCGGCTTTTACCCCTTCTACCCGTGCCTTGACGACGAAATCAATCCCCCCGCTCTCATCTGCGATTTTCCCCCGCCCTCCGGCGAGGTGGAGGAGCCTCCCTCGCACAGCCACTTCCCCAACTGAGATTGCCGCGGTGCCTGCAGGCTGGTGCCGCCACAGCACCCGCGATGGATAATGCCTAGGTTGCATTGCGCTTTTCTCACAAAAAACCCCTCTCCTCCAGCGAACGCGCTAGTAGAGAAGGGACCTAGTTAAAGCTCAACGCCCGGTTTAGAAATCAAGCTCGCTTCTTGTTGTACACGAAAGTCGGCGGAGCCTTATCTTCGATGAACTCCTTGGTGATGACGCACTCGGCGATGTCGTCTCGGGCTGGGAGGTCAAACATGATTTCAAACATGACGGTCTCTAAGACCGCCCGCAGACCGCGCGCGCCCATCTCCTTTTCTTGGGTCAATTCTACGACCTTCTTCAGAGCTTCTTCTTCAAACCGCAGGGCAATGCCGTCCATTTCAAACAGCTTTTGGTATTGCTTGACGAGTGCGTTTCGCGGCTTAAGCAGGATGTCCATTAGCGCCTGGTCACTGAAGGGGTGCAAGATACCCACCACTGGCAAGCGGCCAATCAGTTCGGGAATCAGGCCGTACTGAATCAATTCCTCGGGTTCGACTCGCGCCAACAGATTGGACTCGTCTGCTTCCTCGCGGTCGTCGAGGAGGCTGCCAAAGCCCATGGACCTGGTTCCGATGCGCTGGCTGATAATTTTGTCCAGCCCATCGAAAGCTCCTCCGCAAATAAAGAGAATGTTTTTGGTGTTTATTTGCACCAAGGGCTGCTCGGGATGCTTGCGCCCGCCCTTCGGTGGCACCCCCGACACCGTACCCTCTAATATCTTGAGGAGTTCCTGTTGGACGCCTTCGCCTGAAACGTCGCGGGTTATGGAGGGATTACCGGATTTGCGGGCGACTTTGTCTAACTCGTCGATAAACAGAATCCCGCGCTCGGCTTGTTTGACATCGTAATCCGCGGCTTGGAGGAGCCGCACGAGAATATTTTCCACGTCCTCGCCTACATACCCGGCCTCGGTAAGGACCGTAGCATCGACGATTGCAAAAGGCACTTGTAATATGCGCGCCAACGTCTCCGCCAAAAGCGTCTTGCCCACTCCGGTGGGGCCGATGAGCAGGATATTGCTCTTGCTGAGCTGGACATCCGCAGCGCCGGAATGCACCCGCTTATAGTGGTTGTACACGGCGACCGAAAGCGCCTTTTTAGCGCGTTCTTGGCCGATAATATGAGCGTCGAGATGGGCCTTGATTTCGGCCGGCTTGGGCAGGGGACGACCATTGAGACTAGGCTCGTGCTTGTCGTCCTCTGCCAGCCTCTCATTGCACAAGCCGATGCATTCACTGCATATATACACTGAGGGCCCCTGAATAACCTTCTCGACTTGGTCACTCCCCTTGCCGCAGAAGGAACAGGCTATATCAGACGTTTTTTTGCCCATCTTCCCCTACAACCCCGCCCTCGTCGTCTTGGGAGTCCGGGATACTGTCTTCGCTCTCAGAGGGGTCGCCATCGGCGTTTTCGACCGCCTCGGTTTCGTCGGGAGTCTCGGCCGCCTCGACCGAGCCCGTTTCCTCTTCGGCCTTGTCTTGGCCAGCCTTCATCACGTTGATGGCTTGGAATCCCTTGGCGGTGCGGGTCACCATGAACTCAACTTCATCATCTTGGGTCAAAGTCCGGTCCCAAGACGAAATATCGCGCCAGTGGACGAAGACATCGACATGGCTGTCTGTCGAGATAAAACCATATCCCTTATCGTTGTTAAACCACTTGACTATGCCACGAGTCCAAGTGTTTTCCGCCAAGGCGCGGCGTTCGTGCGACGGGGGGCTGCTCTCTGTACTGCTGGGAAGCGGACGAGATGGCTGTTTCTTTCCCTCGCTCTCTAGGACACGGGTGAGTAGGTCTTGCTTGAGCCCTTGGCCACCCTCGGCATCTTGGGTTATCCATTCGACAGCCGTCATCACACCTATGACGTAAGGACTGTCGTTTCCGTAGAGCTTGCGGGCGTCCCCTATGCGTTGGGCCAATTCGCTCACCGCCGTGCTTTCTAAGTGTATTGAACTACCCAATTAATCTATTCCTCCTACCCCTTAAAGGGCCTTAATTACCTCGCACCACAGTTCGAAATGTAAGGTGTAGTTAAGCAATTGAGATAGGTTTGTCAACCTATCTCAATTGGTATTGCTTGACCCCTTCGTAGATGGTTTGACCGCTTACTTTTGCGATGCCCGTGAGCGGCACGGCGATCAGCATCCCAACGATGCCCATCAACTGGCTTCCCACCATGACGACAAAAAGGACGACCAAAGGGTGTAGTTCGACGCTTTTAGCCACCATCGTGGGTTGAATGAGTACGTTGTCTATAAGTTGAATAACCAAGAACATGACGATCACTTTGGCCACCATTGCCAAGCCACCGCCAGTAGCCAAGGCCACAATCGAAGAACAGACGATCCCGATCAATGGCCCGAGAAACGGTATTACGTTGGCCAACCCGGCGAGCAGCCCCAAAGGGAGGGCATAATAGACGCCAAGAATGGACAAGCCGCTAATCGCCAGCACCGATACGACGAGGACGGCCAAAAGCTGGCCACGAATGTAATTCCCTATCTGCCTATTGGCTTGGTACATCAGGTTTAGACACAATTCAAAATAGGCGTTGGGAACCACTGCCATCAGGCACCGAGTCAAGCGCCGTCCTTCTTTGAGAAAGAAAAAGGCCACAAACGGCACGATCACCACAAAAGTAAGGCCCGAGATCACGCCCTCGATAAACAGCGTAGTGCCTCCCAACATGGTACTCATCAGCCGCTCGCCATGCTCCCGAATCAACTCGGCGAGGCGGAAATCACTCCCCAAATAGGGCTGTAACATAGGCTCGATTCTTGCAGCTCTATTGCTGGTTTCCGCCAAGATCCTATCGCCGATTTCCACCAAGACGTTGGGCTCGGCCTCGCCAAAGCCAATATCGGCACGCGAAAACACAACAGACCCCGACCTACCAGCTTGGCCTCCTGCGACCACACCGCCATTGCCGTGGACGCTAATGCGCTGACTGTACTCGTCTTGGCCCTGCGAGTACGCGATCAAGAGCGCGTTTGCAGCCGGTGCTTGGTCCTTGGGCACAAAGCGCAGGAGAACGGCCAATTCCTCCATGGGAGCAACCTCCAACGGCCAGCGGGGTTCCTCTCTTAGGACAAACGGCTGATCCCGAGCATCGTCTTCCCAAGCCATCCCGTGGATGATTAGAGGTTGGTCGCCGGTGTTGGCGATGGTAAAAACCCTATCTACTGTTTCTCCAGCCAGCTTGTCTCCAACCTTGAATGCGCCTAGCCCCAACCCCGCAAAAACGAGCGAAAAGACGAGCAGAGTACTCCAAGCCCGCCCCAATCCCCTTCTCTCCATCCAATCGATGATTGGGTAGAGGACATAGGCCAAGATAAAAGCCAAAACAAAAGGCGTGAGGATGCCGCGAATCTCATATACAAACCATCCGCCGACCGCTACGGCCACCAAGGAGAGTACCACTTTAACTTGCCAATTCATCATTGAATACTGCCCGCACGACGCGCACCTTTTAACAGGC
Source organism: Candidatus Latescibacterota bacterium (assembly GCA_965208845.1). Classification (GTDB taxonomy): domain Bacteria; phylum Latescibacterota; class UBA2968; order UBA8231; family UBA8231. The sequence goes on along the minus strand of OZ242361.1, from coordinate 4,858,028 downwards.
GTTCAGAGTCGCGCAACTGCGCCGAGAGTTTCTCTATGACTTCGAGTAGGTCGGTCGAGATGGCTTGCGCCAAGCCTTCGACGACCTTCAGGGCGAGCGGGAGATTGCTGTCTATGAGTTCGAGTAAATCGGGGCGGCAAAAAACGAGGAGACTACAAGGCTGGAGAGCGTAAGCTGAAGCGGGGCGCGGCGATTGATCGACAAGGGCCTGGGCACCAAAAAAATTCCCCCGGGTTAAGGTGGCTAGCTGCTTCTCAAACCCATCGTCGCCCATCTGGACGATCCGTACTTGGCCGGAGACGACGATGTACATCCCCATCCCGGGATCTCCTTGGTTGATAACCGCCTCGCCAGCGTGCCAATCCCGCGGCCCGTAGAGCATCTCTTCTATCTTGTGCAGCTCGCGCCCGCTTAGTTCCTGAAAAATGGGCACTTTCTGCAAGAGCTTGCAGGCGGCGGTCTCTTCCCCCTTGCGGCCGCTCCTTACGCGCTCTTGCAGACGACGAAAGACATGCCTCCAGAGAGGATCAGACGGCATGTGCTTAGGACTCCCGCTTAGACAGGCAGCACCCCATGCCTCTCGTCCGCATAATTAGACTAAGGCGGCCTCTAGCTTTTCGGTGATTTGCCCTTTGGGGACGGCACCAATGATCTGGTCGGCGACTTTACCCTCCTTGAAAATAAGCAAGGTAGGGATGCTGCGAATGCCGAATTCGGCCGCTGTTTTCTGGGCCGCGTCGACGTCCAATTTGCCCACTTTGGCCCGGCCTTCGTATTCGCTGCTCAATTCTTGGACAATCGGCGCGATCATTCGGCACGGCCCGCACCACGTCGCCCAAAAATCCACGAGCACGGGCTGGCTGGCGTTGAGGACTTCGGCGCTGAAATTGTCATCGGTTAAGACGATAGGTTCGCTCACGATAGATCATCCTTTGTTTGTTAGTTTATACTTTTCAATATGTTACAAACACAACACCTTGTGTTTCAATTATAGTTGTGGCACTACCCATTGTCAAGCTCAGTGCTTCCTGCACAACTTGGTCACCAGCAGATCCAAAACCAGATGCTCCTGGCGTCGTCCCTGCGATTTCAGACGCCAATCGGCTTCGCTCAAGGCGCTCAATCCCACCCACAGCCAAGTAGCGGAGCGGCGCTGGGCCTGCTCCAAATACCTGGGCAAAAAAAACGGCGCAACCCCCAATTCAGCGGCCATTTTGTCGCGCGATAGCGACTGGTCTATTAGCCCCTTAGCCTTGAGCAAAAGCTGGAAATGGCGGGTGACCATGGCGACGGCGCGGGTTGGCTCTTCTCCCTGACTGAGAAACTTTTGCAACAGCTTTTGGGCCAGCTTGCCCTGTCCTTTGCCGAGGGCATCGGCGAGATCGAACACGCTAGCCTCGCGCGTAATGCCAGCGACTTGTTCGACCGCAGAGGCGGTGATCGGCTGGCCCACCCCGACAAAACTGACCAACTTTTCTATCTCGCTGACTAGCTCTCTTGGCTTGGCCCCTACGTACTGGCTGAGTAGCTGGACGGCCGCAGGTGCAATTTTCACCCCCTGACGCTTGGCGTAGCGCTGTAGCCACTGCGGAACTTGATTGTCGTAGGGCGGCCTAAATTCTAGCGCGCGACCTCGTCGCGAAAATTCGCGAAAGAACTTGCGCCGCATATCGACTTTTTGGCCCACTACCAAGAGGCGACTGGTCTCCACCGGAGTTGCAAATACGCGCTCCAAGCCGCGACACTGGTCGGTCGTCAGAGCCTCGGCATCGCGCAGCACAATCAGCCGACTCTCGGCCATCATGGGATAGGTCTCATAAATCTGAAAAAAATCCAGCACCTCCAAGCGTTCAGCCCTCAGTACGTCGAGATTAAAATCCCGCGTCTGAGCTGACACCAAGGCCTTGATCATAGATGAGACTAAGGCTTCGCGCTCGTATTCCTCGTCCCCGTGTACTAAATAAAAGGGCCGAACATCCCCTTTGGCGATTTCGGCCATCAACTCTTCGGGACTTAACCCTTTGGCTCTCTTAGCCACGCTTTTCGCTTTCAGCCTCTTCTTCGTCCAATATGCTGTATTCGGCCTCGGCGACTTGACTCGGATCGATGCTGCCGCGCCGGTTGGACGTGCCTCCGCGCGGGCCACCCTTTAGCTGCCGGTACACGGCGTAACACAGCAACACGACTGCCGTCGCCAGTAGCAGTTTGAACAACATGAACAACATGGCTTGTTCATCCCTTCTTTCTGCCCGGAAATTTAATGCAAAAAGCTCCCCCTGTTACCGGGGGAGCTCTACACAATGCAGCGAGCAGCGGACTCGACTATTCCACGGCTTCCCACTTGAGCGGGAACGGTTCGGTCTTGCCGGCCCTCTGCCACAGCAGCTCTAGGTTGCCATATATCTTGGTGAATTCGTCTTCGACGCGCCCAATGCTCTTTTGGGCATTGGGCACAAAGGTCGGGAAGTCCGGCTCGACTAGCTTGCGCATCGCCGCCTTTAAGGCTCGCTTCATGGCGTTGTGCAAGGCCCGAAGGCGCTTGTCTTCGAGTTCGACCTTCTCCAACTCGTCGAGCAAAGTCTGCATGACCTGCTCGACGTCGTGGGCCTGAGAGGTCATGCCCTCGGTCGTTAAGTAGCGCTGATAGCGCATTAGCTGTTGGCTATGGCTTTCCAAGCCCTGCAAAGTCTGGATATAAGGAGTTAACTCATCTTTTTTTCCCCCACAGGCCAAAAGCCCGCTGACGAGCGCGAATAGGATTAAATTTTTATACATGGTCTCCTCCATTTCCCAAAGGCATTACTGCTATAAGCCCCAACCTAATAATCTGTTGGGTATGAGTCAACTGGGTGGCGGCGGCGATAGAGCACCGCGTTTAATTCGCCGCCCAACAATAATGAAAAAGCCAGCAAGTACGCAGATAGCAAGAGGATAATGGCAGTCCCGAGCACGCCATAAATGATATTGTAATAGCTAAATCGCTCGATGTAATCCAAGGCAATGGCAATGACCCCGGCCAGCCCAGAAGACATCACACTCCCCGGCAACACGTCCCACCAGCGCAGGCGCACGGCGGGCATGATATAGTAAATACAGGCGGCCGTGGCGACCATGCCGATCACGACCACTGTGCGCCTCAACAAGGCCACCAACGGAGAAAAGTGTGAGGAAGTCCAATAATCCCGCAGCCAACTCTCGACGTGTTCGCCGAATATAATGAGGTTAAAGAAAAAAACGAAAGAAATTCCCAAGACGACGATTAAGGCGAGCGAAAGAATGCGCCGCTTGTAAAAAGACCGATGCTCTTGCACGCCGTAGGCTCGGTTGAGCGCCATCATCGTAGTGGACATGCTAGCCGACGCTGGCAAGATGACGCCCAAGAACCCGATGACGAACAAACTTTGCGACGAGAGAAAGCTGATATTGTCTTCGATGGCCTCCAGCAGCGGGACAGGGATGACAATGCCCAAAATTTCGAGCACTTTGATGAAATCCTCAGACGATATGCCCAAGAATCCCAATAGGGCCGTTAGAACGAGAATGCCCGGGAAAATGGCAAATATAAAGTCAAAGGCCATGGCCGGGGCCGCAGTCGTGCAATCGTGGCGGTACGTCGCCACCACGGCATCGCGGCCAGCTGCTAGACAAAAGGCGATCCGGCTTCTAAGAGCCTCTCTCACTGTGACCACCCAGATGCCCTATGATGGACTCTAAGAGATACCCATTGGAAGAGAAGGCGTCTTTGCCGTATATCGTCGGCACCCCCTGCCAATCGGTAAAGGTGCCTCCAGCTTCCTGCAGAATCGGCAGCAATGGCCCGCAGTCCCACGGATTCATAATGGGGTCAAAGCTGGCCTCGGCCCGGCCAGTGGCCACGAGGATGTGGCCGTAACAATCGCCCCACCCCCGGCGCAGCCGAGTGCTGGCGACTAGCTTCTGCCACTCCTTTTCGCGGCCTTGTTCCGCAAAGCTCGGCCACGACGTATAACAGATACAGGCCTGGCCTAACTCAGCTACCGAGGACACTGCCGCCCGTCGGCCATTCCACCAGCAACCCTCGCCTTTAGCGGCCCACACCATCTCGTCGAGGGCTGGCATATAGCAACAGCCTACATCAACCCCATCCGGCCCTTCCCGTGCGATGAGCACTCCGTAGAGCGGCACCCCTTGGACAAAAGATTTCGTCCCGTCTATGGGGTCGATAATCCAGCGCGTACCGGAGCTTCCCTCGACCCGCCCAAATTCCTCACCGACAATCCCATCGTCGGGATAGGCCCTGGCCAACAAGTCTCGTATCTTGGCCTCGGCTTCGCGGTCGGCGACGGTCACCGGCGATAGGTCTTCCTTCCACTCGGCGTGAATGCCCGACTGGAAGTAGCGCAAAGTGATCTTACCGGCTTGCCAAGCCGCATCTACTGCAAAATCCAAGCAACTCCCTAGCGACGCGCTCAACCCAAAATCTCTCGGCGGAGGTCGGTGAGTAGCTGCAGGGCCGCGCGGAGATCTCCCACCTGATCGGGGGCGTATTCGCGCTCAATGGTCAGCGGCCCCTCGTATCCCAAATCGCGCAACTTTAAGAGGAAGGCCCGGATGTTGACGTCGCCTTGGCCAAGCGGCGCGTCCTCGTACCACGGCTGGCCCGGGCGGCGCTCAATCGCGGCGTCTTTGCAGTGTACGCTGCGGACAAAGCGCCCTACCCGATCCAAGGCCTCTAGCGGCGAGCCGGCTTGGTAGAGGATCATATTGGCTGGATCGAAATTGACTGCGAGGTTCTCGCGGTCAACGGCCTCGAGAAAGGCGAGCAGTTCGTCGGCGGTCTCTTGACCGGTTTCCAAGTGAAAATATTGCCCGTGCCCCCGGCAGTGATCGCACACCGTGCGCGCAACTTCGACGACTGCGGCAAAATCCGGATCCGACGACTGCGGCACAAAGCCCAAGTGCATGCCGACGGCATCTACGCCTAGCGCAGCAGCAAAGTCCGCGATAGCCAAAGTCTCTTCGAGCCGGCGCTCCCGGTGCTCTAAAGGCACCAGCCCGACCGTTTGTTGGGCGATTTCCGGCGTGGTATAATCGTCGTCGGGAAAACCAGAGAAAACCACGCTAATTTCGATCCCAGCCGCGGCGAACTGGCTCTTAATTTCCGCGGTTTTCTCTGCGGTGCGAAAATCGCGGCCTGGCGCGTGCAGATGCACGGTGGAAACCCCTAGCTCCTTCACCGAATCCAACCCGGCCCCCAAACCCTCGTCAATCGAAGTAAATATGCCTGTTGCCCATTTATCCATTTTGGTTTTCTCCATTTGGTTGCAGACAAACAAAAAGAGGGGACAGCCAAGCCATCCCCTCTTTGGTCAATCCACGCGTCGCTTATCTCCTCCCGCTCCCTTCCTTTTCGTTGCGCCGCGTTCCCTCGGCCTGGGCAGCGTCCAAAACGGCCCGCACCCGCTGGCGAAAATTTTTGATCTGATCGTCTACTTCATCTATAGAATTCAGCAGATCCTCCTCAGCTGCATCTTCTGGCATGGCATACTCCTGCGACTTTTGGGGAGCAGGGGAGCCTGTGGGGGGGCATCTTCAAGCGCGGCTGTAGGAGCGTAGATGATCGCAGCGACTGGGGTGGCGCAGGCGGTGCAGTGCTTTCTCCTTGATTTGCCGGACTCGTTCGCGCGTAAGCCCAAAGCGCATACCAATCTGGTCTAAGGTCATAGGCTCTTCCCCGTTCAACCCAAAATAGAGGCGGAGAATCTCGGCCTCTCGCTCGATGAGCCTATTCAGAGCCGAGTCAATCTGTCCGCGCAGACAGCCGCGCATCACTTGATTTTCAGGGGACTCTTGCCGCTCGTCTGGCAGCACGTCTAGCAGACTATGATCTTCTTCGCCGAGAAAGGACGCGTCGAGCGACCGCATCGAGCGACCGCATAGCAATGTCTCTTTAACCTCTTCAACCGGGACATCGAGCTGCTCGGCGATAGCTTCTGGGGGCGGTGCGTCGGTGCGCTCTTGCTGCAAGGCGCGGGACGCCTTGGATATCTTGTAGAGCAAACCGATTTTATTCAGCGGCAGGCGGACCGTGCGCGACTGTTCGGCCAACGTCTGTAGGATGGCTTGACGGATCCACCAAACTGCATAGGAAATAAATTTGAATCCCTTGTCTTCATCAAAGCGCTCGGCAGCCGTGATCAGGCCCATGTTGCCTGCACTGACCAAATCGGCAAGGGGAACGCCGCGATTTTGGTATTCCTTTGCCACGCTGACCACAAAGCGCAAATTCGCTTCGACTAATCTATTGCGAGCGCACTCGTCCCCTTGTTTGATTTTTCGCGCTAGATTAACCTCGTCGGCCGGGGATAGGGGCTTGGAATGGGCGATCTCGGCCAGATAACTCCCGAGGCAATCTTCCATATCCCAGAATGGTGCTTTAGTCATTCCCGCCATGGAACCATCCTCTTCTTTATAGAGTGGGGAGGAAAAGGAAAGCTACACGTGCATTAAACTAAAGAAGTGCTATTAACTTAGCCGGGGTCACAAAACCTGTCAAGCAATTTCTCTCAACCCCTAAGCCTTTGTAAGTGCGCTTAAAACAGACTGTTGCACGGCTAACAGACGCTCTATGCCCACCGCCGCCAAATCGAGCAACTCGACCGCTTGCGCACGAGTAAAGGGACGGCCCTCAGCCGTACCTTGGATCTCGACGATCCCCCCCGAGCCGGTCATAACGACGTTCATATCCGTTTCGGCGCGGCGATCTTCCTCATAGCACAGGTCCAATAGAGGCTGGTCCCCTACTATCCCAACGCTAACCGCGGCGATCTGCTCACAGAGCAGATCGCCGGGCAGCGTCAGCAACGCCTCTGCCAAAGCCACATAAGCCCCTGTTATTGAGGCCGTGCGCGTTCCGCCATCAGCCTGTATGACATCGCAATCGACATACAGCGTCCGCTCGCCTATTTGCTCCAAATCCACTACCGCTCGCAGCGACCGACCGATTAGACGCTGAATTTCACGCGCTCGACTATTGGGCTCGCGGGTTACTCGGCGTGTAGAGGAGCCAGGGAGCATGCTGTACTCCGCGGTTAGCCACCCCTTGCCGGTCCCCACCAAAAAGGGCGGAACCCCATCGACGGGCGATACCGTGCAGAGCACCTTTGTATCGCCCATCTCGATCAGAGCCGATCCAGCCGCCGTTTTCAGGTACCTCGGGGAGATCTGCACCGGCCGCAATTGATCGGGCCGTCGTCCATCACTGCGTTTCCAGCTTGTCTCACTCATTGAGATGCATCCGATAATCAGGGCCGTCCATGGGGATCGGTTGGCACATCTCTACTAGGCGCGAATAGATGCGACCCTTGGCTAGATTCTTGAGTTCGTCGAGGGGCTGATTGGTAGTTACAACCGTGAATCGCTGATCGCCGTAGCGGGCATCTACGAGATCGTAGAGCACTTCCTGTTGCCAATCAGTCCCCTGCTCAACACCGAAATCGTCTATGACGAGATAAGGCATACTGCACAACTCTTCAAGGATTGTCCCAGTCTGGCCATAATGCACATTGTCAGGTTTATAACTGTCGCGCAGCTTTTGAAAATAATTAAGCGATAGTTTTAGAAAGCGGCCCGGCTTGGTCCAGCGCAGCATGAGTTCGTTGAGTGCAATGCAGCCCATTAAGGTCTTGCCCGTGCCGGGATTGCCGTGGAGGAGATAGCCGCGCTTAGGCTCTGCCGCTGCTTCGATCAGGTCTTGGTGAATGCGGAGATAGACCGTGGCCGCTAGGTCAATGGGCATCCCGTCTGGTGCCGCCATGCGGAAATCATCAATAAACTTCCACTTGTAGCGTTCGGGGATATTGGCTTGGTAAAACAGGCGGTTGGTTTTCGTCATTTTACGGCGATAGGGCCGGCAGGGACACCACTGGTGGCGCGAATCGTCGTCCCAGTACCGATAGGGTGCAGTTCCCCCACAACAGCACTTGACACTAACACACTCGCAAAGTCGAAGCTCGCCATAGCGTCCTGCCTCGACTATCGGATCGTAGTACAGGCCCACCCCACGACACTTAGAACAGCGCATCGCGGACTGGTTGGATATTGGCAAACTCACTGGTGGCGCTCCTTGAGGGCCCGGGCGACATCGCGGTCAGCCTGGCGTTGAGCCAAAGCCTGACGCTTGTCGAACTGCTTCTTGCCGCGAACCAGCGCTAATTCCACTTTAGCTCTGCCGCGTTTGAAGTAGATCTTCAGCGGCACCAAGGTAAGGCCCTGTTGTTGTGTCCTTCCCGTCAACCGGCGGATTTCACTGCGGTGCAAGAGCAATTTGCGCACGCGCTCTGGATCGTGGTTGAAACTGTTGCCCCGCTCGTATTGGGCGATGTGGACATTGTGCAGGAAAACTTCGCCTTTTTCAACTAGAGCGAAGCTGTCCTTGAGATTGGCACGCCCAGCGCGCAGCGATTTGACCTCCGTGCCGCGCAAGACAATGCCAGTCTCGTAGCGGCCCATCACTTCGTAGTCGTGCCGGGCTTTGCGATTTTGCACGGCGATTAACTCGCGCTTGGCACCGCTTTCCATTTTGGCCATAACCCGCCTATTTCACGAAAGGAACGGGCTTGACGGCTGCAAGCCCTGCGCTTAATTTTTGCCGTTCACTTGCCGAAGTGGCGAAATTGGTAGACGCGCATGGTTCAGGACCATGTGGGGGCAACCCCGTGGAGGTTCGAGTCCTCTCTTCGGCACCATTTTTGCTTCTTTTTTGCCCCTGACTAATTTAATCTACACGCCCCGTTCCAACCCGCGCAAGGGACTGCCTACACGCGCAGCAATCCTTGCCCTAAATTATACTCAACTCGCGAAAGGATGTCCCTATGGCCCGCTTCCTGCACACCCGCATCCGCGTCGGCGATCTCGATCGCTCCATTGAGTGGTATTGCACCCACCTCGGCTTTGCAGTTCGGAGCCGCTCCGATAAGTCGCCCGCTGGCAATCAGATCGTTCATCTCGAATTGCCCGGCAATGAACACACCTTAGAGCTGACCTATTCTGCCGATTACCAACTCGCCGTCCCCGAAGATCTCATGCACCTCGCTATCGCGGTCCCCGACTTAATCGGCTTTTGCGACACGCTGGAAAACAACGGGATTGAAATATGGCCTAGCGATTGGCGCGAGACTTTCCCTACCGGCCGCAAGATGGCCTTTATCGACGATCCCGACGGTTACGAGATCGAGCTACTCGAAGGTTGATTTAACTGGTCCTTGTCGCGCAAGTACTGCGGCAAGTAGGCGACGATAAAATCCCGCGCCGTCCGGCCTCCAACTAAATCGTGGTTGTGCCGCATCCGCCAAACCTCAAAGGCGGCCAATAATTCTTCTTCTGGCAGGTCGATCCCCGCCCGGCGAGCATAGGACAGTACCATAGAGTGATATTGTTGTCTGCTAGGCAGGTCGAGAAATACCTTGAGGGCAAAACGGTCGTCTAGCGCCCGCTCCTGATCGAGACGTTGCAGTTGTTGGGGATCGTAGAATTCAGCTTGAATGCCTTGGTTGACTAGCTTGGGACGCTCGTCGTCTAGCTGCATCTGGCCCAACCCTTGCGGACGTTCGCCCTCCCGATCAACTAGATCCTTGTAGTTGGATGTTGCATAGAAGACCAAATTGTCCGGGCACGCTTCTAACCCCCCGTCAAGCACGCGCGACAGTAGGTGCAAACTGTTATCGCTCCGGCTCAAAGACACATTATCCAGTACGCCCACAAAGCGCTGGCGACGCCCCCGGACGAGGGCAAACAGGTCGGGTAACAGATGGTAGCAAGACGGATCGATCTCGATGGCACGCAAATCGCGATCAAAGAATTGCCCTATCAAGGCCCGTATCAGCGTCGATTTGCCGCCGCCGCGCGGTCCCCAGATTAGCGCGTTGTGCGCCCGATAACCGGCGAGAAAATGGCGCGTGTTCTTCTCTAATACTTGGATTCTCGTTCTGTTGCCCTCTAGCCAGCCGAGGGGAAATTCCGCGAAATGGCGGATAGGTTCCAAGATGGGCTTAGCTTCCCTGCCGACTAGGCGAAAGGCCGGGAATCGACGCAGCGCACCCCGCCCGTGCTCGTGGATCAGGCATCCGAGCTCTCCTGCTAACCCAGCCCAATCCTCGCTGCAGGCAAAACGCTCTTTTAGTTGGTCAACGGCTGCGGGTTCCACCCCATCTCCGGGCATGGGGGCCAAAGGCTCCGCATCGCCGCCGATCAGCCGCAGCCATATTCCCCAGCGGGGACGAGCCAAGACCGCGGCACTTTGCAAATCGCGGCACGCAACCTGATGCAGCGCGGCGGGAACATTTGCTGGAGATTGCTTTTCGCAAGCGAGCAAAAACGGATGTCGGCCATCGAGAAGCCGGTTGAGCAACAGTCCTTGTAAATCCGGCGCGCCACCACCCCAATCGCCGTTAAGTGCCGCCGCGAGAAGTGCATCTGAACAACGCTGGTGTTGCGCGATCAATTCGTCCACTGCGCACTGTGCCTGTTTACCGGCCACCAGTCTGTCGGCGCACGTATGTGCACAGCGCAGCAAGGAACGCAACGGTTCCACCTCGGCAGGTTTGAGCAGCCGACTAAAGGAGGAGAACCGATCCAAAGCCGCGAGCATGGCTTCGACTTGGCCGGCGATTTCCAGCGTCTCTTCACGCTTTGTCATCTAAATGCAAAATTCGCTGAAGATGGGTTTCTGACATTCTCATCGCCCTCATGGCCGAAATAGCTGCTATATTCCCTTCGGGACGGCGGCCCAGCACTGCACACTTATACGCGCTCTTAAGCCTATGCCACACGACCGCAACTGTCTGGAAGACAGCCGTTTTCGAGAAAAGGAACTACCCCCGGGCGGATTCGAACCGCCGACCCACAGATTAGGAATCTGTTGCTCTATCCTGCTGAGCTACGGGGGTTATAGGAGGGACGCTATTCATATTATACTGCGAGGGACCCAAAGTCAAATGCCCTAGGTTTTTTATCGCATCTGTTGACACCAAATTAAACTGGCCTAATTTACAGACTGTTTTGGCCGGAGAGCTAAGGCCAGCTTTCTACAACCTCAGCTAAACTCAAAGATATGGCTCAAGTATTCCCGCGCAGCGCCAACTGGGCTTCTAAGGCCAGCATTCTCGTCGGCCTCGTCCTAGTCGGCAGTATCCTCGGTATCCTCCTCAACATCAATCGCATTTACTTCGTCAATCAAGTCAACGTGCCCATTGATCAGCCCGTTCCCTTTAGCCACAAACACCACGTCACCGGTATGGGCATCGATTGCCGCTATTGCCATACCACCGTCGAAGAGAGTGCCTTTGCCGGCGTTCCCCCGACCGAAACCTGCATGACCTGCCACTCGCAGATCTGGACCGAAGCACCCATCCTCGAACCTGTGCGCACCAGCTTCCGCGACAACGTGCCCATCGAGTGGAATCGCGTCCACGACCTTCCCGACTTCGCCTATTTCAACCACAGCATCCACGTCAACCAAGGCATCGGCTGCCAGTCGTGCCACGGCCAAGTCGATCAAATGCCCCTGATGTGGAAAGCCGAATCACTGAATATGGAGTGGTGCCTAGATTGCCACCGCGACCCCGCCCAGTACATCCGCCCGCGCGACCAAGTCTTTAACATGAATTATCAATACCCAGCCGACCAAGAAAGCTTGGGTGTGCAACTCGTCGCCGAATACGGCGTGCAGACCAGTCAACTCACCAACTGCTCCATCTGCCACCGCTAAATATGGAAACCAGAAAAAACATCGATCTCTCGGCCATTCGCTCCCGTCTCGAAGCCGCTCAAGGCCAAGAGTACTGGCGCAGCTTGGACCAATTGGCTCAGACCGAAGAATTCGCCGCCATGATCCAGCGCGAGTTCCCCGAGCAAGCTGCCGAGTTGAAGGATCCGGTAAGTCGGCGGAATTTTCTCAAGCTCATGAGTGCATCGCTGGCATTGGGCGGGCTTTCGGGCTGTACGATTCAGCCCAGTGAAAAAATAGTCCCCCAGGTCCGAGCTCCCGAAAACGTCATCCCCGGTAAGCCTCAGTACTTTGCCTCCGCCACCTCGCTCGGCGGCATTGGCATGGGTATCCTAGTCGAGAGCCACATGGGGCGACCGACCAAAATTGAGGGCAACCCCGAGCATCCCTCCGGCAGCCGCGGCTCGAATGCACTCGCACAGGCTTCGATTCTCGACCTCTACGATCCCGACCGGTCACAAACGGTCAAAAACGCCGGTCGCATCAGCGCTTGGAGCATCTTCTTAGCCGATCTGACCCAGCGGCTGAGCTCACACGAGACCAACGGCGGAGCTGGCCTGCGCATCCTGACTCAGACGGTAACTTCTCCAACCCTCGGGCACCAGTTGCAAGCCCTGCGGAATAAATTTCCCCAAGCCCAGTGGCACCAGTACGAACCGGTCAATCGCGACAACGCCCGTGCCGGGGCCCAAATGGCGTTTGGCGAGCCGGTCCATGCGGCTTACGACGTAGCCAAAGCCAAGGTCATTCTATCGTTGGACGCGGACTTTACTTACAGCGGTGCTGGCAATGTCCGCCACGCTCGGGATTTTGCGGCCGGTCGCAGAGTCCGCAACGGCTCCAAGGCCAGCAACCGGCTCTATGCGGTCGAAAGCAGCCCAACGGCCACGGGCAGCATAGCCGATCATCGTTTGGCCCTAGGCACGGCGCACATCGAAGCTTTGGCCTTGAAGGTGGCCCAAGGGCTTGGTATCGACTGGAAGGGGCCGAACGTTCCCGCCGACTTCTCTGCTCACGATGCTTGGATTGCGGCCCTAGTCGACGACCTAAAGTCCAATCCCGGCCAAAGCCTTGTGCTTGCCGGTGACCAACAGTCCCCCGCGGTACACGCTTTGGCCCATGCGATCAACCACGCCCTAGGCAATGCGGGCGCAACCGTACACTACACCACCCCCCTCGAAGTCGAGTCGGTTGACCAGCGCGAATCGCTAGCTGCTTTAGTCGCCGACATGAACGCCGGTCGAGTCGAGTCGCTGTTCATTTTCGGCGGCAATCCAGTGTACGACGCGCCCGTGGATCTCGATTTTGCCGCGGCACTCGGCAAGGTTGGCTACCGCGTCCACCTCGGCCTGTACGACAACGAAACGTCGGAACTCTGCCACTGGCACATCCCGGAATCTCACTTTCTCGAAGCGTGGAGCGACACCCGCGCTCACAATGGTCTCGCCACGATCGTCCAGCCACTGATTCGCCCGCTCTACAAGAGCAAATCAGCCCACGACCTCTTGGCGGTGCTCACCGGCCAGCCCGGGGTCCCAGATCTCGAAATCGTGCGCCAGTACTGGGAGAGCCAAGGCCTAGATGCGATTGCTTGGCGTCGCGCACTGCACGACGGCTTCGTCGAGGGCACGCGCCCCGAAGCTCAAGCAGTGGAGCTAGGCACTTTGCAGTTGCCGGCAACGACTGGGAACCTTCCCGAGGAAGAAGATCTCGAAATCCACTTTCGGCCCGACCCCATGGTGTGGGACGGTCGCTTTGCCAACAACGCTTGGCTACAGGAAACCCCTAAACCCATCACGAAGCTCACTTGGGACAACGCCGCTCTGGTCAGCCCAGCCACGGCCGAGCGCCTGCGACTCGAGAACGAATTCCTCGCCGAGTTGCGCTTTGACGGACGCACGATCAATGCCGCGGTTTGGATCGTGCCCGGCCAAGCCGACGGCGTCGTCACCTTGCACTTGGGCTACGGTCAACAGCGCAGTGGCCGCGTCGTGCGCATGGGGCAGGGCTTTAATGCCTATGCCCTGCGTCCTACGGCGGCTTTGTGGAGCGGCACCGGCCTACAGGTCAGCGGCTCCTACGACAACTATCGCCTCGCCTGTACCCAAGATCACTATAGAATGGAAGGCCGCAACCTCTTACGCCAAGCCTCCCTAGACTACTACCAAGCGCATCCGCACTTTGCCCACGAGGGAGCCCACGATCCGCCCGATGACTTGACGCTGCACAACCGCACGGATCACCAGTACACGGGCTACGCCTGGGGCATGGTGATTGATTTGGGTGCCTGCATCGGCTGCAATGCGTGTGCGACGGCCTGCCAAGCCGAAAATAACATTCCCATCGTCGGCAAAGACGAGGTCCTCAACGGCCGCGAAATGCCTTGGATTCGCGTCGATCGCTACTACCAAGGTTCGCTCGACAACCCCCAGATCGTGCACCAGCCCGTGCCTTGTATGCAGTGCGAAAACGCTCCTTGTGAGTTGGTCTGTCCAGTCGCAGCGACGACGCACAGCGACGAAGGTCTCAACGACATGACCTACAATCGCTGCGTCGGCACCCGCTACTGCGCCAACAACTGCCCTTACAAAGTCCGGCGCTTCAACTTCCTCCAATACGCCGACCGCGATACCGAGAGCTTAAAACTACAGCGCAACCCGGATGTCACCACGCGCTCTCGCGGCGTAATGGAAAAATGCACGTACTGCGTCCAGCGCATCAATCAAGCGCGCATTGAGGCCAAAAAGGCCAGTCGCACCATAGGCGATGGCGAAATCGTCACCGCCTGCGAGCAAGCCTGTCCCACCGAAGCCATCGTCTTCGGGGATATCAACGATCCCAATAGCCAAGTCTCTGCCCTCAAGGCATCGCCGCTCAACTACGGCATTCTCACCGAGTTGAACACGCGCCCCCGCACTACGTATTTGGCAAGTATCAAAAACCCGAATCCCAAGATTGCCGAGGCTTAGCATGTCCGAAGCTGCGAAAACGCCTTATCGCCCCCCAGTATCGGAACTCGGCCCGAGCCAGACCTCGTACACCTCGATCACCGACAAGATCAGCGGGATCGTCCTAACCAAAAACACCCCACTGGCGTGGTTCATCTGCTTTGCTTTGGGCTTTCTGCTGCTGCACGGGTTTATGATAGGCGTTCCCTATTTGCTCTTTGAGGGCGTGGGCATCTGGGGCATCAACAACCCCATAGGCTGGGGTTGGGCTATCATCAATTTTGTCTGGTGGATCGGTATCGGCCACGCCGGCACCCTGATCTCGGCGATTCTACTGCTGTTCCGGCAGCGGTGGCGCACCTCGATCAACCGCGCGGCAGAGGCCATGACTATCTTTGCCGTGCTCTGCGCCGCGCAGTTTCCGCTCTTTCACACCGGGCGGCCCTGGCTGGCCTGCTACTGGCTGTTGCCCTATCCCAACTCCATGGACATCTGGCCGCAGTTCCGCAGCCCACTGATCTGGGATGTTTTCGCGGTCTCGACCTATTTGACGGTGTCGCTAGTCTTTTGGTATGTCGGCTTGGTTCCAGACTTAGCCAGCCTGCGCGACCGCGCCAAAAACCGCATCGCCCAAGTCCTCTACGGCGTGTTCGCGCTCGGCTGGCGCGGCTCGGCCATTCACTGGGAGCGCTACGAGATGGCGTCCCTCCTGCTGGCCGGCCTCTCCACGCCCCTCGTGCTCTCTGTCCATAGCGTCGTCAGTCTCGACTTCGCCGTCGGGCTTATACCCGGGTGGCACACGACCATATTCCCCCCTTATTTCGTCGCCGGGGCGATCTATGCGGGCTTTGCCATGGTGCTGACCTTGATGATCCCCATGCGCCTCATCTACGGCTTGGACGACTTCATAACCGAGCGCCATCTAAACAACATGGCCAAAGTCATGTTGGCCTCCGGGCTGATTGTGGGCTATGGCTACTTCATGGAGCAACTCATCGCCTGGTACAGCGCCAGTGTCTTTGAGGGCTATATGATGCAAAATCGCATGAAAGGCCCGTACGGCCCCTTCTACTGGGCTCTGATTGTCTGCAACATAATCGTGCCACAACTCCTGTGGTTTAGGCACTTCCGCACGAGCATGTTCTGGCTATTTTTCATTTCCCAGTTCATCAACGTCGGCATGTGGCTAGAGCGCTTTATCATCGTCGTCACGAGCCTACACCGGGATTTTATGCCCTCTTCTTGGGACATGTTTCACCCGACGATCTGGGACATCGCCATCTACGTGGGTACCATCGGCCTGTTCATCGTCCTGTTTTTTCTGTTCATCCGCGGCCTACCGATGATTTCCATCCACGAGATCCGTAATCTGCTGGTCTCTGGAGACCACAAGTGAGCCATTGAACTTATGTTGCAGCACGAAGAATCAACCCACTACGGCCTGCTGGCCGAATTTGAATCCCCCGACGACTTGCTGGCCGCGGCCAAGGAGACTTTCGCTGCTGGCTATCGCAAGATCGACGGCTATTCGCCCATGCCCATCCACGGCTTGGGCGAGGCCATCGGCTTTCCTCGCACTAGGTTGCCTTGGCTGGTTTTCGCCTTTGGCCTGCTCGGTGCCATCACGGGCTACTCCCTGTGCTATTGGGTCTCGGCCATCGACTATCCGCTCAATATCGCCGGCAAGCCCTTGCACAGCGGGCCGATGTTCATCCCAGTGACCTTTGAGCTGACCATTCTCTTTGCCGCGCTCAGTTCGGCCTTTGGCATGTTCATCGCCAACGGTTTGCCCCAGCCTTATCACCCGGTTTTCAACGCGCCCAGTTTCGCCCGCGCCAGCCAAGACCGCTTCTTTCTCAGCATCGAGGCCGAAGACCCCCAGTTCGATCGCGAAAAAACCGAGGAATTTCTGCGCGGCCTGAATCCGCATGAGGTTGTCGAAGTTGAAAAGTGAAATGACCATCGCCAAGCGACGGCTAGCTGCCCTGTTGGGAGTGGCGCTGTTACTGATTGGCACCGCCGGTTGCGAACTGCGGCAGGCCATGTACGACCAAGAAAAGTACGAGCCGCTAGAAGCCTCGGCGTTCTTTGCCGACGGTATGTCTTTCCGCTCGCAGGTTGACGGCACCGTGGCGAGAGGCCAATTGATGCTCGACGAGCACTTCTACCAAGGCAAAATACAAGGCCAACTCGCAGAGACCTTGCCGGTAGCCGTGGACCGCCAGTTGTTAGAGCGCGGCCGCGAGCGCTACAACATTTTCTGCGCCCCCTGCCACGACCAGACCGGCGCGGGTAACGGCATGATCGTCCAGCGCGGGCTCAAACAGCCGCTGACCTTTCATCAACAGCGGTTGCGCGAGGTGCCCGTCGGCCATTTTTACGATGTCATTACCAATGGATTTGGCGTCATGTACAGCTACGCTTCCCGCATTTCCGTAGCTGACCGCTGGGCCATCGTCGCCTATATCAAGGTGTTACAGCTAAGCCAGAATCTCGAATTCGACCAATTGCCGGCCGAGGACCAAAGGCAACTTCAATGAACGAGTCGATTACCCAACAGTCCACTGCCCTGCATCCCTATTTAGATAACCTCCAGCGCTACGCGCTAGTCGTGGGCTTGGCCGGTTTGGCCGCCACTGCGGTCGGCTACTTCACCGACGAGGAGCAGTTCTTCCGCTCTTATTTGCTGGCCTTTACCTTCTGGATCGGCCTGCCCTTGGGCAGCCTGGGCATCCTCATGATCCACCACGTCGGCGGTGGCACTTGGGGATTTTCGATCCGACGGCTACTCGAAGCCGGAACTCGCACCTTGCCGTTGCTGTTCCTGCTGTCGCTACCGATCCTCTTCTTCGGCCTGCACGATCTCTACGAGTGGACGAACCAGAACATCGTACAAAAAGACAACATCCTCCAGCAAAAGGTCCCTTTTCTCAATGAGCCGTGGTTTATCGCGCGCACTGTGCTTTACTTCGCCATCTGGGGACTGTTCGTCTTCCTGCTCAACCGCTGGTCGCTGCAGCAGGATCAGACGACGGAAACGCACCCGACCCATCGCATGCAGGTCCTGAGCGGTCCGGGCATTGTCATCTTCTTTCTTACCGCGACGCTAGCTTCTATTGATTGGCTAATGTCGCTTGAGCCGCACTGGTTCTCGACGATCTTCGGCATCATCTACATCATAGGCATGGGGCTGATGGCCTGGGGGTTCACGTACCTCATCGCCGTCCCCCTCTCGCGGAAGGCACCGCTACAGGGCGTTATTACCGAGCAGCACCTGCGCGACCTAGGTACCTTTATGCTAGCCTGCGTCATGCTCTGGGCATATACCTCGTTTTCCCAGTTGATCATCATCTGGTCGGCTAATTTGCCAGAGGAGATCACCTGGTACATGACCCGTTTGGAGGGCGGCTGGGAATACGTCGGCTACGGGCTGCTGGTGTTTCACTTTGCCGTCCCCTTTCTGTTTCTCATATCCAGCACCATGAAGTCCAAAACCAAGCTGCTCGCCACCATTGCCGCCGGCTTGATTTTGATGCGCCTAGTCGATTTGTACTGGATCACGGCACCGACCTTCACCAAGGTCCACGCCGAAAAGGGGCCGAGCTTCCATAGCACCGGGATCACCCTACACTGGCTCGACCTAGCCATTCCAATAGGCATCGGCGGCATCGTCTTGGCGCTTTTCTTCGCGCAACTGAAAAAGCGCTCCCTGATCGCGCAAAACGACCCCCGCTTTGCAGACCTCTACAGCGGCGAAAGCAATCATGGCTGAACAAGCACACGACCAAAACAACTCCGGCTACGAGACGACCGATGCGCGGGTAACGCCGCTGGCACAGACCGGCCTTTTTATTACCGCGTTAGTCATCGCTTCCTTTGTCGGCATGATCGTCTTATTCAGGGCTCTCGCCTATTATCAGGAACTCTTCGACGATCCGGTCCCGCCGCTGGTCGAGAACCGCGTTGCCAGCGACGCGCCGAGGCTACAAGTGGACCCGCCAAAGCAAAAGTTCGAGTTGGCCCAAAGCGAGGCCGCGATCCTCAACTCCTATGGTTGGATCGACGAACAAGTAAAGGTAGTACACATTCCCATCGAGCGAGCAATCGATCTGGTGAGCGAGGGCAAAATGTCGCTCATCGCTCCGCCAGCGACACCATGAGCAGACCTACAACTACATTCGCTCGCAGCGCGATCTTTTCGGCATTAACTCTGCCGTTTTTGCTAGCCAGCCAGACTGGGGCGCAGAACTATACCCAGCAGTTGCAAAAGAGCATCGGCATCGACCAAAAATTGGGCGACCAGATTCCCTTGGACCTCGAATTCACCGATTCCAGCGGCGAGCGCGTCTCCCTGAGCCAATACTTCGGCCAGAAGCCCATCGTTCTCACCTTGGTGTACTACGAGTGCCCTATGCTCTGCACCCAAGTGCTGAATAGCCTCTTGCGGGCAATGAATGTGCTGAGTTTCGGCATTGGCACGGATTTCGACGTCTTGACTATCAGCGTCGACCCCGGGGAAACTTCGGAATTGGCCGCGGCCAAAAAAGCCGAGTACAGCAAAAACTACCGTGGCCGCGATGGTTCTACGGGTTGGCATTTCCTCACCGGCGAGGAAGACCAGATCAAACAGCTAGCCGCGGCCGTCGGCTTTCGCTACGAATACGACGAAGACACCGACCAGTACATCCACGCCAGCGGCTTGATGGTGCTGACGCCGGAAGGCAAATTAGCGCGCTATTACTACGGTATCGACTACCCCCCGCGCGACTTGCGCTGGGGCCTCGTCGAAGCAGCCGACGGCGCCATCGGCAATCCGGTCGATCAGCTACTGCTGCTCTGCTATAGCTACGACCCAATGACTGGCAAATACGGTCTCTACATCCGCAATTCCCTGCGCATCGGGGGGCTGATTACCGTGCTCGCTATCGTTGTCTTTATCGTCGCTATGCTCAAGCGGGAGCGCCGCAACAACCTGCACCAGCCTCAGCTCAACTAGTTCGGAGCCTTGAACCGCATGTCCGATTTTCCACTTTTTCCCGCCCAAGCCTCCACCATCGCCTGGCAAGTAGATGCCCTGTACGCATTCTTGCTCGTCTTGACTGTGGTTTTCTGCCTGCTCGTCTTCGGCATGGTAATCATCTTCGCCATCAAGTACCGCCGCCGCTCTGAAGACGAACAGCCCGAGCAAACTCACGGCAATCTCGTCCTCGAATTATCTTGGACCATCATCCCACTCTTTTTGGCGCTTTTTGTCTTTTTGCTTGGGGCCGATGTCTTCTTCCGGCTCCAGCGGCCGCCATCCGACCCCTTGGAGATCTACGCGGTCGGCAAACAGTGGATGTGGAAAATCCAGCACGAATCGGGCAAGCGAGAAATCAATACCCTGCACGTGCCCAAGGGCCAGCCCGTCCGCCTAACCATGACGTCGGAGGACGTAATCCACGACTTTTTCATTCCGGCCTTCCGGGTCAAAAACGACGTGTTACCCGGTCGCTACACGACCCTGTGGTTCGAGGCCACGCAGACGGGCGAGTTCCACTTGTTTTGCGCCGAGTATTGCGGCACCCAGCACTCGGGGATGATCGGCAAAGTGATCGTCTTAGAGCCAGCGGATTACCACGATTGGCTGATGGGAGCGTCCAGCGGCGAATCCATGGTCGAAGCGGGCGAGCGCCAGTTCCAGCAACTCGGCTGCGAGACCTGCCACAAATCCACGGCCACGGGCCGCGGCCCTTCGCTGGTCGGGATTTACGACAAGCCAGTAACGCTCAGCAACGGGCAAGAAGTCGTCGTCGATAGCGACTACATCCGCGAGTCCATACTTCAGCCCACGGCCAAGATCGTCGCTGGGTACGAGCCGATTATGCCTGTCTTCGAAGGGCAGGTTAGCGAACAGTCGCTGCTGCAAATCGCGTCCTATATCAAATCCCTGAGTGAGTCCGCAGAATGAACATCTCAACGAGGTCATTCAAGCCATGAGCCATGCAATCAGCGCCAACGGCGAGCCGAGAAACTACCTCAACGAAACGTACGGGATCAAATCTTGGCTCCTGACCCTAGACCACAAGCGCATAGGTATCCTCTATCTAATAACGCTGGCGGTCTTCTTCTTGGTCGGTAGCCTTTTCGCCAGTCTGATCCGCTTTGAGCTGATGACGCCCAAAGGCGATTTGGTCGAGGCCGAGACCTACAACAAGCTCTTCACCATGCACGGCGTGGTGATGATCTTCTTCTTTCTGATCCCCTCGATCCCGGCGGTGTTGGGCAACTTTCTCATTCCCCTGCAGATCGGCGCGCGGGACGTGGCCTTCCCCCGCCTGAATCTCCTCAGCTACTATCTCTACGCGGCTGGGGGGCTGTTCGCCGTGCTGGCCATTATCATGGGGGGCATTGATACGGGTTGGACCTTTTATACGCCTTATAGCAGTACGTACTCCACTTCGTTCGTTTCCTTAGCCTTAGTCGGCGTTTTTGTCAACGGCTTCTCTTCGATCCTCACCGGGGTCAACTTCATGGTCACCATCCACAAGATGCGGGCCCCGGGTATGACGTGGTTCCGCTTGCCGCTTTTTATTTGGGGGCACTACGCGACCAGCCTGATTCAGGTCCTAGGCACTCCGGTGGTGGCCATCACCTTGTTGCTGGTCTGCTTCGAGCGCCTCTTCAAGATCGGCATCTTTGACCCCAATTACGGCGGCGACCCCGTGCTTTTCCAGCACATGTTCTGGTTCTACTCACATCCAGCCGTGTATATCATGATCCTGCCGGGCTTTGCCGTCGTCAGCGAAGTCATAGCTTGCTTCTCGCGCAAACGCGTCTTCGGCTATTCCTTTGTGGCTTTTTCTTCGCTGGCCATCGCCGTCCTCGGCTTTCTCGTCTGGGGCCACCATTTGTTCGTATCGGGCCAATCCACCTATGCCAGCATGGTCTTTTCCTTCATCACCTTCTTCATAGCCGTACCCACGGCCATCAAAATTTTCAACTGGTCTTTCACCCTCCACAAAGCCTCGGTTAAGCTAGACTCGCCGATGCTCTACGTGATGGGCTTTATCGGCCTTTTCACTATCGGCGGCCTGACGGGCCTATTCCTCTCCACCTTGGGCATAGACGTCCATCTCCACGATACTTACTTCGTGGTCGCCCACTTTCACTATGTCATGGTGGGCGGCATGGTCATGGGGTTCCTCTGCGGCCTGCATTTTTGGTGGCCTAAAATGACCGGGCGCATGTACTCGGAAGGGGCGGCCAAGCTCGGCGTCATGTTCGTCTTCGCCGGCTTCAACTTGACCTTCTTTCCACAATTTATCTTGGGTTACCTAGGGATGCCTCGGCGCTATCACGCCTATCCCGAGGAATGGCAAGCCCTCAACATCATGTCCACCGCGGGTGCCACTGTCCTCGGGCTGGGCTTCTCGCTGACCATCATCTATCTCCTCTGGTCCCTGTTCAAGGGGGAAAAGGCCCCCGCCAATCCGTTCCAAGCCAAGGGTCTCGAATGGGACATCCCCTCGCCGCCCATAGCCCACAACTTTGAAGCCATCCCGATAGTTACTTGGGAAGCCTATCCGTACGGTGAGGAGGAACCAGCGGAACCGAGCACTGAGGCCGTACCTGAACGCGCCAAGGAGGATGAAGTTGTCTGATCACGCACATAGCGCCCATCACCTACACCAGTTCGAGACGTCGCAGCAGCAATACGAAGCCGCCAGTCTCGGCATGTGGGCGTTCATCATCCAGGAAATCCTGTTCTTCGGGGGGCTGTTCGGTGCCTACACCGTGTATCGCAACGAATATATTGAAGCCTTCACCGCTGGCTCGCACCACCTCGACATTTTCTGGGGCACCTTCAACACCATCGTGCTGATCGCCAGCAGTCTGACCATGGCGCTGGCCGTCCGCTGCGCGCAGACCAACGCCGGGCGCAACGCGATTACGGGGTGGCTCATCGCCACGATCATTCTCGGCTGCGCCTTCTTAGGCGTCAAGTACATCGAGTACAGCCACAAGTGGCACGAGTACCTCATCCCCGGCAGCATGTTTCAGTGGAACGACCCCACAGTCTCGCTCGGCAACGCCAAAATTTTCTTCTCGTTTTACTTCGTGATGACCGGGATGCACGCCCTGCACATGGTCATCGGCGTCGGCATCATGTTGTGGATGATCGCCAAGGTTCGGCGCAACGAGATTTCGGCTCAGTACTTCACGCCGATTGAAATCAGCGGCCTTTATTGGCACTTCGTCGATATCGTGTGGATTTTCCTCTTCCCACTACTCTATCTGATCGGACGCCACTAATGTCTGAACATCACTCTGAACATCACGTCGTCCCGCTCAAGATCTACTTTCTAATCTTCTTCGCCCTGATGATCGGCACGGTTCTCACCGTCGCGGCAGCCTTCGTCAACATGGGCTTTATGAATACGCCGGTCGCCCTGATCATTGCCTTAGTAAAGGCATCGCTAGTCATCTTGTTCTTCATGCACGTAAAATACAGCCCCAAGATAGTCGGGCTTTTCGCGGTCGCTGGTTTCTTCTGGCTGTGCATCCTACTGGCCTTGACCATGCAGGACTACTATACGCGCGGCTGGGGCGAGGAAGCACCGGTGGAGTTTCTCAAGCAAGGGTCGTTTTTCTAAGTTCTAAGTCCATCACAGCATTCCAATACAATAGCCCGGGCCGCTTGAGCGATCCGGGCTATTGTATTGCTGCAACGTCCTATGTTACCTATCGTCCCGTCACCATGGTTTCGGCTAACGCAAAGCAGCAGGAACTGCGGGCTTGACCTAGGCTCTTGCTCCAAGCATCGCGGGGATAAGGGCTGCCGGGTACGGCCATGCCGTCGAGTTGCATCTGGCCAGCGGCGGCAAAAATCAGCACCGTGAAGACGATATGGGGATTGATGGTGGGCGGGCCGACTAAAGGACTTTCCAATTGCTCCCAAGTGGCAGTCAGGGTATGGTGCTCGCTTTGGATGGTCCAGGAAGGATTGCGGTCAATGCAGCCGGCGCGACTGAAGGTGGCGGGAATTTGAGGCAGATCGCGGTCGAATGGATTATTGCTGCCGCGAATCATGGTGTCAGTAATAAAATCGGCCAAGTCGGGATTGTCGGTGCAGACAGCGGTTAGGCCTCCGGAGCCAGGAATGTCGATATAGGCCACCGTTCCCTGACCTGCGGGGCTGTAGGCGGCGCAGTATAGACTGAGTTGTCCGCTATCGACTTGACTTCCGGGCGGGCGCAGATAGAGAATCCAGTGTTCGCCGGACCAGAGGAGCGGACCTTGACTGAGGGCAGCTTGGGCCATGGATGATTTCCGGCTCCTTGCTCTACTATAAATGATCCTCGTAAAGTCCTTCGCGGCTAACCGCGTAATCGGATAATGGCCGGTAATCGGGGCCAACATAATCCATAAAATCGTCGGCCAACTGATCGGCTAGGGCCTCGAATTTATCATCAGATAGCGGCTCTACCTTAGCCAGTTCCCATCGGACGATCATAGACCTTCCTTTATCAAGCAATATCGCGAACGAGCACCAAAATCGCGGCCTGTGGCACGACGATGAACTTCTCGTCGTCGAACTTGATTTCCACTGCGTCTTTGCGCAGGAAAATGGCGTGGTCGCCTTTTTTGGCCTGGAGGCCGATATAGCGCATCTGCTCGCCCCCCTCTTCCCAAGGCACGTCGTCATCAGCTTTCGGAGGCAAGGGAACGCCCGGCCCCACTTCTTCGATGCGCCCGCTTTGCACATCCTCCTTTTCCAAGGCGGTCGGCGGCAAATAGAGCCCCACGGCCGTGCGCTCTTCCATGTCGTCAACCCGGATTAGCACGCGGTCGCCGACTACGTATAGCTCCTTGTCGCCCCTAATCATCTGCTCCTCCCTAGGTTAAGACGCCAGCCGCAAACACTCGCTGTAGCGCTCAAAGCGCTCCCCTTCCCCCTCTGCTGGATCGACGTATTTGAGCCAAAGGGCGCTATCCTTCCTATCGCCGCTGAGTTTGCGGCGGCTCCCGAGGTTGCTCGGATCGTCCCCGTTCCACACCACTTGACCGTCCTGCATATAGATGAACTCCCCTCGATAGCGGTCAATGAGCTTCCGCTGTTCGTCTTGGTAGATTAGCCCTTGCTCGCAGGTGGTGCGTCGCCAGTTGGCCACCGTGGCGTCTGAGTCCGTAGATACGGAGTCGAATTCGGCCAGCGGAGCCTCGACCTCGCTCGCAAAATCGATCTCGTTCAAATCCACTGTGCCAAAGCCGTGCTTGGCAGCTATCAGCAGGTGATTGCGGTCGCGGCGGAAAGGCGGGGTCGGCCAATCGGAATGAGGATCGTGGCCCATCAAGGTCATGCCGCAGGCATCGGTCGCCACCGGATGATCGCCGGCCATCAAAGCGTTACAGATCCGGCCCTCGCCGCCCCATTCGCGGCCCCATTGGCCAGTGAGGGCCTCGACGATATTGAGGCAAGGCTTGGTAATCATACCCAAGTCCGGCAGGACGTAGGAAAGCCGGATGAGATGGTGGTAATACGACCGCGTCCGCCCTTCCGGCGGGATCATCGGCGGCAAGCCAAAGAGGTTTTTCAGGGTCAAGGTAATGCCCATAAAGGCGTGATTTTTCATCTTGGCGATGGATACCACCTCGTCGGCCTCGGCAAAGATGGCGTTGAGCAGATAGCGGTCGAACATGCAGCCGCCACCGGGCACGTCGTACGTAGCAAAGGGAGGCAAATTCGAATCGACATAGCGGACGTCAAAATCGTCCAGTATATAGCGGTAGTTAAAGTCGTCGGGCGTTACATGGCCGTTGCCGTAGGGGTAGGTGTCGGTGGCGACCAGCTCGGCGGTGGTCCGCTCTCGCAGCAGGCGCAGCACCGCGCGGGCCACGGCATCATCGACCAGTTCCCTCCGGCGGCCGGCGAAGTACTCTATGCGCTCCGGCGGCTTGATCATATTGAATTTTAATACGATCCGCCGCGCCTTTTCCAGCTTCTTCCAAGAGCGCTCCAGCGGATCGGTAGTCCGTTTAAGTACCTCGTATATTTCTTCTTCGCTCGCCCGATGGTCGCAATGCGAAGCCCTAACCGCGTATTGTTTATCGTCCATGATGACTTTCCCTTCCTATTAAGTGTTTGTGGCTACTCGCCGAGGACGCCCACGGTCTGCTCAAGTCGCATCAGGGCAAGCGCCTTGTCGCGGCGCGCGACAGCGCTTTGCGTGCGCACCTCTACTAGGGCCAATTGCGCGTCCAGATTTTCCAATTGCGTGCCGACCCCACTCGCATAGCGCACCTCGGCGACTTCTAGCCCCTTCTCAGCCTGCAATACCGCATCGCGGTGGGCCTCAATGCGCTGGCTGGCTTCCTCGACCGCATAATAGGCCTGCTGGATTTGCAGCCGCACCTCGCGCGCGATCCGCTGCTGGTCGTACTCTATCCGGCGCAGATCCTGCCGCGCTTGCGCTACGCGCGCCCCGGTGAGCCGCCCATCGAAAAGCGGTATTTGCAATACTAGCCCCGTGTTCCAACTCTTGCGCCACTCCCGATCGGCTAGGTCGAACTCGTCGCTCTGGAACTGGGTTTGCCCAGCGGCTACCAATTCCACGCTAGGCCGAGTGGACGCTTGATCGGCGGCGATCTTCCGCTCGTACCATCCTATTTCCTGCTCGACGTGCGCCAGCTCTGGCCGCTTCGCTAACCCCAAGGCGACGAGCCCGTCCAGATCATCGAGATCGAGTGTTGTCTCGGTGCGGAACGTTCCCCGCACTTCTATGGCTTGGTCTAAGTCTAAACCAACGACATCCTTGAGGGCCATTGTGGCCAGCCGCAGGTTATTTTCTGCACTGATGGAGTCGGCGCGCATGCTTGAGACTTGTACCTGAGCGCGCAACTGGTCCAACTCAGCGGCCCGACCAGCCTGCGCCTGTGCCTCCACCTGAGACAGATTGCGTCTGGCCCACGCCAGCGCCAGGTGTGATACGGTGCGCAATTCCTCGGCTAGGAGCAGGTCGTAAAATCGCTCCTCAACCTCGGCTAGCACGAGTTGTGTTGTCTGCCGCTCGGTTTCGCCGAGCATGGCAAATTGACGGCGAGCCATGTCCTCGGTGGCGCGAATGCGACCTCCGGCATAGAGCGGCTGGCGCACGTTCACGGTGCCCGTGAGGTTGTTTTCCGTGCCGATCCTGACGGCATTGCCAGCAAAAACAAAAGAAGGCAGCAGCCAGTTGCGACTATACGTAAAGGAGGCATCGACCTGCGGCAATCCCGCTGCTCGCGCTACGCGGAGTTCCTCTTGCCCGCGCAGCAGGTCAATGCGGGCTTGCAACAGGTGCTCGTTGTTTTCTTGCATCAAAGCCAACCCGGTTTGCAAGTCGAGAATCAGCGGCTCGGCCTCTGCTCGGACCGGGCGACTGGCGACTGCACACAAGACCATCAAGCAGAACGCCCCCACCCCGGTCTTGCTCAACATAGCAAACCGCGCTGCCGCAACCACGCCTCGACTTCCACTCCTCCCACATCGGCCAGCATAACACCGTCGATTTCGACGCAGGGCGAGGCGTATTGCCGGCTCTTGGCGACCATTTCCGCAAAGGCTTTGCGGTCGCTGGTAATATCCAATTCCTCGTATTGCAACCCGGCTTTATCGAGTACCGTCCGCACGCCTGGACTCCAAGGGCAATACGGATTGAGATACGCTTTGATCACAGGAGTAGTCTGTTCCACTTTGGCCTTTCCGATGTACAGGGGACGCGATATATTGAGAAAAACATATCGCTCGCCTCTCATCCCTGTCAAGGAAGGGGCCTCAGTCTATGAAACCACTGGTCCTGTTCCACGGAGGCTGCAACGACGGCTTCTGTGCCGCGTGGGTTTACCGCCGCTACGTCAATCCGCAAGCCGAGTTTAAGGCGGTTCAATACAACACTGACCCGCCAGCTACGGCCGACCGCGACGTCGTCATCCTCGACTTCAGCTACGAGCGGGTGCAACTCATGGAGATGCACGACTACGCCCGCTCGCTCTTGGTTTTAGACCATCACGAGACGGCCGCACAAGCCTTAGCCGGGCTCGATTACTGCGTATTCGCCGAGGACAAGTCTGGGGCACGCATGACTTGGGAATACTTCTTCGATCCCCGCTCTCAGATCAGTGCCGACGCCGTCCCTTGGCTGGTGTCCTATACTGAAGACCGCGACCTGTGGCGGTGGGCCTTAGCCGATTCTAAGGCCGTCAACGCCGCTCTCGCTTCGTACCCACGCGACTTTGCGGTGTGGGATGAAATCGCCGAGCGCGGCCCCCAAGCCCTCGCCGTGGAAGGGCAAGCCATTCTCCGCTTCCAACACCGACTCATCCGACCGCGCGTTCGGTACCACGGTTGGACCACCATCAGCGGGTTTCGCGTCCCCATTACCAATGCCACGTTTCTGACCTCTGAAATCGGCAATGCCCTCGCCGAAGGGCATCCTTTTTCCGCGGTGTTCTTCGTCCGCCCTGACAGCAAGGTCGTGTACAATCTGCGCTCCAAAGGAGACGAAGCTGCGGATGTGGGCCGCATCGCGCGCGATTACGGCGGCGGCGGGCACAAGCACGCGGCAGCTTTTACCCTAGAGACCATGTTGCCGATGGAAGCGGATGCATGACCCCCGAACAGCGCTATTTATTCGACATCAACGGCTATTTGCACCTTCCCAATGTACTCCAAAGATCGCCTACGCCGCACTTTGGTATTGCGCTACCGGCCCCAAGCCGCGATCCCGGAAATCCTCCATGACCGCTTGTCGTCTCAGACTAGAGAACTGATGGCCCACTATACCCATGTCAAAGAGGTCGTCAAGGAGGATGTGGTGTGGCTCACTTAAACAAAATCAAAACCACGCAAAACAGGCACCTGCGATGAGTCGCAAGTGCCCGTTTTTTTGGTGAGCCCACTGGGGATCGAACCCAGGACCTACGGATTAAAAGTCCGGTGCTCTACCAGCTGAGCTATGGGCTCTTATCGGTGCTGTATCTAATTCAAAATAAGCGGTTTGCGTATCCATCGCAAGACTTCCCACCCCACGCGGCGGCTTTTGTCCTAGGCCAGCAGTACCTGCTAATAAATTCAGTAAGCCAAAGCGATGATTTTGGTCGTTTTCTGCGTCTGCGCGTCCCCTTGCACTTCCATCCGCAAAATGTAGTTTCCCGGCGCGGCTAGCTGCCCGAATTATAGCGCACAATGCTCGGCAGGGGTAGGCCGGTCGAATCCAAAAAAATGCTCGCCATTGGATAGCAAGATCTGAAAAAAAACTCCAGCGGCGGCCCATCTTCCCGGAGCCGCAAGACCACGCGTCGCGCGGAAACGACGCGGCCCAGATCGATCTCGACGTACATGTTTTCGGGATCGTCTCAGCAAGGCCCGAACAACAAACCCCAATTCGCGTTGATTTTTCATGGTGAGACTTCCGCGACTAGATATAAGATACCCTACCCCACGCGATACTTCTCCATAGCTTCCACGTCTAGTTCAACACCCAGCCCGGGCGCGTCCGGCACGGAGACGAAGCCATCAACCGGCGTCAGCGCACCGCCGATTAGGTCGTTCTCGCGCGTGAAATGCAAGCTGTCGGAGGGGATGGTCGCATTGGGAATAGTCGCGTGGACGTGTGTGCCATACGCGCCCGACACGCCTAGCCCCAACCCCACGACCTGCAACCAGACCGGCATCCCGGCCGCCGCAGCCATGCCGGCGCAGATCTGCGCACTCTCGACGTTGCCGCCCAGATTGAAGCAATCGGTCGCCTCGGCGCGGATCGCGCTCAGCACCATCTGCGGATCGCCTAAATGGGGCGCGAGCCGGATGCGGGTGTGGCGGCGAAAATCGCGGTACTGATGCCAGCCCGGCAAGTACTGGAAGGGATCCTCAAATGCCTCAATGTTATACGGCTCTAATGACTCGGCCAGCCGCAGACTAGTGCTCAAATCGCCGAAAGTGAAATTCGGATCGACGATAATGCCGTAGTCCGGGCCAGCGGCCTTGGTCATCAGCTTGACGGTCTCGACGATGTTCCAAGGTCGTGCCTTGAGCTTGTGGGTCTTAAACCCCCGCTTAGCCCCTTCCTCGGCCATGGCGGCGAATTCGCGCGGCTCCAGCGGCGGCGACCACCAGCCCACCGGCACTTTGTCCCAGTGCTTGGACCCCATCAGCTTCCAAGCTGGCACCCCGAGGGCCTTGCCGACGATGTCGTACAGGGCCATGATCATCGCCCCGCCCTTGTCGCCCAGATTGACCTGCATGGGATCAAGGCCGATCCATTCGGCCTCCAAGCTAGCCAACGAGCCGCCGCGCCCCCCTTCGCCCACTCCATATATCCCTTCGTCGGTATGCACCTTAATCAGGCTGATGGGCTGTTCCAAGTAATGGCCGGGACGACTCTTTTCAATGGAGGGGATATGCGGCACTGCGGTGACAAACTCTTCGATCTGGGTGATTTTCACGGTTAAACCTCCCTTAGCCAGTCCTCGGGGATGTCGATCCCAAAGCCGGGACCTTTGGGCAGGCCGAGCCGACCGTTTTGTGGCACGTTGGTCCCCGGCGGAATTTTGTAGTGTCGCTGCCCCGATTTTGAAGGCGTCCCAATGTAGCACTCCGCCAACGGCACCCCAGGCAGAGATCCGATAAAAAACTCGATCAGCGGGGTATTGGGCATAGCCGCTGTCCAGTGCTGACCATACGGGTCGTTGCCCCCAGTGTGCAGGCACATCTGGACGCCTTGCGCATCGGCGTAGTGAGCCAGTTTCATCGCCTCGGTAAAGCCCCCTATCCAGTAGATATCGGCTTGGATCAAATCGACGAGCCGCTCCTGAACGGCCCTCATACCTAGATGGCGAGTGGACCAGTGCTCGCCGTCAGCCAGCGTCTGCCAAGGCACGCGCTGGCGCAAGGCGCGGTGCCCTTCCCAGTCGTGGGGCATCAGCATTTCCTCCATCCAGCGCATCCGATACGGCTTGAGCGCCTCGCAGAGGCGCACGGCAAAGTCGAGGTCAAAGGTCATCCAGCAATCGAGCATCAAATCGGCGTCTGGGCCAATTAACTCGCGGCACTTGGCCATCAGCTCGACCGTGCCGTCAATTCCGGCTTGGCCATCAACGGGTCCATAGGGACGGGCCAGCTTGAATTTTTTGAATCCCAACTCCAAGTACCAATCGACATCATTGCCAGTGGCATAGACGTCCATCTGGGTGCGCTGCGGGCCTCCAGCCAGCCGATAGACGGGCTGGTCGAGGGTTTTGCCCCACAGGTCCCACAGTGCCAGATCAACCCCGGCGACCGCCCGCGCCGTAAGCCCTTCGTTGCCAAAGGACAGCGTCCCTCGCCACATGCGATCGTTGCACCGGTCGATGGCCCCTACCTCCTGCCCGACGACTAGAGGGGCTAGGCACTCGGCGATGATCGGCTGGGTGGCATGGCCCGAATCCGTGCGGCCCAAGCCAAAGGTGCCGTCCTCGGCGATGGCCTTGACCCAGATCGCTCCACCCGGCTTGGGCATGATTCGCTCCTCGGGCGCGAATTTATCCATCGGCGTGGCCTGCTTAGGTGCCCAGAGCCACGTCTGCTCGCGTAGCGGCCGGGTGCCCTCCTCGCTCGGTGGCGGAGGGGATAATTCAAAGGTTTGGATGGAAACTATTTTATTGGCGCACAAACTTCTCGTCCCCTCTAGAAAGAATCCATAGTCATGCTCTGCATGGCTCTTCACCTTGAGCTGTCATAGACGCGCTCCCATCATCGGACAAATCCAAGAGCCTTTTGACCGTGGCGACCACAAAGTTCGCATCCTGTGCCGCCTGCCGTGCATCTTCTCCATCGTACTCGTGCTCTAAATAAAACGCCGGTGCCCGAGCCTGCGCCAGCCATAGGGAAATCTCTTCGATTCGGTCTAATTCCTGAGTATCTACTGATTCTCGCTTCTGCCGAAGTTGCTCGGAAAACACCGGGGCAACATCGTGTACTTTGGGATAATCTACACCTAGCACTTTCAGGCCCTCCTTCAGGGCAAGCTCGACGACTTCCTGCGATCGCCGCACGGCCAGATTGAAGTCGTCTTCTCGCAGGGAACCTTGTACCTCGCGCAGGTAGATGCGTTCGCCTTCGGCAATAAGCTGCTTGCCGGTCTCTTGGAGGCTATCCTTCATAGCACCAGCACCTCGTCGGGTTTCAGATCTGGTTTTAAGTCCCAGTACCAGCCACTGTCGCGCCGGATTTTTCGGGCACCCAATTGCCGCAGTCTGTCC
Source organism: Candidatus Latescibacterota bacterium (assembly GCA_965208845.1). Taxonomy (GTDB): domain Bacteria; phylum Latescibacterota; class UBA2968; order UBA8231; family UBA8231. The sequence goes on along the minus strand of OZ242361.1, from coordinate 4,826,057 downwards.
TGCAACTTGTCTAAGCGATAGCGAAAAAAATGCCCTCGATCTAGGAGAATCCGTGCCTCTTCGATCATATCCAAGTAGAGCGGCAGGTTTTGGTCGGCCTCTTCGCGAGAGAGAATGACGACGTTGGGGGAGGGAAAAATGCGCTGCTCGACTAGGGCCGTCCAACAGGCTTGACGCCGCAGATGGCGCAAGATAGGCAGCAACAATTGGATCCGCTCGCGAAAGACCGGAGGGGCTTTTTCCAACACGAGCAGCAAATCCACATCGCTTTCCGTTGTCGCGTTGCCGCGGGCCACAGACCCATAGAGGACAACGGAAAGGACCGCACTATCGAAGGTCTCTTGGACCGAGGCGACGAAGCAGTCGAGCAACGGCTTATAGGTTGGGTAGCCGCACTGGGCCGGTCGGTAGGTCTCGTCGTCGATGGAGATGGTTTTCATAGCGGCTATTCCCAGCCCACGTAGCCGCTGTTGGTTGCAACGAGGCACAGTTCTATAATGGACCAGTTGTACACTTCATCTACAACTTTCACGGATTATCTCCTGAAGTTAAATTAGTGCAGCTATTTGCTTCTTACAGTTCGAGTTGGCATCCTCGCTCAGCCGCTTCGTACGCCGCATCAACAAAGCGCATGGCCTGCCAGGCATCGTCGCCATTGGTGATAAAAGTACCCTGCCCACGGCTAGCGGCGACAAAGTCGGCGATAAACCCAAGCCCGGCCGCCCCGCCGTACCCAGGGGCCTCGTCAACGGACAGGTCGAATTGACGGTACTCGTCCTCGGTCCAGCCCTCGGCTTGGCTCTGGACGATGAGCCGATCGCCGCGCCCATCCCAATTTTGCATCATCCAAGTCGCATCCCCTGCCGTTCCCCGGAAGCACAAGTAGATATCGCCGTAGCGGCGCGGTAGGACATAGCCGGCGTGGAGGCTGCCTAGCGCACCATTGTCCATGCGGAACGAAGCGGCGAGCATGTCCTCGACGTCAATGTCAGTACCGCTCAGGGTCGCCTTGTGGGCGCTGACGCTCCGGTATTCTAGGCCGCTGATATGGCGGATCAAATCGACCGTGTGGATGGCCAACCAATGCAGGATTCCCCCGCCTGCCTGTGCTCGGTCAAAGAGCCAGTGGTCCGGGTTCCGTTGCTGGACGGTGCTGGTGATCATCCGCCCCTCAATGGAGACGATGCGACCCAGGACGCCGGCGGCAATGAGTTGACGCGTCTTGTCGGCAATCGGATGGCAGCGGTTCAAAAAGGCCGTCGCCCACAAGACCTGCTGCGCGGCCGCTATTTCGTTGAGGCGAGCGATGTCAGCAGCCGTGCGAGCGACCGGTTTCTCGGCAATGACCGACACGCCGGCCTGCAAAAGCTGCGCGATGAGGTCTGGTGCTTGGTCGTTGCGCGTGCATACTATGGCTAATCCCAGCTCCTCGTCCGCCAACAGCGCATCCAAGCTGCTATACACCTGATCGACGTCAGTGCATTCTTCAGCCGCACAGACGACTAACCGACCCACCGCCTCGCAGTGCTGTAGCGAGGTCAGCCACCCCTTGCTGTGGGGATTGTCCAGCCCGACGAGGGCCGCACATACTTTATCCGCCATAGTAATCCACCACCTTTCCTTCCCGCGCCGAGCGGTAGATGTTTTCCAACAGCGCCACCGTGCGGCGGCCCTCGCGGCCATCCACCCGCAGGGAGGTCCCGTTCTCAAGGGCCGAGACCACGTCCTCGACGACATTGGTCAGCGGATTATCCATAGCCATTAGCTTCTCTTCCAGCCCATCGCCAAAAACGCGCATCTCACCCGACAGCGCGGCATCCAGCAACACCCCTCCTTCGCTGCCGTGTACTTCTGCGCTAAAGTAGGGGCTTGCCGGGAAGGTCGTCGTGCCCAGGATGCCTCCCTTAGCACCGCTCTCGAAATTCAAAATGGCCTGGCCAATATCCTCGGTCTCAATGTCGTGGTTCATGATCGCGGTCTCGCCATAGACGGTCTTGGGCACGCCCATGAACCACAGCAGGAGATCGATCAGGTGCGAACCCTGGTTGGCCAGCGACCCGCCCCCGTCCATCGCCCAGGTGCCGCGCCAGCCGCCGCCGTGTTCAAAGTACTCCTGTGAACGAAACCACTTAAAGCGCACCTCACCGAGGATGGGCTTGCCCAACAAGCCCTGCTTGAGGGCTGCGGCGACGCGGTAGTTGTTATCGACGTAGCGGCTTTGGTAATCGACGCCGAGCAAGAGGCCGCCCGCATCGGCTGCGGCGATCAACTCGTCACAGGCTTTGGTGCTAACGTCCATGGGCTTGGTAGTGATTACGTGCTTGCCAGCATTGAGGGCCTCGACGCCGATAGATGCGTGCAGCCCGCTCGGGGTCATCACCAGCACGACATCCACATCGCTCTTCCCCAAGGCGTCTTCAAGGGCTGTACACCACGCACAGCCCATTTCCTCGCCTACTTGGCGGGCCAAGCCCTCGTTGAGATCGACGACCACGCGCAGTTCGGCCCCTGCGGTCTCAGCCACTTGCCGAGCGCGATTGCGCCCCATGCCCAGTCCCACAACAGCAAATCCGATCATTTTACTAGCTCCTTAGCAAATTGTTGAGATACCGCATTATCACAAGGACCATAGAGTACCGCCTCCAGCCTCATTCATAGCTTTTCAGAGGCCGACTATGATACTCCACCATAGATGGACCACCCTTCTCATATCGCAAGCTGATATGACGCCTGTTATGCTTCCACTCATACTCACGAACAAGATCGCGTATAATCGTAGTATCGTACGGGTTGCCCATGATACTTCTAAACGCGGCATCGTACGAGTCAAAGCTCTGCCTACATGAGGCCACGCCGGTCTTTTCGCACAGTATCATGGACCCGTCTTCGTCATACACTAGGCTCTTAGGCGAAGGGGACAACGATGCTTTCGTCTGCTTGTTTGGCGACGACGAGCTGGGAGTAGAGGTGGCAGGGGTTGACTTAACCTCCAAGGGTGCCGTGGCCTGATTCATCTTGGCCTCTAGCTGCTTGATGCTACCCTCTATCTTATCAAGGCGACCCGATAAGTTCTCATAGTACAGGTAAAGGGACTCATCGAAAAAATTGGCTACGCCCACCCCTATGAGAAATATCCAGACCATAAGCACAAACAGCTGGATCATAAATCTCATACAGTTCCTTTCTACAGACTTCGCCGCTATGTGGTTTAGGGTGTATCACCGGCCCACAGCCATTTACTGCATTTTATGAGCCTGTCCAGCGTGAAGTCGCCTGCGGCAAACTTCTTGGCGTCCACTTCAAGGGCAAGACGCTTACCATCCTTCATCTGCTTCTTGAAGTCGTCATTCTTCGGGTTGCTATAGAAAATTTCAAAGATAAGCTCTCTTGGGTTCTGCGGCGTTCTGGCGGTTAGACGTTTTGCCCCGTCTTTGCCAACCCTTTTCTTTAAGGCAGCAATAGTCTTTTTATCGTAAAAGTCAGGATGGATTTGAGGCGGAGGTGCCCAATATTCCCTCCATTCTTCATCTGTAAAGAACCATATAGGACGAGTCTCTCCACTTGCTTTGAGGGCGCTCACCATCTTATCCCCCCGTTCATAAGCCTCCTCGAACTCCTCCTTGAGGGGCAACCACTCGGAGGTCAGCCTCTTGCTCTTGCCCCACGGTTTCAACCACCCATTCATGGCCCATGCCTGTTCGTCTCTGTGCATATTGTACATAGGCATACCCTCAAGACGTACATCATACCGCCTACCAAGGCCATCATCTTTATATTCGCTCTTGACACGCTTCACCAAAAAGCCGCCTTCGGGGACGATTAGGCCAGGGTGCGGAGGCAACCCCCTAATCATCTCACGTAGCAATACAGACTCGACCCACGCTTGGATGATCTTATGGGTATCGCAAGACTTGCTTGGGGGATGGGAAAAGTACCGGCTCGGTAGCTTCCTTCCATTTTTCCCCGTCCCGCCATTGCCGCCCTTAAGGGTAAGCTCCGCACCACAGCCAAGGCAGGTATAGCCAGAGCGGCCTTTAACAAGCCTCGGATCGTCTGGACGGACAATCTCTCCTTTCCATTTGGCAGGAATTTTTTCAGTCATCTTAGTCCTTCATCTGTTTCTAGCTAAGACATGCTCACGCCCGTCAATCTTCCTCTCCAATTGCGCACCTGAACGATGCTATTCGGCCGCGGCTTAGACCCAGTTTTCACATTGCAGTCCCCGAATTCGGCTGAACTCTCTCAGGTTATTGCTCACTAGGATGCACTGCTGGCTCAGGGCATGCGCAGCGATTAGCAGGTCCATATTGCCGATGGGCTTGCCTTTTTTTTCTAAGCTAGTGCGGATTTTACCGTATTGCCGAGCCGCTTCCACATTCCAATGCTGCACCTCCAGGTAGGAGACGAAATCGACTAAAATGCGCTGATTCATTTTTTTTGACGAAGACCGCTCAACGCCATATTGCAACTCCGCATACGTGATCGTGGAAATACAGAGATCATTGGGAGGAATTGCGTTGAATTTCTTCAGTAAGTTAGCCGGTCGTTTTTTGATGACATAAACGCATATGTCAGTATCCAGCATGTACATCTAAAACAGCTCCTGGCGGCTTTGGGGCGGGAGGTCTTCACGAGTATCCATAAAATCTTCGGAAGGAAGCGGAGTCTCCTTAAAGAAGGCATCCCAAGACGGCGGACGGGGTGAGAGGATGATATTCTGGCCTTCTTTGCTAATCAATACTTCCGACCCTGCAAAACGAAATTCTTTAGGCAGCCGCACGGCTTGACTGCGACCGTTCATAAAGAGCTTGGCAATTTTAGGTTGCACGATAAAATCCTCCTTGTTGGCATATATCAAAAGTATATACTATAAACTGGGAAATCAACCTGAGCAGTTGTGCAAACTTGTCGTCCGTCAATCTTCCACCACGTGCAACCGCTGGTTGACGGCCAAGTCTTCGAACACTTGCACCCCTCCAGCGGGCCAGTGAATTTCCAGTCGCTCAATGCGCTCGGCCTTTCCCAATCCGAACACGGGGTCGCGTTGACTAGTCGAAAGAAAACCTGATCCCGCCTTTACCTCCCTGAGTTGCCGCCGTCCGCCGACCCATAGATACAGGCGGGCACCGATGCCGTCGCGGTTACTCTGCCGCCCCTCCAGCGCGACCGCGAGATAGTTGCCTCGGGCACCGTCGTTGCGCAGCAGGGCAAAACGGCGACCGTTGTTGACGAGGGCAATGTCCAAGTCGCCATCTTGGTCGATGTCCCCAAAGGAGGAGCCGCGCACCACGTAAGGAACTGCGAAAGCCGGGCCGCTCTCAGCGGTCACTTCGCGGAAGACGCCCGCACCCCCATTGCGAAAGAGCTGCGCCTGTTGCGCGTAGGTCACCAACTCGTCGTATTCTTCAATGTTGTCGTGGACGTGGCCGTTGCCCACGAACAGGTCTAGGAACCCGTCGTTGTCCGAATCGAAAAACCCTGTGCCAAAACCAAGGTAGTTCAGGCTGAGGTCGCCGAGACCGGCCTTGAAGCTGATCTCGGAATAAAATGAGCCGTCGTTGCGGTACAGCCCGTTGTTTTCCAACTGGTAGTTGGTGACGAACAGGTCGAGATCGCCGTCTTGGTCTATGTCGCCGGCATCGACGCCCATGCCCGCTTGGCTGGCCCCGTCCGCACTCAATGCGGTCCCGGCCAGCAAACCGGTCTCGGCAAAGGTGCCATCGCCTTGGTTGACGTAGTAGAAATTGGGCGTCAAGTCATTGGCCACGTACAGGTCTGGATCGCCGTCGAGATCGTAGTCGCCAGCCACCGCGCCCAACCCATTGCCCTCGCCCGTGATACCCGCTTGGCGGCTGACCTCGGAAAAGACGCCGTGGCCCTCATTGCGGTAGAGAATATCCGCAGTGGACGCAAAGACCCGCGGATCGCAATAGAAGCGCAGCCCCATGTCCTTGCGTCCACACCAAGGCTGTTCCCCTAAGACAAAGCGGACGTATTGCGCGGCAAAGAGGTCCAAGTCGCCGTCGAGATCGTAATCGAACGCAACGGCGCTGGTGGTCCATCCTAAGTGGCCGAGACCAGCCACGGCCGTCGCATCGACATAACCACCCTTTTCGCGCCGGTAGAACTGGTCCGGGCCCCACGCCGTCAAGTAGAGATCCGGGTCGCCGTCCCCATCGTAGTCGGCCGCGGTCACCCCCATACCATAGGAGATGCCGGGTGCGCCCGCTGCGCCATCCACCCGAGCAAAGGCGCGCCCGTCGTTGCGAAAGAGTTGGTTAGAAGCTGTGCCCCGCCCCCGCTCCATGTCCCCGCTGTTGACCAAGTACAAGTCCCAATCTCCGTCATCATCGTAGTCGAGAAAGGCACTACCAGCACCATTGGTCTCGGGCAATTGCTTTTGCGGCGAGGCCCCATTTTCGTGGACGAAGTCAATGCCTAATTCACGCGCGACCTCGACGAAGTGGCTCTGCCCATAGCTAACTGCCGACAGCAGGAGCACGAGGCCCAGGCTTCGACCTGAGCTCAGCCGAAGGGCACCCACTGCTATCCCCTGAACAGCGGCTCAATATGGTCCTTGGCCCGCAACAAGCCTTCCTGTTGCAACTCGGGCGTCTGCCAGAAGTAGTGATCTTCGAGTTCTACTGAGAGCACGCCGTCGTAGCCCACATCTTCGAGTCGGCGTATTACAAAATTCCAATCCACCTCGCCCTCGCCGGGAATGGTATAGCGCCACCAGCCCTCGCCGCACACGTAGGTCGAGCTGTATGCCTCGCCCAAGTTGCCGGATTCGTAGAGCTTTTCCGGCATAATCTCGGTGTCCTTGAGATGGACGTGCCGCACGCGGTCGCCAAACTCGTGCAAAAGCCGCTGATAGTCTATCTGCAAGCGCACGAAGTGGGAGGGATCGTAGCAGATGCCCAACCGTGGCGACGGGCACGCTGCAAAAATCAAGCGCAGGCTCTCGGGCGAGCAGCCCAGATTGGGATAGTGGGGACGGCCGCCCGGCCAAGGTTCGATAGCGATATTGACGCCCACCTTCTCGGCGTGGGCCACGACCCGGGGATAGACCTTGGCAAAAATCTCAAAGGTCTCGGCTTTGGACATGCTTGGGTCGTCTGGGCCGAGCACGGTAAAAAGCGTGTGACCGCCGTGTCGGGCAATCGCGCTCAAGCTCTTTTTGATCTCGCTCAAGCCCTTGCGGCGCTTGGCCGCGTCTCGGGTGAGGACTTGGCCGCCGCCGTCCGAAGAGCCGATAGCCAAGCCTAGTCGCTCGCAGGTTCGGGCGATCGGACGGGTCAAAGGCGGGGTATCGACCGCGCCAAAACCGTTGTCGGCCAACCACGTGGCATAGGCGTCAAAGCCGATCTGACTGGAAAACGGAGGCATGCGGGTGCCGATTTTCATGGTATGTTCCCTTCTATTGGGTTGAGTTAAATGGGTATGCGGCTCTGCTTTTGTGGATCGAGCCACTGGGTTACTATCAGTGAAACAAAGGCCAAGAGTGCGCCGCTGACAAAAATGACCTCGTAGCCAAAAAAGAGCCAGACGTAGCCGCCGACTAAGGGCGCGGCCACCGCGGCTACGTGGTTCATGGTCACCCCCATGGAGAGCGTGGGTTTGAGTTCATCTGGGGGCGCGATCTTGTGCGCGTAGGTAGTCAGGGCGATTCCGCCGAAGAAAATGAGATTGTCGAGGCAATAGAGCGCATACAGACTCGGCCGGTGCTCTACGATCGCGTAGCCCAAAAAGACGAAGACCAACACGCTATAACTTAGCGTGAGCATCCGCCGCTCGCCAAAGCGATCGACCAAACGGCCCATCCACGCAGCCGTCAAGGTGATGAGCACTTGGTTGATCAGCACCAACACCATGGTCGTCTCCACCGGCATCCCGTGTACTTTCACGAGGGCGAAGATGGCGAAGGTAATGAACATCTGCTTGCGCAGGCCTTGGAGGAAATTCAGGGCATAGTAGAGCAGGTAGCGCCGCTTGAGCACCAAGCGCTTCTCGCCTGCGGGCGCATCCTTGTTATCGACCCAAAACAAGGCCAAGCCGCCCGCGGCCGTACACACACCAGCAAGAACGAAGACCCCCTCGTAGCGCAAAAACTCCAGCCCCACCATGCACACCCCAATCGCCACGAGCCATGCCAAGCTGCTGATGCTACGCAATTGCCCCAGCCAACGGCCCTTGTCCGCGGTTGGGCTATAGACCAAGCCCATGCTTTGCTCTAGCGGGAGCCAGCAGTGAAAGCCCAAGCTCCACACCAGCGAGAACGAGGCCAACATGAAGACCGAAGAGACCTCCGCGTACGCGGCAAGCCCGATGCCCATCACCACGAGCGCAACCGCAGCAACTTTCGGCGGGGCGCAGCGGACGATCAGCGCGAGAAAGAACGCATTGAGGAAACCAGGGACTTCACGCAGAGCCTCGACGTAGCCCAATTCATGCGGCTCAATGCCCAGCCGCTCGACGATGAAGTTGTTGAACAGAGTTAGCTGCACCCCGAAGAACACCCCCGTCCCAGCCACGGCCACGGCCAAGAGCGCGAAATTTTTATTCCACTCTGCGAAAGGATTGGCGATAACGGCCCCCTTGTTGATGTAGTGAATTCAAGTGTGCTTTTCTCTCGCGGTCAACCGAATACCCCAGCCACTTGACGCACAGATAGACAGCCGTTAAGCTACCGGCCCCACCAACGCAAAGGAGATTGTTACGATGGCCGACGAACGCGTCTTTATTGGCGACCTGACCCGCAAGGAATTCCGCGAGCGCATCCAAACCGGCACGATCAAGGCCGCTATCGTGCCCACCGCTGCGACCGAACAGCACAACGAACACCTGCACATGATCCACGACACCTTCCACGCCAGCTATATGGCCGAGCACGCGGCCAAAAAGCTCCTGCCCCAAGTGGTGGTCGCCACGCCGGTGGGCATCGGCGTTTCCGAGCACTGGATGGAACACATCGGCACCCTGACCGTGCGGCCGGAAATTTTCTGCGAATACGTCTTCGACGTCTGCCATTCGCTCGCACGGGCTGGCGTTGGGAACATCTTGGTGCTCAACGGCCACGGCGGCAACGTCAAACCCATGATGCGCCGCATCGACGAATACCGGGAAAAACTCGGCGTCAACCTCCGCTTCCAGTCCTATTGGGACGTGTACGACCCCGACTACGTGCAGCAACACATGGAGCGGGGACGCCTACCTGGGCACGCCGACGAATTCGAGACCTCGACTATGCTCTATCTAGCGCCGGAGCGCGTCCAAGCCGAAGCCATCGACAACCCGGCCGCAGCCTTGGGTACGCGCGACAAGGGTGAGGCCCTGGTGGGACCAGCCGTGGACGGGGTCGCCGCACTGCTGGAACAAATGATCGCCGGCGAAGAAATCGACCTGCCGCCGGTGACCTTCTATCCAGAGGGCAAGCGCAACCTCGTCACCGGCGAGCCGGTTTGAGCACGACGCCCAACGCCTCGGCTGGCGACTCGACGAGCACATCTACGGCCGCGGCGATCTCTTCGAGCGCAAACTCGTGGGTATAAAGCGGTTGGACGCACAGCTTCCCGGTGGCCATGGCGCGCAGGCACTCGGCTAGGTTGCGCTGGGTCGGCCACTCGACGAAGACCTCGGGGTATGCTTGGCCGCGCTCGTACGCTGGGTCGTGATAGCCGGGGCCGGTGCGCGCCGCACTCCGCACATCCACGTTGCCCAGCGCCGACCCAAAGCCGTGCGTCACTTGCGCTCCTCCCACGAGGACAATGCGCCCCATGCGATGCGTATCCGGTGCTTGCTTTAGGCTCTGATAGATGGTTTCCAAGGCATCGCTGGCCTCGCCGCCGAAAGCGATGACGCCAAAATCCATGCCATACCCTTGGGTAAACTCCCCGGCCTGCTCGACTACATCCTGTTCGGATGGATCAACGACGCACTCTACACCCACCTGCCGGGCAATGTCTCGACGGCATGCAAAGCGATCGACCCCCAAGACGTGGCAGCCGCTTAGCTGGGCGAATTGGGCCGTGAACTGGCCGACCAAGCCCAACCCGACGACGATCCCATTCTCCCCATACAAAGGGGCTGTGCGGCGCACCGCGTGCAATCCGGTCGCCGCCAGATGCACAGACGCGGCCTCGACAAAGCTAACGCCCTCGGGTATGGCCGCGCACAAATTCTGCGGCACACAGACCCAATCCGCGTGCAGGGCGTACCCGCCCCCCATGCAGGCTACACCCTGCCCCACCTCGAATTGCTCTACCCCAGTCCCGATCTCTTCGACGACGCCGGCGTTGGTATAGCCAAAGGGGCGCGGTGACCGGTCGGGTTGGGGGGTTTCCCGCATGGCCCCCACCCTCCCCAATTCGGTCCCTGGGCTGATCAACGAAGCCTCCACCCGCACCTTCACCTCGCCAGGGCCGAGGGCAGGCGTGGCTTCCTCTAGACACACCCCCTGACCACGGCCATCAATAGCCGCAACTTTCCGCTGCATACACACCTCCTTATCGTGCTGGTTGCGCCTTCGTAGGCTGCTATATTACGTTAGTATATATGATTTTTAGTTCTTTTGTGTCTATCGCGCCATTCGAGGCCCTGTGAATATCATCATTGCTGCCGTTTTAGGAGGCGTCGTCTTGGTGTGGGGCGGGTTTTTGGGTCTGCTCCGCATCGCGGATCCCTTCGAGCGCAAACACGTGCTGATCCTCGCCACGTACACTACCGTCGTCGTCGGCTGTGTCATGGGCTTGGTGCTTTTTATCAGTCACGAACAGCAAAAGGCGCACCGCAAGCAGCTAGAGGTGAAAATGGAGGATTTTTCCAATCGCCTCGCCGAGTTGAGCACCCGGCTCATTGGCCAGCTAGAAGAAAAAGCCAATCTGACCGCCTCTGAATTCGAGATCCGCTCCCTCCTACAAAACGAAAAAGATCACCACCAGCGCACCCGCAACCAACTATCAACCCAAATAGATCACAACAGCGTGCTGGAAAACAAAATGGAATCCGAGCGCACAGAGCGGCTACGCTACCAAGCTGATACCGACCGCAAGCTCGAAGAACGCTTTCAACAGGAGGACTTGCGCTACCAAAACCTCGCCGATACCCAAAAGCACTCCTTGGCGAGCGTACAGGCGCAATTTGGCCCCCTGCAAAACAAGCTGACCCGCCTGCAAGAACAAACCGCGACCTTGCAGCGCAATCAGCAGGCGGTCATAGATAAAATCGTCGCCGCCCGCGAGACTCAAACGCTCTCAGTCCAAAAACTCGACGCGCTCGCCCGCAGCCTGAGCGCCCTGTACAACGACTTGAACCAAACTATGGCCCAAGTTGATAGCCTATATCGCAGAACATCGCCAACGCCTTAAGGAGCTGACAATGAAACGCACCCTCATCCCTTTCATCGCCCTGTTCCTTGCTGCTTGTACCGATAAAGAGCAAGAGATGCTCCTCCTCCAATTGCAAAGCGACATGGTCCGCGCCAACGCCGCTATTGACTCGCTGACCTACTCGCTCGACGACTCCAACCGCTTGCTCGACAACATGCGGGCGCAAGTAGATAGCACCCAACAGGTCAACGACAAACTCCTCGAAAACGTGCAGAAGCTCAACAAGGAACTGCGGCACTGGAGTAAGCTGGCCACCGAATACAAGCAGAGCAATGAGCAGTTAAAGCTCGAAATCGAGCAGCTACGGCGGGAAAAGCAAGCGGACCGCTACACCATTTCCCAACTGCGCGCCGAAACGGACCGTCTCAATGGCGAACTGCTAGAAACCCACAGCAGCATCCGCCGCCAGAGCGATCATATCCGCCGCTTAGAGCAGGAGCTGGCCCAGACCAAGGCCGAACTGGACGAGGCTAAGAAGGCCGCGCAAAACGCAGTGTTCGTCTACGCTGCCAACGAGACGCAGCTCGTAGAGCAGGGCTATCTCAAAACCCATCGGCCCTTTGGCAGCGGGTTCCGCAAGCAATACGAGTTAATTAAAAAAATTGACCGCGACGGCCCGGGTACCCAAGTCGCACCTATTGGCCAAACCATTTCGCTACCAGGCGAAGTCGAGGCTCTCGTCGATCACTACGGCAGACTCAGGAAGGGGGATGACTACGAAATGACACACGGCGACGCCGGCGTTCAGGTCGCGTTCCTCAACGAGTTAGCCGGTGGCACGGGCGTCTTGGCGATACTCAAGGAATAGCTTGGCCCTCACCAAGTGTGGACATAGACCGCCGAGCGCACCTTCTCCCCTGCTTGGTCGGTCGAAAGCAACGAGTCGGCAAACGATGCATGTTTGGCCAGCCGCTCGCGGCTACCTCCTTTGAGAAATAAGTGCAAATTAGCTTCAGGTTCGGCGGCGAGGCGGCGCACCATGCGGCGGAAATCCCACTCGCTCAAGGGGCTGTCGATGGTGTAGCCATCGCGCGATAGCCCCATACCCGCGCTCGTGTAGAGCACGACCCGATCCCCAAGCTGTGGATCGTGGCGGTGCACCCGCCAGACCGGTTGCGTCGCGTTGAGAATCATAATGCCCAAGCTCAGCATCAGCATCATAATGCCCAAGAAGAGTTCCTTGCTAATATCGTGCTCTTCAAACTCGGCGGCTTGGCGCTTGAGATAGCGGCTCACAATTTTCTATTCCTCTCTCTGACCCAAGCGTCCTCCTGCCGGGCCAGCCGCTGGACCAAGTAGTCGGCAATTTTGCGCAGCGGCAAGTAGGCCAAGAGGCCGACGAGCGTGGTCTTAAAGGCCAAAACCAAACCCTCGGCCATGGCGCTGAGCGCCTTAAAGGTCTGAGTGGCCTCGTCGATCTGACTCAATTCCTGCGCGGTTAGCAGGATGCCGCAGACCGTGCCCAAGTAGCCGTACAGAGGTATCCGCGCCAGATCGCGGCGCACGTGCGTCAAAGGATCACCGAGAAACCCCACCAACTCGTCCACCAACTCCTCGTCCCGGCTCTTGAGATCGCTGTAGTTGGCGGCTTGGCGCTGCAATTCTGTTAGCTTCTCCATTCTCCTGCGGCCCAAGGTGTTAGCGCCGGGGCCTCCTTTCCTCTCCCAAGCCCGTTCCTCGCGCCGAAGGTGCGAATTAATGTATGCCAAGCTCAACAGATGGCCACCAGCCGACCAAGCGATCAGCACGTATGAGAAGCGACCAATCCACGCAAAGGGACTGACTAACTGCGGGTTGATGAAGAGGTAATAAGCGGGCAGTGCCCCGACGATCAACCCGGTCAGCAAACCGATGCTGCTAGCGAGGAACCGCAGGCGGGACACGTATAGAGAGTACACCGCGTCGTGCCGGCGCATACGCCGGGCTCGCCGTAAGTGCAAACAGCTAACGGTGACGCCGCCGGCCAATGTCAACAGGATGCTACTGCCTAATACTAATTCGTTGTTCAAGAGGTCCTATCCCTTCGCACTCAAGAGCTTCCACCATTGCCGACTTGCCACCCCCAGATAGAACAACAAGCCCGTTGCAATCCCCCACAGCTCCCACGGCGCGCTGCGGATACTGTAGATGCCCTGAGTGGACGATTTCTGTCCACCCGTTCCCGTAGCGCGGCCCTCGCCTTTGGCCGCGCCGCGTGCAGCCGGGGGTGCATAATCCCGGCGGCGGTCTGCTTCCCCCCGCGCTGTGCCAGTCACAGCGCGCTGCGGCACGATGTGGCTCGTGCCTTTGAGAGTCTGTTTTTTTGGGAAGATCAACTCGCGTTGCGCAGCGGGCAGTGCCTCGGTCCAAGCGAGCAGTTTTTTCGCCGCATCTATACTTTCGACTTCGGCCAATTTGCTCGCTTTACCGAGGGAAAAGGCCAGCCGTCCACGGACAAATCCCTGGTAGAGCACGTCCTGTATGGGGCTGCGGCGTGCGTCGAGCTTTTGCGCCAATTCATCGCGTTGCTTTTGCAGATGCACCAGACGGCTGACGACCATATGAGTCTCCATGGGCTGGTGCGATACGTTGCCGGCCGCACCTCTGAGCGGCCGACGCCGTGCCGCGCGGGCCAATTGTGCGGCGTCGAACTGGGTCTCTAATTCGACTTCGCCAAACAGCGTCGTCCCCCAGATGACTTCAGCCCCGGGAATGTCGGGCAAGCTGTGGTTGTAAAAACGCGGCTCGGCCCGCTGGCCGTCCACCCACCAACGGCTATCGCCAGTAGCCAGCACCTTGCGCAAGCGGCCGCGGTCGTCTTGCAAGTACAAACCAGCCATAAAGCCGCTTTCGACTCGGTCCGTGTCCCAGCAATGGGCGCGCAAGACATTGGACTCGCGCAGGTACACGACGGGAATTTCGACTCGGACCGGAGTCAAACGCGTCTCCCCGATCCGGTGTCCATTGAGTAACAGCTCGGCTTCGTCGTCGGCCCAGAAAATCAGTATCAGTTTGGAATTGGCTGGCAATAGCCGACTATCTCCTTTTCGCTTTGCCAATTCGCGCAGCTTATCGCCCCCATAGAGGCGGACCAAAGTATCGATGCTGGCGGACACTTGGTTGTATTGTTGTCTCAATGCCACCACATCATCAGCCATAGCCGTAGCGGGCCAGCCGACTCCGCATGCCACCCAAGGCAACCAACACATCCATCGCGCATAGCCCCTCATATATTGGACTTGGATTGCCCCCCATCGACATTGATGCAGGCACCGGTCACCCATTTGGCTCGGTCGGAGGCCAAAAAGGCCACTACATCGGCGACTTCTTCCGGCGTGCCAAAGCGGCCAAAGGGGATATTGGCGTCGATAAAGGCCTGGATTTGCGCTGGATTTTCCTTCATCCGTCGCTCCCAACTCCCCCCGGGAAAGAGAATGGAGCCTGGGGCCACGGTATTGACGCGGATGTTCTTTTTCGCCGCTTCAATGGCTAGGTTGGCCCCTAGGCTGATCATCGCTGCCTTGGCCGCGTTATAGGAAACCGGCCCACCGGTCTCGCGTCCAAAAATCGAGGCGATATTGACGATACTGCCGCCCCCGCGCGCTTCCATCACCGGAATAGCCGCACGGCTTACCCGCACAGCAGAAAGAAAGCTCCAGTTGACGATAGTATTCCACTCCTCGTCGTCGATCTCGACAAAGGGCGTCCACTTGGAGCCGCCGACATTGTTTACGAGAATGTCGAGTCCGCCAAAGCGACTTTTCGCGGCCTCCACCACAGCAATCGCGCCTTCCGGCGTCGTCAAATCTTGCGCGGTGGCCTCCACCTTTGCGCCTCCACTGGCTAATTCGGCGGCCGCTTCCGCCAGCGCATCGGCACCGCGAGCGCAGATACAGAGCCGCGCCCCTTCGGCAGCCAAGGCCGCGGCAATGCGCTTACCGATGCCGCGACTAGCTCCCGTTACCAGAGCGACTTTGTCGTTGAGTCCTAAGTCCATTGGGATCCTTTCTCAGGAGGCCGGCACTTGTAGCGCACCGGGATTGGTGGTAAACAGGTGGGCCAGATAGGCCATGCAGAGGACGAACAGCACGACGCCCTTCCAGCGGTTCAGCCCGTAGCCGAGGCGCATCGAGCCGAGCATGACCAAGACGATCGCCATCATCCACGGGAACATAAAATTGACCACTTGCGGCGCAATGGTCAGGGGATTGGCCAGTGCTGAGGCCCCAGCAATCCAACAAATATTGAGAATATCCGCGCCGAGGATATTGCCCACAGCCAAGGCACCTTGGCCCTTGCGGGCCGCGACGATGCAGGTGGCGATCTCGGGAATTGAAGTGCCCAAGGCCACGACCACCAAGCCGATGACCACCTGCGGCAGGCCCAGCGCCGCGGCCACTACCGGCGTCGCCAAGACGATAGCATGGCTGCTGACAATGACGCCGGTCAGCCCCCCCACAAAGAGCGCGGCGACAATCCACAAGCTGCGGGCGGCACCCTCTTCCTCGGCTTGGTGTGGCTGCCGTCGCTGTTCCCAAAACGAATAGAGCAGATAGAGCGCAAAGAGCACCACCAAAACCCCGCCCTCGCTGCGAGCCAAGGTCCCGTCGTAGGCCATATACCAAGCGGTCAAGTCAACAACGATGAGAAAAAGCGCCGCCGAGCGCAGCACGACGCGGTCAATGGGTATGGCCTCCCGCGCAAAAAGTGCCGCCATGGGCAGAGCGATGCCGTCGTCGTAGATGACCGACCCCACGGCGTTGCCCAGCGCCACTTCGGGGTTGCCTTTGAGGGCAGCGGTCACCGAGACGGCCAACTCCGGCGCGGTGGTGCCAATGCCGACGATGACGATGCCGATCAGGATCGGTGGAGCGCGGAGATAGTGTGCAATATCGATGGCCCCCTCTACTAGCCAATCGGCACACTTGGCCAGTAGCGCGAAGGACAAGGCCATCAGGACCACCGCCGTCCACAGGCCCATGTCCTCGCCCAAACCTATCATATCCATTCCATCCACCTACGGATTATGTTTGGGAATCGGCCGCAGGCGACACATCTAGGTAGGAAGACAAGAGACGCTCGGCGTTTTGGTAGGCGATCTTGTCAAAGGCTTCTGCAGGTAGCTCAAGGGTATGCAGAAAATCCATCAGTTGGGAGTCAAAGTAGTCCCGACCAAAGAGCAATTTGTCCTGAAATTCGAGGAGAAAGTCGCGCCCGAAGTCCCGATCTCTTTGCAACGCGCGCAATCCCGACCCGGCCGACAGATCGGCATATAAGTTGCGGTACTGGCGCATCATCGGGGCCAAGCGTCCATTCGGCAGCACCGGGCCGCCCGGGTAGCTCTCCGTGGCGTAGCGATCATCCCCGGAAATATGGGCCCAGAACCCGGGGGCATGACCGATAAAGACCGTCTGCGGACAGGCCGCCACCGCGCGTTCAAGCGCGTCGAGACTGCCGCCGTACCACCAGTTGGGGCGCGGGTAATCGCCGCGGCCGTGGTCGATTGGATAGTCGAGATGGATCGTAATGGGCAAGCGCAGTGCGCCGCAAGCCTCGTATAGGCGCAGTGCGTCTGGATCGTCAAACGGCAGGCGCACCTTCAGCTCGGAGGCCACCTGCACGCCGTGGATTTCGACTGCGGCCTTGAGCCGATCTATGGCGTCGGACCGTTTGGGATGCGGCATGTAACCGAGGACAAAGCGATCGGGGGCTTCCCTACCGACGGCCAGCACATCTTCAAAGGGAATCCCCCAGCCAGTAGGGGGCAACACCGAGTGATACGAAGGCGAGTACTCATCTGCAGGGACCTCCCACGAGAAAAGCCACATCTGGTCGATGCCCTGCTCGTCCATGTTGCGCAGGATTTTGGCGGCGTTAAAGCCGTGCCAATTGGGATGATTATGCGCGTCAATGAGCATTTGTTAATGATATTCTCGCGGGTGAAAACTGTCAAGATAAAGCACAGTTTATTTGCAGTATTTTGTAATAATTATTCTTTATTAATAATTTTTATTTATTATATTACTTACCTAATTCACAAAAGGAGTAACCATGAATATAGCAGAGCTAAAGGGCCAGAAGGTCATGTTGGCCGCATCCGGCGGCCTAGATAGCTGTACCATCACTCATTGGCTGCAATCTCAAGGCCTAGAGGTGGTCGCCTATACCGCCGATCTGGGCCAACCCGACGAGGAGCGCATCGAAGACATACGGAGCCGGATGCAGGCCTGTGGAGCCGCTGAGATGATCCTCGACGACCGCAGAGAGGCTATTTGTCAAGCCGGCATCCAACTCGTCCAAGCTCAGGCCCGCTACGAGGGGGGCTATTGGAACACTACCGGCATCGCCCGGCACGTGACGGTGGCCGGCATGTTGTCCCACATGCAGGAACGCGGCATCCAAGTGATGGCACACGGGTGCACTGGGCGCGGCAATGACCAAGTCCGCTTCCAACTGGCAGCACAAATGCTCGCGCCGCACATCGCGGTGTACGCTCCCTGGCGCGACCCGGCCTTCTTGCAAAAATTTGGCGGACGCAGCGAAATGATCGCTTACTGCCAGGGGCACGGCTTGCCCATAACCGCTACTCAGGACAAACCCTACTCTACGGATGCCAACATGCTGGGGCTGACGCACGAAGCCGGCCAACTCGAAGCTTTGGACACCGCGGCTAGCCTTATCCAGCCCGGCATGGGCTGTTTCCCGCAGCAGGCACCGGATACCGCCGAGACTTTTACCGTGCGCTTTGAACGAGGTGTCCCGATCTCCATCAACGGCCACGCCGTCGGCCCAGTCGCGGCCATCGAGCAGAGCAACGCCATCGCCGGGCAACATGGCGTCGGCATTGGCTTACACGCAGTGGAAAACCGCTTCGTTGGCATCAAATCGCGCGGCGTCTATGAGGCTCCGGCCCTAGAGCTACTTGGCCAGTGCTACGATTACTTGCTCCAGCTCATTCTCGACCGCCGCGCACGGCGGATTTTCACCGTTGTCTCCGGATTTATTGCCGAGCAAATCTACCAAGGCTATTGGTTTGACACGGCGACCCAAGCGAGTTGGAAACTCATTGAGCATTTTAATCAATTGGCGACCGGGACGATCTCCGTCTCGCTCTACAAGGGCCAAGTCGCCTTTTGCGCGGCCAGCGACGCCCCCCACTCGCTCTACAGCGAGGACACCGCTTCCATGGAGGCCATCGGCGACTTCGACCATCGCGACTCCGAGGGCTTCCTCGGAGTCTTAGGCGTCAGTGCCCGCGCGCTTCATCAGGCCGGGCAGATTGCGCAACCCAATGGCGATATAGGGGCTTGACCTCTTTGGACAACCGGTCAAAAACTTCCCGCTCAATCGGCACCATCTCGTAGTTTTTGCCTCCGGTCTCCACTACCATCGCCTCGTGCTCGGGCCGGCCGATGAGCGTCGGGTTTAGATTCAGCCACCACGGAGCGTAGCGCACGATGAGAGCGACGCGATCGCTTTTGCTCTGGTTGGGAGCTACAGCGTGCCAAAGCCGGCTGTCGTACACCAAGACGCTGCCGGCCGCCCCTTCGATCTGACACTCAGTCGGATAGGGCGCGTCCTGATTCATTTCGGGCATGTCCCCAGCCGCGGGATTACGCGGCCAGCGGTGACTTCCCGGCACCACGAAGGTCCCCCCTGTCTCAGCGGCAAACGGCGTCAACATCCAGATAGTCGACAAGTGCAAAACCGCGTCTGGGTATGGCGCAGGGATGTGCGAGGCGTTGGTGGAGTTGTAAGGCCAGTCGGCGTGCCAATAGCCCCGCACATTGCCCGGGTGATTGACCACGCAGTCGGTGCAGGAAATCCGCGCCCACGCCCCGAAAAAAGACTCAATGACCTCTAGGAGCCGGCGGTCGGCCAAGTACGGAGCAAAGGATTGCACCTGATTGATAGCCTGTTTGAACTGGACCACGCCTGGGGTGCCGATTCGGTGACCGCGGCGGCGAATTTCGGCCAATTTGGCGTCGGAATGCCGGCGATTGCGCTCGACCACAGCCGCTAGCTCGGCGCATATATCCCCGACCACGGCCTCGGGAATCACTTGCTCGATAACACAAAAGCCGTCGCGCTCAATGTGCTGTTGATAGGTATCCACTACTTTACCCCCGCAAAAGCGGCGCAACGCCGTCCCAAATGATCTCCAACTCGGTCAGCGCGTCGCCGTCTAGGATGGGCACGGGCGCCCGGCAAACCGTCGAGCGGATCAACCCGCGCTTTTGCAAAATCCACTTGTAGATCGCGATTCCGTAGAGCCGCTCGTAGTTCATCAGCGGCAGGAGCTGATAGAAGTGCGCCCGCGCCGTCGTCTCATCTCCCGCTTCGAGGGCATCCCAGATCGTCGCCATAGCGTCGGTCACGTGACAACCCGGCATATTGCCGCAGGCACCGCGCCGATACTCGTCGAGCAAATAGACGCCCCCTTTGCCCCCCAATACGCCCTTGCAGGCCGTGCCTGCTAGCGCCAGCGTGCGGCTAACCTGCCAAGGCTCGGGAACGGTCTCTTCCTTGATATAATCAACGCCCTCCAGTTCGCGGCACATCCGTCCCACCAACTCGCCGCTCATGGGCGTCCCGACCGGCGCGTCGAAATTTTGTACGCAGATAGGGACTTCAACTGCGTCTGCCAACTGCTGGTAAAAGGCGTAGCAGCCTTCTTGGTCAACGCGCAGTACGTGCGGCGGCATGGACATGATCCCGTCTGCTCCTGCGGCTTGGGCAAATTGAGCGAGGGCTGCGGCTGGCAAAGCATGGCCGGAGGTGACGGAGGCCACTACGGGCACTCGGCCATCGGCGGCGGCGACGACTATCTCGATCCAACGGCGGCGTTCCTCGTCGGAAAGGGTCGAAAATTCGCTGGCATTGGCCGGCCCCACTAAGCCCGTAGCACCCGCTTCAATACTGAAGGCAACTAAGTCCCGCAAGGCCGCTTCATCGAGCGCGTAGCTTTCGGTAAAGGGGGTCACTACAATCGGCATGATCCCGCGCCATATTTCAGTCATGGATATCTCCTTTTAGGCCGAGCAAAGCGGCCACGGCAAAAAGCCCATCTACCACGGTGCATTCCCCAAGTTCCAACCGACGCCGACTCTGGTGGCCGGAAGGCAGCAGGACGCAATGGATTCCGAGCGCATCGGCCACCTCAATGTCGTGCAGCGTATCGCCGACGAGCAAGACTTCACCGACCCGGCAGTTGAGTTCCGCAAGATGCCGATGTCCGCGCTCGATTTTCCCCTCCCCCAAGCCATTATCCACCCCGGCGACTGCGGTAAAGTGGGAGCGCAGCCCGTAGTAGGCAACTATTTCTTCGAGATCCACTTCGTTGGAGGCCGATAAGAGAGATTGTCCGATCCCGTTGCAGCCCAGTGAGGCCAGTACTTCGCGCGCTCCCTCGCGCAATCGGCTCTCGTAGAGACGCTGGCTGTAGAGGATGTTGAACTCGTCGCCAAGAGTCGCAAAATCCTCGCGCTCTAAGTCAAAGCCTACGCGCTGGTAGTAGATCCGCAGGGGAAATCCGAAGACCTCGCTGTATCTGCACGGCGTGGTCGGCGCGAGCCCTCGGCGCGCCAACAACTCGTTGACGATCTCGACGCACAGCCAAGCATCGTCCACCAAAGTGCCGTTCCAGTCCCAAATCACGTGGCGTGGCTTCATAGATAGCGGTCGTAACTCTTCACTATTTGTAGGCGACTATGCGCAGACGCCAGTAGTCGGCGTACCAGACCCCATCATCGTATAACGCCGGGCGGACGGCATCCTCCACCCCGTCCCACAGCTCTTCGCGTATCGACGGAGGAACATCCTCTGTAAGCGGCGCGGCGAACATCTCCATCCAGTCGCGCAACCCGCTCTCGCCTTCTAGGGGCGTTGGACGAGGAAAATGGTTGGCATAAGCAACGCGCAGCCCGACCTGCTCCACGAGCCGTGCATACTCTCCCAAGCTGGGAAAATACCAAGGCGACTGCGGATGAAAGCCCTGAGCGGCCAATTGGTCAATCAACCCTCGGCTAATAGTGGCCACGTTCCGCGCCCCGCCTAGTTCGGCGACAAAACGCCCGCCCTGCCCCAGACAAGCGGCAATGCACGCGAGGGCCGCTTCCGGCGGCTTGACCCAGTGCAGGGCTGCGTTGGAAAAGACCGCATCGAACGGCTCGGCAAAGGAGAAATCCCTCGCATCGCCGACGACAAAAGACAGCCCTGGGAACTGCTCGCGGGCGGCCTCGATCATCTTGGCCGACGAATCGATGCCCACGACCTCAGCCCCGGCTGCGGCAATTTGGGCACTCAGTTGCCCTGTGCCGCAGCCCAAGTCGAGGACGCGTTCCCCAGCTTGGGGAGCCAAAATTTCCACCAAGTCGGCACCTGCGGCGGTGACATAGTGGTGCTTGGCTTGGTAACGCTTAGGGTCTTGGAACATATCAGCCCAAGAGGTCGGCGATGATCGCGCGCTCCTCTTTGAGCTCGTCTTCGGTGGCCTTGATCTTTGCACGGGCGAAGTCGCTCAACTCCAAGCCCTGCACGATTTCCCAGCCGCCTTGGCCGTCGCTGCGAATGGGAAAGGAGAACATCAACCCCTCGTCGATCCCGTAGCTGCCGTCCGAATAGACACCAGCCGAGAAAAAGTCGCCAGCCGACGTGGCGCTCTCCACGCTGACGATGTGGTCGAGCGCGGCATTGGCAGCCGACGCGGCCGACGACAAGCCTCGGGCGTCGATGACGGCCGCGCCCCGCTGCTGGACGATCTGGATGAATTCCTCGCGCAACCAAGAGTGGTGGCCTATGACGTCGTGAGCTGGCCGCCCCTCAATCCGCGCATTCTCGGCATCTGGGTACTGCGTGGCGCTGTGGTTACCCCAGATGGCCATATTGGTCACCGCCGAGACCTTGACTCCGGCCTTTTGGGCAAGCTGGGCTTGGGCGCGGTTTTGATCCAGCCGGGTCATCGCGTAGAAGCGGTCGCGGGGGATGCCGGCCTTCTGGCCGTGGCTCATGGCAATCAAGCCATTAGTATTAGCCGGATTGCCCACCACCAAGACTCGCACATCCGTGGCGGCTCGGGCGAGCGCCTGACCTTGGCCGACGAATATCGGGCCGTTTTCCCGAATTAAGTCGCCCCGCTCCATGCCGGGACCGCGCGGCTTGGAGCCAATCAGCAGCCCCCAATTGATCCTGTCAAAAGCCACTTCGGCTTGGTCGGTAATTACGATGTCGTCGAGAAGCGGAAAGGCGCAGTCGTCGAGTTCCATAACCACGCCTTCGAGGGCTTTGAGCGCCGGAGTAATCTCCAGCAAGTGCAGCGAAACCCGGACGTCGCGGCCGAAAACTTCGCCCGAGGCTAAACGCGGCAATATAGCGTAGCCGATCTGGCCAGCCGCCCCAGTGACGGCTACTTTCATAGTTCGTGCCATGTATTCCTCCTAAACAGTTTTATAAGTAGTGAGTGAGTTTGAAATAAGTGGGGAAAAGTGGCCTCCTTAGCACGGTTCTTACCAAGGAAGAAGTGCTATTTCTTAGACACCATTCCTCCCATAATAATAAGAGCGACCAAAACATAGGTCCAAAAAGGCGCTTCGACGAGGTTCAATATCCAGAAAGACGGCACACCTATAATCAGCAAGCCTACAAGCATAAATAGCCATTCTTTATCCACTTATATCTCCTTCGTCGTTTGTATATTAGGTGAGTACGGCCTCCCATTTTAGCCAACCTCAGCTAACCAAGCGCGACCTTCGTCGGTGATCTCCCATGTACTCGTGTCTGAATTATCTTTCAGCCAGCCCTTCCTGACCATTTTCGCACGGCACGCTGTGCATGAGTGCTTTTTGAAGCCGATCCCTCTTTTCTCCTCCACTAGTTCGCAGACTTTATCTGCCGTGCCTCGGCCGTCCAGTTCCACTAACGCCTCTAAGATCAACATCTCATACGATTTATGTCCGCGTCGGCGTCGTTTCTCTGGTTCATATAGGACACAGGCGGCCAGCAACGCCGCCTGGTGCGTCTTGATATCCTCGACGTGGTCAATGCGATGCTCGTTAAGAACGACCCTGCCTGCGTTGTCTCTCCCCGTATATATACCTATTCGCTTATTGGGCCGGCTGAAATACAGACGGCATATGGTCTTTCTTTTGTTATCGAGAAAAACACCATACCAACTCGCCGATTCATGCTCTACTATTCGGCCAGAGGCAACCTGCTCAGACACTAACTTTTTAATAAGCTGGACGGCTCTGGCGTAATCAGAGTCATTGTCGCTTGCGACGTCGTTGTTTTTTCCATCGCCTTGGGGCGCGATCTGAATAAGCACCTCTTCAATCTGGCCTTGGATTTCTTTAAAATCTCTTTGGTTCCTTTCAATCGTCCATTTGAGTTTATTAAGTAGCTCTTCGATCTTGGTCATATCCATGATAAGTCCTTCTTTTTCTAGTTCATCAAGGCGGCGAACTCGGCTTAATTCTTATATTCTCGGTGCTTGGTCGCCTCAGCTAGCCGCCGCTTCAGTTCTTCAAGTGTCATAGAAGGATTTACCAAGTGAACAACAGCATGGCAATTTGGACACAGAGGAATCAAATCAGTCTCGACATCGGGCGTGTACTCGTCACTTGTTGACAGTCTTTTCGTGTGGTGAATATGGATAAAACCATCGGCAATCTCCCCATATCGTTCCGCCATCCGAACATTACAGGCAAGACAAGCGATCCCATGAAAATCGATGGCGGCTTTTCTATTGCGCCGATCTCGTTCATAGCGATTGACCGTAATCTCCGTCTTTGCCCCTTCAGGGAATCCGCTTAAATTTTCCACTTCTTCTCTCGGGCGATCCTCGTCGCTTTCGCTTAAATTTTCCACTTCTTCTCTCGGGGCGATATTCGCCGCTATTACCCATACCCCCCGTGCTGGATTTTCCAGTAAGCCTTTCTTGCCCATTGTAGAGAGTGCCTCCCTGCAAGAGTGCTCATTGAAGTCGGCCCCTCTTTTCTGCTTGACTAGATCGCAGATTTCGTCTGTCGTACGTGGAAAGCTACCTATAACCTGTAAAATCAACTTGGGGTAGGTCTTGTCCGTCATATCCAGCTAAAATCCTTCTTTTTCTGGTTCATCAAGGCGGAGGATACAGCAAATCTTAATAATCTGCCCAAAAAATGCGCCCTATGCAATTCGCGGCCAGCCATTGACCTCCCCTTGGCCTGCTGATTATCCTACGGTGCTTCCAACACGCGACCCACGAGCGAAAGGACGGCCATTATGAGCAGCGACTTTGATCTCATCATCCAAGGGGGGCATCTAATTGATCCAAAAAACGACCTCAACGGACCAGCCGATATTGCCATCAAGGACGGGCTAGTCGCTGCGGTCGCCGACCGAATCGAGTGCAGGTCTGCAAAGGTCGTCAACGTGTCCGGTCTCTATGTCACCCCGGGCTTAATCGATATCCACGTCCACGTCTATGGGGGGTATGGAGGCTGGCTCTTCCCCGACCAGCACGCCCTGCCCTACGGCGTGACCACCGTAGTAGATACAGGCGGGGCTGGATGGAAGGATATGGCCGATTTCAAGCGCACCATCATCGACCCCGCCCAGACCCGCGTCTTGGCCTTTGTCAATATCGTCGGCGCTGGCATGATCGGCGCTCCCGAACAAGACGTCAGCGAAATGGATCCCATGCTCTGCGCCGCAGCGATTGAGCAGTACCGTGAGCACGTCGTCGGCGCTAAGTCGGCCCACTTCGGCGGCCCAGGTTGGGAGTCGGCAGGTGGCGCGATCGAGGCGGCTCGACAAAGCGATTCTATCGCCATGATCGACTTTGCCCCCCGACCCACCCGCACGTACGAGGAATTGCTCGAGCGCATGAGTCCAGGGGACATCCACACCCACCTCTACGCCGCCCACATCCCCCTACTCGACGAGGACAAAAAAGTCGCAGACTATGTGCGCCAAGCCCGACAGCGCGGCATCGTCTTTGACACGGGCCACGGCGGCGGCTCCTTTTGGTTTCGCATTGCCGTGCCTGCCATGGCCCAAAATTTCCCCCCGGATACCATCAGCACAGACCTACACAAGTCCAGCCGCATGCTGCCCAACGCCACCATGCCCATAACTATGTCCAAATTCCTGAGCCTCGGCATGCCTCTCCAAGAGGTTGTCTATCGCTCGACACACAAACCGGCCGAGGTAATCAGGCATCCCCAGCTAGGCCACCTCAGCGTTGGGACCGAAGCCGACCTAGCGGCTTTCGCCCTGCACGAAGGGGATTTTGCCTTTGTTGATTCGGGTCGGGCACGTATGCGGGGCCGGCAAAAACTCGAATGCGAGCTAACGCTGAGAGCAGGCCAAGTGGTCTGGGATCTAAACGGCCGTAGCTTAGTGGATTGGGACGAGGCAGGCGAATACCGCCGTCTCGCTTAAGGCCTTGCAAACGACTTGACGCGGCGCTGCTCCTTATGTATAATCAGTTAGTTTCGCCAATACTTATGCTACGCTTACCATGCGTACCGAGATTTTGGTGCGGTGGTGAGGGGCAAAGTAGCCCCTTTATACGTCAAAGGTGAGAGGCTCTATGCACAATCTGCACGATGAAGAAAACACCTTGAGACTCTATTTCGACGATATTGCTGAGTCCACGCCCCTTTCGAGAGAACGCGAAGTAGAACTGGCCGACCGCATCAAAAATGGCGA